>JAOSKI010000005.1 GCA_027493675.1 Microthrixaceae bacterium | reverse complement strand
GGTTAAGTAACTGGACTGGGCCTCCAGCACCTGACCAGCTAAACTGCCCGACGCAACCGAGGAGCTCCTTGCGGGAGGATGGCTGAGGACCGGCGACCTGTCCTACACCGTCGACGGCGAGCTTGTCGTGTGCGGTCGGTCGAAGGACGTGATCATCGTGGGCGGACGAAACGTCTATCCCCAGGACATCGAGAAGGTCGCGGGGGATCAGGACGGTGTGCGCACCGGCAACGTGATCGCGTTCGGAGTGGACGGACGTCACGGTGCACAGAACATCATCGTCGTGGCCGAGTCCAAGGGCGGTGACCTCAAGGAGATCCGAAGGAGGGTGACCGCTGCGATCACCCAGGCCGAGGGCATCCCTCCCAAGGAGGTGATCCTGGTGGAGCCGGGGACGGTGCCGAAGACCTCCTCGGGCAAGCTGCAGCGGTCCGCGGCGAAGGCCTCATATGAGGCAGCGCGACTGGCGGTGTTGGAGGACTGACCTGCGGCCGTGTCAGTCGTCCTCGGGGCGTTCCTGAAGGAAGCGCTGGAACTCGGCAGCCAGCTCGTCCCGCTCGGGATGTCGGCGATGCTCAACGGTCCCACGTTCTCCTCCGCGGGTTCCGCGGTGTCGACCACGGTCTCCAACTGGTGGACCATCGCCTGGTGCTCGGGGTTCTCCGCCACCAGCGAGTCGAGGCGGTCCCTTGTTGCAGCAGCCTCCGCGGCGAGGTCCTTCACGTCGACCTTGAGGCCCGCCACGTCGTCGAGGGCCTCCAGCAGGGCTGGGCTCGCTGCCGGGTAGACCATCGCCGGAGATGTAGTGGGGACCTGTGCCCAGAGCCCGACCCGCAGGGGATCCCCATGCGGGTGGCCTCCACGTCGAGCACCGTCTGGATCCCAGCGGGAACGTCGAGCGAACCGCCACATACCCGCGGAGGCGCTCTGACATGTCGCTCGACGCGGTCGTGATCGACATATTCACCGCACGGGTGTGGGGGACGGGTGCGGGGTACGCCCCCCAGGTACACCATCATGGAGGCCTCGTTGTCCTCCATCAGCCTCCATGACCGTGCGCGTGAAGGCAGCCCACTCGAAGTCGGGTTCCGCTCCGGTCAGCAGCAGCATGTCGCGGCCTTCGTTGTCGACTCCCGCATGGAGCTCGGTGGCGGGCCAGTCGAGGCCGGTGATGAGCCCGTTCACAAGGTGCACGATCGGCCTGCGTGCCCGATGGTCCAGCAACCGGTCGGCGTCGAAGGTGGCGATGGGCGTGGCACCGGAGCCCGCCAACAGGCTCGACATCGCCTCGGTGGCCGAAGCCCCCGCGTCGATCCAACCGTCGAGGGCGACCACCAGCACCGGGTCGGTGAGCTCGGGATGCTCGTGGTATTCGAGAAGCCCGCTCACGAGAGTGCTCCCGCGGCCTGCTTCCGGTGTGGGAGGGCGAGCATGTCCAACATCCTGCGGAAGCTGCTCACCTGCTCCTCGGGCACCTCACCCATGGCGCCACCCGCGTAGCGTGCGTACACGCCGGCGATGATGCACGTGAGCTTCCAGAAGCCGAAGGCGATGTAGTGGTCGAGCTCGGAGATGTCACGGCCTGAAGCCGCCGCGTAGCGCTCGATGATCTCTGCCTTGGTCGGGAAACCCTCCAGGGCGGTCGGCGTGGCCTGCGGGAGCTCTGCGTCGTCGCCCGGATCCGTCCAGTACACGCAGAGGAGCCCGAGGTCGGCCATCGGGTCGCCCAAGGTGCAGATCTCCCAATCCAGCACTGCTGCAACCGTCCCGTCGGATGCGAGCATGCAGTTGTCGAGTCGGTAGTCACTGTGCACGATTGCGGTGCCCACCTGAGCTGGTATCCGCTCAGCGAGCAACTTGGCGACCTTCTCCACACCGGGCAGGTCGAGCCCGCCTTTCACCTGGGCGTCGGACTTCTCGAACTGCCCACCCCACCGGTGGAGCTGGCGCGGATGTACTCGGAGCGCTTCGCGAGATCGCCGAGCCCGACTTGGTCCACGTCAACCGCGTGGATCCCCGGCCAACACGTCCACCAGGATTCGCCGGCACGCCGGCGCGCTGGGGCAGCGTGAGCGAACTCGCATCCGCCTGACTGCGTACGACCGTGCCTTCGACGTACTCCATCACGTAGAAGGGAGCACCGTTGACGGACTCGTCGGTGCACAGGCCGGTGCGCGGCACCGGAACCTCGGTCGGGCCGAGTGCCGACATGATCCCTGTACTCCGCCCCATGTCGTGAGCCGATGACTTCACCTGGCCCAGCGGCGGGCGCCTCAGCACCCATCGCCGAGCCTCGGGTCAAGCGCACCGCGAAGGTGAGTTCGAGTGCCCCACCCGCGATGACGAGCTCCAACGGCGGTTCTGCTTCGGGTAGGTGTTCGGCGAACCAGGCGGTCACCCCCGGCGGGGTCCACACCATCGGGTGGCCTGTTCGGATCGCTGTGCGGTGATGCTGTCATCGTCTCAGTGCGGTGACGCCGGACCGGTCGGTACGGATGTCTCCCGGTTGTCCACGCTACATCCCATCGTCGACCCCGGCGGTCGGATCGCTTCGGTCGCCTGCGTGCCCGCCGGTGCGTGGGCGGCGCGATGCGTGCCGTGCGGGTTCGCGCAACGGCGACATCTACGATTGGGAGATGGCTGACGTAACCGATGCGACATTCCAGACCCAGGTGATCGAACGGTCGGCCACCGTGCCGGTGGTGGTCGACCTGTGGGCCGACTGGTGCCAACCCTGCAAGATCCTCGGCCCGGTGATCGAGAAGGTGATCGCGGAGACCAACGGCGCGGTCGAGCTCGCCAAGGTGGACATCGAGGCCAATCCTCAGGTGGCACAGGCCTTCCAGGCCCAGGTCGATCCCCGCGGTCCACGCGATCGTCGAGGGCAAGGTGGTTGACGGCTTTCTCGGCGCACAGCCGGAGCCGACTGTGCGGGCCTTCGTCCAGAAGCTCGTCCAGACACCCGAACAGGCAAGGGTCGCGCAACTGGTCGCCCAAGGCGACGAGACATCGCTGAGGGCTGCGATCGAAGTCATCTCCGACGACCCTGCGGCGGTGGTGGCGCTCGCGACGCTGCTGGTGGAACGCTCGAACGAGGGCGACGCCCAGGAAGCCGCCCAGTTGCTGGAGCGGGTTCCCGAATCGGCCGAGACCCGGCACCTGGCGGCGCTCGCACGTGCCGGCGGCCGACCCGAGGGTGGGGATGCCGAGGTCGAGGCCGAGCTCACCTCGTTGCTGACCCAGGTGAAGGCCGACGATGATGCCAGGGCCCGTTTCGTGGACCTGCTCGAAGTCCTCGATGACGACCAATCCCGCACCGCGTGGCGGCGCAAGCTGTCGGCGAGCCTGTTCTTAGGGATCGACCGGGCTGTTCTCAGCGGCTGCCGGCTGCGGAGGCACCGGCGCGGCCCGAAGAAGGTGCCGTCGCCCAGCGAGAGCACCACTCACGTAGCCGGCGCCCGGCGATGCCCTTGGTGGTGCGCCCTGCGGCGAAGAGCCCTGGGATGGGCGAACCCGACTTGTCGAGCACCCGGCTCTCCGCGCATGTGTGCACCCCGCCGAGGGTGAACCCGGCGTACCAGCTCCGCTCCAGCCCGATGTCGATGACCCCGTAGGGCGGCTCGAGTGCGATGACCCACTCCGGCGCCTTGTGGAACTCGGGATCCTCGTGGTTCACGGCGTGCTCGTTGTAGCGGTCCAGCGTGGCCGCCAGCGAACCCGAGGGCAGGCCGATCTCGGTCTCCAACTCCTCGGCGGTCTCCGCCACCCACTGGGGTGATACCCGGTCGTGTTGAGCACGAAGCTCTCGTCGGAGTGGACCATGAGACCTCGGCGTTCTGGTCGAACAGGCAAGCCCTTCCGATGCGGCCGAAGTAGGTGTCCTCGTTGATGAACCGCTCACCCTTGGAGTTCACGAGGATCCCCGCACGATCGCACGGGGCGGGGTGATGGGAGTGGCGACCTCCATCTCGTCCATTCCCACCAGGGCGGCGCCGCAGCCCTGTGCCATGCGGATCGCCCGACCGTCGTCGTGATCCGTTCCCAGGGGGACGTTCGCCTTGAGCGCGGTGGGGCAGTAGTGCTCAAGCATCGGATGGTTGAACATGAATCCACCAGCCGCCAGGACCACTCCTCCCCGTGCAGCCACCAGCTTTCGCTCACCGTCGATCGTCGCTTCGACCCCCACGACCTCGCCGTCGCGGACCACGAGGCGTTGCGCGGTCGCATCGGTGATCACCTGCGCGGTGGTCCGCTCCACGGCCTTCAGCAGGCACTGCATCAGGAACCCACCCGCTGCTGCGGGGATCTTCGGGTTGTGGCCCCTCGGCACCGCGGGCACGAGCTCGGTGAAGGGCCAGGAGTCCTCGCCACCGGAGAAGAACAGCCCGGAGTCATCGGGTGGTTCCATGTCGTGTTCGGGATGGAACCGCGGCTCGAAGGGGCACTCCGTGGTCGACGAACCAGTTGAAGTGCTCCACGCTGTTCCGGCAGTAGGCAGCCACCTTGGCCTCATCGACCCCGGGACCGCACGCCGCGGTCAGGAACGTCTCCATGTCCTGCGCGTTGTCGGTGTAGCCGCATGCCTCCTGGATGGCCGTTCCGCCACCCAGGTAGATGATCCCACCCGACATCGCCGAGGTTCCTCCGCCCATGGCGGCCGCTTCGAGGGCGATCACCTCGGCGCCCGACTCGGCGGCTTCGATCGTCGCTGCCGCGCCCGAGCAACCGAGACCGACCACCACCACGTCGGCCTCGTGGTCCCAGTGGTCGACCTCGGAGGCATCGAGCGGTGGGATCGGCGAGACGGGGTCTACGTCTGACTTCTCTGATCCTTGGCCCATAGTCGCCGAAGTGTAGACACGACTCCCGCCGGCGCCCCAACGCCGAGAGGGTGCGCGCACGCCCCGCTGCGGGCCCGTCCATCACCGGGTCGGGCGACCCGCTGCGGGGGACGTGGCGCGTACCTATGTTGGCCGGGTGCGAGCAGATCACGCAGAGCAGGACCGGCCAGCGGTGGATCCGACCGGCTCGGAGGCGCTGACAGCCGGGCAACACCACGGCGATGGGCCCGCTGGGGACGGGAACGGGCCGACTGCGCTGGATGCGCTCGTGAGGCGGGTCCAGCGGCCGACCTCACCTGCAAGATCGCGCCGGCGGTTACCGGCGCTGCAGCATGTGGCGGAGCTCGTGCCCGCCTCGGTGCCGCGTGGTCCTGCGGTCGTCGCTCTGCTGGTGGCGGCGCCGCAGGCTTCTTCGGCTGGCAGTTCCTCGCTCGTCCGGCGCCGATCGAAGACCGGATGCCGATGGCGTCGGGTGCGGTCTCGGAGGTGACGGCGGCGTCAGGTGCCGATGCTGTGGGCGGGGCCATGGGAGCCTCCGGCGACCGGAGCGGTGCATCGCAGCCCGGTGCCGGTGACGGGCCTTCGGGCGCGGGCACCGGTACACCCTCGGGCGGTGATGGCTCTGTTGGTGGTGAGGTGACCCTTCACGTCGCGGGCGCTGTCAATCGACCCGGTCTGGTCTCCGGTCCCCGAGGGTTCACGTGTAGCCGATGCAGCCGCGGCGGCGGGCGGGCTCGGTGCAGCGGCCGACCTGCAGCGTGTGAACCTGGCTGCCACCGTGGTGGACGGCTCGCGGGTGTTCATACCCGCGGTGGGTCAGGAGATCCCCCCGGAGGTGGCGGTCACCGAGGATGGCTCCGCTGGGGGCGGTGAGCCCTCAGCGGAGGCCCCACTCGACCTCAACACCGCTGATGCCGAGGCCCTCGAGGCGCTGCCGGGGGTGGGTCCCGCGACAGCGGCCGCCATCGTGAAGCACCGAGAGGGACAACGGTCGGTTCGCCACGGTGGGAGGCCCTTCTCGAGGTGAGAGGGATCGGGAGGCGAAGCTGGAGGCCATGCGCGACCTGGTCACGGCCGGTTGACTCGCAGATGGGAACCGGCCTGGTATCGGCGGCGGCTCTCACAGCGGTCGTAGCAGCACTCGGCTCGCAGCACCTGGACCGCTCCTTGCCGGCAACCCTCGCGTGCGCAGCCGCGGCCGTCGCCGTCATCGCGGCATTCCTGCACCGGCGCACGGACGGCCGTGCCCGTGGTCGACTCGTCGGATCGCTCTGGGGTGCAGCACTGCTCGTAGCGGTGTTCGCAGTGGTCGGGCTACGTGCCGATCAGGACCTGCGGGGTCTGGAGCGGACGCTTCCCGATCGCGTCTCCGGCACCGCCGAGTTGGGCTCGGATCCCGAGAGCTCGCGGTTCGGCACCGACTTCGAGCTGGTTGCCGACGGAAGGCGTTGGAGCGCCACGGCCCGAAGAGGTGTCGAGGGTGCCGTGGCGGGCCTCGCGACAGGGGACCGCATCCATGTGGAGGGGCGGGCGGAGCCCTTCGAGGACGCGCCACACGGGTGGGTCCGCTCCCGGCACCTCGCAGGTCGGGTCGAGTTGACGGCGGTGGAGCACGCGGCGGACACCCGGCCCTGGTTCGGGGCCGCCAACGCGGTGCACGAGCTGCTCGAACGAGGCGCCGGGTCCATGGATCCCGACCACCGTGGCCTCTACCTCGGCCTGGTCGTGGGTGATGACCGCAACCAGAGCGAGTTGACGCAGTTCCACTTCAGAGCCTCGGGACTGACCCATCTGTTGGCCGTGTCGGGTCAGAACCTGATGTTCGTCCTCGCCGTGTTGGCACCGCTGAGCCGACGCCTCGGGTATCGGGCGCGCTGGGTGCTGGGCGTGGGCGCGGTGACTGCGTTCGTGGTCGTCACCCGGGCCGAGCCGTCGGTTCTGAGGGCCGCCACGATGGCGATCCTGGGCCTCAGCGCTGCCGTGGTCGGACGGAAGGTGCCTGCAGTGCGCCTCGTGGGTCTCGCCGTGGTCGGCCTGCTGGTGGCCGATCCGATGCTGGTGCACTCGGTCGGTTTCAGGTTGTCGGTGTCCGCGACGCTGGGCCTGGTGCTGCTGACCCGTCGCATCGAGGAACGCCTGGCCGGGCCCGACGCTGTCAGGTTGCCGCTCGCGGTCACGCTCGCTGCGCAGGCGGGTGCCGTGCCGGTCATGGTTTCCACCTTCGGCAACGTCTCGCTGGTGGCGGTGCCCGCGAACGTGCTGGCGGAACCCGCCGCCGGCCTCGTCATGACGCTCGGGTTGACCACCGGCCTGCTCAGCGGTCTGGTCCGCGAGGAGCTCGCATCGGTGCTCCAGGTACCGGTTCGTGCCGCCGTGTGGTGGGTGGACGCGGTTGCCGCCACGGGCGCCGAGTTGGCCCTGCCGCCCTCCGGTTTGATCGTGTGGGCGGTGATCGTGGGGATGACGCTCGCCTCGGTGCACCTGTGGCGCACCCGGGGGTCGCGCATGGCCGGGCGCGTGACGGTGATGGCATTGGTCCCGATGGTGGTGCTCCTGCGGCCGCCGTTGCCGAGCGTCGGCGAGGTGACCCCCCCCTGGTGGGTGGAACCGAGCTGCTCGGCGCCTGTTCGGGGTGGTGGTTGCACCTGGGTGACACCGTGCCGGACGAGCGCACCGGCGTCGAGATCCTCGAACGGCTCTGGCGGATGGGCGTGACGCGCGTCGGCGTGGTCAGCATGGAGGTCCCAAAGGACCAGGGCGGCCCGAACGGGGCTGAGGAGCCGAGCCGGCCGGGAGCCGCGATGCTCGCCGGCGAGCTGCGCGCGCCGCTCGTGGAGGTCCCCGAGGGCCAGGGCACATCTCGTGATCCGCCGGCGACGGGGCCAGGTGAACCTGTCTGTGGGCACACGATCTAGCCTCTGGGTGTGCTTGACGTGACCCGGAGGCCGACTGTCCTGAGCAGGGTCCAGGTTGCGGTGGACAACGACCCGGGGCCGCTTCTGGGGGCGATCCGCTTCGACCTTGAACAGGGCGCGACGGGAGTCACCCTGGAGCCTGCGGTGCCCGGCGACCGGAGCGGCGAGGCGATCCCCGATGCGCTCGTGAGCGCCGTCGCGGGCCTCACCGCGGTGATCGTCGCGGTCGAGGGTCGACAACAGGCCGAAAGGGCGCTCGGTGCCGGCGCGAGCGGGATCATGGTGGCTTCGCCGGTGGACCCCGGGCTGCGGTCGTTCGTGGCCGGTGGGGGAACCGGCTCTGGGTGACCAGGGTCGTCGACCCACCCGGGGTGGGCCCTGATGGTGAGCGCCTCACGCTGGAGACCCCTGTGGGGTCGGTGCCCCGGCTTGCCTGCAGGCTCGACTCCGCTCAGCACCCGGTCGCTGCACCGCGGATCTCCTGCTCGCTTCCCGAGCGTGCTCAGGTGGACGACGGAGCTATCGAGGCGCTCGTGACGTTGGCGGTGATGGGAGGTGCCACGGTCCTGCGATGCGGCGGCTCTTTCGGTCACGTGGCCCACGGCGACGTGCGGGTCGTCCGCCGATGCGCGGATGTCGCCGCCGAGCTTCTCCGTGCGGGAGCGGCAATGGGTGAGGCCATCCCTGGTGATCAGTGGGTGGCGTCGTGACGATCACGCTGCTCAAAGGGTCAGATCCCGTGCTGTTGGAGGACGCGACGATCGCTGCGGTCCGAGCCGCGGTGGGTGATGCCGACCGCGGCGAGGTGCTCGACGAGTTCAGGGGTGACGATTACGAGCTGGGCGCGGTGTGCCTGGCGGCCACCACGGTGTCGATGTTCGGTGATCGTGTTGTGGTCGCGCGCAACCTGGCCCGCTTCGGTGCAAAGGAGATCGCGCCGCTGGTCGAGTTGCTGGCGGACCTTCCAGCGGACGTGAAGCTGGTGCTGTCGTGGGACAAGCCGACGTCCCCGAATGCCCGGGCCAACGCCTTGCCAAAGAAGCTCTCCGATGCGGTCAAGGCGGCCGGCGGCGATGTCGTGGACACCGCACCTCCGCAGCAGGCGAAGCAGCGCCACGGGTGGTTCGCCGAGCAGTTCGAGGCGGCAGCGGTGTCACTGGCCCCCCTCCGCACGGGCGCTGATCGAGGACAACGTGGGTGAGGAGGTGGGGCGACTGCCCGCTCTGCTGGAGCTCATCGCAGCGGCCAACCCGGGCAAGGACCGCGTGGGTCCCGAGGAGGTGCTTCCCTTGCTCGGTGACAGCGGGGGAGTGCCTCCGTGGGACCTGACCGACGCGATCGACCGGGGTGAGACGGCAAAGTCGGTCGAGCTCCTGCGTCGGATGATGGGTGCCGGCGGTCGTCATCCGCTGGCGGTGATGGCCACGTTGCAGACCCACTACGACAGGATGCTGCGACTCGACGGCTCCGGGGTGCGTGACGAGTCCGCGGCGGCTGCTCTGCTCGGGATGAAGGGCTCGACCTTCCCCGCCAAGAAGGCGATGGCCCAGGGCGCCCGTCTCGGCCACGTGAAGCTGGCCCGCTCGATCGGCCTGCTGGCAAAGGCCGATGTGGATCTGCGGGGGGCCACGGCCACGCCGCCGGAGGCCGTGATGGAGTTGCTGGTGGCGAGGCTTGCCGCCCTGGCCGGATCAGCCGCCGCGCCGTCACGCCGTGGGCGTCTGTGAGGCACCGCCACCTGCAGCAGAGGAGCGCGGGTGGGCTCAGGCGTTGGTCGCGTTGAGCTTCAGCATCAGCCGTGACTTCTGGCGGGCCGCCGCGTTGCGGTGGATCACGCCCTTGCGGGCGGCCTTGTCGATGCGCTTTCACCGCGGCCGCCACCGCATCGGCTGCTCCGTCGGTTCCAATTGCGGCCTCGGCCGAGCGCAGTGACGTGCGGAGTTCGCTACGGACCGCGCGGTTGCGCATCCGGGCCTTCTCGTTCTGACGGTTGCGCTTGATCTGGCTCTTGATGTTGGCCATGGGCCTGGTGTTCCCTCGCCTGTGCTGTGGGGGCCGCCGGTGGACCGACGAAGCGTAGAGGTTATCGAACCCTCACCGATGCCACCAGACGGAGGGGTTTGCGCCAGACTTGCAGGCGCCCGTCCCCTCCCGAGAGTCCCCGGTACCTCCGACTGTGACCGACCTGAGCCACATACGAAACCTGTCGATCATCGCCCACATCGATCACGGGAAGTCCACCCTCGCCGACCGGCTCCTCGAGATCTGCGGCGCGGTGGACGCCCGTGAGATGCGTGAGCAGTACCTGGATTCGATGGACCTGGAGCGCGAGCGCGGGATCACGATCAAGTTGCAGTCGGTTCGCCTCGACTGGAAGGACCACGTGGTCAACCTGATCGACACCCCGGGCCACGTGGACTTCGGTTATGAGGTGTCGCGCAGCCTCGCTGCCTGTGAGGGGGTGATCCTGGTCGTCGATGCGTCCCAGGGGATCGAGGCCCAGACCCTCGCGAACTGCTACCAGGCGATCGAGAGCGACCTCGAGATCGTCGCCGTGCTGAACAAGATCGACCTTCCCGCCGCGGACCCCGACACCTACGCAGCCGAGATCGAGCAGGTGCTCGGCATCCCATCGGAGGAGATCCTGCGGATATCCGCGAAGACCGGTGAGGGTGTCGCGGAGGTGCTCGATGCGGTGGTGGAGCGCATCCCCGCACCGGTGGGTGACCCCGACGCCCCGACCCAGGCACTCATATTCGATTCGCACTTCGATCAGTACCGCGGGGTGGTCAGCTCGGTACGGGTCATGAACGGCCGGCTGCGCAGTGGCTCGAAGCTGCGGTTCATGCAGGCCGGTGCCACCCACGATGCGATCGAACTCGGTGTGCGCACCCCTCGCCACACGCCCGTCGATGTCCTCGGCACCGGAGAGGTGGGCTATCTGATCGCAGGCATCAAGGACGTGGGTGAGGCCCGTTCGGGTGAGACCGTCACCGATGCGCAGGACCCGGCCGGAGCTCCCCTGGAGGGATACCGCGAACCGAAGCCGATGGTCTTCTGCGGTCTGTACCCCGTGGAGGGCGACGACTTCGAGGACCTCAGGGATTCGCTGCTCAAGATGCGCCTGAACGACAGCTCGTTCACCTATGTGCCGGAGACCTCGGGTGCGCTCGGGTTCGGCTTCCGCTGCGGATTCCTGGGCCTGTTGCACATGGAGATCATCCGTGAGCGCCTCGAACGCGAATTCGACCTCTCGCTGATCGCAACGGCACCCTCGGTCGAGTACGAGGTGACCACCACGGCGGGGGAGGACCTGCTCGTCGACAACCCTGCGGACCTTCCCGATCCGGCATCGATCGAGGAGATCCGCGAACCGATGCTGTCGTGTTCGATCATCACCCTGAGTGAGTACGTGGGCACCCTCATGGAGCTGTGCCAGGGGCGCCGTGGCGAGTTGATCCGAATGGAGTACCTGTCACCTGAGCGGGTGGACCTTCAGTACCGGTTGCCGCTCGCGGAGGTCGTCATCGATTTCTTCGACCAGCTCAAGAGCCGAACCCAGGGCTATGCGAGCCTCGACTACGAACCCCACGGGTACGTGCGGGGTGATCTGGTGAAGGTGGAGATACTGCTGCACGGTGAGGCGGTGGACGCGTTCTGCACCATCGTGCATCGTGATCGTGCCGAGGAGTATGGCAAGCGCATGTGCGAGAAGCTCGCCGAGATCATCCCGCGCCAGCAGTTCGACGTGCCCATCCAGGCCGCCATTGGAAGTCGGATCATCTCCCGCAAGACGGTGCGGGCGTTCCGCAAGGATGTGACCGCCAAGCTCTACGGCGGTGACATCACCCGCAAGAAGAAGCTGCTCGAGAAGCAGAAGCAGGGCAAGAAGCGCATGAAGAGCCTCGGCTCGGTGGAGATCCCCCTCCGATGCCTTCATTCGTGCGCTTCGCCTCGACGACCGAGCAGCGCTGCGGTCTGGCACTCGCGTAGACTGAGTGCCAATCTCTTCCGACCTGTCCGAACCGTCGAGGGCCCCGATGTCACTTTGATGACCGCAAGTCAGCGATCCTGCGAGCAGTGGTCCAGCAGTACATCGAGACCGCGCAGCCCGTGGGTTCCAACAGCATCGCACGCCGCGACGACGTCTCGGTGTCCTCGGCGACGGTGCGGACCGAGATGCACGACCTGGAGAGCGAGGGCTACCTGGTCCAGCCCCACACCAGCGCCGGTCGGGTGCCCACCGAGAAGGGGTACCGCTTCTTCGTGGACGCGATCGGGGGGACCGAGCCACTGAGCCCCCAGGGTGTCGCGCAGGTGTCGGACTTCTTCGCGGCTGCCCACGGCGAACTCGAGCAGCTCCTCGGCCGGACCAGCCACCTGCTGAGCACGTTGACCGACTCCGCTGCGGTGGTCACCGGGACCGAGGCCGAGGCCGCGACGCTGCGGTCGGTGCAACTCGTGGATCTCAACTCCTCGGTCCACATGGTGGTAGCGGTCACCTCGGCGGGTTCGGTGCTCAAGTACGCCTTCGAGGTGCCCGAGCGATCTCCCGACGCGACCGGACGGCTCGCAGGCGTCGTGGAGGACTCCCAGGACCTCCTGGCCTCTGCGGTGCTTGGTCGGTCCCTGTCGGAGATGGGTTCGGTGGTGATACCCGAAGGTGCCAGGGGGTCCGAGTTGGCCGCCCTCGCGCTGGGCGCCCTTGCCGACGGACTGCAGGCCGAACGGGATCTGCTCTACGTCGACGGCACCAGCCGGATCGCAACATCTTCGATGCACGTGAGACCGTCGAGTCGGTCCTCACCGTGCTGGAGAAGCAGTTCGTCGTCGTGAGCCTCCTCAAGGAGATCGTCGACAGCGGCATGACCGTGGCGATCGGATCGGAGACCGGTGTCGAGCCCGCTCGCGGAATGCTCCGTTGTGGTCGCTCCCTACCGGTCGGAATCGGGCGCGACGGGGGCGATCGCGGTTCTCGGGCCGACGCGGATGGACTATGCCCGCACGGTCTCGGCGGTGGTGGCGGTGTCACAACGGCTGGAGTCGGCTGCTGACCGAGGGATGACGCTTATGGGTGAGACGACGAGGTTTGCAGGGATGGGTCGCTGTGTCGGACTTCTATGAGATCCTCGGGGTCTCCCGCGATGCCTCCGCCGAGGAGATCAAGAAGGCCTACCGTCGCGCAGCCAGGGACTCGCATCCCGACGCCAACCCGGGAGACGCCGACGCGGAGACCCGGTTCAAGGAGCTCGCGGCCGCATACGAGGTCCTGTCGGATCCCGAGAAGCGTGACCGCTACGACCGCTTCGGATCCGCCGACGGCTTCGACATGGGTGACCCCTTCGGAGCGGGGCAGGGGGTTCGGCGACCTGTTCGACGCCTTCTTCGGTGGAGCCGGACCCTTCGGAGGGTCGCGTCAACGTGGGCCGAAAGGCCCGGCCAGGGGCCCCGACCTCGAGGTGACCACCACGATCGACTTCGTGGACTCCCTCTTCGGCGTGGAGACAGACGTGACCGTGCGCACCGCTGTGTCGTGCGACGAGTGCGAGGGTGTCGGCACCGCGCCCGGGACCAGTGTGTCCACCTGTGAGGACTGCAACGGCGCGGGCGAGGTTCGCGCCGTTCGCAACACGGTGCTCGGCCAGATCGTCTCGGCGTCGCCGTGCCGCCGCTGCAGCGGCTTGGGTGAGGTGATCAACGACCCGTGCACCTGATGCAAGGGCGAAGGCCGGATCGTGACCGACAAGACCTTCACCGTGGATGTGCCCGGCGGGTGGACGATGGTTCGACGCTGCGCCTGACGGGTCGTGGTGCAGTTGGAGCCCGTGGTGGCGGCGCGGGCGATCTCTACGTCCGCCTGCGTGTCAACGCCGACGCGCGCTTCGAGCGGAAAGGTGACGATCTCCTGCACCGCCTGGAGGTGCCTGTCACCCAGGCAGCGCTGGGCGCCCAGGTGACGATCGACACTCCGGATGGAACCGAGACGCTCGACATCCCCGGTGGAACCCAACCAGGTCGGCTCTTCAAGATCCGCGGCAAGGGCGTGCCGCATCTCAACGGCCGGGGTCGTGGTGATCTGCTGGTGGTGGCGGAGGTGATGGTGCCCACGAAGCTCGATGAGGAGTCCGAGCAGCTTCTGCGCGAGCTCGCCGAGCAACGCGGCGAGGAGGTCGCTCCACCCGCGGAGGGCTTCATGTCGCGCATCCGCTCGGCCTTCTCCTGACCGGTCTGTCGCATGGGCGCTGACTCCTCGCCGGGTGTCGGTCGACATCCGTGGCGCAGCGCCGCCGCCCAGGTACGCGTGGTGGACCTGGTGGATCCGACCCTCGAAGCGGATTCGGAACATCATCTTCGTCGGGTACTGCGCCTCCGGACCGAAGGAGGCGATCTGTGTCACCGACGGTCGTGGTGGGTGGCGCATGTGCTCGCTCGCGTCGACAGGCACCCTGGTGGTGCAGGGCCCGGTGCATCGCGTGGACGCCCCATCACCCTCCCTGACGGTCGGCTTCGCGGCACTGAAGGGGAACCGCAACGAGCTGGTCGTGCAGAAGCTCACCGAGTTGGGGATCGACCGGATCTGGCTTCTGCGCTGCGATCGGGGAGTGGTGCGGTGGGACGACTCACGGGCGCGGCGTCATCTCGAGAGGCTGGCCCGTGTCGTGGAGGAGGCCGTAGCACAGTGCAGGTGCCTGTGGACTCCCGAGCTCGAGTGGCTCGACTTCGGCGATGCGTTGGCACGGATCGGTGACCGCGCCGGTGACGGCCGTCCCGGCGATGCTCCCGGCGAGCTTCCAGGGAGTCCCGTGCTGGCCGATGCCGGGGGTCGTGGGCTTCAGGCGTCGGACACGACGGTGCTCGTGGGGCCCGAGGGTGGTTGGAGCGATGCCGAGCGTAGGCGTGCCTCGGGGGTTGCCTTGGGCGAGAACGTGCTGCGGGCCGAGACCGCTGCGATCGTGGCGGGAGCGACCATGTCTCAGCTCCGGGTTGGCCTGGTGGGGCCGGGTCTGCCATCCTTGTCACCCTGAGTAGTGACGTCGCCATGATGGGTAGCACCCAGAGTGGTCGATCGGAGCAGAGCCAGTTGGGCGGTCCACGGACGCGAGCGGTTGGGTGACGAGGGGGGAGCAGATGGCCGACGAGACCGAACACGAGGATCAGGAGGGCTTCGGCCGGGCCGTGGGTGAGCGCCTGAGGCTGATCCGACGCCAGAAGCGCCTCTCGCTGCAGGCCGTGGAGGCGGACTCCGGGCGAGGAGTTCAAGGCCTCGGTGCTCGGGGCCTATGAACGTGGCGAACGTGCCATCTCGGTGCCGCGCCTGGCCCGCTTGGCGGCGTTCTACAAGGTGCCGGTGGAGCAGCTGCTTCCCGATGCCGAGGCGGTGCCTGTGGACGCAACCACCTCGGCCGACCGTCACGGCGCCGTGATCGACCTGACGCGGCTCGAGGGCCTCGGTGGAGCGGAATCCGCGATGCTCGTGCGGTACCTGCACATGATCCAGGTGCAGCGTCAGGACTTCAACGGCCGGATGTTGACCATCCGCCGCGACGACATGCGGGCAATCGCCTGCATCCTCAGGGTCTCCGTCAACGCTGCGGACCAGAAGCTGGCGGAGCTCGGCTTGAGCATGGGCTGAGTGGCCCGAGCCGGCTCAGGCGATCAGCCGGGTAGCCGGAGCTGCTGGCCGAGGAGCAGCAGGTTGGGGGTTGCCCGGTTCGACCATTCGTGGAGCGTTCAGGGTCCATGAGGGCAAGCCAGTAGCCGCGGATCTCGGCTTCGGTGGGCTCGCGGCCCAGAGTGAGCCGCACCCGCTGGCGTGCTATCGACCAGAGGTTGTCCCCTTTCACCACCGTGTGCTCCGTGTCGGAACCGCGTTCAGCAGCCACACCGTCTGCGGTGTCCGAGGCGGGGTTCGGGCGGAGGTGCGGTCGCACCCTCAGGGTTCGGTTCGGCAGTTCGCTCCCCGCCCCGTGGCTTGTCGGCAGGTGGCCCGTCGACAGGTGAGTCCGTGGTCGGTGGCGTCTTCGCGGGCGAAGTCGTGGTGCTCTGTGGGCCATCGTCCTCGACGACTCGCATGACCGGCGCCGGGATCGCCACAGGATCGTCACCCCCTGCCGGGGGCCCTCCGGATGTGCCCATCGCCGCGGCCAGCGGGGACCCACCCAGCACCGCGGTGGCCGCCAGGGCCGCCACGGGCTTCGGGCTGAGCCGAGCGGTGAACCGATGCAGACCGGTTGGTCCCCAGGCCAGTGCGAACAGGTGAGCGACCGACACCAGGAGCAGGTAGCCGAGCGCGGCCGTGGCGAGCAGCCGCGAGATGCCGGCTGTGGCATCGAGGACGTCGCGCCCCGATGCCCACTGCGACCAGGCACCGGGGTTCGACGGTGGTGGATCGAACCGGGGCTCCTCGACCGACCAGAGTGCCATCACGGCTGCAGCGCACGTTGCAAGCCAGAGCATCAAGGGAACCCATCGCCTCATGGTCCGCATCACGTTTCGTACCTCCCCGGTGTGTGGTGTGCCCCCCCTGGGTCCCCCTCGGGACCTGCCCTGAGTGGCCGCCCTACCCCCGTCTCCTTGGGATCGGGCAGGGACTGCTCCAGGGGTGAGACGGTGGACCCATCGGCCGACTCCACCTCGGGGAAGCGACATGGAGGGCCGACCCTGAGCCCCCGTGGCTCCCGCGAAGGTGCCGATCTGCTCACCGGAGACCTCATCGGTCGGGGTGCTCCAGGTCCCGAAGTGGAACAGCCGCCCGGTGCGTGACTCCGGAGCAGCACTGCTGTGCCGGTGCCGTCGCAGTCCCAGTCGCCCACCGTCACGGTGTCCCTCGGGGTTCCGAGCTCGAAGCGATGCCGGGCGACCGTCACGACGTTGCCGTCGACTGTCACGTCACCACACGGGTGGGTGCTCCCGGCAACCTCCACGGTGCAGTCGGTGGTGATCTCCGGAACCGTCGTGCAGCATCCGCGCCGTCGCCGCGCCCACGCCGAGTGCCGCCACGAGGGCACCGGCAACGAGCCATGTGCTCCACCGGTGTGGGCGTCCAACCGAACGCCGCGGCGTCCCAGCCGTGCTTCGCCGACGATCGGCCACGGCCTTCGGGTCCGCTCGGCCTGCGGGGTACCGGCCGATGGTCTCGTTCAGCATCCGGGCGACGGCACTCCCGGTGTGAAGACCGCGCCTGCAGCGAGTCGCCTGTGGGCCCTGCGGGCGGCGGACCCGTAACGGCGTCGCTCACGTCTCGTCCCGAACCCGACGGGCTTCTCCAATGCATCGAGGACGACGGTGCTCAACGCCTGGAGGTCGGCTGCGCGTGAGGTTCCGGCGGCCCGGATCACGCAGCTGCTCGGCCTCCCCGAGTGCGCACAGCCGCGCCACGGGCCTCACGGCGTCGGGGTTCGCAGCGCGCTCGGTGCGTCTGGGTCGACGAGCACGTGAGTTGTCTCGATCGAACCGTGTGCCCATCCCGCCCGGTGGAGCCCGTCGAGCGCCTCGCACAGGGACACGAGGGCCTCGGTGCGCTCGTGTGGACTCAGAAGGCCCACATCGGCCAGGGTGACGGTGCCATGCCTGAGGGTCACCAACTCGGTGTGGTCTGCGCCCTCGACGAGCTCCACGAACCCGACCACCGAGGCCGCTGCGCGGCCGTCGGCGTGGATCCGTCGCAGCACCTCGGCCTCGCGGCGCAGTCGTGTCCGGTGGGGATCGCGTGCGGCTTTGATGACCACCTCACGCGCGCCCATTCGGGCCCAGCGGATCTCGGGGTGCTCCTCGAGAGGCGCGGGTCCGAGCGCACCCTCGCTCCTGTTGCGCACGTCGATCGTCGAGGCTCCCGTCGGGCCCTTCACAGCATCCTCCCGGTGACCGACATCGAGATGGTCGTGGTGTCGTCGAGGCCCGGGACCGCCGGACCGAAGACATGCGCGACCTCCACGGTTGCGGCTATCCGGACCCTTCCAGCCGGCAGTCCACTGCGACATCCGCGTCGAGCACGCGGAACGCCGGCTCGGAGAACCCTGGCGGGGCATCACCGTCCAACACACCGAGATGGGCGCGCACGACCCTCTCCGCGGAATCAGGATCGAGCCGTACCTCACCCGAACGCTGGAACTCAGCCGAGTCCACCATCGCGGCCGCGTCGTCGGCTGCGGCGGACAGGCTCCGGTAGGCCGAGCGCCGCGCCGCGTGCACCAGTGACAGGTCCACTGCGATCGCCCCAGGACCAACACGACCAGTACCAGCGCCGGTGCAAGCATGAGAGCGGTTGCGCGTTCAGCCGGAGCTGCCACGGTTCGGTCCGCCGCGCCCTTGCCGACACGCGCCAGGTTGCACCACGCCTATCCACCGCAGGCCGTCCTCGTCCTGTCGTAGGCCGGACCACCGACCATCTCCTGGTGGGCATCGATCAACTCGACCGCGCTGATGCTCACCGTGTGCTCCCCCATCGAGTGCCGATTGCCGGGATCCGGATGCTGGGCACCCGGGCCGAAACGGTGACAGCCGCAGGGGCACAAGGGCCGAAGGTCTCCGGCGGTGGAGGATCGACCTCCAGGCGTTGGAGCATCCCGGGGCGGTCCTCCAGCACGGCTCTCGCCGCTGCGTCTCCTTCGATCGCTGCCACGATGGGCTCGTCGGCCTCTGTGTAGGCACGCAGGTACTCCCGGGCCGCGGCCTCCAATGCCATGTTGGTGTCGATCACCGCCCAGGCGTTGACCACCAGGATCGTCGCGGCAAGCAGCACCAGCGTCCCGATGGCGAGTGCCTCGGCGCCCGCAGCCATAGCGCGTTCAGGTCGTCTCACATGCCCTCTTGGCGGATGCGGATCGTGCGGTTCAACCCGCCCACCACGGGACCACCGTCGGCTATTAACCGTGGGAGCAGCCCCACACCCGGAGCCTCGACATGCAGTGCCACCATGGGTTGACCCTCGACCTCGGGTCCGAAGGACATGCGCACGTCGGAGCAGTTCCCGCCGAGCTGGTCACATGCTCGTTCGAGGGCCTGCTCTCGCACCGCCTCGCGGTCCGCTCCCGGTTCAGCTGTCGCGACGGACCGTGCCGCTTCGTACGCGATCGACTCCGTCGTCGTGCGGCTCCACAGTCCGAGCGCGACATTGCTGACCAACCCCAACATGGCGAGCAGCACGGCCAGGCCGAACGCCGTCGGCAGGAGTCCGGTGCCGCGCTCCAATCCGTCACCGGTGCTCGGGTGATGACCTCTTGTCCGACCCATGGCTCAGGGCGTTCCGTCGATGCTCTGGATCTGCTCGCTGGTGCGGTCCGTCGCGTCACTCATGATCGTGCTGAACCCGGCCCAGAGGGCAACGCCCAACAACGCCACTATGAGCACCGCGATGGCGGTCGAGATCACGCCCTCGCCCGATTCGTCGCACTTTCGCCAGACCGCGGGTGGCCGGCGGCCCGTGTCGTGTTCCAAGTGCTCATCCATCATGTCCTACCTCTCCGGTTGTGATCATCGAATCGACGGTCCTCATCCCGTGATGCGTGTCATGGCGCTGACGAACGGCACACCGATCAGGATGAGGCCTGGAACCAAGGTGGCAACCGTCACCGGCACCCAGACCAGTTGCGCCCTGCGTTCGATCGACTCGACGAGCCGGCGGTGGGCCGCCGAGCGAATCGAACGTGCCTCGGTGGCCAGAAGGCCACCGAGGTCGGCCGCGTCACGGTGCATCGCAAGTACCGCAACGAGGCGGTCGACTCCCTCGCTGCGCGATCGCTGCGCCCATGCCCGCAACGCCTCGGTCTCCGAACTGCCCTGCCTGACCTGGCGCATCACGACCCCCAGCTCACTTGCCACCACTCCGTCGCCCCTCGTCGCGATCCGGTCCAACGTGGCACCAAGGGACATGCCTGCCGCCAGCAGGACCGCAATCTGCTCGGCAACGACGGGAAGCTCGGCCTCGGCCCGCTCGCGTCGTTGCTCGACCGCGGATTCGAGGCGTTGCTCCTCGGCGAGCGCCACGAGGATCGGGGTTCCCACCAGCACCACGAGTGCGAGCATCGGGGCGGGTCGGAGCGCGAGCATCCCCATGGCGGCTGCACCGAAGGCGATCAGGGCGTGGGTGAACTGGGCCAGCCTGAACTCCGAGGGGCTTTGGGCGCGACCAGCGGCCGCGAGTCGCCCCCGGAGGTCGCTGCGGATCCCGGTCAGGTGCGAAAGCCGGCTTCCGAAGGCCTCGGCGAGCGGTGAGAGCACTGCGGTGAGTGCGGTTGCCGCGTCGGCGGTGTCGGCATGCCACCGCCCGTCGGGGAGGTAGGGGCCTATGCGAGCAGGCAGCGGCTCCCGGTTGAACGCCCGGAGGCCGCTGAGCGCCAAGGTCGTGCCTGCGAAGCACAACAACCCGAGGAGCGCATCGGTGCGGCTCATCTGTCGAACACCCTGCGCGGCTGCGGAGTGACCATGATGCGGCCCGCCCACCACCAGCATCCGGTGACCATTGCGATCGCGACGACGGTGGCGACCTGTCCTCCCGTGCTGCTGTACGCGACCCGGCCGTCGCCGAGGTTCATTCCTGCGAAGGCCATACCTGCCGGCACGATCACGACGAACCAACGTGCCAGCCGGGCTCCTGCAGAGCGTGCGTCGGCCTCCCGGCGCTCACGCAGATCTGCTCGACGGTCGGCCGCCAGCGCCTCCAAGCGGGCATCAGGGTCGCCGCCGACCTGTTGGATCACGAGCAGGGTCTCACACACCGCGTCCGCGGTCGGATCCGCAAGTGAGTCCTTCAACGTCCCGACGGTGGATTCGAAGTCCGTGGTGAGTGCCCACTGCCTGTGTGCTGCAACGAACGCAGCTCGTATCGGTTCGGGTGCACCAAGACCCGTCTCGAGCAGCGCCTGGGGCACCGACTGGCCCACCGAGCCGACGCGGACGCGGATCTCCTCGATCATGCGTGGCCAGGCTTCGAGCGTGGCCGTGCGAGCAGCCGCGTCACGCCGACGCCACACGGTGGTAGGCACGGCTCCGGCCACCCCTGCAACCACGAGCATTGGGATTCCGGCACCGATGAGCATCCACCAGGTGGCTGCGGCGGCCAGGGCGACGCCTGCGGACACCGCAGCGAACTGGCGTGGCGTGACCGACTCGAGGCCAATGCGGGTCAACCATCGACGTAGGCCTGCGGCCAACGCCGATGGCGAGACGCGACGCAACACCCCCTGGGGTGCTCCGTCCGGACGGACTGATCCGAAGAGCAGGTGCACGCCGAGCGCCGCGGCGAGGGCGAGGACGATCGTGGTCATGGCTCGTCGCCCCGTGAGTCGCTGCGTCGCTCCGCGGAGTCGCCATCCAGCATGGCCATCAGGTCCTCGCCGCGGGTCGCCATGCGCTCACGCAACCGGGCTGGAACGAGACCGGACCATTTGAGGGACCCGTGGGTATCCCTGCTGAAGACCTCGGTGGTGGTGAGGTTGACCGCCTCTGCACCGCCCGCCTGATCCTCCAATGCGAGGATCGATGTGACCGCGGGTCCCGAGGCCCCGCGTTCGGTGTGCACCACCAGGTCCACCGAATCGCTGACCAGGGCGTTCAGCGCGCTGATGGGGAGGTCCCTGGCCGCCTCTGCGAGTTGTGCGATGAAGCGGAGCCTTGTCAGTCCCTGACGTGCCGAGCCGGCATGGATGGTCGTGTAGCCGGTCACACCGCTGGAGAGGGTGAGCAGCAGCGGAAGCGCCTCGCGGTCGCGGACCTCTCCCACGATGGCCACATCGGGCGCCATTCGCAGGAAACCGGCCACCAGTCGCCGTAGGTCGATCTCCGCCCGGTCGTTGCGTGCCGGGCGGGTCTGCAGCCCCGCGAGGTTCGCGATGGGGATGTCGGCCTCGAAGACCTCCTCCGCGATGACCACGCGCAGCGACGGGTCGAGCTCGGCAGCGCAACACGACAGCAGGGTCGTCTTGCCCGAGCCCGGAGCGCCGGCGAACACGACGGAGATCCGTGCACGCACCGCGGCCGCCAGGAACCTCGCCGCCTCCTCTGTCAGAGACCCTCGGACGACCAGTTCGGAGAGGTTCGAGATGGCCACACCCGTGAACTTGCGGATGTTGACCATGAGGTGTCCACCGCGTGTCAGGTCGCCGTGCACGATGTGCACCCGGGATCCGTTGTCGAGTTGCGCGTCCTGCAACCCCTCGCTCGGATCCAACTTGCGGTGTGACGTGCTGGAGTCGTCCAGCAGCTTCGTGATCGTCCGCGCCACGTGGTCGTCGTCGTGGAACACCTCGGGGTGCAGGCCGCTGTGGCCCCGGTGGCGCTTCGCGAACACCGCCGTCGGCGAGTTGATCATGATCTCCCAGACGTCGGGGTCGTCGAGGAGCTCGGTGAGGGGGCCGTAGCGGGCGAGGTTGTGCAGCGCACGTGTCGCGATCCGCTCCGGATCTGCGATCGGATGGGCCTGGGTTCCCCTGCGGTGCTCCTCCTGCCACCGCTCGATCTCGTCGCCGATGAGCCCGAAGAGGGCTTCGTCGCCTTCGGGAGTGGTGGTGTCGAGGGCGAGCGCGTTCGCCCGCACTCTCACCCGGCGCTCGATCTCCCCGAGTGGACCGGCCTCGTCACGAGCGCGGGTCGCGGAGGTCATGTCGTGCCTCCCACGAGGAGGTGCTCGTCGTGTGGCCGCGGGTCGGCACCGGCGATGCCGATCATGCGTCGAGCGCGGCTCGCCAGGGGTCGGGTGATGCTGCGTGGCAGCAGTTCGACGTCGCGGTGGATCGCTTCGATGCGGACCTCGGGGAGGACCAGGACCGGGGCGGCGTCCAGCCCCATCCCGGAGACGACCCGGGAGAACTCCACCGGGAAGGTGACGCGCGCCGGGTCGCGCCGTCGGACCCGGTTGCACACGACCAGCACCTGCTTTGCAGGGACCCCGGAACCACAGGCTTCGGCGGTCAGGCGCACTGCGTCGTGGAGGCCCTTGATCCCAGGGGGTGGTGACGATCACCCACAGGGCCGCGACGGCGCTGAGGGCCCCGCTGATGTGCCCTTCGGGCAGGTCGCCGTCGTGGTCCAGCACCACGACGTCGTTGTGGCGTGCCGCGGTGGCGATGGCCTCCGCCACCACGCCCATGTCGAACGAGGCGCTGTCGCGCAACGTGGTGGCACCCAGCAGGAGTCGGTACCCACGGTTGGTCCCGAAGGTCATCTCGCGCAGTTCGGAGGCGTCGGTCGTCCCCCGGCGGACCCTGCCGATCAGGTCCGCAAACCCTGGGATCACGTCGCCGGTGTGGTGGTACACGGCGTGGTGTGCACGGCGTGCGCCGTCGATCAACAGGACCCGTGGGGCGGGGTCCTCATGCGCAACCCCGGCTGACTCGCGGGTTCCGCCGGCGAGCGCCTGGGCAAGCGCCATGGCCACGACGGAGGTTCCGCACCCGCCCGAACCACACACCGCCATCACCGTGGCGCGCCTGTCGGCGCCGGAGAGCAGGACCCCGCGGGCGGAGCGGTCCTCGGGCCGGTCTCCGCGACATGTCGTGTCGAGCAGGTCCACGAGATCGTCCCGGCCGAAGTCGGCATGCAGCACCGATGAGATCCCCAGGTGATCCCAGTCGGTGGATCGCTCCACGGCCTGAACTCCGACGGGCTCGGCGCCACTTCGTCGGATCTCCGCGACGAGCTGCTGGTCGACCCGGCTGCTCGCCCCGTCCAGGAGGACCGCGGACAGCCGGCGACCGGACGCGAACAGGGCGGTCAGCTCGTCGGGGGACAGGCACGTCAGGAGCTCCACCGGTACTGCGCCGCTCGTCGCCCACCGGGCCACCGATGTCGGCCACTGGGCACGGGGATGGGCCAGCGCTGCGATCGCGTGGCGGCCGCTCACGGTGCCTCGTCTGTTCCCGGGCCGCTCAACACGATGGTGAGCTCCTCGCTGACCGCCGCATCCACTACGGCTCTCGCCTCGTCGATGTCCGCTAGCGCCAGGCCTATGCGCAGTTGCGCGGAAGCTCCGATGCTGGCGTCCTCCTCGTCGCCGTCGATGCGGGTCACCCGCGCACCGGCCGCGAGCTCGGTCGTGCCTGCCTCGGAGGTGGACAGCACCGTCACCCGGTCCCCGGTCGCGAACTGCCCAACGGGGGTGCGGGCCGGGTCCACGCTGATCGCGATCTCGGTCTCGCCGGCAACGGTGAACCTGCCGTCGTCCAGCAGCGCCGATTCCGACAGCAACTCCGAAGGTTGCAGGGAGTGCGAGGCGACCCGTCCCAGCACGGCTTGACTCCGGTCGGTGCTCACCGCGTCGACGGCCTCGGGGAGGTCGATGGCGACCGATCCCAGGTGGTGGGCCTCCAGTGCCTCTCCGGCCTCCACGGGTGAGGTGAGCACCAGGAAACGTGTCTCGGGAGGACTCTGTGCAGCCCTGTGGGCGAAGACGACCCCGAAGGCCGACGCCGTCACGAGCGCCGCCCCCACGATCGCACGCCAACGTACGAAGCGTGCTCCACCGGATGAACCAGGCCCATGAGCGGACGGATCCCCAGGCACCGTCTCCCTTTCCCTATACCCGGCGCGAACAATGCCCGATACATGAAACAGTGTCAAGTGACAGGTGGTTCCACCGAAGTCATCGAGGAGATGGGCCGCCGGGTGGCCGTGACACCCGCGAGCCATGAGCATCCCTGTAGTAGGTGGTGGGGTTCGCTAGTGTCACCATCGTGAGTTCCACCGAGGTCACATGGCTCAACACTGCGAAGGCGGCCGAGCGTCTGGGGGTGACTCCCCGCACGCTCTACCGGTTCATCGACGAAGGTCAGGTGCCCGCGTACCGCTTCGGGCGGGTGATCCGCCTGAAGGAGCACGAGGTCGACGACTTCATCGAACGATGCCGGATCGCACCTGGCACGCTCGACCTGACGACGCCGCAGCCCGCACACGATCTACGCGACACGACTGAGCAGTCACCCAGCGAGACCATCGGCGGGGACTGACCGCCAACGGCGCGAGCGCCTGTGCCTGTCGTGACACGCTCCGGGTTGTGCCCGCAGCGCCCAGAGGCAGCGGGACGGGTAGAATGCGCGGCGAGATGACTGACCTCGCAGCCCGTGTACAGGTTCCGGGCAACCACCTGATGACGGATCTGTTGGGCACGGCCGACGAGCACCTGAAGGTCATCGAAGAGGCCTTCCCTGCCACCGACATCACTGTGCGCGGTACGGAGGTGGCGCTCCTGGGCGCGGAGGCCACGACCGTGGCACGGCTGTTCGCAGAGCTGGTCAGCCTGCTGGAGTCCGGCTACGGGCTCAGCGCGCCGGTCCTAGAGCGGACCATCGACATGGTCCGCTCCGACGAACGCCCCTCCGAGGTGCTCACCACCGAGGTGATGCGGACCTCCCGAGGGTCCCGGGTGCGTGCCAAGACCGCAGGCCAGAAGCGCTACATCGACGCCATCGCGAACCACACGGTCACCTTCGGCATCGGGCCTGCCGGCACCGGCAAGTCGTGGCTTGCGGTGGCGATGGCGGTGCAGGCCCTTCAGGCCAAGGACGTGGAGCGCATCGTTCTGACACGACCGGCGGTGGAGGCGGGGGAACGCCTCGGCTACCTTCCCGGTGACCTGATGGCCAAGGTGGATCCCTACCTCCGACCGCTGTACGACGCGCTCCACGACATGGTGGGCCCTGAAGGCGCCCAGCGCCACCTCGACCGCGGCTCGGTGGAGGTTGCCCCACTGGCGTTCATGCGCGGCCGCACGTTGAACTCGAGCTTCATCATCCTCGACGAGGCCCAGAACACCACGCCCGAGCAGATGAAGATGTTCCTGACACGCATCGGCTTCGGATCCAAGGCGGTGGTCACCGGTGACACCACACAGGTCGACGTTCCGGGCGGAAGGTCCGGACTGGACCGCCTGGAGGCGGTGCTGGCCGGCATCGATGGCGTGGGGTTCGTGCACCTGAGCGCACGCGACGTGGTGCGTCATCGCATCGTGCAGGACATCGTCGACGCGTATGCGAGAGCCGAGCTCCCGGAGGGTGCACCCGAGGCCCGTCGGTGAACGAACCGGTCCACGGTCCACAACCGGACGTTCCCAGCGTGCTCGTGGACGACCGCGCGGCCATCGAGGGTCCTGATCCGGAGTCGCTGGGTGAGCTGCTCGCCGCAGTGCTGGCGGCCGAAGGTGTGCCGCGTGGGGCAGAGGCGGGGTTGCATCTCGTGAGCATCGAGGAGATGTCGGATCTGAACCTGAGCGCCATGGGTTTGCACGGACCCACGGACGTGTTGAGCTTCCCGGTCGATGGCGGACCTGTCGACGACGCCGATGCTGACCCTGCTGCCGGTGCTGCCGGTGCTGCCGGTGCTGCCGGTGCTGCCGGTGTTGTCGGTGTTGTCGGTGCCGCCACTGTTGTCGGCTCCGAGGCGGACAACCCCGAAGGAGGTGCTGTGGTACCTCACCTCGTCGGAGATGTGGTGTTGTGCACCGAGATGGCGATGCGCAACGCGGCATCTCATGCGGGAACCGTCGTGGACGAGTGCCGGCTGTTGGTGGTTCATGGCGGGCTGCACCTGTGTGGTTGGGACCATGCGACACCCGACCAGCGACGTGACATGTGGCGGCGTGAGCGCGATCTCATGGCTTCGCTGGGCGTGGCACCGAGTGGCGATCCATGGAGCCTCAGTTGAACAGCACCGATCTCTGGCTGCTGGTGGTGACGTTGGTTCTGATCCTCGTCGCCGCCGTGCTGGCGGTGGCCGAGACCTCGATCACGCGGATGAGCCGTGCCCGGGCGGCGGCACTCCAGGAACAGCAACGCCGAGGTGCCGAGCGGCTCGTGCGGATCGTCGACAACCTGGAGCGCGACCTGAATGCTGTGTACCTGTCGGTGAACGTCGTGCAGGTGGTGCAGTCCGCTCTGGTGGGTGTCCTCGCAGGCCGCCTGTTCGGCTCGCTGGGCGTAGCGATAGGTGTGGTGCTGAACGTGATGGTGCTCTTCACGATCGCCGAGGCCGCACCGAAGACCTGGGCGCTGCAGCACACCGACCGCGCGGCGCTCATGACAGCGGGCCTGGTGGAGTGGATCCCGGGCCTCGTCGTGAGGTGGCCTGCACGGCTCCTGATCGGCGTCGCGAACGTGATCCTTCCGGGCAAGGGCCTCAAGAAGGGGCCGTTCGTCACCGAGGAGGAGATCCTCGCCCTTGCCGTGGAGGCGGCGGAGGCGGCGGTGATCGAGAAATCCGAGCGCGAGCTCATCGAGTCGATAATCGATTTCGGTGACACCGTCGCGCGTGAGGTCATGGTCCCGAGACCCGACATGGTGGCGGTCGACCGCGAGATGAGTGTCTCGGAGACTGTCGAGTTGTCGATAGAGCGTGGGCTGGCGCGCCTTCCCGTCCTCGGCGACAACGCCGATGACGTGGTGGGCGTGGTGAACGTGAAGGACGCAGTGCGTGCCGAGCGCGAAGGCGGGGGTCCCGGTGCGTCGAGCATGTGATGCACGGCGCGTACTTCGTGCCCGAGACCAAGCGCGTCGCGGAGCTCCTGGCCGAGATGCAGGCTCGCTCGGTCCACATCGCGATCGTGGTCGACGAGTATGGAGGCACCGCCGGCTTGGTGACCCTGGAGGACCTGCTCGAGGAGCTGGTGGGGGAGATCCACGACGAGTTCGACAGCGAGGTGGATCCGATCCAACGCCTCCCCGGCGGCCAGGTGTTGGTGGACGCGAGCGTGAACGTCGGTCATCTCAACGAGGAGTTGGATCTACGGCTTCCCGAGGAAGGTTGGGATTCGCTGGGTGGCCTGGTGTTCGCCACCCTCGGTCGGGTGCCCGGTCCGGGGGATTGCGTGGAGGTCGAGGGGGTGCACATGCGGGTGCAACGGGTGGATGGCCGGCGGATCGTGAGCGTGAGGATGCGGTTGCCCGAGGGTTCGACGCGCTCGGGGGTGGACCGCAGCGCTCCCGACGAGTCCGGACGCACGGCGTCGTGAACACCGAGTTCCCCGGAGCGAACCCCGACGCAGCAGATCCCGCCGAGCGCCTCGAGGAGCTGATGGCGGGCGCGGGGCTCGCCCACGGTGACGACATGGATGGCCCTGCGGGCCACCGCTCGGGTTTCGTCGCTCTGGTGGGGCGCCCGAACGTGGGCAAGTCCACCCTGTTGAACCGCATCCTGGGCGAGAAGGTCTCCATCACCTCGCCCCGTCCGCAGACGACCCGACACCAGATACGCGGCGTGTTGAACCGTCCCGATGCGCAGATCGTGTTCGTCGACACTCCTGGCATCCACAAGCCGCGCACCGCGATGGGGAGCGCCTCAACGACACCGCCTCACAGGTGCTCGGCGGGGTGGACGTCGTGTGCCTGCTGGTCGACGCCGCCAAGGGGATCGGCCCCGGGGACCGGTTCCTGGCCGAGCTGGTGGGCAAGGGGTCGGTGCTGGTGCTCAACAAGTGCGACCGGGCAGGCGCACAGAGGGTGGCTGAGCAGCTGACGGTTGCCTCGGGTATCGATTTCGCGGAGTACTTCCCGATCTCGGCTCGCACCGGCGACGGTGTCGACGCTCTGGTCGAGTACCTGCTCGATCGGCTTCCGGAGGGTCCCCGGTGGTATCCGGAGGGAATCGTCAGCGACCAGAGCGCGGAGTTCAGGGTGGCCGAGTTGGTGCGTGAGCAGTTGTTGGCGGTCGCCCGGGACGAGCTCCCGCACTCGATCGCCACCAGGGTCACCGAATGGGAATGGCCCCGTATTCGCGTGGAGATCACCGTGGAGCGTGAGTCGCAGAAGCCGATGGTGATCGGCGCCAAGGGAGCGGTCCTCAAGGAGGTGGGTACTCGGGTTCGCCGCCAGCTCCCGGCGGGGGCCTTTCTCGAGTTGCACGTATCGGTCGACAAGGACTGGCAGCGCAACCCGCGTTCGCTCGACCGGCTCGGCTACTGAGATCGGCGCGGGTCCGGGGGCCCTGGGTCGTCTTGGGTCACCCGCAACTCGGGTAGGTTCACGAAGTGGATCTGGATCGGCTCGACCCCAAGCGGATACCCACTCACGTGGCGCTGGTGATGGACGGCAACGGGCGTTGGGCCCAGCGACGCGGCCTTCCCCCGCACCGACGGCCATGCGGCAGGCGAGGAAGCGCTTCTCGACACGGTATGGGGAGCCCTCGATGCCGGGATCCGCTGGATCACCGTGTATGCCTTCTCGACGGAGAACTGGAAGCGACCCGTTGACGAGGTGCGGTTCCTCATGCGGTTCAACGAACGCCTCCTGTTGACCAGACGCGACGAGCTCCACGCCGCGGGTGTGAAGGTGCAGTTCATCGGTCGTCGGGACTGGCGCGTCCCAAAGCGCGTGTTGCGTCACATCACCGACACCGAGGAGATGACGCGGCACAACCGGGAGATGACTCTGTCGCTCGCGTTCAACTACGGCGGGCGCGCCGAGCTCGTGGATGCCGTCAACGCGTTGCTTGCCGAAGGGGTGGGACCGGGCAAGGTGACCGAGAAGGCGATCCGCCGGCACCTCTACGACCCGTCGATGCCGGATCCCGAGCTGATGGTGCGCACCTCGGGTGAGTACAGGATCTCGAACTACCTGCTCTGGCAGCTCGCCTACTCCGAGCTGGTGTTCACCGATGTGCTGTGGCCGGACTTCCGTCGGGAGCACCTCTACGACGCGATAGCCGAGTACCAGCAGCGTGAACGGCGTTTCGGTGGCATCGAGGCGCCGGGCACCTGATGGCCGTGGATACCTGATGGCCGTGGGGATCTGAGGTGGCCCTGTACCGGGACTCCGCAGTGGTGCTGCGCACCTACAAGCTGGGAGAGGCCGATCGGATCGTCGTGCTGATGGCGCGAGCGCACGGCAAGGTCCGCGCCGTGGCCAAGGGCGTGCGGCGTACCGGGAGCAGGTTCGGGTCGCGCATGGAACCGGGCTCGGTGGTGCAGGTGCAACTGTACGAAGGGAGCGGTGAGCTCGACGGCGTGTCCCAGGCGGAGACCTCAGAGGGCGCATCCGCGAACCCGCAACGACCTGTCGCGCCTCGGGCACGCGGCGGCGCTCCTGGAGGCGGTCGAGCAGGTGGCCCAGGAGCGTGAGCCCAACGCCCGCCTCCACGACATGCTCGTGGGAGGGCTCTCCTCGGTGGAGGACGCCAACCCACCTGCGGTGGTGGCAGGTTTCTACCTCAAGCTGCTCACGGCCGAAGGCGTGGCACCGGGACTGGATGCGTGCAGCGTCTGAGGTGAGTCGCCCGAGAGGCTCATGTGGGCACCGGATACAGGGCTCTACGGTGCGCTCGTGCGGTGGGGGCCGGGTCGTCACCGATGAGACGCTCACGCTTTGCCGCGCGGTGCTGGGTGGCGGCCTCAAAGCGGTGCTCGACCTGCCCGACGGCCCAGTGGTCCACGACCTGGAGGCGTTCGCCTCGGCGCTGCTGGAGCGCCACATCGAACGTCGCCTGCGTGCCATCAGGGTGCTGCACGACGGCTAGGGCGGTCAACTGCAAGGTGACCGGGGTGCAAGGTCCCGCCTGTCTGGTTCCGTTCTGTTGTTCCGTTCTGTTTGTGGTGTGCGTGGCGCACAGCGCCACGCACCACCCAGGACGTCCCGTGGGGATACCTCACACGTCCGTGGGGATGCCTCCAGATCAGGGAGCGACCGGTTCGCCGTTGATCACCCGGTAGGACCAGCAGATGGCGATGAGAGCAATCGGCGCAGTCACGAGAAGGCCGACGCCACACGCCAACGCCCCCACGTAGTACACGAGGTAGCTGACGAGCACCACGAGCAGGACCTGTCCGACGTTGGACATGACCATATCGAAGCTGCCCTTGATCGCATCGACGGCTCCCTCTCCCCGTTCGAGCGCCCGAAGCGGAGCGAACACGGTGAAGAAGGCGAAGATGATTCCGGGGATGTAGCAGAAGATCGAGAGGATGCCGGTTCCGATGCCCACCAACAGGATCGTCAACAGGAACGGCCCGATGTTGGTGGATTCGGTGAACATGGCGAACGTCGGTGCCCTCACCGCGGGTCACCGCCAACCCGGCACGGTAGATCCCTGCCTGTGCGGCCAGTCCCACCACGAACACCAACGCGAAGGCCAAGGAGCCGCCGATCAGGGAGAGGATGAAGCTGTCGCCCGACAAGGTGGGAACCAGCACGAGGAATGCCACGAGATAGGCCACGATGATCGCGACGAAAACGCCCAACATCAGCAGCACGAACTGTTGCCAGTGCTCCTGGAACTTCTGCCAGCCATAGGAGATGGCCGCTCCGACCTCGAGTTGCTGGCCGCCTCCGTAGCCACCCCCGTAGGGTTGTGCGGGAGGAGGGGCGTAACCCCCGCCACCCCCACCTGGAGCGGGTGGCATGCCGCCGGGAGGACCCGGGGTGGCGCACTGGGCGGTTGTGCCCCGGGGGTGGAGGTGTTCCACCTCCGGGTGGTGGTGGCAGGTTTGGGTCACTCATGGATCCTCCGAATGGTGGATTCTTCTTGGCGGATTGGCTGTGTCGTGCCGGAATCCCTGTCGGCAGCGTCTAGGCGAATGTGACTGTTGAGTCCGCGAACTGGTCCATCAGCGTGCGCCGGTCCGGGCGGTTGAACATGTTGACGATCCCCCAGATCTCGATGACCAGGAATCCGATGGTGCCGACACAGCAGGGAACGAGCGGAACCAGCCAGACGAGGCTGCGCTTCATGGCTGCACCCATGCTGAGCTTCTCTCCCGTGCTGTCGGTGATGCGCAGCCCCATGATCATCTTGCCGATCGTCTGACCCCGGGTGGCCGCCATGAGGGACTCGTACAGCCAGTAGAGGATGAAGATCGCGAGGTTGACCACGAGGCTCGCGACGTTGGTGGTGAAGTTGAGCTCGTCGACCGACGTGGGTGATGTGGCATCGGCGACGGCCATCAGAGCGAACACCACCCACACCGCAACCGCCGCTACGACGAGGATCACGAAGTCGATGATGCGGGCGATGAGCCTCTTGCCCGGATCGGCGGGAGGTGGCCCGTATCGGGCCGATCCGCCGGGTGGAATGCCTGGGACATAAGGCTGGGCGGGGGTTGGTCCCACGGTTGTCCCCATTGGCCTGGTGGAGGGGGTTGGCCGGGTGGGGGTGGAGTCGATGGACCGCCGTAACCTCCGGAACCGGCCGGCGGCGGTGAGGGCGCACCAGGGGTGGTCCCGGGGTGGGTGGAACCCCTGGCGGGGGAGGAGGCAGGTCGGGATCGCTCAACGGCCTCGACGCTATCTGCGATACCGCTCTCCACGGTGGATTTCGACCACATGCTGGGTGGGCTGGGTGGGTTGGGCGTTCCGGCGCCATCCAGAGGGCCTTGTAGCCTGAGCGGCCATGTCCGCATCATCGGCTCCAGAGCTGTTCGAAAAGATCGTGAACCTCACCAAGCGGCGTGGATTCGTGTATCCCTCCGCCGAGATCTACGGCGGTTTCCGCTCCACCTACGACTACGGTCCGCTGGGGGTCCTGCTGCTGCGCAACGTGAAGGATGCCTGGTGGCGCTCGATGGTGCAGGAACGCAGCGACGTGGTCGGCCTGGACGCGTCCATCCTCTCTCCGCCGGCGGTCTGGGGAGGCGTCGGGACACCTGGCGAACTTCACCGACCCGCTGGTGGACTGCACCAACTGCAAGAACCGGTTCCGTCTCGACAAGCTGGAGGACCCCGAACAGTGCCCGAGCTGTGAAAAGCGGGGAACCTTCACCGAGCCACGTCAGTTCAACCTGATGTTCGAGACACAGGCGGGACCGGTTGCCGATGCCTCTGCAAAGGCGTTCCTGCGTCCCGAGACGGCGCAGGGGATGTTCATCAACTTCAAGAACGTGATCGACACCACCCGGGTCCGACCGCCCTTCGGGATCGCCCAGATCGGCAAGTCGTTCCGCAACGAGATAACACCCGGCCAGTTCGTGTTCCGCACCCGCGAGTTCGAGCAGATGGAGATGGAGTACTTCTGCCATCCCGACGAAGCTCAGAAGCACTACGAGTACTGGTGCAACGAGCGCTACCAGTGGTATCTGGAGCACGGGATGCCGCCGGAGAAGCTGCGGCTGCGCCAACACGACGACGACGAGCTGTCGCACTACTCGTCGGGCACCGCGGATGTGGAGTACCTGTTCCCTGGGGTTGGGACGAGCTCGAGGGCATCGCGAACCGGGGCGACTACGACCTGCGCCAACATGGCGAGCACTCCGGCGAACGCCTCGAGTGGTACGACCAGGCAACCGACGAACGCTGGGTCCCCCATGTGATCGAACCGGCTGCGGGCGCCACCCGGACCGCCATGGCGTTCCTGATGGCCGCATACGACGAAGAGGAGGTCCGTGGCGAGCAGCGCGTGGTGCTTCGGTTCCACCCGAGCATCGCGCCTTACAAGGTCGCAGTGCTGCCGCTGTCGAAGAAGCCCGAGTTGTCCGCTCCCGCGAGCGAGTTGGCGGGCGGAGCTGCGCAAGCACCTGATGTGTGACTACGACGAGACCCAATCGATCGGGCGTCGTTACCGGCGCCAGGACGAGCTCGGGACGCCGCTGTGCGTCACCTTCGACTTCGAGTCGATCGAGGACCATGCTGTGACGGTGCGTGACCGTGACACGATGGAGCAGGACCGGGTGCCGATGACGGGGCTGGTGGACCACCTGGCGAACAGGCTCGGCTGACGGGGTTGGACGAACACCGCGGGCTCGTTGGGACCGAGGCGACGCAAGCCGGCTCGGGGACGGTCGGGGGAGGTGAGCCATGGGCATCGTCGATGAGGACGTGGCCCGGGTGCGTGAGAGCACCGACATGGTGGCGCTGGTCTCCCAGTACTCCCAACTGCGGCGGGTGGGTCAGCGATGGGTGGGTCTGTGCCCGTTCCATGCGGAGAAGTCGCCGTCGTTCTCGGTCAACGCCGCCGAGGGCCTGTACCACTGCTTCGGATGCAAGGCCTCCGGTGACGCCATCACGTTCATCCGTGAGATCGAGCACCTCGACTTCGTGGACGCGGTGGAGAACCTCGCGGCGCGGGCGAACGTCACGCTGCGCTACACCGAGGCCGGTGGTGGCGAGGAGCGCAAGCGCCGCTTCCACCTGCATGATGTCATCGCAACGAGCGGTGGACTGGTACCACGAGCGGCTGCGGACCGCTCCCGACGCGGCGCCCGCACGTGGGTACCTGCGATCGCGCGGTTTCGACAGCGACGAGGTCGCCACCTACCGGATCGGCTGGGCTCCCGATGGTTGGGATCAACTGACCCGAGCCCTCAAGCTGTCCCAACGTGACCTGGAGGACACCGGGCTGGGGATGCTGAACCGGCGCAATCGCCTCCAGGACTTCTTCCGGATGCGCGTAGCTGTTCCCGATCTTCGACGAACAGGGGCACCCGATCGGCTTCGGTGGTCGCAAGCTGCCTGACGCCGAGGGGCCCAAGTACCAGAATTCGCGGGACAACGTGCTGTATCACAAGTCCCGGGCGCTGTACGGACTGGACCGGGCGAAGGCCGACGTCGTCAACGCCAACGAGGTGATCGTCTGCGAGGGCTACACCGATGTGGTGGGTTTCGACCGCGCCGGGATCCACCGCGCGTCGCCACCTGCGGGACCGCGCCACCGAGGACCACGTACAACTGCTGTCGAGGTTCACCCGGCGGATCCTGCTTGCATACGACGCGGACGAGGCGGGTCGCTCCGCCGCAGAGCGGGTGTACGCCTGGGAGAAGGCCCACGACGTGGACTTCTCGGTCGTCGAGCTTCCGGGGGGCGCCGACCCCGATGAACTGGCCCGCGAGGATCCTGAGGCGCTTGCGGCGGCGGTGGTGGGTGCACGGCCCTTCGTGGAGTTCCGCGTGCAGCGTGCACTCACGGCAGGCGACCTCGGAACGCCCGAAGGTCGTGCACGGGCCGCGGATGCCGCCCTTGGGGTGATCGCCCCCATCACGATGCGCTGGTGGTCGACCAGTACCTGATGTCGCTGGCGGACTCCACGCGCATCGATGTCGCGCGTCTGCGCGAGAGGCTGACGGAGATCCGTCGCCGACCCCCCGAGACGACACCGGGCGAGCGCGCCGGTGTGCCTCGGGAGGATCCACGGGATGCCCCAGGCGGGTCGATCGGACTCCCGCCGATCCCCCAGGGCGCTGAACGCGAGGCGATACGCCTCGCAGTGCACCGCCCCGACATCGCAAGAGCCGCTCTGGTGGTCGAGTTGTTCGACCACCAGACGGCCAGGGCGGCCCTGGAGGTGCTGATGTCGCATGAATCCCTTGCCGCAGCGGTGGCAGCCGCCCCTCCGGAGCTGTCCGAGGAGCTCACCAGGCTGTCGGTCGAGGAACTGCTGGTGGAACCCACCGATGTCCTGGGTCGGCTGGCCACCGAGGTGGCGCGCGTCGAGATGATCGAACTGGAGCGAGAGGCTCGTGCTTCGGAGGACCCGCTGCAGTACTCCCAGGCGATCTCGTATCTGAAGGTCACCCTCGAGGAGCTGCGGCGGCCACATCTCCAGTCGGAAACGGTGGGGGAGTTGCTAGATTGGTTGAAGCTAAGACGGTCCGAGGGGGACCTCGGGGACTGACGTGGAAGTGCCTGAAAGGGAGCAGCGAGTGGCGATGTGGGACCAGGTTCCCGACGGAGAGGTGACGGCGCTTCAGGACCGAGCCGAGAAGGCATCCGGCGTGATCTCCCTCGATGATGCGCTGAGCGCTCTGGGTCGTGAGATGACCGACGAGGTGCTCGAGGAGACCAGGGAATTCTGGGGACGGCGCGGGGTTACCCTTGAGGTGGAGGTGACCGAGATGGCCGTTGAACGCGATGCTCCGGTGATCGACCCCAACGAGGTACGGCGGCGTGGCGACCGGCTCGCCCGCCTGAAGGAAGGTCCTGCCAGGACCGGCGGACCGCCACCGTCGGATCCGGTCAAGATGTACCTCCGCGAGATCGGCCAGGTTTCGCTGTTGAATGCCGAACAGGAGGTATCGCTGGCGCGACGCATCGAAGCGGGTGTGCACGCCGAGGAGCGTGTCGCCGACCTGAACGCCTCCGGCGAGATCCTTCAGCTCGGTCCCGCTGAGAAGGCGATGCTCCGGCGGCAGGTACGCGACGGTGAGGCAGCCAAGAGCGAGCTCACCCAGGCGAACCTTCGCCTGGTCGTCTCGATAGCCAAGCGCTACCTGGGTCGCGGGTTGCCGATGCTGGATCTCGTCCAGGAGGGGAACCTGGGCCTCATGCGAGCGGTGGAGAAGTTCGACTACACCAAGGGCTTCAAGTTCTCCACCTACGCCACCTGGTGGATCCGTCAGGCGATCACCCGCGCGATCGCGGATCAGTCACGAACGATCCGGATCCCTGTTCACATGGTGGAGTCGATGAACAAGGTGCAGCGGATGCAGCGCCAGATGGCCCAGGAGATGGAACGGGAACCGACCATCGACGAACTGGCCCGCGAAGGCGGAGCTGCCACCCCGCAAGATCCGCGAGATACTCCGACTGGGTCAGACCCGCTTTCGCTGGATTCGCCCGTCGGCGACGACGAGGACAGCTTCCTGGGTGACTTCATCGAGGACCAGCAGGTGGCCATGCCCGCAGACGTGGCTACGGCACGTTCGCTTTCCGAGCAGATCACCGGAGTCGTTGTCCGAGCTCTCCGAGCGCGAGAAGGAGGTGGTGCGGATGCGCTTCGGTCTGGACGGTGGGCAACCGCACACACTCGAGGAGGTGGGCCAGCGCTTCGGGGTGACGCGGGAGCGGATCCGTCAGATCGAGTCGAAGACCCTCGCCAAGCTGCGCCATCCTCAAAGGCGCCAGCGGCTCGAGGACTACCTGAGCGCGGATTGAGCATCTCGTGGGCCGCATGGTCGGTCCTGTGAGGACCTGCGACGCGGAGGATCGCGGTTCGTCGGCCACCTGTGTCGCTGCTACATTCGTGGATTCCTTCCGGGGTAGCTCAGTTGGCAGAGCATCGGACTGTTAATCCGCAGGTCGTGGGTTCGAGCCCCACCCCCGGAGCCACCTCCCGGCGAACTGTCCGGCGTCACGCTCGGTCTCCGCGGTTGAGCCCGGACAGTTCGTGCGGGTCAGATCAGGCCTTCGGCGCGCAGCCACGACTCGGTCATCGCCATGCCCGCGTCGAGGTCCACCTGCGGCTCCCAACCGAGGACGTCGCGGGCCAACTCGTTGGAGACACGGGCGTCGGTCGCGAGCATGGCCATGGTCCCGGCGCTCGCCTCACTCGGGCGGCCCATGGCGCGCAGCACACCGCCGACGACCGTTGCCACCGCCACTGCGAGGACGGTCGGAGCCACCCTCGGTCCCTTGATGCCCAGCATCTTGCAGTAGTGGCTGAAGAAGTCGCGGGTCTCCCACCGCATCGGGGCCGCTCAGTTGAACACCCGGCCTGCTCCGGCGGGGTTCGTCGCCGCGGCCAGCACCCCTTCGACCAGGTCGGTGACGTACAGGGGTTCAGAAGGCCGTGCCCGCGGGCGGGGAGGATGACCTGCCCGGCGGCCAGCATCTGGACCGGCAGGATCGTCCACGGACGTGAACCGGGCCCGTAGATGTCACCGGGACGCACCACGGTGGCTGTCACCTCGCCGGCGGCGTGGGCCTGCCAGACGACCTGTTCGGCTGCGATCTTGGTGTCTCCGTACACCCGACCGGAGGGTCGGACGGGGAGGATCCCGGTGACCACCGGTGGGCGGTCGTGCGAGTACACCGCTGCGGATGACACGTGAAGGAGCCGGCGCACGCCGCCATCACGGCATGCTTCCACGACGTTGCGGGTGCCACGGACGTTGACCTTCCACGCCGACTCCAACGGCGAGGTGTTGGACACGACCGCCGCGGTGTGGAACACCAGGTCGCAACCCGCGGCGAGTTCCTGCCAGGATCCCGGCGCGGAGATGTCGGCCCGGGTGACGCCTTCGTCACCCGCTGCCACCACATCGATCCCGGTTACGTCGTAGCCCATGGATCGCAGCCGGTCGCTCAGTGCGGTGCCCATGAACCCGGCTGCACCGGTGACGAGTGCCTTCGGATGATCAGTCATGGTCGTCCCCTCCGATCCGGATGCCGTAGCGGGAGTCCGCGGCCGTCATGGTCCGGTGCTGGTTTGCTCTGGCCCTGCGCTCGATCCGCCCCTTCAGCGGCCGGGCAGCCGATGGGAACAGAGCGAGGGTGCGTACCACCGCCCCGCGGCTGTGGGGGCACCGACGCCACTGCTCGTCGACCTGCCAACAGCGCCAGCGCGGCGTCGGCCACCTCTTCGGGGTCCAGCAGGCGCTTCCCGGTGAACGACATCAGGTGACGTGCATCTGTGATGTCGACCATCGGGGTTGCGATCCCGTCGGGCAACAGGCACTGGACCCTCAGGTGCCGTGAGCCGATCTCGGCATCGGCGGCGATGCTGAAGGCTCGCACGGCGTTCTTCGTGCCGGAGTAGATCGCGATGTTGGGTACCGGCCCCCAACCGGCCAGCGACGCGATGTTGATGATGCGGCCACGGCCCGCCGGCAGCATCGTCGACAGCGCAGCGCGGGTGCCGTGGACGACCCCGAGGAAGTTGACCCCGATCATCGCCTCCACCGAGGCATCGGATCGCTCCATGAGGGCGCCGGCGCCCGACAGCCCCGCGTTGTTGATCCACAGTGTCGGTTGGAGTTCCTCGGCAAGAGCCCGGCAGGCGGCCGCATCGGTGACGTCGAGGCCCGTGGCCGTGCCGTTCAAGTCTGCGGGTACTGCCTCGTACCCCACGCGATCGAGCGCGGAGGTGAGAGCCCTGCCGAGCCCGCCTGCACCGCCGGTGACGACGGCCACACCACGATTCCGTGCCACTCGTGGCTCAGGTGTTCTCGGCGCCGTACATGGCAGAGAAGTCGTCCAGGCCGGGTGGGTTCTCGTTCTCCGCGGATCGACCAGTACCTGCACCACGGCCGGGCGTCCTGAGTCCATCGCCCGTTGCAGGGCACCGGGCAGAGCATCGCTGTGGTCGACCAGTTCTGCGTGGCAGCCCAGGGCCTCGGCCACCTGGTCGTAGCGGACCTCCGACAGCGGAACGCCGATGGTCGTGCCCACGTTCTTGCGCATGTGACGGGCCTCCATTCCCCAGGCGTGGTCGCAGTTGATCACCACCACGACGTTCGCGCCGACCCGGGCGGCGGTCTCCAGCTCCTGGAGGTTGAATCCGAAGGCGCCATCCCCGGTGAACAGCACCGTGGGTCGATCCGGGTTGGCCAGCTTGGCGCCGATCGCGTAGGGCAGACCCGTGCCCAGGTGACCGTAGTGGCCGGTCCACAACAGCGACCGTGGCCTTCGGTGCGTGAAGGCGAGGTGCGCCCACAGCCCCGTGTCGCCACCGTCGATCGCCACTATCGCGTCCTCGGGTAGCCACTTGGCGACCTCGACCGCGAGTCGGCCGGGGTGCACCGGCGACCCGTCGATGTCCGCGTAGGTGTCGAGGAGCGCCCTCGGAAGTCCTGGAACTCAGCCGCGTAGGTCGCCGCGGGTTCACTGGGTGAACGGGGAGCGCCACGTTCGGCCAACAACGATGTGAGGGCAGCGAGGCCCTTGGCGGCATCACCGACGAGTGCGACATCGGTGGCGCGGTTCACTCCGACCGTCTCGGGATCCACCTCCAGGTGGATCAGCTTCTGGGAGTCGGAGCCGGCCCAGCCGGGCGGCGACAGGTAGGTGACGGTCTCACCGAGCTGGGTGCCGACCGCGAGTATCAGTCGGAGTCGAGGTGCGCCGGAGTCCCCCAAGGGAACGCCATGCCCACCGACTGTGGGTGGTCCTCGGGGGAACGCTCCCCGGGCACCGGCTGTGGTCATGACGAGGGCACCGGTCTGTTCGGCGAATGCTCGCAGCTCTTCGCCGGCTCCGCAACGGTGCACCCATGGCCCGCCAGGATCAAGGGGAATTCGGCAGCATGGAGGAGATCGGCGGCCCTCTGCAGCGAATCCGGGTCGGGGGCACCGGGTGTGAAGCGGTGCTGGCCGACCGGGCGCAGCACGACAGCCGACTCGTCGGTATTCTCGGTGAGCACGTCGGTCGGGATCTCCAGGAACACCGGTCCTTGTCGTCCGCTGAGCGCGGCGCGGGCGGCCTCGGCGACGAACTCGGGGATCCTGTCGGGCGCCTCGACACGCGCCGCGAACTTCGTGACCGGTGCCATCACCTCGATCTGGGGGCCGAACTGGAACCTCCCTCGCCTCAGCGCTCGGATCGAACGTCGGACACGTTGGGTGCCGATGACCAGCACCGGCACCCCCTCCATCCACGCGCACATGACCCCTGGGACGAGATTGGCCACACCCGGTCCAGCGGCCCCGACGACCACGGCCATGGTTCCGCTGCTGCGGGCCCAACCATCCGCCATGTGTACAGCGGCGCTCTCGTGGCGTGGTCCCACATGGGTGAACCCCAGTGATTCGATGCTCCGCAGCAATGGGCTCGACGCGATGTCGGAGATGGAGAACACCGTGTCCATGCCCTCGTTCTGCAGAGCCCGCGCCAGTACTTCGCCGCCGTCGATGGATGCCATTGGTTCCCCCTTGCCGGTCCGAGTGTCGGACCGAGTGGTTGCAGTGCAGGCGACCATACCCGACGCCGTGTCGGGAGTGAGCACGAGGTACCATGCCGCGGGCTCGGGGACGCCTGCACCTGCACCGACGGTGCCGAAGGTCGGTTGCAGCTTCCTGGATGTCCTACGATCGACTCCCCCGACAGGACCGGTGCGCTGGGTCCGGACCGCGGTCTTGGTTCAGGCACGCGGCGATTGTCCGGCTGGGGGCGGTAGCTCAGTGGTCAGAGCAGGCGACTCATAATCGCTCGGTCGTGGGTTCGATCCCCACCCGCCCCACGAAAACCCGGACGTCCCGAGTTTGCTGCGACGCCCATTCGGATCTCGAGCGGGCTCACACCCTGGCGGGCCAGTTCACATGGCGCGAGACTGACGTCGGTGTCTGCCCGATCCGGACGGGCATCACACCGGGCGAGAGTCCCGAGCTCCGCGGCCCACGAAGTGGATTCCACCACTGGAGGTCGGCATGGGAATCCAGACGGTCAGCGTCATGTTCACCGACCTGGTCGATTCCACCGCAACCATGTACCGACTCGGTGAGGCCGCTGCCGACGCGTTGCGCCGGGAGCACGACGAGATGCTCCGCGGCGAGATCGGAGTCGAACGGTGGACGGATCGTGAAGCACCTCGGTGACGGCTTGATGGTCGTCTTCGCAGGCGCCGTGACGGCGCTGGAGAGCGCAGTACTGATCCAACAGCGCGTCGCCAGTCGGCCGCTGGAGGCCGAGCCGCTTCGGATACGGATCGGGGTGTCGAGCGGAGAGGCATCTGAGGACGACGGCGACTACTTCGGGGTGCCGGTTGTGGAGGCGTCGCGACTTTGCGCGAGCGCGGGACCCGGTGAGATCCGTCTCAGCGAGATGGTTCGCCTGCTGGTCAGCTCCCGCGGGAGCTTCGATCTGGAGCCGCTGGGCGATCTTGAGTTGAAGGGGCTGTCGACCCCTTTGGCGGTGTACAGGTTGCGGTGGGAACCAACCCCGGGGTTGTGATGCCTTCGATACCGCTGCCGCGCACGGTTGAGCTGTTCGGCTCGGGGCTCGTCGCAGGCCGGCAACGCGAACGTGAGGTGCTCGATCAGGCCCTCAAGGCCGCGGAATCAGGGGATCGCCGGGCGGTGCTGCTCTCGGGCGAGTCGGGTATCGGCAAGACGACGTTGGCGGCCGCGTTCGCCCGTACCGCATCGGTTGGAGGAGCGGCCGTAGCGTACGGTCGCTGTGACCTCGACGTCCAGGCTCCCTACAAGCCCTGGGTGGAGGTGATCGAACACCTGTTCCAGCACCTCCCGGGGCGGTGGTGCGGCGCACCTCGCCGAGTGCGGCGACCATGTCGGCAGGCTCGCACCCGGTCTGCAGCGAGGACTCGGCTCCCAGACGGTGTACGCGATGGGTGACTCGGAGCTCGACCGGTACCGGCTCTTCCGCTCGGTGGCCGACCTGCTCATGCGCGCGGCCGACTGCCAGGTGACGCTTCTTCTGATGGACGACCTGCACTGGGCCGACAGCGAGTCGGTGCAACTGCTGAAGTACCTGTTGAGTGCCGAGCAAGCGCAGCGGTTGCTCGTCATCGGGACCTTCTGCGCCTCGGGTGTTGGTGTGGACAGCCCGTTCGGAGACGTGCTTGCGTCGCTGCATCGGGAACCCGGTGTGGCACGTGTCGATCTCAAGGGCCTGGGTGACGACGAGTTGCTGTGGCTTCTCGAAGCGCTTGCCGGTCACGAGATGGACGCAGACGGCGTTGCCTTGCGCAATGCGTTGATCGCTGAAACGGATGGCAACCCGTTCTTCGTGCGCGAACTGCTCCGGCATCTCCGTGACACCGGCGCCATCGGTCACGACGACCAGGCCGGAGGGAGGTGGGTGGCCATGACCGATGTTCTCTCGGCAGGTCTTCCGGTGAGCATTCGCGAGGTCGTCACCCGGCGATCACGGTGGCTCGGATCGGAGGCACACGCCGTCCTGTCGACTGCGGCGGTGATCGGTCGGACCTTCGAGGTCTCGGTTCTCTCGATGGTCCTCTCCGCCGAGGCCTCCCGCGTCGTAGAGCTGTGTGAGCAGGCCGCGGCAGCCGACCTCCTCCACGAGGTCGACGTCGGCGAGCGGTTCCAGTTCGCGCATGCACTCATCGAGCGGACGTTGTACGACGAGCTCTCCGCCCGACACCGGGCGCACCTGCACCACGAGATCGCAGAGGCGATCGAGTCGATCCACGGCGAGGGTCGTGTCGGCGAGCTTGCGTACCACTGGGCACAGGCCACCCGCCCGAAGGACACGACACGCGCCGTTCGCTCGGCCCGGGCCGCAGGTGATCTGGCACTGCAGCGACTCCGCACCCACCGAGGCGCGGCGATGGTACAGCGATGCGCTCGGCCTGCTCGATGATCAGGAGCGCGATGGTCGTCTCGGTGTCGAACTGCGGATCTGCTGTGGAATCGCCGGTCGTGCTCTGGGCGACAGTGGCGCTCAGGAGCTCTTGTTGGGTTCGGCGCGCGCCGCGATCGAGGCTCGATGATCGGGACCTGGTGGTGATGGCGGCCCTAGCGGCAGCACGCACCAGGTTCATCGACACCGACGATGCCCTGATCGGAGTCCTACGTGTGGCGATCGATGCAGTTGGCCCCGAACCGACCGGCGAACGCGCCCGGTTGCTTGCCTACCTGGCCGCTGAGCTCACCTACGCGGATGGTCCGACCGATCGACGTGAACTGGCCCTCGAGGCTGTGGAGATCGCGAGAGCGTTGCATGACCCCCGGATCCTGGTGGACGTCGGCACGAAGTGCGACTTGCGCTCGACGACCATCGTCGAGCGGCGGATCACCGGCACCTCAGCGAAGAGGTCGCAAGGCTCGCCGACGAGCTCGGGGAGCCAGATCTGGTCGTTCGAGCTCACTCTGGTGCCTGCAGGGCCGCCTTGCGTTCGGGGGATCGCGACGCCTACGAACGGCATCGCGGATGCGTGAGAGCGGCGCTCGTTCGCCTCGGGGATTGGCCCGGATGGAAGGCAAGCGGGGCGTACGCGGAGCTGTTCGGCCCGGTCCTCGACGGGGAGCCGGATGCAGTCGAACAGACGTATGGTGCCTACTTCGACGCTGCGAGCGCGGTTGGCAACGAGCGGATCGGGAGGATGGTCCTCAGCGCCGGCCTGATCCTGAGCGCGTGGATGAGGGGGTCGCTCGGTCCCTCCTCCCGATCATCGAGCAGAGCATCGCCGAAGATCCCCAAGTGGCGGTGTTCAGGTCGGTGCTCGCTTGGGCGAGTGCCCTGGAGGCATCCACCGATGCGGTGGTGGCGCTCGTGACCGAAGCTCGTGGGGGAGGCTTCGGCGAGACGAACCCGGAGTTCTGGCTGTTCGCGCAGGCCCTTTGGGCCGAGGCGAGCCATTCGATCGGCGATGTGGGCAGCGCGGAGGTGCTGGCGCCGCGCCTGGAGCGCTGGTGCGATCAGATGGCCCTCAACGCAGGCGCGGTCTTCTGTTCGATCTCCTACTACGCCGGGTTGGCCCGTCACACCCTCGGCGATCTGGATCTCGCTGTTGAACACCTGCAGCAGGCGAGCATGACCCACCGCGGGCTCCGCGCCCGCTTCCTCACGTCCTGCAGCGATGTAGCGCTCGCAGAGGCTCTGGTGGACCGTGCCGGTCCGGATGATCACATGCGTGCGTCGGAACTCATAGCGGCTGCTCTCGCCGTCGCTGACGAGGCCGGGTACGGATACGTGCAACGAAGCGCGGGCAATCCTGAACTCGACGATCCGATAGGTCACTCCTGTGGTTCGACTAGGTGGCTCTGCCGAGAGATGCCGCCTGACCCATGATGTGACGTCGTGAGAGACCTGGATGATCTGAACCTTCACCGGTTGGCTCGGGCCGTCTTGTTCTCCGATGGCGGTCCAAACGGGCGCCCACAGGCGAACTGCCTGGTCTCAACCGCGCAAACCGCGCCCTGCACCGGACAGTTCGCAGGTCACTCGGGTGGGTCGACCTTGGTGGCCTTGATCGCGAGGAAGTTGTCGATGTGGCAGCAGTCCACTCCGTAGACGAGCAGTCCGCAGCCGGGTTGCAGCACAGGGTCGTAGCGTCACGGGGTCGCCTTGGTTCGAAGTGGAGTAGGTGGTTCCCGCCCACTGCAGCTTGATCGAGCCGACCGAGCCTTCGCCGCCGTCGCCGGTCTCCAGGTGGACCGCCGATGCCTCGCCGAGGCACATGAGTACCGTCGCGTGGGTCGGGCTCTGCCATGACGGCGTGGCCCACAGGTTGGCGACGTAGTTGCCGGGCACGTTCAGGATCGCCTGTGGAGGGTTGGTCGAACAGCCGGCGATCACACCGGAGAGCAGCAACACCAGAGCCCCCAGGATGAGCGTCCGGTCCGGGCGTCGTCGGTTCGTCACCGACTCCGAGGTGGATGCGCATGGTGGCCTCCTCCGACCCCGGAAGAGCACGGCGCCGGGAGTCGACAACCAGCGTAGCCGCTCTCAGTCGACGACGCTTCTCAACCGACGACGCCTCTCAACCCTGCTCAGGGGGTGACGGACCAATGACCGTCCGCTGTGATCCATACGAAGGCAGGACCTCGCAGAACGGCGCTTCCCACGGAAGGGTCCCGCTTCCTTGACGGCCGTGGCTATCTCGCGGGTGGTGATCTCGAAGTAGTTGACTTCGAAAGGTCCGGCACCGGAGTGGCTGAATGCAACTTCGCCTATTCCTCCGGTGTAGAGCACGACGTCGTCGCCGGAACCTGTGAACCCACCAGGTAGCGGTGTGAGGGATTCGACGGGTACCATCCGGATCGTCCATGGACCGTCGGCATCGATGGACAGGCTCCGCGAATCCTGTTCGTCGTGGAAGTCAACCGCTACCGAACCACTGTAAGGTCCGTCCGATTGGGCGTATGTGGCAACCTCTCCACCATTGATGTCGAGGCCGGTTACCTTGAACGGGCCGGTGCCGGTGTACTCGATGTTCGCGACACGCGGACCGGACGGGTTCATTGCGACGGTTGAATCGCCAGAGCCTTTGAACTCGAGTACCGGTAGGCGTTCGCCTGGCGCAATGGTGGGCTTCGGTGGGAGTGAAGCGGACGTGACGGGCGCCCCGGTGGTTGTGGTCGGTAGCTCTGAGACGGTGGTCTCCCCTCTACCGTTGCTGGTGTGGAGGAGGTCGGGTCGTCTGCCTGTTCGTCGGAGCCGTCATCCCGCAGCACGAAGTACCAGCCTGCAACCAGCACTAGCAGGACCGCAGCGGCCACGCCGGACCAGATGAGAACAGGTGAAGGCCCTGATCTGCCGCCACCGGTCGGTCCGTCGCTCGTGGGGAAGATGACCGAGGGACGCACCACCTTCGGTTCGAACGGCTGCTCAGGTGCAGACGGCAGGCCGAACTCACCCGGACGCATTGCGCCGGATGAGCCGGATTCATCGACTGCGGCGGCGGAGGTGACGACTGCTTGGGGATCGTGGTCGCCGAACAACGGAGTAGCCGACCGCGTCGGCTGTGGTTCGTGTGTTGTGGCGTTTCCCTGGATCCCGGGATCCGAGAACGGCGGTGGTGCAGTGCCATTGGGTGCGCTGGATTGCGGAGGCGGGACAGGTGCACCTGGCTGGTCACCCCACTGTTGTTGGGGTTCTCCCCCACTGTTGTTGGGAGTTCTTCCCACTGTTGTTGGGGTTCTTCCCACGGTTGTTGGGGTTCTTCCCACGGGGGGGGGGGGTTCTTCCCCCGGCGTGGGTTCGGGTGACGGCTGCGTCCCGGCAGCTGTGCTGGGAGACCACAGCGGCGGAACCGCTCCTTCCTCGACACCAGTCCCTGGCTCGGTCAATCCGGCGCCTGGTGCGGTCGGATCGTATTCAGGTGGGTGCCACTTCCCATCGGAGGTCTGCCACCATCCGTCTCCTTGTGGTATTTCGCTCATCTCGTCAACTTCCCGCTGTTGATTCCGGTGCACCGCGTCGTAGGTATGGCGCTTCGCGGCGGAAACCGCGCTCCCGCCACTCAGCGTGCGTGATTTTCACCCTCTGCGCAACCCGGGTCGCCGCGCCTTGGTCAGGCCTGAGTTGTCGTGCCGCGCTACGCACACCGCCCCGGGGTGGACCCGGGGCGGTGTCGGAGCTAAACGCCGGTCAGCCCTGGTTGGCCTGGAAGTCGTAGGTGTGGGTTGCGTCGTTGACCCCAAGCACGTGGTACTGGTTGAACGCCTGACCTGTGAAGGTCTTGGTCCCACCCATTGTGAAGATGTTCACGTGCTTGATGCTCGGCGGGAGATCCAGCACCGGGATCTCGAACTCCGGGATGTCCGCGCTGCCGATGGTCGCGTTGATGGTGTTGGCGAGCCCGCCCTTGGCGGCGATGCCCACGTTGATGGCGCCACCACCGACGTCGTCACCGAGGCCGAGCAACGGGATGTTCGACAGCAGCAGTGTGAACATGTTGCCGAGGTTGTCGAGGATCAGGTCCAGCAGCAGGTTGGGATCGCTGGGCACCGAACCCTTGGCCAGTGTCTCGTTGAGCGCGTCCACCAGGACGTCCTTGACGTCGTTGGCGGCGGTGTTCACGGGGACGGTGTCCTCTTCCATCACCCAGGTGTAGACGACCATCACCTCGAGCTTGTTGTTGGTGTTCAACAGATCGGCGATGTCGAGACGCTGCACCCCCGGGTAGACCACCGGTGCGCCGGCGGCGCCCGTCAGGACGCGGGACTCACCCGCAGGTACGTTCTCGGGGTTGTGGTCACGGCTGGAGACCACGAAGCCGCTGGCGGAGTTGGCTTTTCCGATCTTCACGCGCGTGGCGATGTTGATCACATACGGCTCGTCGTTGCAGTTCGGAATCGCAACGCATGCACCGAAGACGCGAACCTCATCCTGGGCGTCGTTGATGGTCACGTTGGTGGCCTTGAACTCCCACTTGTCGCTGGAGCTCGGAGGCACGCATGCTGCGGCCACCAGGGCAAGTGCCGAGACTGCCGCGACCAGCAGTGCCGAACGCTTCTTGAAAGTCGGTTTCATCAGTTCCCTCCATCCGCCCAGGGGCCAGCCGTGGGCACGTCATCACCTATGACGTCTGTCATGGTACGTGAAACCCAAACGTCATTCATCATTTTTCGTTGTTCCTGGCTACTCGATCCAGGAATCCGCCGACGGCATCGGGATCCGCGAGCCTGTCGAGGGCGGCACTTGTCCGCGGTTCGTCGGCGAGAGCGTCGTCGGTCGACCCGCCGGGCTCGGCGACGACGATCCCGATGCCGAGATCCCGCAACGCCACGAACCCGTCCTCGTCGGTCACGTCGTCACCTATGAACACAGGCACGACCTCGCCTGGATCCAGACCCATGACGTCCATGAGCCACAGGATCGCCCGGCCCTTGTCCCAATCGGCTGCGGGCCGGAGCTCGAAGATCTTCTTGCCGCCGGTCATCCGGAGCTGGTCGTGGCGGTCGGCCTCGGCTCTGACCAAGAGCTGCAGATCGTCCACGAGATGCTCGGGGGTGGCTCGGTAGTGGACCGCGATCGCGAACTGCTTGCGTTCCAGCCATGCGCCTTCGATGTCCTCGATCTCCATCCGCAGCTCCTCAGCGGCACGGTCCAAGGCTGGAAGGGCCGTTGCGCCTAGTTCCATCTGGATGCGTTCACACTGCGGTGTGCGCACGTCGAAGCCGTGGCTGCCCGAGAACCAGAACCGGTCGCTACGGACCATCGACTCGACGTCTTCGAGGTCGCGACCACTGACGATCGCAACCGGGGTGCTCTCCGAGAGCGCCTCAAGGGTCGAGAGCATGGAGGAGGAGAGCTTCGCGTCCTCTGGCCGGTCGACGATCGGAGTGAGCGTCCCGTCGTAGTCGCAGAAGACCGCGAGGCGTCGGCCCGCGGTCCGGCGCCGCAGGTCGTGGTCCACCAGCGCGTCCGGGAGGTCGGTCACCAACGAGCGCGCCGGGACCAAACGCTGCACCGAGTGGACCCCGTTGCCCAGGTCCACGACGCCGAGGTCGGCCGCGTCCGGGCACCACGAGGTCGGCATGGGCCGCGAGAGGCTCCGGGTTGAGCGAACGGTCGAGGCCGATCACGAGTCCGAAGCCACCGGCCCTTCCCGCAGCCACACCGGAGATGGCGTCCTCGACCACCGCCGCACGCGAGGGTTCCACCCCGAGCCTGCGGGCAGCTTCGAGGAACACATCCGGTGCCGGCTTGCCGGCGAAGCCCATCTCCGCCTGGTCGATCCCGTCCACCCGGACCTCGAACAGATCGGCCATCCCTGCGACCTCGAGTACCATCCCGCAGTTCCTGGATGCCGAGATCACCGCCGTGCGGATGCCGGCTGCGTGCAGGGCCTCGATGAAACGCCGGGTCGTCAGGTAGGGCTCCACGCCCTGCCGGCGGACCGTCTCGGCGAAGGCCTCGTTCTTGGTGTTGGCGACTGCGCAGACGGTCGTGACTCCCGGTGCATCGGAAGGGTCACCCCATGGGAGCTCGATGCCCCGTGATCGCAACATGGCGTCCACCCCGTCGTAGCGGCTGATGCCGTCGACGTGGTGCCGGTAGTCCGCATCGGTGAACGGGGCAGCCGCGTCACCGGTGGCGTGCGCGGCGAGGAACTCGTCGAACAGCTGCTTCCATGCCGCGAAGTGGACCGTCGCGGTGCGCGTGACCACTCCATCGGTGTCGAAGATGACCGCTTCGATGGCGGGCACAGGTTCGCTGGGATGCACGCTCCGAACATAGCCGTGGCAGCCCTGTCCGCTCAGGTGCCGTCGATCCACGCAGGTGCTGCTTCGAGCAGGAAGCGGCTGACCTCGAGGCATCTCTCGAGCGCATCGCAGAGCATCTCCTCGCCCATGAACACCTGCCACATGTCCACCGAGATCCTCGCGACCACGTTCAACGTGCGCACCGACGGGTCGGTGACGAACTGGAACGAGTCGATCGCCGAGACCTCGACCGGCAGGTCCGGACCGCCCAGGCCCGCCAGTTCGGTGGCAAGCAACAACAGGTCGGGGCTGTTGGGCAACGGGGGGAGCGACCAGTTGAACGACAACGGGATCTGGAACGACTCCTCGGGCTCCTCGCCTTCCGGTAACGGGACTATCGCGTCCTCGAAGGCAAGCATCGTGCGGGGGTCCACCTCGACGCTGAAGTGGAACTCCAGTGGCCCGCCACAGGCGTCCTCGGGGTGAAGGTCCACCTCGAAGGATTGGCGCATCGAGTAGGTCTCCACGAAATGCCGCTCGTCGTGGACGTGGAACCCGTGGTCCGCTGCGTGGTTCTTCAGGTCCGACACGAAGCCGGCCATGTCGATGAGTGCCATCACCCAACAGGTTGCCAGTCCGTGACGACATCGCAAAGCCGCATGTTCCCGTTGGGATGGCCGATACCCTGCATCAGTGCGCTCCGATGGCGAACCACCTGCACTCACGGAGCCTTCCGTGGCCCGGCTGCTGGAGCATGCCGCCGATGTCGCGGCAGAGACGCTCAGGTCCGCCGCGATGCGATCCACGCCGGGCTCCATGCGTGCGGCGGGTCGGCGTGAAGGCCAGTACGCATTCGACCTGACCGTCGACGACGCCGTGCTCGGCGTGCTCGCCGGCCAAGGCGTGGGTGTGCTTTCGGAGGAGTCGGGCCTCACCGATGGCGACTCCGGTGTGATCGTGGTGGTGGACCCGGTCGACGGTTCCACCAACGCCTCACGAGGCATCCCGTGGTATGCGTGCTCCCTGTGCGCGCTCGACGCCGAGGGTCCGTGGATCGCACTGGTGGCGAACCTTGCCACCGGTACGCGGTACCGGGCAGTGCGCGGCGGTGGTGCGACGAGGGACACGGTGCCGATCAGCCCCGCTGTGCCGGTCGGTCTGGAGGAGGCGCTCGTGGTGCTCAACGGTCACCCTCCAACCCATCTCGGGTGGCGGCAATACCGGGCCCTTGGGTCCACTGCCCTGGACATCTGCGCAGTCGCCGATGGTTCGGTCGACGCGACGATCGACTGCACTCGTGACGCGCTGGGACCCTGGGACTACATGGGCGCGCTGCTGGTGCTCACCGAGGCCGGCGGAGTGATTGCCGACGCAGAGGGCCGTGACCTCGTCACTCGTGACCCCCACGCGCCGGACCCCGGTCAGCGCATCCGGACGGTGGCTCCTAGACCAGTCGCTGACCGCGAGGGGGACCGGGTGATGCGGCGGCGCCTGATGGTCGGTCTCCTGTGGCTCTTCGGCCGCCTACCGCGGTCGGTTCGCCGGCGGATGGTGCGTACCGTGGCGCCGAAGTACACCCTCGGCGTGCTGTGCATCGTGCAGCGAGCGGATGGTTCGGTCCTGCTCGTGCGGCACAGCTACGGCCGACGGTGGGGACTGTCGGCGGGCTCGCCGCAAGGGGTGAGGAGCCGGCTGTGTGCGCGCTGCGCGAGGCTCACGAGGAGGTCGGATTGGAGTTGGTTCTCGTGGGTGAGCCGGCGGTGGTCGTCGTGCCGGAGTTCCGCAGGGTGGACGTGGTGTTCCTCGCGCGGCCTGCTCAGGAGGCGGCCGCGGAGCGGGTGGAGCCCAGCTCTGCTGAGATCATCGAGACGCGGTGGTTCGGCAAGGGTGAGCTACCTGAGCTGTCCGCCGACACGGCGTCGGCGTGGAACGCGCTCGCCAGGCTGGGTGTCATCGAACCTCCGGGAATCCAGGAGAGTCCGAACTCCGGGCCGTAGAGGTCGCTTCGCCGCAGAACCTGCGGTCTGCCTCCACGAGGACCATCGCGTAGATGCAGAGCACGGCGACGGCTCCCGCCAGCGCCGGTATCAGCCCATCGATGCCGGGACCCTGAGCAATCGGAACCCCGGTGGCCATCACGAGACGGATCACCAGGCCGAGCGCGATCAGCATCACGCACAGGGTGAACAAGCGAAGAGGGGAACGGTGCGAGTGGGTGCAGCGGTCGGGACGTGGGCGACCGAGCGCGGATATCCAACCTGAGCATTGGGCACCCAGCAGCATCCATCGTTCCGTCAACCGCGCGAGCTCTCCCTGTCCGTTTCGGGTGAGCGAGCGCTTGGCGAGCACCACTAGTCCCATCCACAGTCCCCAGGCCGACGCGGCCAGCACTGGATCGGCTTGGAGTGGGAGCCATCCCGTGACCAGCGTCGCTGCGAGCACGGCCATGAAGAGGACCCGGCGGGGTCCTCCGAGGCAGGTCGTTGCAGCCCCGAGGTACGACAAGCGCTGAGTGACGCTGAAGCCTCGGCCCACAGCGGCGAATCCCCGCTGCGCAGTGCCCTCAGGGTTCCGGTGGTCCAGCGGGCATAACGATCGTTCAAGGCTCTGACGTCGGGGCTCGCGGAGTGCACGACAGGTTCATGGTGGCAGGTCGCACGCCAGCCGTGCCGTGCGGCGCGCAGCGACATCTGCAGCGCCGGTGTCTCGCTCCCGGTCGGAACGCCGCCCAGGTCGTCGATCGTGCTGCGCCGGAGCATCGCCGCGGATCCGTACCAGTTGGAGGTCTCGCAGAGGGCCACCGGGCGTTGGGTCGTGGCGTGGATCGACTCGTCGGCCCCAGCGGCGACCAGGTCATATCCGCGGTGCGCGGTGTCGTGGATCGCCTGGCTGCCTTGTGCCATCCAAGTCCGGTCGTCGGTGAAGTCGCCGGCGAGCACATCGATCAGGTCGGGTAGTGGCATCTCGCCACCGTGCAGGAGCACCACCAACTCACCATCCATGTGCGGTAGTGCCGCGTTCAGGTGTTCCTCGGCCGCACACACGAGCGGACTGGCGGTCACCAGATGGGTGGCGCCGGTGAGCGAGGTGATCTCGGCCAGTTCCGCTCGGCCTATCGTGTCGAGAGCGATCGTACGGTGCTCGCCACCGATGGCGGCAACACGCGAGAAGGGTGGAGCATAGGACTTCGCTCGGCTCGTCACCGCAGATGACCACCACGTCCACGGTCGGTCGGAATCCGGGTCTGTGCTTCGGTGCCTCGGTTCGCTGGGTCCAGGATTCGAACGTCATCCTGGCCAACTCGGCGAGGATCGTCAGTTCGGCCAGCCAGAGAGGCCAGAAGAGCCATGGCGGGCATCCCGCTCGGGTCCAACCGACTCGCCATGTCAGGTAGACGGTGCCCACCGCGAGTGCCAGCGGCACGATGAATCGTCAAGCGGTGCCGACTTGTAGATTTCTTCGCCCACGTGTTGAGGATCGGCAGTTGTTCCCGGGATGTGAATGCCCGAAGGTCCGTGCGCGTCGTTCACCGGTTGATCGGCATGAGCGATCTCTCGGTTCATGCGGCCGTCCTGTCGTGCAGAGCGGGGCGCGCCGACTCTGTGACCACGGGGGTGCAGGGGGGTACGCTCACCGGTTCGGGCGTGTAGCCTCAGTTGGCCAGAGCGCTTCCCCCTTACAAGGAAGAAGTCGGGGGGTTCGAGACCCTCCACGCCCACCACCGACACGGCGGCTCACAGCGTGCGCCGAACCCGGGAAGTGACCTTCGTTAGGGTCACTCCGATGGCAGTGGTGCTGCGCGACCTGCGTGACGATGACCGGGCGCTCCTGATCCGGGCGACGCTTGAGAACATGAACTGGTGCGGTGCCGGATTCACGCGGGAGCAGGTGATCGACGATCCATCCATCGCCCACTACTTCGTGGCGTGGCCGAACTCCGGCGACTTCGGCTTCGTGGCACTGGGACCGTCACGACGTCCGATCGGAGTGGTGTGGTTGTGCCATTTCGATGACGCTGATCCGGGATACGGGTACGTGGGCGACGACATCCCGGAGTTGAGCATCTGGGTCGACTCCGATCACCGGGGAGGAGGCATCGGGTCAGCCCTTCTTGCGGGGATCATCGCGCGCTGAGATCGCAGACCTGGCCGGGATCAGCCTGAGTGTCGAGATGGGGAATCCGGCACGGCGGCTCTACGAACGGTTTGGCTTCGTGCCGGTTGGCGAGGGGTTCGACCCCGGCACCCTCGTGCTGAGGATCTGAGAGCGGAGTGCGGGCCGGTAGTCCGTGGCCGCGAGAGCACCGGTGGGCGTAGTTCCCAGCAACATGCGAGGTTCCCGGTCTCCAGACCCGGGAGCCCACGACCGTGACATGATCTGCACGCAGAAGCGGCATCAACCCGCGGAGGTGACGATATGGAGAACCCTGATCGTGACCGCCTTCATCTCGGTCGACGGCGTCATGGAGGCGCCCGGTGGAGAGGACGGGTATCGCAACGCGGGCTGGACGTTCACCGACATAGCGTTCTTGCCCGAGGCATACGCGATCAAGGGACGCGAACAGGAAGAGGCCACAGCGCTCCTGCTCGGCCGGCGGAGCTACGAGGCGTTCGCGCGGTGTGGCCTGCGATGGAGGACTTCGCCGGTTACAACGCGATGCCCCGCTACGTGGTTTCCACCACGCTCGCCGAGGGTGTTCCGGGATGGCCGGCAACGGTGCTGAGGTCGCTCGACGAGGTGACGGCGCTCAAGCAGAGCGAGGGTGGCCCCATCCTGGTCCACGGCAGTGCCACCCTGGGTGCGAGCCTTGCCGAGGCGGGCCTTGTAGACCGCTATCACCTCCTCGTGTTCCCCGTGTTGCTCGGGGCGGGAAAGCGGCTCTTCAGCGACGCGGACATGGATGCCACCAACCTCGAGCTCATCGAGCACGACACCTACTCCAACGGCATCCAGATGAAGGTCTACGACGTACTCCACTGAGGAGCCACCAGTCGGTGGCCGCCGCCCACCACCGTGAATCCGCTGCCAACTGAATGGTGTGGGCCACCGAATCGGTGGCCCACACCATTCAGTTGGCCGTCATACCGAAACGTCGACGCAACAGCACACGGTTGTATCGCTGCAACATCACGGGATAACCGTTCATCAAGACGTCGAACGCGACCACCCAGCCGGCCGTGCTCCAGAGCCCCCGCTGTGGCCAGATACGTTGCCAATCCCAGCGTCAGGAACAACAGGATTGCGTGGCTTTGCCTCGGCGTCCTTCATCCGCTGGTCGAGATGAGCGAGTTTCGCCGGAGTCCGTTCAACCGGAAGGTGCAGGTCGGGGGTTGAACGCCGCGAGGGGGCCGCGGCGCAACAGGCGCTTGAAGAGCCTGACCCCGAGCATCTCGTAGAGCCGCCCGTTCAGCTCGAAGGCATGCAGCCTGTGGAACCGGTCGGGAAGTCGCGGGGCCACGAGCCTGCTCATCGTGCCGAGCCAGGTCATGGGCAACCAGACCACCAGCAACGCGAACCACACGCTGTCTGCTCCGAAGGCGCGAGCGACAGTGTCAGCAGGGCCACGAGCAGGGTCGTGGCGCCGACCACAAGGAACGCTCGTCGCATGAACGGTGAATCTGCCACGAACTGAATGGTGTCGGCCACCGATCTGGTGGCCCACACCATTCAGTTGGCGGGTGGCGCGCCGTACGATCTGCCCATGAGGAGCACCCGCCCACGAGGAGCACCGAGCGCGTGGCAGGTGACGTCGGAGCGGGCTTCCTGATCGCTGAGGTCCGTGCCGACACCCCGGGTGTCGACCACGTGCTGCACTTGAACAACGCGGGGAGCTCCCTGCCGGCGCGACCTGTGCTCGACACGGTCATCGCCCATCTGAACCGTGAAGCCGAGATCGGTGGATACGAGGCTGCACAGGAGGCCGAAGCGGAGATCGACGCCGTGTATGCCTCGGCGGCGGATCTGGTCGGGGCCGATCTGCATCAGATCGCGATGACCGACAGCGCCACGCAGGCCTGGAACACCGCGGTGCATGGATACCCGTTCCGTGCAGGCGACCGGGTGCTGACGGCGCGCCGAATACGCGAGCAACGCGATCGCGTTGATGCAGCTCCGTGACCGCCACGGCATCGAGATCGTGCTGGTCGAAGACGACGAGCACGGCCGCATCTCGCTGGCGCACCTCGAAGCCGAGCTCGACCGGCGTGCGGCGCTGGTGTCGCTGACCCACGTGCCGACCGGGGAGGACTCGTCAACCCTGCGGAGGAGGTGGGCAGGTTGTGCCGGAGCCACGACACGTTCTACGTGCTCGACGCCTGCCAGTCCGCAGGTCAGGTTCCCCTGGACGTGGCAGTGCTCGGTTGTGACGTGCTCTCGGCCACGGGTCGCAGTACCTGCGTGCGCCGCGTGGCACCGGCTTCCTGTACGTGAGCGAGCGTGCCCTGTCGGTGCTCGAACCACCGTCGCTCGACCTGCACTCCGCGCTATGGACCGGTCCCGACAGCTACGAGGTGGCCCCCGGGGCGACCCGGTTCGAGCAGTTCGAGGCGAACGTCGCCGCACGTCTCGGTCTGGGGGTGGCATGCCGGTACGCGCTCGGGCTGGGCGTGGAGCGGACCTGGGCTCGCATCAGGGGCCTCGCGGAGCGCCTGCGGGAGGGTCTGGGCGGCATCGAGCGCGTGAGCGTTCACGACAAGGGAGTAGTGCGCGGTGGCACCGTCACATTCACCGTCGATGGCGAGACTGCCCGGCAGGTGAGCGGCCGGTTGCGCTCGGCCGGCATCAACACCTCGGTCACCGCGCAGTCGAGCGCTGTGTTCGACCTACCCGAACGCGGCCTCGACGACGTTGTGCGGGCGTCGGTCCACTACTACAACACCGAGTCCGAGGTCGACCGACTGATAGCCGAGGTGGCGGATCCGTCGGGGTAGTGAGACGATCATCGATCCACGTGGACCTCCGGAGAGCTCGCCGGCGATTCAGGCCCGTGGGGTCAGAGCGAGCTGTCGGGACTGAGCGACCGGGTGGCCCTCGCAATCCCACACCAGACCGTCCTCTTCGAGGAACCCGTCCGAGACGATCCGTGTCGTGAACTCGCAGGCCAACCATCCCGATGCCGGACGTCTCCGGATGTGCGCGGTGAACTCGAGTGTGGGTACCCACGCGACGGGCAGCGCCGCGTTGAACACCGTCGGCGGGAAGGCGTCCAGCACGCACAGCAGCCCGATCGTGTCGATCGGCTCGTCGTCGGGGAATCGGAACCAACCCCGGACCCTCGGTTCACCGCTGGGCATGCCCTCGCGGAATCCGGCGTCGTCGGGATGGATGCGCAGGTCCACGCGGTCCATGAATCCGGCGAGATCCGCTGCGACCCCGGGATCGTTCCCGATGCACCTCTCTGGTGGCGGCAGGTCCGGCGGTGTGGCGTCCACGCGACTGGGGCTGTCGGTTGCCGACGGGTGGGACAGATCGGAGAAGGATCCGAGCGCCGCCAGCACGGCGGTGCCGTCGGGGTCGCGCAGCGTGGTCGAAGCGGTCCCGAGACGTCGACCGCTTCGGATCGTACCCACCTCCGCCGACACTTCCCCGGGTCGGCCCGGCGACAGGTAGTGCCCGGTAAGCGAGACCGGGTCGGGTCGATCCAGGTGCTCGCTCAGGATCCGAGCCGCCAGGGCCAACAGGTAGCCGCCGTTCGCGTTGCCCAGGATGTCCCAACCGGGGGCGACCTCGGCCCGGTAGGTGGCAGCCTCGCCTGAACCCGCAACCCGATGTGCCGCTGTCGCCCGCCTGAAGGCGCCCTGTGGTGAGTCCATCGGCGCACGATAGACGTCACTCGAAGGACCCCATCGCAATGGAGGGGTCACTGGTCGGTTTCCGAAGCGCACTCCTAGGATGGACGAAGTGTCTTTCCGGCGTGTTGTCCTATTCGTTTCAATGACGGCTCTGCTGTTCAGCACGGGTTGTGGGATGCTGAACGATCCCCGTGATGCCGCGCAGGAAGCCGAGTTGCACTCGCGCGGAGATGACAGGGAGAGCCCGGAGAGCTCCCAGGTGCCCGACGGTGTGTCCGGCACCGATGAGCACACCGCGCCCGGGAACCGATGACCAGGGGCAGGGGCCGGATGGCACCACCCCTCGTCGTCGACCACCCAACCAGGACTCCTCCAATCGCCCGGCGGCTACGGCAGCGCAGTCGACCCGTCGGACCTGGCGGCGTTGGACCGGTGCATGCGCATTGGTGCCTTCGTCGACGCGGGTGATGCTCTGTTCGACGCAGCGGTCGGTAGAGCGAGCCTGGGCCGTGACGTTGTCGAGGGGATCCTGGTTGCCCTGACGAACCTGGAGCCGATCGTGCTCGGGGACGGACGGGCCACCCTTGAGGAGATCACCGGCGAGGCGGTCCCGGACATCCGTGACATGTTGCGGGATCCCAACGGCGTCCCGGTGCCGGATCTCCGGGTGCTCATCAGCGGACTGGCCCCGCGGATCACGATCCTGATGGGTCACCTGAGGACCTTTGTGCCCTACTGCGATCTCAGAAGGCAACACCGATACGACGCAGCGTGTGCTTCTCGGGCAACCCCTGCCCTGAGCATCGATCGCCTGCACGTCCTGGGAGGTACACGAACCGTGTTCGATCGTCACCTGGATGTCCCGTCGGCGTCGGCGCAGCCGTGGGGGTCAGGCAGCGGAGCCCCAGGTTGAGCGACGCCGACGGGCCATCGGAAGCCGGCTGTCCCAGCCGGGGTTCCGGATTCCTCACTCGGGGGCCGCCGCGCTGCATCGATGCCGCGGAGGGTCCGTGTCGTGGCCGGACTGGTCCCACCGCTCGTGGCGCGGGAGATCCGGTCGCGCCACCGATCCAGCGCACTCGACGTTGCGTGGGCGGTCGTCAACCCGGCCGTCACGTTGCTGGCGTACGGGCTCATCCTGACGCAGGCCTTCGGGGCAAAGTCGGAGGTGGACCGTACGTGACTTCTGCGTGGAGCGGTCTCGTGCTGTGGATGTTCTTCGCGACATCGGTCACCGCAGGGACGGCCTCCATCGTGTCTTCGGCATCGCTGGTCACCAAGGTGTACTTCCCAAGGGAGGCCCTCCCGCTCGCGGCGACGGGTTCGGCGATGCTGGACCTCGGCATCGGCCTTCTCACGGTGGTGGCGCTGATCGCCATTGGCGGTGCGGAAGTCACGCGATACTCACTGCTGGTCCTGCTGCCGGTGGCCATGCTGGTGTGCTGGACAGCGGCGGTCTCGGTCTTCCTTGGTGCGGTGGCGGTGTTCGCGCGTGACACCCTCCACCTGGTGCAACTCGTTGTCCGCGTCGGGATCTTCGCCACGCCGGTCTTCTACGGCGCTGAGGTGCTCCCGTCGAGTCTCGCCTGGTTGGAGGTGATCAACCCGGTAGCAGTAGCGATCGAGGCGTTCAGGTCACTTGCTCTGTGTGGGGTTGCACCGGACTGGCGCCTGCTCCTGGCACATGGGGTGGCGGCTTCGTGCGCACTGGTCGGGTCGGTGCTGTACGTGCGAAGCGTCGAGTCCCGGATCTCGGACCTTGTCTAGGCGTGGTGAGGTCGGGGACATGTCCGTCCGCAGGAGAGCAGTGGAGTCGCCCGACAGCGACGTGGCGGTCCAGCTGTCGGGGGTGACGAAGCTCTACGAGGCGAAGTCTCCGACGCGAGGGTGGTGGTCGGCGCTTCCCCTGGTACTCGCGAGCCCCGTCGGTGCCCGCCGTGGCGCTCAACGATGTCGACTTGGCCGTGACCAGAGGCTCCTCGGTAGCCCTCATCGGGCCGAACGGCGCAGGAAAGTCGACGGCACTCAGGATCGTCGCAGGGATCACCGAGCCCACTCGGGGCGGTGTCGTGGTCCGTGGGAGCGTCGGATCGCTGATCGAACTCGGCGTCGGCTTCCACCCGGATCTCACCGGATGGCAGAACCTGCGTTGCAGCGCGCGGCTCCTCGGATTGAGCAGGGAAGAGGTCCGCGGGTTCGAGCACCCGATCGCCGAGTTCGCCGGGCTCGGCGAGGCGATGGATGCCCCGCTTCGCACCTACTCCGCCGGCATGGCCGCGCGGCTCGGGTTCGCGATCGCCACAGCCGGCCCGTGTGATGTCCTCGTCGTCGACGAGGTGCTCGCCGTGGGTGATCAGGAGTTCCGGGATCGGTGCTTCGAACGGATCAGGAATTTGCTCGATGTGGGAACCACGCTGCTCTTCGTCACCCACGAGATGCCGCTGGTGCCTCGCATATGCGAGCGGGCTGTGCACTTCCGGGCCGGGCGGATCGTCGATGACGGGTCCGCAGCCGATGTGATCCGACGGTACTTGGGCGGCTCTCCCGCTCGGTACCGCCAGATGGACCCTCCCCGGTGCAGTGGCGTTCGTTCCGGAACAGCGTCCGGCGCCAGACGGCTGGCGAGCCGGTGAGGTTGGAGGCTGAGGTCGAGGTCCATTCGACTGTGCGGGAGCTCAGGCTGTCGGTCGAGTTCACCCTTCCCATCGTCGGCGAGGAGTTGGCCTTCGCCTCGTGCGCGACCACCTTGGCAGGGACTCTCGTGCCTGGCCGTTACCGGATGCGAGCGACAGGACGTCCCTTCCCTGCGACCTCCGGGCAGTGTCGCGCTGTTGCAACGTTGCTGAGCCCCCGTGACATCGAGGTCCTGGACATCGCCCGCGACGATTTCCCGCTCGAAGGTCCATGGACCGACTCGATGCCACGCCTGGTGGCCGCCCCGGCCTGGCATGTCGAACCAATGCAGGGCGGAGCCGCGGACGGACAACCAGGTCCAGGATCTCTCAGGCGCAGTTCTCGCGTACGAGCGGAGTTGTCCTCGGTGTGGAAGGTATTCAAGTCGGCTCGCAGTGGTCCCGGCGGGGCCAACCGCGTGTCGCCACCTGAGGCTCGACGCGTCACAGCGCTAAGAGGGGCGACCTGTGGGTAGGTGCAGGTGAGTCATTGGGAGTCATCGGGGGAAACGGGGCCGGCAAGTCGACTGCGCTCGGGGTGATCGCAGGGACGGTTCATCCGGATAGCGGGTCTGTGCGGGTTGAGGGAAGCGTGGTTCCGTTGCTGGGTCTGGGGCTCGGCTTTCACCCCGAGCTGACCGGACGGCAGAACGCCCGGCTGTCCGCCACGCTCCTGGGGCTCGGGCGGCGAAGTGGCCGAGATGCTGCCGGAGGTCGAAACCCTGTCGGAGCTGGGTGAGCACTTCGGAAGGCCGGTGCGGACCTACTCGAGCGGAATGGAAGCCCGGCTGGGGTTGGCCATCGGCCTCCTGGCCGATCCTGATGTCCTGCTGATCGACGAGGTGCTTGCGGTCGGTGACGAGGCGTTTCGTCGCCGGGCGATGTCGATGGTGAGCGACCTGTGTCGCGGCGGAACGGCGGTCGTGCTGGTGTCGCATGACCTCGAGACGGTCGCAGAAGCGTGTGACACGGCGGTCCAGCTCTCCCAGGGAGAGGTCGTGGATGCGGGTCCGGTGACCGAGGTCCTCGAACGATACGCGCCTGACGGACGCGGTGACCATGCCATCTCGCGTCTGCAGGGGATGGAGGTTCGGAACCTGCGGGCCCTTCGACCGTACGTCGCCACCGGCGACGCGCTGGCCTTCGAAGGCGAGTTGCACATCAGCGATCCTTCCGACACCGCGGGTGGAGCTCCGCTACGACTTCGTGCCAGACGAACGGCCCACCGCCGACAACAGCGAAGCGCTGCAGCGCACGTTCCTCCGATCAGTGGTGGAACCCGCAGGAGGAGCCCTTGCCGTTGCCGGACGGCACCGGTTCAACGGCTCGGTCCCCGACAACGCGTTCTACGGAGATCTCTGGATGATCGTCGCGGTTCTCGACCTCGACGCCGAGGGCAACGAGGTGATGGTGAGCCAAGCGTGGTACGCCGCGAGGGTGGGGCGGTCGGCTCCTCAGATCATGATCCCGCTGGACCTCGAGTGGACCATCGAGAAGTGCTGAGCTCAGACAGAGCGTTCTTCGCTCTGGCTACGCGAGAGCGCTTCGGCGATGGCGGTCTCGAGTGCCCTGGCGAGTGACCCGGCGCCGCGTTCCTCGAGCACCCCGAAGTGATCACCGTCGAACCGGTGGATCCTCACATCGGCCGCCATCGGCCCCCAACCCATCGTTGCGTCGGCAGACGCGGTTTCATTCGCCCAGAACAGGTCCACGCAACCCGGGTAGCCGCCACGTCGGCTCCAACGGCGCGCGGCGAGCCTCCAATGCTCCTCCCATGAGTACCAGAGTCGCCACTCGGGACGAACGACGCCGTGGCGCCGCAGGTCGAGTTCGAAGCGGATCGGGTCCACCACACGTGAGATCCCTGTCCGCACCATCATGTGACGGGCGAAACGCACGGGGCTGTCGATGACCATGGACCTGTAGTGGCCCGCGGCGTCCCAGAACGTGGCGCCTTCTTCGGGGGGTGGAGCAATTCCGAACCATGGACGAAGCGGAGAGCGACGTGCGTTCCAACCTCTGCCTCGGAATCCGGGTCCGATGTCGATCACGCCGACGAAGGCGACTTCCTCTCCGGACTCGCGCAGCTGTCGGGCCATCTCGTAGGCGCAGATCCCCCCGAAGGAGTACCCGGCAAGCCAGTACGGACCCTGTGGTTGCACCTTGCGCATCTCGGAGTTGTAGTGCGCCGCGAACGTCTCCATGGTTGGGAACGAGTTCCGGCGCCCCCGTCAGCAGAGGTGACTCGAACCCCCAGACCGGCTGCTTCGCATCCAGCGAAGCAGCAACGTGGCGTGCCCGGAAGGCCGAACCCTGGAGATCGTGAACGAACCAGAGCCGAGGCAGCGCGGACTCGTCGCCGTGCTGGACACGGGTCACCGTCGGGGAGCATTCGTCGGATTCGCCGGTCAAGCGGTGAAGCACCGAGGCGACGTCTCGGACCGTGCGGGCGTGTATCAGCTCACCCATCGGCACCATCACGCCGGTGCGGTGCTCCAGCATGACCAACATCCGTGCCGCAAGCAGCGAGTCACCGCCCATCTCGAAGAAGTCCTCGTCCTCCCCGATCGAGCTGACTGGAAGCAGTTCCTCCCAGAGGTCGCGGACGATCCGGCGCATGGACCGGCCTTCGCTCGGGCTCATCGAGATCGTGATCCCTGGCGTGCCGACGGTGGGATCCGGTGGGGGAGTGCTCGTCGGTTGACCTTCCCGTTCGGGAGCAGTGGGAACTCGTCGAGTGTCACCCAACGTGTGGGAACCCGGTAAGGCTCTCTGTTCGCGAGCAAGGCGGCGCGCCATCTTGTGGGTTCCGCCTCGGCCATGTCCTTGGGCACCACGTACGCGACGAGCTCCACGACGCCGTCGAGAGGGGTGGCCAAGACGGCGGAGTCGAGCACGTTCTCGAGGTCGCGGATGTCTGTCTCAACCTCTCCGAGCCCGACCATGCGGCCCCTCACCTTCACGCTCGATCCGCTCCGGCCTTCGAGTGTGAGTACTCCGTTCTCGTCGACTCGGCCCAAGTCACCCGTGCGGTACGACGACCGCGAGCTCCTGCCTGAGGGATCCTCACCCAGGACGAGTCGCCCCAGCTCCGGGCGTCCCACGTACCCGTCGAAGAGATGGTTGCTGACAACCACGATCTCGCCCACCTGGTCGGGCCCGACCACGACGCCGTTGTCGTCCACGATCACCAGGTCCACCTCGGGGATCGGGTACCCGCAGCTCACCGCTCCGCGGGGGAGGTTGTCGTGTGAGTAGACAGCGATCGTCAGCAAGCCGGTTTCCGTGATCCCGTACGCCACGGCCATCTCGTCGCAGCCGAATGCGGCGCACGTGCCGGCGAGGATCTCCGAATCAACAGGCTCACCCGCAAGCATGACCATGCGGAGGTCCTCGAAGCGCTGCCCGGAGATCCCGTCGAGCATGAAGCGAGCGACTGTCGGCGCCAGGAATGCGATGGTGATCCGTTCACGTTCGAAGAGGCCGGCGATGGGCGCGATCCCCACTGCCCGAACGTCAAGGACGGCGACACACGCGCCGGTGAGAAGCGCGAGGAAGACGGGGAATGCAGCAATTGTGAGCGACAGCGGAAACAGGAGTGGGAGCCGGTCGTCGGGGGTGAGGCCAAGCGCGTTCTGTCCACCCCGGGCGGCGTTCAGCACGACGCCCTGGTTGATGACCGCACCCTTGGGTGTGTCGCTCGTTCCCGAGGTGAAAGCCAGCATGGCAGGGGAGTGCGTGTCGACCCATGTGGGTGGTTGGAAGGCGCCGTTCAGCCCGCTGAGCTCCAGGCATTGGCAGCCGGCGTGCTTCGCAAGCCGGCCTGCGGCTTCGCGATGGAGCTCATCGGCAAGCACGATGGCCGGCCGTGCTTCATCGAGTACCTTCGAGTTCTGATCCAGCGGAGCAGTCGGGTCGACGATGACCACGGCGTGTCCGGCGCAGATGACGGCCATCAGGGCGGCGATGAGGGGACCGTCGTGGTCGCAGAGGATCGCGATCGAGCGCCCGTGGTCCGATCCGACCTCCGAGGCGATTCCCCCGGCCATCCGTCGGACCTCCTCGGCGAGCTCCCTGTAGGTCCACCGCACCGTCGGCGAGGTGATCGCCTCGCGGTCGGCGTGGCGGTCTGCGCTCTCGGCGAACAGCTCGCCGATCGTCCGTTCCATGGATGATTCCGGGAACGGCGCCCATCCGGACGCCGACTCCGTCGATCGCATAGGCGCGGCCTGAGCCCCGTTGCGTTCTTCCATGGGCGCCGACTCTAGCCAGGTCCCGTGGCCCTTGGCGGGGCGCTCCGGCGGCGAGTGGTCGGCACGACGGCGAGGGAACGGTCGAAGGGCAGCACGGGGACTCGCTGTGAGTCGACCAGCGGCCGCCCGGCGAGTCCGCGGGCCGATGCGACCGTCGAGCGAGCAGTTGGGTGTGGAGGTCCCTTCGAGGCATCCGCAGAGTCGGTGGTCAGGCGCGGAGACCGTGGCCCTTGGAAGTCCTATGGTGAGTGGGCGCGCCGCCACGGTGGCCGAGTTCGCAGAAACCAACACTGGAGGACCAATGCCAGACCTGAAGGGATCCAAGACCGAGGACAACCTGAAAGCAGCCTTCGCAGGGGAGAGCCAGGCCAACCGTCGCTACCTCTACTTCGCGCAGAAGGCAGACGTGGAGGGCCAACCCGACATCGCCGCACTGTTCAGAAGCGTCGCAGAGGGTGAGACCGGACATGCCTTCGGTCACTTCGACTTCCTGGCCGAGACCGGCGACCCCGCAACCGGTGAACCGGTGGGCACCACGGCCGACAACCTCCGCTCGGCGATCGCGGGAGAGACCTACGAGTACACCGAGATGTATCCGGGTTTCGCCAAGACCGCGCGCGACGAGGGCTTCGAGGAGGTCGCCGAGTGGCTCGAGACCCTCGCTCGTGCCGAGAAGTCCCATGCCGGCCGCTTCGCCGAGGGTCTGGAAACCGTCTCCTGAGCAATCGCAAGCTGACCCTCGACGACATCGACGACCTCCGGTTCTACGAACGCAGGCGCGCGGAGGCGATCGCATCGATCATCGCCCTGAAGAAGCGTCGTCGTGCCCATGTGGGGCCGTTCGTGTCGCTGTTGTTCGACAATCGTGAGACCGTGCTGTCGCAGATACACGAGATGGCCCGCGCGGAAAGGATCCTCACCGACGAGGGGCTGCAGGAGCAACTCGACACCTACAACCCGCTCATCCCGGATCCCGGGTCGTTGTCGGCGACGCTGATGCTGGAGCTGACCGAGGATCCCCAGCTGCGGGAGTGGTTGCCCAAGTTGGTGGGGATCGAGAGCCACGTGGTGTTCCGCTTTGCCGGTGAAGAGGTCAGGAGCCGCGTGGAGCAGGCTCACGGAGAGCAACTGACCCGCGAGGACGTGACCGCGGCAGTCCATTTCATCGAGTTCGGGTTCACCTCGCATCAGGTCGACTCCTGGGGTACCGGGCCAGTGGTCCTGGCGGTCGATCACCCGGAGTACAGCCACGAGTCGGCTCTCTCCGAGGAGATGGCGAAGGAGTTGGCGAAGGATCTGCGAGGCTGAATGGCGGCCGTTCCGCTTGACCGAACCGATCCGGTCGGCCATTGGAAGGACAGGAGAACCACCGACAGGCAATCGCTTTGGAATCCGCGGTTTCCCTTGGCAGTATGGCCCCTGTATGACACCCCCCCACCTCTGCTCCGGCATGGGCGGCGAGCGCCGCGTGCAAGGGCCTCGACTCCGCGATCTTCTATCCGGCAACCGACGAGGATGCCGAGGCGGCCAAAGAGGTCTGTGCCGTGTGCCCGGTTCAGGAGGTGTGCCTGGAGCACGCCATCGCGTACCGGGAGCACAACGGTGTGTGGGGTGGCGCCACCGAAAGGGAGCGTCAGCGCATCATCCGAAGGCGCCGTCGTCAGCGCAGCCTCGCCCGCGCCGCTGCGGCCTCGTGACCTGTGGGTGAGTTCCACGCCGCCGGTGGTTGGCCTGCCGTCCTTGCGCGGCTGGTGGCCAGGGAGGACCTGACCGCCTCGGATGCCCGCTTGGTCATGACGGAGGTTCTTGCGGGTGAGGCAACGGATTCCCAGATCGGTGCTCTACTGGCGGCCCTGCGAACCAAGGGTGAGACACCCGATGAGGTTGCGGGCATGGTCGGCGCCATGTGGGATGCAGCGGCGCCGTTGAAGCTGCCCGACCCCGACAACACCCTCGACCTGGTCGGCACGGGTGGATCCCCGGCCCCTACGTGGGGGAGCGTTCAACGTCTCCACGATGGCGTCGGTGGTGGCGGCTGCCGTGGGAGCGACGGTGTGCAAGCACGGCAACCGCAAGGCCTCCTCCACCTCCGGCAGCACCGACCTCCTCGAAGCGCTCGATGTGGAGGTGGAGCTGGACGGACCGGGTGTGGTGGCATGCGTCCGCGATGCGGGCGTGGGCTTCGCCTTTGCGAGGATGTTCCACCCGGCCATGCGTCACGCCGCACCCGTGCGTGCGGAGATGGGCATTCCGACGGTGTTCAACCTGCTCGGGCCGCTGTCCCACCCGGGTCACGTCGGACTCCAGGTGATCGGGGTGGCCGACCCGGGGCGCCTCGATCTGGTGGCCGCCGCCGTTGCACGGCGAGGCACTGTGTGTTCGTGGGTTCTGCACGGACACGGAGGCCTCGACGAGTTGACCACAACCGGGCCGACCAGCGTGATCGAGATAGTGGGCACTGAAGAGGTGAGGCGCTTCGAGGTGACCCCGGAGCAGCTGGGTCTGCAGCGTGTCGAGGTCGAGGCGATCTCGGTCGGTGACCCCGTCGCGAACGCCGCCGCCGCGAACGCGCTCTTCGAGGGAGCCACTGGCCCGCTCGCGGACATGGTCGTCCTCAACGCCTCCGCTGGGCTGGTGGTGTGTGGCCTCGCGGCTGATCTCGGAAGCGGTGTCGAACAGGCGGCCGAGGCGCTCCGTGATGGTTCTGCGGCTGCCACACTCGGCCGGCTGGTGGCGGCGAGCAGGGCTGCCGCGGCGGCCTCTGCTTGAGATCCGATGGCACGGTCGCCTCGTCGCAAGTGCAGAATGGGCCGATGAACACTGATGATGTCGTGAAGCGGTACCGGTGCACTGCATGCGGGAACATCACGCGCTTCGATGTCACATCTACTCGCCGGACCCGGGCGTTCCACCATTTCTCGGTATCGGGCGAGTTGACCATCGATGACAGCGAACTCCTGAATGAGGAGATCGAGGAGGTGAGTTGTCGTTGGTGCGGTAACGGATCGGCGGTCATCGAATACGCATCGGGTGAGGGTGATCTCGGTGGTGAACCAGGGAGCTCCAGAGCAATCGGGGCTGATCTGACCCCGATCCAGGAGGCGCTCGAGGTCGCGTTCGTGGTGGCGCGGCGGGATCGAGATGATCGGTCTGCGCCGGAACCACCTCGGATGCTCGGTCCGATCCTCGGGTTCGCCAGCCTCCCCGAACGCGCTTTGGGCATCGTGCGTGACGCCCTTGATGGCGACGCCGGCTTCCGATCCAGGGTGGTCGAGCAGGCAGATGTGGAGGCGCTCGACGAGGGATCCAGGTTGTTCCTCACTCGGCCCGATGGATGGGCGGACGTGCTCTGTGTGCTCGTAGAGGAAGCGTCGAGGCGTGCTGAGGTCGATGACATGGCGGCACGGCTCGCTGACGCCGATGATGCTCGCCGTGCGTTGTCCGAGCAACGTGACCGGTTCCATTCCGAGCGGGACGACTTGGCCGCCTCGCTGGCCGAGCTCCGTGGGAGGGAAGCTGAGCAGCAGGAACAGCTCGATGCGACGCAGCCACAACTGGCGGAGGCCCTGGCCACGATCGACCGGCTGACCGAGGAACGCGGCGAAGCGGTGCGCCAGCTGAAGGTACAAGAGAGGACTCGCCGAACGCCGTCTGCAACGCCAACGTGAGCTGGAGCAGGCACTTGAGCTCGCCCGGGGACGTCGGCGATGGCTCGCCACAGGGCGACTCGGATCAGCTGAGCGTGCTGCACATCGACCATGTGGAGCTCCAACGCATGACGGACTCGATCGCTGAGGTGGAGGCAAGAGCCTCCGAATTGGCTGAGGCCGCACGCGGCCTCGCTGGTCACGTCGAGTCACTTGCCGCCGGCCTGGAGCAGTCCGACGACGTCGCCACGGACGGCGAACCGGATGGAGGTGGCACGGGTGGTCCCCTTTCGGTTGGCCGTCGGGAGGTCGTCGCGCGCAGGAGGCGACCTGTGCGGTTGGGGCGCGGTCTGACGGTGGATTCGGTCGAGGGTCTCGACGCACTCCTTTGCCCGTCCCGGGATCGTGGTGATGCTGGACGGCTACAACGTGTCGATGAAGGGCTGGCCGAACCTGGAGCTCTGGCAACAGAGGGAGTCTCTCGTAGGTGTTGTCGGGGCCCTGGCGGCTCTCGGTGGCGCCACCTGGCACATCGTGTTCGACGGAGACGACGACGGAGCCTCGCCCAGCGGTCAGCGTTCCGTTGGCCGTGAGGGTCCACTTCACCCCGGCGGAGATGGAAGCCGACGATCGGCTGCTCGAGTTCGTGGACCAAGCCCCGAAGAGGCGTCGGTGGTCGTGGTCTCCTCCGACAGGCGAGTGCGTGACGGCGCGGGACCGTGGAGCGAACGTGGTGTCCTCCGAGACCCTCCTGTCGCTTGCGCGACGTTCCTGAGCCCGCCACCCCCGCCGACTGTCCGGCCTCAGCCGCGGAAGCCGCGCACCACACCGGACAGATCGCAGGGGACCCTCCGGTCGACCGTGGATGTCGCAGGGGGTCCGTATCGTGCGCTGCATGGAGAAAGCCTCGGACCACGAGCATGTCCACGACTTCCACGGGGCCGCGAGTCCGCCCTCGTCGACCGGACCGTCGTTGAGCTTCGGCTGCAACGACTGCTCCCGGCGGCACAGCGACCACTGCTCGGACTGCGTGATCACCTACCTCTGTGGCGAGGATGACGCCTCAGTGGTCGTGACGTTGGACGACCTGCGCCTCGTGCGGCGCCTCCAGGCCGGTGGCCTGGCTCCTCCTCTCAGGTACCGCGGGCGGGGTTCGGCCGTGGGATGAGGCGCCGTCGCATCCGGTGCGGCGCCTGTCGTTCCACATGTGCAGACTTGGGGGATGGACCCCGACGCCGTTCGCAACGATGTCTTCGCTGCCGTGACGGGTGCGGGAGCCGTGGCGGTGGGCGTGTGCGGAGTCGAGGTGTTGCAGGAGGCCCGGGACGCGATCCGGCGACGGCGATCTGCCGGCCTGCACGACGGAATGGCGTTCACCTACCGCAATCCGGAGCGCTCAACGGATCCGAGGCGGGCATTGCCTTCGGCGCAGTGCGCAGTAGTCGCAGCGTTCCCCTACAGCAGGGAGCGTTCCGAGCATCCGGACACCCTCGTCGCCGACGTGTCGCGATACGCGGTGGCTGACACCTACGGTGCTCTGCGCGCCGCTCTGGGCGCCGGCGCCGAGGTGCTCCGCGTGCGGGGCCATCGTGCTGCGGTGCTGGCAGATGACAACGCGCTGGTGGATCGGTCACTCGCAGTGCGCGCTGGTCTCGGTTGGCTGGGCAAGAACGCCAATCTCCTGGTGCCTGGGGTCGGAAGCTGGGTGGTCATAGGCAGCATCCTCACCGATGCCGTGCTGTCCGGCGACGCGGATCTGTCCGGTGAGACCGCCCTTCGAGGTGCCAACGTGCTTCCAGGTGGCGCCGATGCGCAACGTGCCCTGGCAAGGGGTTGTGGGAACTGCACCCGCTGCATCACGGCCTGTCCGACAGGGGCGCTGGTGGCTCCAGGGGTGTTGGACTCCTCACGCTGCCTGTCGTGGCTGTTGCAGCGCACCGGTGAGTTCCCGCGACGGTTCAGGGCTGCGTTGGGAACGCGCATCTACGGATGTGACGACTGCCAGGAGGCATGCCCTCCGAGCAACGTGTCCGCTTCGGTTCGCTCCGTGCCACCTGAGCCGGCCGACGTGGGTGGACTCCCATCTCCGGGTGACAGTGTGGCGATCGAGGACCTGCTTACGATGACCGATGAGGCGCTGTTGGAGCGCTTCGGCACGTGGTACATACCCAAGCGTGATCCGCGTTACCTGCGCCGCAATGCACTCGTGGTGCTCGGGAACGCCGCCGCGGCACTTGACTCCTCACGCCCCGGTCCCAGCGGTGCCGACACGCTGGTCGTGCGAGGACTGCTGCGGCGCTACCTGGCAGACGAGGATCCACTTCTGGTGCACCATGCAGCATGGGCGGCGCGCAGGGCGGGTGCGGACGACCTCCTCCACGAAGAACCGTGGCTGAACCACCCGGAGGTTCTCGCGGAGCGCTCTCCGGAGCATCCGCGACGCGTGACCGTGGATCATGCACCCCTGTTGGCTGTCGTGGCGCAGCACCGCGAGACTGGTCGGGATGTCGGGTGAACGAATGTGCCATCTCGGCCATCTCGCGGTCGTGGCCTCCAGTGAGTGAGGCAGGCGACCCAGGCCGCTCGCAGACGGTTGCCGAAGCACGTGCCGCAGCCGAAGCCCGACGCGCGGAGCACCACGAAGCGCTCGAGCGGCGGTTGCAGGCTGCCTTCGCAGGTGCGATTCCCGGGAGGGGGTGCTCGTGCTGTCGTGGGGGGCAACCGCCCTGTTGGGGATCGTCTCGGTCGTGGCGCTGCTCGACCCCGACTTCGTCGGGCCCTTCTTCGCGGTCACCTTCGTGTTGTTCTGCATCGGTGGCGTGTTGCTGGCCCTCGATGTGGTGTTGGCAGTGGTCCGCAGCACCCGTGACGCCATGGGAATCGGTGGCCTGTTCTTCCTCGTGGATGCCGCACCACGTGCTGTGCGACGGTCTCTCAACGGGTCACTCGCTGCCGCGGTGGCGATTTCCGTGGCAACTGCTGTAGCCGGCCTGTCGACTCCCGAGTTGGCCTTCGGTACCCTCGTCCCCCTGCTCCAGCTCTCGCTGTCCGGCTTCTGGGGTGTCCGTCACGGTCTGTTCGATGCGCGTTGGGATTCCTCGGATGCCCGCTGAGTACGCACGGGTGCTGCTGTTCACGGGAAAGGGTGGGGTGGGGAAAGACGACCACCGCAGCCGCGACGGCGGTGGAGTTGGCGTCCCGTGGTCACCGTGTGGTGGTCACCTCGGCGGATCCTGCCCATTCGCTGGCGGACGTGTTCGCAGTGCCGCTGGGTAGTGAGCCGACCGAGGTCACACCTGGGTGCTTCGCCCAGCAGGTGGATGCCCTGGTGAGGATGGAGGAATCCTGGGGCGACGTCCGCTCGTGGTTGGTGCAGCTGCTGGATTGGGCCGGGCTGTCGGCGCTGGAGGCCGAGGAGCTTGCCGTGCTGCCTGGCCTGGAGGAGCTCGTCGCCCTCATGGAGATCGATTCCCTGGCGCGCTCGGGTGACCACGACGTCGTAGTGGTCGACTGTGCGCCCACCGCTGAGACCATCCGCCTGCTGTCGTTGCCCGACATCCTCGACTGGTACATGAGGCGCGCGTTCCCGGCTTCACGACGCCTGACCCGCGTTGTCGGGCCGATACTCGCGAGGGTGAGCGATGTTCCCATGGCGACTCCTGAGGTGTTCGACGCTGTTGAGCGGTTCCACGCTCAACTGATCTCGGTGCGTGACCTCCTCACCGACGACACCCTGACCACCGCCCGGATCGTCGTGACGCCCGAGCAGGTGGTCCTGGCCGAGGCCCGCCGTACCTTCACGTACCTGTCGATGTTCGGGTACCACACCGATGCCGTGGTGGTGAACCGCCTGCTGCCTCCCGGCAGCGACGACCCGTTCCTGGCTCGGATGCTGGCGGCCCAGGAACACCAGATGCGTGACGTCGCCGATGAGTTCCATCCCCTTCGGATACTGTCGTCGCCTCATGCGGGTGCCGAGGTCATCGGCGCGGAGGCGCTGTGCCGACACGGCGCGACCCTGTGGGCCGGGGTTGATCCTCTGAGCGATCTCTCACCGGGATCACCTGTGAGAATCAGCTACCGCGACGACCACCCGGTGCTCGTGATCTCGCTGCCCAACACCACGAGCGAGGAGATCGACCTGACCTCGACCGATGGTGATCTAGCCGTTGCCGTGGGCCCGTACCGGCGCAATCTCGCACTGCCTTCTGCGTTGCGTGGTCGTCATGTGACACGTGCCGAGGTTGCCGGCGAGGAGCTCCGCATCGAGTTCGGTGCATAGGGCGGTGTGTGCTGCCCGACCAACCACGGGACTGCGTTCCCATCGGTGGCGGACCTGCGCCATGATTGACCGATGACCGCGATGCGACCTCACGACCTGATGATCGGAGTACGAGGTGGATGACGTCGGCGCCGAGGAGGGTCCGCGATCGAGCCGACGGGTCTCAGAGGGCACCGAGCACCTGCAGGCAGCGGCGCGGGAGCTGATTGCCGCCGCCAGGTCGTTCCTGGACGCCGCAGAGGATGCGATCGAGGATTCACGCGTCGCGGAGGATGTGGGTGGCCTGCTGCGTGACCTGGGCCGCAGGACCACGTCGATGACGTCGCCCGAGAGCCGCCAGGAGGCGCACCGCGATGGTTCTGATCCCTCTGGGAACACCGGAGACGGCGCCGACGGGCCTTCCGGGTGATGCTGCGGCCGAGCGAAAGGGTCGTCTGGACGCTCGAGGTCCAGAGTGCGTCGAATAGACGTGGAATGAGTCGACATAGTTGAAACGGGATTTCAGGTTCTACACTCGGGTTTGCGGGCGGCGCCGGAGGAGCTGTTGACACCACACAAACCAGCCCCGGTCCAAAGGGTCTTCAGGTTCTCATCGGTGCGCGCCAAGTCCCCGGACGCGCGTGCTGTGATCCTGAAGCCCGGCCTGAACGTCCTGTTCAGGCCGACCGAGGACGATCGTGGGTTGCTGCGGTCCGTCTTCGAGGCACTCACCGGCACCATGGTGAGTGGGCTCGACGCTCAGTTGGAGGTGGATGGGTCCGCCGTTGCTCTCGACTCGGACTTCTCCACCCATCACGGGCTCGACGGTTGTCCGCCGCCGGTGGTGGACGTGCCCGCGGGCAATGACCAGACGACAGCTGGAACAGCCGGTGATCGTCATCACGGTGACCCGTCCGATCAACGGTTCGCGGAGTTGACCGCCAGTGAGAGGCGCCTGAGCTCGGAGTTGGAGCTCACCCGGCGGGAGCTGCTCGAGCAGCGCGGGCGAGCGGCGCCCGACGATTCACCCCCATCGGCGCGGGATGCCGGATCGGATCTCCACCCTGCGGACGTAGCGGTCATGTGTGATCGCCTTCGGGAACTGCTCGCCATGGATCGCCCCGCGGAGGCGCTGCGGATCGCCGAACGAATAGAGGATCTCGGGCGCCGCCGTGTCTACCGGATCCACCGGGAGGAGGCGCTGGGTCAGCTGATAGAGGAATGCCGCGCAGCCGAGCGTTCCGCTCAGGAGTATCTCGACTCGGTCGTTGGTCCGCCTCGCGTCCCCGGTCCGCAGGGAGGTCCCCCAGACGGAGAGGCGGGTGGTGGAGCGGATCGCAACTCCATGGAGGAACGACTCGAAGCCGGAACCCGTGAGGCGCACACCATCGCCCGGCTGGATCTGCTCGGAGAGCTGTCGGACTTCTGGATGGGTCGACTCGAGGAGTTGAAGGCAGAGGTGACGACGGGAAACGACCTTCTCGCCGATGCCAACACACTGCTGGCTTCCGCCGGTGAGCTCCCCTCGGGAAGCCTCAGGGATGCTGCTTCACGCCTGCGGGAGCATGCTCGCCGCTCGGACTACGACGCCGCTACCGTGGATGAGCTCGTGGAGGTCATTGGCGGCCTATCTGGGATCGGACCGTGCCGACATGGCTCCCGTGGACCTGTTGGCCGAGGCAGAGCGCCGGCTGGCCCAAGGTGGAGCGGCGCAGCGACAAGGCGGCGCGCCGGTTCAGTGGTGGGGCGCGTGATGACCGTCGGATCGAGGAGCTCGAGCTCGCCGAGCACAGCCTTGTCATCCAGTTGGATGCCGTTCGCGCCGAGGTGGGGGCACTGGAACGAGGCCGGCAGGCCACCCGTCCGCATTCGCCACCTTCCGGAACCCCCGGGCACCCGAATCCGTTCGGGCCACCTGGAGGCGCCTTGAGGCAGCAGTGCCGCGTATGATGCCTGGTCCTTCACAGATGCTGTGACACGGGCGCGTACGGCTTCCGCTGCGGGCATCCTCCCCGTCCTCCTCGTCGAACCATCCGATGCCGGGGTCAATGCCTTGTCGGGTGTCGATCCGCGAGCGGTGGCGTCCATGGGGATGGCGGGCCAGGTCGTGTGGGTCACGCATCGTCCAGAGGTGCTCTGGGCGCTCGAATCGCTCGGTGAAGACGTGGGCATCATCGGTGCCTGAGCGTCCGGATGTGTTCTATCCGGTCTCAGTGGGTGTGGACGTTGGTGGCACCAAGGTGCTGGCAGCCCTGGTCGACCTCTCGGATGTCAGGGGCCCCCAGGTTCTCGAACGGATTCAGGTGCCGGTGACTGTCGCTCCCGCACACGAGCCCGACAACCTCGGCCAACAGGTGTCCTCCCTCGTGGAGGTGCTCCTCGCGTCCCGAGGCGTGGAGGGTGTCCCGGTGGGCATAGGCGTGGCGGGCTACGTGGACCTACAGGGCGCTGTGGTGCGGTCCCCGGAACGTTCCACAGGCGGTGGGGGTCGATCTGGTCGGCGCGGTCCGCGATCGCACGGGTGTCGAGGCGGTCATCGACAACGACGCGAACTGCGTGGCGACAGCCGCGCTCGCGTGGCGCAGGCCCTTGGCGGAAGACCTGGTGGCGCTGACGTTGGGGACGGGGATCGGCGGAGGCCTTGTCTGCGGTGGGGAGCTGGTGCGGGGAGCCAGGGGGTTTGCGGGAGAGCCCGGACACATGGTCATCGTGCCGGGTGGGGTTCCCTGTGTGTGCGGCCAGCGTGGGTGCTGGGAACGCTACGCGCCGGGGACCGCGCTGGGAGAGATGGCCGATGAGGCCTTCATGTCCGGGCACGTCGTGCTCGGGAGGTCGCAGGAGGACGTCGCGGTCCCCAGCGGCGAGCGGCTGGTGGCAGCTGCCCGTTCCGGACACATGGCCGCCACCGAGGTGATCGCTGAGTACTGCTCACACTTCGCCCTTGGCCTGGCGAACCTGATGAACCTCCTCGACCCGGCACTGGTCGTCATCGGTGGGGGAGTGGCGCTTGCCTTGGACATCATGCTCGATCACGTGCGGAGCGATCTGGCGTCGAACCCGACCCTGGCGGACCGGATGCCCACCATCGAGGTCGCGCCTTTCGCCGACGCCGCCGGCGTGGTCGGCGCCGCAACCGCGGCCGCAGCAGCTCGTGAACGGGGTCCGACCGGCTGACTTCGACGGGTTAGCGTTCTTGGATGGAGTTCCGCCGGATCAATTCCCTTCCGCCATACGTGTTCACGATCATCGACAGCCTCAAAGTCGAGGCGCGGCGTGCGGGGGACGATGTCATCGACCTCGGTTTCGGCAACCCCGACCTGCCTTCACCCGAGTTGACCGTCGACAAGCTGGCTGAAGCTGCTCACAATCCGCGCAACCACCGGTACTCGGCCTCGCGTGGAATCCCGAAGCTACGCCAGGCGATCGCGGGCTACTACCGGTCCCGCTTCGACGTGGAGTTGGACCCCGAAACCGAGGTGATCAACACCATCGGGGCGAAGGAGGGTTTCAGCCACTTGATGTGGACCCTCGTGCAGCCCCACGACGCAGCCTTGGTTCCCGCGCCGAGCTATCCGATCCACATCTTCGCCCCGTTGTTCGCAGGCGCGAACGTCCGCGAGATCCCCCTTGGGACGGGCGAGGAGTTCTTCGACAACATGTTGCGCGCCTGGGAGTACAGCCACCCGAAGCCCCGCGTGATCGTGTTGTCGTTTCCGCACAACCCCACAACGACGTGTGTCGACCTGGACTTCATGCAACGTGTGGTCGACTTCGCCCGCGAGAAGGAGGTGGTGCTCGTCCACGACAACGCCTACGCGGACCTTGGTTTCGACGGCTACCGGCCACCGTCGATCCTCCAGGCCGAAGGAGCCAAGGAGGTGGCCGTCGAGGTTGTACTCGATGACGAAGTCGTTCTCCATGGCGGGTTGGCGGGTGGCCTTCATGGTCGGCAACGCCGAGGTCGTGGCTACACTGGCGAAGCTGAAGTCGTACCTGGACTACGGGACGTTCCAGCCGATCCAGATAGCCGCGACCGTCACGCTCAACGAGGCGCCCGAGTTCCCCGTGGAGGTGAATGGGATCTATCAACGTCGCAGGGACGCGCTCTGTGATGGCCTGAACCGCATCGGGTGGGAGGTCGACCCGCCGAAGGGCACGATGTTCACATGGGCGAAGATCCCCGACGCGTACTCGGACTTGGGTTCGGTGGAGTTCTGCTCCCATCTGGTGCGCGACGCCCATGTGGCGCTGTCGCCGGGAGTGGGATTCGGCCCGGGCGGCGAAGGCCACGTGCGGTTCGCCCTGATCGAGAACGAGCAGCGCATCACCCAGGCGGTGCGCAACCTGCGCCGCTCCCTCACGAAGCTGGGTTGAGGCCTCACGCCGACGGACCCGGTCCGTGGGTGTGGGCTCCCGACGGGTCAACTCCCCGGCGAAGCCGCTGCGGCAGATGGAGACGACCAACTCGGCGATCTCCGCGGGGTCGTGTTCGGCGGAGTCGATGTAGACCGTCGTGAGCTGGTTGGTCACCCCGAGGATCGCATGGGCCAGTGCCTCGGGATCCCTGTCGGGAATCGCTCCGCTTCGGATCGCAGTCGTCAGGTGGTCGACGGCGTCGGCGACCAGCAGGCGTTCTCCCATGCGCATCACCTTCTCGAAGGCCTCGTCGGTGCGCGCAACTCGAAGAGGCGCCGTAGGTCGGGATTGCCCGCCATCCACAGCGCTCCACTTCGTATCCCTCCTCGATGCGTTGGACAGGGTCGTCGATGCCGGTGATCGCCTTCATCTGGGTCCGGTGGAGGTCCTTGTGGGCTGCGCGCAGGATCTCGACGAACAACTCCTCCTCGGAGTCGAAGTACCAGTAGAAGACACCCTTGCCGACTCCGATGCCCGTGACGATCTCCGCGACCGAGGTCGGATGGAATCCGTCCTCGGCGAAGCGTCGCGTCGCGTACGTGATCAACTGCAGCCTGCGCTCCCGGCCTCTCGCGGTCAGCCGACGCGCCTGGTTGGGTCTGGGTTCGCCGTCTTCGGTGGCCGCTGGTGGCACCCGCCAACCGTAGCGCCCGTGCTTGACCGCGGTCAAGTTGATTCCTCCGGTCGACCGGTGGCGACACGCTCATCCGTAGGCGATGGAGCGCTCCACGGCGTGGAGCCACATGTCGTGTGCAGCGTCGAGGAGGCGCGGTCGCCGCGCGGCTCGAATCGTCGGTCTGCGGACCAGGCTTCACCGACCTCCTCTGTGTCGCGCAGGACGCCGGCGCCGAGGGCTGCCAGGTACGTCGCACCCAGTGCGGTTGCCTCGGTGAGGCGTGACCGCGCGACGGTCACCCCCAGTTGGTCCGCCCGGAGCTGGCACAGGAGGTCCAGGGTCACCGCGGCGCCGCCGTCCACCCGCAGTTCAGTGATCTCGTGACCGCACACCTGCACCATCGCGTCGACGACGTCCCTGCTCTGATAGGCCATCGCCTCCACGACCGCGCGGGCGAGGTGCGCACGCGTGGTGCCACGGGTGATCCTGAGCACCGAAGCGCGTACGTCGGGGTCCCACCAGGGTGAACCCAGGCCGGTGAAGGCCGGAACCAGGTACACCCCACCGGTGTCCTCCACGGACTCGGCGAGCGGGCCCACCTCGGCGGCTTCCGCGAGGATTCCCAGGCCGTCGCGCAGCCACTGGATCGCCGAACCGGTGGAGAAGATCGCCCCTTCGAGCGCGTAGTGGGTGACCGTCGGGGCGTGTGAACCCGTCATCGACCCGGGTAGCCGCCATGCCACGGTGCTAAGCAGCGTGTCGCTGAGCCCGGGGCGTTGCTCACCGACGTTCGCGAGCACGAACGATCCGGTCCCGTAGGTGTTCTTGGCCATTCCCGGGCTCACACAAGCCTGCCCGAACAGAGAGGCCTGCTGGTCGCCGGCGATGCCGGCAATGGGAATCCTGGGACCGGCGACGGACTCGGCGTCCGTGTGCCCGAACACACCGCGCTGCTCCTCACCTCGGGTAGGGAGGACTCCGGGATGCCGAACAGGCCAAGGAGCTCGGGGACCATGTGAGCGTGTCGATGTCGAACAGCATCGTGCGCGACGTTGTTGGACACGTCGGTCGCGTGGACGGCACCCCCGGTGAGCTTCACAACAGCCATGAATCGATCGTCCCGAAGCGGAGATGACGGTCGGAGCGAACCTCGCCGGGGCCCAGCAGCCACTCGGCCTTTGTGGCCGAGAAGTAGGGATCCAGCACCAGCCCGGTGCGTTCGCGGATGATCGGCAGCTCTCCGTTGAGCTCGAGCTCGGTGCATCGATCAGCGGTTCTCCGGTCCTGCCAGACGATCGCTCGATGGCGCGGCCTGCCGTCACGGGCGTCCCATGCCACGAGGGTCTCTCGTTGGTTCGTAATGCCTATCGCGGCGACGGTGCCCGATGGCCCGCCGGTGGGCGCGCCATGGCCCGGGGAGGGTGTGGCGCCCAACTTCTCGATGACGTCGCCGAGCACGGTCTCGGTCGCAGCCCAGATCTCGTCAGCGTCGTGCTCGACCCAACCCGGCCGTGGGAAGTACTGGGGGAACTCGCGGTACGACGAGACTGGAGCGGTCGCCTCCTTCCTGGCGTCGACATCCGTGGCGACGGCACGTACGCCCGTCGTCCCTGCATCTACGGCGATGATCCAACCCATGTCGACACGCTAGGGGGAGGCGACCCACCGGTGTGCCCAAGCGCTCAGCAGATCCTTGTGAGGGCCTCGCTACGGCGTGTCAGCTCGAGGGCCTGTTGCGCGGAGACGTCCACGTCCTCCGCCTGTGGGTCTGCCAGGCTCTGGGAGTAGTCGCAGGCGTCGACCACCTTGACGTCTCCGCGCTTGGGGGAGAAGATCGACAGCGGTTCGCCTTCGACGGAGAACCGGATGCGCTCCACGCCCGGCAACAGCGTCTGGCTCATCACGATCTGCCCGAGTGCGAGTACCCGTGCCTCGGCTTGTACGTCCTCGAACTCCGACGAGAGATCGATGTCCAACAGCCCGTCGTCGGGTCCTGTGATCTCGATGAGCTCTGTCGCAGCAGGGATCGAGCTCGACAACCCCTGACCCTCCCCGCTGGTGGGCGGCACCAACAGGGAGTTCATCACCTCACGCGTGGTGGAGGCGGGCAGCCGGCGGGTGATCGGCACCAGGGCGTTGTTCTTGACCATGTAGATCTCCGATTCCTGGTCGCCTTGGGGTTCGGTGGTGGGAACGCTCGTCGTTGTCGTCGTGACAGGCAACGCCCGCGGTTCGCGATCGGCATCAATCCCACATGCGGAGGTGACAGACAGGACCAGGGCGGCCAGAAGCAGCACCGTCAACGGGCGTAGCGGGAACGGTCGTGCTGACAACGGCCGATCCGGTGGGATCACCGTGTGCCACGGGGTCGGTACACCGGTGCTCATGGGTGGTCGCCTGAGTGGTCCATGAGCTGCACAGCGGAGTGCTCCCCCGTGAGGGTCAGGTTGCTGGTTGCGTCGGGTGAAGCCTCCGACAGGTCCGCCTCGTGCTCCTTCAGCACCTGCAGCAAGGGCAGTTCGACCACGAAGCGTGCGCCCATGCCACCGTCGACCCTGTCCTCGACCCACACGCGGCCGCCTTGGAGGCGTGCGTGTTCGGCCGCGAGGGCCAAGCCGAGACCGACGCCCACGTCTGCTCCCCTCGCACCTCCCTGGTCCCCCGGTTGAAGCGGTCGAACACGGCGTCGCGCTGTTCGACGGGCACTCCGGCTCCCGCATCCTCGACCCCGATGTGGACCGTGGGTTCACTGAGTGGGTCGTCGGGATCCCGCTGGTGCAGCGACACCGATATGTGTGTCGGACCGTCTGCGTACCGGTCGGCGTTGTTGCAGAAGTTGACGAGGATCCGGGCGAGGCGCCGCTTGTCACATGCGATCACCAGGTCTTCGAGGCCGGGCTCGACCACCACGGGTACCTCGTCACGCGAGAGCATTCCGACGGTGCTGCGGATAAGGGGCACTATCGCCACGTCGTCGAGCTCGAGGCGTACCGCTCCGGCGTCGAACCTCGAGATCTCGAGGAGGTCCTCGACGAGCTGGGTGAAGCGGTTCAGGTCCGAGGCGAGCAGGTCGAGCGCCTGCTGAGCGCGCTCCGGAAGCTCGTCGCGGTTGTTGTCGAGCACCTGCAGGCCGACGTTGAGCGTGGTGAGCGGTGAACGGAGCTCATGGCTCACGTCACTGGCGAAGCGGGCGTCGCGGTCGATGCGTTCCTGCAACGCTTGGAGCATCCCGTTGAAGTTGGCCACGAGCGGGGCCAGGTCGCGGTCGTGACTGTAGTCGTCGTAGTTGATCCGCGTGTCGAGGTTCCCGAGGGCCACCGACTGGGCTGCCTGGGAGACCCTCGTGAGAGGACGGATCGTGTAGCGGCTGGCCCAGGAACCCAACAGTCCGGCCAGCACCGTCGAAGCGACCACCGCTCCCGCCAGTGCCAACCGGATGGACGACAGCGCGTCGGTGATATCGCCCAGGGCGTCACCTCGAAGAAGGCGGCCGCCTGTTCGGGGATCGGAACCGCAACTCCGACCACCATCTCCCCGTCGCCCTCGAAGCGCATGATCCCGGATTGCTGGCCGATGATCGCACGGTCCCTCAGCTCCGCCGGCAGGTCGTCGGTGGTGTAGTTGGAGTTGAGGGCCTGCGAACGCTCCCCCGCATCCCAGATGACCGAGGGGTTGCTCGTATCGGAGAGGTTGCCGAGCGCTGTGAGGACATCGTTGGGCTCGGCTTCGGTGATGGAGCGGGCGGACAGCACGACACTCGCGTTCTTCAGCGTGCGTGCGCTTGCTGCCTCCTCGCGCGCATCGAGGAGGACCTGACGGGCAACCGTGTACACGCTGAGAGACATCACGATCGACAGGAACAGCGAGACGAGGCCGACCGCCAATCCGATCCCGCGCGGAGCCCGAATCCGGGTTGGTGACCCGTGAGCGGCCCCCTAGGCACGGGTCAACCCTGGAGCTTGTAGCCGAGGCCGCGCACGGTCGCGACGTGCGTGGGGTTGGCCGGGTCGGGCTCGATCTTGGTGCGGAGGCGCCGGATGTGCACATCCACGAGCCGTCCGTCGCCGAAGACACCGTGTCCCCAGACCCGATCGAGCAGGTCCTCGCGCGACAGCACGGTGCCCGGTTGTGCCGCCAACTCCACCAGGAGCTTGAACTCGGTCTTGGTGAGGTGCACCGGTTCACCGTTGCGCAGCACCAGTCCCTCCTGCGGTATCACCTCCAGCTCTCCGAAGGAGAGGTGGGGGTTACCGGGCGGTGGAGTGCGTGCTCTGCGCAGCATCGCCCTGATGCGCGCGGAGAGCTCTTTGGGCACGAAGGGCTTGGTGAGGTAGTCGTCGGCGCCGGCTTCGAGTCCCGCCACCACATCGTGTGTATCGGCGCGTGCCGTCACCATCACGATCGGCACGTCACTCGCGCGCCGGATCGACCTGCACACCTCGAACCCGTCGATGCCGGGCAACATGATGTCGATCAGCACGACATCCGCATCGGAGGTGGGGAAGCGGCTGATCGCGCCCTCGCCCGTCTCGGACTCCACGACGTTCCATCCTTCGTCCTCGAGTGCGAGGCGCACCGAGGTGCGAATGCGTTCGTCGTCTTCCACAGTAAGGATCGTCGTTCCCACCCGCACATTGTCGCCCAAAACGGGAGTGGCCGTGTGCAATCCGATTGCCGGAGCCGGAGCGGGCAGGAAAACCTACAGGTACGCGTGCAGGGCCGCCGATCGGTTTCCGGAGGCTGACGAATGAATGATGACGATCGACCAGAGGTGATGGAGGCGCCACCCGAGCGGGTGGGGCTGTTGTTGCCGACGCTCGAACCCGGCGTGGACTGCGCCCGGTCGAGGTGACCGACAGCCTGAGCGGCTCGTTGGAGCCGGCCGATCTGATGGCGCTCGAGAGCGGGGGCGTTTGCGGTGTCGGCCGACATGTTCGCGGAGTTGACCAGCCTCTACGGCGTGTCGCCGCAGGACCTCGTGCCGCCCAGGGACCACCTCGTGGTGGACCTTGCCGAGGGCTACATGCGTGCAGGGCAGGACATGACCCTGCTGGACAACGGAGCGGGTCGTCACGATCTGCTGTCGCGCTATCTGGAGATGATCTGGGAGTTGCGCGCCGTCGAACCGGGCAGCAGGGTCCCGCTGCGCGACGCCGACCTGATGGTCCTTGGGGGAGTCCTTGGACGCTGAGGTGGGGGCGATACGCAGCGATCTGACAGCTCTCATGGGAGATGTGGGAGCCGGTCGGTTCAGGCGGGGTGTGCTGATCGGTCTGGGTGCCGCGATCGCAGTGGTGACCGGGGCGGTACTGGTGGTCCAATCCGGAGCGACGGCGGCCGGCGATCCGGGTACCGGGGCGGTGCTGCCGCCCAATCCGACCGTCACGATCGGTGAGGCCGTGGTGCTCGAGCGTGGGGGCACCCAGGGCCCCGCCGCCGAGCAGCCCCGCCTGCGCCCACGGCCGAGATCGGCGAGGCCGCCGTGCTCGAGAGAAACCCCGACGGATCTCCGGGCACGCAGAAGACCCGTTGAGCGCCGGATTCCCTGCGGCCGCGTCAGGAACCCCCGCAGCGTCCGGTCCACTCCGCATTCGATGAGCAGGGAGCGAAGCTCGCCGATGCGTTCCGGATGCGCCACAAGCACCGAACCTGGTCTGGGAGGACCACCCTCTGATCGATTCGACCGCGGCTCCGGCCTCCGAGGCGACGAGCCATCCGGCGGCCAGATCCCAGATCGACAGCCCCACCTCGAAGTAGGCATCGATCCGGCCCGCAGCGACGGAGCACAGGTCGAGCGCTGCCGCGCCCATCCGCCTGACATCACGGATCCGGGGTAGCAGGGTAGCCACCACGGTGCCCTGCAGGCCGCGCATCTCGCGGTCGTAGCCGAAGCCGGTGGCGATTAGCATCTCGTCCAACGGCGGTGGGTCCGAGAGCTTCAACGGCTGGTTGCCTCCCAGCCGCGGGCCGTCCGGGTCGCAGTGAGATCCCCGTCCCGCAGCGGCCCAGTACGTACGCGAATGCGTGGGATCCGCCACGACGCCGATCACCGGCTCGCCGCCCGTCCAGGCAGCGATGGAGACGGCGTAGCCGGGATGGTCGTACAGGTAGTTGGTCGTGCCGTCTATCGGATCCAGGATCCAGGTCACCCTGTCGGGGTCGATCCTTCCACCGCGCTCTTCGCCGAGCATCGCGTCGCTTGGCCGCAACCGCGTGATCACGGCACGGATCACGTCCTCCGATGCGGTGTCCATGTGGGTCACCGCATCGGTGGCCGAGGACTTGGTCTCCACGCAGCGAGTCGGGTCGGTTGTGGTGGATCACCTCCACCGCTGCACGTGCCGCCTCCATGGCCACATCCAGCAGGTCGCCGGTCGGCTCAGGTCCGGTCACGGATCGTGTTCCACTCGCCGAGGGCTCGAAGGGGTCAGAACGGCTACGACCGCTACACCCCCGGCGAAACCGGAGGCCGCACACCAGCGTGATGAGGCCGGTGGCGAGTGGACCGAAATCGCCCAAGCGCCCGAACGCCGCTCCGATCAGGCCGCCGGCCGCCCCACCCAGGAGGACCGACGCGAAGGCCGCCACCCTCGACCACAGCGGGGGAGCGCCGTCTCGGGCCCGGACGCCGCGGAGCTTGCTCTGTGTCGGCTCACTGCACGGATCCTACGCTGCGGCGAATCCAGGTACCGCTCAGGTGGGCCGTGGCAGACTGCTCGGGTGGAGCTCTGGTCCGTTGGTGGTGCGGTGATCGAGTCCGAGGTGCTCGAGGCGGCCTCGATCGACCACGCGAGCACCGCGGTGGGGTCTCCGGGGGTGTTGATGGTCAAGAACGTTCGCCACGGTGGGCACTCGACTGGACCCCACCCGGTGGGGTGATCGACCGCGGTGAGGCGTTGATCGGGGGACTCACGCGCGAGGTGAGCGAGGAGACGGGCCTCACGGTGCGGCGATGGGAGGGTCCCCTGTACCTGATCACCGCGGATGCGCCGGGGCTCGGCTGGCGCCTGCAGGTGGAGGTGCACCGGGCGGTTGAGGTGGTCGGGTGCCTGAAGGTGGGCCACGATCCCGACGGCATCGTGGTCGAGGCCGATGTGGTCCCGATCAGCGAGTGCGGATCACGCATGGACGGTGCCCATCCGTGGGTCCGTGAGCCGCTGGTCGACTGGATGACCCAGCGCTGGAGTGGAACCAGGCACTATGCGTACAGGGTTCAGGGAAGCGATCCCGCGAAGATGAGCATCGAACGCGTCGATCCCGAGGATTTTCGGGCTACCTGAAGAGGTCGGCGTCGCCGGTGGCGGTACCGTATGGCATGATGCAGAGCACACCGGTGATCACCGGATCGGTACACGGGTAGCCATGGGGGTCCGGCCACATGCCGCTGTCTGAGGACGAACAGCGCATCTTGAGCGAGATCGAGAGCCAGCTCCGGGAGTCGGATCCCGAACTGGCCGAAGAGGTCTCGCGCAAGACGGTCTACCGCGACGCCTTCGGCAAGCTGCGCTGGGCCGTGGTCGCCTTCCTGGTCGCGCTGGGAGTGTCGGTGCTGCTGTTGAGCGTCAACTACCTGCTTGCCTTCGGTGGCTTCCTGGCCATGTTCGCAGCGGCGATGTACATCGAACGCAATCTCCGGCGCGTTGGTCGTGTCGGCATCAACGAAGCCACCCAGGCGATCCGGCACAACAGCCTACGTGACTACCTCGACAACGCCGGGACCAAGGCTCGGGACCGGCTCCGCCGCGACGACGGCCCCGGCGACTCTGAGGGAGTGCCGCCGGTCGCAACGGGCGCGATCTCAACGAGCGCCCTGCCCCACACGGCGCGCTCGGTTGGAGGCGCCATCCGCGGTGAGGTCCGCCAGCCGCTCCGCGATCGATCGGCTTGCGCCGAGAGCGGAGCCGGCATCGACTGCGGGTGGGTCTGTCCGACCAGCGGCGCGGCCTCCAACTCGGCCAGGTCCACGATCGCCGGCAGTCCCCAGTTCGGCGTCGCAGCGTCGCGCGAACTCCTCGGGGGTCTCGGTCGCGGTCATGGTCATTCCCTGCTCGGACAATCCACGCAGCGCGTTCCCACTCCCGGGCCACTGGATCGTGATTCTCGGCATCCCTCGAACCGCCGTGCCGCCCGAGCGAGCAGCATCGCGCCCGCGAGCTGAGGGCGACCCGCCACGAGGGGAACGGCCACACGGAGCAGCCCTGTTCTGCTGCATCGGCGGCGAGCGGGTCGTCGGGGTCAACTCCCTCGACGGCGTCTGGTGTCGTGGGCGGTGACTGGGAGTCGGCTGCCTGCGTGGTCGGCACGGTGCTCGTCGTCGGAGGTTCCCGCCGGCGCAGCCTCACCTTCAGGAGGCGCGGCCTGAGCCCCGGGAACACCCGTCGTGGACGCGGCGGCAGGGTTGCCGCGACCCGGGGTGGGTTCGAAGGGCACCCAGCCGACACCTTCGAACAACACCTCCGGCCATGCGTGGGCGTGGCGACCACGCTCCGCAAACACCGATCGTCCCCGAGGCTGCTGTTCGGCCCGTATCGCCGGCGGTGATGCCAACCACCACCCGGGCCGGGTATCCGAGGGGGCGGGCCGCAAGGGCGAAGGCGGTGGAGAACTGCTGGCAGAAGCCGCGTCGTTTCGACAGGAACGTCTCGAGCGGATCCGGTGCGTTGGTCAGGTCGACCGAATCGTCGTACACGAAGTCGTCGCGGAAGTGGTTCTGGAGCGCAAGCAGCGTGTCATAGGGGTGTCGAGCTCCTGATCGAGGTCCCGCGCGGTCTTCAGGAGTCGTGGCGGGAGACCCTCGGCGTCGACGAGCTCTCCTCGCTCACGGGCCACGGGCGTGACTCGGAGCGCTCCGGGATCCGGGCTTGCCGGGGGTGGCACCCTCTGGGCCGGCTGCGGTCCCGAAGTCAACCGCGTCGCCGTCGGCGAGTTCTCCCGAGCTGCGGATCAGCGACTGGGTGGTGGGGTCCCAGCCGAGCCCGAAGTCGGCAGCGGCGGTCACCGGGTCCTCCGGCGCGGGCACCCAGATGCCGCCCAGCCCACGCACCTCGAGGTTCACCTCGGCGAGTTCGGACTCCACTGTATCAGCCGAACCTGGTTCCATCTCGCCGTCGACAGCGGTGTAGGAGTTGGACAGCACCCAGATGCTCTTCTCCTCGTCGTAGGTGTCGAGCGCCGTGAGGCGCCGGTACTGTGCTGCGGGCGCCTCGATGGTGAAGAGGAGTTCGTTGCTGCGGGGCCCCAGGTTGGAGGCCACCTCCACGAATGGCGACACGACGCTGCGGGGTCCTTCGTCGCCCAGCCCGCCGCGACGCAGGTCAACCACCGGTTCTGCGCCTCCGGGGAGCATCGGGGTGACCACAGCAGTGACCACTCCTGCCGTGGCAAGGATCGCTGCACCGGAACGGAGTGAGTGGGTCGGCATCCCGGCGTGCCTCGGCACCCAGCGGAGCGCCGAGTTGCGCCAGGCCACCTGTGTCAACGCATAGAGGCCCACAGCGGTGAGCATCGCCGCCGACGCCACGAGACGACCTTGATCTCGTGCCACGAAGCCGAGCCCCACGAACGCCACGAGGTAGGAACCACTGCCTGCACCGGTGCCCCGTAGCCGCATGGCTCCCGTGGAGTTGAACAGCGCCAGCACCCAAACGAGGGCGGCCGTGACCGCCATGTGCCCGGCTCGAGCGACGACCGGGGCAACCTCGCTGTCGAACCGGCCGAAGTCGTCGCGGATGGCTTCGGTTACCACCTGCAGCGATCGGGCGTAGGAAGCTCGGCCCATCGATGCGCCGGCGCGCCAGCACCAGGAGCAGAAACACGCCGATGGTCAGGTGGAGGCGCGTCGGCCAGTCGTGCGGGGATCCGGGTCCGTCGCAACGCCGTTGCAAGTCCCCACCCGCCGGTGCCACGGCACAGGGGCGGCACCGCCGAACCGTTGGAGAAGAGCCGCAGGGTGGACACCGCAAGGCCGACACCCAAGCCGGCGCAGGCGAGGTCCGCCAGGTCATACCAGGGGCCCGCCGGAGCACCTCAGGGTTCCTCATCCTGGACCGCCCCTCCCAGCCGCAGGCCCCTCGGTGCCTGATGGCCGATGGCGTCCTTCGCGGGCGCTCCGTCCCAGCACACCAGGGCGGGCCCTCGGCCATTGTGGGGTCGTGCATCCCTCAGGGCTCCCGGTGCAGATGACCACTTGGGTGGCGGCGCGTCGATCCGGTCCAGCACGGACCCGGGCCCGGGTGTTGCCCTGTTCGATGCGAGCCAGCGAGTCCCAACACATCAGAAGCCCTGCTCGGTGGCAGGAACCGGGATTCCGTGCCCGCCGTGGTGGCGAAAGCTTCAGCGGTCGGCCGGCATCACGCCGGCAGGCCG
>JAOSKI010000004.1 GCA_027493675.1 Microthrixaceae bacterium | reverse complement strand
GAGAAGCACTCCATAGCGAGGCTCATCGGCGCCCCCCGGGGTATGTGGGATACGAGGAAGGCGGATACCTTACCGAGGCCGTAAGGAGAAGGCCCTATTCGGTCATACTCTTCGACGAGATAGAGAAGGCGCACCCCGAGGTCTTCAACCTCCTGCTCCAGATACTCGATGACGGCAGGCTCACCGACGGGCACGGGAGGACCGTGGACTTCAAGAACACGGTCATCATCATGACATCCAACATCGGGAGCCAGTACACAACCGAGCTCGGCGAGTCCGAGTACGAGGAGATAAGGAGGAGGGTCATGGAGGTGCTCCGGGCGACCTTCAAGCCCGAGTTCCTTAACAGGATAGACGACATCATCATATTCCACCCCCTTACCGGGAGCACATGAAGGCCGTAGTGGAGATACAGATTCCTGGCCTTGAAAGAGGTGCTTCGGGACAAGAGCGTGGAGATAGAAGCCCACCCTGCCGCAAAGGTATTTCGCGGACAAAGGGATACGACCCGGTCTACGGGGGCGGAGTCGCTCAAGAGGCTCATCCAGAAGGAGGTCCAGACGCGCTGGCCCTCAAGTTCCTCGAAGGGGAGTTCGGCGAGGGCGACAGGGTCCTCATAGACTACCGGGACGGCAGGCTCGTCCTGAAAAGGACGGCAGCGCCCCGGGCCAGCACAGAGCAGCGGTCCATCGGCGCGGCGGGCCGCCCTGAGAGCGGCCTTCAGCCCGTCTGTTTCCTTGACAAATGCTTGATTATAAAATAAATTAGGATTTATGAGTTTTTTCTCGCCGGTCAGCTCCGGGCTCTGAACCGAGGTGTGCTTCCGTGGCCCTTAAAAAGAAAGACCCCTTCCAAGGACCTCCTCTTCCTCCAGGAGAGGATGAGCCGCATATTCGACGAGACGCTCCTTAAATACAAGACTTCAGGGGGAAATCACTGGTACCCCCGGTCGACATATACGAGACAGAGGACTTCCACGGTGTTAAAGGCCGAGTCCCGGGGGTCGAGCCCGGCAACGTGAGCGTCGAGGCGAGCGAAAATACGCTCACCATCAAGGGGGAAAGGAAGTTCGAGAAGGACCTCAAGGAGGAGAACTACTTCAGGATGGAGAGGTTCTACGGCAGTTTCCAGAGGGCCTTCAGCCTGCCTTACACAGTGGAAAGTAGCGACATAAAGCGAATTTTCAGGACGGCGTATTGAGAATCACCGTCCCCAGCCGAAGGACATCGGGCCCGGGAGCATCAGGATAAAGGTGCAGTAGAAAAGAAAGGGCGGCGGTGCCAAGTGGAAGAGAACGGCGAAAAGAACGTGGAAATCAATAAAGAAGGAGAAGAGGGCGGGAAAAAAGAACGCCCAGCTCCCGGCGCTGGACTTCTCCGCGTTCATACTCTCGCTCTCTACTTCGGCCCTCACGAACCTCGGGCTTGTCGAGAACCCGGTCACCAAAAAGACCGAAAGGAGCCCGAGGTGGCGAAGCAGACGATGAATCTTATCGCTCTATTGAGGGAAAAGACGAACGGAAACCTCACGGAAGAGGAAGCGAAGCTCATGGACGAGGTCCTCCATGAACTCCGCCTCTGGTATGTGAAACTGGCCTCATAGACCCCGGGTCGCACCTGACCGGCGCTTCGAAAGACCCGGGGATTTCCAAATTAGGAGCACCAATGGACGAAAAGAAAAAGGTTTCGGGCTGAAGACAATCGTGCTTGTCGCCTTTATCTCAGTAATCGCGGGCGTGATGATCACGGCCCGTTTCGGATATGACCGACACCACCACGGCCCAGAACTCCGGCAGGACGCGGACTCGAGCCCGCTGGTGACAGGGCCGTGCCCAATAACTACGTGGATTCGGCAAGAAGCTCTCCCGATGGTCGTGAACATATCGACCACCCGGGTGATGAAGGAGAGGCCCACCATGCCGTTCCCCGAGTTCAGGGGGTGGCCCCTTCGAGGAGTTCTTCGGAGACGACTCAGGAGGTTCTTCGAGGAGCCGCCCGGAGGGAGATGAAGCGCCAGAGCCTCGGCCTGGGCTTCACACTCAACTCCGAAGGATACATACTCACCAACTTCCACGTTATCGAGAATGCCACCGAGATAATCGTCACTCTCTCCGAGGACAAGAAGGAATACAAGGCGACTGTGGTGGGCCAGACCAGAAGCTCGACATCGCCCTCATAAGGATAAAACCCGAGGAGAAGCTCCCGATTGCCGTACTTGGCGACTCGGACGAAGCCAGATAGGGAGTGGGTGCTCGCCATAGGGAACCCTTCGGCCTCGGCGGCACTGTCACCGCCGGAAATAGTGAGCCGGAAGGGGAGGGTAATCGGAGCCGGCCCCGCACACAACTTCCTCCAGACTGACGCGTCCATCAACCCTGGTAACTCCGGCGGCCCTCTTTTCAACACGAATGGCGAGGTCGTTGGCACAAACACGGCTATCGTGGCCGGCGGCCGGGGCATCGGCTTCGCTACACCCATTAACATGGTGAAGGAGGTGCTCCTGCGGCGCAAGGAAACAGGCAGGGTGACCAGGGCTGGATAGGCGTGAGCATGCAGGATCTACTCCTGGCTCCGCAAAGTCGTTCGGGGTCAAGGAGGCGAGGGGGGTGCTTATCTCTTCGGTCAACCCCAACGAGCCGGCGGACCGAGGTGGCCTGAAGGGCCGGGACATCATCATATCCTTCGACGGCAGGCGGGTAAACGAGCTGAGCGACCTGCCGAGGTGGTCGCCACCACTCCCCGGCAAGAACGCGGAAGTGAAGGTCCTCCGGGACGGCAAGGAGCGGGTATTCTTCGTGAAGGTGGGGACCAAGGTCGATGAAGATATTGACGAGCCTGCGGCAACCAGAGATAACGGCTCTCCCGGACAAGAGGCTGAATCTCGGCGCAGCCCATAACCCCGGAGACAGCCAAGCGGCTCGGCAAAAGGAGACGGACGGGGTCATAATAAGCTCCGCAAAGCCCGACAGCGCCGCTTCCGAAGCGGGTCTGAAGAGGGGAGACCCCGTAAAGGAAATTGACAGGAAGCCCATAAGGGGCATGGCCGATTACAGCAGGGCTCTCAACGAGGCGGAAAGAAGAATGATATCGTACCCTTCCTTTAAGTCGAGAGAGGCGGCAATACGATTTACGTTATCGTGAAGCCCCGGAAATAAACACCTCACGCCAGCATCCGGGTATCCTTCAGACGGCCCCTCCCATATCAGGCGTGAGGACAGAGGGGGAGGGTAAGATATCCCGCCCTCCCGGCCTTCCCCTGAAAGGGAGAAGAAGCCGCTGCCGCGTTCAACATCCCGGACTTAAACGGCGGCGGATGAAGGGAATAAGCAGAGTGGCTGGATATCTTCTGGGCCCCTGATCGGGCAAGCGGGCGCCGCTTACGGACTCAAGATAGCGAATGAGCTTTTCTAGGCGAGACGATGGTTTCTCGTCATCCCCTTCTTCAAGCATGATAATCTGGAAAGAGGAGCTGGGGATAGAGTGCACTGAGGGCGGACGCGAAAGCTTCACGCCTTATCCATTCCCTCGAGTAAAGGGTGCCCGGCCAAGGGGCGCTTGAGGCTCATCCCGCATAACGACTGCCGCCTCTGCCGCGAGCGGCTCATCCCTCGTAAAGCGCTAGCGATAGTCTGCCCGTGCTCAGCCGGGACCCTTGCAAGGATAGCGTCCAGGGTCTCGCGTAACCCACCGAGCGGGCCGCCGACTGCATGTCGAAGGGGAGCGGCGGCCGCTGAAGCTAATGCCGAGGGGAAACCCCCTTGAGCACGATACAATCCGCATATCATGCCCAGGCTGTCAAAGGCCGGGGTAGTTATCCTTCCCGGCAATGCCCGCGGTTCCTACCAGAAAAGCCCTTCCAGCGTCAGAAGAGATAGTCGATCTTGCAGCGGGAAAGGTGCTGACGTCCTCGGTGTCGAGGAATAACCTCCTTCAACCGGTGGAAAAGGGAGGGGGATTAGCTTATAATCCCCGCGTCTGTCGAGGGTGAGGAGCTTTTTCCGGAAGCTTTGCGTCAAGATTTTGCCGTCATTCTTGAGCGAAGCGAAGAATTCGGCTTATAGACCAGCTCGGTAGAACCAACATGAGCCTCCTGCAACAAACGGGGTATATTCGTAATAATTAAACCGCGCCAAAGCGGCGGATCTAGATTTCGAGGCATGAGAAAGGGCTCGATGGGTAATTTGAGGGAGAACCTCAAAGAGGTCCGAAAAGAGGCCCAAGACAAGAGGGGCAAAGACCCCTAGGCTTCAGGGATCCCTGATACACGTAGAAGGGAGGCTTCTCACCGAGGGCCGAGAATGCTCCTGCCAAGAGGAACGCTAAGTCTCAGAAGAGGTGGGGAAGCTTAAGAGGGAGAAGAAGGACGCGTCACATCTATGGCCGAGATGGTGAAGAAGGCGCTGAGCTTCCCAAGGCCCTTGAGGCAGAGGCAACAGGTGTCAGAGTGAGGAAGCCTTAGTAACTTCCTTCTCGGCGTGCCGAACGTGCCACCTTTCCGTGCCTGTTGGAAAGCGACTGACCGATAACCGGTCATAAGAAAATGGGGCGAAATAGGCTTGACTTGCAAATTCTCCTCTTGAGCATACTGGCGGTGAGAGGGCGTCATGGCGTTTGATTTTGAGCGGCTGGAAGATATCCGGGGCGCGGGTTCGCCTCGTGGGCGGGGCGCGCCTGAGCGGGCGCTCATACCTTTCGTGCTCGACCTCCATGGCAAGGGACACGGATATACCGAGGTGCTACCGCCTTTCATGGTGGAAGAGAGGCGGCCTTGCTTGGCACAGGGCAGCTCCAGAAGTTCAGGGAAGACCTCTTCAAGGTGGAGGGCTCGGACCACTTCCTCATACCCCGGCAAAGTCCCTGTTACGAACATCTAATACGACGAAGATAATCGACGAGGAAAGGCTTCCCGTAAGCTACGCGGCCGATACCCCCTGCTTGTGCTGGAGCCGAAGCGGGCTCTTGCTGGAAGGACGATAAAAGGGGCCCATACGCCAGCACCAGTTCGAGAAGGTGGGAGCTTGTGAAGTTCTCGCACCCGGACGCTTCGTATGACGAGCCGAGCTCACCAACAATTAGTGAGTACCAAAGGAGGTAACTCGGTCATTCTCATGAGACAGGCTGTGTGCCTGGCACCGGGGACAGGGCTTGTAACTGCCAAGACCACTCCGCACCTTATGTGGACACCACGATCGTGCCGTTCGCCAACACGGCGGCGGTCGCCTCGTTGGGGTGGTGCGGCCCGCCCTGTGGCGTGTCGGTGGCACCGATGCGCCACGTCGCGCCCCCGTCGTCGCTCAACAGCAGGTGGGCTCCGTAGTTGAGCGCACCGTCGGAGTGGTTGGCCGCAGCAACAAGTCGGCCCTCGTGATCACCGGAGCGGATCTGCACGGCGTGGCCGGGGCCGACGCTGTACCACCGCCAATCGGGCGACTTGACCGAATCGGTGATCTCGGAGGGTTCGGACCAGGTCTGGCCGTCGTCGTCGCTGGTGAGCAGGTACTCGCGGCTCGTGTCGGCACCGGTGCCGGTCATGATCTCCGCTTCGGTGTCGGTGCCCGCCTTGCCGGTGGCGAGCACCACCAGGCGACCGGATTCCTCGTCGAGCACCGGGGAGGGGTTCCCGATGAAGTCCGATCCCATGTCGGCGACCACCTGGAGCTCACCCCAGGTGCGTCCCCCGTCACTGGAGCGCTTCGCCAGCAGGTCCACGTTGCCGTCGTCGGCAGCGGTGGACACCCGGCCCTCCGCGAACGCGACCAGCGTGCCGTCGGCGGTCTCCACGATCGCCGGTATGCGGTAGGTGGCGTAGCCGTCCTCGCCGGAGCGGAACACGGTGGTCGACGCCAGCGCCTCCCCGAGCGGTCGGGCGTGGTCGTGGTGGTCTCCGCAGCACCGGTGGTGGAGCTGGAGGCCTCGTCGGTGTCACCCGAGGAGCACGAGCCCACCACGACCACGGCTGCGGCGCCCGCGAGCACCGCCGCCACCCACCGGCGGTGGACGGGTCGACGGACGTGGGTGGCGGGGTGGGGTCGGGTCATCCGCTCAGTGTTGTGTGCTGTAAGACGCTGTTCAACTGAGCGATGGAATCACAGCCGGCCGGCCGGTCGGGAGCGAGGCGGGCTCGCTCGCCTCGAGCGGTCGGCCCCGGACCCCGGGTGGGTTGCGTAATGCAACCTACTACTATCGTGGGTCGATGACCGACGACGGCGACAACTCCTGGCACCCCAGCGCCTGCATCCTCTGCGAGTGCAACTGCGGGATCGAGATCAAGGTGAGCGACGCAGGGCGCTTCGAGCGGATCCGGGGCGACAAGGCACATCCCGCATCCAAGGGCTACACATGTGAGAAGGCGCTGCGCCTCGACCAATACCAGAACGGGCGCGGCGAGCGGGTGCTGTCGCCGCTGCGGCGCCGCAGCGACGGCTCCTTCGAGGAGATCGACTGGGATACCGCCATCTCCGAGGTGTCGGCCCGCCTGCGCGAGGTGCGCGACACCTTCGGCGGCGACACGATCCTCCACTACGGCGGCGGTGGCCAGGGCAACCACCTCGGCGGCATGCGCACGGCCGCGCCACCCTTGCGGCCTACGGCGTCCGCTACCGCTCCAACGCGCTCGCCCAGGAGAAGACCGGCGAGATGTGGGTCAACGCCAAGATGCTCGGCACCTACGTGCGGGGAGACGTCGCCAACGCCGAGGTGTCGCTGTTCATCGGCAAGAACCCGTGGCAGTCCCACAGCATCCCCCACGCCCGCAGCACCCTCAAGGAGATCGCCCGGGACCCGCAACGTTCGATGATCGTCATCGACCCACGCCGCAGCGAGACGGCCGAGCTGGCCGACTTCCACCTGCAGGTGCGCCCCGGCCGCGACGCCTGGCTCGTCGCGGCGATGGCCGCCATCGTGGTCCAGGAAGACCTGATCGACCACGCTTTCGTGGCCGAGCACACCCTCGGCGCCGCGGAGGTCCTCGACACCCTGGGGGCGATCCCGGTCACCCGGTACTGCGGGATCGCGGGGTCTCCGAGGACCTGGTCCGCCGGGCGGTGCGGCGCCTCGCCGCCGCGTCGAGCGTCGCGGTGGCCGAGGACCTGGGCGTGCAGATGAACCGCCACTCCACGTTGGTGAGCTACCTGGAGAAGCTCGTGTGGCTGCTCACCGGCAACCTCGGCCGGGCCGGCACCCAGTACGCGCCCTCGGCTTTCGCCGCCATCTCGGGATCCGGCAGCGGGGCGGGTGGGAGCGCGGACCACGCCGGTCACCGGCTCACGCATCGCGGCGGGGCTGTTCCCGTGCAACCTGATCCCCGAGGAGATCCTCACCGATCACCCCGACCGCTTCCGGGCGATCATCGTCGAGAGCGGCAACCCCCTCCACTCCCTCGCCGACAGCCCCGCGATGCGCGAGGCGTTCGCGGCGCTCGACCTGGTGGTGGTCATCGACGTGTTCATGACCGAGACGGCCCGCCACGCCGACTACGTGCTGCCGGTGCCCACCCAGTTCGAGAAGCTCGAAGCCACCTTCTTCAACTTCGAGTTCCCCCGCAACGTGTTCCACCTGCGCCGGGCGGTCCTGGATCCCCCGAGGGACCGCTGCACGAAGCGGAGATCCACGCACGCCTCGTCGAGGCCGCCGGGGCCGTCGACCCGGGCATCGTCGAGTCGCTCCAACGGGCCGCAGCCGACGGACGACCCGCGTTCGCGGCTGCGTTCTTCGAGGGTGTGTTCGGCCGGGCGGAGCTGACATCGCTGCTCCCCTACCTGCTGTACCGGGGGTTGGGCCCGAGCCTCGGACCGGGGATGGAATCGGCAGCGGTGCTGTGGGGCCTCGCCCAGCTCTGTGCGCTCGCGAACCCCGACGGCGTGCGCCGCGCCGGCCACGGCGAGGGACTCGACGCCGGCGAGGCCCTCTTCGGCGCGATCCTGGCGAGCCCGTCCGGGGTGGTCTTCACCGACGACACCCACGACGCGACGTGGTCACGCATCCGCACCCCGGGTGGCAAGGCGCAACTCCTCGTTGCCGAGCTGCTCGACGAGTTGCACGGCCTCGACACCGAGGTCCCCCGGGCGACGATCCCGACTGGCCGTTCCTGCTGGCCGCCGGAGAACGGCGCTCGTTCACCGCCAACACGATCATCCGCGACCCTGCGTGGCGCAAGCGCGGCGCCGAGGGAGCGCTGCGCATCCACCCCGAGGATGCTCTCGGGCTCGGCGTCGGCGACGGGGGCACGGTCCGCATCGTCACGCCTCGCGGCTCCGCGTCGAGCGTGGTGGCCCTCGACGAGTCGATGTCACGGGGTCACGTGTCGCTGCCCAACGGCATGGGCACCGACCACCTCGAACACGACGGGCGGCGGGTCACCACCGGAGTGGCGCCCAACGAGCTCACCTCCGCCGGGCACCGCGACCCGTGGGTGGGCACCCCGTGGCACAAGACCGTCCCCGCCCGCCTCGAGGCGGTCGAGCCCTGATGTCACGCACCGACACCTCGGAGTGGGACTGCACGATCGCACGCCCGCCGACCTCCTCGGCGACCACTGGACCCTGCTCGTGCTGCGCGACGCCTGCCTCGGGTTGCGCCGCTTCGAGGAGTTCCACCGCGACCTCGGCATCAGCCGCAACATCCTCACCGACCGGCTCAACCTGCTCGTCGAACGGGGACTGCTGCGCAGGGTGCCCTACCGGCGACACCCACCACGCCACGAGTACCGCCTCACCGACAAGGGCCGCGACGCCTACCCCGTGCTCCGCGGCGATGGCCGCCTACGCGGAGCGTTGGCTCGTCGGCCCCGAGGGGAACCCCACTTCAGCTCCACCACACCACATGCGACCACGACACGTCCGCGGTCGTGGTGTGCAGCCACTGCGGCGAACCGCTGCGGGTCCGCGAGGTGACCGCGACGCCCGGGCCGATGACCTCCACCCACCCCACCCACCCCACCCCGGCGAACTGAAGGGCGTGGACCACCGTATAGGTGGGTGAGAGCCTTCAGTTGGCGGCGGGGGCGGCCGGACGCTCGCCGACTACAACATCCAGAAGGAGGCGACCCTGGTGCTGACCGTGCAGGGAGGTCGCCCCCACCACGACCGTTGCGCCCACGACGGTGCCGACATCGAGGACCGCTCCCCCCACGACCACTCCGGCTGCTGCGAAAGCCCCGTCTGCGTCGCCGGCTGCTGCGTCGCCGGCCGCCGCGGCGCCATCCACCACCACGACGGGCGTGCTCACCGGACCCACGGATGCCGGGGCCGTGACAGCCGGTGTGGCCACAGGATCGGGATCGCAGTCGGGGATCACCGACACGGACCTCGCGTACACCGGTGGCGCCGATCCCGTCACAGCGCTGGTCGGCGCGTCGATGGTCGTTGCGGGGGTCGTGCTCGTGGCGTTCAGGCGCAGGGCACACCTCGGGTTCGACCGACGGTGATCCCCGCGTAGGCCTCGGAGCAACGCGGCCCGGAACACCGCGTCCTCGCGGTCACCGAGCAGCACGAGTCGCGCTCGGTGGTATCCACCACTCACCTTCAGATGGTTCGCTTCCAGCATCCCCGACGATCACACGACAGCGCACGGGTGGGCGGCCGGCCCGACGGACCGTTCCGGGCTGCCGGCACATTCCTTCCGGGCGACGGTCTGCGTCTGAGAGAATCTGCGGATGCTCATCGTGCGAGGAACCAAGAAGCTCCGTGACCGGGTGAAGGGGCCTGCGGCCACCGATGGAGACGTCTCGACCGGAGTTCTCGGCGACTGGTTCGCAACGGCGTTGTTCTGGAAGCCACAGGTCGCGCTGCTGGTGAACGCCACGACCTTCCTGCCGGTGTTCATGCCGCTGGCCCCGGCGCCGAAGCTGCTCCAGCGGATCCCCGACGAGATCGCCGGGATCCTTACGCTGCACGGCGTCGATCCCTCGGTCATCGCCGCCGAGCGGGCCCGCGATGACCGAGGTCCGGTTCGCCCCACCAACGACCGCAGCGTCGTCGGAGTGATGAACGAGTTCGCGTTCCTCGGTGAGCACGTCTTCGACGGCGACCTCAACGCGCTCTCGATCCGCATGGCGAGCACCCCCACCGGTCCGCTCGGTTCGACCCACGGGTTCCCAGATCGTGCGCTCGTGGCGCTCCTCGCCGACAGCGCGCCAGGCCAGGGGTGCCAGGCCTCGGGGTGCCAGAGCTCCCAGGGATGCCAGAGCTCCCAGGGATGCCAGAGCTCCCAGGGATGCCGGAGCGCACTGCGACGATCATCGCGTTCCCCGGTTCGGGGGCAGCCGTCGATGCCGGTACGTCGACGTCGGCCACACCGCCGGTACAGCGCTCCGCCACCGCCGGATCGGTGTTCCAACTCAAGGTCACTCTGCTGGGCACCAAGCCGCCGATCTGGCGGCGGATCCTGGTCGACGGCTCGAGCAGCCTGGGCGAGCTTCACGAGGTCATCCAGGCTGCCTTCGGGTGGTGGAACTGCCACCTCCACGACTTCGAGATCGGCCGCACCCGCTACTGCGTCCCCGACCCGGACTGGGACTTCGGGCCGCCGGCGGTCGACGAGCGCACCACAAGCCTCCACGATGTGGCCACAGAGGGCACTTCGTTCGAGCTACACCTACGACTTCGGTGACAACTGGCGCCACAAGATCACCGTCGAGAAGATCACCCCGGCCGACCCGGCCACACCGGTCCCCGACTGCATCGGCGGCCGTCGGGCCTGCCCTCCGGAGGACTGCGGCGGTACGTGGGGCTACCAGGACCTGCTCGACTCCCTCGCCGGTCGCCCCGGCAGCACCGACAGCGGGCTCGACTTCGTCGGGCCCGACTTCGATCCCGCCGCGTTCGACCGGAGCGACTTCGCGCTCGACCTCGCGATGGTCCGCAACACCGACTTCGATCGATGAGCCCCAGTCGCAGGGTTCGGCGGCGACGACCTCCACCCAGGCCTCGTCGACGAGAGCGGTGACGCTCAGCGATCGACGCGCTCGTGGAGCCTGGCGACCTGACCGAGATCACCGTGCAGCCTTCATCTCGCTTCGTCGAACGCCTCGCGCACCGACGCCGGGATGCGGCCCTTGGCCGAGATCTCGTGACCGTTGGCCACCGCCCAGGCACGGATCTCCGCAGCGGTCGGCGCTGCGGGGGCCAACGGCCCTGCGGCCGGCAGCCCGCGGCACGTTGCGCCGCAGGTGCGTCCTCCGCGTCATGAGAGAGCGCCGCTCCCAAGAACCGGTAGGTCCACTCCTGTGCCAGCGGGCGGGTCTCGCAGAACACGATCGGCACGGCCGGGAACCGGACCTGCGCCTCGGCCAGGCCTTCGGCCAACACACCCGGCGCCACGAAGCTCGACTTGAACACCGCCGAGTAGCGGTCCTCGATCACCAGCGCTGCACGAGGCAGCTCGTCGAGTGCCGCCAGCAGGTAGCGCAGCCTGCCGGTCGTCAGCGTCGAGGACAGGTCCGCCAGGCTCTTGCGCTCGACCGCCGCGACGATCCGACCGTCGAGCTCGACCGCGTAGTCGCCGGCGGGCAACGCCTGTCGCCGTGTCGTCGCCTGCTGGGCGGAGAACTTCCACGGGTAGCGCTCGTGGCTGTCGACGAGGATCTCGAGCACCAGCCCCGAAGCGCGTCGTGTCGGTGTGCTCACCGCCGGCCGGGCCTGCTTCGCCGTGCGAGCGCTCTGCCAGAAGATCACTTCGCGGCCACGAGCACGGGTGAAGACGAACTGCGACCGGTTCTCCCGACCGCGGTCCAACACCAGGTCGATCGCCGCACCCCGACGCACACACGAGCGGACCGGCACGCGCTCCACCACCTCGACCGAGTCGTCCCAGTCCTGAGAGGGGTGGCAGTACACCTTCGCGGTGCGAGGCCACGTGTCGCGCACCTTCAGCACCATGCCCTGAGGACCCAGCGGCAGTCGCACCAGGTACGGCAGCGCCGAGTCTGCATCGGGATTCCGGGCCACGACGAAGTCCTCCACGACGTCCATCATCGCGTCAGCCGCCACATCCGGTTCCAGTCTCACGGTTTCGGACCTGGGTGGACACTCGACCCACGACTTGAACAACAGCTGGTCAGGAGTTCGATTCTCCTCTCGGGCTCTGGATTCCAGGGGTTTTCTGCCCTCGGGACTCTCAGGATCCGGCGCTTGCCAATCCCTTGCCAATCCGCCGACCGTCACAGCGCGGCTCATGCGTTCGGCTGGTAGCGCGGTATCATGACACCATGACGAAGAACATGACCGTTCGACTCCCCGACGAGCTGGCAGCGGACACCGAGGCGCTCGCCCGGGTGGAGGGCAAGAGCGTGAACGAGACCATCAAGGACGCCCTGTCTGCCGCGATCGACCAGCGCCGCCGGGATCCGAAGTTCAAGCAGCGCGTGCGACAGATCATCGACGAGGACCGCGAGCTGCTCGAACGCCTCGCGAAGTGAGCGCTGAGTACCTCGACCTCGCCGACTACGTCGGCATCGCTGCTGCTGTCACCGGCCTCGACGAAGGCCTCATCACGAAGGTCGCCAAGCTCGAACTGGCCGACTCGGCACTCCACGCACCGGCGGCGGGGTTCGGCGACGACGACTTCTACCCGGACCTCGTCGACAAGGCAGCGGTGCTCATCGTCCGGCTCGCCAAGAACCACCCGCTACCCGACGGCAACAAGCGCGTCGCGTGGGTGGCGCTGCGGTACTTCCTCGTCCTCAACGACTGGACGTGGGTCGAGCCGCCAACGGTCGACGAGGCCGAACACGCCGTGCTCGCAATCGCATCGGGCGAATGGGACCAAGCACAGACCGCCACCTGGCTACGACCCCGGATCGCGCCCGACGACAGCGAGTAGACGCTGGCCCCTTGCTAATCCCTTGCTAATCCGCGAGGGCGAATCGGGTGGATCGAGCGGCACGGCGTGAACGCGAGACCCTTGAGAGTTTCCGGGCCACAGTCGACGCAGTCTCACGGTGTGGATGGTCCAAGGACGCCTTGTAAACAACAGGTGGTCGATTCGAATCCGAGCTCGGGCTCTGTCCGGACCCGTCGAGGCCCGTGCATCACAGGGTTGCCGGCATGGTCAGATCGGCGTTCAGACCTGACTCTGATCGTGCATGGCCTGTCGGCTGCGGACCTGCCCCTTTCTTGGACCGCAGGCGAGGCCCGGTGTGAGCGTCAGCACCGTCGTGATGAGCGGCACCGTGATCGCGGGTGCCTTGCACCCCGGAGGCCCTCGCCGCAGAGCAGGACGACTGATGGCACGAACCACGATCAATGACCTGAAGGCCCGGCGTCTGGATCAGATGTCTGCGGCTGAAGGCGACGATTTTGACGCCACCTACACTGCGACCCGGTTGGCGTTGGAGGTGGGTGAACAGGTCCGCGACGCCCGGGAAGCCGCGGGCCTGACCCAGCAGCTCGCCTCGCGGATGGGGACAGTCAGGCGGCCATCGCGGGTCTCGAAGCCGGCGGCGTCGACGCCACGCTCACGACACTGCAGAAGGTTGCCACGGCTCTGAACCTCGAAGTAGCGGTCCTCCTTCGCCCGGCGACTTGACGGCCTGCCAGGCGCAGTCCCGAACCACGGGAAGGCCCATTTGTGTATCACACTAATCGGGTATGGGTTCCATCGGTCGGCACGACGGCACGGCATCGACCACGAGACGATTCAGCACGTGGTCGACAACGCCATCGTCGTGGTCGACATCGACGAGCACGCCGATCCGCCGAAGGTGCTCGTGATCGGCCCCCGACAGCGCGGGCAACCTCGCGAGGTCATCCTCCTGCAACTCGCTGACGGTCGCCTCATGGTGATCCACGCCATGCCGCTTCGACCCGTCGACCACGAGCTCCTCCCAGGAGGTCACGACCATGACTGAACCAACGAAGACCTATCGCACGGCCTCCGGAAGGTGCTCACCGACGCCGATATCGAAGCGTTGGCGGACGAAGCCGAGCGGGGCTACGACGTCGAGGGCCTCAGACCCGACGGCGGGTCGACCGATCTCAGCACGGCACCCGCCGAGGTGGTGCCAGTACGCACGGACCCCAGCTTGAAAGATGCGGTCGAGGGCGTGCAAGCAGCTCAACACAAGACGACCAGCGAGGTCATCGGCAAGCCTCCGTCGGTACCTCGACGTTGCCCTGAGCTCCCCCGTCGCTCCTCACCATTTGTCTCACCCAACCACCCTGGACATCCACGGATAACAGCGGTTCATTCGGCGACGGACAGCGGTACGTCCCACATCACCGACTCGAAGGACACGCGTCGAACAGATGGTTACCAACTATCGGCACTGATGGAGTTAGTAACTATCATAGAGGCATGATCTACGCTTTCACAGCTCGGCGAGCCCGAGCTGCGAGTCATCGACGAGCTCGACCGGATGCGCTCAGAGCTGCGGCACAACGTTCGCGACCGGCGACGCTGGCTCGGCAGCCTCCGTCGATTGACCTTCGCCCGCAACGTCCAGGGCTCCAACAGCATCGAGGGCTACGACGCGTCCCTCGACGACGTCCTCGCTGCGGTTGACGACGAGGAGACACTCGAAGCCGGCGAGGAGACCCGTCTCGCCCTGCGCGGCTACCGCGATGCGCTGACGTACGTGATGCAGATCGCCCGCGACCCGGAACCGCCGTCCATCGACGAGTCCCTGCTCAAGTCCCTGCACTTCATGATGATCCGCCATGACCTGTCCAAGAACCCCGGGCAGTGGCGACCGGGTGCCATCTGGGTCGAGCGGGAGGAGGACCACGAGTTCGTCTTCGAGGCCCCCGATCGGGAGCTCGTTCCCCAGCTGATCGGGGAGCTCGTGTCAACGCTCGACACCACCTCCGACACCGATGACCACGCAGTGCTCCGAGCCGCGATGGCCCATCTCAACCTGGTGATGATCCACCCTTCAGCGACGGCAACGGCCGCATGGCCCGATGCCTCCACACGCTCGTGCTCGCACGGGAACAGATCCTCGCCCCGGAGTTCTCCAGCATCGAGGAGTACCTCGGTCGCAACGCCACCGCCTACTACGAGGTGCTCGCTGCGGTGGGCCAGGGCGCCTGGAACCCCGGCAACGACGCGCTGCCGTGGGTCCGGTTCTGCCTCACCGCACATCACCGCCAGGCCCGGACGCTCCTCCGTCGCGTCGAGGAAACCGAGCAGCTCTGGACCGGCCTCGAGGACCTGGTCCGGGAGCGGGGTCTGCCGAGCCGCTCGATCGGGCCGCTCGCGGACGCAGCCCGCGGCCTCCGACTTGGCAACGCAACATATCGGCGACTCGTCGCGCAGAGCGACGGCGAGGAGATCGCCGAGCTGACCGCGACGCGAGACCTCAAGCGGCTCGTCGAAGCCGACCTGCTGGCCGCGGTCGGTGAGCGCCGCGGACGGACCTACACGCCGAGCAGGGACCTCCGGATGCTGTGGGCGACGATCCGGGCGAGTCGACCGAAGAGGTCGGACTCCGACCCGTTCGTCGACTCGGGGACCTCATCGTCCTGAACGTGTGGCCACCGGCTGTGTGGTCATGGCCAGAGGATCCCCGCACCGCTCCATTGTGGTCGACCGGCCCGAGGAGGATGAACGCCCGGATGGGTGTCCGTGGCTCTCCGGGCGGATCCGTGGGACCGATGCGGAGTCGGATCCCGGGTTTCGTCGATGTCTCACGGGGTTGGTACGGTATCGAACATGGGTTCGATTGTGGGAAGTGGTTGTGGGGACGGGTCGGGGAGCACCGCTGGTGTGATCACCACGGCACGTGCTCTGGCCGGTGTGGATGCGAAGGAGCTGTCCGATGAGGAGTGCCTTGGGATGGTCGACGACATCGAAGCAGCTCGCCGGTCACTGGATGCGGCATCCGCGGGAGTGCTTGCCGAGGTGGACCGCCGCGGTTTGTGCGACATCCGTTACGGCACCGCTACGGGTGTGTGGTTCGAGCGTCGTCACGGACGTTCTCGTACCGCTGTGAACCGTGAGATTCGTGCCGGTAGGCGTCTGCGAGCAGATCTTGATGAGTTGTTCGAAGCGGCCGGTCGTGGTGAGATCACCTTCGAACGTGCGGCGTTCATCGCCGCTCGGGTCAACGACCGCAACGCGGATGCGTTCGGTGCCGCACAAGACGCGTTGTTGGCGCTGTCGGCAGCGGAGCCGGGATGGTCACGGTTCACCGCGTTGGTCGACGATCTCGCCCGTTACGCCGATGCCGACGGCGGTCATGACCCCACAGAGGCGAAATCGAAGGTGTCGATGCGACGCAGCGCCGATGAACTGGTCATCGACGCCACCCTGTGTGGCACCGACGGAGTGACCTTCGAAGAGCTCCTCGAAGCCGAGACGAACCGGATGTGGCGCCGCATCCGTGACGATCGCAGGCGGTGCCCAGAGCTCGAGATGCCCACCAGAACCCAGATCCGTGCCCAAGCCCTCATCGAGCTCATCCGCCGCGGTGCCACAACCAGGCAAGACAACACCACGGCTTGCACGGTCACCGAGATGAACCTGGTCATCGACACCGACCGAACAGGCGAGATCGACCCGATCCTCGCCGCCGCACTCAACGGCACCCACCCCCCCCCCCCCCCCCCCCCACGGTTCCGGTGATACCGCCACTGGATGCTGTTCAGACCGGCCCGGGCCCGGGGCGCTCATCGGTGTGCCGGTTACCGACATAGCCGGCAACAGGTTGTGGTTCACCCCCCACCCAATGGGAGCTACTGGTATGCAACTCCCAGATCTCAGAGACCCTCCTTGATCACCTGGGCATGCCCGTAGCGGTGCGTGAACGGCTCCGGTTACCGAACCGGGCGATGCGCCGCGCGCTCGCGGTACGCGACGGCGGATGCGTGTTCCCCGGATGTGACGCCCCACCCGGATGGTGTGACGCACACCACGTCATCGAATACGCCGACGACGGCCAAACCGTCATCGTGAACCTCGTGTTGTTGTGCCGACACCACCACGGCATCGTGCACCGCACCGGCTGGACCATGAGCCTCAACGGTCCCCACCCGAGCGGTCCTGACGGCTACTTCACGATCACCACCGCCACCGGACTCCAACTACCCACCCAACACCGCCCACGACCACCCCGGCCGCCAGGCGAACAACCACCCGAACCACCGGTAGAGCGACCACCCGCACCCGCCTGAGCGCGGGACCCCAACAGACCGACGGGTGGGCACTCGACCCACGACCTGCAAACAGCACGTCAGGAGTTCGATTCTCCTCTCGGGTCCTGGATTCCATGGGCAAGTGGCAGTGCCACGCGATCAGCTGAGGCCGAAGAAACGGTCGAAGAACTCGCCGAGCCTGGCGAGCACGGTCCGCTTCTTCGCGGCGTGACCGCCGTCCGACCCGAAGCGGGAGACCCGCGGGAGGACCTCGGTGATCGCCGTGCCGCTCGACTGGATCGATCCGTCGCGGAAGGCCGCGTCGACGAAGGCGCGGGTGGCGGCCGGGTCGAGGCCCTCCTCGGCGATGATCCGGCCGAGCTCCTCGGTGCGCTTCGCCGCGACGAACGCCGCCCAGGCCGCGTCGACTTCGGCGGTGGCCGACAGCGAGTCGACGAACTCCTCGATGAGGTCGCGCTTGTTGCGCAGCGAGGGGCTGGAGGCGACCGCACGGTTGATGTCTGCGCGGATCTCCTTGTCGGCGCCGTCGCCCTTGGCCTCGCGGTGCTGCTCGACGAGCATCAGGATGTAGTCGACGTTGATCTCGACCTGTTTGATCAGCTCGATCTCGAACACGACCTCCTCGTGGATCGGCTCCTTGTCGGCGTCGCTCTGGGCGCGGAACTCCTGGTAGAGGTGGAGGTAGATGCTCTGGTAGTCCTGCATCTCCCGAGGTGTGAGGATCTCGTTGCCCGCGAAGTCGTCGAAGGACGCCAAGGATGTTGCGCAGCCGGAGGATCGATCCGAACAGGGCGATGAACGCCTTCTGGGCCTCCTCGCCGACGATCAGTCGACCGAGCGGGTACTCGGCCCGCAGCTCGGCGACCCGTGCGGCGTACTCGTCGTGGTACTCCGCGTACGGCTTGAGCAGCACGATGCCTCGGGCGTCGGGGTTGCCGAACAGGGCGATGGCGTCGTTGGTCTCCTGTTCCAGGTCACGGAAGCTGACGATGTTGCCGAAGGTCTTGACGGAGTTGAGGATCCGGTTGGTCCGTGAGTAGGCCTGGATGAGCCCGTGGGACCGCAGGTTCTTGTCGACCCACAACGTGTTGAGCGTGGTGGCGTCGAAGCCGGTGAGGAACATGTTGACCACGATCACCAGGTCGATCTCACGGTTTCTCAGACGCAGAGACAGGTCCTTGTAGTAGTTCTCGAACTTGTCCGCTGTGGTGTCGAAGCTGGTGGCGAACAGGTCGTTGTAGTCCTGGATCGCGTGTTCGAGGAACTCACGTGACTCCAAGGTGAGCCCGTCGGGGTCGGGGTCCTCCTCGGGGAGCAGATCGTCGTCGATGGCCTCGTTGGGGGCGAAGCTGTAGATGAGGCCGACCTTGAGCCGTTGGTCGGTCGGCAGCCCCTCCTGTTGGAGGGCGAACTGGTTGTAGTAGCGCTTGGCCGCGTCGATCGACGCGGTAGCCAGCAGCGAGTTGAAGCCGCGGACGCGCCTGCCGGACAGGGAGTAGTGCGAGGCCCGCTTGGTCTTCTGGTCGAAGTGCTCGCGGATGTAGGCGACGACCTGCGCGATTCGTTCGGGCGCGAGCAGCGCCTTCTCCTTGTCGATCGCGCTCACCTGCTTGTCCGCGATCGCCTCGGGCATCTTGATCGTGTTCACGTAGTCGATGCGGAACGGCAGGACGTTGCGGTCGGTGATCGCGTCGACGATCGTGTAGGTGTGCAGCTTGTCGCCGAAGGCCTGTTCGGTGGTGCGTAGCTGCGGGTTGCCACCGCTACCCGAGTTGGCGGCGAAGATCGGGGTGCCGGTGAAGCCGAAGAGGTGGTAGCGCTTGAACGCCTTGGTGATCGCCGTGTGCATGTCGCCGAACTGGGATCGGTGGCACTCGTCGAAGATGACCACGACGTGGCCGTGGAAGATCTCGTGGCCCTTGTTCGCCTTGATGAAGGTGGCGAGCTTCTGGATCGTGGTGATGATGATCCGCGCCGCGGGGTCCTCGAGCTGGGCTTTGAGGATCCTGGTCGACGTGTTGGAGTTGGCCGCACCCTTCTGGAATCGGTCGTACTCCTTCATCGTCTGGTAGTCGAGGTCCTTGCGGTCCACGACGAACAGCACCTTGTCGACACCCGCGAGCCTGGTCGCGAGTTGGGCGGTCTTGAAGCTGGTGAGAGTCTTGCCCGAACCGGTGGTGTGCCAGACGTAGCCGCCGGCGGCCACGGTGCCCCACTGCTTGTAGTTGGTGGACACCTGGATCCGTTGCAGGATCTGCTCGGTGGCCACGATCTGGTAGGGGCGCATCACGAGCAGCGTGCGATCCGCGGTCAGCACGCAGTAGCGGGTGAGGACGTTGAGCAGGGTGTGGCGGGCGAAGAACGTCTTGGCGAACCCGGCGAGGTCCTCGATCGGGCGGTTGGTGGCGTCGGCCCACCAGCTCGTGAACGCGAAGCTGTTGGAGGTCTTGCGGGCCCGCTTGGCACCCGAGCGCTCATCGAGGTGCCGGGTGCGCACCGTGTTGCTGTAGTACTTGGTGAGCGTGCCGTTGCTGATCACGAAGAGCTGCACGTACTCGAACAGCCCTGATCCGGCCCAGAAGCTGTCGCGCTGGTACCGGTCGATCTGGTTGAACGCCTCTCGGATGTCGACCCCGCGGCGCTTGAGCTCGACGTGCACCATCGGCAGGCCGTTCACGAGGACCGTGACGTCGTAGCGGTTGGCGTAGGTGCCGGTGACCTCGTACTGGTTGATGACCTGGAGCCGGTTGTTGTGGACGTTGGTCTTGTCGATCAGCGCGACGTTCTTCGTCGTTCCGTCGTCGCGGCGCAGGAGCTGGACGTGGTCCTCCTGGATCCGGGTCGTCTTGTCGATCACGCCGTCCTTTTCACCGGCGATCCGCTCGCCGAAGAACCGCTCCCACTCGGTGTCGGAGAACTCGATGCCGTTGAGTGCTTCGAGCTGGGTCCGCAGGTTGGCGATCAGCTCCGCTTCGCTGGTAATCGGCAGGTACTCGTAGGCCTGCTCCTGAAGTAGGGCGACGAAGGCCCGTTCGAGATCGGCCTCGGACTGGTAGCCCGCATCTGCTGAGGGGTCGGGGACGAACTCGGCGACGACGGTGCTCTCGGCGCTGATCGCGATCGGTTCGTAGCGGGGCGCTGCGCCGTCGGTCGTCGTCCTGAGGCTCATGTCGGCGCCCAGAGCTTCAGCGGGACATGCCGAGCGGCGTGCACGAAGTCACCATCCGCGGTGAGCAGGGTGAGGTCGTTGGCGATGCAGACCTGTGCGATGAGGGCGTCGACCGCGCCGAGCTGCACACCGGCCCGACGGCAACGTGTGCCGAGCTCTGCTGCCCCGGCGTAGTCGGCGCGTCTCGGCTCGATGAACGGCACGGAGTCGAACTGCCGATGGATCTCTTCCTTGGTGCCGGATTGCGTGAACCCTCGCAGGAGCTCGAGGTAGACGACGCCAGTGGTCACGACCCCGCGTGCCGCGATCTCATGCTGCACTGCTGAGACGTATGGGTCGGTCTCGGGGATGTCGCTGCGGTAGAACCGTGACCAGGCGCTGGTGTCGACGAGAACGGTGCTCAATCGAGCAAGCCCAGCTTGCGGTCTCGACTACGCCGCTCTTCCTTGTAGTCGTAGTCTGGGTCCCAGTCGTCGAACTTGCCGCGAGATTCGAGGATTCGTGCCTGGGCGCGGCGGGCGATGTACTCCTCCAGCGCAACGGTCACCGTCGCCTTCTTGGTCTTCTCTTCGCCGATCGCGAGGGCACGCTCCAAGAGTTCGGGGTCGATCGCAGGTTCGTCGCCATGATGTGCACCTCCTTACACACAAGGCTACACACGCCGGCGGTGGGCGGTCACGCAGCTTCGTCGAAGCTCAACAGCCGATCCCGGTAGTGCTCGTACTGCTTGCGGCGAGCCGCCAGCTCGGCAGGAAGCCCGACCGACAGGTCGTTCACCAGCGCGTCGAAGTTGTCCAGGATCGAAACGATCCGCTCCTGCTCAGGCAGAGGCGGGCGTGGAATCGGGATGCGGTTCAAACGACGCTGGCCCAGTTGCGCTGACTTCGTCCTCCTGAGACCCAGGGTGATGATCAATCGAGTTCAGGTAGGTCTCCATGTCGATGCGATGCGATCTTCGGCGTAGACGGGAACTCACTGCGTGCTCAGTGGCTGATGAACCGTCCGGCAACCCGCTTACGTTCCCGCACAAGCGCAATTGGCGGCCGATGACCAAGCAGGTGGCGCCATCGTGGGTGGTCAACAGAAACGTCACCCTCGAATGCCATTCACTCACGAAGTCGACGGATGAGGGCGCCGTGAGGGATACGGCTGCGCTGAGCCCACTTGGTGCAGGGCGTCATGCGCCCGGGTTCATCGCATGTCGGCAGACCTTGCCCACCTACCAATGATTGGCGTGCCTCGATCGAACCGGACGAGGGAGTCGCGGTAGTGGGCGTACTGGCGGCGGCGTGCTTCCAGCTCCGCTTCCAGCTCCGCTTCCAGCGACTGGAACAAGTCCAGCACACGAACGATCTCCCGCTGCACCTCCATCGGCGGCACCGGAATCCGGATCTTGGCGAGGCGCTTCGCTGACACGTCGATGACCTTCGTCCCCGTCGCATGTCGCTTCTTCTCCGCATGGAACTGCGCCGTCTGGAGGAAGTAGGAGGAGGTACTTCGATCTTGGTCGTGCGATAGACTGAACGGGGGCTTCGCCCGCCCGTCACGATCTGACCGTCGCCTACCAGGCCACCGCCTTGCAGACGTCGTCGAGGTTCTCGCTCGTGTTGATCACGATGATCCCGGTCCTTCGCCCATCAAGTTAGGAAGGTTCTCCGGCGGGATGCAGGAGATCGTCTCCGTCAACCCAGTCCCGTAGTACGTGTTGATCTGGCCGTAGTAGGATGCAGCCCACTCCTGCATCAGCGAAGTCGGTCTTCCGCATGCCATTCCGCGCTGTTCGCTGAATCTCACCCAACGCGCGGTACTCCACACCGTTCGGGGCATAGCTCACGGATCAGGTTGTCGATGCGGCTCATGCGAGGTCCGATGGGTGGGTGATGGCGATCTCGGTGATGGAGTCGACGAAGTCGGCCGAGTTGTCGGTGATGAATCGGTCGGCACCGGCCGAGACAGCAGTGGCCAGGTGAACGGCATCGGCCGCGGCAGTCGGTAGCGCGAAGCCAGCGCAGACGCGATCTCCGCGGTCACCGGGTCCACCGGCAACAACTGGAGCCGTCCGAGCAGGTCCGTGAGGGCCTCCAACTCGCCTTGTGCTTCGTCGCGCAGGGGCTTGGACAGGACCTCAGGCACGAGCAGGACTGATCCGACGCCGGCGAACGGCTCACCTGGATCGTCGTCCGCTCGCCGGAACAACGCCCGAACCGGTTCGCCGAGCGGGATGGCCTGGCACGGCCGCATAGATGAGCACGTCGGCGTCGAAGGAATCCATCGCAGTGATGTGAGCTCACCGACCGGAACGACCGGCGCGGACTTCAGCGACGAGCTCCTCGGCCCGATCGGCAGAAATCCCGCGATCATCCGAAAGTGGTCGGCTGCGACCGGCGGCGACCAGCTCGGCGACGTGGGCCGCGGTCGCAAAGACGGCATCGGCGCGCCGGGCGCGAAGGAGATCGGGCCTCACGACCACCGCGACCGCAGACCCGTGCCGGGTCAGCGTCACCTCCTCGCCGCGCTCGACTGCGTCGAGCAGCTTGTGCAGCTCTGATCGTGCGGTGCTGACGCTCATCGACATCATGGACAGATTGTACATCGCTGTACATAGATGTACATCGCCTTCGCCTCCGACTCCGGGCGGACAGCATGTTCACTGCTCGACACCCTCCAGGTCCGCCACGATCTCGTCGATCGCCGCTCGCAGCTCCTGTTGTCTGGCGACGATGCGGGCGATCTCGGCGTTGAGCTCGACGATGTCGACCGGTTCGCGGGTGTCTTCCTCCTCGACGTAGGACGACACCGACAGGTTGTAGTCGTTGTCTGCGATCTCGGAGTTGTCGACCAGACGGGCGAAGTGGTCTACATCGGCCCGTCCGACGAACGCGTCGAGGACGGCCTGCTGGTTCTCCGCGGTGAGCTTGTTCTTGTTGCCCGCCCGGACGAACTGCGCCGACGCGTCGATGAACAACGTCGAGTTGTCGGCCTTGGACTTCTTGAGGACGATCACACACGTGGCGATCGTCGTGCCGAAGAACAGGTCCGCCGGCAGCTGGATCACCGTGTCGACGTAGTTGTTGTCGATCAGGTACCTGCGGATCTTCTTCTCCGCTCCGCTGCGGTACAGCACACCGGGGAACTCGACGATCGCCGCTGTGCCGTTCACCGCCAGCCAGCTCAGCATGTGCATCGTGAAGGCCAGGTCGGCCTTGGCTTTCGGGGCCAGCACCCCGGCCGGAGCGTATCGGGGGTCGTTGATCAGCAGTGGGTTGGCGTCACCCTCCCAGCGGGTGGAGTACGGCGGGTTCGACACGATCGCCTCGAACGGCTCGTCGTCCCAGTGGGCCGGGTCGATCAACGTGTCGCCGTGTGCGATGTCGAAGCGCTCGAAGTTGACGTCGTGCAGGAACATGTTGATCCGGCACAGGTTGTAGGTCGTGAGGTTGATCTCCTGGCCGAAGAAGCCCTGCCGCACGTTGTCCGCGCCGAGGACCTTGGCGAACTTCAGAAGCAGCGACCCGGAGCCGCACGCCGGGTCGTAGACCTTGTTCACCTCGGTCTTGCCCACCACCGTGATCCGGGCGAGCAGCTCGGAGACCTCCTGGGGTGTGAAGAACTCGCCTCCTGACTTGCCGGCGCTGGACGCGTACATCGTCATCAGGTACTCGTACGCGTCGCCGAACGCGTCGATCGTATTGTCCGCGAAGTCACCCAGCGCCAGGTCACCGATCGCGTCGAGGAGCTTCACCAGCCTCTCGTTGCGCTTGGCCACCGTCGGCCCGAGCTTGGAGCTGTTGACATCCAGGTCGTCGAAGAGGCCCTTCATGTCGTGCTCGCTGTCGGTGCCCACAGCGGAGCCTTCGATGTTGTGGAAGACCCGCTCGAGGGTCTCGTTCAGGTTCTCGTCGTCGTGGGCACGGCGCCGCACGTTTGCGAACAGCTCGCTGGGCAGGATGAAGAAGCCCTTCTCGGCGACCGTCTCGGCCCGGCCGAACTCGGCCTCGTCGTCGCTGAGACGGGCGTAGTCGAACTCGGGCGAACCGGCCTTGCGCTCGTGTTCGTCGATGTAGGCGGCGAGGTTCTCCGAGATGAACCGGTAGAACAGCATCCCGAGCACGTACTGCTTGAAGTCCCAGCCGTCAACGCTGCCCCGCAGGTCGTTCGCGATCTGCCAGATCGTCTTGTGCAACTCGGCGGCGTTGCGCTTCCTTGGTCATGCCCCTGCTTCCTCGCCGGCGATCCTGTGCAAGCGACTCTACGGCAGCACCGGTGGATGCCCCGGACACATGCCCACCCTCCACACCACCAGTGTGACGGCACGCCACCTGCACCAGCGTCAGGAACCACTGCCCATCGCACGCAGTCGATCAAGTAGGTCCGGCGTCGCCCGGAAGACGAACTTCTTCCCGACTCGCTGCTTGCTGAACAGCCCAAGGCTCTCGAGACCGAGGAGATCGGTTCGGGCGGACTGGTAGGTGACCCCGTGACGTCGCTGCTGTGCGGTGATCGTGAAAGGCTCGCCCGGGTCGCGCAGAGCTTCGCCGACGACGGTGATCTGGCGATGGTTGAGGTGCGACGAGCCGCTGATCAGGACCTCGATGTCGCGGGTCTCCTCGATCTTGCGTCGCAGGTAGTCGTGCAGGCTGTCGATGGCCCGCTTGATCACCTCGAGCTGGTAGATCACGAAGTAGGTGATGTCGTTGTCGTCGGTCTCGGAGTAGAGGTACGACTTCGCGTACCTGGCGGGTGCCTTCTTGAGGATGCTGGAGATGGAGAGGTACTGGGTCAGCCAGTAGCCCTCGTGCAACATCGAACGGTAGAAGAGCGCCCTGGCCGTACGGCCGTTTCCATCCACGAAAGGGTGGTCGTACGCGAGCCAGAAGTGAACGATGATCGCCCGCACAACCGGGTGGATGAAGCCGTCGATCTCCTGGCCGTTGGCGAACGCACACATCCCTTGTAGACGGTCCGGCAGCTGATCAGCCGGCGGGGGGCGGTGCAGCAGGGTGTTGTCCTGCGGCCAGAACAGCGCGATGCGTTCCTCGCCGGGGCCTTGGATGCGCCCTGCGTCCGCAGGATCGTCCAGAGCGTCGGCTGTCACCGTCTCGTGAAGGCTCAGCACGGTCTCAACGTCCAGTGGTCGATCAGCGATCTCCTGGGCGACCTGCATCGCTGCGAAGTTGTTGACGATCATCTGCTCACTTCGTCCGCGTGGCGCCCGTCCCGTTTGCAGCAACTCCTTCGCGACGCGCCTCGTGATGCTGGCGCCCTCGAGTTGGCTGGAGGTGATCGCCTCCTCGATGAGAGAACTGACCAGATAGCGATTGCTGGAGCGAAGGTTCGTCACGACCTCGTCCGCGAGAATCTGCCCGCCGGCCTGCTGGTCGATCAGGTGAACAAGCTTCTGAACTGCATCGACGTTGCTGAACCGGAACGGCCGGCCGTCGGTCCCCATCAGCGGAAGCTCTGCGCCATGCTGTGGCGTGCGAAGGCAGTCGACAGCCACCACCGCTGATGCGAGAGCCCTTCGGGTGGCTTCCGATGCCGCATCTCATCCCAGTGCAGGTATCTGCCCTTGTCGTCGACGGGGCGGGCACCGATCAGGAAGGTGGGGTCCTCTCGCGTGGCCTCGACGAGGAGCTCGCTCAGGTCCGGCGGAGTCGCAGGCAGCTTCATGTCAATCTCCTACTAGTTGATGTCAGATTAGTAGGAGAGCGGCCTCGGGTGACTACTATTCCGACATCACTTAGAGCTTCCGCCGGTAGGCGGACGCTCCAATGTGACAGGGGGGTATGGCGGCGTAGCCGCCACGATCGAGCCAGGTGAGACGTGACCTATTGGCGCACGCTCTTGGTAGCCAACTGGTACGACAGCCGTGTAGTTCGAGCTTCGGGGTGGAGGATGTGTCGGAAGCGGCGGGGCGGCCCCTGGGGTTCGCGGGACACGCCCGCGGGGCGGACCCAAATACGAGAGCCCGCAGGTCACCGCGGCCATGCGGCCACGCCGCTCAACAGAGCACCGCGAGATCCCAGGGACGGGCCTCTTCGAGCTCGAGTGCGAGCTGCACCAGCAACGCGTCGGCACCGAAGTTCCCCGAGAGCATCGCGCCGACCGGCAGGTGGGTCTCGTCGTCGAAGCCCATCGGAACCGTGATCGACGGCGTGCCACCCGCGTTCGCCAACGGCGTGTAAGGCATCCAGGCCGCTATGCGCTCCAACAACGGCTCGTACGCGACATCAGCGCCGAGGTGACCGAGCGGCGGAGCGACCGTGGCGACCGTGGGGCTCAACAGCACGTCGAGGTCCCGGTTGAACTCGGCGATCAGGGAGCGGACCCGGCGGAGCCTGCGTGACACGGCCACGATCCGGGTGGGCTCGGCGCGAAACGACGCCGCCATGCCCTGGGAGAACGTCGTGAGCCTCGGAGCTTGTCGTAGTGGGGACCGTGCACGATCCGTGCGGTGTTGGTGGCCATGAACACGAGGAACCGGTAGTAGAAGATGAAGTCCTCACGGAACTGCTCGGGCTCGACGGGCACCGTCGTCGGTTCGACGTGGTGGCCGAGGTCGGCCAGGAGCTCCGCAGTCCAATCCAGGGTCGACCGGGTCGGTGCGTCGATGCCCGCGACCCCGGGGATCTCCCCCAGCACACCGATGCGCAACCTCCTCGAAGGTGGCCCGGTCACCTCTCCCATGGGGGACCATCGACCGTGGCCGGAACACCCGCTCCATCTCGGCGTAGAACCGGGCGGTGTCGCGCAAGGTGCGCGACACCACGCCGTCGACCGAGATCGACAACGGCAGGTTCCTCTCGTCGGCGTGGCGTCTCAGGCGCCCGAGGCTGGGCTTGAGGCCGACCAGGCCCCCGCACGCCGCGGGGATCCGGGTGGACCCGCCGCCGTCGACCGCGTGCGCCACCGGCACAACCCCTGACGCGACCAGCGCGGCGGCGCCACCGGAGGAGCCGCCGATGGTGCGCTGCGGCGTTCCACGGGTTGCGCGTAGGAGGCCGCTGCGGGAACTCCGTGGAGGGCACGAACCCCCATTCGGGCATCGTCGACGTGCCGAGGAGCACCATGCCCATCTCCTGGATGTCGCGGGCCACACCCCGGGTCCGCTTCTGCGGGGGTGCACCGGCGAGTGCTGCGGCACCCCAGGTGCTCGGCAGACCGGCTACGGGGACCATGTCCTTGATGAACGTCGGCAGCGCCTCGAAGGACCCGCGGCCGCTGCGCCTGTCGGACACGCCCGACAGCGCGGCCTCGTAGCGCTCGAACATGACCGCTCCGAGATCCGGGTCGACGTCGCGCGCGCTTGCACCGCGGCGGTCACCACCTCACGAGCCGACAGCTCACCTGCATCGAGCGCGTCGATGGTCGCCACTGCGTCGAGCCTGGCGAGTTCGCTGCTGTAGGCGTTGACCACCGGGAGCCGTCCCCGGCCCTGCGACGGCTCGTCGGGTCTGCCAACGAGGTGGCCTCGGATGTGCCGGCCAGGTCACCGGGAGTCGGTTCCATCATCTGCTCCTTGGTCGGCCGGGCCGCCGGCAGGTCCGCGGATGGCGCCGGGACGCTACGGATCGGCAGGGTCCCGGTGACGTTACCGAAGGACCCGCCACGCCGCGCCGCAGTCAGCTCACCGGCGCGCTGAGCTCTGCACGGGTGATCTCGTAGCGGAAGAACGATCCGTCGGCGGCTGCCGGGGTGCCCCAGTCCCATCCGACGGTGCCCGATCCCGCAACCCTGATCCCCTCCCGGGTCGTGAGCACCGAATCGACGGTGCCGCCGAAGGGCGCGAACGCGGGTGGCTTCGCGGAGTCCTTCCAGCGCGAGAGCGCGAGTGAGGTGACCGCACCGGCGGCATCGACGGTGACCTCCACGTCGGTGGGCTCACCCGGGCCGGTGAGGGTGACCACGGCGCGGTGGTCGTCGAGGGCCCGCCAGACCGCTCCGGCCTGCGGGGTGAGCGCGCTCGGCAGCCATGCGACGGTCTCGGCCGCCAGGCGACCGTGCGCGCTGCGGGCGATGTCGGGGCCCGCACCACGCACCACGGGGATGCGGCCGTGCAGTCGGAACTCGATGCGGGCACCGTCGGGACCGAGCGCGTCGGCGCCGACGAAGCGCACCAGGCGACCCCGACGACCGGAGCCCACACGAACCCCACCCCGGCGCAGGATCTGCTCGGCGGTGAAACCCAACCACCGTCGCGAGCTTGATCTCGCCGCGCATCGTGAGGCGCACGACGTCATGCAACGGCACCCCGTCGGGCAACGCCGCCGACAGCAACCTCTGCGCCGGACCAGGAGGTCCGCCAGCGTGGCGTGGTCGAACGACGGCGGGTCGCGATCCGCACCACGCTCGAGTGCGGCCCACGTGGCGTCGGCGAAGGCGCTCGTCATCGGATCATCATGGCCCACCACGGCGAGCGGTCCCCGGTTCCGCGCAGCATCCTCGGTTGCCTGCTCCTCAGGAGTCAGGAGCGATGAGGGTCACGGTCGGGAAATACCTCCGGTACCGGCGGACGTCTCTGGTCAGGAGATCCAGACCGGCTACCGCCGCATGGGCACCGATGAAGAGGTCAGGTAGCGTCGTCACCTTCGTGCCCTTGCTCCGCCGGTAGTCGGCGAACACCTTGGCGGCCAGGAACGCCGCAGGCCACGGGATCGGCTCACGCCGGAAGTCCCCGCTGCGGCAGCGCCTCCTCGAGCGCCTCGACGGTCGTGAAGCGAACCGACACCTCCGAGTAGATGACGGGATTGATGCAGATGAAGCCGGCCTCGGCGGCGTCGGCCAAGGCATCGGTGGACCAGGACCCCCAAACCGGGTCCTCGGTGAGGATGTCCAACAACACGTTGCTGTCGACCAGGGCACCACCGCCATCTCAGGCACCACGTGTGAGCGCCATGATCTCATCGGTTGTCATCTCGACGTCCCCGCGACCCTTGAGCCCTTCGGCGAGTCGCCGTCCACGAGAAGGCCCTCGGTTGCTCTTGCGCACAACGAGGCTGTCTTTGCGGCGCTCGAAGGTGACCTCGGTGCCGGCTCCGATCCCGAGGGCATCCCGGAGCTCCTTGGGAATGGTGACCTGACCCTTCTCAGTGACCTTCATGGTAGGAATCCTACCAGTTGAACTCAAACCTCACATGGGGCTCCCGGGTCCGCGATGGTGCCCGGCTGGTAGGTTCCGGTGGTGCAGCGGGAGACAGCCGGATCCTCTACCACGGGTGGCCGACGACCTGTGGAGCCACCCACCGGATCGGAGTGGAACGACCCCGCGTGGTCTCGGTCGACAAGTTGGCGCCGCGTTGGACCGCGCGTTCGTTCCCCGACAGGGCATCGGCTGCGGCTGCGTCGATCGCCCTGTCCATGACCAGTGACGACCCGGACCTCGACACGCCGCGGTCCCGGTCCCTCGACGGGCCCTGGAGGTTCAAGTGGGTGCCCGACGTCGCGTCGGTGCCCTCCGGTCACCACGGGGTCGACTTCGACGACACCGGGTGGGACGAGATAACCGTTCCGTCGGTGCTGGAGCTCGGGGATACGGCAACCTCGTGTACGCACCGGACCACCTCGCCCCGGCGTTGCGTGGTGGAACACCCCCTCGATCGACGTCGCCCGGGCTCCGGTGGCCTGCTACCACCGCGACGTGACCTTGCCCCAGGGCTGGGACGGGATGCGGGTGACCATGTTGTTCGGGGGTGTGTCCTCGGCGATGTACCTGTGGGTCAACGGGTCCTACGTCGGTTACAGCCAGGTGTCACGCTCGCCGGCCGAGTTCGACGTCTCCGGGTTGCTGCGCCCCGGAGGCAACACCGTCGCCGTGCAGGTGCACCGCTGGAGCGACGGCAGCTACCTCGAGAACCAGGACATGTGGTTCTACTCGGGCATCTTCCGTTCGGTGGAGCTGCGCGCCGAGCCTCTGGTGCGACTCGACGACGTCGGGTTGGGCTCGGTGGTCGACCTGCGACGCGGGACCGCCGCGCTCACCGTGGCTGCCCGGATCGGCACCGGCAACCGAGCCTCGCCGCCGGCCGATCCGCTGGAGCACGGCTGGGAGGTGCAGGTGGCGGTCTGTCGCGACGGCGAAGAGATCGCCTCGGCAGGCGCTGCTGTGATGTACCCCGGCGGGGAGCCCCGCAACCCGGTCGCCGAACTGGTGGTCGACGCCGGAGGGGTCGACCTGTGGACCGCGGAGACACCAGCGCTGTACGACGTGTACGTGACCCTGGTGGACCCCACAGGCGTCACGGTGGACGTCCGGCGGGTGCGCCACGGCTTCCGCAGCGTCGAGATCCGCGACGGTCAGCTGCTGCTCAACGGCGTCGCTGTGCTGCTGACCGGGGTGAACCGCCACGACCTGGACCCCGTGAGCGGTGCGACGATGACCGCGCAGCGCCTCCGCGAGGACGTGGCGCTCATCAAGCGGGCGAACATCAACGCCGTGCGCACCTCGCACTACCCCGACGACGAACGCTTCTACGACCTATGCGACGAGGTCGGCCTCTACGTGATGGACGAGGCGGACTTCGAGAGCCATGCGGTGCGCCGCAAGGTGCCCGGCGACGACCCCTTGTGGACCGCTGCCTGCATCGACCGGGCCGAACGGCTGGTGGGCAGGGACCGCAACCGGGCCTGTGTGATCATGTGGTCACTCGGCAACGAAGCCGGCTTCGGCACGAACCACGAGGCGATGGCCGCCCGTGTGCGCAGCCTCGATCCGTCGCGACCGATCCACTACGAGGGTGACCACCGCGCGGAGGTCACCGACGTGTTCAGCGCGATGTACCCGCCCGCTGGAGCCGTCCGCCGGGCTTGTGAGGGCAAGGGGTACTGGCTGGTTCGCACCACGCTGGCCGAAGGGATCTGGCAGGGGGCTCCGGGTTGCGCCGAGCCGGCTCGACGGCGTGCCCTTCGTGCTGTGCGAGTTCGCCCACTGCATGGGAAACAGCCTGGGCGACATCGAGAGGTACCTCGAGGTGTTCCGCTCGCAGCGCAACTGCATCGGCGGGTTCATCTGGGACTTCGCGGACCAGGGGTTGCGCCACGAACTGCCCGACGGAACCGTCATGTGGGCACGCGGCGGCGACCTGAGCGACGAGTTGGACTTCGGCGCCATGTGCGGCAACGGGATCGTGGCGGCGGACCGCACCCCCGCATCCCGCCTACCACCAGGCTGCGTCGGCGTTCGCGGACGTGGAGGTGACCCTCGCCGGCGGGGTCCGGGACGGCCTCACGGTCCGGAACCGCTTCGCGCCCGCACCCTGGAGGAGACCGCGCTCCGGTGGAGATGGGCCGCCGACGGGTCGGCACTCACCGAGTGGGTGGCCCAGGACCTCGGCGCTGCGCCGGGAGGAGCCGAGCGCGTGCGCACCGGTGCACCCCGAGCGTGGGCGACGACCGCGAGCTGACCATCGAGACCGAGGTCCGAACGACCGCCGCCAGTGCGTGGGCACCCGCTGGTCACGTCCTGGTGAGGAGGACCCTGACACCCGCCCCGAGCCCTGTGCCCGCCGCCGCCCGCCTGTGCCGCAGCAGGCCCGTCGGGCCACCCCCGAGGATCGTCACCGCATCGGACCGGTCGATCCGAGTGACGGCTTCCACCACGACCGTCGAGCTCGACCGCCGAAGCGGCGAGCTGGTCTCGATCGAGGCGTCCGGCCACGAGCTGCTCGAATCGCCCATCGCCCCGAACCTGTGGCGCGCCCAGGTCGACAACGAGATCTCCGCGGCCACCTTCGTACCGCGACTGCTGAGCCGCTTCGACCTGAACCCCTGGCGGCGCCGCTGCGAAACGCGACGGTGCAGCGGTACCACCGTGACGGTGCTCGACAACGGCGACGTGCGGCTCACCAGCTCGTGGCGCATCGGTGCCGGCCTGCGACCCTTCGTGATCCGGTGGACCATCGACGCAGCGGGCGCCATCGCTGTCGATGCATCGTTCACTCCGCTGCGCGACCTCCCGCGCATGGGGATCACCTTCGAGCTGCGTGAAGGGTTCGAGCGGCTCCGCTGGTTCGGCCGCGGCCCGCACGAGACGATGTGGGACCGCAAGACCGGAGCACCGCTGGGACGCTACGAGCTCCCGATCCCCGAGCTCGCCCACGACTACCTGCGACCCCAGGAGAACGGGAACCGCACCGACATCCGCTGGGCACGCCTGGAAGGATCCGGCATGCCGACGCTGCTGATCGCGGATGCCTCCGGTGAGCACTTCGAGATGACCGCGCGGCCCGTACCGCCAGAGCGACCTCGCCGACACGACGCACCATCACCTGCTCGCGCACCGTCCCACCACGACGGTGACCATCGACGTGCACCAGCGTGGCGTGGGCGGCGACGTCCCCGTCGGCCTGGGCACCTCAAACATCCACCGCGGGTTCCGGCTGCGACCACTCGTCGCCCAGCGGCTCAGAGTCGTGATGACACCCGAGCCTCCCGGCGACACGCTCACCTGAGTCTGCCGTGCGCAGCTACTCGCAAGTGCCGCCGGCCGGACCGACCCGGTCACCCGCAGGTGGCGCTTCCGGCAGTATCTACGGCCGATGGTGCGTGTCGAAGAAGTCGAGCATCGACGAGGTCGCCTCGATGCTGGGGGTCATGTGCCCGGCGATGGTTAGCACGTCGACTCCGTAGGCCTCGGCCATCTCGGCGGCGTCACCCAGCCCGGCGAGCTGCTCCACGTCCACGTAGTTGAGCATCCCCGGCCACGTGTGGCCCCCGCCCACCACGGTGTAGAGCTCCACGTCCACACCCGGTTCGCAACCGGTGTGCCGCCGCAGGACGATGTCGTCGAACGGCTCCGACACCGTCGGTTCACCTGAGCAGTCCGCTGCGTGGGCGAACTGGGCGACCCGCTGCTCGATCGACGGCGAGTCGATCGGGCGTTGCGCGGTGGCACCGCCCTCGTAGTCGACCAACGGGTCGGCGTCGCCGTGGAACGCGATGACCGACACCGGTTCGGGCGATCCGCAGTCGTCGGCCAGGTTGAACCCCGACACCGGCGCGATCGCGGCCAGGCGTCCACCCAGCTCGCACGCCATCACCGCGGTCATGCCGGCGCCGTTGGAGAAGCCCGTCATGTAGATCCTCGAGTCGTCCACACAGAGCTGCGCCACGGTGTCGTCGATCAGTTCGGTGAGGAACGCCACGTCGTCCTGTGCGCCCGGCAGCGACTCGTCCAGGCTCGGGTAGATGTTCCAGAACGGTGCTGTGATCTGTTCGTCACCCACCGGGACGGTGGCGGGAGCGGCCTGCGGTGTGACCAGGACGTACCCGCGCTCCGATGCCGCCGCGGGCAGGTTGGAGAACAGGTTCTGCTGTTCGATGGTGCTCGTGAACCCGTGCAGGTCCACGATCAGCGGCAGGCGGCCGGCGCCGTCGAAGGCCGGTGGGATCACACGCTCGAACTCACGCTGCACGCCACCGGCGCTGACCGTGATCCGCTCGGTGCCGGGCTTCGCGGACCGGTCAGGCGTGCAGGCCTTCTCAGCCGTGGTAGACGGCGCAGCGGCCCCCTCGGCTTCGGGTCGTGGCCCGTCGCCCCCGTCACCCGAGCAGGCGCCGGCCGCCACGACGATGCACATGACCAGGACCAGACGTGTGATGACCGGCCGTCGCAGCACGCTACAAGGCCATCTCGACCAGCATGTGGCGAAGCGCTGCGATTGCTCGTCGCCCGGTTCTCATCTGCCGACGTCGCGGGTCATCCCGTCGACCGCCACCGTGATGGCGAGGATCAGGACCGGGTCGACACCGGCCTCGACCTCGACACCGTAGGTGTCGCGCACGCGGAACCACTTCTTGGAGATCTCGGCGACCTTGTCGCCGTCACGCTCGATCTCGTACTCGTGGTCGACGACGTTGCCGTGGACCTTCAGGTCGGGCTCGTCGTCGACCTCCACCTTGAAGTGATCACGGATGCCGACGATGCGCTTCGTGACCGTCGCGCTCCGGCCGCCGAGATCGATCTTCATCTTGTCCCGCACCGACAGCTTGCGTTCCTTGATCTCCGCCACGTCGTTGCCGTCGGCGTCCTTCAGGATCCAGGTGTCACGCACCCTCATCGCCTTGCCGTCCACCAGGAACGCCCGCGCGCCCGACTCGTCCTCGATCCAGTAGTCGTCGCCGATGCTCAGCATCCGCTCTCGCATCTGGAACCGTCGGATCCCCTCGCCCGTGGTCACGGTTGCGCAACAAGCCCATGTCTCATCCCCTGCCGGGAACCCCGGTTCGTGGTCGATCCGAAGCGCCGCGAGTGGCCGGGCACAACAGATCGCCCCGACCGGCGCGCCGACGACACTAGCGCCGACTCACCCAAGGTGCTTCGACCACGCCGACATCGCCACGACCATCGCCACGACCATCGCCACGACCACCGTCGGCGCACCTGTGGTGTTCCACCCGGTCCTGCCTCCCTTGATGCAAGCGGGTAGGTGGTCGATGCTCAGGTCGTCCCGACGTGCGATCGGTTGGCGGCGGATCGGGCGTCAGCTTCGCTGTAGGCGGCAAGCAGCTCGCGTTCGTGTTGCCGCTTCGGGAAGAGGAAGAACACGAGGAGGCCACCCAACGTGACCGCGATGACGCCCGCGAGGTAGGCCCAGTCCTGGCCCTCGACGAACGACTGCCTCGCAGCCTGGATGATCTGCTCCGAGTACTGCGGATGCTGTTGTGCGATGGCGGCGGCGCTGTCGAACGACTTGGTGAGTTGGCTCTGGACCTGGGCGGATACGTCAGCCCCGTCGGGTGCATCGGCAATCGCCGTGAGGAACGCACTGGCGTATCCGGCACTGAGGAGCGCACCGAGGATCGACTGCATGATCGCGCCCCCGAGATCTCGTTGGAGATCTGCGGTGCCGGATGCCATTCCAGCCCGGGTGACCGGCACCGAACCCGTCAACGCGTGGGATGCGGGCGTCCCCGCGAAGCCGACACCGGCACCGACGAATGCGTAGCCGAGTCCGATCGCCCAGTAGCCGACGCCGTCGCGCCAGAACGCCAACATCGTGACGAACCCGAGAAGCACGAGCGCGTATCCGACGAGCAGCGTGAACCGGGCCCCCTTCGCCTCGACGAGCTTCGCAGATGCGGCGCGATGAGCACCATGAACACAGCTGCAGGAAGGATGGCCAGGCCGGCATCGACCGTGGAGTACTGCAGCACGTTCTGAAGGAACTGCTGACCGATGAACATCGCACCCATGAGGGACCCGAAGACGATGATCCCCGCGCATGCAGCCACCCAGAAGATCCTGCGGCCGGCCACATCCAGGTCGTAGAGGGGGGTAGTGGTTCGGCGCTGGCGGATCACGAACGCCGCCAAGGCAGCGAGGCCGACCACGACGAGTCCGGCGACCGCTGCTGCGGAATCCGGCACCGCCACGAAGTTGATTGCGAGGATGAGCGCACCGACAACCAGCACGGACAGGACCCACCGAGGTTGTCGACTCGATCGGATGTCTCGTTGACATGAGTGGGGATCAGCTTGATCACCGCTGGAATCGCGACGACCACGAGCGGGAGCGTGACCAGGAACACCGATCCCCACCACGCGTGTTCGAGCAGCACTCCGGCGATCAGCGGGCCGAGGGCGGACACGGCACCGCCGACGGCCGACCAGAGGGCGATCGGTCGGGTCCTGCCTTCACCGGCCCAGAGGGCGGTGATGAGTGACAGGGTGGTCGGGTAGGCCATCCCCGGCTGCGATGCCCCCGACGATGCGAGCAACGATCAGCACGTAGATCGAGGGCGCCCAGGCCGAAGCGAGGCAGATCGGCAGTGAGAGCGCAACGCCGAACAGCAGCATCTGCTTGCGTCCATACCTGTCGCCGAGGGCCCCGAGCCACAGAACGGATGCAGCGAGGCCAAGGGAGTAACCGACTGCGACGAGGTTCAGCTGCGTCTGGGAGGCATCGAAGTATTCGCCGATGGAAGGGCGCGACGTTCGCGACGGCGAGTGGAAGGTTCGCAACCGCCGCTACGAGGATGAGCGTGGCAAGCACGGCGCCTGCCCGTGTCGGCGCCCCTGTCATGCCCGATTCCGATGTCATGGGGTGGTGGCGGAGGGTGCCGGACCGCACGAACGGGACTTCCCGGACCACCGCGGGGTCGAACCATGGTCAGGTCGGCAGCGGATCATCCTGGGGCACAGTAGTTCCACTGAGCCCTGCCGGGCCTCAGCAGACGAGACGTGTCGCCGCTCCTCGTTCAAGGCGGTCACCGACGTGCACCGTCGGTAATCGGGTACCCGAGTCGGCTCAGGCTGGAAGTGGCACCAGCGGGTTGCCGAACATCGGGTCGTCCTGCTTGGAGGCGGCGCGGCTCCCAGGTCGATGCCCAGTGCCTCGGCCACGCCCGCTGCGTAGGCCGGGTCGCAGGCGTTGCAGTTGCGGATGTGGCGGAACTTGATGAACTGCGCCGCGTCGCCCATCGCGCGGGCGGTGTTCCCGAACAGCTCCGCCTTCTGGTCGTCGGTCATGAGGGCGAACAGCCGCCGTGGCTGCTCGAAGTAGTCCTGGTCGTCCTTGTGGTACTCCCAGAACTCCGCGTCACCGGTGATGCGCAGCGGCGGCTCTGCGAACTCGGGCTGGGCGTGCCACTGCCCGAAGCTGTTCGGCTCGTAGTGCGGGAGGCCGCCGTAGTTCGAGTCGACCCGGCCGGTGCCGTCACGGTGGTTGCTGTGCACCGGGCAGCGGGCGCTGTTCACCGGGATCTGCTGGTAGTTCGCACCCAGGCGGTAGCGCTGGGCATCGGCGTAGTTGAACAGCCGTGCCTGGAGCATCCGGTCGGGGCTGGCGCCGATCCCCGGCACGAGGTTGCTGGGAGAGAAGGCGCTCTGCTCGACGTCGCTGAAGAAGTTCTCCGGGTTGCGGTTCAGCTCGAACTCACCCACCTGGATCAGCGGGTAGTCCGCCTTGTACCAGACCTTGGTGAGGTCGAACGGGTGCACTCCCACAGCTCTCGGCATCGGACTCGGCCATGACCTGGACGTACATCGTCCACTTGGGGAAGTCGCCTCGCTCGATCGCGTCGAAGAGGTCGCGCTGGTGGCTCTCGCGGTCCCGTCCGACGAGCTCCGCGGCCTCGGCGTCGGTCAGGTTCTTGATCCCCTGCTGGGTCTCGAAGTGGAACTTCACCCAGAACCGCTCGCCATCGGCGTTCCAGAAGCTGTAGGTGTGCGAGCCGAAGCCGTGCATGTGACGGTAGGAGGCGGGGATGCCCCGGTCGCTCATGACGATCGTCACCTGGTGCAGGGCTTCGGGAAGCAACGTCCAGAAGTCCCAGTTGTTGTCGGCGGAGCGCATGTTCGTCCGGGGATCACGCTTGACCGCCTTGTTCAGATCGGGGGAACTGGCGCGGGTCGCGCAGGAAGAACACCGGCGTGTTGTTGCCGACCATGTCCCAGTTGCCCTCGTCGGTGTAGAGCTTGAGCGCGAACCCCCGGATGTCGCGCTCCGCGTCCGCCGCGCCGCGTTCGCCGGCGACGGTGGTGAACCGGGCGAACATGTCGGTGGTCTTGCCGACCTCGGCGAACACGCTGGCACGGGTGTAGCGGGTGATGTCGTGGGTGACGGTGAAGGTGCCGAACGCACCCGATCCCTTGGCGTGCATCCGACGCTCGGGCACGACCTCGCGGACGAAGCCTGCGAGCTTCTCGTTCAGCCACACGTCCTGTGCCAGCAGCGGACCGCGGGGACCCGCAGTGAGGCTGTCACGGTTGGTCGGCACCGGAGCACCGAAGTCGGTGGTCAGGCGCGTCTCCGGGAGCGATCCGGGGTCTTCGGTCATGGTCGGTCCTCTCTTTGCCGCCGGCGTGGCCGGTGCCGTCTGTGCCTTCGGAGCCTGCGCATCCTCGGGCCGGTCTCGCGCCGCCACCGTATCGCTGCGTCCCGACCGCCGGGCCGCGGTGGCCTGATCAGAGGAGCGTCGTCACCCTCGGGACGCTCCCACACGACCCCGTCGAAGCGTGAGAAGTCGTTGTCGTAGGACACCACGGCGCACCGGTGCTCGATCGCCAGCGCTGCAAGGTGTGCGTCGTTGACGAGGTTGGCGCCCGCACCGACCTGACCCAGCAGGCGTCGCAGGATCCCGGGGTGATCCGGGGTCGGCTCCACGATCACCGAGGGCCCGCCGAGATCCACGCGTCGACGCGGTCGAGAGCTCCGTCGATTCTCAGGGGCGCAGGGAAGAGCTCGACCTTGGTCGACAGCCGGACGAACGCGAGCAGCGCTACCCAGGCGAAGGCCACCGTGGCATCGCCCGAGAGCGAGCCGTCGAGCCACCTGCGGGCGGTCTCGTGATGGACGGCGTCGCGGTTCACCGCGTACAGCAGGACGTTCGCGTCGACCAGCTTCACGATCCGGCCCGTATGCGGCGGAGGAGCTCGTCGTCCTCCAGATCGGCGGCGACCTGCAACGCGCGGTCGAGGTTGATCCTCGACTCCCCTCCGGGGGGGGCTTTATGTCATGATGCACCAGAGTCCCGCTGCGAGCCGACCACGAACCGGGCCGACCGGCACGCGCCTCACTCAACTTCCCCACTGCCTGGAAGTGCGCCTGGAGTTGCAGTGCCGAACCTTGACATATATGGCAATATTCAGCATTGTCCATGCCGTGACGAAGCGCAGCGAAGCACAGATCATCGAGATCTTCCACCTGCTGTTCCTGCGCGTCCTGGTCGCGGGCGATGCCGGCTGGTGCACCCTCAAGGGCGGAGCGAACCTCCGGTACTTCTTCAGTAGCCCCCGGTACTCGAACGACATCGACCTGGACTTCCACGACAAGGCGAGCTGGATGGTCGCCAAGAAGGTCGGGGGCTCCTCGACGGTGGAAAGCAGATGCCGCTCCTCGCACGACAGGCCAGGATCGAACTCGCGGAAGTGTCTGCGGCCAATGAGACCGAGACGACGCTGCGTTGGGAGATCGGACTCGCTGCGCCGGAACACGAGGATCTCATCCGAACGAAGGTCGAGTTCTCCGATCGAGACGGCCAGAGCGACGATGTCGCTCTCGAGTCCGTTCCTGAGGCGATCGTGAGGCCGTACGGGCTCCACTCACCGAGCCTGCTGCACTACCTCCCCCACCGCTGCGATCGATCAGAAGATCGCCGCGTTGGCGTTGCGAAGCGAAACGAAGGCTCGCGACATCTTCGATCTGGACCTGCTTCTGCGACAACACCACGCAAGCGGCGCCGACCTCGGTGAGCTCGACCCGACACATGCAACCGATGCGGCAGAGCGAGCGATGTCGATCCCCTTTGCGACCTTCGCGAGCGAGGTGGCCCCCTTCCTCGATGCAGGGCTGGCCGAGCTCTACGACGAACGGCAGTGGGACACGATGCGCATGACGCTTGCTACCGACCTGGAAGAGCTCGCCGCGAGCACGGGACAGGGCGGCGGTCGACCATGAGCGCGACCGACCGCTACGTCCGACTGCTGAAGGTCGGTCGCCCTGTCGTGACGACACACGAGGCAGCAGCGGCCTGGCGGTCTTCACTCCCCGTGGCGTCGAAGATGCTCGCGTCTTGCCGACGTCGGGCTGATCACCAAGGTCCGCCACGGACTCTGGCACGTCGGAACCGACGCGCCGAGCCCCTCCGTGGTGCTGCCGGCGCTCACGAACCCCTACCCCAGCTACATCTCCGGATGGAGCGCCCTGTCGCGGCACGCCATGATCGAACAGATCCCCCGCGCCACCTTCGCCGTATCACTCGGTCGGCCCAGAACCTACGAGAGCGCCGTGGGCCGCTTCGAGATCCACCAACTCCACCCCGACGTGTTCGGTGGCTTCACCGGTGGAGACGGCATCCGAGCGGGAGTCGCCACACCGGCCAAGGCACTCTTCGACACCGTCTATCTGCTGGCGACGCGCAACGGGCAGGTGACCTTGCCGGAACTCGAGCTCCCTGACGATTTCGATCCAGGCGAGCTCCAGCACTGGCTCGAGTCGATCCCCTCGACACGGCTCCGAACCTTGACATCGGGCAGCCTCGCCCGCCTCGTCGCAACTGCGACACCGCAGTCCGCTTAGGTTCGAGCCCCGCGACCGACACCGCCATCGCGCCATCAGCCGGGGGGGTCGCGTCATCCCTGATGGCGACGGCATCGCCGTGACGCCCTACGAGCACAGCGAGAACCGGTCTGACGCGATGACCCTTGGCCGTGTGTGCGACCAGTCTCAGCGGATTCCCCGTCCTCGGAGCTACTTGTGGCACCATCACCCACGCCGCGCGTAGCGTGTCGGAGATGTCACTGATCGTGATTGGAGCCGCTGTGATGCTCCTCGCCGGAACCGCCTGGGCCCGGGTGGTGCTGACCGACGAGGGCCGCTACATCCGGGCGGTCTCGGCCCTTCCGGGCTCACCTCGCTTCGCCCGGCTCGCGGGGACCACGGTGTCTCTCGCCGTGCGCCACCACGTCGGTTGGCGACGTCGGCTCGCTCGAATCACCGCCCGGGCGGCGGGCAGCGCGACGACACGCACGATGGGGACCGCCACGTTCCGCCGATCCTGGACGGTGAGTCACCGGGTGCTGTACCGGCATCGGCCACCACAGTGGCGCGTCGCCATCTCGATGGTGGCGCTGGCCACGATGGGGACCGTCGTTGCGGCCGGTTCGCAACTCAACGAGAGGATGCGCAACGGTCCGACTACGAAGCGGACCACCGCCTACAGCGGGACCTGACCGACATCCACCTGCGCCACGTCGCCGCTCGGCTCGGATTATCGGTCATGATAATTCGCATGGGTCGCATCTCTCCGACGCTGCGAGCGGTCGAAGCCCTCGCCACCACGCCGAACAGGCCGAACGGGGCGATGTCGCCACCCGCGTACGTCGTTCGATCGAACGATCCGGTCTGACCAACGCCGAGTTCGCACGAAACATCGGCACCAGCGCGTCGCGCCTGAGCACCTATGCCACCGGCAAGGTCGTGCCGTCTGCCGCGATGCTCGTGCGCATCGAGCACTTCGCCCGTGACAGCGGGGTCGGCGATCGAGGCCCGCAACCGCCCGCGTAACCCGGCCGACGTCGCAGTCCCGTCGGGGGACTCCGCCGGCCCAGCCGAGCACCTGGTGGAAGCATCGGGAGAAATCGATGTCATCGACGCCGAGGGTGTCGCTCAGGGGGCAGCGAGAACCGCCTCTATCGCAGCGTCGAGTCGACGACGAACAGCCGCGTCGGCACGGCCACCCCGAGCCTCGGCTCGAGCGACACCGAGGACGAGCCCTGCGAGGAGGTCGACGGTGCCCTGGACCTGATCTTCTGGGATGTCCGCCTCCGCGACGACACCGGCAACCACGTCCATCATGGAGCGGTGGAGTTCGGTGACCTCGGTGCGGGTGACGTCGTCGAGCGCTCCGAGGCTCTCGATTAACGGTGCGACGAGTTGGTGCTCGGGACTCGCGGCCCAACCGAGATAGCTGCGTGCCCACCGCTTGATCCGTTCTGGCGGTGGGTCGTCACCGGCGACTGCGTCGCTCCATTCGCCGATGGTGCGCGGCACGGCTGCCCGGTACCACTCGACCAGCAGGTGAAGCTTGTCGGGGACGTAGCGGTACAGGGAGTTCCTAGCGAGGCCTACCTCTGCCCGATGTCCGCGAGGCTGACCTCGCCATAGCCACGGGTGGTGAAGAGCCCCACGGCGGCATCGAGGACGGCGGCGCGTTGCCGGGCCACGTGTTCGGCGATGTTGTCGGCGTTGATGCGGGGCACGGTCTCAGCGTTCCACGTCGAGCCCACGCCTACGTGGACGGCTCCTCCAAGAGGTTGCCGTCGTGGAGGCGCAGACGCCGGTCGGCCCGGCGGCGGCCTGCGTCGTCGTGGGCGACGACGAGGGTGGCTATCCCACGTTCGTGGGCGGCGTCGGCGAGGATGGCGGCGACGCTGTCGGCCCGGGCGGGGTCGAGCGAGGCGGTCGGCTCGTCGGCGATGAGCACCGTCGGCTCCGCGATGAGGGCCCGAGCGATGCCGACGCGCTGGCGTTCACCACCGGAGAGCTGTGCCGGGAGTTGGTGGGCACGGTCGCCGAGGCCGAGGTCGTCGAGCAGCGAACCGGCGAGGGCGCGGGTCGTCGATGGTCGGTGGCCTCGGATGTGGCCGACGAGTTGGAGTTGTTCGATCGCTGTCAGCGTCGGCAGCAGGTTGGCGGACTGGTAGATGAAGGCGATGTGGTCGCGACGCAGTCCTGTGCGGCGCCGTTCGGAGAGGCCGGAGGTCGCGTCCCCTGCGATCGTGACCTCTCCGCTGTCGCTGCGACGCAGGAGCCCGGCGACGGTCAACAGTGTGGACTTCCCGGAGCCGGAGTCACCGGCGATCGTGACGATCTCTCCGGCAGCGACCTCGAGATCGAGGTTGTCCAGGATGGTGCGCCGGTCCGGTCCGTCGGGGTACGTCACGACGATCTCCCGGCACACGAGCGGGGCGGTGGTGGTCATGGTTCGACTCCGAGGGCGATGGCGGGTTCGACCTGGGTGATCCGACGGAGTGCGGCGAGGCTCCCCAGGACGCCGCTGACGACGAGCGCCACCGCGACCGTGGCGACCGAGCCGGGCGCGAGCTCGACAGGTGCGTCACCACCACTGAGAACCGCGACGACTCCGACCCCGATGGTGACACCGACCGCGGTTGCCGCTGCGACGAGGACGGTCATCTGTCCGACGCTGTCACGGGCTATGTAGCCGTTGGTGGCACCCATCGCCTTCAGGAGTCCGATCTGGCGGGTGCGCTGCACGATCAGCACCGTGAAGAACGCGCCGACCACGAGCGCCGAGATCACCAGCAGGAACCCGCGGATCAGGGTCATCGTCGTGGTCTCAGCGGTGTATCCCGGCGACCCCTCGTAGGCCTCGGACTTGGTGAGGACGTCGAGTCCCGCCCCGAGCCGGCCTGCTCGATGGCCTTCGCGTCGCCGCGCAGCGCCACCGCCGAGAAGCGGCCGTCGGGCTGCCCGCCGTACTGGATCCGCTGCCAGGTCTCCAGGGACACGAAGGCGATCGGGGCATGCCCGTAGGTCCCCGCGAACGTGAAGCCCAACACCGGCAGCTCCACATCGGATCCTCCGAGTCGGTAGCGGTCGCCGACCTTCACTCCCTCGCTCTCGAGCTCGCTGGCCAGCACAACGCCCGGCTCGCCCGACAGGGCCGCGCGCGCATCATCGCGGGTGACCAGGAAGCTGTCGGCGGTCACGCCGAAAGCGCCAGGTCCAGGCTCGGACCGCCGTCGGTGGATGCCGCGTTGACGAAGCTGGCACCGAGCGGGGTCGCCTCCACACCGTCGAGCGACGAGAACGCCCTGAGATCGCCCTCATCGAGGGTCGACCGGCTGAAGGTCGCCTTCGCTCCCTGCTCGAAGGCGAGCCTCTCAGCGGGCAGCGCCCTCAGGCCCGAGATCCCATCGGTGACCAGGCCGGTCGCCAGCCCCGACAGCACCGTCGACAGCAGCGCCACCAAGGCGACGACTGCGCCCAGCAGCATGAACCTGCGAAACCCTCGACGTAGATCACGGACTGCGACGAACACCGCGCCCTCCTCGATATATCGACTGCATGTCGGCATCATACCGACGTCGCGTCGTCAAGGCAGCGCGCCCGGGCCGCCATGCCTGCTCGGGAGGCAGGCAGCCAGGCAGTCAGGCGTCGGCGGTCGATCGCACCCCTCGCAACGGCGTCGGTTTCCAGATGATGGGGTGAACGCCTCATGTGCGACGTGCCGGGTCCTCCGACAATGGTGGGCGAAGGTCGACCGTAGGAAGAGCCCGGCGGTCGACGGGGCTCGTGGGGTCACGAGCCCCGTCGGAGAACCGAGGAGGTAGGTATGGCTACGAAGACCAGGATCGCGAAGAAGTCGATCGAACAACCCGACGAGGTCCGCGAGGTCCCGCTCGGCCACGTCGACATCGTGACCGTCGGCGAAGTGCAGTTCGTCAGGACGACATTCGAACCGGGATGGCGCTGGTTCGACTCGGTCCGTCCGATCGCAGGTACCGAGAGCTGCGAGTTCCCCCACAGGATCTTCATCGCCAGAGGATCGATGCACGTTCGCATGGACGACGGATCCGAGCTCGACCTGATCCCCGGCGACTTCTCGGTCATCGATCCCGGACACGACGCCTGGGTCACGAGCAGCGAACCGTGCGTCGCCTACGACTTCGGCAAGGAGGGCGCCGACTACGCGAAGCCTCAGCGCTGACCCAGCCCGCGGTGGACCCCGCGGGCTCTACCGCGGGCTCTACGAGGGCCGATCCGCTCAGGTCCGAACCTGCCGGCCGGGGTCCACGAGGCCGTCGTGGGTCGCACGCACGCTCGCGAGTGTGCGGTTGTTCACCTCGAGCTTGGTGTAGATGTGCTCGACGTGGTTGCCGACGGTCTTGGGGGAGATCCCGAGCCGAACCGCGACCTGCTTGTTGGACAGGCCCTGGGCAACCAGACCCAGCACCTCCGCCTCGCGTGAGGTGAGCTCCGCGACGGCACGCCTTCGCCGTCGGACCCTGTGCCCGGAGGCGTGCCCCGAGGCGACCAGGACGGCCTCTACTGCGTCGCCGTCGAGGTGACCGAGACGGACCTCGTCGCGGGCGGACTTCGCAGCGTCGCGCGGCGCCAGGGCATCCCTGTGGGGCCGGGGTTCGGTCTTGGTCCGGTAGTAGTCGGCGGCCGCAACCAGGCGTGCACCGTGCCCGAGGGCGTCGCCGTGGACGCCCCACCGGGTAGCCCGAGCCGTCGAGCCGTTCATGGTGCTGGTGGGCGACGACCGCCACCGGAACGAGGCCGTCCACCGAGGACAGCGCGCGCTCGGTCAGGTAGGGGTGCAGCCTCACACGCTCCCGCGAGGACACCGTCAACGCTCGTCCTGATTCCCAGATCGGACCCGGCAGGCCGAGCTGACCCAGATCGTGGACGTGCGCCGCTCTCCGCGCGACGGTCGCCTCGGGATCATGCAGGCCGAGCGTCGCGGCGCAGTGCGCGACGAGCTCGGCCACGACTCGGGAATGCCCGACTGTGCACAGGGATCCGGAGTCGGCGAAGTCACCCATCGCTCCGAGCGCCGTGTCGAGCTGCGACGACGTGAACCGCCTGTGCAGAACCGGCTCGGAGGAGATCACCTCGTCCCATGCCGCAGGTGAACCGAGCCCCGCGCACACGTGCTCCGAATGCTCGCAGAACACGTCGACGATCTCGGGATCGAAGCGGGTTCCTCTCAACGATGCGACCGCCGCCCTCGCCGATTCGGGCCCACTGCGCCTGTGGAACGCCTCGACGACGCCGGCGATGCCGACCAGACGCGCCGCGACCGGTATCCGTTCACCTCCCACTCCACCTCCGCCGCGCCCGTCCCATCTCTCAGCGGCGTGCTCGACGGTCTCGACAACCGACTCCGGCAGTCCGAGACCCACCGACAGCGCATCGGTGGCGACACAGCAGGGACAGTGGGAACCCTCGGCCTCGACTACATGGCCTCCGTGGCGACCCCGGTCGTGGAGTGGGTCGGAGATCCAGGCGATCGGACCGGCACAGAAGGCGAGCGCGCGGGTCTCCGAATCGAGCCCGAGCAACTCCGCGAGTCCCACCGCCACGACGCTGCGGTGCAGCGCGTGATCCATGGGCCGCCCCATGCCGAGATCGCTGATCAGGCACAGCGCTGTCAACAGGTCCGCCGCACAGACCCCGGAGTCGTCCTCACACGTCGAACGAGGCACCCGACAACCGTACGCCTGCCTACGATCGGTAGGTCGGCGGCCATCCAGGAGGTCCCAAGATGAGCGAGACAGACGACACCCCGCGGTCGATCGAGCTCGAGGTCGAGGTCGTCGGTACTCCCGAGGAGGTGTGGGAGGCGATCGCGACCGGGCCCGGCATCACGTCGTGGTACGTGCCCCACACCGTCGAGGAGCGTGAAGGAGGAGCCGCCTCGGCGTCGTTCGGTCCGGGCCCCGAGATGCAGGTCCCGGGCCGGGTCGCCGTATGGGAGCCACCGCGGCGCATCGTGTTCGACGGTGGCGAGGACGCAGGAGGTCTGGTCTTCGAGTGGCGTGTCGAGGCCCACGACGACGGGACGTGCACCGTGGGTCTGGTCAACTCGGGGTTCGGGTCCGGTGAGGGCTGGGACGACCAGTACGACGGCATGGTCGAAGGCTGGCGACTGTTCCTGTCCAACCTGCAGCTACACATGGAGCACTTCGGTGGCCTCACCGCGACGCCCGTGCTCCCGATGGCGATGTGGGCCGGCCCGAGGACAGCAGCCTGGGCGACGCTCGCCACGGAGCTCGGCATCCCAGAGGAGCCGGCGGTCGGCGAGCGAATCCGGACCTCGGGTGACGCTCCTTCTGGCCGGCACGGTCGTGGCCTCCGAGTCGTGGCGGGTGACGCTGCTGCTCGACGAACCCGCGCCCGGAACTGCGTTCGTCGCCGTCGAAGGCGACGGCGACGTGGTCGCCGTGTCGGTCTGGTCGTACCTGTACGGCGACGCGGGCACGGCCGCTGCGACCGCGACCGAGCCGGCATGGCGGGAGTGGCTGAATGCCCGGGCCGTCGCTCCGGAGAGCTGACCGGGTTCGACAGACGCTCGGCCGATCGGTTCATCGGGTCCCGGTGGCTTCAACGGCATGGGTCCCGGCGGCGGTCGCGGTACGGGTGGCCACCCTTCGATGCGGCTCTGCTGCGCGGCCGGTCATCGGCGCTGCCCGACACGGTGCCGGAACGCCGCCTTCTGCGATGCGACACTGGGGGATGCTCATCGCGCAGCTCTCCGATCCACATGTCAGCGTCGAGGGGTCGATCCTGCGTTCGCTGGTCGACACCCCCACCCGGTTCGCGGCGGCGCTGGGCACGCTGCGGGAGCTCCCGAAGCGACCCGATGTGATCCTGCTCACCGGCGATCTCGTCAACGACGCGACCGAGGCCGAGTACGGCCTGCTGGCCGAGTGCCTCGCCGAGGCGCCCGCGCCGATCGTCGCGGTGCCCGGCAACCACGACAACCCCAGGCAGCTGCGCGACACGATCGCGCGCATCCAGCCCGACCTGGCACCCCGGTGCCGCGCGACCCCGCCGATCCGCTGCACCACGTGGTCGACGACTGGCCCGTGCGCCTGGTGGCGCTCGACTCCACACGCCGTGGTTTCGAGTCCGGTGAGATCACGACCGACAGCGCCGAATGGCTCGACCGACCCTCGCCGCCGCGCCCGACACGCCCACCGTCGTGCTCACCCACCACACCCCCTACCCGACCGGTTCTTGGTGGTTCGACTACCAGGGCGTGGTGGGCGCGGAGCTGTTGCGCAGCGTGCTGTCCCGGCACCCTCAGGTGCTCCGGGTGGTCGCCGGGCACGTGCACCGTTCGACGCAGACCCAATGGGGCCCGCTCGTGCTGTCAACCGCCGGATCCACCGCGTTCCAGACCGGGTCGGGGGTCGGCGGTGAGGGTCCGCCGATCATCGTGGACCATTCGGCGCCCGCGACGTTGCTGTGGTGGCGCGACGACACCCTCGTCGCGTCGGGAGGCAGACCTCGCAGGCCCGGCCATGCGCCGACCTGCGACATCTCCGAGGAGTGGGCGGCCTACGGCGACGCCACCCGCCTCGGCGGGACGATCTCGTCGCATCGCGACACGACGAGCTGAGCGCCGCCCGGATCCGCGCAGGCACAAGCCGCGTCGATCGTGCCGTGCCCGCTCGACAGGGCATACCGACCTCACCACCAGGAGCGCCGGGTTGGCTCTCGGTGCCCCGTCGGCCACCACCGTGACCGAGGCCGACCTCTTCACGTTCCCAACTTGGGAGCGGGGGATCCGGGCACGCCAGCATCACCACCGGGCCGGACGGGCAGCTCGTCGCCTTCTTCCGCTCACGGACGCCCGAAGGTCGGCGCATCCGTTGCATCCCGATCCGCCTCGACAGCCATGGCGGCGAAGCGTGGAGGCGTCAGAGCTCGGCACCCGGCGCGTAGGGTGACGCCGATGGACCTCTCCCGTCGCCGGTTCCTCGGCGGCACCGCTGCCAGCGCGTGGTGGGCCACTTCGGCGGCCCGCACCCGCGCGCTCGACGAGACGGCGCGGCGTGCGAGCTCGATCGAGGGCACGACCCTGTCGGTGACGGTCGTGCGCCCGAACGGTCCCGGCTACGTGAAGCTCCGGGAGGGGCCGGGGTGGCCGACGGTGGTGCGCAGCGAGCTGCGTGAGCTGGATACCGCGCGTGATACCCGACGACGAGCGGTCGCCGCGTTCGCCCACCTGACCGACGTCCACCTGATCGACGCGCAGAGCCCCGGGCGTGTGGAGTTCCTCGACGGCTTGGGCGAGCCTTTCACCGGCGCCTACCGACCACAGGAGACCTTGACGACCCAGGTGCAGGCGTCGATGGTGCAGCGGCTCGTCGATCTGCAGCGTGCGCCGATCACAGGACGCCGGCTCGACTGCGCCGTGTCCACGGGCGACAACATCGACAACTGCCAGCACAACGAGCTCGACTGGTTCATCGGCGTGCTCGACGGTGGAACGGTGACCGCGAACTCCGGCGACCAGCACCGCTACGAAGGCGTCCAGGCCACCGAATGGGGCGACCCCCGCTACTGGCACCCCGACGGCGGCATCGCCGACACCTACCTCGCAGCGGGCTTCCCGACCGTCCCGGGCCTGTTGGACGCTGCGATCGCGCCGCACCGCTCACCTGGTCTCGACATCGCCTGGTACTCCACCTACGGCAACCACGACGGCCTGATCCAGGGGAACGTACCTCGTTCCGACGCGTTCGACGAGCTGCTCGTCGCCGACTTCAAGATCACCGACCTGCCCCACGGGGTCAGCGCCGTGACCTTCCTCGCCGAGGCGATCGGCGACACCGCGGCGATTCGGCGGCGGGTGGCGGACGGATCGATGCCCCACCAAAGCGTCACCGCGGACCCGCAGCGGCGCAGCCTCACCACCCAGGACTGGGTCCACGCCCACCTGGCGTCCACCCATCGGCCGAGCCCGGCCGGCCACGGCTACACCGAGGATCACCTCGACGGTCGTCCGCTGTCGTACCGCTTCGAGATCGCTCCGGGCGTCGTGGGCATCTCGATGGACACCGGTGGGTACAACTCGGGGTCCATCGGTGAGGACCAGCTCCGGTTCCTTGAGGCGACGCTGTCGGCGGTGCACTCGCGCTCGTTCGACTCCTCCGGCGGCGAGGTGCGCTCGGGCAACGACGACCAGCTCGTGGTGCTCTTCAGCCACTTCACGAGCGAGACGATGACGGGTGCTCCTCCCGACCCGTCGCACCCGGGCGAACGTCGCATCGAGGGCGAGGAGCTCGTGGCATTCCTGCATCGCTGGCCGAACCTCGTCGCCTGGGTGAACGGTCACACCCACACCAACGAGGTCCGACCGATGCCGGACCGCTCTGGGCGCACCGGTGGGTTCTGGCAGATCACCACCGCCAGCCACGTGGACTTCCCCGAACACGCGCGATCGTGGAGCTGGTCGACAACGACGACGGGACGATGTCGATCTTCGCCACGATGGTTGAGCACGCCGCGCCGATCGTGGCCGACTACGACGACCTGTCCCCGCTCGGGTTGGCGTCGATCAGCCGGGAGCTCTCCGCGAACGGTGAGCAGGCGGCGGCGGTAGGACACCTGGGCGCCGCGACGTCGCTGAACGTGGAGCTCGGCCTCGCCGCGCCGTTCGACCTGCGGCGTGCCGGATTGGGCGCTCCGACGACGGCGCCGGCGCGGCGCGCCGGGCCCGCATCCGGAACCGACGACGACATGCCGGTCGGCGCGTTCGTCGGCGCCGGGGTCGCCACCGCGGCTGCTGTGGCGGGCGGCGCCATCGCGCCTGCGCCGGCGACGTGAGGGCGCGACCACCGCGGGCGACGGCGAGCCGGATCCGGCGGATCAACAGCAGATGCCGTAGCGGTGAGCCACCTCGATGCGTGGTCTGTCCGAGGACCAGGACACCTTGTTGCTCCGTCCCTTCACGGGATGCCGAGACCTGATCCCCGAGCTCGTCAGTGATCTCCGGCGTACTGCCCGGGGGTGGGTGCAGCTGCGTTCACTCAGCCCTGCACCGTGACCGCTCGACCGGTCTGCAATCGAGAACCTCACACGCACTGCTCATGTCCTGTGGGTGTCGACGGCCGCCGCCGCTCCCACCGAGGTGTCAGAGGTCTCCTCCGCTGTGTCGTTCCCAGTGCCCTGCTGGCTGACACTCTGTCGCCGGTACCCTGCACCCATACGAACCTGCCGGCGTTCACCAAGGCGGTCTTGGGTTGCCGCGGCCGTAGTGCTGCTGATCACCGGATGCAGCTCCGGCGACGACGCCCGCAGCGCGAGCAGCACTGCTGACCCGTCATCACGCGACGATGCCGCGCCACCGACCATCTCGGACATGCAACGCCGGTTGCTCGATGAAGCCGACGGTGCGGGTGCACCCGATCGTGTGGTGGCCGCATCCGCGGACGAGGCGTTGTGCGCCGCGTTCGACATCGCGGTTCGCACCGCCCAGGAGCTCTCGACCGCGAAGGACGCTGATCTCCAGGAGCTGCTCACCAGCGCTCAGGCCCCTATGAAGGACATTGCGACACGACTCGAGGCGGCGGGCCTGTGGCGCACCGCAAGGTTCTGGAACAGCTACCACCAGGCCCTGGTGGAGACCGCAGCGGTCTACGATCCATCGGATCCGGCAAGTCGCGACGCGGCGAACCTCCGGTTCCGCGCTGTGAAGGCCCTCGGCGCGGGAACGACCGCGGTCGAAGCCGAAGCCGCGTGCCATGGTGCGCGCCGTGGGCTTCGGCACTCGATCGTCTCCTCGGTGATGTGCAGTCCGAGATCATCGGGACGTGATGGCACCGCGTCGATGCTCACGACCGTGGTCAGCCCGTCACCTGCTGGGTGCTGGAGCAGCCCTCGCCGAGCATCCCACGGGGCGCGAACACCACCTAGCCTGGCCGTAGCCGCGACCCGACAGGCCCCTGAACCCGGACCCGCACGCGGGCCGGCCGGGGCGCGAGGAGGCAGTGATGGCCCACAAGGAACCGATGCGCTACGGCAACGTCGTGGAGGAGTACTTCGGCTACTCACAGGCGGTGAAGGCCGGCGACACCATCCACGTCTCGGGCCAGACCGCGTTCGTCGAGGATGAGGACCTCCCCGAGGGCATGGCGGACCAGATGCGGGCCGCGTACGCGAACATCGCCGACGTCCTGGACTTCTACGGGGCGAGCCTCGACGACGTGGTCGAGGAGGTCGTGTTCGTCACCGACATGGAAGCGGCGATGGCGGTGGCCAACGAGGTCCGCCACGAGGTCTGGGGGCCACACTTCGAGGTGGCCAGCACGCTTGTGCAGGTCGTCGCGCTGGCCGTACCGGAGGTGCTGGTCGAGATCAAGGTCACGGCCCGGCTGTGACAGGCCGACCACAGGCCTGCCGCCGTTCGCGCGTCCGCGCCCCGATCACCGGCCGGCTCCGAGCCGGAGCCGGCCGGTGATCGGACCCGTCGCGCAGTTGTGGCGCTACCCGGTGAAGTCGATGCGGGGCGAACGCCTCAGCTCGACCGACGTGGTGGCGACCTACGGGATCCCCGGCGACCGCGGGTGGGCGGTGCGCGACGAGGCATCGGGGAGATCCGGGGTGCCAAGAAGATCGGGGCGCTGGTGCAGTTGGCCGCCCGATACCTTGAGGCGCCCTCCGGTGCGTCCACCCCGCCGGTCGAGATCGCCCTGGGCGACGGCACCACCGTCACCAGCGACGCGCCCGATGTGGCAGAGGTGCTGTCGGCCCGGCTGGACCGGCCGGTCACCCTGTGGCCCCGACGGCCCGCGGAGGATCTGGACCACTACCGCCGGGTGGAGCTGCCCGACGAAACCGAGTTCCGCCGCCAGCTGGGACTGCACCCGACGAGCCGACACCCGACTGGACCACGATGGCGCCGCCCGAGCTCGCGACCGAGCTCATCGAGTACGTGGGCCCGCGGGGCACCTACTTCGACAGCTTCCAGCTCCACGTGCTGACCACGACATCGATCGCCACGCTGGCCGCGGCCACACGGGCGCCTCCGATGGACGTCCGCCGGTTCCGTCCCAACGTCCTGGTCGACACCGGCGACGAGCCCGGTGGCTTCCCTGAGATCGACTGGTGTGGCCGTCACCTGCGCATCGGCTCGGCGGTGGCCGAGGTGGTCCAACCCATGTCACGCCCTGCGTGATGGTGACCCCTCCCCCAGGACGACCTGCCCACCGAGCGGCGGATCCGCGCACCCCTGGTGCGCGAGACGAAGATGGACTTCGGCATCGGCCTCGACATCGTGGAGCCTGGCCGCATCAACCAGGGCGACGCGGTCGAGCTCCTCTGAGCCACCCGGCGCCACACGGCTGCCGCTCCCGGGGGCCTGCTCACGAGTGGCTACTGCGGAGGATCGAAGATCTGGATCCGATACCTGATCCCGGCTATCCGCAAGGTGAGGACTCCGCTACGGCTGATCGATCCACCGACCACGTCGATGCAGACCAGGGCGCAGGCCTGGCCGGTGAAGCTCCCCGACAGCCCGCTGTCGCGCAGGCGCACGGTGGCCGTGCCCAACAACCCCCCCCCACCGGGTGAGGTCGACGACGGCATCGCCGCTGAAGTCGAAGTCCCCGTCGGAGTAGACCGAGCCGTGGACGCTGCCGTTCACCGGGCCGAGGTCCACACTCACAGGGTCGTTGGAGGGGATCATCATGCGCACCCTGCCCCGGAGAGGCTGACGTCGAACGTGGCGGTGGCGAAGAGGTAGCCGAGCACCGAGAGGCGGCCGCGGACGTTGCCTTCGAACGTGCCGTCCGATCCCACGTGGAGCTCCCGGAGCCGCATGTCGACGCTGCCGGCGAGCACGCTCCACATAGAGCGTCTCGTCGAGATCCAGGACGAGCACGCCGTCAGCGAGCGACAACGTGAACGACGGGTTGTTGGATGTGCGCAGCGCCGGGCCGAGGTCCAGCCCACTGGCGGTGAAGGTGTGGCTCCAGGTGGCGTCTCCATCGATCTCGAGCGTCGGTAGGTCAATGGGGTCGCCGACGGGCAGGTAGAGATCGCCGCCGACCACGCCACCTTCAGGGTGCTCGGCGAGAGCCGGTCTTGCGCACCCGGATCGATGCGTTGCGGATGCTGAGGGCGCTGGGCCCGAGCCGCGTCGTGGAGGCCTGCACCGAGAAGGTGCCGTTGGATGCGATCGTGAAGTCACCCACGTTGATGGTGGCGAAGCCCGGGATGGAGAACCTGGCCGGGGTGAAGAAGTTGGGTCCACTGACACGCAGGCGGAACATCCCGCTCTGGCGCTCGAAGATCAGCCTTCCATGGAGCTGCAGGGCGGCCATGTCCAACCGCGTGCCGGCCAGGGTCACGCTGAAGTTGCCGGTGGTGTCGATGTTGAGCCCGGGGATCGTGAGGGTGCTCATCCCGGTGATCGACAGCGACGACGAACCGAGCTGCAGCTGGACGCCGGTGGCGTTGGGGCCGACGTGGAGGTTGAAGTCGGGCAAGGTCCAGGAGAACTGGGAGATGCCGACCGTCCTACCGGTGACCGATGCATCGAAGCGACCGTCGGAGGCGATCGTGAACGTGTTCACCGTGAAAGCGCTCACGTTCGCCCAGTCGAGCGACACGTTCGACGCCGTCAGGGCGATCACCGCCGGGCTGCCGAGGCGACTCAGGGTGAACGAGCCGCTGATGGAGAACGGGGAGCCGGGCGGGCCGAGGCGCAGTGAACCGGCGCTGACCGTCATCGAGCCCCGCAGCGACGAGTCCAGGCTGCCGGAGGTGCTCAGGTTGCTGGCCAGTCCGGGGACGTCGATGCGGGAGCTCACTGCGATGCTGCCCCCGCTCGGCGTGATGGCCATGGTGACCCCGCCCTCGAACGTCCAGCCACCGAAGGGGATGTTGACCGATCCGCCGTAGGTGAGCGCCAGCGAGCCGCTGGGCCCGCTGAGCGACAGCGAGAGGTTGCCGTCCACGTCGAGGACGTTGCCGAGGAAGTTGAACCGGGCGTCGACGGTCATGGTGGTGGCGGTGAGCGTGCGGTGATCGACGCCAGAGGCGGCGGCGGAGTGCCACTCCTACGGGTGAGGCCGAAGCCCTTGAGCCCCAGCGAGGTGCCGGTGAGCGCCAGGCTGCCGGTGCCGTCGGACGCGATCCGCCCGGAGACGCCCAGGCCGTCGGCCACGCCGGGCACGTCGACGGACCCGGTGGCGCTGACGTCGGCCGAAGTCGGAGTGACCGCCAGCGAGAGGGTTCCCTTGACCGCCACCGGTCCGAAGGCCAGGGAGTTGCCCGAGAGGAACCTCAACGTCAGCGAGCCCGACGGGCCGCTCCCGCTCAAAGCGAGCGAGCCGGTCACGCCGAGGTTGGCGCCGAGGAAGGACGTCTGGGCGTCGAGCTCCATCTGGGCGGAGGTGGTGTTGCCGATGACGTGGAAGGTGCCGCTGTGCACCTGGAAGCCGCCGAGGTTCAGGGAGCTGATGCCGAGGGCGAGGATCGATCGTGCCGTCGGAGGCGACGGTGCCGGTGGCGTGGGCGGAGCCCTGTCCGGTGGCGGTGGACAGCCAGGAGGGGAACCCGACCGTGCCGTCGAAGGAGAACGTGGAGACGAGCTGTCCGTTCACCCGGGTGACGGTGAGCCCCCATCCCGTCCTCAGGTCGAAGCCGGCGAGTCGGGGGCCTCCGCTGTCGAACTCGACGGCGAGCGTGCCGGTGAGGTCGGGGTTGGAGCTGTCCGTGCACCCGTGGGCCCGCACCCAGGATCCTCGCGTTGGCATCCACGCCGATGGAGAAGCGGCCTTCGCTCTGGGTGAGGGTGAGCTCGGTGTCCCTCAGCTCTACGCCGGCAAGGCCGATCCGGCCGACTCGGGCGGTGCCGACGAGGTCGGGTAGCCCGGGTGTGGTCGGCGGGGTGATGGCGAGGCGGAACTCCGCATCGTCCACGAGTCCGTCGACAGCCAGGCGCGTCCAGGAGCTCGATGCCCCTTGCGCAGCAGCGGATCGGTGGAGGTGGGTTCGTAGCCGGGTGAGACAGCCCGGAAGGTGGAGTCCACGCCGGCCACCCCGCCGACGATCGGAGGCAGGCCGAGCCTCGCGAGTGCCGCGTCGATCTCTGCCTCGTCGATGCTCACAGTGGTGATCGCCCGGGGCAGCTGCACAGTGCCGTCGGAGCCGGCGGTCGGGGCGGTGTCGAGCTGGAAGTTCGCCTGGAGCCCGATCAGCGGCAGCTTCCCTTCGACCCCGATGGTGTCGACGTCGGTGTAGACCCGGGCCTTGCCGAAGGGGATGCTCAGCAGGGTGCCGTCGAAGGTGCCCTCCAGGTAGGCGGCCTGGGAGACCTCGTTGAAACGATCCGCGAGCTCCTGTCCGGAACCCACGGGGATGAGCCGCTCGGCCTCGGTCGGCGCGTCGTAGTCGGGCAGCAGCACCGAGGCGAAGCTGGGCAGGTAGAGCTGGACCGTGGCCGGTTGCGCCACCCGGCTCAGGTGCTCGGCGACCGCGGAGACCCACGCGGGGAGCTCCAGGGGATCCTCCGGAACGGGGATGTCGAGCGAGCCGAGCAGGCCGACCGGATCGGTGAGCAGCTCCGGAAGCAGGAGGCGGCCGTTGAGCAGCACCCCCCCGTAGGTGAGCAGGTCCTCGTAGTGGTCCGCACTCTGGATCGGGATGCGGGAGGTGTCCAGCGGTGCGTCGGGGTCCTCGTAGAGCTTCTGCACGTGGGCGTCGAGGAAGGCCTGGTTCCCGGGGGCGATCGCCAGGCCGGTCATCTGGCCCACCTCGAAGTCGAGCCAACGCAGCCCGCCGCGCAGCTCGATGGCCCAGTCGCCGCTCATCGGGTCGACGGTGGGGAGTCCCTGAACCCCCGAAGAGGCCCTCGACGATCCCGCCGAGGGGGCAGCTCGACGGTCATGCCCAGGTGGTCCTCGAAGCCCAGGGACAACATCCGGCACACGGCGCTGCCGATGAAGGGTGCGATGCGGTCGCAGAGCTGCATCCCGATGTCCACGACGCTCGTGTCGAAGCCGAAGCCGAGCCCGTCCTCGGTGATGATCAGCTCCACCTCGTGCTGGGGTTCGCCGAAGGGGATGCCCAGGATGATCGGCTGGAGGGCGCCGCGCAGGTGGAAGGACGGGTCGAACTGCGACATGAAGGCGTCGCCGGCGTCGATCACCGCGTCGCGCATCACCCCGAGGACGGCGGCAACGGCCTCCTTGCCGGCCCCGAGGATCTGGGCGAAGGCCATGTAGTCGGCCTTGGTGAACACATCGGCCAGGTCGAAGGTGCCGCCGCCGTGGAGGACGTCGCCGGCGGTGGACAGCAGCTCGGCGAGGAAGATCTGTCCGGCTCTGGCCGCACCGACCGGGTCGGAGGGCAGGGAGTCCTCACCCGTACCCAGCCATCCCATGACACCGGAGATGAGGAACTGGCGGTCGATCACTGCCTCGTCCTCGGTGGCCGAGACGAAGCCGCTGTGGTCCCTGTCGAGCACGATCGTGGACAGGGGACGGTCGTGGTGGGCCTGAAGGTCGGCGGCGAGCGCGTCGAGGGTGTCCTCGAAGAACCCCTGGCCCACCTCCAGGGTGCCGGTGGTGAGCCGGTCGAGGAACGTGCCGACGCCGAGGCCGAACCCGGAGAGCATCCCGGTGGTGTCGAGGCTCGCCTCGAGCACGGCCTGGGCGGGCATCAGGAAGCTGAGCGGGTTGCCCACCTGGGGGGGTCTCGAAGGCGAAGTCGAAGCTCGGTTTGGCCGGGTCGGTGAGGTCCATCAGCAGGGCGGTGCCGGCGTAGGACATGCCCCACACCGAGATGTCGCCGCTGCCGAGGAGCTTGAGGCCCTCCTGGCCGGGGACCATGCCGATGTTGGCGCCGAGGGTGACATCACCTGTGACGACGCCGGGGGCCAGGGCGTGGGTGAGGTTCCCCGACATCGCCAGGGTGAAGCCGTTGTCCCAGGTGAGGTTGCCGTTCTGCACCGCCGGTTCCACCGAGTCGCGGATGGTGTCGTCGTTCACCGGGAAGTCGGTGTCGAAGGCCGGGTCGTGGAGGATCTCGACGGGCCGCTCGGGGTCGGGGAAGGCCGGCCCGCCGAAGGCGATGCCACCTTCGACCGACGACAGGATCACCCCACCCAGGGCCCCGCCGTCGATGGGTATCGCGAGGGGGACCTGGAGCTGAGCGAGTACCGGGCCGTACTGGCTGACCACCAGGTCGATGCCCGCCCCCATGCCCTCGTAGCTGAACTCGCCGAAGATCCTGCCGTAGAGGACGTCCTCGGGCTGGTTCCCCGGCTCAGCGTCGGCGTCGACGGTCACGCTGCCGAGCTCGAGGCCGCCGCCGACGCGGAAGCCCGGCACCAGCTCGAAGGGCTCGACGCCCATGCGGAACCCGTCGAGGTTGGTGATGGGGAACTCCTCGCCGCGGGACAGCTTGCCCAGGTCCACCTCGAGACCGTCGACGGCCGCCGCGATGGGCCACGCGTCGGTGACCTCCAGCCCGCCGGAGAAGCGCAGGGCGAAGTCCGCGAGGTCCTCCACGGGGACGCCTTCGGGCGGGATGTTCCCCAGGTCGACGTCGGGGAAGCGGATCCCGACCTCGTCGACCCTCAACGGCAGCCAGTCGGGCAGGCCGAAGCGCTCGCCGTCGGGAACGTGGATGTCCACGAAGAAGCCGGGCAGCAGCACCACGGTGCCGTCGGCGGCGATCCCGAGGTTGCCGGCCTCGCCACCCCAGCCGGAGAACACGTCCGCGTCGTCGAACTCGACGGCGAGCGAGCCGTCGCCGAGCGCACCGCCGAAGGCGACGAGCGGTTCGCCGGGTGCCGGGGAGAAGTCGATGTCCACCTCGGTGCCCACGAGGCGCATGACGTCGCCGAACGCGATCTCGATGCGGTCGACACCGAAGCCCTCGAAGGTGGGGCCGGTGACCGTGAAGGCGAACTGGTCGTCCATCGCGATGCCGAGTCCGAAGCGGAGATGCGCGCCCTCGACGGTGACGGCATCGCCCAGGGTCGCCGAGACCGAGAAGGTGCCGTCGAGGTCGAGGCTGGCGCCGTCGGGGGTGATATCCAGGGAGCCGCACACGTCGATGGCGGCCTCGCCCTGGAGGTCGTCGAGGCCGCCCAGGATCGACAACGAGCCGCAGGCGTCGCCGGCCCACACGCCGTCGTGGTAGCCGCCCAGGGTGAGTTGCGAGCCGAACGTGATCCCGCTGTCTCCGACGACGAGGTCCTCGAAGCCGAGGGTGATCGGCCCGAGGTCCCAGGGCCGGATCCGCCCTCGCTCAGCGACTCGACGGCGACGGAGAAGCTGAAGTCGTTGTCCTCCGGCGGGGAGGAAGGGCCGACCGGGTCGCCACCGAGGCCGATGATCGGCGTGAACGGCAGGTGCCCATGGCGGCGAAGTCGATGCTGCCGGTGACGGAGACCTCGAAGGCGTCCAGGTCCTCCATGTCGGGGAAGTCGAGGGCGACGGAGGTGATGTCGAAGGGCACGATCCCGCCCAGACCGATCGTCTGGAGGAGCCCCTGGGTCGCCACCGCCACGCCGTCCGCACCCCAGGTGCCGTCGCGGTTGAGGTGCAGGCCGGTGAAGGTCACCCCGAGGCCGTTGAGCGAGGGCACCGTGGCGGTGGCGGAGGCGATGGTGAGGACAGGACCGGTTGCGTCGGCACCGAGGGAGATGTCGACGTCGCTGGCGGCGATGTCGATGGCGCCACCGATGCTGGCGGTCAGGGAGTCGGCGTGCAGAGCGAGGTGGCCGTCCGCGGTGAGGTGCCGCTCACGCCCCCGCCCGGGCGACGCCCTCTGGCTCTTCGCCGCCCGCCGCCGGTTGCGGGTCGAGCACCACCACGTCGGCCGCCACCGTGACGCCGCCGCTGAGAGTGCCTGCTGCGATGTCGCCGTCGAAGCCGGCGTCGAGGGTGAGGCCGCCCAGCCAGGCGGGTGCGGGGTCGCCGCCGAGGCTCACGTCGCCCATCTCCAGGTGACCATCCACGTGGAACGTCGTGTGGTCGAAGCTCCTGGTCAGGTCGATGTCGACGGGGTGGTCGTCGTCACCGAGGTCGGTGTGCAGGGTGGCGGCTGCGGTGCCGGTGAAGGTGTCTGGGGACAGGATCACCTGGAAGCCGAGCTCGTCGACGTCGAACCCGGCGAGCGCGTACTCGGCGGCGGAGGCGCCCTCTCCTGTGAGGGTCCAGGTCGTGCCGTCGAAGGTGCCGGACCAACGTGATGACGGCGGGCTGGCCCGCCTCGGTGAGACCGGGGAGGGTGAGGGTGCCCGCCAGGCGGGCGTCCACGGTGATGTCGGTGCTGAAGTCCGGCCCGACGGCCAGGGTGAACGTGGCGTCCCAGGCGAGGTCCACCGGGTCGAGGGTGGCGTCGAGATGCATCGCGACGGTTCCCTCGGCAGCCGGGCGCAGGTAGGCCGCGGGCGGTCGGGTCAGCTCTGCGGTGCGCAGGCGGGCGGCGCCGCCGTTGGCCTGCAGGAGGACAGCGACGTCGACGTCGGTCGGTCCCTCGAGGTCGAGCCCGGTGATCCCGCCGACGTCGCCGGTGCCGCGGACCGTGGTGGTGGTGTCGAGCCCGAGGCGCATGCCGCTCTCGTCGGAGACGTAGAAGCCGGTCTCGTCGACACCGACCACGAGGGTGACCACGAGGTCCGCGCCGGCATCGAAGTCGGCGTCGAGGCCGAGGTTCGCCGCCAGGCCGTCGAGGACCCCTTCGGCGTCGTCGTTGAGCTCGTCCGCGGTGAAGCCGATGGCCTCGGCGAGCTCCGAGAGCCGTGCGGTGTAGCGGACCTGGATGATGTCGGCCTCCGTGGGAGGTGCCGGCTTGCCGCACACACCTCCCTCGACCCAGTCGATCTCGAGACCCCGATCCTCGAGTTGCCCGCACAGAGCGGCCAGGTCGTCGTCGAGATTCGTCGAAGGGCTTTCGAGCGCGCCGAGCTCGTCCTGGGGCTCGTACAGACCGGCCAGCTCGTCGGTGTGCCCGGGCAGCTCGAAGGGGAGGGCCCGTTGCGATCGAGGTCGTACTCGCCACCCCAGTCGTCCAGCAGGTCGAACAGCTGCCCGCCACCCTCGTCCAGCTGTTGGGCGACGTCACCCGTGGCGGTGCTGTCGTCGTCGACGATGGTGACGGTGGCCATCTCCCCTTCGGCCACGGTGGCGTTGACGGCTCCCTGGAGGGTCACGGTGAACTGCTCGTGGTCCTCGTCGAGGGTGTCACCGACGATCGGGACCGTGAACAGCTTCGTGGTCTGCCCCGGTTGGAACACCACGATGTCACTCGTCGCGATGTAGTCCGAACCTGCCAGTGCCGTGCCGGCATGTGTCGTGGCCTCCACTGTGACCAGGCGACCGGAGGGCTGCGGAAGCGAACCGAGGAACGGCCCCACGAGCCGCACGCTGAGCGTTGCGTCGACCGTGCCCTCGTCACCCTCGGTGATGCTTAGGCCGTCGATCACCACCTGAGGTGGCTCGTCGTCGTCGACGACGGTCATCGTGGCGATGGCGCCACCCACGACCACCGTGAAGGTCTCGTCGTCCTCGTCGAGGGTGTCGGCCTCGATGGTCACGGGCACGTGGGTGAGCCCGCCGGGGAGGACGGTCACGGTCGTGGGGGTGAAGTCGGTGGAGAAGTCCGCCGGCTCGCCGGCGGTGCCGGCGAGCACATGCACGGGCACCTCGACGGGCACGTTGCCGCCGATGCCGCGGACCTCGATCATGAACGTGCCGGAGCTCTCCACCGCCGACTGCGGGGAGAGCGACACCGTGGGCGGCACCGGCACGAACGTCTCGTCGACCAGGGTGACGGTGGCCGCTGCGGTGTCGTAGTGGGGCACCAAGGGGCTGTCCACGGTGGCGAAGGAGCCTGACAGCGAGGCGGCGTCGAGGACGAGGAACTGCTCGCCCTGGGTGGATGTGAAGCCGCCCTCGAAGGTGGAGGCCACCGTTCCGGCGAGGGTCGCCTGCCCGCTCACGAGCAACCGGCCGTGGGTGGTTCCGGGGCTGGTCCCGGCCAGGCCGAACTGCAGGCGGCCGGTCGTTCCCTGGGTGAACGTGTCGCCGACCTGCAGCGTCGAAGCGGAGCCGATCCGGATGGTGCCGTCGTTGATGAACTGGTTGCCACCGGCGCCGAGGGTGGTGATGCCGTCGACGGTCTTGGTGATGGTGGCACCCGCACGGTTGGTGATGGTGGGTTGGGCGGTGCAACACACCGAGTACGCGTTCTCGGGATTGCGGATCTCGAAGGTGGCGTGGTTGTCGAGATGGGCGTGCACACCACCCGACTCCGACAACGCGATCGACCCGGACTGCCACACGAGGGTGGCCTCGTTCTGGAGGTGACGAGCCAAGGTCACCGTGCCCGAGATCGACCCGGAAGACCCTGGTACCAGCCGCAGCACACCCCCACCACGCACCGTGCCGTAGGTCCACGTGAACGCGTCGGTCACGGCCAGGTCGGCGTCACCGTCGAGCACGCCGGAGGACACCGCCAGGGTGCCGGTGGTGTTGCCGCCGTCGGTGTCCTGATCGAGGTCGAGACTGCCGCCGGTGACCGCGGTCTGCGCAGGGTTGAACTGGTTGGAGCCGGTGAAACGCACGGCGGCACCCGAGACCGAGAACTGGCCGCTGCCGGTGACCGCGCCGGTGAGCGCAAAGGTGCCGGCGTGGAGGGACAGGTTGGCATCCGCGACCCAGGTGCCCGACCCGCCGCTGGCGGTGCCGCCGCCGATGAGCAGCAGTCCGGCCACCGAGCGCACGGTGCCGTCGTTGGTGAACTGGTTGCCACCGGCGCCGAGGGTGGTGATGCCGTCGACGGTCTTGGTGATGGTGGCACCCGCACGGTTGGTGATGATGGGTTGCGCGGTGCAACACACCGAGTACGCGTTCTCGGGATTGCGGATCTCCAAGGTGGCGTGGTTGTCGAGATGGGCGTGCACCCCACCCGACTCCGAGAACGCGATCGACCCGGACTGCCACACGAGGGTGGCCTCGTTCTGGAGGTGACGAGCCAAGGTCACCGTGCCCGAGATCGACCCGGAAGACCCCGGTGCCAGCCGCAGCACACCCCCACCACGCACCGTGCCGTAGGTCCAGGTGAACGTGTCGGTGACGGCGAGGTCACCCGAGCCGTCGAGGATGCCGCCGGCGACCTGGAGGTTGGACACCGAGGAGTCGCCGGCGATGCCGAGCGTGCCTCCCGACACCCGGAGGGTCCCCTGGGCATCGACCGAGCCGACGCTCGAGGTGCCGGTGGAGTGCTCGGCGGTGGAACCCTCGGGGATGCAGGCCCGGTCGGTGGATCCCGGAACGACGTCTGTGTCCCAGTTGGCGGCCGTGTCCCAGCGCCCGTCGCCTGCGCCGCCGTCCCAGCTCACGGTGCAGCCTCCGGTGACGCCACCCAGGGAGAGGATCACGTCACCGTCGTCGGAGTCGTAGGTTGCCTCGAGCGGGCCTTCGACGGTGTCGAACGTCCCGATCAGCCAGTCGGCATCGATCACGGTGAAGGCGTCGCCCGGGCCCGGCTCGTAAGGAGCCTCGCTCTCCTCTTCGTCCGTGGGGACGAGGATCGCCTCGATGGTTCCGCCCAAGGAGGCGACGTTCGTCTCGACCCTGCCGTTCGATCCGGCCGGCGCCACACCCGAGATCTCGACCTGGAGTCGCCCGCTGGAGGACTGCGAGAACCCGTCAGGTCCATCGAGGCTGAGACCACGCCTCGAGGTGGATCGTGCCCTGGTTGCCGAAGCCAGGGGACACGACGAGTTGCCTGTCGTGCAAGGACAGCGTTCCTTGGTTGCCGCCTGAAGGAACCCGTCAACGCGCCGAGGTCCGAGCCGTTGAGGATCGTGCCGTCGAGTCGCCCCAAAGGACGATCTCGGCCTGGTCTGAACGAGAGGCCATGACCCGGCGGCGATCGTCAGGGCGCCTTCCGAGATCTCCCAGGTGCCACCGGTGAGGTGCTCCGAGACCTGCTCGACATCTCCGTCGAGCACCAAGCCGTCCCGCCCGCCACGGAGATCCTGCCCTCGTTGGAGAGAGAACCCCCGTCGCCGAGGGAGGCTCTGGTTGTCGCTCCACCGGTCTTGCGGATCAGGCCCCCACCCGGTTCGTGATCCGTGGAGTGTCCTCGTTGGTGACGGTCGTCGTGGTCACGGCGCCGCTGATGGTCAGGGCGCCCGCGTTGTCGAGGTGCGGGCCGTTGCCGCCGGAGGCCATCTCGAGGGTGCCCGCCGACCACGTGATGTTGCCGTCGTTGCGGAGCAGGCCGGTGAGGGTCTTGGTCCCGGAGCCTGAGATCACACCCGCCGCCCCGGGGGCGACCACGGTGGTGCCGGATCCACCCAGCGAGCCGCTGCTCCAGGAGAGGCTCGCTGTGACCGTCAGCTCGCTCCCTGAAGAGATCGTTCCACCGGAGAGGTCCAGGTTCTGGACGTGCGACTCCTCGGCCGCGGCCAGCGAACCGCCGGAGAGGGTGATGTCGCCGTCGGAGAGGAGGTACCGGACGATCGTCTGACCGGTGGAGTGCACGACCGTGGCGTCGTCGGGGATGCAGACCACGTCGGTGTCGTTCGGGATTCGAGCGAGGTTCCAGTTGCCGGTGACGTCCCAGTCGCCGCCGGAGGCGCCCACCCACGTGATGCTGCAGGCGGGGGTGCCAGGGGGCGGCTGGGGACGAATCAGCGCTCGGAGCAGCGCTCGATCGATGGGCGGTCGGTGCTGGAGGTGCCTCGGCTGCCGACGACGACGACGGACGCGCCGGTGTCACCGGGATTGCGCCGGTGGTGGTGGGCAGCCCGATCGTCATCAGCAGGACGGCGATCGCCGCTGATGTGGTGGTGAATGCTCGTCTAGCCATCATGGGCCTCCGAACGCGGTGGGTCGACGGGTGGTTCGCTGGTCTGCGACGGCGCCGGCTCCCCGCAAGGGGCGGGATCGGCACAGCCCTCGTAGAGGTGATCGAGGAGGTGATCGAGCGCGGCCGGGGGTCCGTCGCTGTCGGTCCGTTCGTGCGCGCGATCGGGTTTCCCCATGAGGAGAACTCTCCTCCCGGTCACTTGTGGTCCACTTGCGGTCGGTGTGAGGATGGCGATCGAGGCGCACGGAACGGCCATCGTCCGGAGGTGGTGGGGTGGACATTCGGATCCTCGGCTCGTTGGAGGCCGGCAGCGGTGGGCACAAGGTGGACCTGGGCCTGCGCCAGGCCCGGGTCGTGCTGGGGGTGTTGGCGTTGCGCGCCGGTTCGGCGGTCCGCACCGCTGAGCTGGCCGACCAGCTCTGGCCGGGGGGCCCGCCACCCAGTTGGGAGGGCACCGTCCAGTCCCACGTGTCCCGCCTCCGCAGGGCGTTGGAGCCCGATCGACGCCCACGTGAGCCGTCGACCCGGATCACCACCCACGGCGATGCGTATGTCCTTCACCTCGATGACGACGAGATGGATGCGCGGCGTTTCGAGAACGGTGCGGCTGCTGCTCGTGCAGCGATGGCGAAGGGTGAGCACCATAGGGCTCTGGAGCTCTTCGAACAGGCGCTCGCCGAGTGGCGTGGGCCAGTGCTGGCCGACCTCGGGGACTCGGTCTCGCTCATCCCCGAGGTCGGTCGCCTGGAGGAGCTGCGCACCCTCGCCGGCGAGGAGAGGTGTGAGGCGCTCTTGGCGGTGGGGGGCCATCGCCGGGCCGTGGCCGACCTCGAGGCGATGGTCGAGGCGAATCCGCTGCGCGAACGGTGCTGGGAGCTCCTCCCTGTTGGCTCTGTACCGGAGCGGCCGGCAGTCGGAGGCGGTTCGCAGATACCAGGAGGTCCGGACCCTGCTGGTCGAGGAGTTGGGCATCGAGCCCGGCCCGGCTCTGCGCTCACTCGAGGTGGACATCCTCTGCCACGACCCCTCACTCGATCCCGGGGTCCAGAGTGCGCATCCCGGGGGTCGCCGGGAGTCCCGGGCCGAGCTGCTGCTGCCGGCGTGGCTGCACCCGCCCGAGAACACCTTCGTGGGGCGTGAATCCGAGCTGGCCGCGCTGACAGCCTGCTTCGATGCCACTGTCGGCGGGGAGCGCCGCCTCGGACTCGTCATGGGCGAACCCGGGATCGGAAAGACGCGCTTGGTCCGCCAGGCAGCCGAAGCGTTCGCGGCGAGCGGTGCCCTCGTCCTCGGTGGTCGTTGCTTGGAGACACCACTGCACGTGCTGGAGCCCTTCGCGGAAGCCGTCGGCGGGTTGGCGTTGCAGGAGCGGGACCGGATCGACAACATGGCTCCGGGGACTCGACCGTGCTGTCGGTGTTGGTTCCAGAGCTCTCACGACGTGGTGTCCCGTTCGCATCCACGGACGCTGAGGCTCATCGCTTCCTGTTGTTCCGAGCAGTGAGCCGCCTTCTCGACAGCAGGGAGCCGGCCCGGCCTGTGGTGCTGGTGATGGACGATCTCCAGTGGGCAGCCGCCGTCGCGGTCCAGCTCCTGAGCCACCTGCTCAGAGACGACGAGCGAGGACAGCTGATGGTGCTCGCCACCGCCAGGGACACAGAGCCGAGCGAGCACCTCGCCACGCTGCTCACCGACCTTCGCAGAGAGCACCGCCTCGATCTTGTGGCACTCCGCGGGCTCGACGCGCGGAGGACCGCTGCACTGGGTGCAGCTCGCGGTGAGGGCGTCCGCGTGGCACAGCTCCACGAGACGACCGAGGGCAACCCCTTCTACATCGAAGAGCTCGTACGCCACGTGGTCGAGCTCGGAGGTGGCACGGCCGATCAGGCCCTGACCAGCCTGCCCGACTCGGTGCGCGACACCATCGCGCGGCGCCTACTGCGACTCCCGGCGTCCACTCGCAGGGTGCTGGGTGTTGCCGCCGTGGCAGGTCGGGGGTTCCGGCTGGATGTGGTGGCGCACGCAGCCGGCATCGACATCGACAGCGCGGACGATGCTCTCGATCCAGCCGTGAGCGCCGGCATCGTGAGCGACCACGGACAGCCGACAGGGGAGCTACGCGTTCACCCCGCGCTCATACATGCGGTGTCCAGGGACGGCCTGGGTGCAGCTCGCCGGGCACGGGTGCACCGGCACTTCGGGCATGCGCTCGAGGAGCTCGGGGGCGACCCGGGTGAGATCGCCCGTCATCTCCTCGCTGCCGCCGAGGACGGCAGCGACGTCACGCCCGGCATCGAGATGGCTCTGCTGGCCGCTGGCGAGGCCGAGCAGCGCTACATCTACGACGACGCCATCGCAGTGCTTGAGCCGGCATGGGCCGCAGCGGTGAGCGCGATGACCTGTCAGCCGACCTGGTGTGCCGGGTTGCGATCGCGCTGGGCCTCACACTCCGGCGCGCCGGGGCCTACGAGCAGAGGACCTCGCTGATGGAGCGTGCGTGGGGGATCGCCTCCGAGTCAGGCTCGGAGGAGCTGAAGGCGGCTGTGATCATCGAAGGTTGTGCGGGCACCGTGAGCCCCGGGGAACCCTGGCTCACCAGGGCCGAGGACATGATCGCCGGGCTGGAGGAGGGCTCGGTCGGCAGGGTGCTGTTGACCGCGATGCTGTGCTACGTGCGCTGTCGGGACCCCGGTCCTCGGGCCCGGGAGCTGGCGGAGTGGGCGATGGCACGGCTCGGCCGGCTGGATTCGTCTGGACGCCGAGTGGTCACGGAGTACTGCATCCCTGTCATAGCTGCTTCGAGCCCCGCAGAGCGCGTGGTGGACCTCGCTCGGGGATCGGTTGCCGATGCACGGGCATCGGGCAACGAGTTCGAGGTGATCGAGACCCTGAGCGTCCTACGGCGCGCGAGCTCGCCGCAGGTGACGTGGTGGCCTGCGAGGCCACGGCTAGAGAGTACGAGGAACTGGTCGGCTCGGTGCGGATCCCCAGGTTCATGGCAGGGGTGGAGCAGCGCAGGGCGATGATGGCGCTGCTACAGGGCCGGTTCGCAGAGGCGGAGGTGCATGCAGTAGAGGCCGTCACCCTGCAGCCGCTCCCGGAGTTCCTGGAGGGTTACGCGGCCCAGATGTTCGCCTTGCGACTGGAGCAGGGGCGACTCGTCGAGGTCGCCGGAGAGGTTGAGCACTGGGCAGCGCAGGACCCGCGCCGCGTGGGCGCTCGGGCTGGCGCTGCTGCACGCAGAGCTGGGCGACCCGGACGCTGCGCGGGGCTGATGGCCCCGATGGCTGCGACAGGTTTCGAATCGGTGCCCCGAGACGAGCTCTTCTTCCTGTCGTTGTCGGTGGCGGCCTGGACCGTCGTTCGGCTGGGGGATCGCACCTCGGCCGAAGCGCTGTACGAGCTGTTGTCCCCGCATGCCTCCCGGGTGGTCGTGGCTGCCGAGGGTGCCGTCTGCTGGGGGTCGGTACATCGGTTCCTCGGCCCGTTGAGCGTGTTGATCGACGGCGGGAGGCGGGCTGCAATGCACTTCGAGGCAGCGATCTCCATCCACGAGCGCCTGGGTGCACGTCCGTTCCTAGCCCGCGACCGACTCGGTTCGCGGAGCTCCTGCGAGACCAGGGCGGTGATCCCGTGCGCATCGAGGAGCTGCAGCGTACCGCCCTGGCTCTCGCAGGTCGGTTGGGGATCGCCTCCTCGATCACACCGCTGTCGTGACCCGCAGCCTCGTGCTCGTCGGGCGACGCGTTGATCCGGATGCACCGCGGTTGGTCCGACGGCTGGTTCCACGGCGTGCAGCGGCAACGCTGTCGCGTCCTGCTTCCCCTACCGGGTGCTCGCTCTTTTCGATCTCCCGAAATGAGCGTCTGTACGGGGTTTCGTCGGGGCCGAGGAAGGGCTTGAACCCGCGACGTTCGGGTCATGAGCCGCTTCGGGCCCGTCTCATCGGGACCCCTCGGAACCACCCCATGCCGGGCCGTACGTACGACAAGCCGAGGCCCCCGCCGAAGCCGCCCAACAACCCCGTCCGTCAGACCGGGTCAACCTCACTTCAGCTGGGTTGCCCTGCTCGCGCTGCGCTCCGCTGATCAGTCGTCTCGGCTCCGCTGCTGGATGATCTCGATCTGCTGGTGTGTCTGCGGCGCAGGCATGCGTCGCTTCTTGGTGACGGATCGGAGCTCGTCGAGCCGGGCCAGTGCAGCCTCGGCGCTCAGGCCGCCGTCGACGAGGAGACAGCCGACCACGGTGCCGGTACGGCCGATACCGCCCCAGCAGTGGATGTAGACGCCCCCGCGCTCCCCTCCGGCTCGGATCGAGTCGAGGACTGCGTCGTACGCGTCGGCGGTGGGAAGGGTTCCCATGTCGGGGATCGGGTGTTGGATCCGTTGTAGGTCAAGGCGGCGGCGGTCAGCGGCCTCAGCGACGAGAGGTTCGTACGGTGCCATGTTGTCCTGGCGCGTGGTGAGGTCCACGAACGTGCGGATGCCGTGGTCGACCAGGAGGTTGATCTTGCTGCGAGCCCGGTCCACGGAGTGAAGGTTGCCCGGGTACTCTCCGGCCAGGATCCGGCCGGGCTCGACCCAGTAGCCGTGGACGAACTCGTCGTGTGCCCACGGGTGCACCGGTGCCGCCCCGGTCCCCAGGTCGAAGAGCCGTCCGGCGATCGCAGCGATCCGTTCGGCGTCGGTGATTCGTGCCCGCCATTCAGCAGGGATGCCCGAGAGGCCCCAGCGGGCTCCGGCGAGTTGACCTGCGATGGCCGCGGTGGTGTCGGCGTCGTCTCCCAGGTTGGCTGCGCGCAGGACGGCGTCGCGGAAGTCCGTCGCCCCGGCGACTGCCCACAGCGCTGCTTCGAGGGCGTCGACCACGTAGCCGGTGCCTCGGATCTCGGGTGGCTGCTTCGTTCGCCACGAGCCACGGGCGACCGCGTCGACTCGTGGGTCGAGCGGGCCGTACTGCCAGAAGTCGTCGTCCAGGACGTCCTCGATGACGCTGCCGTGGATCAGCGCTGCGATCATCGCCGAGTACAGGCGGCATGCGTCGACGGGACGGGACGCCGGATGGGTCGTACGGCTGGATTCACCGCCGCGCTCGGCCGCCTCCGCCAGGTCGCCGTGCCAGCGGATCGGCACCGGTGCGAGGCGCATGAGCGACCCGTTGGCTGCACTCTTCCTGGTCGATGTCGTCGTCGGTGACCGCCCCGGTGCGCTCGAAGCGGACCAGCGCTCCGCTGGTCGTGCCGCCGATGTCGAAGCAGCGGCCGTTGGCGGACCAGTAGCCGTGCCTGAACCACGACACGTACCGGCGGAGTTGGTCGGCTGGGTCGAGGTCATCGAGGTCGAGGATCGACTCCGCCAAGCACATCGCCATCGACGTGTCGTCGGTCCACTGCCCCGGTTCGAGACCGAACGGGCCACCCCCGATCATGTCGTCGATCGGCGTGAACGTCCCGGGCGGCTTGAACTCCAGCGTCGTGCCCACCGCGTCGCCGACGGCGAGCCCGACGAGGGCGCCTATCGCTCTGTCTCGTGACGACATCGTGTGTCCATTGTCAGTGTCAGCATCCCCAGAGGCCGGCATCGACGAGTCGCCGGATGAGCTCGGCGCAGGCTGGGGTGAGGGTTCGCAGGTAGGGGTCGCGGTAGTAGCCGTTGAGCGCCCGACCGCCGACCTTGAGCATGCAGAGAGAGTATCCCCTGGTGAGCTGCTCGCTGTCGTAGTAGGTGCTGGAGCCGGGACAGGTCACCATCCAGCTGGGGGTTCTCACCGAGGAAGACCGTCTTGAGCTTCTCGCTAGCGACCCTGGGCCTGGTCGAGGGTGGCGACGGCTTCGATCTGTCCGTCACGGATGACTCGGTGGACGTCTTCGATGATCTTCGGCATCTTGTCGAGACGCAGTTCGTCGGATGATGCTTCGATGAGATTTCGGAGCACTCGGAGTCGGTGCGGAAGTCGCCGGTGCCCTCGGTGAGATGGAGCACCAAACCGTGATCTATCCGCGGGGCCTCTCAGTCATCTGAGTCGAGGTCACCGTGTCGGAGTTCGATTTCGACGGCGACGAACGCCGCTCCCTCACCGTGTCGGCCGAACGCGACGACCGAACGCGACGACCGAACGTGGACCGTCCCGCTCCTCGACATCGAGATCACCGCAGACCAGCACCGGGTCGCATGCCTCGTAGCCGCCTACCACCGCTGGCTCGGCATCGATCGATAGAAGCCGTGGGCGGTCAGGACTTCTTCAACAACGCCTCCATCAGGTCGGCCGTCTGTGTGGCCTTGACCCGACGTAGCGCAGCGATGGTCGACTCATCCGTCGCCCCGATCAAGCTAGCCACGGTGGTCCGGTGCGCGTCCCGCACCCCCGATGGATGCATGGTCACGAGCCGAGAGAGCAAGACGTCGGGCGTGAGCAACTCGATCCCAACCGATGCCATCGCGTCGGGTGGGAAGTCCTTGACGTTGTTCGTGCACAGGACCTCCGCTCGAGCACTCACGGCTGCCGCGAGGACGTGGCGATCGTCCTCATCGGGCATTTCGAGCTTGTTGACCTTGCGTCGAGCCGTCGCCGTTGGCCTGACCTCGGCGTGAGGGTAGGCAGCGTTGAACAGCCGGATGAGGAGGTCGGCCTGTCCGTCGTCGAACCTCAGGTTGTTGGCCTGGAGAGGCTCCACGGCCTCGGTGAGGATCGCTCGGCTCCACCGGATCGCGATCACACCCTCGTCAGCGGCGTAGACGAGGCAGTCCCGCAGCACGCGGGAGTAGAGCACGTTGGCATCGGCGAGGACGACCTTGATCGGACCGAAGACCTCCGTGGCTTCGCCCGTCACTCCACCAGCCCGGCATCGTTCTGGAGCCGTGCCAGCTCAGCGAGGATGGGGGCACGCCGCTCACGCTCGGCCGCCAGGAAGGCCTGGATCGAGGCGACAGTGATCCGGTGATGTGTGCCCACCTTGCGGAAGTCGAGTCGGCCGTCATCAATCAGCTTGCGGACCTGGGGCCGGGACATACCGAGCATCTGGCCTGCCTGGGTCGGAGTGACCTCACCGAGATCGTTGGTGAGCACCACGTCGCGCCCGCTGACTTTGGCATCGACGAGTTGTGCCATCCACTCGGCGGTCTCACGCGAAACGGTGAGCCGAACCTCGTCGCCGCCCCTGGCCAGCGCTCGATGCAACTTGTCAGCGTCTCGGGTCAGGATGTCAGTCATCATCATCTCTACATCATCTGCTCTATCTGCATCAACTGTAGTATCTGACAGGGGACGGCGGATGTCCGGTCGTGTCGTGCAGTTCCTCTACCAGGGCTTTCGCGTTGATCGCCGGACGGGACGAGATCCACGTCCTGCAACGTCAGATCAACCGTGCACAGTCCACCGAGACCGACCGCACGATCCTCGCTGTGCTCGTGTCCGTGTTCGACCGGCGGCGCCTCGCCGACGTGATGCGGATCATGCAACCCGCCACGGTCCTCGGCCGGCACCGACGCCTGGTCGCCCGCCAGTGGACACAACCGCCAGCGCGTAAACGTGGGCGACTGCCGATCGCCGATCGCCGCTCGCGAGCTTCGCAAACTTGTTCGCCGCCTCGCTACCGAGAACCCGACCTGGGGATACCGGCGTGTCCACGGCGAACTCTGCCGGCTCGGCCACCGCATCGCCGCGTCGAGCGTGTGGAACATCCTGCACCAAGCTGCCATCAATCCCGCACCCCACCGGACCGGACCGTGGACCACCCACACAGCACGGAACCTCCTCATGGGCTTCCGCGATGATCACGGGTTCCGGTACCTGATCCGAGACGGTGCCGGACAGTTCACCGCGCCGTTCGACACACCGTGTGCTGCGGACTCATCAACGAGTACCGCACCGCCGCCTGAACCACCGCCCTTGGCCATCAAACATGCAGGCGAACCCAGCTTCGACGCGCCCCAGCCCAAGACCGAATCCACGGAGTCAACCTGACGGGGAGCCGAAGACGCCCACCGACGCGTTCTTGACCCCAACACCCGTAGGCACAACCGGAGCAACGAGCTCCAGCCCGGCCATGGCGCGCTCGAGCGTGTCCGAACGCATGTGCGTCCGAACCTGTGACCTTTGGGTTCTTGGGAAGAAGCGCAGCGACACGATCCGGAGGAAATGGAAGAGGATCCGGCAGACGCCGCGATGCAGGCACGAACACCGAACAAGGTGGTGGCGAGCCGCAAGCCAGATGACCGGGCGCTACGACGCAGCTCCGGCTGCGCTGTCTCGGTCGAGATGCGTGTGGCCTCACCGCAGCGTCCGACGGATGTCCTTCATCAGTAGGTACAGGTGCATGCCGTCGGTGGGTGACGCCTCGAACTCGGGCACGAGATGCAAGCAGAAGTCCCTCGCCTCGGTTGTCTCGGCGTGTACCAGCAGTCCACGGCAGCCGATCTCCTCGCCCAACGCGAGCGTCCGGAGGATCGCGTCCCGGAGCAGTCCGGCACCGAGGCCGCGACCTTCGTGGTCGACGTCGACCCCGAGGCGGGCGAGCAGCGCGACCGGTTGGGGGTAACGCCCCGCACCCTTGCGTATCCGCGGTGGCACTTCTGCGAGTGCCACGCTGGCCATGCACCAGGCGTAGTAGGCGACGACGGCGTCGGAGTCCGTCGGGGTCACCACCAGCACACGTGTGGTGCCGACACCTGTGGAGTGACGGGCATGCCGGCGGAGCCAGTCGGTCTGCTCCACTGACCTGCACTCGAAGGCGTCGAGGAGGTGACCCCGTTCCAGCAGCACAGGCGACCAGTAGCCGCTGCTCACTCGTCGAGGAATGGCGAGGGACGTTCCACGAGGTGCCGCAGACCGGGAAGCTCATGGCGGGGCGACGGCGGTTGATCGCCTCCCAGACAGCAGCGGAGTCCGCGTCGAGCTCGAACTCGGTCCGGTCCGCCAGCACGCGTCGGGCCGCGACCGTGAGGTTCGAGATCACGAACTCCGTGAGGTCGCTCCCCTGTTCGGCCACGGCGCGGTCGATCAGCGCCCGTTCATCCTTCGTCGTGCGGACCTCGAGACGCTCGCTGCGCAGTCGCGTCGACATCATGCACCTCCATCTGTCCGGCCAGTGTACGGCCACCCCCGACCGCTCTGCAATCGACGACTCGTTTGCGACTCCGCAACAGGGTGGCGGAGGGCAGCTCTGGTCGACCTCGGATTGGTGGTGCGGTTCAGCGGCGCTCAATCGCGATGTGTCCGCAGCCAGATGTCGCGGTAGGCGGCGCACAACCAGCGGGCGTAGCGCTCGTCGCTCCACTGGTAGTGCCGGATGACGCGCATGTAGGCCTCGGGGCTCGCGGCGAGGCACCACACGTCGATCACCTCCTCACGGGGACGGTCGGTGCGGACCCAGCCCCGGGTGAGATCGTGGTCGTGGACCGACGCCCAGTTCTGGCGGATCGATGCGACGATCTCGGCGTAATACACGGCCAGTTCAGCGTCGTTGGCCGCGCCGCCGATGAGCGCCTCGATGACACCGGCCAGCGGCTGGTGCAGCGACAGCAGCCATGGCCCGATGGCGGCCGATCGCTCGTACGGCGCAAGGGCGAGGATGGCGGCCACCTCGGGCAGTTCCGACGCGTCGTCAACGCCTTCGACGCCGAGGCCAAGTTGCTCGGTCGCGGCGCGGATCAGCGCTGCCTTCGGGCCGTGGGCCTGCACCGTCTCGGGTGAGACCCCAGCGCGCTCGGCGATCTTCCTCACCGTGGTTCGGGCGTAGCCGAACTCGGCGAAGAGCTCCGCGGCGGCGAGGACGATGCGCCGCCGGGTCTCCCCGGCCTGGCGGGCGCGCAGCTCGGAGCGATAGGAGCGGGTGGGGCTGGGAGCAGCTTCTTCCACTATTGACTAGTATGCCATACAGATGAATACTCCGATGTAGGTCCCAATCTTGGGACCTACTCATTCGCGGGTCGTCATGCCGTCGGTCATTCTCGCCACTGCGCCCATCCATGGCCACGTCAACGCCTACCTCCCGATCGCACGACACCTCGCGAACCGCGGCGACGAGGTCCGGTTCGTCACCGGGTCCCGCTTCGCCGACGCAGTCGCCGTCACCGGCGCTCGCCACGTCCCGTTGCCTTCGGAGTCGGACTTCGACGATCGGGAGGACGTGAACTCCGCGTGTCCCGAACGAGCGAAGCTGCGGGACGCCCGCGCCATCGGGTTCGACGTCGAGCAGTACTTCGTTCGGCCAGGTCGGGGGCAGTACGAGGTGCTGACAGCAGAACTCGCGTCGGAACCAGCCGACGTCGTGGTGGCCGACCCGGTGTTCGTGGGTGCCGCCTACCTGCTCAGCCTTCCGCGCCGCGCCGTCCTTCCGTGCTGGTCGGCAGTCACCTTCCGCTGCCGCTGGCGAGTCGCGACACGGCGCCTCACGGGATGGGCCTCGCGCCGGCACCGGTGCTGAACAGGCCGAGGAACCGGATCCTCGGAGCGCTGGCCGCCGGGTGATGAAGGGCGCCAACGCAGCGGCCGACGCGGACCATCAGGCGATCTTCGGGCGCCCTCTGGGCATCCCGGTGATGGACTGGCTCCCGAGGGCGGACGCGATCGCGCAGTTCAGCGTCGCCGAGTTCGAGTACCCGCGCTCCGACGCTCCCCCACAGCTCCGGTTCCTGGGTCCGATCCACGGGCCCGGCCAGCACCTCGACCCGCCAACCTGGTGGGACGAGCTGGACGCTTCCCGCCCTCCTGCACGTCACCCAGGGAACGATCGCCAACAAAGACTTCAGCCAGCTGGTCGCCCCCACCCTCGAGGGGCTCGCCGGCGAGACATCTCGACCAGCCGCGTGGACGCCACCGCCACCCGCGCCGAGACATACGTCGGCATCACCCGCGGCCGACACGCCAACCACCTCTTCGTCACCGCAGCGGTCGACCCACTCGACGGCGAAGCCCTCCCGCGTCCCGGCTGCGTCCGCCGACCTCGCCGTCGCGGAACGGCTCCACCGATCCACCGGGGAGCTGACCGCCTGGGAACTCGCCCACCCCGCCGACCAACCACAGCCGGTGGCAGAGCAGGCAGTCGGAATCTGAGATTCCCCGCGAAGTCCTGGCCCCCCAAAGGGCCCACGTAGGTCAGACAACAACACCGACCGAGGAGAACCCGATGTCCACCACCGAGACCGACGCCCCGGCCGAAGTCCTCACCATCGACGAAGCCGCCACCATCCTGCGCATCAGCCGCAACGCCGCCTACGCCGCAGCTCGCGAGTGGCGAGCAACCGGCGGCAAGACCGGCATCCTGTGCATCGAGATCGGCCGCACCCTCCGGGTCCCCCGCGTCGACCTCGACCGACTTCTCGGTCGTCCGGCCTAACCGCCTGATGTCCTCGCAATCCTCGAATCTGAGGATTATGCTCAGATTCGTGAAGACAGCGAACTTCGCCGATCTGTGGGACGAGCTGCTGGCCGAGGGCCGCAGCGCGCTCACGGCCGCTGACCTTCGACAGCGGACGGGCGCCTCCACCGATGCCGTGTACTCGGCCGTGAAGTACGCCATGGACCGCCACCGGCTGTTCTCCCCCGTGCGAGGCCTGTACGTCGTGGTGCCTCCCGAGCACCGAGCAGCAGGGGTGGTGCCTGCCGTGCAGTTCGTCGACCCCATGATGCGCCACCTGAGCCTCGACTACTACGTGGCCTACGCGTCAGCGGCGCAGTGGTGGGGCGCTGCACACCAGGCGCCTCAGGTCTTAGACGTGGTCACCTCGCGGAACGTCTTGGACCGCGCCCTCGGCCCCGTCCGCATGCGGTTCCACTCCTCGTCGCGCATCGACACCGATGCGGTCCGCCGGGTCACCGGGCCTCGCACGATGCTCAACGTCGCATCACCCGCGTTGACCGCGATCGACCTCGCCTCCCGACCTCGTCTCGGTGGCGGCATGTCCGCGGTGGCAACGATCCTCGCCGAGCTACCCGACCTCAACGGCGACCGTCTCGCCGATTTGGCCGCTCGTCGAACCATGGCCGATGCCCGACGCCTCGGTTGGCTTCTGGAGCTCGTCCGCGATGACCTCGACCTGAGCGCCCTACAACAGGTTGCCCGCCCCGAGCACGGGCGCCCCACCCTGCTCGCTGCTCGCGGCTCGCGCCATGGCCACGTCGATGACCGCTGGAGTGTCATCGTCAACACGACCGTGGAGCCCGACGAGACGTGATCTCCCCTGACGCCCTCAACGCCTGGCGCACAACTCATCCCTGGGCTGATGACGACCAGGTCGAACAAGACCTCGTGATGACCCGTGTCGCCATCGAGATCGCATCACATCCTGACCTGCGCAACCGGCTGGCGTGGCGAGGCGGGACCTGCCTCCACAAGCTGTTCCTCCCCACCCCACTGCGCTACAGCGAAGACCTCGACTACGTCGCCTACGACCTCTCGGTCGCCGACAACGACATGCGGGCGATGCGCGCCGCGATCCGTGAGATCGCCGGGCACGCCGGTCTCGGTCTCGCCTCCCATCCGACCACCACCAAGAACCGGCTGACCGAACGCTTCACCTACACGAGCGTCAACGGCCTCTCGCGGCGCCTCAAGGTCGAGATCAACCTCGACGACGTGCCGCACGCCGCGCCGCTCGATCGGCGACACCTCGCCGTCGACACCGACTGGTGGACCGGCGCGACCGACGTCCTCACCTTCAAACCAGCTGAGCTGATCGCCACCAAGTTCCGCGCCCTCGCACAGCGCAGCAAGGGCCGCGACCTCAACGACCTCGACGTCGCCCACAGGACCCTCGACATCGACGACGACCAGCTCGGCCAGATCGCCGCCCACTACCTCCACCGCGCCGGAATCCAACCCAGCCAGTTCCGTGCCCGACTCGCCGCGCACCTCGCCGACCCCGACTTCATCGGCGACGTTGCCGTGTACCTCGTGGACCCTGCGACCGCTGGCGACCCACACACGCTCGTCCACCGCTGGGTCCGCTGGACCGACCACCACCTCGACCTGCCATTCGCCCAGCTCGCCTACGACCAGTCACCCAGCAAGCGCAAGGCACGAGCCATCGCCGACATCGAGGACCACCTCGCCGCCGGAAGAGAGCAGTGCCCCATCCATGGACTCGACCGAGGGACCTGGCGACGCTGTCCTCACACCCTCGACGGCACCACGTGCCCCCGCCACGACGCGGTCGAAGACTCCTGACCTTCAGCCGACCCCCAACCTTCGCCTGGCGCAGGTCACGGACGATCGGGGCGTCCTCGTCAACGCCCGCGGCGACCTGGAGCCCTTCGACCATGCTCATCGCGGCCCGCCTCCCGAGTCTGAGGGAGGCCTCGTCGGACGGGGGAACGAAGTCGTTCCAGTCGATGGCGCCCCCTGCCGATCAGGATCAGCGAAGGTGGCTGCGGCTTCGGCCTGCATGCCGGGCAGGACGTGCTGGTACACGCTCATGGTGAACGCGACGTTGGCGTGGCAGAGGCGCTCGCTCACGATCTTCACGTGCACGCCGGCCTTCAACAGCAGCATGGCGTGGGTGTGGCGCAGGTCGTGGAGCGAGATGGTCGGCACGTCGAGCTTGGCCACCTTGCGGTCGAGGACCTGGCTGAACGACTGCGGGTGGATCCACGAACCATCAGGCTTGACGAAGACCAGCTCCTCGCCCCTGGGCTCGATCCCGCCGTTCTCCTCGGCGCGCTGGATGCGCCACGCCTTGAGCACGTCGACGGTGACCGGGTCGAGGTCGATGGTGCGACGGCCGGTGCCGGTCTTCACATCGGAGATCTCGACGTCGTAGGCGATGGAGACGAGCGCCTGGCGCACCGAGAGTCGCTTGGCGTCGAGGTCAAGGTCGCACCACCGCAGCCCGAGCACCTCACCCCGACGCATCCCGGTGTGCGAGGACAGGTGGAAGGCCGGGTGGAGGCGGTGGTCACGCACCGCGTCGAGGAATGTGCGGAGTTGCTCGACGGTCCAGGCCTTGATGTTGCCCTCCTGGCGGTTCTTAAACGTCGGAGCGTCGGCCAGCGCGACGACGTTGCGGATGACGATGCCCTTGCGCTGGGCGTCGGCCATGGCCTTGTTGAGCATCAGGTGGATGTTGCGCACCGTCTTCGGCGACAACCCGACCGGCTTCTCCTCCTCGTTCTCACCGTCGGCATCCTTCGCCTTGCGGCCCTTCAGTGCCTTCGCCTTCTTGGCCGTGGGCTTCTTGCGGCCCTCCGTCAGGAGCATGGCGTAGAACAGGTCGAGGTCCTCGGCGGTCAGCTTGTCGAGGGGACGACGGCCGAGGGCCGGGATGACGTGCAGGTCGATGGTGCGCCGGTAGGAGTCGTAGGTGCTGGGCCGCACCCGCGACTTCTGGATCGGCAGCCACCGCTCGGTGAGGTACTGGCCGAGGGTGAGCTTCTCGGTGGGAGTCGGTTCGCCGTCGTGGCGGCGCTTGATCTCCGCGGCGAGCACCTTCTCGGCGTCGCTACGCCTGGTGCCCGCGGGGACCCAGGTCCGGCGCTTCTTGCCGGTGCCGGGGTCGACGCCGTCGTAAACGACGGCGTAGTAGTTGTTGCCCTTCTTCTGGATTCCTCCGCGCATGGTGCGGTCCCTTTCGAGTCGATTCCGACGAAAGAGACGCCACGCAGCGGATCCAGGGCCATCCCCGAGGCATCTGACGGGGTCCGGCGCTGCTGGAGTCCACGATACCGAGGCAGAACCCGAAGGTCGAGGATCGACCCTCCGGGCCAGCGCTCAGCGGGCCTCCAGCAGCTTCGGAGCCGTCGGACGCGACCAGTCCGTCCTGCCGTCGCGTGGCGTCTCGGACCGGTCCGTTCCAGCGCGCCCCAACCCGGAGTGTAGAAATCGGTGTAGAAATCGGCCCCTGAAACTCCAGAGAGGCCCTCTCCGATCTCTCGGAAAAAGGGCCCCTGTACTGGGCTTTTCGTTGGTGGCGGGGCAGGATTTGAACCTGCGACCTTCGGGTTATGAGCTGGACTATCAGGCCCTCATCCCGTACCAACCAGTCCCGGATCGTGCCCCCACGTTGGGATCTGAGGCTTCAGTGTACCTCCGGTCGTGTCGTCGCGTACACACCCGTGCCGCCTCGCACAGTAGAAAGAACAGTAGAAGTCTCGTTCGATGCGCGGTGCGTGCGTCGGCTCGACAGAGTCGCGTTCCCTGGGCCACAGAATGCACGTGGGTGACCACGCCGTCGACTCGCCAACTATCGCCCGGGTGATCGTCGGGTTTGAAAAACACAGCGACGAACAAGACCGCCGACCGGGAGCTGGTTTCAACACTCAAAGCTCGATCGTCTCAGTGCGAGATCACTGGCTGCCGAACTCGCCTTCGCAGGTGCGGATGCTCGTGCCCTCGAAATCGGGGATCGGGCGGGCCTCGGCCTCCTCGACTGTCTCCGCAGGGCCGTTCTCTTCGATGTCCGCGACCAACCAGTCCATCCGTCGATCTCCCGACGCTGAGCTTCGATGATCCCGACTGCCAGATCGCAGACACGCAGGTCGCTGATCTCTGAGTTCTCGCTGGTCAGTATCGCTATCGAGTGGTGCGGGATCATCGCCCGCATGTAGGAGTTGTCCTGCACCGTCGTCTGGCTCCGCACGAGGAACAGCGAACCAGCGAACACAGCCACCGCACCCACGGCTATCGCGATGTTCAGTTTCGTGTTGCGGTACATGCCAAGCATGAACCCGAGCATGATGAGCGCCATGGACGCGCCCATCAGAATCGCCATATAGAACCGGGTCTCACTCCAGCGGACATGGTCCCAGGCGTAGGTGTTGAGATACATCAGCACCAACATGACCGTCGCAGAAGTGGCGATCATGGCGGCGAAACGCCAGTACTTGCGCCGCCCGGACCCGTCTCCGTCAGAATCGTGCTCGGTCGATTCACCCTCGGTGTCTTGCCAGTCGCGGCCCTCGGTCGGCACGTGCTCGTCAGTTCTGGTCATGGCGCTTCTCCTTCGATCGGCCAGCATCTCCATACCCGGTTCGTCCGGATTTGAAACGACAACGTGTCGTGATTGATGCCACAACTAGCGGGCTGACCGAGGGAGCCCTGCACGAGTCGCAAGGCCCTGCTGAGATGGTGTCGGCTGGTACACGGGTCCGGAACTCCTGGCACAGCGTCCTTGCTCCGAGCAGCGGCTCAGGATGGCATCTGATCACGCGGATCAGCCTTTCACCCCTCCGATTAGGCCTGCGATCCAGTTGAACGGTTGTTCGACCCCGGCTGGGGTCCGGTGCACATGTCGGCGTTGCTCGACGATCTCCACGTCACCTAGGAAGGCAGAGAGGGCCTCGAGGTTGTGGCGTCGGACCGGGAGACCTGAGCAGCGAGTCGGGCCGTCCTCAGAGAATGCGCCGATGATGAACGCTCCGCCCGGCGCAAGCGCTTGGCTCAGAACGGCGCTGTAGCGACCTCGGGACCGGTCGTCGGTGAGGAAGTGAAGTACGGCACGGTCGTGCCATGCGTCCCAGGTGCGCGCCGGTTGCCATCTCGTGACATCGGCATTGATCCACTCGACCTCCTCCGGATCGCCCAGACGTGCACGGGCCTCACCCAGCGCGACAGCCGACACGTCGAGCACGGCGAGATCGCGATGGCCAGCCCCATACAGATGGTCGACGAGGGTGGACGCGCCGCCGCCGATGTCGATGACCGACTCGCTCGGCGAGATGCCGAGAGCGTATAGCAGCTGGAGCGACACCTCGGGGGCGAGGCTCGTACCACGAGACCTCTTGTGAGCCGACGACCTCGTAGCGCTCATCCCAGTGTCCCTGATCACCCATGCTTCAATCCGAAACCTTGCGGGCATCAACCTTCTGCGGTGTCAGTTTCCGGCCAGCTTCAGCTGGTGTCTGCTCTCCGACCTGCACGTCTCCAGCGCCGGTTGGTGCTGTGCCCGATGCGAGTTCGTTGGCCAGGCGCTCGAGGTCAGCGCGCGGAGCTGGCCAGAGCCGCGCAGCGCCAGACGTTGCCGTTTGAGTCCACGAACACGAAGTAGGGGTATCCGGGCAGTCCCCAGGCGTTGGCCGCATCGGCAGCTTCGTTGTCGAGCAGTACCGGCGGAGTCCACCCCTCACCCGAGAGCCAGTTCGACGGTGGATAGTTGGGTCTGCCGCTGTCGACCGCCGTGCTGACCGAGTAGAGGTCGAGTCCGTCAGGAACAGAGCCGTCGTCGATCCACTCCTGAACGACCGGAACCTCCTGTTGGCAGTTGGGACACCAGTGGGCCAGGAACACAACGAGCTTCGGTTCGCCGTCCGACGGGTCGATGGTCACCTCGGAGCCGTCGAAGCTCTCACCGGCCAGCTTGGGTATGGCAAGGCCAACTGCTGAGTCAGTTCCTGGCGCTCCAAGACCGGATCCTTCGAGCAGCGGTAGATCCTCGCCGCTGATCGTCAACGAAGCGGTCTCTTGCTCGGCGTTCGCAGCTGCGGCGGCGCCGGTGCCGGCGTCAGCGTCATCCCCTCCAGACGGCCAGAGGAACACAGCGGCTGCGATTAGCAGTACAGCGGCTACCGCAGCGCCACCGATGATCCATGGCAGGTTTCGGTTCTCACCGGTGGTCGGTTTCGACTCTCGGTCGTAGGGATTGGCGCCCCTTCGCTTGGTGCTCATGAGGTCAACTCCTCTTTGGTAACAGCGTCGTCATCGACCAGAAACCCGTCGTCCTCGGTTTGTGCGGATCGGAGCTCACGGTCGACCGCCGTTGGCTGGTCGATGTCGGTGGTTGTGGGTTCGTGTTTCGGCGAGCGCCGAGCGAGCATGAGAAGCACAGCGATCGTGACAAAGGCGACCCAAGCCATTCCGGGGATGGACAGGAAGTGGTACTTCCAGATCCAAACGGTTGTGCAGGGCGTTTCGGTCGTGCACTCATAGGAGATGTCGTCGGGAAAGCGCTCGAGCAAGTAGTGGTACGTGCTGATGGCCGCGCCCACCACCACGAGTGGTAGCGAATACCAACGAACAGACACGTCGCGGCGGAACACGGCGATGCCCAGGATGATTGCATTCGGGTACATGAAGATCCGCTGGAACCAGCACAGCTCGCATGGCGGTAGCTTCTCCACCTCCGACAGCCAAAGGCTGCCAAGTGTCGTGACCAACGCGACGGCGAACGCCATCGGCAGAGCCGCCTGGGCAAGCCCGTCTCTGATTGGTTGCAATGCGGTTGGAACGCGGCCGCGGGCGAGCGACCACAGCGAGATGGGCACAACCACTACTAGGAAGGCCACGCACAGCACGGCGAGCAGCGACAAGAAGGTGATCATCTTGGAGTCGATCACTGCTGCCGCCTGACCTGGGAGCTTCGGGGACCACTACAACTATGCACTGTAGTATTTGGAGCGATCAGCCACTATTCGGCGGCAGAGGTATTGCCGGTCCGCTCCTCGACCAGCACACGCCGACGCGGAGCGTCGACGACCTGCCAGGTCATGTCGCAGTACGGGTCCCCGTCAGACATCGTGTGGGGCCGTTGGTAGCAGCCGGAACCTCCCGCGAGCAGATCGTTGAATGCCCAGTCGAACGCGCACCAGCTGCGACGGAACACTGCGAGCTCGCCTCGGTCCCCTTGTGCCTCGATCAGCTCTCGCACGTAGGCCTGTGGAGGGCACCAGGTCCACGTCGTGAGGAACTTCCCGTCTAGGTCACCGACCTCCACTTCATACGCAGGTCGACCTGGAGATCCGAAGGGGAAGCGCAGCAGCATGCGCAGAGCGGTCACCATTCGCCGATGAGGTTCCTGCGTCCGGACACCAGCCAGACCGTGCACGACTCGACCACCGAGCGCGTAGAAGTGCCAGACGATGTCTGCGGTCAGCTCCGCTGCGTGATCCGGCGGCACGTTCTCGTGGATGAGAGCCCGATAGAGCGAGATCGTCATCGCGGTAAGAACGACGTTCAACTGGGTGCCGACCGTCGGAAAGCGCTCGATCGGCGCGATCTCCCACTGCTCGTCCATCTCGTCCATGAAACGATCGGCGACGCGGTCGGACTTGCGAACCAGGAAACCGGCCACGAGATTCGTCGTCGGGGTCGATCACTCTGCCCTTAAGATGGCGACGAAGTGACCGCTTCAGCAAAGGCTTCGACGCGCGCACAGTCCATTGAATGCGTTCAGTCGTCAGTGTCAAGGCAATCGCCTCCGCCGTCAGCCATGTGTCGTCTACGACCCAAGCGCGAGGATAGCATATAGGGGGTGGGGGTATAGTACGATTGGCGTACGCGAGCAAGTGCGGCACCACCAATCCACGGCCTTCTATCGGTCGACAGGGAGAATCCGAACCATGTCCAACCAGACCTTCCACGTACCTGAGGTCTCATGCGACCACTGCAAGGCCGCGATCGAGTCTGAGGTCGGCCAGCTAGCAGCCGTTGAGGCCGTTGAGGTCAGCGTGGACGACAGGACCGTCCGGGTCACAGGTGACGTCCAGGCGAATGAGGTGGAACAGGCCATCTCGGCCGCCGGCTACGAGGTCGCATGACTCAGGGTACGGCTTTCTCGGACCCATTCGCTCTCATCGACTGGGTCCGTGAAGCCCTGGGCCGCCATTACTGGGCTCTCTGTCGCCGCAGCCACGGGTGGATGGGTAGCCCGACTCCTGCGCTCACCTGCGGTGCGAGCCTGGGAACAATCGGAGCTCCCGATCCGACAGATCGGACGTCTGTCGTGCAAGCTCGGTGGAACGGGACCCGGAACTGCGTTGCTGTTGCACGGTCTGGTGGCCACTGGCGACGTGTTCGGGCGATCGCCTGACATCCTGGCGGTCGACCACGAGGTGGCCGTGCCCGACCTCGCAGGATTCGGTCGTTCGCTGGACGAAGGATCCAGCGCGCCTCGGAGTCCGCTGATCACCTCGAGGCGTTGTCAGGAGCCGTGGAACACTTGGACGGCTCCACTCCCCTGCTGATCGGAGCGCACTCGATGGGCAGTGCTCTGGCTCTCCCGCTGGGCAGGGGCCCATCCGAGCCGTGTGCATCCAATCGTGTGCATCGGAGCGCCGATGTGGTCATCAGAACCGCAGCCCGAGAAGCAATCGGTGCCATGGGTCCAATGGCTCACTCGCTGTTTATCGACGAGCGAATCGCGAAGTCTGCCTGCCGGTTCAACTGTTCCCACCGAACGCTGAGCGGCTGGATCGCTGCCGCAACTGCGCCTCGATGGCCGGTGCAGGTTGCCCGCCAGGCCAGCCTGCATACATGGCCCGCATACCGGCTCACCCTCACCGAGCAGGTAATCGAAACACCATGGATCGACCTGCTGGAAGAGCTCGACGACAGAGGCATACACACAGAGCTCATCTGGGGGACAGAAGATCACATCGGTGACCCCGATTTCGTGAAGTCAGCCACCGCCCACCTCGATTCCGTTCGCGTGTCGCGCGTCGAGGGTGCAGATCACACGCTTGTCGCCTCACAGCCGTTCCTTCTGCCGCACCTCCTGTGCAGCGACGACGCACCAGCCATAGTGGCCAGCAACGACCGCTGAGGGACAGCGGTCTCTCAGGTGCTGGCAGCGACGAGGAACGCAGTGAGAATCGCGACCACGATCAGCGCTACCGACTCGCCTGTGACCACGGCCCGCAGCATCTGCGATGTCCCCTCGTCGGCTCGGCTTTCAGCTGCGGAACGAGCACACGGTGGTTGTAGGCGCCGCCGGCGGCGGCGAGCACCACGAACAGCGTTTTCCACAGCAACAGCCGACCCCACGGTGTGGCCCACAGCTGTGAAGGCGCGCGTCGAGGATCATCACCGCCATCGCAACTCCGGCGACTCCGACCACGACGAGCGCAACCGATGCCACGACCGAGAATCGAATCACCAGAGGCAGCGCTTCGAGATCACGCCCGCGACGGTGCCGACCCCATAGAAGGCACGTCAGCGTCACCACACCGCCCAACCAGACCGCCCCCGCCCCAACATGCAGGACATCGGCGACCGCCATCAGTAGTCGGTTCCCGTTGGCGACTGTGTGACCGTCGAACGCGAACGACATCAGCAGCACAGCGCCGCCGAGGAACGCTCAATACACCCGGCAGGGGGCAATGCCCACTCGCCGGTCCGATGCACCGAGGGTTCAGGCTCATCGGTGACCTGCACTTCCAGCGAATCGAGGTTCGACGTCGAACCAGAACCAGCTGCTACCCGCGTGAGTCCCCGCAGACTCAGGACCGGATCCGCCACGTGCTCTGCTGGGGCCACAGCCATCTTGGGCCCCATCACCAGGCCCACCCCACCAAGAACTCGAAGGCCGATCGCAATGCCAGTCGAACCCAGCAGCACTGCGGACAAGACGGTCGGGCTCCACATGTTCCACATGTCCCCAGCAGCCTCAACGCCGAGCGCTCCGACCAGCTCAGCCACCGCGCCGAGCACGACGAGCAGACCGCTTCGGCGGACCCAGTAGACGACACCACCCACCTCGCGCCGAGAACCGCGCAGTGAGGTCACAGCAAAGACCAACGCCTACCCCGAACAGCACGCCGACCATGGTAAGGATGCGCCCGATGCTCCCCAGCCGGTCTGCCCAGCCCGGGCCCTGCGTTTCGGAAGCGAGGAATGAGTCGAGCGATTCGACTGCGGGTGCTTCCGTCGTCGGTTCGGGTTGGTCTTCCACCGAAGGCTCTTGTGCGGTCGCGGATGCATCTTGTTGCTCAGCCGATGCTGCCGGTGCCTCAGCTCCGCTGATACTCGTGAAAGAGAAGGTGCCGCTGATCGGGTGGGCGTCGGGGCTGCAGCGTTCCAGCGAACACCGATGGCGCCGGCTTCCAGCGCCGGATCGAAAGACAGCCTCCACGTACGGCCGTCGCTGCTTTCAGCCGCCGTTGGGGCCCGGACGACACCCGACTCCTCCAAGACCTCGAAGCCGTCCCCGGCGGGTTCGGCTTCAGCAGAGAACACGATCGTGATCTCGGTGACAGGTCCCTGCACTTCTTCGCCATCCGATGGGTCGGACGATTCGAGCACGGTATGGGCGCCAGCCGGGTCGCAACACCCACGACCAGCCCAACCGTGAGTGAAAGGGACAAGCAGACGCGCAGTGCGCCCGTCCTGCGAGGCTGTCGCTCCAACCGAGTCTGAAGTAGGTCTCGAGACATCGGAACGCCTCGTTCACGCTGTCGTGCTGTCAGTTGCATTCGGTCCTGTCGTGTTCGAGGCGACCGCGGAGAGAGGCCATCGGGACGGAAAGGAGAATCGCTCACAGAGAAGGAGCGAACTTGACGCTACAGGCTGTCGTAGCTTGATCCGTGGAGGCAGTCACTTCCAAATGGCCTCGACACGTTCGCTGTGAGGTGCGTTGGGCGTCCAGCGGCGATAGGATACCCCTAGCCCTATGCCAGGATACTCGATCTCCAAGGATGACTACATCAGGCGGCTGCGCCGAATCGAGGGGCAGGTCCGCGGGCTGCAGCGCCTCGTCGAGGAGGACACGTATTGCATCGATGTGCTGACCCAGGTGTCCTCGGTGACCAGTCGCTGCAGGGTGTCGGTCTGGGTCTGCTCGACGAGCACATCCGTCACTGCGTCCTCGAGGCGAGCGCAGAGAGTCCTGAGCAGGGTGACGAGAAGGTTGACGAGGCGGTTGCCGCCATCGAACGCCTTCTTCGTTCATGAAGCTCAACGCCGTCGAGAAGGCGTTGATGAACAACCCGATCCGTTCTGCGGCCCAACGATGGTACGAGGTTCCCCTCCTGCGGGATATCGGAGGGTCTACGTACGGTGGACAGGTGATTGAGATTGGGTGCGGTAGAGGCATCGGTACGCAACAGATCCTGCGGCGCTTCGATGCGGCCTCGGTCTCACCAAACACGCTCTCGACCGGTGGAGCTACCGGACCTTTCTCGACCACCCACCTGAGAATCGGTTCACTCCCGAACGTCTCATCGAGGAACTCGACTCAGATTGGCCTCCGGCCGCTGGGATCCGTCGAGCGCTTCTTCGGCGACTTCGTAATAGGCGTCGCCATCCAGGCGTGAGGTGGCGGCTATCAGTGGATCGTTCACCCAGGCCCATCAACGAGAAGACCGTCACCCCCGACCCCCGATGGCAAAGATCCGCAGTGGTGGCCTGTTCATAAGTAGGACTGCCGCGACGACAGTTGCCACGACAGTGAAAAATACATCTGTCCAATAGCACCGGCGTCGGTAGCGAAGTTCGGAGGAGTTCGGGCATGTTCTGCCCGGTATGCAGCGGCCCACCCAATGCATGACGTCCTGCCGGTGCAACCATCTGATGCCCATGTGTGTTGCGCGTTCAGGCCGGCTGGGACACCCGCTCGACATCCTCGGACTCCGCGGGTTCACCTATATCCAGTCGCCTCGGTTGCCAACGTCGGAGCCGGTTGGCGTTCGTGACGACCGAGAGGCTGCTGGCAGCCATGGCTGCCGCTGCAATCATCGGACTCAGCTGAACTCCGATGAACGGGTAGAGAACACCTGCTGCGATCGGTATGCCAATGCCGTTGTAGACGAAAGCCAGGAAGAGGTTCTGGCGGATGTTGCGCATCGTCGACCGGCTTAGCCCGATCGCGGTCACGGCGCCCTACAGCAGAGCCCGATATCAGCGTGATGTCGGAGGACTCGATCCCAACATCGGTTCCCGTGCCGATCGCGAAACCGACGTCCGCCTGGGCGAGTGCAGGAGCATCGTTGATTCCGTCGCCGACCATGGCGATGGTTCCACCGTCGTCCTGCAGCCGACGCACCTCCGAGCGCCTTGTGTTCCGGGTCGCGCTTCGGCCAGCACCCTGTCGATACCGACCTGGCGGCCTATCGCGTTCGCGGTGCGCTCGTTGTCGCCGGTGATCATGACTATGTCACGTCAGGCTTCTTCAACGCAGTGATCGCGGCTGTCGAGTCCGGCTTCAGGTGTCGGCTACGGCGATCACTCCCGCGCTCTCTCCGTCAATGGCCACGAGCATCGGCGTCTTGCCCTCCTCGGCCGTCGGTCAGACACTTCAGGGGAGTTCACTGGTGTTGATTTCTGCGTCCTCGAGCAACCGTAGGTTGCCAGCAGAACACTTCCCCCCTCCGCGACTGCCTGATTCCACCGCCTGTGATCGAGTCGAAGTCCGTTGGGTCTGCGAGGTGGGTTCGCGGTCATGCGCCCCTTCGACGATCGCTTTCGCCAGGGATGCTCGGAGGACTGCTCGGCCGATGCGACTAGCCGCAACATGTGTGGTTCTCGTCGACACCGGCGGCACCGACCACATCAGTAAGGGACGGTTCGCCCCGTGTGACCGTTCCGGTCTTGTCCAAGACGATCGTGTCCAGCTTGTGAGCGGTCTCCAGCGACTCCGCCGAGCGGATGAGTATGCCGTTCTCGGCCCCTTTGCCGGTCGCCACCATGATCGACTGTGGCGTGGCCAGACCGAGGGCGCACGGGCATGCGATGATCAGCACCGAGACCGCTGCGTACCAGGGCTAGGTCAGTGCCGGTTCCGGCCCGACGGTGAACCAGGTGACGAAGGTCGCTACGGCGATCAACATGACAGCAGGGACGAAGTAGGACGAGACCACATCCGCTAGGCGCTGGATCGGGGCCTTGGAGCCCTGAGCCTGCTCCACCAACAAGGATGATCTGGGCCAGCATCGTGTCGGAACCGACGTTGGTTGCCTCGAACCGGAACGAACCGGTCTGGTTGATCGTCGCTCCTATGACGGTGTCGCCCGCAGTCTTGGTGACCGGAATCGACTCGCCGGTGACCATCGATTCGTCGACAGAGGACTTGCCGTCGGTAGTGACTCCGTCGACCGGTACCTTCTCGCCGGGGCGCACGACGATGACATCGCCGGGGTTCACGTCCTCGATGGGAACCTGGGTCTCTTTGCCATCGCGCACGACGGTCGCAGTGCGTGCCTGGAGGCCGATGAGCTTGCGGATCGCCTCGCCGGTTCCCGCCTTCGCGCGGGCTTCGAGCAGCCGTCCCAACAGGATCAGCGTGATAATGACGCCTACGGCTTCGTAGTACACCTGGCGAACATCGGCTGGCACAAGCGCTGGCGCGACGGTGACGAGCAAGCTGTATCCGAACGCAGCGCTGGTGCCGACGGTGATGAGGCTGTTCATGTCGGCAGTGCGATGCCGCAGCGCCTGCCATCCTGTGCGGTGTATCGGCCAGCCGGCCCAGAACATCACCGGTGTGATCAGCACCAGCTGCACCCACCGGTTCAAGAGCACCTCGGGCACCCAGGCCGCCGAGAACAGGTCGGCCGCCATCACTGCCACCACCACGGGCAGGGAAAGCACGGTGCCCACGAGCACTCTTCGCGAGAGGTCGGCCATCTCCGCCCGGCGCCTCGGACTCGTCATCCTCGGTAGATGTGGATCCCGGCTGGTCACGCAGCACGAGTCGATAGCCGCCGGCAGCAGCGACCTCCTGGATCTCCTCGACGTCAGTGGCGTTCCGGATCGAATTCGACCGTCGCCCGCTCCGAGGCAAAGTTCGCATCGACCCGGTCGACGCCCGGTAGCCGATCGAGGATGGATTCGATGTTGGAGACACAGGATGCGCACGAGACGCCATCGCCGGCAATGCGGAATTCGGCCCGTTGGGTATCGATTGTGTGGCTCTGCGCCGGCCCGACCCCAACGGCTTCGGCGAACACGTGATCGCCGGCCATGCTCTCCCCCACGGCGACCTGTGCCGATCGGTCGGCTTCATCGGAAGCAGCGACCTGTTCGGCGGGTTCGACGATGAGCGTTCCGTGCACCATGTTCATTCCACAGGTGAAAGTGAACTCACCCGTTCGATCGGGTGTGAACTCCAGAGTGGCCGTGCCGTAGGCCGGAAGAGATTTCGACACACCGAAGTCGGCGAAGACGGCGCGTGAGGGTGCAGTCGCCAGCCTCCTGACGATCGAACACGAGTCGCAGGGGAACACCCTCGCGAACTCCGGATCACATCAGGCGAGTATCCGCCCTTCACCGTGACTTCGATCTCCTGCACACCAGCGCGGATCTCAGCAGTTCGGGCCTGTTTGGGTCCGAAGAAGAACCACAACAGGAAGCCCGCAAACGTTGCTCCAACCGCTGCGACGGCGATCTGGGTGACATCCATCATCGAGCTCCTTGGTCGTTCCCATGACAGCCGCCGGGCGCGGGCTGGGCGATGATCTCTCGCCACACGCCGCGACGGCGGACATCGATCGTCTGAAGGCCTGCGGCGGCGACGTTCTGCTCTGTCCGACGATTGATGTTGGGCCCGAGGGTCCGCCGAACGAGCGGATTGAGGACGTCGAAGAGCCAACCCAACGCGCTCAGGCGGGGGCGCACGTGCTCCAACAGCAGCACCTTGCCGCCAGGCTTCACGACTCGTGACATCTCCCGCAGCCCAAGTACTGGGTCCGACACCGAACAGAACACACAGGTTGCCACCGCAGAATCGAACGAGTGGTCCTCGAAAGGCAGATCGCGGACATCTGCCTGCTCCAGGTCAACCCAACTCGTGACCTGCAGACCTCGCTGCGCGACGGCGCCCGCTCAAGCATCCCGGTCGACACATCGATGCCTACGACATCGACCCGGTCGGGGTAGAGGTCGAGGTTCCTCCCGGTGCCCACCTACTTCGAGAACTCTGCCCTCAGCGTGTGCCAGAAGACGACGGCGACGGCCTCTCACTCCGCCCAGGACATCCATCGGGGAGGTCGTAGAGGTCATCAGACGCCGGCAGCTCGGTCGTATCGGCGGGTGGTCGCCGCCTGCTCCCGTTCATCAGAATGCCGCTCTACAACGGACGATCGATCTTCCACGAGTGCCTCCTGACTGCAGGGTAGCAGCATACCCCCTGGGGATAACAGGGTATCCGCACCTACGACTGATAGGACTACTACTACGATATGTCGTACTACTGGCGCGTGTCCCCCAACATCGGGCGCTGACGAGACCTGGAATGCGGAATGGCACGAACAAACGATGTGGGCATCGACCAGCCGAACCTGGACGCGGCTGATGCTCGCGAGGCGGGGCCCAACCTCTCGAGACCTGTGGCGCGAGCCTGGATCAGTGGGGCCGACGAGACCCGATGGGTCACGTTCGCGATCCTCGGTGGGTTGGCCCTCGGATTGGTGTTGGTCCTCATCGGCGGGACGCCGTGGGACACCCCCATGCCAACCCATTCGTTCGGTTGGGTTGAGCCCACATGCGGTCTGACCAGAGGGTCCACCGCACTCCTCCCGTGGAGACGTTTCTCTGGCCTGGCGTTACAACCCCACCTCGTTCCTCATCATCGGTGGTGCGATCACATGGCTGCTGAGGACCGTCGTCGGATCTCTGACCGGTCGCTGGTTGAACATCAGGATCCGGCCTACTCCAGCCATTTGGTTGGGACTCGCCGCGGCCGTTGTCCTGTTGTGGGCCGTTCAGCAGTCCAACGCAGAGTTCATCATCACATCTCGTCTGTGATGGGAGGCCCCTCCATGTACGTCGGCATCGAACAGGCGTGCGCACCGTTGGGAACAGAATCCGACCGAACCATCGGGCGTTGTGGTCCGTGCCACCGCATCCTCGGCCCGGCAACCGCATTCCGCACACTGGGTCGGTTATCCACTCACCTTCGTGGACACATGGGTCGGTGACGAACACTTCGACCGGCGATCGAAATCCTTTCAGCGACCGCAGTCCTCGCGGACTGACTCCGAGGTTCGCCTCTCCGGCGGCCTCGGCCACCGGCCGTGTCATCGCGAGCCGACCGGCCTCGGGGTACTCAGCCAGCCGGGCCGCCAAATTGACAGTTGTTCCAAACACGTCGCCGTTTCTCTGCACCAGCGGTCCGTGGGCGAGCCTGCCCCGGCATCGAGTCCCTTGCCCAACTCATGGAGACCTTCCACGATGAATGACGCACTAAGCAGACCGAGACCCGGAGAGTCGGCGGTGACGAGCACGCCGTCTCCGGACAGTCTTCACCAGCCGACTGCTGGCGCGCATTGAATCTCGCGCGACCTCTTCCATGGCACTGGCGGCATCAGCCGCGATCGAATCGCCATGGATCTCGGTCAACGACGTGTACCGCACCAAGTCCAGGAACAGGACCGTCACCACGCCATCGGCATCCGAGCCACCTGGGTCGACGGCTGCTTCTGGGGACTTCGCTGCCGCATCACGCTCCGTCACGGCACCATCTTCCCCCACTGCACCCCTGTCTGCTCGATGGGTCATTGGAGGGTGGAACCAGATGATCACAGACAAGCGCTTCTCCAAGACTCCGATGCGTTCGCTGGGAACGGCCGCGATCGCTGCCACCACGCTGCTCATCAGCGGGTGCGGTGGAAGCGAAGAGAGCAGCGGGGACTCCGCATCCCCTGCCGAGCTGACGGAGGGAGAGGAGCTATACCAGGCGAACTGTGCGTCATGTCATGGCTCCGACCTTCGAGGCACCTCGAAGGGCCCATCGCATCTTTCGCGTGTGTACGGGCCGAATCACCACGGCGATGAGGCGTTCCGATCCGCCATCGCGAATGGTGCCGTTCAGCACCACTGGCCCTTCGGCGACATGCCGCCGGTGGAGGGCTTTCGGGCTCCGAAGTGGATGCGATCATCGCGTACATCCGAGATGTCCAGGAGCGCGAAGGGTTCGAATAGGTCCAGGGCTATCGGCTTTCGTCCCCGACGTCGGAAGCTATCGCCGGTTGTAGAAACGGCCTGACACACCGCCTGCGCCTGGTTCCGAGCGCCGCCGGTGGTACTCCTCGGTGGATATCTGCCCTCGTGCGAGCATCCCTGAGAGACAGCGCTCTGGGATCCGACGGCACATGTGTCGATGGCTGTTTGCTTCGGGTGAACAGGACGCCCAACGACGAAACCCAGCAAGACTCCCAGCAACAGAACTCCATACCCAGCGTCCAGCACCGCACTCACACCCGCACGCTGTCCGAGCGGGCGTCGCGATCGTGCAGCCTCGGGGTGCAGGCACGGTCGAGTCCACGGCGAGCAAGTAAATCGGCAAGGGTCTTACTACACTATGTCGTATTGCTGAGGTCAACCCGCCGAGACGCGATACCTGCTGTGAGCGCCGATACTCACCGGTCCGCCACAACTGGTTGGCTCTGGTGCAGCTACCCTGCAACACGACGACGGAGGTCACGAAGATGGCTGAGCGACGCCCGATGGGGTCACTCGAAGCAAGCGTTCTCGAGGCTCTGGAGATCCCAGGAGCCGCTCACGCCCGCCGACGTCCGGGGCAGGCTCGAGGGCGATCTCGCCTACACCACAGTGATGACGATCCTGGCCCGGCTCTGGAAGAAGGGCGTGGTGGAGCGGGTCCCGCACAGGTCGTGCGTACGCGTATCCCCTGCTGCCACCCAGGCGGAATTCTTGGCCGAGCGGATGCGGGGGTGAGCTCACGCCACAAGGACCGACCCGCAGTGCTCAGCCAGTTCGTAGACAAGCTGTCAAAGAAGGACACCGCTGCGCTACGTGACCTGCTGGCGGAGATGGATCCGTGATCCTGCGGCTGATCCTGCCGATGGTGATCGCCGTCGCGACTGCATTTGCTGCCACGTGGGTCCAGCGCCGCCTGCGACCCGACTGGGCAACTTTGGACACTCACCCTGCTCGCAGTCGGTTCCGCACTTGCAGTCACATGGGCGCTGGTCGTATTTGCAGCTGGATACGCCGCCGAACAGCCGATTCTCTCCAGCGCATTCGGCTGGTGTACGGCGCTGTTCAGCTCCACGACCGGATACCGCCCCTGGGGATCGCTGCATGGGCCGCCCTGACGGCAATGGCGATCTCCGCGGCGCTTCGGATACGGACTCGACGAGCTGCGCTTCGACAGTCACACGATGAGGTCATCGTGACTCCCGAAGCGTTGGCCTTCGCGCTGCCCGGCAAGCCCGGAAAGGTCATCGTGTCGACCGGGATGCTCGAGACGTTGGACAGCTCCGAACAGCGAGTGCTCTATGCACACGAGCGCTCCCATCTGCGCCACAACCACCATCGATTCCTGAACGTCGCAGAGACGGCCGCAGCAACCGTGCCAATCCTGCGACCCATCACCAATCAGGTCCGCTTCGCCACAGAACGCTGGGCCGATGAGGACGCGGTGGACGAGGTCGGCGACCGCCGCCTTCAGCCCGAGCAATCGCCCGGGCAGCAGTTGCGGCCAGCGCCCCTGATATACCGCCTGCCGCGATGGCGCTGGCCGGTTCCGGGTAGTCGGGCACGAGTCGAAGCCTCCTCCGAGCCGCCCAAGAATCGACGGGCCGTCGCCGCTTGGGTCGCATTCGGGGTCAGCGGGCTGGGCGGTCAGCGTTGCGAGTTCAACGCTCCAGTTCCACCACCTGGTCGCCTTCCTGAACCACGTTTGCGGAGTGGCCTGAAGCCAGCCCCGTGGCACCGCAGATCAGTTTGGGGTTTCAGGCTGAATCGATCACGTCGATCTCACCGCGCATCCCCGCAGCCCAGTGACCCTGGGTGTGGCACTCCATCAGGACCGTGCCAGCCTCAGCGAACTGCCAGGTCAACTCCCTGGTCTCCCCGGCGGCACCGAGATGGCGTTCGGATCATCGTCCATGTCCATGTCCCCCATGTCGGCCATCTCGGCTTCGTGTTCCTCCTGCACCTCTTCGGGCCCGAGGGTGAACCTCATGGTCGAGGTTGCCGGTATTGGTAACGCTGAAAGTGATGACCTCTCCGGTTTCGACCTCCACGGCGTCGGGATTGAAGGTGAACTCGTCGTCAGCATCGATCTCGATGACGCGAGCCGCGTCTGCAGCCTCGGCGGGTCCACCGAACTCAAAGGTCTGTGATTCCGAGTCCGACCCGGTCGAGGTGCCCGAGGCCCCGTCTCCAGACGAACAACCTGCGGCGATCAAACCCGCCGCGGCAACCGTCCCAGCCAGCATTCTCACAACAAGCACAGGCGCTCCCATTGGTCATACTTCCACGACCTCAATATTACTACACTCTGTCGTTGTAATATAGGGGGGCGGTGGGTCACATGTCCATCGTGCCGTCTGCACGGGTGTGCGAACGCATGAACAAGCGTTCGCTGATCACGATGACTGCGATCCCGGCAGCAGCGACGTAGAGCGCGAGGGCATCGTTGGATGCTGTAACCCAGATGAAGGCGCCGAGAACAACGAAGTCGGCCACGATTGCTGCCACGACGATCGCGGGCTTGAACCGGACCCGGGACCTCAGCCGGCGTAGCAGTCCCCAGTGGATCGCGATGTCCATCAACAGGTAGTAGATCGCCGCCCAAGGCAGCGATTCGGCGAAGGTCGAACGCGGCGGTCAGCAGCATCGCGAAACCCACGGTGTAGACCATCGTGTGGGTGCGCACGGAGCCGGGCATCCCCAGGTGACTGTGGGCACCTGGTTCATGTGGGTCAGCATGGCGAGCATGCGCGATGCTGCGAACACGCTGGCAATCACTCCAGAAGCGGTTGCGACGATCGCAAGTGCCACGGTGAACCACACTCCCAGGTCGCCGAACGCGGGCCGCGCAGCTTCAGCCAGCGACGAGTCCTCCGCAGCGATGATCTCTGCGAGTGGGAGGTTGCCCGCCACCGCGGTTGCGATCGCGAGATAGACCACTGCGCACACGGCCAGCGAGATGACGATGGCCCGGCCGGTGTTGCGGTGGGGATCCACGATCTCTCCGCCACTGTTGGTGATGGTGGTGAATCCCTTTGTAGGCAAGGATGGCGAGTGCCACCGCAGCAAGGAAACCCTCCGGCGTGACATCGACACCGGCCGCCTCGGAGCCGTTGGTGAAGTTAGTGGAGCTGGCGAACCACAACCCGACGCCGGCGAGAACAGTGAGTCCGACGATCTTGACCACCGCCATTGCGCGCTCAACGCCCTGGACAGCCCGATTGCCAGCGACGTTCATTCCGAAGGCCACAGCGAGCAACGCCACGCCTAGAGCAGGCACCCAGAACGACCGTGGTTCGAGATCGACTACCTGCAGCACGTAGGCACCGAATGTCCGGGCCACGAGGCTCTCGTTGATCACCATCGATACGTACATGAAGATGGCGAAGACACCGGTCGTGGTGCCCGGTCCGTACTGCTCCCGAAGGAACATCGCGATTCCACCGGAGGAGGGATACGCGTTCGACAGCTTCACATACGAGTAGGCGCTCGTCGCTACCCACAACCGCCGCACCGAGGAATGCGAACGGGAACAGGTCGCCCGCTAGACGAGCAGTCTGGCCGGTCAGCGCAAAGATTCCAGCGCCGATCATCACCCCTGTGCCCAGTGCCACCGCTCCGGACAGGGTCAGACTGCCAGGGACGTCCTCCGGTGCCGGGAGGTCCTTGCCGGTCGACCGTTGGCTCATGGGAACATTCGCCGCGCAGGGGGTTCAGCTGAGGTGCTCGGCGTTCTCGGTGCTCAACTGAGTCGATCTCGCCACGCGCAAGGCGCTCATCGAGGATCTCGCGTGCTCGACCACCAGGACCAGGGCGGTTGTCGCGAGCACGCTGCACGATCCATAGGGCTGCCGCGACGATGGCGACCCAGGACAGCATCATCAGCGTGCCCCACAACCACATCCAGCCACCACCCCACCCGTCCATGTGGTCGTACCATCCGTCGCCACCCTGCATCAGCACCGCCAACGAGTACGCCATTCTGATCGATCCTCCGGCCACGTGACTGCCCGTGTCGAACTGTCCGTTCGACACGGTTCTCAATAGCTACTACATATTGTAGCTGATGCACTCGAGGACTGACGACCAGGGCGATTCGGCTGTCCCGTCCTTTTTAAGCGTCCAGCAGCTCTCGAAGAACTACTCCACCGGGTCTGGCCTCGACGCCGACAGCGGCAGGTACTCACAGGCGCCTCGATCGAGTTGTATCGCTCAGAGATCGTGGGACTCGTCGGTGAGAACGGCTCCGGCAAGAGCACTCTGATGCAGATAGTCGTCGGGAGCATCGATCGCGACGGCGGCTCGATCAGACGTTCCGGAACACTCGGCTACTGCCCCCAGGAGCCCGTGCTCTACCAGCGACTCACGTGTAACGAACACTTCGAGCTCTTCGGTGAGGCCTACGGCATGGACAGAGCTGCCATGGTGGAGTCTCGCAGGAGATCTACGAGATGCTCGGCTTCTCCACCTGGGCTGAAACACGCGTGGATGAACTCTCCGGTGGAACGCGCTCCAAGCTCAACCTCGGATTGGCCTTGCTGCCGGATCCCGATCTACTGCTGCTGGACGAGCCCTACGCCGGATTCGACTGGGATACATACCAGCGATTCTGGGAGATCGCCTCCCATCGCCGCGACAAGGGCCGAACCCTGTTGATCGTCTCCCATTTCATCAACGATGACGTGCGATTCGATCGCATCTACGACTTGCGCGACGGCACGACCGAACAACGATGACGCGTGCAGGCACTCAAGTGCACCGACGCTCACCGTGGGACCTGCTGACCCGTCGATACCTGATCGAATACGCACGGCGACCACTGAACTTGGTGCTGCTGGCGGTCGCCCCCTCGGATTCGTAACTCTGTCCGCTGGTGCGATTGCTGACTTCGCCGATGTGCTGGGTGGTTTGGTAGACCTCCGGCAGATCGAGGCGGCGACAGCGGGCTGGGCAGCGTCACTGCTCGCCGGTGTCGCCGGCTTCTTCAACGTGTCGACCTCCGCGACGTCGACCGGCGTCTGGCATCCGCGGAATGGGTCCGATCGTTGTGGTTGCCGGGCGGTTGCTCTCCGCAGTTGTGCTTGCGGCCGTAGCGGCGACCGGAGCGCTGGTAGCGCTCTCCCTGCGCACAGGTATCGGCGATGCTCCGCGGGTGGTTGGGGTGACGCTCGTGATGTCGCTCACCTACCTCGGGATCGGGGTCACGGTAGGGGCATTCGTACGCTCAGAGGTCAACGGATCGCTGATCGTTGTGTTCATCTGGATGTTCGACGTGTTCTTCGGACCAGCGATGGGGGGCTCAGCTCCGCTTCTGCGATTGTTTCCCTTGCACTTCCCGACCGTGGTGGTCACCGATGCGGCATCGGGCCACTCCGGACCGCTCGGAGACATCGGCCTCTCTGCGGTTTGGGCCGTGGCGTCGCTGAGCATTGGCATTGGCGCTCTCGTGCGGACAACTCGCCCCCACTCCGCCGTCAAGCTCCCACGCTTGGTTGGACCGCAGCGATCCATCGTCGCGCTGCAGTATGGCTTCCGAGACTACCGACGAAACTCGGTGCTGTGGGTTCTGCTGGTCGGACTGCCTGTCGCCTTCATCACGCTGAGCATCCTTGTCACACCGGCAGATCCCACTCCGGTCGAGCTGACCGAGGACGGAGTACGCGGACTACAGCTGCTCGCGATGGACGACCTTCACGGTGCGATCATGGTGCCGATAACAGTCGGCTTCATCGCCGGACTGGCGGGCCTGTTCGTTTCTCTCGGCTCAGCCGACGCCGATCAACGCTTGGTGCTGTCCGGCTTCCGCACGCTCGAGGTTCTTTCCGCCCGACTGGGGATCGTGATCGGGGCGGCGCTGTTGACGACCGCCGTCGCCCTGGGGGTCACAGCTGCATCGTTCAACGCCAACAACTGGCCGCTGTTCGGACTGGCGAATGTGGTGTTGGCCTTGACCTACGCCATGATCGGCGTGCTCGTCGGACCCCACGCCGGCCTGCTGGGTGGCCTGTACATCATGCTGGCGCTTCCTTCGTCGACATCGGAATCGCGCAGAACGCGATGTTCGACGCCGCACCGCCCACCTGGGCCATCTACATGCCTGGCTTCGGAGGAGTTCGCATGCTCCTCGACACAGCCTTCACGACTGGCTTCGATGAATGGACGGCATTGCTCGCCTCGTCCGGATGGCTGGTGGCGCTCACTTTCGCAGCTGCGGCGCAGTTCCACAGACTGGCCAGACCCAAGGCGTGACGGCAACCGCAGCCCGACGCGGGCGCGTAGCTCGGGCTCGCCCTGTGCCACACTCAGGTACAACTACACACTGTCGTATTTTGCTTGAGTCGATGCCGCCGGGTGTCGATACAAGAAGCAACACAACGACACGAGAGATTGGTGACCGACATGAACTCAACCCGCAAGATGCTCGTGGCGATGGCACTTTGCTGCATGGTTCCCATGGGATTCATCTTCGTGATGATCTCCGTAGTCGGCGTGACCTTCGGCTGGGCAAGCGCCATGGCTCTGGGGATCGTCGCCGCCGGCGTGTGCGTCGCCGTGATGGTTCAGCACCACCGCAGCGATGAGCACGCCATGCAGGATGAGAGCCCGGATCAGCTCCAGAAGACTCGCTGAGACACGCAGTGAGTTGGTTGCCAGCCCGCTCCGAAGATCACCCGTGACCCGAGGAGTCCCTAAACACCCTCGACCACGTCTGACCCTCATCATCAGATGAGTAGACCTCGGTGACCTCTTCGGCATCCCAGACTGCAACCAGCAACGTCTGCCCTCCGCCTCCAACACCTGGGCCTCCCCAGGCACCGAGCCAACGCGAGACCAGCCAAGACCGCGCGCGCTCCAGAGCCCGTCGTCGGCGTCGAGACCGAATCGCCCAATCTCCGAGGACCATGCGACCTGCACTAGTTCCGGGACCGTCAAGGGGTTCCCAGGAGCGGCCACCGTTGATGCTCCTCATTGTGCCGGTCTCTGTGGCTGCGATCAGGTGCTCGGGGCGATCCGGGTCTACGGCAAGATCTGACAGCTCGATCGTGGACAGGGTTTCCCAGGAAACCAGGTCCTCGGAGACCATCAGCTCCGAGGTCAGAGAGTCCCAGGCAAGCACCGAATCCCCCGCTACGACCAACTCATGCAGGTCTGCGGCTCCGCTGAGAGACAGCGTCTGCCAGTTGAGACCGCCATCGGTTGACCGGAGGAGTCCCAGCTGGCCTGGATCCCCGTCCACCATCCCCTGCACATCGGGGTGCCCGGAGGCAAGGAACTCATCCGGGCCTACGACCTCGAAGCCCATCATGTCCCTATAGCGACCGCCGACTCGCTCCGAATCCTGCGTCTCGGGATCTACACGCAACAGCCCTGCGTGACTCGCGATCACGATGGAACCGTCGGCGTCGTTCACACCGAGGGAATGCACATGACCGGCTCCGACTGGGTCCGAGTCGCTGCTACCGGCAAACACGTTTACGCCGATCACGATCGCCAGAACCGTGATCAGCGCCATCACGCCAACGGCAAGGAGCAAGGCACCACGACCCAAGAACGGCGTGCGAGATCCACTTGATTGAGCGATCGACTCACCACTCATGCAAGACCGTTCGCCGGACTTGCGTCCGACGTGCCCGTCTCGGAGTGAACGCACTTGATCGCAGTGTTCATCATCTCGCCAGTCCGGCCCCATCAGAGAAGCCAATCACCTATCGCTGACTACACAGTGTAGTATTACGGATGGTGCAAGCCACGCGTCCACCACATCGAGGAGACCGATAGGTGCCCAAGGCCAACGTCATCACAGTTGCACTCATCGCCCCTCGTCCTCGTTGGCTGCTCGTCCGGTGAAACCGATGAATCCGCTGCGGATACCGCCGAAGACAAGGGTGCGTCAACTGTCCTGGTCGATCCAGCGGAGTTCGTGTCGTTCGTCGAGTCGAACCCGGATGCACCCGTAGTCAACGTGCACGTACCCTACGAAGGGCACATCGAAGGCACGGATGCGTTCGTGCCATTCGAAGAGATCGGCGACTGGGATGGCCTTCCGGAAGACCGATCCGAACCCGTAGTCCTCTATTGCCGATCAGGTCGGATGTCCGCAATCGCCGCCGACACTCTCACCAAGATGGGCTACACAGCGGTCATGGATCTCGACGGAGGCATGAACGCCTGGACCGACACCGGGAATGGACTACTTCGTGTCCCACCTGGTGAGAACTAGCCCTCAGAGGTGATGCCAT
>JAOSKI010000003.1 GCA_027493675.1 Microthrixaceae bacterium | reverse complement strand
CAGTATAGCTTCGTTCGGTTACATGTTTCAGTTCGCCTGTTAACTGGGACTTTAGGAATCGCACCTCGTCGTGGTCGCCGCAGTAGAACACCTGAGATGGGCGGACATGAATCGGTGCTCGACCGATGAACAAGCTGAGGGCGATCCTGCGGCAGGCGGTGGCCGCTGTTGCTGGCGACGTTGGTGGTGGGCACCCTCGCGGGCTACCTGTCAGCCCGTTCGGTCGGTCCGGAGCGCCAGACGACTCAGTACCAGGCCGACCAGGTGGTGGTGGCGAATCGCATGTCCGGCAACCTGGCCAAGGGTTCCACAGGACGCGCTCAGGTCAGTCGGGGAAAGGTGCCCAAGATAGCGGCTGAGGGATCCTCGGTTCAGGTGACCCCGGCCACACTGGGCCGCAAAGGTGCAGAGCGAAGAGCGACGAGAAGAGCACTCCATCTCGCTGTGTGTGTACGACACCGATCCGAAGCGGGCCCTCCGAGATCGTCCAGGCATTCACCCAGGCGTTCCTGCAGGTGGTGAACGCGGACCCTGCGCAGCGAGGGACCAGCGCCACCTCGAACGACTCGAGAAGGCGGTGGCCGATGCGGAGGCGGCGCGGACGGCATTCGACGAGAAGAACGGCTTCGTATCCCGAGGCGACATCCCGCTGGCTCAGACCCCCACGATCGATGCCCTGGTGGCCGAACGGACCAGGCTCGGACAGACCATCAGGGACGCGAAAGCAACCTCGACAAGTTCCAGCTCGAGATCTCCCAACGGGAGCCGTACTCGACGCTCGGGCCGGAACGTCCACGGGTGGCGGATTCGCAACTGCTGGAGGTTCCGGAATCGCCGCTGTTCCGCTCCGGTCTCCTCGGGTTGGTCGGACTGCTGCTGGGCATCGGACTGGTGGTCATCATCGAGCGGGTGAATCGCCGGGTGGACACTCGCGAGGAGCTCGCGGAACTTCTCGAAATGCCGATCATCGCCGAGATCGGCCGCATCCATCCCCGGCAAATACCCTCCGATGAGGCCGGCAGGATCGAGCTGGAGGGTGCATGGTCGGAGCACTATCGCCGGGTCAGGTCTGCCATCGAGTTCGTTCAGACACAGGCCGCCGAGGCACAGGCCGAGGGCCGTGTCGCCGCCAACGGGGCACCTGCTCCGTCGCGGCCTGCGGTGACGCAGCCTTCCGACCGCCGTGATCCACCAGTGATCGCCGGACACGGCTCAGGAAGCACGGTTCCACGGACGTTCATGTTCGTCTCGGCGCTGCCGGGGAGGGCAAGTCCACCTCGGTCGCCTTGACCGCTCTTGCGATGGCCGAGGGCCGGCGACGACGTCCTGGCGTTGAGCGCGGACTTCCGCCGTCCCAAGCTCGAGCAGTACCTGGGGATGCAGAAGGAGCCTTCGCTCGCCGACCTGGCGGAGATGACCGTGGACCGCCCATCGGTGAACGACGTCGTGCAGAGTGGTCGGATACCCCACCTGTGGACTGCCTCCGCAGGCAGGCCGACGATCGAGGTGACTTCGCGTCTGATCGCCGCACGCGAGGTCGCCGTAGAGGCGGCAGCGCAGGGTGTCACCGTGTTGCTCGACTCGAGTCCCTTGCGGGTCTCCAACGATCCCGTGGACCTCCTGTCGGTTGCCGACGAGGTGATCCTCGTCGTGCGCGCAGGACGAAGCACCGTGAAGTCGCTCCAGGACACCGTGGAGCTGCTTCAGATGCACCACGCGCCGTTGATGGGGGTGGTCCTGATCGGCACCCTCGCCACACGGGAGCTCTACGCCTACTACGCGTCCTACTACCGCGACATGGAGGAGGCCGAGGGGCAGAAGCGCGGTTGGGGCCGGCGTCGCAAGGGCACCGATGGTGACGCGTCAGGACAGGGAGGCGCCCCAGGGGCGCCTGCGGACTCCGTCAACGGCGAATCCCGTGATGCAACGATGCCCGAGCCTGTGGAGGTTCTCGCAAGTCAGGATTCCACAGGCGTGAGGGGGGCACCGCCGCCGCACCCGCTCATGTCGATGGCCCAGGAACCCCCCTCCGGTGGCTCAGCGCAACCAGTCGGCCACAGCGGTGGACAAGCCCAACGAGAACCGACGGTAGCCGTCCTCGTCGAGCAGGTGTTGACCCACGCTGCGGGTACGTCTCCTGCGGCGTGCCTCGAGGGTGCCCCTGGTCTGCAGGTGCTCCTCGGCGAGGCGTAACCTGAGCATCGAGTCGCCGGAGTCCAACCCGCATACCGAGATGCGCTTCGCTATCTCACGTATGTGCACGGCGTGGTACTGGCTTCGTCCCAGACGCGCTGAACCCCCGATCGGAACTGGCCGATGTGCAGTGCCGCCCGAGGAGCGGCGCGCCGCACCGGGAGGGCCGGGATCCCGATCTGCTGTTCGGCATGGATCCGGTACTCGACGAGTCGCTCGGGTACCGTCAGGATTGCAGCGGCGGCTGCGGCGACCAGGAGATCCAGCGGTCGTACATCATGTTGCCGAGCGCAGGGTGAAGGTCGGTGGGGAACGGCAGCAACACTGGTACGAGCGCCCGACGGATCGCGGCTGTGCAGCCGGATACCACCTGGCGTGCCAGCATCTGCCCGAGCGGGTCGTGGACCATCAGGGCCCATTCGCGTGGCCCGAAGCCGGCGGCGCGCCATCTGGATCGACTGAGAGGCGCACCTTCGGAGTCGATGAGCACGGCATCCGAGAACGCGAGCAGGGCGTCCGGCCGTTCCGCCATGCGTTGTGCCATCACGGCGATCTTCTCAGGCCTCCAACGGTCGTCCTGGTCACAGATGACCAGTATCTCGCCCGTTGCGCTGCACAGACCCTGTTCGAAGGCGGCGAGCGTGCCCAGATGCTCCCGGAACTGGATCACCTCGACCGGAAAGGGCGCTGTGCGCGCGAACTCCGCGAGGATGCCGGGGGTCGAATCAATCGATGCGTCGTCGACGACCACGACCTCGTCGGGAAGCTGGGTCTGGATCCGCAGCGAGTCGAGCTGTTGCTTCAGGTAGCGCTCGCCGTTGAAGGTAGCCAGCACGACGGAGACCGTGGGTGAGTCGTACCCCTGGACTGGTCGGTCCCAAGAATCGGTCCAGCTCGTCATGCGGATGTCAGGGTATCCGCTGCCGATTGGCTTCGCCGTGTTCGGTGACCACACCTTCGGGATCGAAGGTCGGTTGATCGGCGTGATGGTGCCGTGCCCACGCGAGCGTGTTCGCTAGGCCTGTGCGAAGCTCGACCGGCCGCACGTCCGGGAACAGTCCCCGAAGGCGTTCCGTGGAAGCCTGGGTGTGGGGTACGTCGCCCGCACGAGGAGGCAGGTGTGCCACCTCCAGGTGCTCTCCCAGCAACTCCTCGAGGGTGTTGATCAACTCCAACAGGCTCGTGCGTGTGCCGAAGGCCAGGTTGACCGGTTCGGGGTTCGTGATCCTGCGGCGAACTGCGTCGGCGATGACATCGCAAACGGTGTCGACATAGGTGAAGTCACGTGATTGGGTGCCGTCGCCGTGCACAGGCAGCGGGTGCCCTTCGATCGCGGCCGACATGAACGCCGGCACCACAGCGGCGTAGGCGTGGGTCTTGGTCTGGAGGGGTCCGAACACGTTGAAGAAGCGGAACGCGAGCGTCGGCAGGTCGTAGGAGGACTGCCAGGCGAGCGTGTAGGATTCCGCAGCCAACTTGGAGGCGGCGTACGGGCTGACCGGGCGTGTGGCGAGATCCTCGTGCTTGGGAAGCACCGGGTTCGCGCCGTAGACCGAGGAGGACGAAGCGAACACCACGTGTGCCCCACCGACCCCCCGTGCGGTCTCGAGGACGTTCAGCGTGCCGGTCGCGTTCACCTCGTGAGCAGGCACGGGTTCGCACATCGAGCGTGGAACGGACGACCGTGCCGCCAGGTGTACGATCGCCGAGGCACCGGATGCAACCGCGCCGAGTGCTTCCAGGTCGAGGATCGTGCCTTCGACCACCTCCACCCCGAGGCCGTCCAGGTGACCCCTGTGGCCCGTGGAGAAGTCGTCGAACACCACGACTTGGGATATCGACGGGTCGGCGCACAGGTGACGGCATAGGTTCGCCCCGATGAATCCGGCACCGCCGGTCACTACAACTCGCATCGACGTTCTCCCTACTTGCCGCCTGCCTCGCGCCTTGTGCCTTGTGCCTTGTGCCTTGTGCCGAGTGCCAGTCCGTCGCCATGAATTCTAACGGTACGACCTCGGGATGCGCAGATCGATGTGGTATTTCACCTATCGTCACGCCAATCGACCTATGTGCCGACGGATCGCCACCGAGGCTGCGGTGCCAATCGGCCTGACGCCGGTATCCTGACCGGGTGACCGAGCACAGGAAGCCATTCGGCACCTCGACGGCGGCGATGGCTGTGAACGGGACCGACAACGGCGCGCCGGACGTGGGGAGCCTCGTCCCTCCACCCACCGGCGATGCGCCGTCGTCGGGTTCCTCGAGACGGCGACCGGCGGATCGCAACGAGCACGCTCTGGTTGCGGTCGTGGTCGTCGTCGGAGCGATCATGGCGATGCTCGTCAGTGACGCGGCGCCAACGGCGACAACCTGGATCGACGCCCTCGAGCGGGGGCTCTTCGTCGCCGTAGTCGCGTCTGCGGCATCGAGGGCCCGGAGGTGGGCCTGGTGCTCGGCTCGGTGTTGGTCACGCTCGCCGCTCCTTGGCCGTTGTTGCTGCTGGGGATTGCCTGTCTCGGGGGTGAGCGTTCTCCAGGTGGAGACGCGCACCCGGAACCGCACCGTCGGCGCTGTGACGGGGGCAACCGTGGCACTCGTGTCGCTGGGGCTCTCGGTGCCCGGCCCCACCGGGATCGAGACCGTGTTGGCGGTTGCGGCGACGGCACCGATCATGGCTTCGGGTTACCGGCGAGCGATGCCAGGCGCGCGCCGATCAGTCCGGCGAGCAGCGCTGGCACTGCTGATCGTGCTGGCTGTATCGCTGGTGGTCACGGTGATCGCCGGCGTGATGGCGTCGGGCAGGGTCGATTCGGCCATCGAGTTGACCAACCGCGCGGTTGACGCTGCCGAGTCGGGTGCGGGAAGCGAGTCCGCCGGTTGTTCGCCGAGGCCAACGATGCCTTCGATGCAGCGAACGCAACGATCGGTTCGCCATGGGCATCGGTGCCTCGTCTGCTCCCGGTGGTGGGTGCCAACCTCGCGGCGATCCAGCGCGCAGTCGGTGCGGGGTCGACCTGAGCGAAGCAGGGGCCAACCTGGTGTCGGGTGCCGAGTTCGAAGAGGTGCAACTCGACGACGGCGGGGTTGACCTCATGGCGCTCGATGCGCTGGCCCCACGTGTCATCCAGGCAGCCGACGTGCTGGGCGATGCGCAGGCCACGATCGCCTCGGCCGGTTCGGTCTGGCTCCTCGCCCCCCTCGCCGAACGCCTCTCCCAGGTCGACGAGCGCCCTGGGATCACGGCCAACAACGCGGACAACGCCGCGGTTGCCGTCGAGGGGGCTCCCGGCGATGCTCGGGGCCGACGGTGTCCGCCGCTACCTGTTCCTGTTCGGCAACCCGGCCGAGTCCCGTGACATGGGAGGTCACATCGGCAACTGGGCGGAGGTGGTGGCAGACAACGGCAGGATCGACCTCGTGGAGGTGGGAGGCCCACTGGACCTGTCGATGCCGGAGGTGTCCGAAGAGCTGTCCGAAGGCCTGCCGGCATCCTTCGCGACGATGGATCCCGCGCGGTTCCCCCAGAACCTCGGAGCTACGCCGGACCTGGGCATGGCATCAGGCTTCGCAGCGGGACTGTTCGATGCGAGGTTCGATCGCCCGGTGGATGGTGTGGTGTAGCCGACACCGAGGCGTTCGCAGCGCTCGTCGGGCTCACAGGGCCTGTGGCGGTGCCGGGCCTGGACGGCTACGAGTTGACCGAGGACAACGCGGTTCAGTTCCTGACTCACGACCAGTACGTGTTGTTCGATTCCGAGGAGGTCTCCTCGGCCGCCCTCGAAGAGGTCATCCGCACGGTGTTCGACCGGCTCACCTCAACCAAGCTCGCGAGCCCGGACCGCCTCGGCGCCGTCTTCTCGCCCCTGGTGCGCAACGGTCACTTCAGGCTCCAGTCACTCCACGACGACGACGGTGACATGCTGGAGCACTTCGGTCTCCCACGTAGCTTCCCGAACCCGACGGGGGGACGTGCTGGCGGTGCTCAACCGCAACGCCGGCCCTTCGAAGATCGATTCGTACCTCACCAGGCAGACCCGGGTCGCGATCGATTGGGATCCGCGCACGGGAACGGTCGACAGCGTCGCTTCAGTCAGGTTGCGCAACAGCGCCCCTGAAGGCGGGGTGAACCCGATCATCGGCGGCAGCAGGACGGTGGCTGCACCGGGGTCCAACGTGACCGACCTGACCGTGCTGACGCCGTTCCTCGTCGAGCGGGTCACCGTCGACGGAGTGGGTCAGGCACCCCAGTCGCTGCTCGAGGACGGCCTGTGGCGCCACTCCGTGCGGGTGGCTGTACCACCCGGCGGCAACACCGACGTCGTGTTCGATCTGGGTGGCCGAGTGGACCCGGGACCCGAGTACAGGCTCATGTGGCTGGGTCAACCGCTGGTGAACCCCGGTGAGGTTTTGGTGGACATGCGCCCCACATCGGGTAATCTGGCAGAGGCGGAGGTTGAAGATGCTGTGAGTGGTCGTGGGACCACGAGGTTGTCGCAGGAAGCCGATGCTGTTGTACAGTGGCGGGCGGAGGGTGATCGATGAGACGAAGGCTGCTGGGGATGCTGGCCCTAATTGGAGTGATTTCGGCATTTTCTGCGACTTTCGTCGCGCCTTCTGTCGGCGCTGCCGACGCCGCTGTCACGGGAACCGCTGATTCGTCTCCGGACATCACCATCACCCAGACCACGGTTCCTTCAGGGTGGTTCTGCCTTCCCTCGGCCTTGGCGCTTAGGCCCACCGTAACGAGCACTCCGACGTCCTTCGTGTTGGTGATCAAGGCCATCGCGCGGCCGTGCAACACGGTTACGGCGCACGCCGTGATCTACCTGATGCCGAGCAACGGCGGGGCGTGGCCGCAGACCCTCGACCAGAAGCAGACCTTCACGATCTCCAAGCAGGGCACCACCACCATCACCTTCGCGAAGCACTGCAAGCCTGCGCAGTTCGATGTCGTGACTGGTGCCACGCCGCCGACGATCGCGCCGTGGGGTCCCTGGCACGGTCCACCGCTGTTCCCGTTCCAGTTCCTGACCACGAGCATGCAGTACTTCCCGGGGCCTGACTGCATTCCGGGCGGTGAGTGCGACGACTACACGCCGTCGAACATCGTCGCCAACCCGTCTCAGGTCAATCCCGGCGGCCAGGTGACCATCAGCGGCAACGGCGTGCCGGGTGACACCGTCACCGCCACGTTGATGTCGTCGGGGAGCCCGGTGCTCGGCTCCGCGACCGTGGATTCCAACGGCACCTTCACCATCACCGGTACCGTGCCTGGTTCGGTGAGCCCGGGGATCTACAACGTGAAGCTCACCTCTGAGCAGTGCCCGACCGTCGCGGTGATCTCCTTGAGGGTAGGCCTGCAGGTGCGTGCCGCGAAGGTCGCAGCCGCGCTCCCACCGCCGTCAGGTGACAGCGGGCCGATGTCGCATCGTGTTGCGGCCGGTCTGATCGCCCTGGTACTCGGGGGCTTCGCGCTCACGCGACTCTCGGGTCGGCGAGCCCGGCTGCGTGTGAGCCGTTCCGAATCCTGACCTCCACGCATCGCGCCGGCGGGCCTCCCCGACGGGCAGGTCGGTCGCGAAGGGATCGGTGATCGGGGCGCTCAGCCCGCTTCGGGCACTGGGACGAGGAGTTGCCCGACCAACGCTTCGATGAGCGCAGCGGTGCGCCGATGGACACGCTTGGAACGCCCCACGGGATCGGCCACGTCCAGCGTGCCGCTCAGCAGCTCGCTGAGGGGACGTTGCGTGACCTGGGCGCTCCACTCAGCGATGGCCGCCGCGTTCCACTCCGGTGGTCCTGTCTCCTGTGTGGCCTCCGCTGCCTCACGAAGGGTGACGAGGCGGCTCAGCGCAGAGGGGAACTCGCTCGTGAGGTCGACCACATGTGATCCGGTCATGGCGATCGTCAGGTTCGAGGACTCGATCAACTCCGTGGTGGCCTGCCGGCTCTCGTGGTCTGCAAGGTCGATGTCCCACTCCCGGGCAACCCTCACCATCCGGTCCATGGCGGGCAGGCCGCCTTCGTCAAGGCCCGCGGAGGAGGCTTCGATAGGCAGGTCGTGTTCTGCGATCAGCCGGCGTGCAACTGCCGCGGCGAACGGTGAGCGAATCCTGTTCGCGGTGCAGACGAACAGGATCCGTGCCGGAGGTGTGTCGCCAGGTGAACGCAGAGCAGGGTCGTCGTCTCGGCTCGGGATCGACGGCACCGGATCCATCGCCGTGTCAACTGCTCACCGGCTGCGGCGGTGTGGTGCCCGTTGCAACCAGCAGGCGCGCGTAGGTCGCAAGGGTGCGTTCGATCACACGCTGTTGATCGAAGTCCTCACGCGCCTTCGTCACAGCGGCCTCTGCCATGTCCTGCCGTAGGCCGGCGTCGCCAACGAGGCGGGCGATCGCCGCCTCCAGCGCTCGGGCGGACCTCACCGGTACGAGCAGGCCGTTGCGATCGTGGTCCACCACCTGGCGACAACCGCGGATGTCGGTTGCCACGATCGGAAGGCCGGATGCTGCAGCCTCCATGGCGGAGCGCGGGAATCCCTCGCGGTGCGACGCGAGCACGTAGAGGTCGAATCCGAGGTAGAGGTCCTCCACGTCGTCGCGCATGCCCAGGAACCTCACACCTGAATGCTGCGCCGTCTCGATGGTCCCCTCTGGCAGCGCATCCGCCTTGGCGGCATCGGTGGGTCCGGCGATCACCAGCATCGCTGCGGGATGGGCGCGGCGCAGCACCTCCCACGCCTCGAACAACTCGGTGTAGCCTTTCTCCTGCACGAGCCTCCCCCACCGCACCGACCACGACGGTGTCGTCTCCGGCGCCGATCTCGTCACGGATGCGCCGACGTATGGCGGCTGCATCAGCGTGGTCGTCGAAGCGGTCCAGGCCGAACCGCTCGAGGTCCACGCCGTTGCCCAACAACGTGAGCTTCGACTTCGGTTCCCGCAGCACCTGCCGCAGGGTCACCAGGTCCTCGGGGTTCTGGACGAGCTCCGCGTCGGAGAAGACCGACGCCAGGCGCTCGAGGGGAGTACACGACCGCCTTCTTCCTCTCAATGGTCGTCGGGGAGGGCATAGAGCCCGTGGACGGTGTTGACGACCACAGGCACACGGGCCGACCCCGCTGCGATCCGTCCGTAGAGACCGGGCTTCGGGTTTGCGTGTGCACGACGTCCGGCCTGATGCGGCGGAACAGGCCGTGCAGCTCGCCGATCGCCATCAGGTCCGCGCGCGGATCCATCGAACGTGTGGCATTGCGAAGCGGCACGTGGTCGATCCCCGTGCCCTGATCGCCTCGACGAACTCGCCGGGCGCACTCACGCCGATCACCTCGTACCCTGCGTCGGCGAACGCCTCGAGCTGAGGTCCGAGCAGGAGCTCCAGGCTGATGTCGGTGGTCGTCACGTGCACCAACCGGAGGCGCCGGGCCGTCTCGCCGGTGCCGGGGTGGGTCACGAGTCGAGCCTTCGGTACCGCACGCGGTTGGCGAGGCGGCGCAGGTCGTCCTCGCCGTGCATCCCACCGAGCGCCTTGCGGCGGAACCACGCGGTGGTGTCGGCAGCCTGGATCGGGGAGCGGTGCAACCTGTGAGGATCCGTGCCGACCGGATTCGGCCTCGTGCCCGCCAGGACCGCTGAACGGAACCGCTGCCGTACCGCTGCCCTCGGCGGTGGGTGAACCGGCCACTGCCTTCGGGTAGGCGAAGTGCTCTGTGTGAACACCCAGGTGCTCACCGAGCAGGTCGACTGAACGGTCGAGCTCTTCGGCGACCGTGTGGCGGTCGAGGCGGTCCAACAGCATGTGTCGGTGCGTGTGCGAACCGATCGTGGTCAGCTCCGAGCCGGCCAGCTCGCGGAGTCCCGCCCAGGAGATGGGACGGCCGCCGCCCGGCATGGTGACCTGGTCCTCGACGAAAGAGGTCGCGACGTAGAACGTCGCAGGTGCACGGTGCTGCTCGAGGGCGGGCAGCACGTTGTCGACCCAGTCGGTGGTGCCGTCGTCGAAGGTCAGTACGATCGCTCTCCGGCCGGCTCGCCCTGCTCTGCACCTGTCGTCGTTGCCGTTGCCGGCACCAAGGCGGTCGAGTGCGTCGTCGAGCGTGATCACGGCGTGGTTGTCGACGAGCCAGCGGAGCTGTTCGTCGAACGAGGCCGGTGCGAGGTCCATCTGGCCACCCGCGCCGGCGCCCCGCGGTGGTAGATCAGGATCGTGATGCCGCCGGTGGGTCGATGTAGCGCGTCCAGCCCTGCTGCCGCCGCCTTGACGGAGGTGCGTGCCGGAGCCACGAGCCGGCCGAGCACGCTCACCGGTGCACCCGACCGTTGTCGGTGGTGCCACTGCGGACGATCACCGGTGTGGGTCCGCCCCGGCGGAAGTCGAACATGGGGCTCACAGTCGCTGGACCGTCTCGCCGTCGAGGGCACGGCGACAGTCCAGAACCGGGATTCCCGCTCCGGCTATCTGCGCACGGTCGAAGTCGCCGTGGTCGACCAGGTAGAGCGCCATGTCGCAGCGCTCCAGGTCCGCTGGTCCTCCGCCGACATGCTCCACGCCGGCGGGGAACTGCGTCTCGGCCACATGCGGCTCGGCCAGCAGCACCGATGCCCCGAGGTCCTGCAGTTGCGTGATCACGGGTCGTGACGGGGTCTCGCGGGCGTCGCTGGTGTTGGCCTTGTAGGCCAACCCGTACACGAGCAGCGTCGAGCCGTTGACCGCCTTCGCCTGGTCGTTGAGCATGGCCTGGACGCGCCGCACGACGTAGTCGGGCATGTGCTGGTTGACGTCGTTGGCCAGTTCCACGAACCGGAACGTCTGGCCGAGGGAACGTTCCACCTGCCATGACAGGTACGACGGGTCGATGGGCAGGCAGTGCCCGCCGACACCCGGCCCAGGAGTGAAGCGCATGTACCCGAACGGCTTGGTCGAGGCGGCGTCGATGGCCTCCCAGATGTCGATGCCCAGGTGCGGGCGAACATCGCGAGTTCGTTGACCAGGGCGATGTTCACATGACGGAAGGTGTTCTCGAGGAGCTTCGTCAGCTCGGCCTCCCGGGTGCCCTTGACCGCCACCGTGGTGTCCACGATGTCGTCGAAGAACCCCTGGACCGCGGCCAACGAGCGTTCATCGATCCCCGAGACCACCTTCGGTGTGTTCTCGAGGCGCCAGGTGCTGTTTCCCGGGTCGATGCGCTCCGGGCTGTAGCCAAGGTGGAAGTCGGCGCCTGCGCGAAGGCCCGAGCCGCTCTCGAGGATCGGGCCGACCAGCTCCTCGGTGGTCCCCGGATAGGTCGTCGATTCCAGGATCACCGTGGAGCCGACGGTGACGTGGGGTGCGGTGGTCCGCGCTGCCGATTCGATGAACGACAGGTCCGGTACGCCTTCGCCCATCGGGGTGGGCACCGATATGACCGCGATGTCGAATCCGGCGAGGTCGGCTGGGTCGGAGGTGGCCCGGTAGCGGCCGGTGGCAAGTGCCTCGGCAACCTGGGTGGCTGTGATGTCCTCGACGTGGAGAGGCCGGCGTTGAGGGCGTTGACCTTGGTGTCGTCCACCTCGAAGGCGATCACTTCGTAGCCTGCCAAGCACCGCCCTCATAGCCAGGGGCAGGCCCACGTAACCCTGGCCGACAACCACGGCACGCCGGCTCCCTTTGCTCATCGGGAGCCCCTCGAAGGATCGTCGCGCGTCGAGCGGAACCAGTCGATCGTGTTCGCCAGCCCGGTGCGCAGCTCGACCGGCACGATGTCGGGGAACAGGCCCATGAGGCGGTCGTTGGCGGCCTGGGAGTGGGGAACGTCACCAGGTCGGGGATCGGTGTGCTCGACCTTCACCTCGTGGCCCAGGAGCTCCTCGATGAGAGCGATCACCTCCAGCAGGTCGGTGCGAGACCCGAAGGCCAGGTTGACCGGCTCGGGATCCGTCACCCGGCGCTTCACAGCATCGGCGATCACCGCACAGACTGTGTCGACGTAGGTGAAATCCCGCGACTGGGTGCCGTCGCCGTGTACCTGCAGCGGCCGGTCCGTCAGTGCGGCATCCACGAACGCCGGTATCACCGCAGCGTATGCGTGCCCTGCGGCCTGCAGCGGACCGAAGACGTTGAAGAAGCGGAAGGCAAGCGTCGGAAGGTCGTAGGAGGCCTGCCAGGCGAGCGCATAGGACTCCGTGGCGAGCTTGGATGCCGCATAGGGGCTCATCGGTCGGGTGGCCAGGCCTTCGTGCTTGGGAAGCGCCGGATTCGCGCCGTAGACCGAAGACGAGGATGCGACCACCACGTGGATGTTCCCGCTCCGGCGTGCTGCCTCGAGCACGTTGAGGGTTCCGGACGCGTTGGCATCGTGAGACGCCACGGGGTCCTTTGATCGAACGCGGGACCGACGGGCGTGCTCCCAGGTGCACGATCGCATCGGCGTCGCTTGTCACAGCATCGAGGGCGTCGGTGTCGAGGATCGTGCCCTCCACGAAGGTGGCCTTCGACCCGTCCAGGTTCTCGCGGAAACCAGTCGAGAGGTCGTCGAGGGCCACCACCTCGTCGATGCCCTCGTCGGCCGCGAGGCGCCGGGAGAGGTTCGCCCCGATGAAACCGGCTCCACCGGTTATCACGACCTTCATGGTCACCCTCCATGTACAGCACCGGTCTTCGCCGACCGGTGGTGTTCCACGCTAGCGGGGGTGATTTCCCATGCCACACTCGAGCCGTTGGCCCGTTCGGAGTGATTCCGCGATTTGCTCTAGGAAAACCGATTGCGAGGTGCCACAATGGCATCGGCGAATGGGTGAGGGAAGGATTGGTTCTGGCGACGTTGTCTTGGAGGTTGTTGTGCTGGTTGGGGGCGAACAGGGCGCAACGAAGGGTTTCTGGCGACTGCGCTTCGGGATGCAAGCGCTGTTCGATGCATCTGCGTGGTTCATAGCGGTCTTCGCGGCAACCTATCTGCGCTACGAGATGAACCTCTCGAAGGTGGACATCGAAGGTGTGCTTCTGGTGGCGACAACAGCAGCCCTGCTGCAGGTCGTCGGGGACGGCCGCCGGGCTGTACGTGCATCGCTGGCGCTACGGCAGCTTCGAGGAGATCGCGGCGACGCTGCGGGTCGTCGCTGTTGTCACCGTGGTGGTCACGATGGCCAACATCATGCCTGTCTTGGATCACGCCATCCTGGTGAGCGCGTCGATAGTCGCCGGGTTCTTGGCGATCGCTGTCATGAGCGGTGTCCGCCTCGTCTGGCGCCTCTTGCTCGACCACTGGACCCGGGCGACAGGGTTTGACCGCGAACCGGTGATCGTCATGGGCGCCGGGGAAGGTGGTCTTCAGACCGTGACAGCGATGCTGAAGTCTGGTCCGTTCCATCCGGTCGCGTTGCTCGACGACGACCCGGAAGCTGCGCAACCTCCGCCTCAGGTGTGCGGGTGTGCGGCACCTGCGAAGCGTTGGGCGACGTCGTGGACGCCACGGGTGCGACGACGTTGGTGATCGCGATCCCGTCAGCCGATGCCGAGACGGTCCGAGACATCGTGGCGCGTGCGGATCTCCTGGGGATGAACTCCCTCATCCTCCCGTCGGTCGAGGAGCTGTTCGGAGTCACTCCGGGGGTGGCGGACATCCGCCCGCTGACCGAGGCCGACCTGTTGGGACGACACGAGCTGAGCCTGGATTCAGATTCGGTTGCGCACTTACCTGACCGGCAGGACGGTGCTGGTGACCGGGGCAGGAGGATCGATCGGGTCCGAGCTGTGCCGTCAGATCAGCCGCTACTCACCTGGTTCACTCGTGATGCTCGAACGTGACGAGTCCGCTTTGCAGGCGGTGCAGGTGTCCATAGAGGGTCAGGGGTTGCTCGACAGCCGGAACCTGGTGATCTGCGACATCAGGGACCGCAAGCGCCTCGCCGAGATCTTCGACGAGCACCGCCCTGATGTGGTGTTCCACGCGGTTGCGCTCAAGCACCTCCCGCTGCTGGAGATGCACGGCGAGGAGGGCTGGAAGACCAACGTGTGGGGCACTCAGAACCTCCTCGAGCTGGCCGTGAAGCACGGCGTGGATCGGTTCGTGAACGTGTCGACGGACAAGGCGGCTGACGCAACCTCGGTGCTTGGGCACACCAAGCGGGTGGCGGAGCGGCTCACCTCTTTCACGGGCAAGCACAACGACGGAACCTACCTGTCAGTCCGTTTCGGCAACGTGTTGGGCAGTCGTGGTTCGGTCCTGCCGCTGTTCCGTGCGCAGATCGAGCGCGGCGGACCGGTGACGGTCACCCACCCCGATGTCACCAGGTTCTTCATGACGATCCCAGAGGCGTGTGAGCTGGTGATCCAGGCGGGAACCCTGGACGAGGAGGATGGCCGGGTGTTGGTGCTCGACATGGGCGAGCCGGTGCGGATATCCGATCTGGCGCACCGCCTCGTCGCCGAATCCGGCAAGCACGTCGAGATCGTCTACACCGGCCTGCGCCCGGGGGAGAAGATGAACGAGGTCCTCTTCTCGCCCGACGAGGCACCGGTCAGCTCGGGGCATCCACTCATCTTCTCGGTCGATGTGCCCTCGATGAGCCCCGCCGATGCGCGCATCGCCGATCCGTACCGAAACGAGAAGTGCATCGACCTGCGTGAGCCGGTGGATGCGGCTCTGGAGCGGAGGATGCAGGCTCCGGCCAACTGGAACCGCCGCATCCAACCGCAGGATCATGACCTGCGCAGGACCCGCGGGTACGGAGCGATTCGCTAGCTTCGTGCGATGGCACCGCACCGCTCCCCCTGGATGGACGAAGAGACCGATCACGTGGCCGCACTGGCCCGTGCGTTCTTCGAGAACGAGTGCGCTCCCAACGAGCGGGCGTGGGCGACCAGCAGCACGTGGACCGGGGATCTGGAACCGAGCGGGCGAGATCGGCCTGCTGTGCATGTCGATCCCCGAGCGCTACGGCGGGGAGGGGGCAACTTCGGCCATGAGGCGGCGGTCCTCGTAGAGCAGGTGAGGGCGCTGGCAGGGAGCCTCGGCCTCGCGGTGCACAGCGGGATCGTGGCCCACTACGTGCTCGCGTACGGCACCGGAGGAGCAGAAGTCGACCTGGTTGCCGAAGCTGGCATCCGGCGAGATGGTCGGGGCGATCGCGATGACCGAGCCGGGAACGGGCTCGGACCTCCAGGCAGTGGCCACCAGGGCCGACACCGACGGCGACGAGTACGTGGTCAACGGATCCAAGACGTTCATCTCCAACGGATTGCAGGCCGACCTGGTGATCGTGGTCGCCAAGACCGACACCGGCGAGGAGCCGCGGGGGTCTCGTTGATCGGTGTGGAGACCGACGGGCTCGCCGGGTTCTCCCGGGGCAGGAACCTCGAGAAGATCGGCATGCACGGCCAGGACACCTGCGAGCTGTTCTTCGACGACGTCCGCGTGCCGCGCTCCAACCTGCTCGGCGATGCCGAGGGCGAGGGGTTCGTCCAGCTGATGCAGCAGCTCCCCCAGGAGCGGTTGCTGATAGCGGTGGTGGCTGCCGCGGCGATCGAGAAGTCCGTGGCGCTCGCCGTGGAGTACGCGAAGGACCGTGAGGCGTTCGGGCGGCCGATCTTCGAGTTCCAGAACAGCAGGTTCGTGCTCGCCGAATGCGACACGGTCGCCACGGTGGCGTGGGCGTACCTGGACGACTGCGTGGCGAAGCACCTTCGGGGCGAGCTCGACATCGGCGGGGCCGCCAAGGCCAAGCTGTGGCTCACCGAACAGCAGTGCGAGGTGGCCGACCGGTGCCTGCAGCTCTTCGGCGGCTACGGGTACATGCGTGAGTACCCGATCTCGCAGCTCTTCGTGGACTCACGGGTGCAGAAGATCTACGGCGGCGCGAACGAGATCATGAAGGAGATCATCTCCCGGTCGCTGTGAGAGCGCACGCCTGATCGCATGGGGCCCTCACTGGTCAGTCTCAGCGTGCTACCGGCCGAGGGTCTGGCGGTAGAGGTCGAAGGTCTGGTCGATCACAAGTGAGAGTTCGTAGCGTTCCATGAATCGCATTCGACCCAACTCACGAAGCGACAGCCGATGTTCGTCGTCCGACAGGAGCTCGACGATGGCACGTCCCAGTGCCGCCACGTCCCCGCGCTCTACGATCACGCCGTAGCGCCCGTGCCCCAGCACTTCGGAGATGGCTGGTGCGTCGGACCCGATGATCGGAACGCCGACTGCCATGGCTTCGATCAGGGCTCCACCGAGTCCCTCGTATCTGGATGGGTAGACGAACACATCGGCGGCAGCGAGCAGGTCGGCGATGTCGGTCCGATGCCCGAGGAACTGCACCGAATCACCGATGCCGGTCTCCGACAGGGCTTGTCGGATCTGCTGTGTGGCGTCGCCCTCGCGCCCAGCGATGAGTAGGAGCGCGCGTGGATGTTCCTCGACAACCCCGGCGAACGCCCGGATCAGATCGACATGAGCCTTCTGCGCATCCTGCCGACCCATGTTGAACACGATCTGGGTGTCCTCCATGATGCCGAGTCCGGCGCGTACCTGCGTGCGGCGCTGTGTCGAGGGTCCACCGAACGCCCCCGCGTTGCGACCCGCGGGATGACGGTGATGAGACTCTCGTCGATCCTCAGCACGTCGGTTGCCTCGCGGGCCACGACATCGGTGATCGCATGGAAGCGTTCTCCGAGGTGCCGAGCGGTCAACCCGTCGATGGTCCGCATCGCCCGCAGCTTCCATGGAGCGATCTTCAGCTCGTTGAGGCGCACAGGGTCATAGGAGGTGTTGACGAGGCTGTTGATCTGGTGGACCGGCAATCCGACACATGCGAGCCGGGTCACAAGGCATGAGTTGAACAGTGTCGCATGGACGATGTCCGGTTGTTCGGAGCGGATCTTGCGCCTCAGAGAACGGATCCAGCCAGACCATGTGCCGGAATCCAGCACCTCCACGTCGAAGCCCGCATCGCTGAGTTGCGCCTGCAGACCGCCGACACGAGGGATGAGACAGGCCACGCTCGATTCGATGCCCCGGTCCCGGAGCAACGGCAACATCGCGGCGAGTGAGTGTTCGGCTCCACCTCCAACCCCCAGGGCATCGATCACGTGGAGGATCTTCATCGCCCGGCGCCCGCATGTGAAGAAAGCACCGCGCGGCTGATGAGCCTGAATGTCAGAGCGACCGATGGGAGAGGGTCTCGGAAGTCCACGACCGCCTTGATCCGGTTCTCGCTGCGCGCGAACGCGACCCGGTCGCTCGCTGCCAGGCGCCAATCACCTGGCCGGGAGACGAGCCGGTTGAGCCACGCTGCTCCCACCCACCCGGCAGCATCACGTTGAAGAGGCGGATGTTGGGGTGCTTCCCCGAGCGCCTGCTCGCGGTAGGTCATGACGACGGTATCGAGTCCTGCCGCCGCGGCCAGGAAATGGATGGCCTCAAGTCGAGGGTTGAACTCGATGAACCACAGCCGGCCGTCATGACGGATGAACTCGATGCCACCTGGCCCTGTGAAACCGGTTGCTTCCAGGAAACGACGCGCTCTGTCGGCGACGTCGGGAAGCGCTGTCGCCTCACCCCACGCCATGACGCCCCCTTCGGGTGCGGACTGGCGTCTCTTTCGCCCTGTGCAGGTGACGGTGCACGACCCGTCGCCGTTGCGCCACGTGATCGCGAACTCGACGGCGTCGTCGGGGGCGTCGATGTATCGTTGCGCGATCAGGCGGGCTCCGCGTTGGAGCGACTCGGTGAGGACAACCTCGAGCTCCCTCTGGTCTTTGCAGACCATCACCTTGAAGTAGTGATCGCCTGTGCTAGACCAACTCGTTGGACGGACCACCACGGGGTAGTCGAGGGTCGTGGCCGCCTCGATCCCGTCGATCGAGGTGACTTCGACCCAGTCGGGTACGTCCAGACCGGCCTGCTGCGCGATGCGCAACGATTGGGACTTGTCCAGGAGGTCATCGGCCAGCTCTGCCGATGGAATGGCGAGGCGGAATCGCGGCGGGAACCCGGATCGTTGTCGGTGCAGATACTCGACGAGGCGATCGCTGAGCGGGATGACCACGACCAGTCGATCTGCGGGGATCAGCTCATCGACCCAATTGCACAGGAGCCTGCCGGAACTCCTCGGGGTCCGATGTGAGAACGTCGAGTGCCCCTTTGCAATGCCGGCTATGGCGGTAGATCGCCGACCCCTCACCGGCAGTGGCAACGTACACATCAACCCCGGATCGCCCCAGGGATCGCATTGCCTGCAACGTGGCCCCCCAGACCTCCTCGGCAAGGAGAACGCATGCCGGTCGATCCGATGAACGTTGATCGGATGACGCCGTCATCTGCGACCGGGACTCGAGAGGGTGGTCGGCGCACCGGGTGGGAAGTGTCGCTCGCGGTGGATCCTGAGCCCGAACAGGAAGATCGTCCAGTAGTCGCCAAGATGTCGCCACCCGATTCGTTCGAAGGTTCGCACCGATGCGACGTTCCAGTGGAAGATCAACCCCCACACGAGATCGTCGGGATGAACGGATCCCGAGTAGTGGTGCACCATGTGGCCCATCAGAGCCATCCCGCGGTAGTCGGGATCCACGAACGAGCGACACGAGAAGTGCTGGTTGTCGGGGACCTGAATGGTCCGGAACAACTCGCCGATGTACACGTCGCCCTGGAGCATCCATGTGCTCGCAGCGATCCTTGGTCCGTCACAGGCGACGATGCAGGTGGCCTCCTGGTTGCGAAAGCGTGCAAGGTCCGTCTCACCCGAGGTACGGGTTGTTCTCGAGTGCGCGATCCCACTCGGAACGGTCCAGGAACCCGATCTCCAAGCCATGGGCGATTTCGGGAGCGACGCTGTCACGGGCACGAGTGCCGAACTCGCCGATGAGCACCTTGCGGTAGATGGCCTTGCGGAACAGCAGCCGGAGGGCCTCCTTGGGAGAGGGCCTCCCGAAGCTGCGCCAAACGTGATCGTGTTGTGCTCATATCGCTCAGTCCTCCGACCAGGCCACTGATCTGCTTCGCGGGTCTGGGCGGTTGTCGCGGGCGTGGTATCGGTGGTGAACCGATCGTCCCCGGCCGTTGACGATACGGCGGCAGGGTCGACGGGTCGAGCGATGCTCTGGGATGGTGCTCCCGTGGCGGTGTCGCGGTGGACGCCCCCCCGACTACGGCGACGATGCCTCCTCTGAACGCATCCACTTTCCCTGGCAGGCCGAACGCAGCGGCCCGCTCCTCCCAGCGCTCAGGAACTGGCTGTCGGCGCGCCACACCTACGTGGAGTGGTGCGGGGTCTCCCACGCCCCTCTTCGGGTGGACACCCGCGCCGTGAACGAGCCTCTCCGTGATGCCCGACGCCCGGGTCCCGTGGGGTAGCGCTTCTGTCTTGGCCATCTCGCCTCCGCGGTCACGGCTTGCCGCGAAGGGCGCGCCGGGCGCACTCCTCACCATCATCCGAAGTGACCCCATCAAGGTGATGGACCGTGACCCCCGTTGTAGACACACCTACGGTAGCGATCGGTCCACCGAACTGCGACACATCGCCGAAGGTGTCGGCGCCTGCCAGGCAGCGGCGATACCCGCGGCTGATCCCGCCGTGTCACGGGGCTTCAGGGCGTGTCTGCGGGGCCCGTGGGCTGATCAGGCTGCTGCCGGGTTCTCCGGTACTGGCCGCGGGTTCAAGGGTCGGCATCCCGGGTGAGGAACAGGGATGAGCCCCGTGCAACCTGAATGGAAGACACCGAGGGACCCGGCTTTCGTGGGACAGGAGCGTGACATGTCGAAGGCGCGGCTCACCGTTGCGCATGACATGCCGCAACTGGCCTATCTCGTGCGGATCGATCCATCCGGAGTCGACACCGTCCATGGACCTTCAGGACCAGGCGCGGCCGAACGGTACGCGCCGTGTGGGACGAGGTCGCTCACGTCGGAACGGATCGTACGGTCACGGTGCAGCAGCACCCCATCGAGCCTGCGTTCACATCCAGTGTGCGAGTGGTGAGTGCGCTGCTTCACAATGCCCGCTCGCCCGGCGACCGTTGTCCTTTGAGCCGCCGTGGCTCTCTCACTGGCTACGACTCGAGCGCGCGGCCGTGCTTCGATCCCTGGATGTTCGTTCGGCCATCACGATGCTGCGGCGGTCCACGAACGCAGAGGGCGGTGCTCTGCTCGACTACCCCGGGGAGATCAGCTTCTCAACTCGACTTGGATCTCATCGAGGTGGAGCGAGACACCTGGCGTGGACGAACGGATCTGCCTGACGCGGAGATTGCGGCGGCGTCCACTGACTTCATCGACATGCCGCTGTTGGCCCTCGAGCCACACCTGGCCGGTCGCCTGCTCTTCGTCGGTCACGCCGGAGATGCAGCATGGACCAAGGGCCACTTCCGCGCGTATCACGGCGATATCGTCCGCGGTGACACGTGCGGGCAGGGACTATCCGAGCATCGTCTTCGCGTCGGGTACGCGGTCTGTGCAATCCCGTACATCGGCCACACAGCCCAGCCGTCGTTGCACATGATCGCGAACTCCTCCGGAGATGGCACCCTGGAGCATCGGAGGGCGTTACGACCGGCCCATTCCGCGTCGGATCGTTGAAGAGGCCGGAGTCGAACGGAGGCTGTTCGGGCATCACAAGTTCTCCGGTGGCGCCCTTGTGGGGTCGACCCAGCAGCGGATCCTGTCGGATGATCGAGATCAGCTTCTCCGAGACCTCGAGGTCTTCATGACCCATGACGGCGCCCACTCGTATTCCGATTTCATCGAGAACGTGGGTCACAGGGGAGGTTCCAAGCAGCGGCTGCTCCGGAGGGCGAACTGGCTCTATGGGAAGCTCGACGCTCTGAACTACCGCGCCGGTAGGCGACTTACCTCTGTAGGTATCAGGTCGCTGGTTCCACCACGCGTCATGGCGGTGATCGCTTCGCGAGCGTCCGCGTACCTGGACGACTGCGTGGCGACAGCGAAGCACCTTCGGGGCGAGCTCGACATCGGCGGGGCTGCCAAGGCCAAGCTGTGGCTCACCGAACAGCAGTGCGAGGTGGCCGACCGGTGCCTGCAGCTCTTCGGCGGCTACGGGTACATGCGTGAGTACCCGATCTCGCAGCTCTTCGTGGACTCACGGGTGCAGAAGATCTACGGCGGCGCGAACGAGATCATGAAGGAGATCATCTCCCGGTCGCTGTGAGAGCCGCGCCCGGTTGCCGAGTCAGGTAAAATCAGATAATCTGATCTCATGTCGGAAGTGACGGCCACCGATGCAGCACGACGGTTCGCGGACCTACTCGACTCCGTCGAGCACGACGGTGAGCGATACACGATCATCCGGCACGGCCGGGCCGTCGCCCAGATCGAGCCCGTGACCAGAGGTCGCGGAGCCGACGCGAAGAGTCTTCTGCGGCGCCATCCACCGGATCCGACTTGGGCCACGCAACTCGCCGAGACGCGGGGACTGCTCATGATCGAACGGCGTGAGAAGGCAGCCGGGTAGGGGCCCGGATGAGCCTGCTGCTGCTGGACACCACGTTCATGATCGACGCGGAACGTGGCGTGATCGAACTGGGCGAGTTGATCGGCGACGACGACGACGTCGCCATCGCGGCGATAACCGTCGCGGAGTTGAGCGTCGGTGTGCATCTCGCGTCGGGTCACACACGAGATCGTCGGCAGGAGTTCCTGTCGGACGTGTGCGACTCCATCCCGATCCTCGACTACGACCGCTCGGTCGCGGCCGAGCACGCCAGTCTGCTGACAGCGGTTCGTGAGTCGGGGCATCCGAGGGGAGCGCACGATCTGATCATCGCGGCCACCGCACGAGCATCGAAGCGAACGGTAGTCACCGCGGACGGTTCGGCGTTCAACGACCTCCCCGGCGTGACCGTGCGCGGCCACCGCTGAGCGCAACCCGCGCCGTCCACGCTGTGCGCGCCGGCGAGGCCACGCGGTCGCGTAGCAAGCCAGCGGGCAGTTCGACCGACCCGAACGCGGCGATCCCGCTGCCGAACCGTGCGGATCCACTCACACGCTGTCGCCGGCCACCGCGCGTTGCAGGAACCGCCCCCAGTATGCGACCGACGGCTCCCTGCGGCGCCCGGTCGTCGGTGAGCAGACCCGCGAGGCCCAGCCCGCGGGCCCAGTCGAGGGTCACCTGTATGGCCTCGCGCACCCCGGGCACGCTCTCGTCGGCACCGAGCGCCTCGACCACCATCCGGTGAGCGTCCCTGGAGATCCTGGCCTCGAGGCGACGCACCCGCTCACGCAACGCCGGTTCGGACACTGCCGCCAGCCACAACGCCAGCGCGGCCCGGAACAGCTCGCCGGAGTAGATGTCGACCACGTCGCGCACCACCTGCTCGGCGCTCAGGCCGGTGTCGCCGTGGGCCACCAGGCGCGCACGTGCCTCGGCTGCGCGCTGGTCGGCCATCTGCTCCACCGCGGCGAGCACCAGGTCCTCACGGGTGGGGAAGTGGTACTGCACCGCACCTCTCGACACCCCGGCGCGTGCGCAACCACCGCGACGGTGGTCGCCGACCAGCCCTGCTCGGCCAGGCACGACACCGCGGCGTCGAGGAGCTTCGCCTTGGTGGCACGCGCCCTGCCCTGCTTGGGTGCGGCACCAACCTGGCCAGGCGCAGCATCTGCGGGCACCGGCATCGGCGATGTCCCCCCGCTCAGTACGACTTCGGAAGGCCGAGGTTGTGCTGCGCCACGAAGTTCAGGATCATCTCGCGGCTCACCGGGGCCACCCGCGACAGCCGGGAGTTGCCGAGCATCGCTGCGAGGCCGTACTCCACGGTGAGGCCGTTGCCGCCGTGGGTCTGGATCGCCCGGTCCACCGCCACGGCCACTGCCTCGGCGGCCGCGTACTTGGCGATGTTCGCGGCGGCGCCGGCGCCCACGTCGTCGCCGCTGTCGTAGAGCGTGGCCGCCTTCTGCATCATCAGCTTCGCCAGCTCCACGTCGATGTAGGACTGCGCCAGCGGATGGGCCACCCCCTGGTGTGTCCCGATCGGCTCGCCGCGCCACACGCTGCGCTCCTTCGCGTACGCGCAGGCGCGGTCGAGCGCGAAGCGCGCCTGACCGAGGGCCGCCGCGGAGGCCATGATCCGCTCGGGGTTCAACCCCGCGAACAGCTGCGAGATGGCGGCGTCCTCCTCGCCCACGAGCGCGTCGCCGGGCAGGCGCAGGTCGTCGAAGAACAACGACCACTGGCTCTCGGGCAGCATCAGGTCCATCTCGATGCGCGCTGAGTCCAACCCGTCGCTGTCCACCGGCACCACCATCAGCACCGGCTTGAGGGTGCCGGTCCTGGCGTCCTCGGTGCGGGCCACCACCAGGATGTTCTGCGCCGACTCGATGCCCGAGATGAACGTCTTGTTGCCGTTGAGCACCCAGTCGGACCCGTCACGGCTCGCCGTGGTGGTGATGCGGTGCGAGTTCGACCCCGCGTCGGCCTCGGTGATGGCGAACGCCATGATCTCGGACCCGTCGGCCAGGCCGGGCAGCCAGCGCGACCGCTGCTCGTCGGTGCCGTAGCGCGCATCACGGTGCCGCAGATCGCCTGTGACACCACCATCATCAACAGCCCGCAACCGGCCGCGGAGAGCTCCTCTTCGACCAGCGACAGCTCGTACATCCCCTGGCCCCTCCGCCGAACTCGACCGGCAGGTTCACCCCCCAGGTAGCCCAGCGAGCCGGCCTCGGACCACAGCTTCCGCCAGCGGCTCGTTGCGCCGCGCCTTCGGAATGGAGTAGTCCGGGCCGTAGCCGGCGGCGAGCTTCGCCACAGCCGCCCGCAGGCTCGCCTGTTCGTCGGATTCGGTGGAAGTCCATGGTTGCTCCGTGGTCTCGGGTCTCGCTGGGTTGCTCGCTGTGTCTGGGTTGCTCGTCGGTGCGCTCAGGTGAAGCCCAGCAGCTTCGCCGCCAGGCCGGTCATGATCTCGTTGGTCCCCTCCGATGCCGAGGATCCGCATGTCGCGGTAGTGGCGCTCCACCTCGCACTCGCGCATGTAGCCCATGCCGCCGTGGAGCTGCACGGCCTGGTCGACCACCCACTCGCCCGCTTCGACCGCGGTGTTCTTCGCGAACGCCACCGTGGTCACCAGGTCCTCCTCGCCGGCGTCGTAGCGCAGCGCCAGGGCGCGGGTGTACACACGTGCCACGTCGATGCGACGGGCCATCTCCGCGAGCGTGTGCTGCACGGTCTGGCGGCTGATCAGCGGACGGCCGAATGTCTCGCGGGCACGGCACCACTCGACGGTGAGCTCGAGTGCCCGCTGTGCGGTCGAGTACGCCTGCGCCGCCAGGAAGAGGCGCTCGGTCACGAAGTTCTGGGCGATCTGCACGAAGCCGGTGTTCTCCTCGCCCACCAGGTTCTCCACCGGCACCCGGCAGTCCACGAACGACAGCTCGGCGGTGTCGGAGCACAGCCACCCCATCTTGTCGAGCCGGCGAGTGACGGTGAACCGGGGGTGCCCTTGTCGATCACCAGCAGCGACAGGCCGTGCGCGCCGGGTCCGCCGGTGCGCACCGCGGTTGTCACGAAGTCGGCCCGCACGCCCGAGGTGATGAAGGTCTTGGCGCCGTTGACCACGTAGTGGTCGCCGTCGCGCTGAGCGGTGGTGCGCAACCCGGCCACGTCCGAGCCCGCGTCGGGCTCGGTTATGGCGAGCGAGCCGATCATCTTACCGGCGAGGGTGGGTCTCACCCAACGGTCTATCTGGGCGGCGTCGCCGGCGGCGGCGATGTGGGGGAGCGCGATCCCACAGGTGAACAGCGACGCGCACAGGCCGCCCCCGGTTCCGGCGTTGTGGAGCTCCTCGCAGACCACCACCAGGTCGGCCGCGGTGCCGTCGCCGCCACCGACCTCCGCCGGGAACGGCAGCCCGAGCAGGCCGAGCTCCCCGGCGCGTCGGTGCAGCGAGCGCGGCAGCTCGCCGTCGCGCTCCCACTGCTCGATGTTGGGGGCGAGCTCCTCGGTGGCGAAGCGCCGCACCATCCGGCGCAGCGCCAGGCGCTCGGGCGTCTCGAAGGGGTCGTTCACCACGGCGACTCCCAGGTCGACCCGGCACTTGTCAAAGCGGGCCTCGGGTCCCAGCCCGCCGGTCGGTCCAAGCCCGCCGCCCGGGTCACAGCAGGGCCTCGGGGATGTCCAGGTGGCGTGAGCGCAGCCACTCCCCGAGCGCCTTCGCCTGCGGGTCGAAGCGGTGGTTCGACGACACGCCCTCGCCCAGCAGGCCCTCGACCACGAAGTTCAGCGCGCCGATGTTGGCGAACACGTGACGTGTCACGCCAGCTCAGCGGTCTCGGGCAGCAGCTCGGCGAGCCGCTCGACGGTGAGCGTGTCGTGCAACCACACGAATCCGGCCGGGGTGCGGGCCCACACCCCGAGGTTCGCCGACCCGCCCTTGTCGCCGCTGCGGGCACCGGCGACCGAGCCCAACGGGGCGGATCGTGCCGGGGTGGGTGGGGGCGGCGCGCCGACGAGGTCGGTTTCCGTGGGCTCGTCGGCACCGGTGAGCGCGGCTGTGCGCTCGGGCGGGGGGATCGGGATCCGCTCGCCGTCGGCGAGGACCACGTCGTGGGGCACGTCCTCCTGGGGCAGGTACGCGGCGGTGAAGACCCCGTAGGGCGACGCCTTCGCCGGTGGCGCGGTCACGGTGAACCCCGGGTAGCTGGCCAGTGCCAGCTCGATCGCCGCGTTGGAGAAGTTGCGCCCGACCGCATCGGGGTCCGTCGAGCGCGCCACGCAGTGCAACAGCGCGCTGGCGGCCTGCTCTGTGTCGGCGTTCGGATGGTCGGTGCGGGCGAGGGTCCAGGTCAGCCCGTCGCCGAACCCACGGTGCATCTGGCGCTTCACGAGGTCGGCCTTGGCCTCGATGTCGAGGGCCGGTCAACACGAACACGGTCTCGTTGCGGAACCCGCCGAGTGTGTTCACCCCCACCTTGAGGGTGGGGGAGGGGCTCGCCGACGGTGCCCGAGATGCGTACCCGGTCGGGGCCCTCCTGGGTGAGGCGCATGGTGTCGAAGCGGGCGGTCACATCCGGGTTGGCGTAGCGGTGCCCGCCGATCTCGTAGAGGAGCTGCGCGGTGACCGTCTCCACGGTGACCGCGCCGTCGGTGCCGTCGTGCTTGGTGATGACGCTGGATCCGTCGGGTTCGATCTCGGCGATCGGGAACCCGGGGTGCTCGAGCGAGTCGATCTCGCCGAAGAAGGCGAAGTTGCCGCCGGTGGCCTGGGTGCCGCACTCGATCACGTGGCCCGCCACGACCGCCCCCGCCAGGGCGTCGAGGTCGTCACGGCCCCACCCGTAGTGCGCGGCAGCCGGACCCACCACGAGCGAAGCGTCGGTGACCCGCCCGGTGATCACCACGTCGGCACCCCGTTCGAGTGCGGTGGCGATCCCGAAGGCGCCCAGGTAGGCGTTGGCGGCGATCGGGTCGGTGACCCCGAGCTCGCCGCACGCCCCATCATGTCGTCACCCTCCACATGCGCCACGGTGGCGTCGATCCCCGCCTCGGCGGCCAGCTCGCCAGTGCTGCGGCCAACCCCGCCGGGTTCAACCCGCCGGCGTTGACCACCACCTTGACCCCGGAGTCGATCGCGGTGGCGAGCGACCCTCCATGTGGGTCAGGAAGCTGCGCGCGTACCCGGCGTCGGGGGTTGCGGAGGCGTTGGCGCGCGAGGATCAGCATGGTCAGCTCGGCCAGGTAGTCCCCGGTGATGACGTCGAGGGCCCGCCGGTGAGCATCTCGCTCCACGCCGAGGCCCGGTCGCCGTAGAACCCGGATGCGTTCGCGATGCGCAGCGTCACGGATTCGCAGCGTAGGAGTGGAGAGCACAGCAATCAAGCGCGCGTGATTGTTTTCGGAGCCGGTCCGCCAGTTCGTGGGCGTGCACCAGCACGTCGAGGCTGTCTCGCTCGGTGAGCCAGGCGCGGTTGCGCCGATGTAGGTCGTCGTGGGGGTCGAAGCGGTTCAGGAACACCAGCGGCGTGATCGGCGCCAGCGAGTCCGCGGACTTGCGGACCGCATCGATGACGCCGAGTTCGGCGTCGGCCACCAGCACGGTCACGTCCGCTCCGAGTGCGAACACCAGGTCGCGGCTGTCACCGTCGGCGCCGAGCGGGGAGCGGACACCACCGACGGTCTCGACGATCCCCACCTGGGTCCCTTCGGCCCACCCGAGCCCGCCGATCAGATCAGCGGTCGTGGGGATGTTGAGGCCGAGCAGGTCGGCCGCCATCGGTGGCGCCATGGCCGCAGCGAAGCTGCGATCGGGCGCACAGACGGTCTCGGGGCTCTCACCGGAGGCGGCGGCGAGCACCTCGGCATCGGTCGGCTCCGCCGACGCCGGATCCTGGGACTGCAACGGCTTGCGCACGCTCACGGTGACCCGGCCGGCGTTGGTGCTGGTGGGGGTGCTGTCGCCGTGGCCGGTGCTGCCGGGGCACCCGGGGCGCGCGCCACCGGGGTCGCCGTTGCCCGCGCGACCAGTGCTGCCGCCGTGGCGCAGTCGCTCGATGACCCTTGCGCACACCCACGTCTTGCCGACCTCGGTGCCGGTGCCCACCACCGCCACCAACAATCGGGGCCGTGGGGCGGTCTGCTCGGGCGGGGTCGGGCTCTGCATCACCGGCTCACGCGGCCGGTTCCAGGTCGCGCAGCGCTCCCAGCAGGTCGTCGACCATCGCATCGGTGTGCGCGGCTGACAGCGTGACCCGCAGCCGTGACGTGCCCGGTGCCACCGTCGGTGGGCGGATCGCCGGGATGAGCAGGCCGCGCTCCAGCAGCCGTGCCGACGCAGCGACGGCATCGGCCTCCGAACCGATCACCATCGGGATGATGGGTGACGGGTGCCCCGGCACGACCCGCTCCACCAGCGAGGCGAGCCTTGCGATCAGCTCCCGGCCCTCTGTGGCCTGGACCAAGCGGACCGCGGCTGCGGCCGCGGCCGCGTCGGCTGGGCTGAGGGCGGTGCTGAAGATGAAGGTGCGTGCCCGGTTGACGAGCAGTTCGATCGACCGTGCCGGCCCGCACACGGCGCCGCCCGAGGAACCCAGCGCCTTGGACAGCGTGACGACACGCAGCACCTCCAGCCCCTCGATCCCCGACAGCATCCCGGTCGCGGGGCCAAGTACGGCGTGGGCCTCGTCGAGGACCAACAGCGCCCCGTGGCGGGCACACACCTCGCCGAGCTGTGCTAGCGGCGCCTCGTCGCCGTCCATCGAGAACACGGCATCGACCACGACCACCGCCCGGGCGCCCGAGGCTCCCGACAGGATCGCTTCCACGTGCTCCACGTCGTTGTGGCGTGAGATCTCCACACGGGAGCGGCTCACGCGGCATCCGTCGATGATCGAGGAGTGGTTGAGCTCGTCGCTCACGATCAGGCAGTCGGGGCCACCGAACACCGACAACACCCCGAGGTTCGCTGCGTAACCGCTCGGGAACACCGCTGCCGCCCCGGTTCGCTTCCACGCACAGAGCTCCTCTGCGAGCTCCTCGTGGCACGGGCGCGACCCCACCACCAGGGGGCTGGAGGTGGCGCCGGTGCCCCACCGCTCGACCGCGTCACAAGCCGCGCGTCGCAGCGTCGGGTGCGCTGACAACCCCAGGTAGTCGTTCGAGGCGAACGACACCACCGGGGTGCCGTCGAGCACACCCGTGGGCCCGGATGCATCGAAGGCCCGCGTCGCCCGCCACCGGCCCGCGGATCGGATCCGATCCAGCTCGTGGGCCACCCAGGCGTCGTGTTGCACGGGGCCATGTTTGCACTCCGAGGCCTGTGGCCGGCCATCTGTTCTCGTCATCCGGCCATGTGGAGGTCCGGGCGCCATTTGCGGTGCGCACCCGGTGAGCACAAGGCTGATCGGCCATGTCCACACCCCGATACGACTGGACCGTCGACGAAGCCGAGGACCTGCTCGCCACCCCGTTCCACGACCTGCTGGCGCAGGCCAACGCGGTGCACCGTGAGCGCTTCGATCCGCACGTAGTCGAGGCCGCCATGTTGCTGTCGGTCAAGACGGGCGCCTGCCCCGAGGACTGCAGCTACTGCCCGCAGTCGGCACGATCCGACACCGCAGTGGAGCCCGCCGCCCTCATGTCCACCGAGTCGATCGTCGCCGCTGCCGAGCAGGCCAAGGCGGGCGGCGCCACACGCTTCTGCATGGGTGCGGCCTGGCGCTCACCGAACGACCGCCAGATCGCCGAGATGGCCGACGCGGTGCGGGCCGTCGCCGCGCTCGACATGGAGACCTGCGTGACCCTCGGCATGCTCACCGCCGAACAGGCCCGGACCCTGGCCGACGCCGGCCTCGACTACTACAACCACAATCTCGACACGTCGCCCGAGTACTACGGCGAGGTCATCACCACCCGCACCTACCAGGACCGCCTCGACACGCTCGCCAACCTGCGGGCCGCGTCGGTGAGGCTCTGCTGTGGCGGGATCGTGGGGATGGGCGAATCACGGCGGGACAGGGCCGGCTTTCTCACCCAGCTGGCGACCCTCGACCCACACCCCGAGAGCGTGCCGATCAACCTGTTGGTCCAGGTGCCCGGCACCCCGCTGTACGGGACTCCGCGCTCGACCCGCTGGAGCTGGTGCGCACGGTCGCCGCGGCCCGCCTGATGATGCCCGCCTCGGTGGTCCGGCTGTCGGCGGGCCGTGCCGAGATGACCGACGAATTGCAGGCGCTGTGCTTCCACGCCGGAGCCGGCAGCGTGTTCCTGGGCGACAGGCTCCTCACCACCGACAACCCCGGCGAGGACCGTGACGCCGACCTATTCGACCGCCTAGACATGCGCCCCGCTCCCACCCCCCACCCCCCACCCCCACTCCCACCCCCGCCACCACCACCCCAGCGAATTGAAGGGGCTCAGCCACCTGGGCGGTGGGCCACGCCCTTCAGTTCGCCGTGGCGCGGCGCCACCGCCGCCGCCACCACCACCCCACCCCAGCGAATTGAAGGGGCTCAGCCACCTGGGCGGTGGGCCACGCCCTTCAGTTCGCCGTGGGTCAGGACCAGGAGCGGGTGACTGCGACCATGGCGCTGGTGATCGCGTCGATGTCGGCGGCGCTGCTGACGTAGGGCGGCATCGTGTAGAGGAGCCGGCCGAAGGGGCGCAACCAGACCCCGTGCTCGATCAGCATCTGCTGGGACGCCTCCATGGCGATCGGCTCGGCGGCCTGGATGACACCGATCGCTCCCAGCACCCGCACGTCGGCCACACCCGCAAGCCCCGCGCCGGCGCAAGTCCGGCCGCCAACCCTGAAGAGATCCCGGCGACCTCGCCGCGCCAGTCGCGTGACAACAGCAACCTGACCGAAGCGAGCGACACCGCTGCCGCCAAGGGGTTCGCCATGAACGTCGGGCCGTGCACGAGAGCACCGGCGTCCGAAGCCGACACGCCGGCTGCGACCTCGGGTGTGCACAACACCGCCGCCATCGACAGGTAGCCGCCGGTGAGGGCCTTGCCCACGCACATGATGTCGGGCGCCACACCGGCGTGGTCGCAACCGAACAGCTCGCCGGTACGACCGAACCCCGTGGCGATCTCGTCCGCGATCAGGAGCAGGTCGTGCTCGTCGCACAGGGCCCTCACCGCACGCAGGTAGTCGGGGAGTAGAACCGCATGCCACCTGCGCCCTGCACGACCGGTTCGAGGATCACCGCGGCGACCTCGGTGGCGTTGTCGGCCAGCAGCTGTTCGAAGCCGGCGACGTGCGCTGCCTCGAACGCCTCGTCGAAGCCGGGCTCCGGGGTGGGGGCGAAGAGCTGGCGGGGAGCACACCCGAGAACATCGAGTGCATGCCGTTGACCGGGTCGCACACCGACATGGCTCCGAGCGTGTCGCCGTGGTAGCCCGAGCGCACCGTCAGCAGCCTGGTGCGCTCGGGGCGGCCGGTGCCACGGGCATGCTGCAAGGCCATCTTGATGGCCACCTCGACCGACACCGAGCCCGAGTCGGCGAAGAACACGTGCTCGAGGCCCTCGGGGGAGATCTCGACCAGCAACTGCGCGAGCTCCACCGCCGGGGCGTGGGTCAATCCGCCGAACATCACGTGCGCCATCGAGTCGAGCTGGGCACGGACGGCCTCGTCGAGCACCGGGTGGCCGTACCCGTGGATGGCCGCCCACCACGACGACATCCCGTCGACGACCTCCCGGCCGTCGCCCAGGTGCAGCCGTGTGCCCGATGCACCCGTGACCGGGACCGCGGGGAGAGGAGGCGGGCATGGGGGCATAGGGATGCCACACCAGATCCGCATCGAGCTCGACGCACGCAGCGGTGTCGACACGGGCTCGGGGCACCTCGCCTGAGGCATCGATCGGGGTTCCGGGGCACCCCGCCTGAGGCATCGATCGGGGCTCGGCGCACCTCGCCTGAGGGCATCGATCGGGGCTCGGCGCACCTCGCCTGCGGTGTCGTCACCCTGGATGTGCATCACCACAACCTCCCACGTCGCCGTATCCACAGGGAAACAAGCGGTCGTCTTCGTGCCGGGCGTTGGCCGGGTGAAGGCGCGGTGGATTCGTCCGTGGTCGCGGCGACGGCCGTCGCACGGCCGTGGCAACATGGCGACAGGCAATCGACGACGGACCCAGGGGAGCACCGCGATGACGATTCGCACCTTCGTGATAGGTGTCGGCATGACCAAGTTCGAAAAGCCCGGTGCGCGACCTGGGACTATCCGGACATGGGCCGAGAGGCGGGTGAGAAGGCTCGCGGATGCCGGCATCGCCTACGACCGCGTCGAGCAGGCCTACGTCGGCTACTGCTACGGCGACTCCACCGCCGGACAGCGCGCCCTGTACGAGCTCGGCCTGACCGGCATCCCTGCGATCAACGTCAACAACAACTGCTCCACCGGCTCCTCGGCGTTGTACCTCGCCCGCAATGCCGTCAAGGGTGGGCTGGTCGACTGCGCCCTCGCCCTCGGGTTCGAGAAGATGGAGAAGGGCAGCCTCGGGATCAAGTACGACGACCGCACCAACCCGCTCGACAAGCACTTCACCACCATGATCACCAAGCGGGGGTTCGCCCCCGCACCTCCGGCGGCGCAGATCTTCGGCAACGCCGGCCGTGAGTACATGGAGCGCTACGGGGCGACCGCCGAGACGTTCGCCAAGATCGGTGAGAAGAACCACCGGCATTCGGTGAACAACCCCTACAGCCAGTTCCGCGACCAGTACACCCTCGATGAGATCCTCGCGGCACCGATGGTCTACGAGCCCCTTACGAAGCTGCAGTGCTGCCCCACCTCCGACGGTGGAGCCGCGGTCGTGGTGGCCTCCGAGCGCTTCGTCGCCGACAACGACCTGTGGGACCAGGCGGTGGAGATCGCCGGTCAGGCGATGGCGACCGACGTCGAGTCGTCCTTCGGCGACAGCGACATGTCGACCGCCGGGGTCGACATGACCAGGGCCGCAGCTGAGCAGGCCTACGAGGAGTCCGGGCTCGGACCCGAGGACGCGCAGGTCATCGAGCTCCACGACTGCTTCAGCGCCAACGAGCTGATCACATACGAGGGCCTCGGCCTGTGCGAGAAGGGCAAGGCCGGCGTGCTCGTGGACGAGGGAGCGACCACCTACGGGGGGCGTTGGGTGGTGAACCCCTCGGGGGGCCTGATCTCCAAGGGTCACCCCTTGGGCGCCACCGGGCTTGCCCAGGCGAGCGAGCTCACCTGGCAGCTTCGGGGTCAGGCCGAACAGCGTCAGGTGGACGGCGCTCGTGTCGCGATCCAGCACAACCTCGGCCTGGGCGGAGCCGGAGTGGTGACCGTCTACCGCAAGCACGAGCGTTGAGGGCACCGACCGCCCGGTGATGTCCACGTCGTTCACCCTCGACCCACGCCAACCGATCGGAGACGAGGTGCGGCGGGTCGCGCTCGCCCAGGTGGCGAAGATGAACCGGGCCCTGGAGCACCCGAAGCGGCTGGGGATCGAGGAGTCGGTCCACGACGTACGCAAGCGGGCCAAGAAGCTGCGTGCATTGGCGAGGCTGGTGCGTCCCGGGCTGCGAGGTTCGTACAAGTCGACCAACGCTGCGTTCCGTGACGCGGCGGGGGAGTTGTCGGGCACACGCGACACGCACGTGCTGCTCGCGACCCTGGACGTCCTGACACGCGGCTCCGCCGAACCGCCCGGAACGCCCGACGTGTTCGGCACGGCCGATGTGCCCGAGGCGTCCCGGGCGCCCGATGCAGCCGGCACACAAGACGTGCCCGACATCCCCGATGTGACAGCGGCGCGGGCGGAACTCGTGGCGCAGGCCGAGCGGATCACGAAGACGCTGCGCCGTGACGGCGACGCGCTCGCTTCGGCCCGTGCCCTGGTCGCGCTGGGAGCGGACCTGGTGGGGTGCTGGCAGATCGAGGACGACTTCGAGGTGCTCGCCGGCGGGATCGCAGCGACCTTCGAGCGTCTCGGGCGGGCCTTCGGGCGTTGTCGTTCCGACAGCAGCGCGGCGGCCTTCCACGAATGGCGCAAGTGCGCCAAGTACCACCGGTACCACCTGGAGCTGCTCTGTGGGGCGTACCCGCCGATGATCGAACCGTGGATCGCAGAGATGCGCCGCCTCACCGACGCGCTCGGTGAGGATCACGACCTGGCGGTGTTCTCGTCCAGCGTGGAGGCGAACCCCGAGCTCTACGGCGGCCGCGACACCGCGGATGCGTTGATCGTGCTCGCCGAGCGCCGAAGCGCAGAGCTTCGCGGACGGGCCTTGTCGCTCGGTGCCCGGTTGGCCGTGGAGGATCCCCGTTGTGTGGCTGACCGGCTGGGTTCCTGGTGGAACGCCGCGAGGAGCCAGGGGTAGGTTCCAGATGACCCGACAGGGTGGGTCGGGGACCCGTCGACCCGAATGGTGAAAGGATCGGACCATGCCCAAGCTCAACCTCGGAGACCTGACGATCAGCTCCCCCGGCATTCGACCACACCGGTCGCATCCCCGACGAGCACTCCAACGCGGGGGCGACAACATCCCGGAGCTGCGGTGGCAGAACGTGCCTGCCGGCACCCGTGAGCTGGTCGTGGTGGTGCACGACCCCGATGCGCCGATGGTGGACGGCTTCACGCACTGGGTGGCGGTCGGGATCGACCCCGGCGCCACCGGGGGTGGGGGGCGACCTCGACACCGAGTACGTCTCGGGCCTCAACAGCATGGGGGATGCGGCGTACATGGGGCCCGCCCCGCCGCCGGGTCACGGTGACCACCACTACCTCTTCCACCTGTTCGCGCTCGACACCACCGTCGACGCCGACCCGCTGCCAGACAGGGCCGCGGTGCTCGCGGCCATGGACGGGCACATCATCGAACAGGCGCGTGTGGTCGGCACGTTCTCGACCTGAGCGGCGCCCGGCAATCAGCTCGACATGAGCCTGCCGATCGCGCTCATCAGCTCGTCGGCCTGATCGTCGGGATCCGCCGGCCCCCCGTGCCCGCCTATCAGGCAGTGGCGGGTGTGCCCGTCCACGAGGCCGAGCGCTACGCGGTCCAACGCGGCGCGTACGGCGCTGATCTGTGTGAGCACGTCGATGCAGTACCGGTCCTCGTCGACCATGCGTGAGATGCCCCGGACCTGGCCCTCGATGCGGGCGAGCCTCGTTTGGAGCTGTTCCTTGGTTGCCGTGTAACCCCGCGCTGTCATGATGCTCCCGTCGGGTGGTGCCGAGCACTCCGCTCGGGCCGGATCGTGGATTCCTCATCAAAGGTGTTGACCACTATACCCCCTGGGGGTGTATGGTGGATATACCCCCTGAGGGTACCGCCAACCGGTGGGACCCAGGGGTCGCTGCAGCGAGACCGGGGCGACCGGGCTCATGACAAGAGAGGCTTGCGATGTCGAACGTGGAGACGGTGAAGGTGTCGGGGATGACCTGCGGCCACTGCGTGGCGGCGGTCACCGAGGAGATCTCGAAGATCGACGGCGTGACCGGCGTGTCAGCCGACCTGGAGAGCGGTCGCGTCGAGGTGACCAGCGAGTCCCCGGTGGACCGGGCGCTCGTGAAGGCCGCGGTCGACGAGGCCGGCTACGAGCTGGTCGGCTGAGAGCCAGCGTGGCCGGAGCGTCCGGCCGCCTACCCCGAGCAAGGTCGGTGAAGCCGAAGGAGGAGGTCCACCCATGAGGACCGAGGAGTACCCGCTGCGGTTGGAGCTCGACATCTCAGGCATGACCTGCGCGTCCTGTGCCGCCCGCGTGGAGAAGCGACTGAACCGCCTCGACGGGGTGAGCGCCACGGTCAACTACGCCACCGAACGCGCCACCGTCACAGCCGACCGGCCCGTGGAGGGCAGCGAGCTCATCGGTGAGGTGGAGGCGGCGGGCTACTCGGCGAGGATGGCGGTCGACCCGTTCGCGGTCGCCGGCACCAGCGCCACTGTCGGTACCAACCTCGCCGCCGGCGCGGCCCCGCCCCTCGGCGGGGGAGTGGATGTCGACGGCGGCGCCGAGAGCGGCGCGGGGTCCCCGCACGCCGCCGGGGACGCCCACGGTGAAGGTGGCGGCGGCCACCGCCACCCCCGACGACGACGTCGAGCAGCTCCGCAACCGGGTGCTCATCTCGGCGGCGCTGTCGATCCCCGTGATCGCGATGGCGATGGTTCCGGCCCTCCAGTTCGAGAACTGGCAGTGGCTGTCGCTGACCCTCGCAGCCCCAGTGGTGGTGTGGGGGGCCTGGCCGTTCCATCGGGCCGCGTGGACCAACCTGCGTCACGGCACCGCCACCATGGACACCCTGATCTCCATGGGCACGATCGCCGCGTTCGGCTGGTCGCTGTATGCCCTGTTCGTGGGCGATGCGGGCATGCCGGGCATGAAGATGCCCTTCGAGCTCACCGTCTCGCGGGGTTCGGGCACCCACGAGATCTACCTCGAGGTGGCCGCCGGGGTGACCACGTTCATCCTGGCGGGCCGCTACTTCGAGGCCCGCGCCAAGCGTCGCACCGGTGCCGCGCTCAGGACCCTGCTGGACCTGGGCGCCAGGGACGTGGCGGTGATCCGTGACGGCGTGGAGGTCCGCGTCCCGGTCGCCCAGCTGGCGGTCGGCGACCGCTTCGTGGTCCGCCCCGGCGAGAAGGTCGCAACCGACGGAGTGATCGAGGAGGGTTCCTCAGCCATCGGCGCGTCGCTGCTCACCGGTGAGAGCGTGCCGGTGGAGGTCACCCCGGGCGACTCGGTGGTGGGCGCCACCGTCAACGCCGGCGGCCGGCTGGTGGTGCGCGCCACCAGGGTCGGAGCCGACACGCAGCTCGCGCAGATCACCAGGCTCGTGACCGACGCGCAGACCGGCAAGGCGCAGGTGCAACGCCTGGCCGACCGGGTCTCCGCGGTGTTCGTCCCGGTCGTCATCCTGCTCGCGCTGGCCACGCTCGTGTTCTGGCTCGCAGTGGGCGAAGGCGCAGCCGCTGCGTTCACCGCTGCGGTGGCGGTGCTCATCATCGCCTGCCCCTGCGCACTCGGTCTCGCCACCCCCGTGGCGCTCATGGTCGGTACCGGCAGGGGCGCGCAACTCGGGATCCTGATCAAGGGACCCGAGGTGCTCGAATCGACCCGTCGGGTAGACACCATCGTGTTGGACAAGACCGGAACCGTCACCACCGGGCGCATGACGCTGGTGGACGTGGTGGTCGCCTCCGGTGAGGACCGCGAGGAGGTCCTGGGGGTCCTGGGCGCCCTCGAGGCGGCCTCCGAGCATCCGATCGCAGCCGCCATCGCAGCGGGTGCAACAGAGGAGTTAGGTCACTCGCGCCTGTGTCGGGCTTCGCCAACCGTGAAGGCCTGGGTGTGACAGGCGAGGTGGACGGCCACGAGGTGCTTGCCGGTCGCCAGTCCATGTTCGCCGAGTCCGGCTGGCAGGTGCCCGCCGAGCTCACCGAGGCCCGCAGCGCAGCCGAGGCGGCGGGCCACACCGCGGTGCTCGGAGGGTGGGACCACTTGGTGCGTGCGGTGCTGGTCGTGGCCGACGCAGTCAAGCCCACCTCGGCCGAAGCGGTCGCCCGACTCAGAGAGCTGGGGCTGACCCCGGTGCTGCTCACCGGTGACAACGCATCGACGGCCCGCAGCGTGGCCGACGAGGTCGGCATCGACGAGGTGATCGCCGAGGTGCTCCCCGCCGACAAGGTGGCTGCGGTGCGCGACCTCCAACAGAGCGGCCGGGTGGTCGCCATGGTGGGTGACGGCGTGAACGACGCCGCAGCACTCGCCACCGCGGACCTGGGGCTGGCCATGGGCACCGGCACCGACGTGGCCATCGAGGCGAGCGACCTGACCCTGGTTCGTGGCGACCTGCGCGTCGCAGGGGCGCGATCCAGCTGTCACGACGCACGCTCGCCACGATCAAGGGCAACCTGTTCTGGGCCTTCGCCTACAACGTCGCCGCGTTGCCGCTCGCCGCGGCGGGTCTTCTGAACCCCATGATCGCCGGGGCTGCGATGGCGTTCTCGTCGGTGTTCGTGGTCGCCAACAGCCTGCGCCTGCGACGGTTCACCCCCAAGAGCCTCTAGCGCGACACCGAAGGTCGGGGCGCGTCATCATTCAGGGCATGGATCCGACCATTCAGGGCATGGACTCGACCACTCAGGGCATGGATCCGATGGACACCGGAGCAATGCCGCTCGACCTGTTTTTGGTCCGCCATGGCGAGAGCGAGGGCAACGTCGCACTCGATGCGGCCAAGCGCGGCGACCGCAGGCTCCTCACCCCGGAGTACCTGGCACGCAGCACGGCCGACTACCGGTTGACCGGCAAGGGTCGTGCGCAGGCTGCAGCCGCCGGCAGGTGGGTCAGATCGTGGATGGAAGAGGTGGGGGATCGAGCGCTTCGACCGGCTGTACTGCTCGCCGTTCGTGCGGGCCCGTGAGACCGCCGGGCTGCTCGACGTGCCCGATGCCGCGTGGCAACTCGAATCCCTGTTGCGCGAGCGTGACTTCCGGGCTGTGGGAGGGACACAGCAAGTCCGAGTCGGCAAAAGAAGTATCCATGGTCGTTCGAGTACCGGCGGAGGCACAAGTTCCTGTGGCGCCCGGAGTGCGGTGAGAGCACCGCGGACATCGACATGCGCGTGCGTGAGATCCTCGGCACGCTCGCACGTGAGATGGCGGGACGGCGGGTCCTGTGCGTGACCCACGAAGACGTGATGTGGGCGTTCCGCTACCGGTTGGAGAAGATGACGATCGACGAGTGGCTCGAGCGCGAGGGAGGCCGAAGACCCTCCCATTGTGAACTGCGGGATCCTGCACTTCTCCCGCACGACCGCCGATGGCTGGGTCGCTGAGAAGTTCGCCCGGATGAGGCTGGTCGACCCCCTTGATCCCGAGTCCTCGACGTGGACCGACATCGAGCGACTGAGGTTCGCCAACCGCGACCTCCTCGAACAGGTCGAGGAACTCCCCGCACCTGTGGGACGGTAGGTACGCGTGACGATCCAGTAGGTCGGCGCTCGGCACGCCGCTGATCCGGGTTCGTTCCGGTCGGTGTCGCACCCCTTCTCTATCATCGAACGTATGTACGAGGATGGGTTGGGTCGGTCGGGGGAGAGCGGGTCGGGAGAGCGGTTGGGAGAGCGGGTCTGGGGATGCTCTTGCGCGGTGGCGGGTGTGGGCCGCTGAGCAGTGGGTCAACGAGTGCCTGATCGATGACGGGGCACCGGATGCGGTGCGTGATGTCGAGGGGTTGATGGCCGATCTGGTGTCGACGCTGGGTGGGGTCGAGGTCGGGGCTTTGGATGGTGAGGCTTTGATGGGCACGGTGTTGGCTCTGGAGGGTCTGCAACGCCGCTTGGACGCGGTGAAAGCCGTCACGATCGGCCGGTTGGATTCGCTGGGGGTCACCGAAACCGAAACAGGGTTGTCAACCAAACGCTGGAAAGCACATCGCACACACAGCAGTGACACGACGGTGGGCCGTGAACTCAAGGTTGCTCGAACATTGCAACGTTTCGACGGTTTCGCTGTGGCGCTCGCAGCCGGGGTGGTGTCAGTGGATCATGTGTTGGCGCTCGCCGGGGTGTGCAACGAGCGGATCACCGACACCCTCGTTCAGGCCCAGGACGATTTGGTACGGTTCGCGAAGTATCACCGGTACAGCGTCTTCGTTGCTCATCTCCGTCAGGTTGCAGCGATGTTGGATGCCGATGGTGTCGAACCTGATTGCGGTGACCGGGACACCGCAGCCATGGGACACGATTTCGAAGGTCATCTGCATGTCACCCTGGAGCTCTCAGGGCACAACGCGGTGGAGATCGAAGCGATCATCTGTGCTGAAACGGATCGTCAGTACCGTGGCGCTGCACGCGAACACGACACCACTGGGATCCCGATACCCCCTATGGGGGTGCTACGGGCCAGAGCAGTGGTCGAACTGATACGCCGTGGCGCGGTGATCAACCCGAACACCCCCGAAACCGGTGGTGTCGGTCAATGTGACCATCACAGCAGACCGTGACGGCAACCCGACCCGGGTGCACCACACCAGATGGAACCAGCCTGGACGCGGCCACCACAGCGGTGTTGATCTGTGAAGCACACCTCCAACCAGTGATCACAGACACCAGCGGGAACCCACTCAACCTGGGACGCACCGTGCGGTTGTTCACCCCTGCCCAGAAACAGGCACTCGTGGTTCGTGACGGCGGGTGTGTGTTCCCAGGATGTGACCAACCCGCCTCACGTTGTGATGCACACCACGAAACCCCCTGGACCCAAGGCGGGCGAACCGACATCGACGACGGTGCCCTGTTGTGTCGACGCCACCACGGGTTGATGCACTGTGACCGGCCATGGACCCTGTTGCGCTACGACATCGCAGACCTGCCGGCACACCTCGCGGAGGCACACCGGCAACGAGCCACATCCGCCAACCTCGACCCCACCACCCAAGTCAAAGTGTTCCGTGACCCCCACGGCAAACTGCTACTCGCCCAGAACACCACCGACCACCAAGGCCCCGCACCCCCATGAATGGAGCGAGGTTGGGAAACGCGAAGTTGCTCCGTACGGTGGCTCTATGACACGCCGTGTCCCGAATGGGGCGCGCAGGCCGTGACTCCTGGAGCGAGCGATGTCCACGTCGATGAGGGCAAGCCACTACGAGGTGCTGGGTGCCTCTGAGGACGCCTCGGCGAGTGAGCTCAAGGCGGCCTACCGCGCCAAGGCGAAGGAGTTGCATCCCGACTCCGGTGGTGACGAGGAGGCCTTCGATGCCCTCCAGGTCGCATGGTCGGTGCTCGGCAACGCCGACAGGCGACGTGAGTACGATTCCTGGCTCGATGACACCCGGCCGGTGATGGGGGGATCCCGGACGGCGCTCCAGCAACGCTTCGAGGAGCGTGAGCTGGAGGTCGAGCGCAAGGCGTGGGAGGCACGTCGCACCGAGGTCCGCAGGAAGGCGGCTCAGGCCGCTGCCGCCCGCCAGGCTGCTGCGGAGGCGGAGCAGGCCGAGAAGGCTGAGCACATCAGCCTGCACCGGCACTTGACCATGGGAGCAGCGGCTGTCGCCGTGCTCGTATCGGTGTTCGAACTGTGGCGGGGACCCTCGACAGCGCCTACCGAAGTGGAGGCGTTCGGAGCGTCCCTCCCACTGCCGCCCACCACGACGGGGGTGCTGTTGGCGCAGGTCGTCCTGGCTGCGCTCGTCGGGTTCGGCTCCACCCTCGCTCATCCTCCGGCGCAGCCGAAGGATCCGCTGGGTCTCGCCGCGTTCACCGGCACGTCGCAGTTCCGCGTCGGCGTGGGGGTGGCGGCGTCGTTGCTCATGATCTGGGTCGTGGTTCCCTTCCTGCTGCGGGCCCTGTAGGCACACGCGCGCGAAAACCCCGAGCACGAGCCGCGCGGGTGTAGTAGAACAGGCGTTCGAGCGCGTCCCGGTGTGTGGGATGCCGGTGTGCGAGGTACCGGCGTATCGGATGCCGGCGTGTGGGACGAACAGCAGGGGAGTTGAGCGGCATGGGAGATGAGCAGCGGCGTCGGACCCGGCAGGTGGAGGAACCCGTGCATGTCGCGCAAGCGCTCGAGTCGCTGATCGAACTCATCGAGGAGTATTCCTCGAGCGAACCGGTGCCGTCGATCGATCAGCGGATGCTTCCCCTCAGCACCGGGCGGGTCTACCTGGATCGACTGCTCGGAGGGGGATACGGCCCGGGACCGTGACCCTGTTCGAAGCAGAAACCCCGGAGGCATCTCGGCCGTTGCTGCTCGACATCGCCGGCCACGTCGATCATGTCACGCTTCTCGCCGGGCACCGCCTCCACTGGAACACGGCCTGCCTCTGGGGTGCAGCAGCCAGGGTGTCCCAGGAGTTCCTCGCACACTGCGCGCTGGACGAAGCCGACTGGGACGAGTTGACCTCGGTGATCGGCGAGCTGGCCACACGTGACCTCTGGATCAGCGAGTCGCTCTCGTACTCGGTGCTCGATGACGCGATCCGCCGGCATGGGGTGGAGGTGCTGGCGGTCGAGGATATCAGCCGCTTCGATCATCCGTGCCGTGTGCTGGGCCGGTTGGTCGGTATGGCGGTCGAGTTGGGGGTGGCGGTGGTCGCCACGTCGTCGCACCTGGACCTGGAGGACCTGCGGGGAGGAGACCGGCTGGTGCGTGTGGGAGTCCACCACAACGGGGGCCGATCGACGCTGGTGCGCCCCGACCCGATCGACCTGTTGCGTGTGGAGGACGTGTTCGTGGACCACGTCACCGGATTTGTGAACTGACTGCGAAGCGCCGGCCCGAGCAGGGTTCTAGGGTGCGCCCATGGCCAACCGATTCGACACCCACGAGGTGATCAACCAGTCGGAACCGCTGGAGGGTCACAACGCGTACACCTCGAACCCCGCTCTGGTGGAGGCGGTGAACAGGCACGAAGCCGGGCACGCCGCTGACGAGTTGGGCGAGCTCGGCGCGATCGCAGGATCTTCAGAGGCGCTGGGGTGGGGACGTCAGGCCGAGGCGAACCCGCCCGTGCTGCGAACTCACGACCGCTTCGGAGACCGCCTCGACGTCGTTGAGTACCACCCCTCCTACCACCGCTTGATGGAGACCGCGATCGCGAACGGCATGCACGCTGTGCCGTGGGTGGAGGAGGCGTCACGGGGCACACGTGATCCGGGCGGCGAAGTTCGTGACCTGGTACGGAGTGGAGATGGGACACTGCTGTCCCATCTCCATGACCAGCTCGATCCTGCCGGCGTTGCGGCACCAGCCGGATCTGTACGCGGATCTGGAGCCGCTGTTCACGAGCCGGTCATACGACCCGGCGAACGTCCCTATCCAGGAGAAGGCGGGGATCACCGCCGGCATGGCGATGACCGAGAAGCAAGGCGGCTCCGATGTGCGCGCCAACACCACCACGGCACGGCCGGTGGGCGGAGGGGATCGGGCACCGAATACGAGCTGACCGGGCACAAGTGGTTCTGCTCGGCTCCCATGTCCGACGGCTTCCTGGTGCTGGCGCAGGCTCCCGGTGGCCTTAGCTGCTTCTGGACCCAGCGGTTCCGCCCCGACGGCACCCGCAACCCGATGCGCCTCCAGCGCCTCAAGGACAAGCTCGGCGACCGCGCCAACGCGTCGGCTGAGATGGAACTGGCCGACGTGTCGGCGGTGATGGTGGGGGAGGAGGGCGCGGGGTGCGCACCATCATCGAGATGGTCAACTCAACGCGGCTCGACTGCACCATCGGCTCGGCGTCGATCATGCGTCAGGGCGTCGCGCACGCCACATGGCATGCGCACCGGCGTTCTGCCTTCGGCCGCACCCTCGATCAGCAGCCCCTGATGGCAAACGTTCTTGCCGATCTGTGCATCGAGGCCGAGGCGGCCACGGCCCTTGCCATCAGGCTGGCGGCCACCTTCGATGCCGCCCCGACGGATCCCGCCGAGGAGTTGCTCCAACGCCTGCTGACCCCGGTGGCCAAGTACTGGACCTGCAAGCGCGCACCTGTGCACGCTGCCGAGTCACTGGAGTGCCTTGGCGGGCTGGGCTTCGTGGAGGAATCCGACATGCCCCGGATCTTCCGGCAGAGCCCGGTCAACGGGGTGTGGGAGGGTTCGGGCAACGTGATCTGCCTGGACGCCCTGCGGGCGATGATCCGTTCACCGGAGTCGCTGGACGCGTTCATGGTCGAACTCGACCTGGCAGCGGGAGCGGACCGTAGCCTGGACGCGGCGATTGCAGGCGTGCGCAAGGAGCTGGGCGATACCGACGCGATCGAGTCACGTGCTCGTTCGGTGGTCGAGTCGATGGCGCTCGCAATGCAGGGCTCGCTGCTGGTGCGCCACGGCCCACCGGATGTGGCCGACGCCTTCTGCGGGTCCAGGTTGGGCGACGACGGCGGCAGGGCGTTCGGCACGCTGCCCCCGGAGCTCGACTTCGCGACGATCATCGAGAGGAACCGCCCGCGGGTCCCCTGACCGTGCAGCACCCGGGTGCTGAAGGTGGTTCAATGGTGCATGTGCGAGTCGAGATCGGTCCTGTGCCCGCGGGCAGCGCGCGAGCCTGGTTGGACTATGCCGATGCAGTCATCGACGATCTCCGCCGGATAGGGGCGGACCGGACACCACCCGAGGTGCTCGACACCTTCGAGAACATCGTGGACACCTGGCGATCCGAGCTCCTGAGGGACCCGGGGACCCAGGAGAACCCACAGCCGTTTCACTGGGTAACCGAGCGTTCCGAGGACGAGGTCGGCTACCTGATCAACGCTCTCTATGAGACCGGCCTCTCGGTCGAGGCAGCCCACGAGGCCGGCGAACTGCATCTGCGACCACCCGAGGCCGACGAGTTCCACTATGCCGTGGTCAACCAGGTGCTTGCGGCTCTGGAGGCAGAGGGTGGACCCCAGTCGCACCTCGTGGAGATACTCCGCGAGCACTGGGGTGTGGCCGGGGAGTGATCCGCGGCAGTGACCACCCTGGGAGTAGCAGGTTCCGGAGCCGGGCGTTTTTCGGTACACGGCGGAGCGGCGCGCGTAGGTTTGCCCCACGGGTTCGGGTCCCAGGTGGTGGCTGAGCCCGTGTGGACATGGCAGATCTGAACGTGGGGTCGACGGACCTGAAAACCCATGAGCCCGATCGGCTCGCGGACGGTCGGGCTCCGGTCCGGGTGAAGGAGCGCGCACCTCGGCTGTCGCGTGCGCAGCGACGTGCCCAGTTGCTCGACGTGGCGGCCGACCTCCTGGTCAACAAGGGAGCACAAGCCGTCACCATGGAGCGGCTCGCCGAATGGGCCGGGGTCTCCAAGGCACTGCCGTACTCGCACTTCGAGAACTCCAACGACGTACTCCTTGCATTGAGAAACCGTGAGAACCGACGAGTTGCGGAGCAGATCTGGCGTGTCGCCTGCGCGGCGCCCGTCGGAACCCGCACCGCTGCGGTGACCGCGGCGTTCTTCGACGCGGTGGAGGATTCGAGTGACCTACTCGGGGTCCTCACCGGCCCCGGAGCGATAGTCGCCGGGCCCGACGAGGCGCGTCAACGTGAGGGTGCTGAGTTCGTCGTGAGGCTGCTCGAGCGGCACTTCTCGATGTCACGTGAGCGTGCCATAGCGGTCGGCCCGGTGCTGTTGGGTGCCTTCATCGGTGCTGCTGACGGCTGGGGCGGAGGCGATATGGACCGCCGCACGGCCGAGCACCTCGTGTTGTCGGTGTTCCGCACACTCCTGGTGGCGGATCCGTAGACGGCCACCGGTAGCACGCTCCGCGACGATGCAGGCGTAGCATTGTGTGCATGGTTCAACTTCGGTTGTGCGAGGTCTCCTCCACGAGCGCAATCGCTTGGATCTCCTTCGCCCGAGACACCTTGAAGGCTGTCGAGAGCGATCCCGGCATCTCCATCCCGGCCGAGACGCTGACCGTCGTCGAGGGCTACCTCAGCGACTGGGAGGCGCAAGCCGCCTTGGGCCCGACCCTCTCCCTTCAAGTCGAGATAGCCACCGACGAGCTCGAGCACCTCGGTCACGTGTTCATGAAGGTCAGCCAGTTCGCGGTCGACAAGGCCGACCGCAGGGGGTTCGACGTGGCCCCACTCGAGTCCGACGAGTTCTTCGCAGCGTTGAGCGAGGCCGTGATCGATGCCCTGGAGTACTCCGGTGAGGAGTCGGCAGAGGAGTTCGCGACAGGGCTGCGCAACGACTGGCCGCGAACCGATCGGCTCCTCGCCGACGGGACGCTGGTACCGGTGACCAACCGGTTCAAGTCCTCCGACGACTCAGGCGGTCTCCGGCGTCATGTGGAGCAGTAGGTCATCGGCGTCGCAGTCGAGAACCACTTCGCCGTTGGACATCATCAGCCCACGGTCGAACCGGTTGATCACCTCGGGGTCGTGAGTCGCGACAACGAGGGTCGCACCGTCCGCTGATGCCTCGCTGAGCAGGTCGAGCATGGTGGCCCTGCCGTGCGCGTCCAGCCCGACGAACGGCTCGTCCACCAGCAGCAGCGAGAACGGCCGGCACAACGCGACCGCGATCGCGGTCTTCTGGCGCAGGCCGCGACTGAACTGCGACGGCAGCTGGTCGCGTCGATCCGCCAGGTCGAGACGCTCCCACCAACTCCTCCAGGCGCGGCTCGTCGCCGGTCCCGCCGTGCAAGCGAGAGATGTAGCGAAGGTGCTCGTCCACGGTCAGGTCGTCGTAGAGCACCGGCGTGTCAGGCAGCCAGGAACGCCTCGAGCGGGCCTTGACCGAATCCGGTTCCGATCCGGCGATGCGCACCTCGCCTTCGGTGGGTTCCATGGTGCCTGCGATCAGGCCCAGCAGCGTCGACTTGCCCGACCCGTTGTGCCCGACCAGGACGACCGCCTGACCTGAGGGGATCTCGATGTCCACCTCTGCGAGCGCGGTGACGTCGCCGTAGGACTTGGACAGGACCTCGGTGGTGATCTCGGGGATGACCGGGGCCTCGGCGCGGCCCGCTCTGCTCTTGCGTCGCTTGCTCATCTGCACATCCGATTCATCCGTCCGTCCAACCGATCCATCCGTGCGCTGCGCGTCGGGTTCATCCCGGCATCGACTCCGCGATCGCTGCATGGATGCTGGAGCGGAAGCGCACCCAGCCGCCCACGATCACCACCAGCAGGAGCACCGGAAGCGCAGCGGTGGCCGCGGCGGCGCTCGGGTCACCTCCCGCTCCCACCTTGGCCGCGACCAACGCGGGCACGAAGCCCGCCACGGCCACGAGCGGCGGCCATGCCGTGCGGAGCACCAGTCGGGGGCCGGCAACTTCGGGAGTCATCAGGACGTCGCTGCCGACACCGGTGTCGAACTGCGACACCGTCGATATGGCGGAGCCCGCGACCCCCGTCAGAGAGCCGGTCAGCACCGTGAGGAGACCGACCTGCAACACCTCGGTGCCGGGATCGAAGGCGTATGCCACACCCAGACCCACCAGGCCGGCTGTGATCAGGACCACCACCGGTGCCGCGAGGTGCTGTAGGAGCACTTCGCCGGGTTCCTGCGGAAGCGATTCGAGCAGCGTGGGGTGGTCGACCTCCTGGGAGAGACCCTCGGTGGCATCCGTCGCGGCGACGAACGCCGCCAATCCGGCGACCACGATCAAAGGGGTGGTCCCCGAGAACATGGCGCGTGGCGAGTGCTGCCGCGACGGCGAGCACCATCACGCGCGTATTCGGATGGTGGGCCAGTGCCCGACGCTCTCGAGGTCGCGCGCGAACACAGGCAGGCGGCGCCCCACCGCGGCCGCGACAGGGAACCACCTGCGGTTGCGTGGTACCTCCGACGCGAGCTGCCTGCGCAACAGCACCACCGAGCGGAGGTCCTGCTGGGTGACCGCGAACCGGAGTTGTCCCACCAGCAGGGTGCGGCGGCGCGGCTTCGATCGACAGGCCACCGATCACCGTCACCCCGGCAACGACCAACGCCATGGCAACCACCACCCACGCCAACCCCGCCGTCCACGGGTTCATCGGCCAGAACAGCAGATCGCCCGCGAGCGTGGTCGGGGCGGTTGGCGAGCGGTCCGCCACATCGGCCACCGACCAGGCGACCAGCAACCAGCCGGCCGCGATCATGATCCACCGCGGTGCGACCCGCGATGCTGTCAGCAGCGCCGCTCCGAGCGCGCATGCGGTGGCCACCACGCCGAAGGACGCCCCGGCCGCGACGAACTCGGTGGTCCCACCGGGTAGGCGCTGCGACATCAGTGAACCGGTCAGAGCCATGACGGCGGCACCTGTGAAGATGCCGTATCCGAGCACGCCCGAGGTGGGACGGCGCAGAGTGGCTCCGCGGTCCGCCGGCGACAGCAGGAGGTGGTGCACATCCGCCGCCTCCAGCGCGAGCGGGCCACCCCGTGAGCCTGATCGGATCGCCGCGAGCAGCAAGGCCGCGAACGCCAGGCCGGCCCAGGCCGGTCCGTGGTCCGACACCTTCACAGCGGTCTGCTCCGAGACCGCCTGGTCGCCCACGGCACCCGAGACCATGATCACCACCACCAGCACGAAGAATGCGGTCGTGTAGACCCGGTATGCCAGTTCTCCCCACTCGGTGCCGCCCAAGCGCCTGCGCCGGCGGGTGGAACGTAGGTCCGACACCACCTGCGCGGTCGATGCGACAGGCGGATCGGTCGAGACGTTCATGGCTCCTGAAACCGTATCCACCCCGAGCCGTGACGGGAAAGCGCCTCACCCATCGTGCGCCCCTTGCTTTGCTCGTCCGGGGAGAATGAGTATGGGGACGACCGCCATCTCCAAGGAGTCGAAATGACCACGACAGCCACACCGGCCGACATCCCCGGTGGAAGCAGTGGGCTCACAGCCGACGGATCGCTTCCCCCATCCATTACGTCGGAGCTGGTCGGTCGACTGACCGGCTCGGTGCGGTCCTCGGGTGACGCCTCGGTGACCACCCACGCACCTTTCAGCGGCGCGGTCATCGCTGAGCTCCCGCAGTGTGTCGAGGCCGACGTGATCGGAGCACGCGAACGTGCGGTTGCGGCCCGGCGGCTGTGGGCCGCCCGCCCGGTCGGCGAACGTGCGGAGGTCTTCCTCGCGATGCACGACCTGGTGCTCGACAACTCCGAGGTGCTCATGGACCTGATACAGGCGGAGAACGGCAAGGCCCGCCGTGATGCCTACCTCGAGGTCGCAGACATCGCGATCACCTGTCGCTACTACGCCCGCACAGCACCGCGGGCGTTGGCTCCGAAGGTGCGCACCGGCATCATCCCGCTCGTCACCTCGGTGCGTGAGCTGCGCCACCCCAGGGGGATCGTCACGGTCATCTCCCCGTGGAACTATCCGTTGAGCCTCGCGGCCGGTGACACGATCCCGGCGTTGCTTGCCGGCAACGCGGTGGTGCAGAAGCCCGACAACCAGACCGCCCTCACAGCGCTGTACGCTCGCGAGCTGGCGGTGCGTGCCGGTCTGCCCGAGGACCTGTGGCAGATCGTGCTCGGCCGGGGATCCAACATCGGGACCCCGCTGCTCGACATCGCCGACTACGTGATGTTCACCGGCTCCACCGCCTCGGGCAGGCGCATCGCGGCCCAGTGCGGCGAGCGCCTCGTGGATTCCTCCATGGAGCTCGGTGGCAAGAACGCGATGATCGTGATGGCCGACGCGGACCTGGACCGGACCGTCGAGGGAGCGGTGCGTGCGTGCTTCTCGTCCAGCGGTCAGTTGTGCATCTCGATCGAGCGCATGTACGTCGCCGATGCGATCTGGGACCGGTTCGTGCCACGGTTCCTCGAGGCCGTCGATGCGATGAACATGGCACCGGTGTTCGACTTCAGCGCTCAGATGGGCTCGCTCACCTCGGCCGAACAACTCGACGCAGTGACGACACACGTGACCGACGCGGTCGAAAGGGGGGCTACCGTCCTCACCGGGGGACGGGCGCGACCTGACCTCGGGCCCTACTTCCACGAGCCGACGGTGCTCACCGGGGTGGATGATTCGATGACCTGCTTCGCGCAGGAGACCTTCGGACCGGTGGTCTCGCTGTATCGCTACTCGGACGTCGACGAAGCCATCGAGTGGGCCAACGACACCGAGTACGGACTAAACGCGAGCGTGTGGGCGCGCGACAGCACGCGCGGCCGTGAGGTGGCGGCGCAGATGAAGGCCGGGACCGTCAACCTCAACGAGGCCTACGCCGCGGCGTGGGGCAGCATCGATGCTCCGATGGGCGGCATGGGTCAGTCCGGCATGGGGCGCCGTCACGGTGTGGGTGGCATCACCAAGTACACCGAGGTTCAGACGGTCGCCCATCAGCGATTCATGAACCTCGCCCCGGTGCCCGGGCTGTTGGACGACGAGGGCTTCGCGAAGGTGCTGTCGACGTCGCTGCGGGTGCTCAAACGGCTCGGCTGGCGCTAGCGGTCCGCGAGGTTCCGGTGTCGGGCGACGAGAATCATCAAGTGAACGGGCTTCGCGGAACGAGGGCGACAGTGAAGGCGGCGGTGTTCGTCACGGCGTTCGCACTGTTGTCGTCGTCCGGGTTCGCCACCGACGCTTCGGCCGGGGTCTGCGGCGACGACACGGTGGCCGACACCCCTCCCAGATCCCGTCCGTACCGGTTGGGTGCCGACAAGCATCCCCGGAGGTGCGCAAGCACTTGGCGATGACCACGATCAACACCCGTGGGGTTCCCGCGCGTTGTGACTGCACGGCGTCGCGTGACTGGGACTGGGGGCTCGATGCGGGCGGTGGCGTCGGCCAAGGCCGCCATGGACGCCAAGGAGGCGCTCGCGATCCACAACTATGCGAAGTTCGGGGTGCCCGCCGAACAGGTCCCGGTCGAGGCGCGCACGATCTGGTTCCGCACGACGTGGCGCAACGGTGCCGAGCAGGTCTGCCTACGGACCAGGTTGGGTCTATGGGCCGCGGTTCCGGGCACGTCCAAGCACGAGTGGGGAATGGCGGTCGACCTGGAGGACTGGGGACCGCACAACGCCGGTGTGGACATCGGGTTCATGCGTGCCAACGGGTGGTGCCCCACGGTGCGTTCCGAACCCTGGCACCTGGAGTACCGACCGTTGCTCGTGAAGATCGGCGAAGCAGGTCGCTGCATCAAGTAGCACCAGGCACGGTGTTCAGCGTCGGCGCTCCGTATCATCGAACCATGAGCGAGCCGAACCGGCCGGCACCGCAGCTGCACGTACCTGAGCACCCGGTGCGCGTGGTGACCGCGACCAGCCTCTTCGACGGCCACGACGCGGCGATCAACATCATGCGACGCATCCTGCAGTCGCAGGGCGCCGAGGTGATCCACCTCGGCCACAACCGCTCGGTCGACGAGGTGGTCGAGGCGGTGATCGAAGAGGATGCCGCTGCGGTGGCCGTCTCGTCGTACCAAGGCGGCCACATCGAGTACTTCACCTACCTGGTGGACCGGCTCGCCGAAGCCGGGGTGTCGCACGTGCGGGTGTACGGCGGTGGCGGTGGGGTCATATCCCCGGAGGAGATCAGCGTGCTTGCTGAGCGGGACGTGCGGATCTTCTCGCCCGAGGACGGTCAGCGGATGGGCCTGGAGCACATGGTCAACACGATCATCGCTGAATGCGACGTGGAGTCGCACGTGATGATCGACGTGGAGGGGGTGCTGTCGCGGTCACCACGTGCCATAGCCGGCGCGCTCAGCTTGCTGGAGCGGGCGGGATCCAGCGACGTGGGCACGTCTCGGCTCCCCGAGGCGCTGTTGTCGGCCGCCGAGTCGCACCGCTGTGCAGTGGTCGGGATCACCGGCACCGGCGGCTCGGGGAAGTCCTCGTTGACCGACGAGCTGTTGCGAAGGATTCGCCTGGACCAACAGGACAAGCTGGCGGTGGCGGTGTTGGCGGTCGACCCCAACCGCCGTCGCTGCGGTGGAGCGCTGCTGGGCGACCGGATACGCATGAACGCCATCGACGGCCCACAGGTCTACTTCCGGTCGGTGGGCACCGCGGCTCGCGCTCGGAGGTGCCGCCGTGCGTTGCGGAGATGGTCCCGGTCCTCGCAGCGGCGGGCTTCGATCTGGTGTTCGTGGAGACACCCGGGATCGGGCAGGGCGACTCGGCTGTGACGGAGGTGGCGGACCTGTCGCTGTACGTGATGACCCCCGAGTTCGGCGCCGCCTCGCAACTCGAGAAGATCGAGATGCTCGACGAAGCCGACGTGGTGGCCGTCAACAAGTCCGACCGCCGCGGCGCGCAGGACGCGTTGCGTGACGTGCGTCGCCAGATGGCCCGCAACCGGCGTCATGTGGGTGGGCCAGAAGAGATGCCGGTGTTCGCGACCGTGGCTCGCGCTTCGACGACGACGGCGTGACAGCGCTGTACCGGCACCTCGTGGATCTGCTGTTGGCACGGGGCCTGACGCTCGCCGAACCACCCGTCGCTCCGGTCACGACGACGGTGGCCGATCGCGTGCCGGCGTTGGTTCCCGCGGATCGTGTCCGCTACCTGGCCGAGATCGCCTCGACGGTTCGCTCCTACCACGCCACCACCGCCGAGCAGGCCGCAGCCGTCGCCTCGGTCGGCCACCTCGAGGCGGCGCGGGGCGAACTGGACGCAGCGGGGCTTCAGACACACGACCTCGACGCGCTGTTGACACGGCGCCGCGACGCCGTGTCGGGCGCGTCGTTGGATCTGTTGGCCTGCTATGACCGCGACGCGCAACGACTCACAGCGCCTGAGCGTCCCGTACGCATCTCGCTGTCCGACACGCTCGTTCCCCGCATCGCGCTGCCGCGCACCGACGACCGCGCCGAGCTGTTCCGGTGGCTGCGGCGCGAGAACCTTCCGGGTCGCTTCCCGTTCACCGGAGGTGCCTTCGAGACCCGACGCGACGACGAGGACCCCACCCGCATGTTCGCGGGCGAGGGTGGTCCCCAGCGCACCAACCGTCGGTTCCACATGCTCTCACGGGGCCAGTCGTCCACCCGGCTCTCCACGGCGTTCGACAGCGTCACCCTCTACGGTGCCGACCCAAGCGTTCGCCCCGACATCTACGGCAAGATCGGCACCTCCGGGGTGTCGGTGGCGACGCTCGAGGACATGCGTGAGCTGTACGCCGGATTCGACCTGATCGAGGACTCGACGTCGGTGTCGATGACCATCAACGGACCGGCTCCCGCCATCCTCGCGATGTTCCTCAACACCGCGATCGACCAGCACCCCGAGTTGGAGCCCGCCGAGGTGCTGCGCCGCGTCAGGGGCACCGTGCAGGCCGACATCCTAAAGGGAGGACCAGGGTCAGAACACCTGCATCCTCTCCACCGAGTTCGCCCTGTCGATGATGGCCGACATCCAGGAGTGGTTCGTCGCCAACGGCGTGCGCAACTTCTACTCGGTGTCGATCTCGGGCTACCACATCGCAGAAGCGGGAGCGAACCCGATCAGCCAGCTGGCGTTCACACTCGCCAACGGATTCACCTACGTGGAGGCCTACCTGGCCCGCGGAATGGCGATCGACGACTTCGCCGGCAACCTGTCGTTCTTCTTCTCCAACGGGATGGACCCGGAGTACACGGTGCTCGGCCGGGTCGCACGGCGCATCTGGGCGATCGCCATGCGGGACCGCTACGGCGCCAACGAGCGCAGCCAGAAGCTGAAGTACCACGTCCAGACCTCCGGTCGGTCACTGCACGCCCAGGAAATGGCCTTCAACGACGTCCGCACGACCCTTCAGGCCCTGTGCGCCATCTACGACAGCGCCAACAGCCTCCACACCAACGCCTACGACGAGGCTCTCACCACCCCCACCGACGAGTCGGTGCGACGTGCGATGGCGATCCAGCTCATCATCAACCGCGAGTGGGGCCTTGCCTACAACGACAACCCGCTGCAGGGTTCGTTCATCGTGGAGGAGCTCACCGACCTGGTGGAATCAGCGGTCCTCGCGGAGCTCGACCGGATCAGCGAGCGGGAGGTGTGCTCGGGGCGATGGAAACCGGCTACCAGCGCGGACGCATCCAGGACGAGTCGATGCGCTACGAACAGGCCAAGCACGACGGGACGCTTCCGATCATCGGAGTCAACACCTTCCGACCATCCGGCTGGGAGCAGGCCGAGCGCCCGGCCGCCGAGCTGCGCCGTTCCGACGACGCCGAGAAGCGAGAGCGACTGGAGGCCCTGGCCGAGTTCCGCCGCAGGCAGGGCGAGGGTCGCGAACCGGCGCTCGCAGCCCTCGGCGGCGCGGTGCTCGGTGGCCACAACACCTTCGAGGCGCTCATGCGGGCCGTGCGCCACTGCACCCTCGGCGAGATCACCGAGACGCTGTTCGTCCTGGGCGGCCGGTACCGCCGCAACGCCTGATGGTGTGGCGGAGGTTGCTCACCCGGCGTCGTCGGGCGGGTTGGGCGGCACACCCCACAGCGCGGTGACGATACGTTCCAGTTCGGCCTTGGGCGTGCGGTCCGCTCGCAGCAGGCCGTTGCGCTCCTGGTAGGTGTCGGTGAGCTGCGTCCAGCAGTATCCCGAGAGCTCATCGGACCCGAGGGCGGCCGAGCAGAGCCCGGCGATCCGTGCCAACCACTGTTCGGGGTCCGCAACGTCGCCGTAGCCGAAGGTCCCCCTCTGCTGTCTCGGCGAGGGTGCATCCGCCGAACTCGCTCAGCATCACCGCCCGGCCGTCGCGACCCGAGCCGTCAGCGGTGAGGCGCCGCATCGCTGGACCCCGACCACGTATCGTCGTGTCGAGCGAAGCTGCGTCACCGTAGCGGCGGGCGATCTCGCCGGGATCCTGGGAGTAGTCGTGGATACCTACGATCTGACCGTCGATGGTCTCCCAACCGTCGTTCGCAACCACTGGCCGCGTGGGGTCGAGGCGCGTTCGTGAGCGCCCCGAGCGAGCGGACCATCTGACGCTGGGCCTCGGAGCCCGCAAGGTCGGGGGCACCCCAGGACTCGTTCATCGGCACCCAGGCCACGATGCACGGGTGGTTGCGGTCACGCAGAACCACCCCGGTCCACTCCGCAGCGAGGGTGGCAGGGAGGTCGCTGGACCAGGCGAAGGCGCTCGGCATCTCCGCCCACACGAGCAAGCCTGCTTCGTCGCACATCGCGAGCCAGCGCGGATCCTCCCACCTTCTGGTGCTTGCGCACCCCGCTGAGCCCGAGGGGAGCGGATCATGTCCACGTCGTGCTGTAGAGCGTCCAACGACGGCGCGGTCATCCCGCTGTCGGGCCAGTAGCCCTGGTCGAGCGCCAGCATCAACCTGGTGGGTCGCCCGTTGAGGCACACACGCCCGTCGGTGACCTCGACCGAGCGGATGGCTGTGTAGCTGTCGACCGTGTCGACCGTGTGGTCCGTGTCGATCCCGGAGGTGCCGTGGCCCCGACCCGCCGGTCGGTAGGTGATCCGCGCGTCGATGAGGGTGGGTGTTCCGGGCCGCCAGATCAGAGCGAAGGGGTCGTCCACCCCAGGAGTCCCGACCCTCATGGATCGGACCACTTGCGCTCGCCCGTCGGTGACCTCGGTGATCGTCACGCAGTCCTCGACCAGGCGCCGATCATGCACTGCGAGCAGGATCGTGAGGTGGTCACCGGCGACAGGGTCTCCCTCCACGGTCACCTCGACCGACACGGTCATGTCCGTCGGGTCGCCGGTCCAGCGAAGGTCCGTGATGAGCGTTGCGGGTACGACCTCCATCCACACCGTCTGCCAGATTCCGGTGGTGCGCGGGTACCAGATCATGTGGGGCTCGGCAGCCCAGTCCTGCTTGCCGCGCGGTACGTCCATGCGGCGCGGGTCGTCGTCCGCGCGCACGATCAGCTCCACGTAGCCCTCGGAGGCAATGGTCGCGGCGTCGGTGATGTCCGCGCTGAAGCCGGTGTGGCCGCCGACGTGGTGGGCGACCTGTGACCCGTCGGCCCACACGGTGGCGATGCGATCGACCGCACCGAAGTGCACCAGCAGGCGTTCGCCGTCGGCCAGGTCGGGCACCGCGACACGCTTCCGGTACCAGCAACGGCGCAGGAAGCCGTCGAAGCCCACACCCGAGGCCGGGGTCTCCGGGGCGAACGGCACGACGATGCGCGAGCCGAAGTCGACCTCCGCGGGTGAGGTGAGTGCGGCATCTGCGTCGAGAGCGAAGTCCCAGGTGCCCTCCAGGCAGGTCCAGCCGTCGCGGCGCAGCCAGGGTCTCGGGTGCGCAGGGTCGCGGGGTTCGATCACCGGGGTGCCGTCGATCCGCTCATGGGCCATGGGCCCCGCACAGTATCGCTCGACGGAGGCTCGCCGGAGCTCAGCGCACGGCTAGCCAGTCGGGACCGTTGACCGCCATGTCCACACGTGCCAGGGCGGGGTCCGCGCAGCGGCCGGCGACCCGTTCGCAGCCGAGCACCGCGCCCCAGAACGTGCCGTCGTACCATCCACCGGGGAGTGCCGCACCCGACCCGTATCGCTCCACGGCCCATTCCACGGCCTCGTCCCAGAGCACTTCGGTGTCGACGCGCGCCACCGAGGCGACGTCGACCAGCTCGAAGTCCCTCAGTGTGAGTTGCGCCAGTTCGCGCTCTGCTTCACGTCGCCACTTCGAGTTCGTACCGTCGCCCTCCCTCTCGGTGAGGATGTTGAACGTGTCGGTGGTGTCGGTCACGACCACGCCGTAGGTGCACATCGCCTCGACGAGCACCCTTGCCTGCGGTTCGTTCCAGTCGTCGTCGCAACGATGATCGGCGAGCCGGAACCGTGACCCCATCGCGACGTGGTGAACCGATCCGGGAGTGCCGTCGGAGCAGATGGTGCCCCCGCAGCCGTCGGTGGTCGTGGCGGGCCATGTGAAGGGCACCGGTGCCGACGGGTCTGCCGACCCTGGCATTCCGGTGACGTGCTGCCAGGGCAACGCCGCGGTGATCGCGTGGTCGATCCGGGCCCCGGCCGCGACGCTCTGGTCGCCGGGCCGCGGTGTTGCGAACACCTCCTCGAGGCGCACCATCCCGGGACTGCTTGCAACGGCGCTCCCCGGAGGCCCCGGAGCCCTTCCGAGGCCGTTCGAGCTGCCCGCTTTCGAAGCCGATCAGCGACGGTCCGATCGAACCGCGGGGGCTGTCGATCACCCCGCTGCGCGGCGTGTTCGTGGGATGCTCGAGCCAACCCGGGCGGACGCTGAGGCGGCGTTCGTTGGTGGTGAGGTCGTTGACGGTTGCCCGATGGCCGCTGAGGGCACCCGGGACACGGCTCCAGCGGATGTACTCGACGAGGGTGCAGGTGTCGGTGTCGACGAACAAGGCGTGATCGTCGGTGCTGGACAGCTCCAGCAGCACCTCGTCGGGAACCCGATGGCGGAGGAGCCCGGCGGTCGCCCAGGTGAGCGGGCCGGCCTGGAGCGTCTCCACCGCGGAGTACTCGGAGTCGCCCTGCCACGAACCTTCGACGCGCACCCATTGCATCGGATCCTCTGAGTCGCTCCAGGTGACGGTCTTGCCGGCCGTCGAGCGAAGGCCCGGTCGTAGGCGCAGTGGGTCCTCCGGGTCGGCCACACCGGGAAAGCCTGCGAGTCCGGTGCCCGCGGGTGTCACCGGCTCGGCGGTCGGGAGCGTGTCGACGCGCGCATGCCAGTAGCTGTCGGCGGGTGTCATGGGGCACGAGGTGTCGACCCACGTGCCATGGCGAGCGACCCGGATGTCGCCGGGTGGGTCGAGCGGCGCCGGTGGCTTCGGCGCGACGGTGGCATCGGGTTGCGCGGAGGGAGCCGGCCTGTACGTGCTTGCGCCGGAACGCCTCAGCGACGGAGCTCCTCTTCTCCTGGGGCCCGGATGGACCCGGCCGGGCTGCAGGCCAGCGACACCAGAGCGACAGCGAACGCCACCGCCGCAGAGCGTCCCGCGCTCGGGTCTGACCACCTGGGCATGACCCTGTGTCGGTAACGCGGTGGCGAATCTGTAGCGCGGGCATGAGTGACCGGGACGTACCGGATCGCAGATCCCCACAACTAGGTGAGCCGATCCGCTGCACACCACAATGACCACATGGGTTGGCTGTACCTGATCGTGTCCATCAACGGGGCCGCGTACACGGTGAACGCGAGGCGTCCCATGAGCCGTAGCCGCTACAGCCTGGGTTGGAGCTTCTTCGCGTCCTGGGTGACCATCGAGCTGGCCCCGTTCCACATCATCTGGCAGGTGATCGCCACGGCCGTGTTCGTGCGCAAGGGAGTCCTGCGCAGCTCTCCGGGCCGCCTCGGCTTCGCGATCAGCATGGCGTCGCTGGTCGGCCTGCTCGTGACCGTTCGCCAGGCGTTCGCCTCCCGCCACGAGGTGCGCGAGGCCCTACGGGGGCTCCGCGACCAGCCGCTGCCGGCGAAGTACCACGAGGTACGTTGGGAGCGTCACATCGTCTTCGCCCGCGCCGGAGGGAGGAACCTCACCATGGACGTGGTGCGCCCGGTGGACCCACCCGCGCCGGGCGCACGCCGGCCGGTGATGGTGCAGGTCCACGGTGGGGGCTGGGTCCTGGGTTTCAAGCAGCACCAGGGACAGCTCCTGATGCTCGAGATGGCCCGTGCGGGCTGGGTGTGCGCCAACGTCGACTACCGCCTGAGCCCGGCAGCGACCTTCCCCGACCACCTGGTGGATGTGAAGCGGGCGATCGCCTGGATCAGGGAGAACGCCGGAGCGTTTCGAGGCCGACCCCGGCTTCGTCGCCGTCACAGGTGGCTCGGCGGGCGGTCACCTGACCGCATTGACCGCGCTGACGCAGAACGACCCCACCTACCAGATCGGCTTCGAAGGCGCCGACACCTCGGTGCAGGCAGCGGTGCCGTTCTACGGCGTCTACGACTTCACCGATCGCCTGGGAACGTGGCTGCCCGGCACCGCCGAGTTGTTCATCGCCCCGTGGGTGATGAAGACCGACCCGAGGAGGACCCCGAGGGTTGGGCCGCAGCTTCGCCGATCGACTGCGTCAACGCGGATGCTCCGCCGATGATGATCGTGCACGGCGACCTGGACCTGCTGGCCCCGGTGGAGGACGCGCGCCTGTTCGTGGAGCGCCTGCAGGACGTCTCAAGAGCACCCGTGTACTACCTGGAGCTCACAGGAGCCCAACACGCGTTCGAGGTCTTCCCTCCATCCGGGCCAACGCCGTGATCGAGGGCGTGGCCCGCTTCCTTGTCGCAACGCACGCGGAGACAGCCCGCGAGGAGCGGCCCACCACGGCGTGAGTTGACTGCCGGAATGCTCAATCGGCGAGCGGAGGGTGACGATCTTCTGATGGATGAGCGAGAACTCCGCACCGCGCAACGGTGTTCGAAGTGCGAACGATCGAAGTGCGAACGAGGCTGTCATCCGTGTGGTCGCGTCGGTCGCCCTGCTGTGGGGCGCGGCCTACCTGATCTGGCGGATCGGTTGGACCTGGCGCGGCACCAACCCCCTGCTGTACCTGCTGTTGCTGACTGCAGAGGTCGTCGGCTGGGTGAGCCTCGGCTTCTGCGCGTGCCTCGCCTGGCGTCGCGCCGAGTGCGCCCCGGTGCCGGTCACGGCCGCGAGGACCGTGGACGTGCTGGTGCCCACATACGACGAACCGGTCGAGGTACTGCGGGCGACGTTGCTTGGTTGCGCGGCCGTCGAGCACCCGCACACGACCTGGTTGCTCGACGACGGGAGGCGTCCCGAGATCGCAGAACTGGCCCACAGCATGGGCGTGGAGTACCTGACACGTCCCGACAACTCCCATGCCAAGGCCGGCAACATCAACCACGCCCTCGGTCACATCACCGGAGAGCTCGTGGCGGTGCTGGACGCCGACCACGTGCCGCTCCCGGGCTTCCTCGACGCCCTGGTCGGACACTTCGACGACCCGCAGGTGGCCATCGTGCAGGCGCCACACGAGTTCTCGAACCTGGACTCGGTCCAGCACGTCAAAGGGGAGGTCCACGAGCAGAGCCTCTTCTTCAGGGTGATCTGTCCAGGCAAGGAGCGCACCAACAGCACCTTCTGGTGCGGATCGGGCACCGTGTTGCGCCGGGAGGCGCTCCTCGGGATAGGCGGCGTGCAGACCACCACCATCGCGGAGGACTTCCACACCACGATCGTGTTGCACTCACGGGGCTGGAGCACCCGCTACGTCGACGAGACGCTCGTGTTGGGCCTCGCTCCGCACAACCTGGACTCGTTCCTGCTGCAACGCAGCCGTTGGGCCCGGGGCAACCTGCGGGTCCTGCTCACCCGTCAGAACCCTCTGTGGGTCAGAGGGCTCTCGACGGCGCAACGGTTCAGCTATCTCGGTTCGCTCTCGCACTACTTCGGTGGTCCACAACGCCTGGCGATGCTCGCGGTGCTGTGCGTGACGCTACTGACAGGCCTATTGCCCCTGTACGGTGAGCCGATCCTCTTCGCGGTCCTGTGGGCGCCATGGGTGGTTCTCTCGCTGCTCGCCACGAAGCTGCTGGGGCGCGGCCACGTCGGTCCGGTCACCGCCACCCACTTCGGGTGGTTGACGATGGGCATCTACAGCGGTGCCGTGCTCAGCTTGATGCTGCCGGCTTTCGGGGGTTTCAAGGTGACCCCGAAGGTGGGCGTCGACACCGCAGGCATCGGGGTGCTACGCCGTCTCCCACTGCTGTCCTTCGGTGCAGCGGTGCTGTTCTCGGCCATGGTCGCCCGGACGTTCGCGACCCTGGGTTGGGCCGAGCTCGAATCGATGCCACGGTTCGCGCTCGTGGCCACCTTGGCCATCGGTGCCTTCGAGCTGTTCGTCATCCTTTCGGTCCTGGTCTCGGTGGGCCGCCACCACCAGATGCGTTCGGACTACCGCGTGAAGGTGGACCTGGCGGCCCGCATCGGCGAGAGGGTGGCGCGGGTGTCCGACCTGACCGTGAGCGGCGCGGGCTCATCGTCGACGAGCTGCGACCCGTCGGATCGATCTTCCACCTCGACCTGCGACTCCCCGGCCTCCACGGGAGCCGCCACGACGTGGCGCTGCGCGCGGCGGTGCGCTCAGCGAGCCGCTGTGACGACGGGTCGGTCCGCCTGGGCGTCGAGTTCGTGCGCCCGAGCGACGAGGCACTGGTTCGTCTCATCGAGTACTCGAAGATCACCCTGCCCTCGATGCAGCATCCCGACGGCGCGCAGCTGCGCAGCCGCGTCGGCGTTCCCGTAGGGCGTGAGGCCGCGTAGGCGGCTCAGCGCCGGCCACCGGCCCGGGAGGGTTTGCGCCCGCGGCCATCCGGGGGAATCGTGGTGTCATGACACGACTGAGTGGATCCACCGTCCTGATCACCGGCGGCGGGGCAGGCATTGGCAGACTCGTCGCCCGGCAACGTGGCCCGGCGTGGCGCCAGGCCGGTGCTTTGGGACCTGTCCGAGGCAGGGCTGGCCGAAGTCGCAGCGGAGCTGGAGGCCCTGGGTGCCGAGCCTCTCACAGCGAGGGTGGATGTCGGGGACCCTGAAGAGGTGTCTGCGGCGGCCAAGGAGCTCCTGGCCCGGGTCGGCACGGTCGACGTCCTGGTCAACAACGCCGGTGTCGTCAGCGGCAAGCCGTTGCTCGAGCTGTCACCCGCAGAGGTGGAGCGCACCTTCAGGGTGAACGCGCTCGCGAACTACTGGACGACCATGGCCCTACTGCCCGCGATGATCCGCAGCGACCGCGGCCACATCGTCACCGTCGCCTCCGCGGCCGGCCTGGTCGGGGTGGCCCGCCAGACCGACTACTCCGCCTCCAAGCACGCCGCGGTCGGCTTCGACGAGTCGCTCCGGGTGGAACTGGCCCACACCGCGCCTGGGATCCGCACCACCGTCGTGTGCCCCTTCTACGTGGACACCGGGATGTTCGAGGGTGTGCAGACCCGCGTCCCGTTGCTGTTGCCCATCCTGCGCGAGGCCGATGTTGCGTCGAGGATCGTGGGTGCGATCGAACACGACCGGGCGCGGGTCGTGATGCCCCCGATGCTGTACGCCTTGCCGTTGTTGCGCCTGTTACCCGCGCGTGCCTTCGACCGGGTGATGGACCTGTTCGGTGTGAACGTCTCCATGGACCACTTCAAGGGCCGGGCCGGCGGCGAGGCGGCCGAGCCGGACACGCGGCCCGAACCCGTGCCCTGAGCGGTCGCTACCGGCTGGTGGCGGCTGAAGCCCGGATGGAGCGCGGGCTGGGGACGTCGACGGACAGGTTCGCCGCAGTGTGGATCAGACCGAGGTGTGAGAACGCCTGAGGAAGTTGCCCAGCATGCGTCCGGCCCTGGTGTCGTACTCCTCGGAGAGCAACCCGACGTCGTTGGCCAGGCCGCGGAGCCGGTCGAAGATCTCCTCGGCCTCGTCTCTGCGGCCCAGGAAGTCGAGGGCGTCGGCCAACCAGAAGGTGGTCAACAGGAACGCTCCTTCGCCGCCCGGGAGGCCATCCGCGTCGTTCGGTCCGGTCTGGTAGCGCCTCACGAAGCCGTCGGTCACGAGCTCACGCCGGATCGCCTCGACCGTGGCCGCGAGACGTTGGTCGTCGGCCGGCATGAAACCCACCTGGCACATCATGAGCAGGCTCGCGTCGAGGCAGTCGGAGCCGTAGTACTGCGTGAACGCCCCCACCTCGGGGTTCCACCCACGTTCGCAGACCTGGGCGTGGATCGTGTCGCGGAGCTCCGCCCAACGCTCGGAGTCGTCGTGTTCGAGCAGGCCTGCTTCGGCCAGGCGGACCGCGCGGTCGAAGGCGACCCAGGCCATCACCTTGGAATGCGTGAAGTGACGTCGCGGGCCCCGCACCTCCCAGATGCCCTCGTCGGGTTCGGTCCAGACCTCCTCCAGGCGCAGCAGCATCTCGGTGATGATCCCGTCGCGGTAACCACCGGGCGGACGGATGCCGTTGCGGGCTCCGGTGAGGATCGCGTCCATGACCTCGCCGTACACGTCGAGTTGGAACTGGCGCGAGGCGCTGTTGCCGATGCGCACCGGTGCCGAACCCTCGTAGCCCGCGAGCCAGTCGACGGTGAGCTCGGTGAGTCGTCGGCGCCCCTCGACGCCGTACATGATCTGGAAGTCCTCGGGGTCACCGGCCACCGCCCGACGCAGCCACCGTGACCACGCAGCCGCTTCCTCCTGGTACCCGGTGACCAGGAACGCCTGGAGGGTCATGGTGGCGTCGCGCAGCCACGAGTATCGGTAGTCCCAGTTGCGCACACCGCCGATCTCCTCGGGAAGAGAGGTCGTCGCAGCCGCGCACACCGCGCCGGTCGGGTCGTAGGTGAGTGCCTTGAGGGTGATCAGCGATCGGACCACTTCGTCGCGCCACTCACCGGTATAGGTGCAGCGCCCCACCCAGTCGGTCCACCAGCGACGGGTCCGCTCACGTGTGGCGAAGCTGTCGAGGGGGTGCGGCTCCTCGGTCGCGCTGTCGTAGTAGGTGAGCGAGAACGTGCGCCGTGCCCCCTCCTGGATCCTGAACTCCGCGGTGGTGCGCAGGTCGTGGCCTTCGAGGGGCACCGAGCTGTGGAAGCGCAGAGCGTCGGGGCCTGCCACCATCGTGAGCCCGTCGCCGGTGGAGGTCACCCACGGCACGATCGATCCGTAGTCGAAGCGGACCGCGAGGTCCATGCCCATCTCCACATGGCCGCCGCGGCACTCGACGATGCGGTGGATGGTCGGATCGGGAGTCCCGGGGACCATGAAGTCGAACAGGGCGACCCTGCCGGTGGGCGTCTCGAAGTCGGTGCGCAGCACGAGCGTGTCGGTCTCGTAGCGCCGGGTCGTCGAGGTCACCCTCGCCGCGTGGGGCGATGCGCCATCGGCCGTTGTCCTCGTCGCCGAGCAGCGCCGCGAAGCATGCTCCCGAGTCGATCTGAGGGGCGCAGAACCAGTCGATCGAGCCGTCGGAGCGCACCAGGGCGACCGTGCGGCTGTCGCCGATGATGGCGTAGTCCTCGATGCGTCCTGCCATCGTCTCACCGTATCGCCGGGTGTCGTGACCGACGGCGTTGTTCCCGGCGGCGTTGTGATGGACTGGGACGATGGTCACGGCGCGGCTAGGCGATCGACGCACGCACACGGTCGGTGTCGACATCGGCGGGTCGGGTGTGAAGGCCGCCATCGTCGACACCCACCTGGGTCAGCTCGTGTCCGAGCGTGTCAGGATCGGCACGCCGCACCCGGCGACCCCCGATGCGGTTGCGGAGGTCGTCGCGCAAGTGGTGTCGGCAGTAGGCGCCTCCGGAGCGGGTCGGCATCACCGTCCCTGCGGTCGTGCGCTCCGGCGTGGTGCGCACCGCCGCCAACATCGACGAATCATGGATCGGGACCGACGCCAGGTCGTTGTTCTCCGAGGTGCTCGGCGTCGAATGCCATGTCCTCAACGATGCGGACGCCGCGGGTGTGGCCGAGATGCGCTTCGGTGCCGGGGTCGGTCGCCGCGGAGTGGTGATGCTCGTGACCCTCGGCACCGGCATCGGAAGCGCTGTGTTCACCGACGGTGTGCTCGTGCCCAACACCGAGCTCGGGCACCTCGAGCTCGACGGCGGTGCGGCAGAGAAGTACGCGGCCTCGTCGGTGCGTGAGGACCAGGACCTGAGCTGGCGCGACTGGGGCCACCGGGTGGGAAGGTACCTGAGGATGCTCGACGACCTGTTCTCCCCGGAGCTGTTCATCATCGGGGGCGGGGTGTCCAAGCGGTTCGCCAAGTACGAGGAGCACCTGCGCGAGGAGTTGGGCAACAACACAGAGGTCGTCGCGGCGCATACCCTGAACCAGGCCGGGATCGTGGGAGCCGCCCTGACCGCAGTGCAAGCGGGTTGACCACCCGCCGAGGCCCAACGACGAGGAGGTCCGACATGACTTCGCCCACCAGATCGCTCCATGAGCTGGGTCAGAGCCTGTGGCTCGACAACATCACCAGGGGCATGCTGGACGACGGCTCGATCAGGCGCTACGTCGAGGAGTACTCGGTGACGGGGCTCACCTCGAATCCGTCGATCTTCGACAAGGCGGTCGAGGGCGGCGGATACGACGAGGCGATAGCGGCCAAGTCGGCCGATGGCGCCTCGGGTGAGGACCTGTTCTTCGAGCTGGCGATCGAGGACCTGCGCCGGGCGGCCGACCTGTTCGCCACCGCCCATGCGGCCACCGCGGGGATGGACGGCTACGTGTCGCTCGAGGTCTCACCCGAACTTGCCTACGACACCGCAGCCACAGTGGCGGCAGCGAAGGCCCTGCATACCCGGGCGGGGCGCGACAACCTGTTCATCAAGATCCCCGGCACCCCCGAGGGTCTGCCCGCCATCACCGAGTCGATCACCGCGGGGGTTCCGGTCAACGTGACCCTGTTGTTCGACGCGCAGCAGTACCGGGCGGCGGCGGAGGCCTACATGGCAGGTGTGGAGCAGCGACTCGCGGCGGGTGACGACCCGGTGGTGACGAGCGTGGCCTCGGTGTTCATGTCGCGCTGGGACGCGGCGGTGGCCGGCGAGGTTCCCGAGGCACTGACGAACCGTCTCGCCCTGGCGATCGGTGGCGCGACCTACCGGACGTACCGGGAGCTCCTGGCATCGCAGCGCTGGCAGGACCTCGAGGCCAAGGGGGCCAGGCCGCAGCGGCTGTTGTGGGCCTCGACCAGCACCAAGGACCCCGACGCGCCCGACACCATGTACGTGAGTGGCCTGGTGGCGCCCGACACCATCAACACGATGCCTGACTCGACTCTCGAGGCGTTCCACGACCACGGGGAGCTGGGCGGTGTGATGGACCCCGACGGTGGTGGGTGCGATGAGGAGCTGGCGCGCTTCGCCGAGGCCGGCGTGGACGTGGCCGCCCTTGCCGAGCGGCTGCAGAGCGACGGTGCGGAGGCATTCGTGAAGTCCTGGCGAGCACTCATGGAGCGCATCGAGGGTCACGCCCGGGCAGTCGCGTGACAACCCCCCACATCGTTCCACCACCACTCGGCGACCGGCCGGCCTGGGGGCACTGCAGACCCATCACGCAGCCATCGCGCAGAGTCACCTGCGGGACCTCTTCGCAGCCGAACCCCAACGCGGCGAGTCGATGACCCTGGAGGCCGTGGGGTTGCACCTCGACTACTCCAAGAACCGGGTCACGAACGAGACCGTGGCGCTGTTGGTGCAGCTCGCCGAGGAGTCGAACCTGCGTGAGCACATCGACGCGATGTTCGCCGGGGAGCGCATCAACACCAGCGAGGACCGATCGGTGCTCCACGTGGCGCTGCGGATGCCCCGCGACGCCCGCCTCGTCGTGGAAGGCACCGACGTGGTCGCAGAGGTCCACGGGGTGCTCGAGCGCATGGCCGTGCTCACCCGTCAGGTCCGCTCCGGGCACTGGAAGGGCCACACCGGACACCGGATCCGAAACGTCGTCAACGTGGGCATCGGCGGATCCGACCTGGGCCCGGTGATGGCGTACGAGGCGCTGCGGCACTTCAGTGATCGTGGCCTGACGATGCGGTTCGTGTCGAACGTGGACCCCACCGACCTGGTGGAGGCCACCCGCGACCTGGATCCGGCCGAGACGCTGTTCATCGTCGCCTCCAAGACGTTCTCGACGCTCGAGACGATGACGAACGCCCACTCCGCTCGGGCGTGGGTACTGGACGCCCTGGGTGATCCGGCGGTTCCGGACTCCGAGGTGGTGGCACGGCACTTCGTGGCCGTCTCGACGAACGCCGACGGCGTGAGGGACTTCGGCGTCGACACCGACAACATGTTCGGCTTCTGGGACTGGGTGGGAGGCCGGTACTCGATGGACTCCGCGATCGGCCTGTCAACCATGATCGCGATCGGACCGGAATCGTTCGCGGAGATGCTCGCGGGGTTCCATGCCATGGACGAGCACTTCCGCACCGCCGGGTTCGCGGAGAACATGCCCGTGCTCATGGGTCTGCTGGCGGTGTGGTACCGCAACTTCTTCGGCTGCCAGACGGTTGGGGTGTTGCCCTACTCGCAGTACCTGAAGCGCTTCCCGGCGTATCTCCAGCAGCTCACGATGGAGTCAAACGGCAAGCACGTGACCCGCACCGGCGAGCAGGTGCAGGCAGACACCGGCGCCGTCTACTGGGGTGAGCCCGGCACCAACGGCCAGCACAGCTTCCACCAGCTCATCCACCAGGGCACCACGATCGTCCCGGTCGACCTGATCGGCTTCGCGAACAGCGCGAACCCCCTGGGCGACCACCACGACCTGCTCAGCTCCAACATCTTCGCCCAGGCCAAGGCGCTCGCGTTCGGCAGGACTGCCCAGGAGGTCCGTGCCGGGGGCGTCGCCGAGGACGTCGTGGCGCACCGGGTGATGGAGGGCAACCGCCCGACCAACGTGCTGCTGGCGGACTCCCTCACCCCGTATCGACTCGGGACGCTAGTGGCGCTCTACGAGCACTCGGTGTTCACCCAGGGGGTGATCTGGGGGATCGATTCGTTCGACCAGTGGGGTGTCGAGCTGGGCAAGGAGCTCGCAAGTGAGATCGCGCCCCAGCTCATGGCCACCGACGAGCCCGAGCTGCGACACGACTCGTCCACCAACGCCCTTATCCGTCTCTATCGCAGTCTCAAGCAAGCCGGTCTCGACCAGGCCGGTCTCGATCGGCCCGGAACGCAGGGCCCGTGAGCACACAGGACCGGCTGCAACTAGGGATGATCGGCCTGGGTCGCATGGGGGCGAACCTCGTGCGCCGGTTGATGCGCGAAGGGCATCGTTGCGTGGTCCACGACGTCGACGCCGAGGCGGTGGAGGCCCTGGTGGCCGAGGGGGCGACAGGGGCCCACAGCATCGAGGAGCTGGTGGCCGCCCCTCGAGGTTCCCCGCGCCGTGTGGATCATGGTCCCCGCCGGCTACGTGGGGGCGTCGTCGAGGAGCTCGCGGTGTTGCTGGAACCCGGCGACGTGATCGTCGACGGGGGCAACTCCTACTACCGCGACGACCTGGACCGCGCACAGCGGCTGCGCCCGTCGGGCATCCACTACCTGGACTGCGGCACCTCGGGGGGCGTGTGGGGGCTGGAGCGCGGGTACTGCCTGATGATCGGTGGTGACAGCGACGCGGTCCGGCGCCTGGAGCCGATCTTCGCGACGATCGCCCCGGGTGAGGGGGTGCCGACCCGACACCGGGACGCCGCCCCGGCGGGACCGCCCAGAACGGCTACCTGCACTGCGGCCCCAGCGGTGCGGGCCACTTCGTGAAGATGGTCCACAACGGCATCGAGTACGCGATGATGGCGGCGATCGCGGAGGGGTTGAGCGTCATCGCGCATGCCGACATCGGTCTGCGGGCAGGGACGATCGACGCCGAGACCACTCCGCTGCGCGACCCCGCCTACTTCTCCTACGACATCGACGTCGCCGAGGTGGCAGAGCTGTGGCGCCGCGGTTCGGTGATCGAGTCGTGGTTGGTGGACCTGACCGCCGCGGCGCTGGCGGCGTCACCCGACCTCGAGGAGTACCAGGGACGGGTGTCCGACTCCGGCGAGGGACGTTGGACGGTGATGGCGGCGATCGAACAAGGTGTGCCGGCAGGCGTCATGGCGGCGGCGCTCAACGAGCGCTTCGAGTCGCGGGGCCTTGGTGACTTCACCGGCAGGCTCCTCTCCGCGATGCGTGGCCAATTCGGTGGTCACGCCGAGAAGCCCCCCGACGGGGATTGACCGTGCGGCACCGGCTCGTCGTGTGCGGCGACCCCGTGTCGCTCGCGGTCGCAGCCGCCGCTCACGTGACCGCGCGGGCGGTGCAGTCGGTTGCGGCAACCGGATGGTTCCACTTCGCGGTCAGCGGGGGAAGCACACCGTGGGCGATGTTCGCCCATCTGTCGCGCGGTGACATGCCGTGGCGGTCGACCTCGATCTACCAGGTCGACGAACGCATCGCACTCACGTCATCGCCCTACCGGGGTCATCCGCGGCTGACCCTCACCTATCCGGCACTCGCCCGCGCCGACCAGCTTCTGTGGCTCGTCTCCGGAGCCTCCAAGGCCCCGACCCTGCGGCGACTGCTCAGCGGTGACCACGGCATCCCCGCCGGTCGGGTCACCGCAGCCGAATCCGTCGTGATGGCCGACCTCGCGGCCGCCGGTGACCGGGACGTGCCGCCATGACCGCTCGGAGGCACCAGGTCGGCGCTCCCACGGGTCCCACACCCGCCAACCACGTGGTGGTGCTCTTCGGAGCGACCGGCGACCTGGCCGCCCGCAAGCTGATACCGGGCTTCTTCCACCTAGCCGAGTCGGGGCTCATGCCCGAGGACTACCGGATAATCGGGTCCTCACGTCGGGAGTGCACCGACGAGGAGTTCAGATCGCTGGCAGCGGAGGCCGCCGAACGCCATGGGCGCTCCGAACCCACAGGAGGGGCATGGGACGACTTCGTGGCACGCCTCGGCTACGTCCCTGCGGACGACTACGCGGACCTGTCGGTTGCGGTGGAGGCCGCCCGCGCGGACCTGGGTGGTGACACCTCGGTGCTGTACTACCTGTCGGTTCCGCCGGCCGCGATGCCCGACATCGTGACGTCGTTGGGTGGAACCTCCCTGGCGGGTCCCCACGCGAAGGTGGTGCTCGAGAAGCCCTTCGGAACCGATCTGGACTCCGCCAGGGAGCTCGACGCGCTCCTGCACTCGGTGTTCACCGAGGACCAGGTGTTCCGCATCGACCACTTCCTCGGCAAGGAGGACGTGCAGAACATCCTCGCGGTGCGCTTCTCCAACCGGCTGTTCGAACCCGTGTGGTGCGCGGAGCACGTCCGCAACATCCAGATCGACGTGCCCGAGACCCTCGGTGTGGAGAACCGCGCGGGGTTCTACGACGCCACCGGCGCATTCAGCGACATGGTCGTCACCCACCTGTTCCAGACCCTCGGCTTCGTGGCCATGGAACCTCCGGAGTCGTTCACCTCCGGAGCCCTGCACGCCGAGAAGCAGAGGGTCTTCGACGCGCTGGTCCCACTCGACCCGTCACGGGTGGTGAGGGGTCAGTACGAGGGCTACCTCGACGCCGACGGCGTTGCGGAGGGATCGGACACCGAGACGCTCGTCGCCCTCGAAGCACGCATCGACAACGCGCGGTGGGACGGTGTGCCGATCTACCTGCGCACCGGCAAGCGCATGCCGGTCGGTAGGCGAGTCGTGATCGTGAAGCTGAAGCACCCTCCGATGGGGATGTTCGACGACCGCGACACCCACGGCAACGAGCTCGTGTTCGAGATCGGCGAACCGGGCCACATCAGGGTCAACTTCACCTCCAAGGAGCCGGGTGCGTCCATGCGCCTCGGGGCCGCCCGGATGGACTTCGACTACAAGCGCAGCTTCGATCCGCGCTGCGAACTGGAGGCCTACGAGCGCCTGTTGCACGACGCCATGCTCGACGACCACATGTTGTTCAACCGCGCCGAGGGCATCGAGCGCCTGTGGCAGGTGAGCGCGCCGCTGCTCGCCGATCCGTCGCCGGTGAAGCCGTACGCGGTGGGGACCTGGGGACCCGGCGAGGTCGACGAGCTCGTGGCTCCGTATCACTGGCGTCTGCCGTACCAGTGAGCCGGGCGTTCCCCACCGGATCGGGCGACTCTCCCGCGTGATCCCTGCGCCGGGGTGTTCTGCGAAGGTACGGTGCGGTCATGTCGACACCGCAGAGCCACTCCCGCTTCTCCCTCCCAACGGTCCTCGTGGCACTGGTCGGTGTCCTCGCGCTCGTAGCCGGCGCATGTGGTTCGGGTGAGGAGGACACCTCGCCCGGGGAAGGTGCCGGGTCGGGTGAGGAACCGGTCCGTGGAGGTGAGCTGGTCTACGGCATCGAGGCCGCCAACTCCGGGGGATGGTGCCTGCCTCAGGCCGAGCTCGCGATATCGGGCATCCAGGTCGCGAAGAGCATCTACGACACCCTCACGGCCCCCAACGCGGATGGTGAGTACGTGCCGTTCCTGGCGGAGTCGGTGGAACCCAACGACGACTTCACCCAGTGGACGATCACCGTGCGCGACGGTGTGGTGTTCCACGACGGCAGCAAGCTCACCGCCGAGGTCGTGAAGAACAACCTGGACGCCTACCGGGGCGTGTACCCGGGCGCACCTCGAGCCTGTTCCAGTTCGTGTTCGACAACATCGAGTCGGTGGAGGTGACCGGCGACCGTGCGGTCACGGTGACCACCAAGACCCCGTGGGCGGCCCTCCCGGCGCACCTGTACTCCTCGGGGCGCGTCGGCATCATCGCCCAGGCGCAACTCGACGATCCCGAGACCTGCGACAGCAAGCTCATCGGAACGGGGCCCTTCGAGCTCGAGGACTGGGTGCCCGGCGACGCCCTGACGGCGACCCGCAACGAGGACTACTGGATGACCGACTCAGCGGGGGAGCCGCTGCCCTACCTGGACCGTGTCGAGTACCGCACCTTCACCGAGCCGACGGCGCGCACGAACGCGCTGTTGTCGGGTGAGCTGAACGCGTTGCACACGCCCACCCCGACGGAGGTCGAGACCCTGCTCGCCGAGGCCGACGCCGGCAACGTGGAGGTGACCCGGTCCGAGACGGGAGCCGAGGTCCACTACGTGATGTTCAACGTGTCCAAGGCACCCTTCGACAACCTGGCGGCCCGCCAGGCGGTGGGATACGCGCTCGACCGCGAGGAGATGAGGGAGACCGTCTACCTGGGCATCAACGAGATCGCATCGGGGCCCTTCGCCCCGGGGGTGATGGGATACCTCGAGGACACCGGAATGCCCGAGCACGACCAGGAACGGGCGAAGGAGCTCGTGGCGCAGTACGAATCCGAGACCGGAGAGGACTTCCGGTTCACCGCGGTGATCCTCGACGACGAGGGCTCGATGAGCGTCGCCCAGTTCGTCCAGGAGCAACTCGCCCAGGTGGGCATCCAGATGGACATCGAACCGGCGGAACAGGCCACCGAGATCGCCACGGCTTTGGGCACCGACTGGAACGCCATGTACTGGCGCAACCATCCCGGTGGCGACCCCGACACCCAGTACGTATGGTGGCGTTCGGGGATGCCCACCAACTTCAACAAGATCAAGGATCCGGAGGTGGACCGGCTGCTGGAGGCGGGGCGCGTGGAGACCGACCCGGCGAAGCGCAAGGCCACCTACGAGGAGCTGAACCGCTACTTCGCCGAGCAGCTCTTCAGCGTCTGGACGGTGTGGACCGAATGGGTGGTCGCCACTTCGCCCGACGTCAAGGGCGTGAACGGGATCTTCGGCGCGGACATGCCCGACGGCTCTGCACCCAACGAGGTGCTGGCCACCGGGCACTACGTGACCGGGATCTGGATAGCCGAGTAGCTCTCCCCGGCGTGGCCGGTTGTGAGAGCGCAGCCGGTTGTGAGAGCGGGCTACGAGTCGATCTCGCCGCGGGCGGTTGCACGCGCCCAGCGGTAGTCGGCCTTGCCCGCCGGCGAGCGGACCATCTCGTCGACGATCACCACCTCGCGGGGCATCTTGTAGCCGGCGAGCTTGCCATCGAGGTACCCACGGAGGTCCTCGACGGCGGGGTTCGTGCCCTCGCGGGCGACGATCACCGCCGTGACGCGCTCACCCCAGCGTTCGTCGGGCACGCCGACGACGACGGCGTCGAAGACGTCGGGGTGACCCTTGAGCACCAGCTCGACCTCCTCGGGGAATATCTTCTCGCCACCGGAGTTGATCGACACCGAGCCCCGGCCGAGGAGGGTGATGGTGCCGTCGGCCTCGGCCACGGCCATGTCGCCGGGGACGACCCAGCGCTCGCCGTTGATCGTGGGGAAGGTCTCGGCGGTCTTCTTTGTCGTCCTTGTAGTAGCCGAGCGGCAGGTGGCCCCGGCGGGTCAGGCGGCCCACCACTCCGTCCCCTGGCGTGGTGGGGTTGCCGTCGTCGTCGAGCACGATGGTGTGGTCCCCGAAGGTGAACCTGGGGCGACCGTGGTCGTCCGCACCGGCGTGGGTTCCCTGGTACCCGGTCTCCGGAGGCGCCGAGGGCGTCGTACATGATCACGTTGGGCAGCACCTCCCCGTAGAGCTGCTTGACCGCAGGGGAGAGGATCGCACCGCCGGAGGACACGAGGAACAGCGACGTCAGGTCGAAGCGGTCGCGGTTGGCCTGGAGCGCCTCCACGAGAGGCCTGGCCTGGGCGTCGCCCACGAGGTTGATCACCATCGCCTTCTCGTCGGCCACGATCCTCCACACCTCGAGGGGGTCCATTCGCCGGGCGGTGCTGAGCACCATCTTCGTGCCCTGGAGGCCGTTGCCCGTGGCGATCCACTGGGATGCCCCGTGCATCAACGGCGCCACCGGGAAGCCGCATCCCGCGATGTTCTTCGCCGTGCGCTCGGCCAGCTCCGCGGGAGCCTCGAAGGGGTCCCCGAGCACCGTGACGATCGGCTCGATCGTCGACTTGAAGAAGTCCTCGTGGCGCCACATCACACCCTTGGGCATGCCTGTGGTGCCGCCCGTGTAGAGGATGTAGAGGTCGTCGTTGCTGCGGGGCCCGAAGTCCCGCTCACCGGATGCGCCGGCGAGCGCCGTCTCGTAGTCCTCACATCCTGCGGCTTCGAGGTCCACCTCGGTTCCGTCGGCCCGCGAGCGCCGACTTCAACTGCGGGAGCTCCGAGCGGATGTTCGCCAGGCGGGGTGCGAACTCGGCGCCGTGGACCACTGCCACCGAATCGGAGTTGTCGAGCAGGTATTGAAGCTCACCTTCCACGTAGCGGTAGTTCACGTTCACCGGAACGGCCCGCAACTTCCAGGCCGCCCACTGGGCCTCGATCCACTCGTTGCCGTTGTAGCCGTACAGAGCGACCTTGTCGCCTATACCCACACCCCGTTCCGCCAAGGCGTGCGCCAGGCGGTTCGCGCGTTCTTCGAGTTGGGCGAAGGTGTACTCACGGCGGCCCTCGGGTGCATTGGGCACCACGATCGCGACGCGATCAGCGACGACGTCCACCACCGACTCGAACAGGTCCGCCAGGTTCCATGTGCTGGGTGTGCTCATGTGCAGCACCATACCTGCACCGCACAGGGTGAACGGGAGCCGGGCTCATCCGGAGATCCTGCGTGGGCAGAAGCGGTATCGTCGGGTGGCCGCGCCGACGAGGGGAGCCACATGACGACCACCAGGGAACGCATCGAACAGGCCGAGGAATCGCTCGCCCAGATCCAGAACGTGCTCGATCACACCCAGAGCGCCCTCGCGGTGGCGGAGCAGGTCGAGGCCGCAGCCCGCAAGGGTCGCCGGCTGGCGAAGTTCCTGCTCCTGGCCGCAGTGGTGGGGGTGGCGATAGTCATCGTCATGAGGATCACCCGCTCGGATGACGATGGTTCTGAACCGGGCACTCTCAGGGGAGGGCGAGGCCGACCGCTCAGGCTGAGTTCGTCATCGTGGACATGCCTGCGGGAGTCGCTGAGACCCACATCTCCACGGTCTTCTTCACCGCGACCGGGCATACAAGCTCCTGAAGCCCATCGACATCGGCTTCGCCGACTTCACCACCACCTCGCAACGGCTGGAGGCCGTCGACAGGAGCTCGAGCTGAACCGGCGGCTCGCCCCGGATGTCTACCTGGGCACCGCCGATGTGTCCGAAGGCGGCGAGGTGGTCGACCGGATGCTGGTGATGCGGCGTGTACCGGAGGAGCGTCGCCTGGAGCGCCAACTTGCCGCCCCGGGATCCGACCCGGGGGTGAGGCGTTGCCTCGACGACGTGGTGAGGTCCGTCGCCCGCCTGCACCTGGATGCCTCACCGGTTCGTGGTGAGGCGGCACACATGGCCACCCGTGATGCCGTTCGCGTCAACTGGGAGGACAACTTCGCGGTCATCGAAGCCCATCTCGGTGAGGTGATCGACGCGGAGGAGTTCGCCGAGGTCCGCGATCTCGCCGTTGACTACCTGGAGGGTCGCGCCGAGCTGTTCGAGGAACGAATCCGAGCCGGTTGGATCCGCGACGGCCACGGTGACCTGCGCGCCGAGGACGTCTTCTGCGAACCGGACGGGCCGAGGATCCTCGACTGCCTCGCCTTCTCCGACGAGCTCCGGATCTCCGACGTGCTCGCCGACATCGGGTTCCTCGCGATGGACCTCATCCACCTCGGCCATCGGAGCAAGGCCGACGTCCTGATGGACCTCTACGGCGAGCTGACCGCCGAGACGCACCCCCGAGTCGCTCGCCCATCACTACATCGCTACCGCGCGCACGTGCGCGCGAAGATCTGTTGCCTCCGCCACGCCCAGGGCGACACGGCCAAGGCGTCCCTTGCGCGCTCCCTGCACCGCATGGCCCTGGAGCAGCTTCGGGCGGCTGCGCCCGTGCTCGTGATCGTGGGCGGGGGCCGGGCAGCGGCAAGTCCACCCTGGCGCGTGGGCTTAGCGACAGCGAGCGCCTCGCGTCATCGGCTCGGACCCGCTCCGGAAGGAGTTGGCCGGTCTGGCACCGGACGAGCGCGCAGGTGCCGCGGTGGGCGAGGGGATCTATGACTCCGAGATGACCGGTCGTCTCTATGCCGAGATGACGAGGCGTGCCGAGCTGTTGTTGTCGCTTGGCGAGTCGGTGGTGCTCGATGCGTCCTTCACATCCGACTCCCATCGCCAGGCTGTGCGCGACCTGGCCCGGCGACGGCGTGTCCGGCTCGTGGAGTTGCGTTGCACGGTGGCGCAGGAGATCGCCAGGCACCGCGTGACCTACCGTGAGGGGATCCCTCCGACGCCGACGAGGTGGTGCTGGAGCACCTCACGACAACAGCGGAGCCCTGGCCACAGGCCTACGAGATCGACACGGCCCGTGAGGTCGCGGAGGTGCATGCGGAGGCGGTGGCGCATGTGCGAAGCGAGCGGCCTGGTCGCCTGCGAGAATGAGCGCTTCACCGCGGCCCGGGACGTGGCCCTTCGGGTGCCCGACGGTCACAGATCCGAGAACCACAGATCCTCGAACCAAGGAGAGAGATGTCGCAGCGAGATGCCGATGTTGCCGATGTGATGTGGCTCGAGGACGTCGATTCGGGCGACGTCGCCTCTGTGGGGGGGCAAGAACGCGCCGCTGGGGGAGATGATCCAGTCTCTCGGGGAGGGGGGGCATCAGGGTGCCGGGCGGGTTCGCCACCACTGCCGGGGCATACCGGAGGTACCTGGCGGACAACGACCTCACCGACGCCATCGCGGAGCGCGTGGAGCGAATCCGCGCCGGTGGTGACCTCTCTGTGGAGGCCGGCGCGATCCGGGAGCTGATCCTCGGCGCGGAGTTCCCGATGCGACCGCCGAGGCGATCAGGGTCGCCTACCGGGAGCTGGCAGCGCGGCTGGACCGAACCGACCCCGATGTCGCGGTCCGCAGCAGCGCGACCGCCGAGGACCTGCCCGAGGCGAGCTTCGCAGGTCAGCAGGAGACCTACCTGAACATCTCCGGCGAGGACGCGCTGTTGGAGGCGACCCGGCGCTGCTATGCGTCGCTGTTCACCGACCGCGCCATCAGCTACCGGGAGCACCACGGCTTCGAGCACATGGACGTCGCCCTGTCGGTCGGTGTCCAGCAGATGGTGCGCTCGGACATCGCGGGTGCCGGGGTGATGTTCACCCTGGACACCGACTCGGGTTTCCCCGACGTGGTCCTGGTGGATGCAGCATGGGGCCTCGGCGAGTCGGTGGTGTCGGGCCAGGTGAGCCCCGACGAGCATCTCGTGTACAAGAAGACCCTGCACGTCGATGGCCTCGACCCGGTGCTCAACAACGCACTCGGCGCCAAGAAGACCAAGATCGTCTACCGCGGTGACGGTGTCGGTCGCGACGGCGATGGTGACACCCCGACGGTCACCGTCGACTGCAGCGATGCGGAACGCAACTCCTTCGTGCTGGCACACGACGAGGTGGTGGCACTTGCGCTGGGCGACGGTCATCGAGGACCACTACGGATGCCCGATGGACATCGAGTGGGCCAAGGACGGCCACACGGGCGAGCTCTACATCGTGCAGGCCCGTCCCGAGACGGTGCAGGCGAAAGCGGACCAGGGCGTCCTGCAGTCCTACACGCTCACCGAGCCGGGAGAGGTGCTCGTCACCGGCCTGGCCGTGGGCGAGGCAGTCGCGACCGGTGAGGTCTGCAAGCTCGCGGATGCATCGGAGATCGGTCGGTTCCTGCGACGGATCGGTGCTGGTGACATCCATCACCGATCCCGACTGGGAGCCGATCATGAAGCGCGCCGCCGCGATCGTGACCGACCACGGAGGTCGCACTTCGCACGCCGCGATCGTCAGTCGCGAGCTGGGGGGGTGGCGGCGATCCTCGGAACCGGCGAGGGCACATCGATCCTGAACGACGGTCAGGCGGTGACGGTGTCGTGCACCGGCGGTGACACCGGCGTCGTCTACGACGGCACGCTCGCGTTCGATGTCGAGGAGATCTCCCTGGACGACATCTCCGAGACCCGCACCAAGGTGATGCTCAACGTGGCGGATCCCACCACGGCGTTCCGCTGGTGGCGGTTGCCGGCCGACGGCGTAGGTCTGGTCCGCATGGAGTTCGTCGTCAACAACCACATCGGCATCCATCCCCTCGCTCTGGTCGGGTTCGACGACATCGAGGACCGCGACGTGGTGGCGCGCATCGAGCGGCGCACCCGCGGGTATGCCGACAAGGCCGAGTACTTCGTGGACCACCTCGCATCGGGGATCGCCCGGATCGCAGCGACCTGGTCGCCCGAGCCGGTGATCCTGCGGATGAGCGACTTCAAGACCAACGAGTACGCGAGCCTCATCGGTGGCGCACCCTTCGAGCCCTCCGAGGAGAACCCGATGATCGGCTGGCGTGGGGCGAGCCGCTACTACCACCCCGACTACCGCGACGGGTTCGCCCTCGAGTGCGCCGCGGTTCGCCGGGTCCGCGACGCCATGGGCCTCACGAACCTGGTGGTGATGATCCCGTTCTGTCGGACCCTCGAGGAAGCCGACTCGGTGCTCGATGTGATGGCGGCCAACGACCTCGTGCGGGGACGCAACGGACTCGAGGTGTACGTGATGGCCGAGATCCCGGCCAACATCATCCTCGCAACCGAGTTCGCCGAGCGCTTCGACGGGTTCTCGATCGGCAGCAACGACCTCACCCAGCTCACACTCGGCGTGGACCGTGATTCGGCGCGGCTCGCAGAGTTGTTCGACGAACGGAACCCGGCGGTGACGCGCAGCATCCAGAGCCTGATCGCCGATGCCCACGTGGCGCATCGCAAGGTCGGCCTGTGCGGGCAGCGACCCAGCAACGATCCCAGCTTCGCGGAGTTCCTCGTGGAGTGCGGGATCGACTCGATCTCGGTCACCCCCGACGCCTTCCTGCGCGTGAAGGACAACGTTGCGCGTGCCGAGAGCGCGGGCACAGGTGGGTGATCCGGTCACGGAGGGATCCGGCTTCGGTACGGTGTTGCGCATGCACGTGGTGGCCATGGAGGTCGTGATCCGCATCCCCGGTGCACGCACCCTCAAGGATCGTCGTCAGGTGGTGCGGTCCCTGGTCGAGGCACCCCGGCGTCGCTTCGCAGTGGCCGGCGCGGAGGTGGATCGGGCCATCGAGCACAAGCGTGCGGTGCTCGGCTACTCGGCGGTGTCCAACAGCCCCTCGGCAGCGGAGGACCAGATGGACTCGGTGGAGGACTTCGTGTGGGCGCATCCCGACGTCGAGGTCGTGAGCACCGAACGGTTCTGGTTGGAGCACCCCTAGATCGACCCTTTGGAGGTCCATTCCCATGGAAAGCACCCCGTCAACGAACGCCACTCCGCCAGAGGACCTCTTCTCGGTGGCCGGGCGGACCGTGGTGGTCACCGGTGGCACCAGCGGCATCGGCGCCATGATCGCCGGCGGCTTCGCCGCGGGTGGAGCCGAGGTGATCGTGACCTCGCGCAAGGAGCCGGCGGTGCAGGCAACGATCGAGCAACTCGGTGAGCTCGGTTCGGCAACCGGAACCACCTCGGACCTCTCGAGTGAGCAGGGGGTGCCGCGACTTCGCCGAATGGGTTGCCGAGCGGTACGAGTCGATCGACGTGCTGGTCAACAACGCAGGGGGCGACCTGGGGTGCGCCCCTCGAGGCACACGACGAGGCGTCGTGGAACCGGGTGCTGGACCTGAACGTGCAGGGTGTGTTCCACACCACGAAGTTCCTCCTTCCACTGCTGCGCGCCGCGGGTAGCGCCGAGGATCCCTCCCGAGTCATCAACATCGGATCGATCAACGGACTGGAGCCCCCGATCCTCGAGACCTACTCCTATTCGGCGTCGAAGGCCGCGGTGCACCAGCTCACCCGGCACCTGGCCGGTCAGCTCGCCCCTGTGGTGACCGTCAACGCGATCGCCCCCGGAGCGTTCCCGTCGAAGATGATGCGTGCCACCATCGACGCGTTCGGAGAGCACATCGCCGCAGCCACTCCGCTCAAGCGGTTGGGCCGTGCCGACGACATGGCGGGTATCGCCTTGTTCCTGGCCTCCCGGGCCGGATCCTTCCTCACCGGTGCGGTCATCCCCGTCGACGGGGGTGCATCCACCTGCGGCTGACCGTGGGATCCCTGCCGGGGTGGCCTCAGTCCGCCCGGTCCGGGCCCGTCACCGCCTCGGTTGCCACGCGGGCCACGTCCTCGGTGGTGAACCTGTCGGTCCCCGGCGGGTAGGTGGACGGTCCCAGGCGGGCAACCACGGTCCGGGTGCCGGGGTCGATCGCAATCACCTGGCCCCCCAGGCCCTGCGCGAAGAACATGTCCTCGGGTGCGCCGGTGACGAGCTGGGACTCCGTGGGCGAATCCCCGCCGTCGCCACCGCCGGCGGTCTCGGCCCCCAGCACGGTGCCGGGACGGTTCAGCCACCACAACCAGCCGTAGGCCGAGTTGAGATCCTGGCTGGACTCGCCTGTGGAGCGGTCCATCCAGTCCTCCGAGACGATCTGCTCGCCGTCCCAGTTCCCCTTGTTCAACGCCAGGAGGCCGAAGCGTGCCATGTCACGACAGGTCGACTGCACGCCCATGAACGTCATGGGGTTGCCGGCGCGGTCACGGGCCCAACCCGAGTCGGTCATGCCGAGCGGATCGAACAGGCGCTGCTGGGCGAAGTCGGCGACGTCCTCACCGGTGGCGCCACCGATGACCGCCTCGAGGGTCTGGATGGCGGCGTTGTTGTAGACCCACGTGGTGCCGGGGTCGGACTGCTGGTCGAGCCCGATCGCGAACGCGGTCTTGTCGTCGGCCAGTGCGGCCATCTGCACGTAGTCGGTGTCGAAGTCCTGGAAGCGGCCCGAGGTGTTGTTGAGCAGGTGCTCGACGGTCACGGCTTCCGATGGCGTGCCGGTCCATTCGGGTATCCACTCCGATGCGCTGTCGCTCACCTGCAGGTCGCCGTCGTCCGACGCGATGCCCGCCAGCACGCTCGTGAAGGACTTGGACGCGGAGAACACCTCCTGGGTGCTCTGTGGACCCGTGCCGTTCCAGTACCACTCGCCCACGAGCCGGCCGTCGCGGGTCACGACCAGGCAGTTGGAGTCGCCCAGTTCGGCCTGCGCCGCGACATCGTCGAGTACGGCCTGGTCCATCCCAGCATCTGCCGCGGTGACGGTTCGCCACTCGGTGCCGGGGAACTCGCCCTCAGGTGGGCTCGCAGCCGGAGTGCCCCGAGGGTTGTCCGGGGCCGTATCCGCCGAGGTGTCTGCGTGCTGCTGTGCGTCGCCGGTTGACGAACAGGCAACTGCGAGCGTCACGGCGGCGAGCACCGACACGACCAGGGTCCGTCTGCGGCGAGCGGGAACGGCTGGCGAGTGGGCTCGGCGGCGCTGCATCGCCTCAGTCTCGCGCCGCCCGTGACCACTTCGTGGCACCCGACGCGCATCCTGGCCGGCGCCCGATAGTGTGAAGGCGTTGAACACGCCGTTCCGCACCCCGAGGGGATGCGGTCGGTCCGCCACCCCAGGGAGAAACAATGCGCACCGCGACCAAGGAAACCGCCGTCCTGGACGACACGATCGACATCCTCAGCGATGCCCTCGACGATGTCACCGGAAGTGGCGGCGAAGAAGTCACACAAGCTGCTGAAGCTCATCATCGTGCTCGGCGTGATCGGGGGTCATCCTCGCGATCGTCAAGCAGCTGACCTCCGATTCCGCCCTGGAGCCCTACGAGCCGTCCCGCTCGGGAGGATCCTCCGGCGGCGCCGGCTGAACCGCTCCGGCGCAGAGCCGGGTAGGGTGCCCCTGATGGGCACCAACGAGCGCTCCAAGGTGGCGATGACGCCCGCCGAGGTGCGTGCCTACATCGAGCGCAGTCGCACCGCGACCCTGCGACCATCGGCGCGGACGGTCGTCCGCATCTCGTCGCCATGTGGTACGCGATGATCGACGGCGAGATCTGGTTCGAGACCAAGTCGCGCTCGCAGAAGGCCGTCAACCTGCGTCGTGATCCCCGTGTGACCGTGCTGGTGGAGGACGGCGAGACCTACGACTGCCTGCGGGGTGTGTCGATCGACGGCACCGCGGAGATCGTGGAGGATCCCGACCGGCTCTGGGACGTCGGGGTGAGCGTGTGGGAACGCTACAACGGCCCCTACTCTCGAGGGGACGTCAGGCCGTTCGTGGAGCTCATGTTGGCGAAGCGGGTGGCCGTGCGCTTGCATGTCGAGCGCATACGTAGCTGGGACCACTCCAAGATGGGGCTGGAGGCGATCCCGCTCGGTGGTTCCACCGCCGGGCACATTCACGAACGCGGTTGAGGCCGCACGAGGGGGGGACACATGACCGACACGACCACGAACCCGTCGACGGACCTGGAGGAGGAGGTCCGCACCTGGCTCTCCGAGAACTGGGACCCGGACCTCACCGTGGCCCAGTGGTGGAGCGCCTGGGCCTTGCCGGCTGGTCGGCTCCGAACCTGCCCGAGGACGCCTACGGGCGTGGCCTCTCGCGAAGCGACGGTGTGGTCGTGTCGCGCGAGATCGGCTCCTTCGGGGCCCTGGGTGCGCCTTCGGGTCTGGGCCTGCTGCTCGCAGCGCCGACGATCGCCGAGCACGGCTCCCGGAGCAGATCGACACCTACGTGCGTGACATCGTCACGGGGCGCCAGGGGTGGTGCCAGCTCTTCAGCGAGCCCGGCGCAGGTTCGGACCTGGCGGGGCTCACGTGCAAAGCGGAGCTCGACGGGGACGAGTGGATCGTCAACGGCCAGAAGGTGTGGACCTCACTGGGCACGGTTGCCGACATGGGCATGCTCCTGGTCCGCACCGACCCGACGCCCCCAAGCACCGCGGCATCACGTGGATGGCCATCGACATGCACCAGGACGCGGTCGAGCTCAGGCCGCTGTACGAGATGACCGGACACGCCCTGTTCAACGAGGTGTTCCTCACCGATGCCCGCGCGCCGGCGGATGCGGCGGTGGGCGGGGTCAACTCCGGTTGGGCGGTCGCCAACACCACCCTCGCCAACGAGCGCGCCGGGCTGGGCACCGGCGGGGGAGGAGCGGTCGCGACCGCGGTGCCCGGCACCATCGCAGGGAACCTGGATCGCCGGGCGGGGGACTTCGTGCCGGCCGAGCCGCCCTCGAAGAAGTCCTCCAAGACGACCGACAAGGACCGTCCCAGGCGATCGGCCGCCCAACTGCACATAGACCTGGCCAAGGGCAACGGCACCGCCGACGATCCCACGATCCGTCAGGACCTCGTGCGGTTGCACATCATGGGAGGGGGGCGCCGCCTCCCCGGCGTGTGCCGCCGCCCCCCCCCCCCCCCGGGGCCCCCCCGCCCCGGCCGGCCCAACCACTCCCAGGGGGGCGCGGGCGCGCCGCCCCCCCCGCCGCCCCGGCGCGCCGCATTGGGGGCGCGCCGGAAGTCTCACGCCCCTGCCCGACCCCCCCCCGCGGCGAGGACCGACGCCCCCGCGGGCCCCTGCTCCCGGGGGTGGTGACGGCGCCCCCCCTACACCCCCCCCCCCGCCCCACAGCGGGACCCACCAGGAACCGCAACAACATCAGCGCGCGCGTGGGCGCGGGCGCCACATGACACCCGGCAATAGACAAGGTGCCGTTCTCCAGCCTCCCGAAGAACGCCCTGAGCAGCGGGTCAGGCTGGTACGAACAGCAACTGGAACTCCACGGTCGCCTCGTCGGAGACCGACAGCACCACCGGTGAACCCGGGGCGTCGATGTCGTAGTCGGCGAGGGTGACCGGAATGCTGCCCACCACCACTGCGGTGCCGTCGGTCAGCCGGGCCTGGAGCTTCGCGGTCACCTCGTTGGTCACCCCGTGGATCGTCAGGTTCCGATGGCGTCCACCGAGACGTCCTCGCCCTCGGGTGCACCGTCGCCGAGCTCCACCTCCTCGGTGAGCCTCGAAGGTGGCTTCGGGGAACTGGCCCGTGCCGAGCGCCTCGTGCATCCGGTCGTCGCGTCGTGGCCGGTCGGAGGTCAGGGTGCTCACCTCGACGGTGACCTCGGTTGCGGTCAGGGTGGAATCCGCGATCGTCATCTCGCCGCTCACCTCGCCGGTGCGTCCCACGGCCTCGGTGGTGCCGATGTTCGCCAGCTCCTCGCCGATGCGGAACCCCGCGAAGGAGCCGGTGGCGCTGTCGAAGTCGAACTCGCCGGACTCGGTGTCCACCACCCAGGTTCCGTCGATGCCGCCGGGTCCTCCCTCGGGAGAGTCGTTCCCGGAGTCGCTCCCCCTCGGTGGTGGTGGACGTGAGCTGTTCGGTGGCTGTGTCGAGGTCCACCGCCGGTGGCGCATCGCCTTGGAGGAAGGCGAACCAGGCCCCGATGCCCAGCCCCACCACCAGCACCGCGATGCCTGCGAGCACGAGACCCTTGGAGCGCTTCGTCATGCGGGGATCGTAACGAGCCGTCCCCGCCTGTTGGCGGCGGGTTCACGGGGTCTGCCCGTGGTGCTCAAGGCACCGTGGGATCCGACCGATGTCCGCGGTAGCTGTTGCACCAGCACCGGGGCCGCTGTCGCGTCCGTTTTCGGTGCGCGACCGAAGGGCACCGATGGATCACAGAGCGCACACCGTTTCCGAGGCGACGGAGTTCCCCTTCGAGCCGCCCAGTGGTGCCTGGTACGACCGACCGGCGGACACTGCTCTGCTGGAACCCGCCGGGAATCCGGGCTCCGAGGCGGTCGTCGCTCCTCACGAGGGCGCCGCGTCCGTGGTGAGCGAGTCGGGTCCGCAGGCCGAGGCGCCAAGCGACTGGGAGCAGCTCTACGACGGTGGCCTCGATCCGACCGCTGAGCTGCCACACGACGCAACCCGTGTCACCGACGGTGCGGGATGCGATGGTCGACCCGTCGAGCAGCCGTCCCTGGAGAGCCGCCTTCGGCCACCGGCGTTGCCCGAGGGGCTCGGCATCAACCCGGCGGTGCTGGAGGACATCGTGCTTCGCCAGATCGTGGTGGACGTCCGCAACAACACCACGGCGATCGCAGACAAGCTGCACCTGTCGGCGAACCTCGTCGACGTGGTCGTGCAGACCATGCGCGACCGCAACCTGGTGGAGTACCAGGGCATGGACGGCCGCTCGTACGTGGTCGGGCCGACCGAGGCCGGGCGCAACCATGCGAACCAGCGTTCCACCGAGTGCCGCTACATGGGCCCCGTGCCGGTCTCGCTCGCGTTGTACACCGAGGTGGTCCGCTCCCAGCACCCGAGCCTGCACCTCGACCGGCAGATCCTCAGCGACGCCTTCGGCGACCTGGTCATCGCACCGGACCTGCTCGACGAGCTCGGTCCCGCGATCCACGGTGACGGCGCCATGTTCCTCTACGGACCGCCCGGCACCGGCAAGTCGAGCGTCGCGGAGCGCATCGTGCGTGCACACCACGACCACGTGCTCATCCCGTACTGCTTCGAGGTCGAGGGACAGATCGTCACCGTCCACGACCCGACCCTGCACACCGCGATCGAACACCAACCGCCGGGACTGGATCCTCGCTGGGTCGCCTGTGAACGACCGGCGGTCATCGCCGGCGGCGAGCTGCACGCAGGGATGCTCGACCTGGCCCTCGAAGCGGACTCGGGTGTGTACCTCGCACCACTTCAGCTCAAGGCGAACAACGGCATCTTCGTGATCGACGACTTCGGCCGCCAGAGCGCCTCGCCAGAGGAGCTGTTGAACCGTTGGATCGTTCCGCTCGACCGTGGGATCGACTACCTGACCCTCATGGGCCGCAAGTTCGAGGTGCCCTTCGATCTCAAGGTGGTGCTGTCCACGAACATGCAACCGACCAAGCTGGGCGACGACGCGTTCTTCCGCCGCATCCACTCCAAGGTGTTCGTGGGCGCGTGCAGCGACACCGAGTTCGACGAGATCCTGCGCCGGGTGACCGAGGCCAAGGGGATCAGGGTCGCCGAGGGTGCCGCGGAGCACCTCAGGTACTTCCGCCCGTACCCAGGGCGACGGTGAGCTGCGGGCGTACCTGCCGGGCACGGTCTGCAAGCTGGCCGGGTCCATATGCGCCTACCTGGGGATCGAACCCGAGCTGACACCCGAGATGATCGACCGGGTGATGGCGCTGTACTTCACCCGCGAGTTCTGAGAGCCGCTCGCGCTGGGCCCGCGCCGCGTCGGGCGGTGTGGCCGACGCCGCCCCTAGCTGTTCAGTAGTCAGACACCCCAGAGTGGTAGGTGTCAAGAGGCGATGTTGAGGGGTTGGTCGTTGCGGTGTGCCCATGCGGTGGTCTCGTCGTAGGTGCTGTGGTGGGTGAGGCAGCCGTGAGGATGCCGACGAGGCGGTTGCCGAGGCGCGGAGGGCTTGGGTGGGAGTCCCTTGGAGGCGGCGTGGTCGTAGAGGGCGCGGGCGCCGGGGCTGTTGGACAGTGAGCAGAACGCCCATTGGTCGATGGCGTCTGCGAGTCGGGCGGGCTATGAAGCGGGCGAGGCGACGCTGGGTGCCTGATCGGTGATGGGTGACGTGCCGCGTAGTTCTTGCGAGACTTGGTTGTCGTAGCGGTTCGGGTCTCCCCGAACTCTGCGAGCACCCGGCCGAGGATGACACCGATTCCTGGCAGGGAGAGGTAGATGTCGGCGTCCGGGTGCTTCTCAAGAGGTCGGCCAGCTCGGTGTTGAGCGCGGCGATCTGTTCGTTGAGCGCGCGATGATCGCCACCTGTGCGGTGGTAGCGGCGAAAGCTGACACCACCTCGGCGGGAGCGGTGAGGGCGTCGGTGCGGAACTCTCGACGATTCTTGCGCTCGGGTTCGATGTTGCGGTGCTCCCCCGGCGCAGCACGGCGGACCTGGCCGGGGTGAGCGGGCTGCTTCGGCGGGCGTGGGGCTCGGCCCAACACGGCGATGGTGTCACGATCGGCGAGGCCCTCGAAGGTGGACAAGGCGGCGGGGAAGTACTGCCAGCGCCAGCGGAGCCGGTTGGGTGGCGGGTCCGTTCCCAGATCAGGTTCTGATGGCTCGGGCCAGAACCTTGAGGCCTTCGGCCAGGTCGCTGTCACCGCGATGGCCGTGGTTGTGCGGTCGGTGCGGACCATTCGGCCAGCATCTGGCGTCGCCGGGGTCGGACTTGGCCCCGAAGGCTGTGGCGGTCCCGTAGCGCACGCCGCCGCGGGTTGACCCGACCACGGCGTAGCCGGCCTCGATCAGTGACTGACCCACAGCCCCGGTCGGTCTCATCCCACCACCCCTCGGCCGGGTCCTCGGCGTGAGTGGCGATGAGCTCGTGTAGGCACCGGCGCCGTCGATGCCTTCGGGAACCGCGAGCAGCCAGGCGGTGCCGCGGGGTCGCAGATGTAGATGTCTGGTGGGCTCAGCCCAGTCGTCTCCGACGAAGATCACGTGTTCCTGCCTCCAGGTTGTGGTCACGACACGAACCCGGAGGGCGCCCGACACGGCCTAATGGATCAGTGCTCGGGCACGACACCCCATCGGTGCTATGGGCAGTCCTCACCAACCAGCCGGGGCACGCTCTGACTCCAGAGATCCAGATCTCAGGTGGAGAAGTGCTCACCGGTCAGCGGGCTCGGAACCAAGTCCTACAGGACCCGGCCTGATCCCATAGGTGGGCCGGGTAGTGGTGGCCGGCCCCCGTCTGTCTGGGTGAAGAGACCTCGCGAGAGCGGTTCTTGACTCCGCCTCGATCTCGCCTCGGGCATGGAACGCGGACACACCCCAGCGACCCCAGGACTCGTGCGGGTACAGGAACTGCTTCACACGGGAAGCCGGCGCACGGCCAGTCGCGTGGGGCTCAACGACACGATGGCGCCCGCTTCGAGATCAACGTGGGCCTCCCTTCTCTTTGTGTGTGCTTGGGGGAAGTCTTTACGGTCACCAGATGGTCGACCATCAAAGAGAGATGGACCGTGGGCGCGAGTCCCGCCACCCCGCGGAGTTGCAGGACCGAGGGTGCCGTCGCGCGACGAAGTGCGAGCAGCGCACCAAAGTCGGCATCTGCAGTCACCACCACATAGGAGCTCTCGGCGGCGTATCGGAATATCTCTTCATCTGATGCCCTCTGCAGAGCGACATCCACTACGTGGATCGTCTCAAAATCCTGCCTCCTCAGCCCAGCTCTCAAGCTGGGCGACAGGTTCGCGTCGAGCGCAGCTTCCGCAGGTCGAACGAGTGGCAGTTCGCGTTATCAACGACCGCCGCCGCGTACTCAAGGGCGGCAAGGATGTCTTCGCGCTCGGATAGGGGTAGTCGGCGAGCACATGCTCGAAGGTGCGACCCCGCGAGTTGCCCTAGCACCAAGCCTGTGGCGCGGGGTCACGGGCGCCCTTGCATCCTGCTGGATCGGCAGTGATTCCTCCAGCGCCACGACCCAAGGATACCGCAGCCCCGGCGGATCGTCTCGACCGCCGTTTCGACCACCACCTGGAACGGTCAACCGATGTTCGGGCAGCTCCGGTGTCCCGCACCACGAGGGCGTTTCCGCGGACGCGCCACAATCACACCCACCTACCCACTGAAGGACCTGGGCTAGGCATGATCGAGGACACGTCCGTCGAAGAGCCGTATCACCCGGTCGGCTGCCTCTGCGGTGGCTTCGTCGTGGGTGACCACCACCACGGTCACCTGCTCGTCGGAGCGCAGCCGCTCCATCAGTGCGAGCACGCGTGCCTTGGATTGGCTGTCGAGGCTGCCCGTCGGTTCGTCGGCCAACAGGATCTTCGGGCCGTTGGCGAGCGCGCGGGCGAGCGCCACCCGCTGGCGCTCCCCCGCCGGAGAGCTCCGGGGGCCTGCGGTGCCCCAGGCCGCCGAGCCCGACCTCGTCGAGGAGCTCCTCGGCCCGTTCGCGTGCGTGTGCGCCGCGTGTGGATGTCCCCAGCATCGCCACCATGACGTTGCCGAGCACGTCGAGGTGCGGGAGGAGGTTGTGCATCTGGAACACGATTCCCACCTGATCGCGTCGGAACCGGTTCGGGTGCGGGAGTGCGAACAGGTCCTCGCCGGCGACGGCCAGCTCACCCGAGTCGGCCCGGTCGAGGGCTGCGAGCAGGTGCAGCAACGTCGACTTCCCACAACCCGAGGGACCTGTGATCGCCACGAACTCCCCGGTGTCGATCTCCATGGTGATGCCGTGCAACGCGGTGACGGCGCCCTTGTCGAAGGTCTTGCGAAGGTCCTTCGCGACGATCACCGGTTCAGGCCTGCTACTCACGTCGCATCGCCGCCTGGGGAGAGAGCTGAGCCGCACGCAGCGCCGGGTAGAGGGCTCCAAGTGCCGTGACCAGGGTCGCGGTGACCAGCGCACGACCGAACACCCAGGGCTCGTAGGTCGCCTTGAGGATGCCCGACAGCTCCGGCAGGCCCGACAGGACGATCACCGCCACGAAAGCGAGTCCGACTCCCAGCGCAGCGCCCACCAGGGCGATCAGCGCCGCCTCGCCGAACACCAGCGCGACGAGGCGCCGACGTGACCAGCCCACCGCACGCAGCACGCCGAACTCGCGGTAGCGCTCGATCAGCGACAACAGCATCGTGTTGGCCACGATGATCGCGCCGATGGCCACCGCCACGATGCTGGCAGCGCGGTCGGCAGCGGAGATCAACTGGAAGCTGCGATCGGCGCGGCCGAAGTCGAGCAGGTCGCGGATGCCCACCAGCAGTGGGCTCGAGTCCTCGATGGTTCGCTGCACCTCTGTGGTGGTGGCGCCGGGGGCGGTGTGCACGAAGAACAGCGACAGGCCTCCGGGCTGACGCTGGAACGCCTGGAACGGCACCAGTGGGAACATGAGAGCGGCATCCCCGAAGACGCTGCCGGTGTTGAACACGCCTACGACCTTCTTCGGACCACCGGCGGCGTCGATGGTGTCTCCGGGGAGACCCGAGGTCCTGTGCCAGATGGATGCCCACCATGACCTCGTCGTCGGCGTCCGCGGCGAACGCCCTGCCCGCGGCGATCTGCACCCCGAAGGGCTCCAGGTCCTGGGGGCGGATGCCGACCTCGACCACCAGCGGGTGGTCGCTGTCCAGCCCCTCGGTGTCGAGCAGCACACCGATCGCGCTCTCCACACCCGGCAGGCCCTGCACACCCTCGAGTTGGGTTTCGGTGAGCGCGCTCTGGAGGATGTCGTTGACGCCCTGTTGGGCCACGGTCAGGTCCGCCGTACCCACTTCGAGCACACCCCGCAGCGGACGTGCGGATGCTGTCGGTTACGATCCCGAGGACCACCACGGTGATCACCCCCACAGCGACTGCGAGCGCGGTGAGTAGGGAGCGCAGCCTCTTCGTCCAGACGTTGTGGGCGATCAACCACAGGAACGACATCGGCGTGGGTCCCCGATCAGGCGATCATCAAGTGTTGCACGAACGCTCGGCTGAAAGGGACCACCACAGGTGGATGGCGGCGACCGACCGCCAGGGGCTCCAACGCCGGGACAGCTCCCTCGATCTCGTGCACGCTCAGCCGTTCGACGCCCATGAGGCGACCCGCCGCCTTGCGCAGACCGATGTCGGAGGAGGGGAACGCGTCGGGTTCGCCCATTCGCAGTGCGACGTACTGGGCGGTCCAGTCGCCGATGCCGCCAGCTCGGTGAGCCGACGTGCCAGCCCGGGGCCGTGGAAGTCGAAGCCGTCGAGCGCCGCTGCGGCCACACCGCGCAGTGCGGCGGCGCGGGACCTCGTCAGCCCGACGCCGTCCAGGTCGGCCTCCACGAGCCTGTCGGGGCCGGGGAAGAGCCGGTTGAGCCCGAGTCGAGCGAATCCCGTGACCGGTGCGCCCAGGCGCTCGGCGATGCGTCCGGCGATTGTCCTGGCGCCGCTCACGGTGATCTGCTGCGCCAGCACCGCACGCACGGTCGCCTCGAAGGGATCCCAGCATCCCGGAGGTCGTAGCGCCGGTTGGCTGCTGACGAGAGGGCCGAGCACGGGATCGGAGCCGAGGTGCGCCAGCGCGTCGCTGATCTCCATCCCCGCCGCCAGCATCCGTTGAGCCCGAGCGGCCACGCTCTGAGTCGCAAGGCCCTCCAGGGCTTCCCCTCCGCTGGAGGCTGATGGTGAGGAGCATCGCCTCCGGGTGTGCCCGGCCCGGTTGCGCCCGGCCCGGATGTGCCAGGTCGAAAGAGCCGTGGCGCAGGCCGATCGCCCCGGCGTGGCCGTCGACTTCCACGGTGCGCCAGAAGATCTCCTCCCCCCGATCGCCTCGCGAACCCATGACGGCCTCGACGCCGCGGACGCTGCGTGCTTCCAGCCAGCCGACCATCGCGTGCCAGTCGAGGGCGCCCCGTTGAGGGAGCTCGACCTCCACGGCGTCTTCGACGTCGAGCGACGCACAGTTGGTCGGTTCATCCACATGAGCATCTGATCACGTATGCGATGCGCGTGGGGTATCCCGGCAGACTCGTGCTCCAGCTACCACGAACGTTCGCCGTGGCCTCAGGTGCAGTTTCCCTGGAGGCCCATGACCGAGTTCACCGCTTCGGGGAAGCCGGCACTCCAGTCCTTCCCTGCCAGCACCTCCGCGACGAGCGCTTCGACGGCCGGGTCGGATCCGCGGAAGTCCGACGCCTGGGCAACCTGCTCCACTCGAGTGAAGATGCGCAGGAGGGTCGAGAGATGCTCGACCCGGCTGGGCGGAGCGGTCGCCGCGGCCAGCTCCAGTGTGCTGATCACGCTAAAGAGCCGAGTCTGCATCTCGGCTGGGGACAGCGAGGTGAAGTAGCGGACCGACAGTATCTCGGGGATCAGGCGACACTCTGCCTCCGAGGGGTGCTCGAGGGCGACCGAGGTCGTGTCGGGGGCGAGTCTCTCAGGGGTTTGGTCACCCCCGGCACGACCCACTGTCCAGGGTCCAAGCGGTACACGTCTCCGTCGACGGTCAGGGCGTAGATCTCTCCCGCTGGAGTCCTCGCCGAACGAGACGACCTGTCCGTCGACGGAGGTGACGAGCTGTGGGGGTTGCGATCGAGGCGTCGTCGACCTCTGCGGCGAGAACGTCACCTGAGCAGAAGTCGCCGAGCACCATCGAGTTCTCGAGGGCGGCGACGGCCTCGCCGCGATATGCGCCGCCGAGCACGATCGAGCAGCGTCCGGCCGAGTGTTCGTACTCGAACACCGGTGGGATCGGGTCGGCGGCGATGCCGGTGTCGGATCGCTGGAAGGGTTTGGTCCCCTCGAAGCGCGGCCACCCGAAGTCCACGATCGTCCCTGTGGTCGGAAGGGGAAGCGCGCTGATCTCCTCCTGGCTGCTCTCGCCGACGTCGCCGATCCACAACAGGTCCTGTCCTGGGTCGAGAGCGATGCGCCAAGGGTTGCGAAGGCCTTTCGCCACGACCGCGCCGAGCGGGTCGATCGGTCGCGCCGCGTCGGGTTCCAGAGCCTCGGCCGGGACCAGCAGCACGCTTCCGAGTGCGCTCTCGGGGTCCTGGGCCAAGGGCAGGTCATAGTGCCGCGAGTCCATGTCGCCGAGCGATAGGAACAGGTCTGAGTTGTCGCCCAGCGCCAGGCCGCCACCGTTGTGACCGGCGATCGGGTGGGGAAGGCGCAAGACGATGGGGGAAGGCAGATCGTCGATCAGGCCCGCTTCACCCAGTCTGAGCACATGCAGCACCACCGATCCGTCCTTCTCGGTGTACGAGACGGCGACGCGGTCGCCGCCTCGCAGGAGCTCCATGTCCAGCAGACCCCGCTCGCCGTCGGTCGACACCGATGCCGAGAGGTCGAACGCAAGCGACGCCCTCTCCGGCTGTGGTGCGACCGACCCCGACACGCGTCCGACCGGGGAGTCGTAGGATCCGCCCTGAGCGGGTGCCGATGTAGAGCGCGCTTCGCTCAGGATCCGAGATGAGAGAGGTGACGGTTTCGCCGACGGACGCGACGAGTGTGGCTCGCACAGCCCGGTCGGTGGCGCGGGGCCCACACCGGAGTGTGCTGTGATCGTGATGCAGCAGGGGGTACGCCCCGGTGGTACGGAACCGGTACCTTGGCCTGGAGCGCCCTGCCCGTCGCCGCTGCAGGCCACCACGGCAAGCGCCAGCAAGGGCGCTGCACACGCCCATAGTGCAACCGCTCGCCAACCTCGCTGCGCCCTGGCAGGTCGCCCTGCGGTGTCAGTCCGACTCGGTCCCACGACGATGAGTTCTCGATGCACGGACCACAGCCAAGGTGGATCACCGTACTGCACGGACGCCATTCGGCACATCAACCGAGGCGCGTGTCACAGGCATGGGGCAATGTGTGGTCACGGGTCATCGAACGGAAAGGCACGACGATCATGACGAAGCGGAAGGCCGGGAGAAGCTTCGGGACCAGCGGTGCAGGAACTCACTGGAGCGTCATCGAATCACCTGTCGGCCCGCTGTTCGCAGCCGTGAGCGACGGCGCGGTCGTCGAGCTGGGGTTCCTCGGCGACGAGGAGCCGGCGCCCCCGAAGGTTGGTCGCGTGACGACGAGGCGTGCGCCGTGTTGCGCTTGCAGTTGGAGGAGTACTTCGCAGGCACCCGCCGTGAGTTCGACCTCCCGTTGGCGCCACATGGAACCGACTTCCAGCTGGCGGTCTGGTCCGCCCTGCGTGACATCCCCTACGGCGCGACCGCCTCCTACGGCGAGATCGCTGCGGCGGTCGGTCGCCCCAGGGCCGTCAGAGCGGTCGGGGGAGCCAACAACGCCAATCCCATCTCGATAGTCGTGCCGTGCCATCGGGTGATCGGTGCCGACGGGAGCCTGACCGGGTACGGAGGAGGTCTCGTGGCCAAGGAGAGGCTGCTGGCGCTGGAGGCGTCGCAGGGCAACTAGCGTCTGGGCGCAATGGCCTCCGTGTTGCGCAGCCGCCTGGACACCACCAGCGACACCTATCGCTCCAACGTCGCCGAGATGGAGGCGATGTGGGCCGAGGTCGCCGAGAAGCTGGCGCAGCTGCCGACCATCGGTGGTCAGGCCAAGGTCGACCGGCACCGCCGGCGTTCCAAGATGCTCGTACGTGAGCGGATCGAGGTCCTGGTCGATCCCGACACTCCGTTCCTCGAACTGATGCCGCTCGCCGCTGCGGAGACCGACGATCCGATCGGTGCCGGGAGCGTGAACGGCATCGGTGTCGTCAACGGGGTGGAATGCCTGATCGGCGGCACCGACATGACCGTGCGCGGCGGCTCGGCCAACCCCCACACCGTCGCCAAGGCTTCGCGGGCATTCGAGATCGCCCGTGCGAACCGCCTGCCGATGGTGAACCTGTCGGAATCCGCGGGCGCCGACCTGCCCCCGCCAGGCCGACATATTCGTTCCCGGAGGTGCGCAGTTCCGCAACCTCACGCGCCTGTCCGCGCAGGACATCCCCACCATCACCGTGGGCTTCGGACCGGCTACCGCAGGTGGTGCCTACGCACTGGCCATGAGCGACTACGTGGTGATGGTCAACAAGGCGGCGTTCGCATACCTGGGCGGGCCCCGCTGGTGAAGATGGCGATCGACGAGGACGTCGACGAAGAGACCCTCGGCGGAGCCGAGATGCACCTCGCGAAGGTCGGGGCTCTCGGACTACCTGGCCGTCGACGAGATGGACGCGCTGCGCATCACCCGCGACATCGTGGCGCACCTCGGGTGGCGCAAGCTCGGACCGGGGCCCAGCGAGCCGGCGGATCCACCGGTGTACGACCCCGAGGAGCTGATCGGGTGCGCCTCGGCCGACGTGAAGGTTCCCTTCGAGGTCCGCGAGGTGCTGGCGCGGATCCTCGACGGCAGCCGCTTCGAGGAGTTCAAGCCTCTCTACGGTGACAAGCTGGTCTGCGGTTGGGGGTCGATCTGCGGCTTCCCCGTGGGGGTCCTCGCCAACAACGGGATCCTGTTCTCCGAGGAGTCCGAGAAGGGCGCGCAGTTCATCCAACTGTGCAACCGCACCGACACCCCGCTTCTGTTCATCCAGAACATCACCGGGTTCATGGTCGGCACCGCAGCCGAACAGGGTGGGATCATCAAGGACGGCGCCAAGCTCATCAACGCGGTGTCCAACTCGACGGTTCCGCACTTCGTGTTGATGGTCGGGGCAAGCTACGGAGCGGGCAACTACGGCATGTCGGGCCGTGCCTACGACCCACGGTTCATCTTCACCTGGCCCAACCACCGCATAGCCGTTATGGGGCCCAAGCAGCTCGCAGGGGTGATGGGCATCATCGCCCGCAACGCCGCTGCATCCAAGGGGATCGAGATCGACGAGGACATGCTCGCCGAGCAGACCGGGTTGCTCGAGGCGCTGGTCGAGTCGCAGTCCACGGCCATGTATGCCACAGGTCGCATGTGGGACGACGGCATCATCCACCCCAGGGACACCCGCACGGTGCTCGGGCTGGCGATCTCGGCAGCGCACTCCAACGTCGTCGAGGGCTCGCCCGCATGGGGAGTGTGGAGGCACTGACTTGATGGCTCTTCGTGCAAGCACTCACTTGATGGCTCTTCGTGCAAGCACTCATCGCGGCGGGGCCCCGCCCCACCGGCCCGACACCCCCCACCGGCTCCGGGCTTGATGGCTCTTCGTGCAAGCACTCATCGCGGTGCCGGCGGGGACCCCCGCCCCACCGGCTCGAACAGGGGTCTGTGCTGTGATGATCCGTCGGTTGTTGATCGCCAACCGGGGGAGATCGCGTGTCGGATCGCGCGTACGGCGCATCGTCTGGGCATCGGCACCGTCGGCGTGTACTCCGAGGCGGATCGTGGTGCACTGCACACCAGGGTGGTCGATCGAGCGGTCTGTCTCGGCGGGAGCACTCCCGCGGAGTCGTACCTGCGCAGCGACGCCGTGATCGCCGCAGCGCGGGCGACCGGCGCCGATGCGATCCACCCTGGCTACGGCTTCCTGGCGGAGAACGCCGCGTTCGCCCGTGAGGTCGAAGCAGCGGGCCTGATCTGGGTCGGGCCGACCGCTGAGCAGATCGAGCTTCTCGGCGACAAGGTGGCCGCCAAGCAGGCCGCAGTGCGCGCAGGTGTGCCGACCACCGAGGCCGTGGTGGTGGACCCCGAAGCGCTGGCGGACCCTCAGGGCGCCGCTGCCAAAGTTGCCGATCTGCCGGTTCCGGCGATGGTCAAGGCCGCCGCAGGCGGCGGTGGGCGCGGCATGAGGATCGTGCGTGACCGTGAGGAGTTCGCCGAGGTGGTTGCATCGGCGGCCCGTGAAGCCGAAGCTGCTTTCGGTGACGGCACGGTGTTCGTGGAGCCGCTGATCGAACGCGGCAGGCATGTCGAAGTGCAGGTACTGGGGGATTCCCACGGCAACGTCGTGCACCTCGGCGAACGCGACTGCTCCATCCAACGCCGGCACCAGAAGGTGATCGAGGAGGCGCCGTCTCCCGGCATCGACCAGGCAACCCGTGCCGCCCTGTGCAACGGAGCGGTGCGCTTGGCCTCCGAGGTCGGATACCGGGGCGCGGGAACCGTGGAGTACCTGGTGGGAGCCGACGGGACGATCTCGTTCCTCGAGGTCAACACCCGCCTACAGGTCGAGCACCCCCGTGACCGAGGCGGTCTGGGGCGTCGACCTGGTCGAGCTCCAGTTGCTCGTCGCATCGGGCGGGGAACTGCCGTTCACCCAGGAGGATCTCGTGGCGCGGGGCCATGCGATCGAGGCCCGGCTCGTGGCCGAGGATCCGGCCGCGGGCTGGATGCCTTCCACCGGTGTGATCGAGGCGTTCGGCTTCGACCAGGCCCACGGCGCCAGGTGCGGCGGAAGCCGGCAATGGGATCAGGGTCGACTCCGGGGTGGAGGTCGGCTCGGTCGTCGGGTCGGACTACGACTCCTTGCTTGCGAAGGTGGTCGCGCACGGGCCCGAACGCGCCTCGGTCGCCGCGTCGCTCGCGAGGTCGCTGCGCACGGCGGACCTGGCAGGCGTACGTACCAATGCCGACACCCTCGCGGCCATCTGCGCGGAGGACGACTTCATCGACGGTCGGGCCACGACCGCTTACCTCGACGAACACCCCGATGTCTCGTCCGCCGGTGGTCCGGCGGATGACGAGCGGCTCGCTCAGTGCCTGGCGGCGTTGCTCGCGATGCAGGACGCGAGGCGCCGCGCCGACAGCGTCACCGGGTTCGCCCCGTCGGGATGGCGCAACGTGCGGACCCAGGGTCAGCGCACGACGTTGGTCGACATGGGCGCGGTCGAGGGTGCCGCAGATGCATCGGTGGGGGCTCGAGTACCGCTTCACGCACCCGGTGACAGCCGACCCCGAGGGTATGCGCCGTTGCGAGGTCCTCGTCGGCACGGTGCCGCAACCGGATGCCGACGGTGTCCTTGGCGAGGACACGCGCCGGGTCGCCGAGGTGGTCGCGGCCCGCAAGTCGGGCTCCACCTGGTGGATCGAGCTCGACGGAGTCGGCCGCACCATGGAGGTGGCCTTCGCGGGCAACGTGGCCGACCCGACGGTGCGGGTGCGGGGATCAGCGGGCCGAACCGAATGGAGGGCCGCCCCGCTCTTTGCAGACCACGACGAGGCCGATGCCGTCACAGGCCCGGTGTCACCCCTGCCCGGGTCGGTCGTCTCGGTCCACGTGGCGCCGGGTGACACCGTCACCGACGGCGCGCTGCTGGTGGTGATAGAGGCGATGAAGATGGAGCACCGGATAACGGCGCGCTCCGATGTGACCGTCGCCGAGGTGCGTGTGGCGGTCGGCGACAAGGTCGATGCCGGCGAGGTGCTGGTCACCTTCGCCGACTGACCCTGACCCTGCCGACCTACGACCCGGCCGGGATGGTTCAGCCGTTGAGCGCCTTCGCCTTGAGGGTCTCGAACTCCTGCGGGCTGATCGCACCGGAGTCGAGCAGCTCCTTTGCCTTCGCGATCTGGTCGGCGGACGACCCGCCACCGCTCTGGGCGACTACCGCCTGGGCGTAGTCCTGCACCTGGCGTTGTGCGTCGGCCTGTGCGGCCAGGGCGCGTTCGCCCATTCCGCTGCCCCGCACGATCAGGTACACGAACGGGCCGATGAACATGAACACGAAGATGAACAGCACCCACAGGGCCTTGGTGAGGCCACCCAGGTCCTTGGAGGCGGAACAGGTCACCGAAGATGCTGAAGATGATCATGAAGTAGATCACCATGAAGAAGATCGCGAGGAGGGACCACAGGATCTCTCCGAGGTTGACGTCTGCGAGGATCATTCCGAAACTCCTTGTCGGGGGCGTGGCGACGCTAGCCCAATCGGCTACGGCCGGTGGGTCATACAGCCTGGGTCGATTCCCCAGGTAGGCAGGATTGCGACAGGGCGGGGTCGCTCGTAGCCTCTCGGTCGACCGCGTGGGGCCGGGAGCGCGAGGTCGCGGGGCGCCAGGTCGTAATGCACCGGGAGGCACAGATGGAACCAGTCGATGACGCACCGGGTCTGGAGACCTTCGGCGACACGGGGCTGCGCGCCGGCTTCCGCGGCCCATACGCGGACGGACCGCCGCCCGCCGACCTCGAGGTGCACTACCCCGACCTGGATCGGTTCGGGCCTGCTGAGGCATGGTCGCTGTTGGTCAACTCCATGCTGTTGGTGCTGCACGTGCTCAAGGGCCTGGCACGCAAGCTCGTGTCGTGGCGGCGGGGTTCGTGGCTCTGGTGCGCCTCGGAGGGCATGGTCGAGGGGTTCTTCGCCATGGGACCCACCTGGGTGAAGCTGGGTCAGGTCGTGGCCAGCTCACCGGGGCTGTTCCCCGACGACATGTCGGGCCCCGCTCAACGCTGCCTGTCGGATGTGCCGCCGTTTCCCTTCGAGCTGGTGCGCGAGACGATCACGAGCGACCTCGGCCACGACCCCAACAAGTTGTTCCGTTCCATAGACGAACGCCCGCTGTCGGCGGCCTCGGTCGGCCAGGTCCACGCAGTGACCCTCCCCGACGGCCGCCAGGCGGTCGTGAAGCTGCTGCGACCCGGCATCGCCACCCGGATGAACCGCGACCTGCGGGTGGCCAACGTGGTGGCCAAGGCGCTCATGCGCACCGACCTGGGTCGCCGCGCGAACACCGCCGGGATCATCCGCGGATCTGCACAGGGTGACCAACCAGGAGCTCAACACGGCCCTGGAGGCATACCGCCAGGACGAGTTCCGCAAGAACCTCCACGCCTTCGACGACAACTGGAACGTCACCGCACCCGAGGTGATCTGGGACTACTGCGGCCCGCACATGATCTGCATGGAGCGCGTGGTGGGCGTTCCGATGGACGACTTCGAGGCGCATCGCCGCATGGGCATCGACGCCGAGGCGAACCTCCGTCAGGGAATGAAGGCATGGGTGGAGGCGGTGGCGATCCACGGTCCGTTCCACGGGGACCTCCACGCGGGCAACATCTGGGCGCTCGAGGACGGGCGGTCGTGCTTCTTGGACTTCGGGATCATGGGGAGTTCAACTCCGAGTGGCAGCAGATGGTGCGTGACATCCTCTACACGTTCATGGTGGACCACGACTTCGCCCGCGTCGTGCGCGGGTACAAGAAGCTGGGCATCATCCGTGGGGACCTGGGCGACGACGAGGAGCTTCGGCGCGATGCTCGCGATGGTGTTCGAGCCGATCATGGCGTCGCGCATGGAGGACCTCCAGTTCGCGGACCTGTTCCAGCAGTCCCTCGACCTGTCGGTGCAGATGGGCGACATCTCCACCCCCGAGGAGCTGAACCTGTTGGGCAAGCAGTTCCTGTACTTCGAGCGCTATGTGAAGGGCATCGCGCCGGACTACCTGCTGGTGCGCGACCCGTTCATCATCAAGAACCTGTTCCCCACCGAGGCCGCACGCCTCATGGACGAGCTGCGGGCACAGGGTCCCTCGATGCCCGTCGACCCCGACGTGGATCCGCGGAGCCCCTCACAGCCCCGCTGAGGTCAGCCGCCCGAGCTCGCCACGGGTTCCCGCGCTCATCCGGTCAGCGGCCTTCACCGCCGCCGCTCCGATCTCCATGATGCGAAGGTCGCCCACCGGCGTGCCTGAGCCCCGGTTGCACACGAACGCGACCGCCAGATCGCTCTCGGGATCGGCCCACGCACCCGAGCCGCCGAAGCCGAAGTGACCGAAAGCGGTGCGCACCGGCCCCCTGGTGGTGAACACCCTGTGGTAGCCGAGTCGCCAGTCCATCGGCATCACGAGCACGTGGTCGCGCCCCTGGCGTTGCACCTCGGAGATGATCCGGACACGCTCGGCGGACAACAGGCGCGTCCCCTCCAGCTCGCCGCCCCCGGCGAGCATGGCGTACATTCGGGCGAGGGACCGCGCGGTGAAGAACCCGTTGGCGGCCGGGATGGCGGCGTCCATGACCTCGGCGCCGAACAAAGCTTCCTCCACGTTGCGCGGCGCGAGGGCGTTCGCGACGCGCCGGGTGTTCGGCGCCCCCGGTACCGCCGAGAGGACCTTGCCCATCTGCTTGCCGATGTTCTTCTCCACCCGACGCACGGTTGGGTTCCTCGGCCGTGGGATCGAGAGCGGCCCGAGCGGTGCGACCCTGTGCCTCTCGGATCGGGGCAGACCGATGTAGAGGCCGTCGCAGCCGAGCGGCCGGGCGATCTCCGCATCGACGAACTCGGCGATGCCCGATCCGCTCACCCGCCGGACGATCTCTCCCACCAACCAGCCGTAGGTCAGGGCGTGGTACCCGTGACGCGAGCCCGGCTTGTACGCGGGTGCCGCGGCGGCCAGGGCCTCGGTCATGTGGTCCCAGTCGTGCAACCGCTCACCGGAGTCGACCAGGCTGCGTATTCGGTGCAGGCCCGCGGAGTGGGTGAGCACGTGACGCACCGTGACCGCCGCCTTGCCGTTGGCTGCGAACTCCGGCCAGTAGGTGGCCACCGGTTCGTCGTAGCCGACGAGTCCCCTGTCGGCGAGGATGTGCAGCGCCGTCGATGCGACGCCCTTGGTGGTGGAGAAGCACATCGCGACGGTGTCGCTGTGCCACTCGTCCTCCTCGGTGCGTTGTCCACCCCAGAGATCCACCACCGGCTCCCCGTGGTGGTAGACCGCGACCGCCGCTCCGCCGTCGACCCGGTTGAGCTGGTTCTCGAAGACCTTCGCTACGAGCCCGTAACCCTTCTGCGTGGTTCCGTCCATGGTCACCAGTGTGCCTTGCGGGCCACCCTTGTCGCGGGGTCCTGGCGGTAGAACCCGGCCAGCGCCTCGTACAGCTCGGGCTTCTGGCGGGCCATGTCGACCGGCCGGTCGAAGAACGCCTCGGTGGCAACGGCGAAGAACTCCCCGGGATTCACCCCGGCGTAGTCCGACAGGAACCTGTCGCCACCTGCCTGGAGGCTCTCGTACTCACGTGTGCAGACCTCGACCCACCGCTCGAGCTCGCTGCGCGGCATCGGTGGTGTGCCGTCTATGACATCGTCGAGCATGTCGAGCTTGTGGGCGAACTCGTGGAACACCACGTTGTGACCCCGTTCGGGATGCCGTGCGTCGTTGCGGACCGCGCCCCAGGCGATCACGATCGGACCTCTGTGTGCCGCCTGGCCGAGGACGCTCAGGGGTGCATCGGTCATGAGGCCGGGCACTGCCGCGTGGCGCGGACCGCGCACCACGACGGTGCTGGGGTGCACGATGATCGCCCCCACCTCGCGGTAGTGGCCGATGTCGAGCCCGAGCACCAACAGGGCGGCCTGGGCGGCGATGAGCAGCTGCATCTCCTCGGTGAGCTCGAAGCCTCGGGCCGCCTCCCAGTGCTTGGTGAGGATCAGCTCCCCGGCGAGATCGCCCAGGCGGTCCCGTTCGTCGTCGTCGAGGTGACGCCAGTGGGTGATCCTTTGCTCGAGCGTGTCGCGCCATCCGTCCGGCAGGGCGTCGGTGGGTGGGCGGCGATGGAGGAAACCGATGTGAGGTGTCTAGCCGGTTGGAACGGTTCTGCGGTGCCGCCCCGGCCCATCAGGCAGGGCCTGGCCCATCCGGCGCCGCCGATCAGTCACCGCGTGGAGGTGGCCCGAGGGTCGGGCCACCGGCGAAGGCCTGCGCTATCGACATCCACTCCGCGGCGAGCTCACCGGTCACCTCCAGGTCGGTGTCGGCCACGTTCATCCTCTGGGTCACCACCGCGCAGAAGTCCCCTGCGGGTCCGCGCACGACCTGAGATGCCTCCTCGGGTCCCCACGTCCAGACCGCGCCGCTGGGGGCGGTCAGATCCACGCGGACCTCCTCCTGGGGCCTCTTCACCCCTGACTGCATAGGACCAGCCTCGGGTGACCACTCCCATGTGCGCGATGTGGGCCAGCCGGTCGGTGTCGGGGCGTGCGACGTGCTCGACCCCGGCATCGTCGAGCGCTGCGATCACGTCGGAGCCGTGGGCCCACGCCTCCATGAGCCGGGCCGTGAGGAACGACCTCCCCCGACATGGACGGTCCGTACCACTCCACGCGCCTGCCCTCGGGAAGGTCATGGGCCGCGGCGGCCAGCTCGGAGCGTGCATCACGCCAGGCGTCGAGGAGCTGTGCCGGGTCCAGCGCCAGGTGTACCGAGAGGGTCAGCTCGTCCATGGAATCGGGATCCGCCATGACTGCGTCGATCAGCGCATTCCGGGCTGCGGCGAACGCCTCGGGGTCGGACATGGCCTGGGCGGCAGCGTGGTCGAAGTAGGCGAGGTGCGCTATCTGGTGGGCGATGCTCCACCCTGGCGATGGCGTCGGCAGTTCCCATGCCGTCGGGTCCAGCGGGGTTACCACGGCGTCGAGAGCATCCTGCTCCGCTGTCAGATCCTCGATGATTGCCTGGATCGCCACCTGTGCCTCCGCGCCGTTGGCCGACTCCAGAGGGTAGACGCCCCGGTGATCGCGGATTCCCTCAGCGGCGGCTTGTGGCGGCCGATTCGATTGGTGATGATCGGTTCGATGTTCGGATACCTCCCATATCCCCTGACGCTGGCGATCCTGTTGGGGTCGATGGTTGCGGCGGTCGTGGTCACCGCGGCGCTGGAGGTGAGGACACCCCGGCGTCGTCGATACCTCGATGCCCGGACAGCTGCCAGGCCGGTCGAGACGGTGCCGGTCGAGACGGTGCCGGTCGAGATGATGCCGGTCGAGACGGTGCCGGTCGAGATGATGCCGGTCGAATATGCCGGTCAGTGATGCATAGTTATGAGGTCGAGATGGAGCCGGCCGAGATGGAGCCGGTCGAGATGATGCCGGTCAGATGATGCCGGTCGAGACGGTGCCGGCCGAGCCTGCATCGCACGTCGAGGCCGGACAGACCGGTTCCAGCACGACCGGTTCGAGTGCGACGGTGCTGGCGCTCGGCCCGTCCGGTACGGCGCAGGGTTCGTGGGTCGAGCTGGGCCCGCTCGGGATCGAAAAGGAGATCGCAGGCGTCCTCTTCGCCGCCTACGTGGCCTCCGGGGGAACGGAGTGGTCCCGTGTGACCGGATGGGTCACTGCGACCGGCATCCCGCCCTCTCTGGATGAGGTGTCGGCCGGTGAACGACTCCGGGGCAAGCCCGCCAAGGTGAGGGCGCTGCTGGAGTGCAGGGACGACCCGGGCAACTGGGTGACTCTCGACGAGCGGACGGACATCGCGCTCGCCATCGACCGACGGGCCCCGCGTGACATGGTGCTGGCCGGGTTGGTCCACTGGTGGGCCCTGTCGACCAGCTCGACACCGGTGCTCGCCCCCACGAGGCGTCGGCGCTGCGGTTCGGGATCTCGGCTGTGGTTCGTGAGCTGCGCGGGCATCCGCTCGCCCCGGTCGTCGAGGCAGTGGTCGAGGCCTGCAGGCTCGCCGAGCAAGCAGGGGCCGGACTGCAACAGCATCTTGTGTCGGCCGGCGCGATCCGGCTCGTCGGTGGTGCGATCGGGAGCGAGGGTGTTGCCGGCGCCGCCGATCCAGACGAGATCGCAGCAGTCGAGGACCGCATCGCAGGTTGATTGCCGCTCGCGCCGCGCTCGAGGACCGCATCGTGGGTTGAGGAACAACGGCTAGCGTCCCGTCGATGGAGCTCGTTGAACCACTCTGCCGGCTGGTGTCGTCCTCGAGGCCCCCAAGTCCTCGTCATCGCTGCCCTCGTCATCGCCGAAGCGGAGGCTCCGGGTATCGGCGGCGTTGGTCGCTCTGTCGCTGCTGGGCACATCGTGCTCCGACTCGGGGTCCTCCCAAGGTGAATCCGGTGACGGTCGGGTCGCCGGCGGTGATGACACCGAACTCGGTGTGGAAGTCGTCTCGACCCGATCCGACATGGTCACAGGTGGTGATGCGCTGCTGCAGGTGGACGCGGAGCCCGTCGAATCGGTCACCGTCGACGGCGAGGACGCCGAAGTCGACTTCAGAGCCTCGGAGGGGACGTCGCTCGGGCTGCTCGAGGGACTGCCCGAGGGCCCTTCCACGGTGGCGGTCACCGCCGACGGGAAGACCGCCGAGTTGGAGGTGGTGAACCACCCGGAGAACGGTCCCGTGTTCTCCGGCGAACGGCTCCCGATGGTGGTGTGCACCACGCAGCGCTACGGACTCGCCGAGGCCGAACCACCCGAATGCCAAGCCGAACCCGTGGTCCGCCTCGGGTACATCGACGACGAGGGGACCGTGCAGTTCCTCGATGGTGCCACCGTCGAGGAGGGGTCGATCCCCGCCGACGCGGCCACCGTGGAGATCGACGGAGTGGAGCAACCGGCGGTGCTGCGCGTGGAGTCCCGGGTGATCGACCGGGGTGTCGCCACGATCGTCACCCTCGCCGATGCCTCGGAGCCGGGAGCGGACCTCGTGGGGTCGTGGAGCTCCGGGCACTGGAACGGCCGGCTCGTGTACCGATTCGGAGGTGGTTGCGGCACCACCTACAGCCAGGGCTTCAACTTCTTCGACGCACCCAGTGTGGAGCTGCTCGCCGACGGGTACGCGTTCGCCACCAACACGCTCAACACGTTCCAGGTGCAGTGCCAGGACATCGTCTCGGCCGAGGCCGCGATGATGACCAAGGAGTACTTCGCGGAGAACTACGGCCTGCCCGAGGTGACCATCGGCGAAGGCGGATCAGGCGGCGCCATCCAGCAGTTCCTGATCGCGCAGAACTACCCGGGGATCCTCGACGCGATCGCCCCGACCTCGCCGTTCCCCGACGCCATGTCGATCGCACCCGGGGTGCTCGACTGCGCACTGCTGGGGAGTACTACCGCTCCGACTCCGGCAAGGCGCTCAGTCCGCAGCAGCGCACGGCGATCAACGGTCACCTGTCGGGGCTCACCTGCGTGATGTGGGAGCAGACCTTCGTGCCCGTGGCGGATCCCGCACGCTGTGGATTCGGGGATGCCGCCGGCGCGGTGCTCACCTCGCTACCGGGTCTCTCCGAGGGCCTTCCCACGGTGCCCGAGGACCAGGCCTACGATCCCGAGACCAACCCCGACGGGCTGCGCTGCACCATGCAGGACTCCTACCCGCAGGTGTTCGACAAGGATCCCGAAACCGGGTTCGCTGAACGACCGATCGACAACACCGGCGTGCAGTACGGCCTCGAGGCGCTCAACGACGGCGTGATCGACGTGGAGGAGTTCCTCGACCTCAACGAGGGCGTGGGGGGGATGGACCTCGACGCGAACCCGATCCCCGAGCGCATGGTCGCTGAAGCGGACACAATCGAACGGCTCTACGAGACCGGCAGGATCACCTCTGGTGGTCCACTGCTCGAGATCCCCGTCATCGTCACCAACACCTACACCGATCCCGAAGGCGACATCCACGACCGGTTCAGGATGTTCTCGATGAACGAACGCCTGATGGGCGAGGATGGCGAGCAGGCGCCGGGATACGTGATGTGGACACGTCCCTCCCCCGCCCGACGACAGCCTCACCGACCAGGTTGCCGGAGCGGGCGCCGGTGGGGTGACCGCCACGCGCCTGCTCGACGAGTGGGCTACCGCGCTCGCTGCCGACGACAGCGGGGACCCGATCGCGCAGAGGCTCTCCCGCACACGCCCCGATGCGGCGGTCAACACCTGCTTCGACCCCGAGGGCGAGGTCGTGGCCTCGGGTGCCGACGTCTACGACGGTGCCGGGCCGTGCACGGATCCCTACCCGGTGGGCGACGACCCGCGCACAGCGGCCGGCGCCCCCGCTTGCGAACGACGTGGTCAAGTGCACGTTGCAATCCGTCGACGACGCGATCGCGGCCGACATCTACGAGGTGGAGTTCACCGACGCCCAGGTGGCCCGCCTCGAGGAGATCTTCGCCGACGGCGTGTGCGACTGGTCGGTTCCCGGAGTGGGCCAGGTCCCCCTAGGTGAGCCCTGGCAGACGTTCTGAGGGCCCCCTCCAGCGAACTGAAGGCACACCCTCCAGCGAACTGAAGGCCCCCCTCCGGCGAACTGAAGGGGCTCAGCCACCGTATCGGTGGCCCACACCCTTCAGTTCGCTGTGGGGGGTGTGGTTCCGCGGGCGCGGCTCGGGGCCACCCTGGGGGTTCGTTCGGCATCTTGGGATACTGGGGTGGCCATGGGGCGTCCATGAGGCCGGCGGCCATGTCCCGTTCGTGCAGTGCGAGCAGCGCTTCGATCGACTGACGGTCCTCCCAGCGATCCGCCCACGGGTCCCCCTGCTCGCCAACGCGTTGCAGGAACCGTGAGGGCGGTCAGCGATTCGGGATCGACCGAGTCCAACTCCTCCCAGCGGATGGGGGTGGACACCTGTGCACCCACCCGCGGGCGAACCGACCAGGCACCGAACACCGTCTTGTGCGGAGCGTTCTGGTTGAAGTCCACGAACACCCGACGACCACGTTCCTCCTTCCACCAGGCGTCGGTGAGCAACCCGGGATGCCTGCGGGCGAGCTCGCGTGCCGCGGCCACCGCGGCCGAGCGCACCGTGGTGGAGCCCCATCGCGGGAGCAGCGGCACGTAGACGTGCAGCCCTCTGCTGCCCGAGGTCTTGACCCAGCTGCGTATGCCGAGGCCGTCCAGCATCTCGCGCACGAGTGACGCCGCGGTCCGCACCTCGTCGAAGGTCACCCGGGGCATCGGGTCGAGGTCGAAGCGCAACTCGTCTGCGTGGGTGGGATCCGAGGCGCGTGTGGGCCAGACGTGGAACCCGAGACAGCCCAGGTTGACCGCCCACAGCACATGGGCCACGTCGTCGACGACCAGCGCGTCCGAGGTCGTGCCGTTGGGGGTGGACACCACGGTGGTGCGCAGCCAGTCGGGCCGCGAGGCAGGGACGCGCTTCTGGAAGAAGCTCTTGCCCGGCACACCGTCGGGGTAGCGCTCCATCAGCACCGGCCGGCCACCCATGGCTTCCATGAGGGGCCCCTCGACGGCCAGGTAGTACTCGGCGAGGCCCGCCTTGGTAAGCCCGATGCGGGCGAAGAACTCCTTGTGCGGGTTGGTGATGCGTACCGCGCGGCCTGCGGCTTCGACCTCGAGAGGTTCATCGACGGGAGCCACACCGGTGACGCTACCGTCGGTCGCCTGCCCAGCGGTCTGGATCGGGCTACTGTCTGGCCTCCGAGGGGCGATGTCGCGTGTGTGGAGGCATGTCGTGATGGGATCGTCGTTCTGGTCGCTCGTTCGTCGCAGGGAGGGGCCCAGGATACGTCGGGTGGTCGTGGTGCTCACGGTGATGTCGCTGTCGGTCGCAGTGTCGGCGTCGTGCGCAACCCCACTGTTGTCGGTGACCGTCGCGGAGCCGGACGGCTCAGGCGGCAACAGGCCCGACGGGGGGCACCTCACGTGTCCTGTACCCAGAGGCTCGGATCCGTTCGCTGCCGCGGGGGCCGAGGACCTCGACATGGACCGGGAACGCCTGCGGCGGGCGGTCTCGTACGCAACGGCCCGAGGCGCCCAGTCGGTGCGGATCTACCGGCACGGGTGCTTGGTCGCCCGCAGCGGCAACGACCCCGTCACCGAGAAGATGCGCCTCGCGGGGTGGTCGATGACCAAGGGGGTCGTCTCGGTGGTGGTGGGGCGCGCTGCCGCCATGGGGCTGTTGTCGGTCGACGACCCCATCTCGAAGTACCTCGACGGTTTCGAGGGGATCGAGTTGGACCAGGCGCACGGCGAGCTCACGATCCGGCAGTTCCTCACCCAGACAACCGGGTTGCGCATGGCCTGGGTCAACGACCTGTGGGCGGCGGGGTCGACCGATTCGGCGGCCGACGAACTGGCACGTCCGTTCCAGGCCGAACCCGGCAGCACCTTCCTGTACGCGCAGACAGCGGTCACGGTGCTGGTCGCGGTCGTGGAGGCGGCGACGGGGGAGGACTTCGGGGACTTCGCCCGGCGTGAGCTGTTCGAACCACTGGGGATCCCCGGATCCAGTGGCATTGGGGCCGTGACGGGTCGGGCCGGATCCAAGGGTTCGCGTTCTTGGACATGGCGCCCGTGGCGTGGGACGCGCTGGGTCATCTGCTCCTGGACGAAGGAATGTGGGGTGGCCGCCGCCTGCTCGACGCCGACTACATCCTCCAGGGTCGTGAGGGCACCGAGGCCAACCCCGGCTACGGCTTCCTGTGGCGCACGAACTCCGGTGACTGGAACATCGACTCGGGGTTTCCCCACTACGAGCGCAAGGACGAGCCGAACTGGCCGGGCCTACCCCGCGATGCCTTCGCGTTCTCGGGCTTGTTCGACCAGCACGTGATCGTGATCCCCAGCCTCGACATGGTCGTCGTGCGCATGGGGTTCCCACCGGAGGTCTTCGGTGACCCACTCGGTGAGTCGCCAGGGATCAGGCCGAACTTCTCCTGGAACTTCAACCGATTGTTGATGAAGGCGGTGACCGACGTGCAGGTCCACGACCCGGGTCCGTGGCGGTTCGTGCCCCCGATCACCGTGTCGACATCGACAACCTCATCGAGTTGACCCTGCCTCCGTTCGGCATCGGGGCGTCTGATTTCGAGCCACCGTCGACGTTGGGGGAGCTGTTGCTGATGGGGGCGACCGGCGCCTGACCCTCCACCCGAGCATCACCGCGATGATGCAGATCGCCGCGTAGCACGCGACCACCGACCAGAACAGGGTGTCGCCCGATGAGGTCATGTAACGCGCGAGGCCCACTCCCACCGCGGGCGCGCACAACAGCGTGAGCGTGGTGTTGCGGCGGGCGGAGTAGCCGATCAGGCCGAGTTGCTCGAGTGCCCATTCGGTGACCACGGGCACCGGCAGCAGCCACAGCAACCACGGGTCCGCGGCAGTCGGCCAGCGCATGCCGGCGAGCGTGGCGAACATCACGGCGAAGGTCACCGGGTAGAACACCGCGCAGCGTCGACACAGGTGGCGGTCGCCCACACGGATGCAGCGGTCGTACTCGTGGGGGAAGTGGTGGCTCAACCACAGGGGCGTGCGTCGCTGCATCCCACTCGGATCGGCACGTCAGGGTGGCTTCTGGAGGTCTCGGACCTGAGAACGTGAAAGGCCCAAGTGGGCGCACTCAGCCTGGTGCACTGGCGCGGATCAAGGCGCCCAGATGCGTGCCCATCTCCTCGATGATGTCGAGCCCACCCGGAAGGGCTCCCATCCCGAAGAAGCCGTGCACCTGGTCGTCGTAGCACCGATGGTGTGCCACCACGCCTGCCTCGTCCAGACGCTGCGCGTATGCCTGACCCTCGTCACGCAGGGGATCGAACCCGGCGGTCCACACCCACGCCGGAGCAACACCCGAGAGGTCCTCCGCCAGCAGCGGAGACGCATCGGGATCCTCCAGCGGCGTGCCCGCTGGCAGGTAGTGGTCGCGGAACCAGAGCATGGACTCGCGGGTCAGGAAGAAGCCCTCTGCGAACAGCTCGATCGAGCGGGTCTGCATCCGGAAGTCGGTGCCGGGGTAGATGAGCCCCTGCGCCGCAGGCGGGATCCCCCGGAATCGCGTGCTCGGCGGGCGACCACGGCGGCGAGGTTGCCGCCTGCGCTGTCGCCGGCGACCGCGACCGCCCGTGGGTCGATGGCGAGGTCCGCCGCGTTGTCGAGCACCCAGCAGAACGCCGCCATGCAGTCATCGGGTGCCGCGGGATACGGGTTCTCGGGTGCGAGGCGGTAGTCGACCGAGACGACCACGCAACCCGAGGATGCCGCAAGGGCCCGGCACGAGCCGTCGTGCGTGTCGAGGTCTCCGACGACCCAGCCGCCACCGTGGTAGTACACGATCGCCGGTGGGGTGTCACCCAGCTTGAACGGTCGGTAGACACGGATCCCGAGGTCGCATTCCGGGCCGGGGATGGTGCGGTCGACCACGTGCATCCTCCGGGCACGGGGCATTCCCATGGGAAGCCGCCCGCGACAGCTCGTCGCGTCGCTGCTGCACCGATCCCTGGGCCAGGCCGTTGCGGTCCAGCAACTCCGGAGATCCGCAGCAGGATTTGCACGGACCTGTTGAGCGTGCGTCCGTCGACCTCGATCGGGGCTCCCGCCAGGCATCCGATTAGCGGGTCCGGCATGGCCAGCAGCCGACTCGCTACCCGGAACTGGATCGGTCGGTCGTATTCGATCTCCATCCCGCGATCCTGCCTCATGGAGCTCCCCGGCACCGCCCCCACCCCCACCTCCGTTCTGTGTCGCGTGCGTGGCGCTCAGCGCCACGCACGCGACACAGAACGCCAAGGCGGTCCGCGGTCACGCGGTCACGCGATCGCCCTCGGGCAGGTCCGCGATCCATTTCCTCACCTGATGGGCGCGAGGTGTGCGGTCCAGGCGCCGGGCCAGTGCCATCACGAATGCAGCGAGGTCCGTGGGCGAGTCCTGTTGCAGGAAGCGATGGGCTTCGACGACGTTGCGCCATTCGTCGAGCAGGAGATCTCGGCATCCGGGGTCATCCCGCCGTTCAGCCGGCGAACCTGAACCCGCCAGGTGGGCTATCCACCTCGCATTGCCGGCCCGTGCGGAGCGCACTGAGCGGGCTTCCAGGCCGGCGAGCACCACCTGGGTCACCGGATCGGGAGGGCGGTAGCGCGAACCGCTGAAGGCCGGAGCGGTGAGTAGGAGGCCCGCCCTCACCAGCTCTCCGATGCAACGCGAGTGCTCGTAGGGGTCGTCCTCTCTGTGGTCTTCGCCGGCGTTGCACACCCATTCGCTCGATTGCCGGCTGACGCCGTCCGGGCTCACGCACGCCACGGCGAGCAACTGCCGCGCACTCGGGGAGAGGTGCTCGATGACCCTTTCGATCGCCCGGACGCGGAGATCGACACATGCAGTGTCCGTCGGGCGATCGATTGGACTTGCGGAGGTCAACACGGTGGGTCCTGGCCTCGGTGTGCCGTCCGATCCCTCAGCCACCGCAGGGACGCCGTGGTGCGCGTCCAGGTGAAGCACCTGTTCTCCCGGAAGGCCGAGCGGAATCGTGGATGTGGCAACGAAGCGGGCGTCGTTGTGACTCCTCAGCAGTGCATCGACCAGGTCCGCCACTTCGTCGATCCGCTGCTCGGCGCCGTCGAACACGACCAGGACCTCGCCACGAGGCAAGTGGCTGAGGAGTGCGTGGTGGTCTGCCCGCAGCCGGGGTGCGAGGTCCCTGTCGAGGGCCTCGCCGAGAGCGTCGGTGACGCTGCGCTCGTGACCCTGCTCAGGTACCACGACCCAGAGTGCATCGTGGTAGGGATGGTCCTCGTTCAGCCATCGCTTGACAAGGCTCGACTTGCCCACCGACGGGAGGCCTGAGACGGTCACGAGACGGTGGTGTTCGACGAGGGCCGTCAACTTCGCGGTCTCTTCGGTGTACGCGGATGCCTGGAGGGAGGTGCCGTGTGGGGTGCATCCCTGCACGACCCTGTCGGGTGAGCTCAGGCTCGGGTCCTGCGCCAGCACCTTCTCGTGCATTCGCTTGAGTCCGACGCCGGGGTCCACCCCAAGGGTGTCGCGGAGGTGCCGGCGTGCTGTCTCGTATGCCCTGAGGGCATCCGCTTGGCGCCCGAGTCCGACCAGGGCGGCCATGGCGGTCTCCCAGCGTGCTTCGCGTAGCGGTTCGGCCATGGCATACGCGAGGATCTGATCTGCATCCAAGTCGTTCGCACCCAGGCGGGCCGCCAGCTTGCACCATTGGTCCTCTGCCGTGCGGCGGAGCGCGTGCAGTTCGTGGGTGACCCCCGACAGCCCCTCGTCGTCACCGAGGTTTCCGAAGGGCTCGACCCAGAGGGCGAGCGCATTCCTCAGCGAGGTTGCGGCATCGGCTGCATTGTGGTCCTCCATGTCGGCGGCGCGCGACACCGCGGAGCGGAACTCCCACAGGTCGAGTGAATCGGGCACCAGCGCGTAGCCACCTTCGAGGGTGTGCAGCCAGCGCGAATCACGTCCGGCGGCTCCTGGTTCGAGGTCCCTGCGGAGGCGGCGTATGTGCGCCTGCACGACGTTGGAGGGATTGGGGCTCGTCGCTTCGGGATCCACGATGTCCGCGAGGTCCCAAATAGGAACAGGTTCGGGTGAGCGCGCCAACAGGAGGCTGACGATCCGCCGCCGTTGTGCTCCTCGGAGCACCAGCGGTTCGCCGTCGACCAACAGGCGGGGATTACCGAAAGCCTCCCCCGGAGTGCTGCCCTTCCGTTCATCAGCGTGTGTGCGGTGCCCCGCGATCGGGACCCTGACGACACCAGTATGGCCCGTGCATCACGGTCGTGCCACGCAGAGTGGCACAACTGTGCAAGTGCTCGCGCGGTGTGTGCTCTTCAGCTGGTGTCCGCCGCATCCTGAGCATTCTGTCAGTGAGATGTCAGTGGTTGTGGGTAATCCTCACCTCTTACGAGTCTGTTTACCCAGAGGAGGCGGGATGGAACACCCAAGGACACGACTTTCCGGTACCCACGGTGCCGGTGGAGCGAGAGAACACCGATCGAGACGGGCGGGACCCCGTGGAAGGCACCTCGCGGTGGTGACGGTGCTGGCGCTGCTGGCCGGCCTGATGGGTGGCGCCGGTGTGGCGTCCGCATCCGGGGAGCCGCCGTACCTCGGATTCGTGCAAGCCCTCGACGTCGGCACCGACACGGTGGTGCTCGACGTGCTCGCAGTTGCGTCGGACCCGGAGGGCGACCCCTGTCGGTGGTTCCCAGCAGCGGCACCAGCCTCAACGGTGGGACCGTCGAGTGCACCACCACGCAGTGCACCTACACCGCTTCCGATCCGCTACCACCGGTTGATTCCGACTACTTCGGGTACGAGATCAGCGACGGGACCTCGACCGTGACCGGCTACGCGTCCATCTACTTGAGCCGCACATGCCGGTGGTCGGGGGCCAGACGATCTATGTTAGCGGCCCGGACCGATCGAGGTGGACGTCCTGGCGGTGGCCTCGCATCCCAAGTCGCTGCCGATGACCGTCGTTCCCTTCACCGGTACGAGCGCGTTCGGTGGCGAGGTCGTCTGTGACACCGCGAAGTGCACCTACACGCCACCGGATCCGATGCCGCAGTCCGACTACTTCTACTACAACATCACAGATGGCATCTACACCGTGACCGGGTATGCCAGCCTCGTATCGGCAGCGCCTGTTGCGTCTCCTGACACGGCGGGCTGCTTGGGAGGTGCCTCGCTGGCGATCGACGTGTTGGCCAACGACTACTCGCCTCTCGGCAATCCCCTGACGGTGGTGGCGCAGACCGGTACGGCCACGACCAACGGCGGCACGGTCGACTGCGACGCCGCGGGCTGCACCTACTTCCCGCCGGATCCGATGCCCGACACGGACTCGTTCACCTACCAGGCGACCGACGGCACCCTCACATCGGAGCCCGCGCAGGTGACGATCACCAACGCGGTCTGCAACGACCCGACGGGCGCGCTCGACGACTCCGGGATCGTGACCGGCTACGCGTGGCTCGCCTGCACCGGCCCGACCAGCAACGAAGCCGTCACCAACTTCACGCCCCTGTTGCCGTCAACCGGTGCGAGCTCGTTCATGATGACCAGCGGCACGGTGGAGGCGGCCGAGCCACCCAACGACACCTCCGGCACCACCGGCGCACCTGTCGCACCCAACTCCTACCGTGGAGCGAACGACGTGCAGGTGCTGCGCCTCGACCTCGACGTACCTGCCGGCAAGACCTGCCTGGCGTTCGACTTCACCTTCGGTAGCGAGGAGTACCCGGAGTATGTCGGGGGCGTACAACGACGCCTTCCTCGCCGAGCTGGACGACCACACCTGGGCGACCGTCGGCAACGACATCACCGCGCCGGGGAACTTCGCGTTCGATACCGGCGGCGACATGGTGAGCGTGAACAGCACGTTCTTCGACCCCGAGAGGGTCGTCACCGAAACCGGTACCGAGTACGACGGCTCCACCCCGCGCCTGCGGGCACAGACCCCGGTCACCCCGGGTGCCCACTCGCTGTACCTGTCGGTGTTCGACGCCGGCGACCATGTCCTCGATTCGGGTGCGATCATCGACAACCTGCGGGTCGAGGCGGCCGGCGAGGACGGCTGTGACGCCGGCGCAAACCTCGAGATCGCCATCGACGACCAGGCCACAACGCCCGAGGACACAGCGGTCGACGTCGACGTGGTCGCCAACGACCTGTTCGCCGCCACTGCCACACCCAGCGTGCTGCTGGCGACGCAACCTGCCCACGGCACCGCGAGCTGCACGACCGCCGGTGTGTGCACCTACACGCCGAATCCGGACTTCCACGGCACCGACTCGTTCACCTACCTGGTCGACGACGGTCTCGGAGCGTCCGACAACGGAACCGTGCACCTCACGGTCACACCGGTCAACGACAACCCTGTGGCCAACCCCGACGCGATCGACACCAACCAGGGGGTGCCCGGTTCGACGAACGTGCTCGCCAACGACAGCGACGTCGACGGTGACACCCTTTCGATCTCGGCGTTCAGCCAGGGTGCCAACGGGACCGTGGGCTGTGCGGGTGCGACGTGCACCTACACGCCGGCAGCCGGATTCAGCGGCACCGATTCGTTCACCTACACCGTGAGCGACGGCAAGGGCGGCTCTGCCACGGCGACCGTCGCGGTCACGGTGAACCCCGCAGGCAACACCTGCGCCGGTGGCCACCGACGACGTGTTGAGCACCGACGAGGACACCCCGGGGTCGGCCAACGTGCTGGCCAACGACAGCGACGTCGACGGTGACACCCTGACCATCTCGGCGTTCTCCCAGGGTGCCAACGGAACGGTGAGCTGTGCGGGTGCGACGTGCACCTACACGCCGGCTGCGAACTTCAACGGAACCGACTCGTTCACCTACACCGTGAGCGACGGCAAGGGCGGCACCGACACGGCGACCGTCTCGGTGACGGTCAACGCGGTGAACGACGCACCCGTCGCCACCGACGACGTGCTCATCACCGACGAGGACACCCAGGGCACGCTGAGCGTGGTCGGCAACGACACCGACGTCGACGGCGACACCCTGACGGTCTCGGCGTCCAGCCAGGCGCGCACGGCACGGTGAGCTGTGCGGGGAGCATCGTGCACCTACACGCCGGCTGCGAACTTCCATGGCACCGATTCGTTCACCTACACCGTGAGCGACGGCAAGGGCGGTACCGACACCGCGACCGTTTCCGTGACCGTCAACGCGGTGAACGACGCACCCGTCGCCACCGACGACACGTTGGTGACCGATCAGGATGTCGCTGCAGACGTGGACGTGCTGGCGAACGACACCGATGTCGAGGGCGACACGCTCACGGTCACCGAGTCGACCCAGGGCGCGCACGGTACGGTGAGCTGCACCGGGGCCGGCGTGTGCACCTACACGCCCGATGCCGGCTTCGTGGGGTCGGACTCGTTTACCTACACCGTGCACGACGGCAACGGTGGCATCGATTCCGGGGACCGTTGCGGTGACCGTCGAAGAGGTGGTCACCAACACGGCGCCTGAGGCGGCTGACGACGAGCTCATCACCGACGAGGGCGTTGCCGGCGCGGTGGATGTGCTGGCGAACGACACCGATGCCGACGGCGACGCTCTGTCGGTGAGCGCCAACTCCCCAGGGCGCCAACGGCACGGTGAGCTGCACCGGGGCGGGTGTGTGCACCTACACGCCCGATGCCGGCTTCAGCGGCTCCGGACTCGTTCACCTACACCGTCTCGGACGGCAACGGCGGCACCGACACCGCCACGGTGGACGTCACGGTCGAGCCGGTGGTGGTCGGTTGCGAGCTCGACGAGCTCGACATCGCCCTCAGCGGCTCGGTCTCGGGTGGCTACTCGGGATGCATCAACTCGGGTGATCTCACCGTCAAGACCGATACGCGGGGCATCCGCTCGGTGAAGGGCACCGCTCATGTGCCCTCGGTCAGCGGTGGAGCGGGCGAGAGCGTCGTCACGTTCAACCTGGAGCGAATCTGGATCCTCCCCTTCTACACGGGCAAGGTGAAGGTCGTGGATGCGGATTCCGGGATCAACGTCACGGCGCACGCGTTCTTCTCCCGCATCGACGGTTCGGGTTCGGTCGCATCGGGGAAGCTGACCGGGTTCACCGGCAAGTGGTGGGCCCCGAAGTCCTTCACCCTGACCTTCGAGGTGAACGACCTGGCCTGACGGGCCGCAATCTCCACTCCGTTCTGTGGGGTGTGCGTGGCGCTGAGCGCCACGCACACCCCACAGAACACGGGGTTCAGCCGCCGCGGCCCTCTCCGGCAGCGAAGCGCCCAGCGCCCTCGATCGTCTCGCCCGAGGCGATGGTGGCGAGCCCCAGGTCCACCTCGTTGGCCATCGCCGCGTCGTGGGACAGGTCCCAGGAGTCGATGGCCGAGCGTCGGTCGCTCCGCATGCACCTCGGCGGGAATGCCGCGATGTGATGGGCCAGTGAGACCGCCTCCCCGAGCGCGTCACCGGGTTCCACCAACCGGTTGGCGAGCCCCATGGTCCGTGCCTCCTCGCCGGAGACACCACGGCCGGTCAGGATCAGGTCCAGCGCATGGGAGTGCCCGATGAGCCTCGGCAACCGCACCGTGCCGCCGTCGATCAGAGGCACGCCCCAGCGCCGGCAGTAGACGCCGAACACGGCGTCGCGGGCTGCGACCCGCAGGTCGCACCAGATGGCGAGCTCCAGCCCACCTGCCACCGCGTGACCCTCGACCGCTGCCACCACCGGCTTGGACAGCACCATGCGCGACGGGCCCATCGGGCCGTCGGCGGCCATGTCCCTGTCGACACGGTTGGCGCGGCCTTCGGCGATCCCCTTGAGATCCGCGCCGGCGCAGAACGTGCCACCGGCACCGGTGAGCACTGCCACGGCCAGGTCGTCGTCCGCCTCGAATGCCCTGAAGGCATCCGCGAGCTGTGCCGCGGTCGGGCCGTCGACCGCGTTGCGCACCCCGGGTCGGTCGATGGTGACGATCAGCACCTCGCCGTCGGTGTCGACCAACACATTCGGCGTGGTGTCGTCCATGGCCGAACCCTAGTGCCGTGCTCGATCCACATGAACCGAGCAAGGGCCGGATGCACAGCAGCCGGTAGGGTGGCGAACGTGGGCAGCAGCGGTCAGAAACCCAGGAAACCTTCGCATTCCCAGCACCTGCCGAAGGTGGGGACCAAGCCGAACCGCGACTACGAGTTGCGTGAGAAGCGCAAGGTCGACTTCGGTGGCTGGCCGATCTGGATCGTCGCCGTGCTCGTCGTGGTCCTCGCGATCGCGGTGATCTCGATCACCTGACGCCGCCGTCTCCTGACCATCTGCCGGATCACTGCACCTGGAGCACCTATGTCAAAACCCTCACAGGCCCCCCTCGCCGGACTGCGCGTCATCGAGGTGTCGCTGCTGGGCCCGGGCGCGGTCGGCACGCACCTCGCCGATCTGGGTGCGGACGTCATCAAGGTGGAGCCACCCAAGGGCGACTACATCCGACAGATGACCTGGCCGATCATCGAAGGGTCGTCGTTGTTGCACTGGCACATCCACCGGGGCAAGCGCTCCATCACCCTCGATCTGCGCACCGACGGGGAAAGGAGATCTTCCTGGATCTCGTGGCAGGCTCCGATGCGGTGATCGAGGCCATGCGACCAGGGGCGCTCGCGAAGCGGGGGCTCGGGTTCGAGGACCTGCTGGCGGTGAACCCGAAGATCGTGTTCTGCACCATCTCGGGCTACGGCGCCACGGGCCCCTACAAGGACCTGCCGAGCCACGGCATCGCGTACGACACCTGGGCGGGTCTGGTGATACCCGAGTACGACGAGGACGGCTACCCGTGCATCCCCGAGCACCCCTCGGTGGGCATCCACGCGGGTCCGCTGTTCGGCGCATTCGGGATCCTCGCCGGGGTGACGCGCGCCAGGGAGACCGGCGAAGGCTCCTACTTCGAGATCGCCCAGTCGGACTCGGCGGCCGCGATGGACTGGTTGCGCTCGGAGACCTGGAAGGCCTACGAGCGTCCCGAGTCCGAGGTGACCGGCAACAAGGCCGACAACTACGAGCGCCGCGCGCCCGGCACCGCCGGAATGCGTGAAGGCGTGCGCTACCAGATCTACGAGTCCTCCGACGGCCACGTGATGTTGATGGCCTCCGAACAGGAGTTCTGGCGCAACTTCTGCGAAGGCGTCGGCCGCATGGACCTCTTCGAACGCTGGCCGGGCAGCCAGTACGGCGACCACGCGCGGGGCAACAAGGAGCTGCGCGCGGAGCTGGCGGCGATCTTCGCCACACGGACCACCAACGAATGGGTCGCCTGGTCGGGTGAGCACAACACCACGATCGCTCCGGTGAACACCCCCAGGACCCTGGCCGACGATCCGCAGTTCCAGGCCCGGATGGGCTTCATGGACCACGAGACCCACGGTGCCGACATGATCGGCACGCCGGTGCGATTCGTCGGCGAGGACCCCGTGGACCCGACTCCGGCGCCCACCGCCGGGCAGCACAACGACGAGGTCATCGACCGATGTGCTCGGCTACGACGCCCAGCGGGTGGAGGCGCTGCGAGCCGCAGGTGCGTTCGGCGAAGGCAACTGACGCAACGCCGGGGGCGCACTCGCTAGTCTCGTCGCACCGACGGGGGCGTACGGCGAGCTGGGTCCCGGACACACCGAGGATCGGGGAAGGTTTGGAAGACGAGGGCACCCGCGGCGACCTGCGGTGGGGGACCATACCGGCGTTGCTGGCCGACTCGGTGGAGCGCAGGGGTGATGCCGAGGCGCTGGTCGACCTGTCGGGTGAGGCGCCCGTGCGGTTGTCGTTCGCCGAGTTGGCCGACCGGGTGGAAGGGGTGGCGCGAGGCGTCATCGCGGCGGGCATCGGTCCGGGTGACCGCGTGGCCATCTGGGCCCCCAACTGCTGGGAGTGGGTGGTGGCCCTACTCGGGTTGCAGTCGGCGGGTGCGGTGCTGGTTCCGCTGAACACCCGCTACAAGGGCATCGAGGCGGCGGACATCCTGGCGCGCTCGGGGGCCCGGATGCTCTTCACCGTCGAGGGGTTCCTCGGCAACGACTACGTGACGATGCTGAGCGAGGCCGCCCCCGGGGTGGCCGAGGCCATCGAGACCGTGGTGGTGATGCGCGGCGTCGGCACCACCGGGGAGCGGACCCGGAGCATGGCCGAGTTCGTCGAGGCGGGCGGCGAGGTGCCCGACGAGGTGCTCGAGGAACGGCGTTCGGGCGTCGAGCCCTACGACACGAGCGACCTGCTGTTCACCTCGGGTACCACGGGCGCACCCAAGGGCGTGATCCAGACCCACGCAGCCAGCCTGAGGGCGTTCGCCGACTGGGCCGACATCGTCGGCCTGCGTGCCGATGACCGCTACCTGGTGATCAACCCGTTCTTCCACACCTTCGGCTACAAGGCCGGGATCCTCGCGGGGTTGATGACCGGGTGCACGCTCGTGCCGCTTCCGACCTTCGACGTGGGTCGTGCTGCCGAGGTGATCGTCGCAGAGGGCATCTCGATGATCCCCGGTCCGCCCACCCTGTACCAGACGCTGCTCAACGATCCCGGCTTCGACCCCGCTGCGGTCGACACGTTGCGCCTGGCGGTCACCGGTGCCGCAGCGGTCCCGGTTCCGCTGGTCGAGGCCATGCGCGACACTCTCGGGTTCGAGACCGTCATCACCGCGTACGGGCTCACCGAGTCCTGTGGGATCGTCACCGCCTGCCGCGCCGAGGACGACGCGGAGACGATCTCGCGCACGTCCGGGCGCGCCTTTCCCGGTGTCGAGGTGATGGTGGTCGACGAGAGCTCCCGGGAGGTGCCACGGGGGACCCCCGGTGAGATCGTGGTGCGCGGGTACAACGTGATGCAGGGGTACTTCGAGGATCCCGAACAGACCGCGGAGGCGATCGACCCCGAGGGCTGGCTGCACACCGGCGACGTGGGCACCATGGACGAGCGCGGGTACGTGGTCATCACCGACCGCCTCAAGGACATGTTCATCGTGGGTGGGTTCAACGCCTATCCGGCCGAGATCGAGTCGCTGCTCGTGCGGCACCCCGGAGGTGGCAGCCGCCGCGGTTGTGGGGGTGCCCGACGAACGCATGGGCGAGGTGCCCCACGCCTTCTTGGTCCCTGTCGCGGGCGCCGAGGTGGACCCCGCCGGCATCGTGGCCTGGGCGAAGGACAACATGGCCAACTACAAGGTCCCGAGGACCGTCGAACTGGTCGATGCCCTGCCCCTCAACGCGAGCGGCAAGGTGCTCCGCTACGAGTTGCGCGAGAGAGCGGCTCGCGGGTGACGGTCTCCGGTGGAGCGGTCACGAGGATCGGCTCGAATGCGCGATCGCTGAAGTGGCGATCGGTGGAACGGTGATGAGGTGACGACGTGAAGTTCTGCAATGCGATGATCGGTGCGGATCCGCTCGACTGGGGCCGCCTGGCGCAGGTGGCCGAGGAGGTCGGCTTCGACTCGGTGTCGGTGTCGGACCATGTGGTGTTCCCCTCGTACCTGCGCTCCAAGTACCCCTACACCCCCGACGGCTCACCGCAGTTCTCACCCGACGAGCACTGGCCCGATGTGTGGGTGGCGATCTCCGCGATGGCAGCGCTGACCACCGATCTGGACTTCATGACCAACATCTACGTGTTGCCGCTGCGCAACCCGTTCGTGGTGGCCAAGGCCATCGGTTCGGTGGCCTACATGAGCGGCGGACGCGTCGCGCTCGGCATCGGAGCCGGTTGGATGCGCGAGGAGTTCGAGTTGCTCGAGCAGCCCTTCGAGCGGCGTGGCAAGCGCATGGACGAGATGCTCGAGGTGATGCGCGTGCTGTGGTCTGGCGGGATGGTCGAGCATCACGGCGAGTTCTACGAGTTCGACCAACTGGAGATGAAGCCGGCACCTCCTGCTCAGGTGCCGGTGTACGTGGGTGGGGACTCCGAGGTGGCCTTCGCCCGCGCGGCGCGCCACGACGGCTGGATCGGCGTGCACTACAAGCCCAGGCAACTCATCGAGCACTGCCAGACGCTGCAACGTGTTCGCGAGGACGCCGGCACCGCGGACCGCCCGTTCGAGATCGTCGCCTCACCGCTCGCGTTCCCGAGCGCGGATCTGATCGAGACGCTTGAAGCCGTCGGGGTGACCACGATCCTCACCTCGGCATGGATCGTCGCCGGTGAGTCCCAGCCCAAGGGGGACCAGGCCGAGGAGCTGATCCGCTCGTACGCCGAGCGGTTCTTCGTGTGACGTCGCGTCCGGTCCGTCAGGTGGACGACATCCTCGAGGACTTCGCCGCGGCCACGGCGCGTCCGTCGCAGAGCCATCCTTGCGTCGAGGCGCGGACGGGTCTGATGGTGCTGCACCGCCCCAGCGGACTGCGGGGGCGCATCAGCCGATTCACCGGTGAGGCGGTCGAGGTGTGTGATGCCGCGGGCGCCAGGCACACGTTGCGCAACCGTCCGGGCGCGTTCGCGGTGAACGGCGAGACCGTGTCTCTGGTGCGTGCGTCGCCCCGGAGCGCCGAGGCGTCCACTCCCGGCGCTGCGGGCAGCACGATGAAGCGCAGCGCCTCGGGCGCGCTGGTGGAGTCCGAGCAGCGTGCCAAGGTCGCCCGTGCGTCGCGTCTGTGGGTGGAGGGCGACCACGACGCCCGCCTGCTGGAGCGGATCTGGGGCGACGAGCTGCGTGAGATGGCCGTGGTGGTCGAACCACTCGGCGGCCTGGACGACCTGCCGGCTCAGGTCCAGCGGTTCTCGCCCGGCCCGGGCCGCAGCCTGGTGGTGCTCGCGGACCACCTGGTTCCGGGCTCCAAGGAGCAGCGCATAGCGGACGGTGTCGTCTCGTCGCACGTGCTGGTGGTGGGCCACCCCTACGTGGACATCTGGCAGTGCGTGCGGGCGAAGTCGCTGGGCATCGACGGGTGGCCCGAGGTCCCCAGGGGCGAGGACTGGAAGAGCGGTGTGTGTGAGCGCCTCGGATGGGGAACACCGAGGGAGGGTTGGAGACGGGTGTTGGCGGCGGCCGACGATTTCTCGGATCTCGACTCCGCTCTCATCAATGCCCTCGAACGGGCGCTCGACCACTTCGCTGCCGAGGCCGAGTCGCCGTGATTCTCGGTGATGTGCTTGCCCGACGCCTGGCGGAGTTGGGTGTGCGGAGAATCTGGGGTGAACCCATCCCGGTGACCCACACCGGTCGGTCGGCCGGTGACGCCGGTGGTCGCCCGGATGCGCCTCAGGCGCTGACGCTGCCGGCCCATGTCCCGGTGCCCGAGGCCGACCTGGCCGTGCTGCTCGCCGATGCCGACGGTCGTATCGGCGAGGTCGACGGCCACGGGCGGCTGGGGGCTGCGCTGCTTCCCGATGGCGTGTTGCACCTCTCGAGCCGACCCGGTGGCACCGCTGCCCCACGTACGGTGACGAGTGCAGAGGAGCTGCTCGATGCGCTCGTGGAGCCACCCGGCCTGTTGACGCCCGCCACCAGCGCGATCCACCTCGACGTCGACCTCGCGATGGAGCTCGACGACGAACCGGTCCCCACCGTGGCGGCCGAGCGTCACACCGTGTTCACCCTGGATCCCTCCCTGGCGGACCTGCGGATCGTGGTCGTGGTGGGCCCAGGTGTCGTGCGAGCAGGCGGCGTCGGTGGTCTGAAGAGCCTGAGTCGGGCCGCGGCAGCGGGTGTGATCAACACCTGGGGGCGAAGGGAATCGAGCGTTGGGACTCGCCTTGGCACTTCGGCACCATCGGCCTCCAGCGGCGTGACGTGGAGCTCGGCGGTGTCCCCGACGCCGACGTCGTGATCGTGTCGGGCCTGGACCCCGTGGAGCTGTCGATGGCGGACCTGGGCCATCCCGTGATCCAGGAGGTGCATCCCGGTCAGCTCGGTGCTCTGTGTGGCCGCTGGGACTCCCCGGGTGGAGAGCCCGCCGGACGACCGGCTCTGTATCAGGTGATCTCGGAGGTCGTGAGGCCCCTGTACGAGGACGCGGGTGCCCCGTTGAGTGGGCCGCGGGCTGCGCTGCACCTCTCAGGGGCGCTCCCCGAGGGTGGGATGGCGGTGGTGGACCCGGGTCTGGCCGGCTTCTGGGCCGCACGGACGTTCCCCACCTCGATCCCCAACTCGCTGTGCGTCCCCGCAGCGCAGAGCACTACGGAGGCCGCCGGGTTCGCCGCTGCGGCGGCTCTGGTTTGCAGGATGGAGGACCGACCGGTCCTCGCCGTGACCGACGACGCGGGTTTCGACGCGCCCGAGACGGCCGCCGTCCTCGCATTCGCGGAGAGCACCGGAGCGTCCAGTGGCGTTGCAGGTGTGGCGCGACGAACCGGGCGGTGATGGCGGCCGCTTCGGATCCGCCGACGCGCACGTGGAGTTGCTCCGCGAGCACCTCGGGGCCACCACGGTCCGGGTGGACGACGTGCCGGTCCGCCTCGGTGGGACCGAGGCGTTCGAAGCCGCCGCAGGTCCAATCCATGCATGGGGCCGCTCGGAATGACACGTCGCTACCCGTAGGCTGGCCCGGTGCGTTCGAGTGGTCTCACGGCATCCCAGATCGCCCGCCGGGAACGGATGTTGGCCAGCTCGCTGGAGCTGGCGGCCGATGGTGGCTGGGATGCGGTGCAGATGCGTGAGGTGGCTGCCCGCTCCGACGTGGCGATCGGGACGCTCTACCGGTACTTCCCGTCCAAGGAGAACCTGCTCGTCTCGGTGATGTTGCAGCAGATCCGGGACCTCTCCGAGCGCATCTCCGCGCGCCCACCGTCGGCCACCGAGAGCGCGGCGTGTGTCGAGGAGGTGCTCGCCCGGGCCAACAAGGCGCTCCAGTCGACCCCGGAGGCCACCAAGGCGATGATCAAGGCCCTGGTGTCGGGCAACACCGATGTGGCGCTGGTGGTAGAGATGGTTCGCGACGAGATGCGTGGCCTGCTGGCCTTCGCCTATGCCGGCGACGGTGCGGTTTCCGACGACGACATGTTGAGGATCGACCTGTTGTCGGACATCTGGCTCGCCACCCTGGTCGGCTGGATCTGCGGCACCGAGGAGGCGGGCGAGGTCCAGGCGCGTCTGGCCGAGGCGGTCGGGAGCCTCTTCGCCTGACTGTGCCGCCGCCCGGCGGTGCACTAGCGGCGGCTGTGCACCCGCCTTACGGTGCACTCGCTGCGGCCGTGCCGTGGGCAGCGATCTCACCTCCGGTAGGTGACCACGCGTCGACCAGCTGAGACCGAACCGCTCAGGTCCGGCCCGAGTGCCGCGCCCACGTCGAGGGACTCCACGTCGTCGTCGATCACCCCCACCGACCGCATCGGACCAGATCGGCTGGAGCTCGATGTGGTCCCACAGCGCCGCCAGCGCACCTGCGGTGCCGTCCAGGTCGCCGGCGCTCACCGCCCGCGCGGCGCGTTGTAGGTGTGCGGTCGTCTCGTCGCGGTCGAAGCGGTACACGACGCGCTCCAACACCTCGCCGCCGTGGACCTTCTCGGTGGTGGTGGCGATCATGTGGTTCTGACCGTGCTCACCGAGGGGGATCTCGACCTCGAGGCTCCTGCCGCCCGAGGTTCTCCCACCCGGGCTTCTCGCCGAACCGTCGAGGGTGGCGCCAAGCACCAAGCTGGCTTCGCCGCCCCGCGTGCGGATGCCGGCGGTATGTGCGACCGCGCCGCTGCCCCCAGCAGCGGGATGCCCACCGCTGCGCTGAGGCCGGCGGTGCCTCCCAGGGCGATCAGCCGCTCCGAGGCGACTGGTTCGGGAGCGCTCAACCCGAGGAGGGCGGTTGCGCCTTCGAGGAGCGATCCGAGACCACCGCCGGGTGCTGCAGGAAGACCTGGTGAGAGGACCCCGGCGCCCATCAGCTCCCTGAGCCCGAGCCTGCTCAACAGCCAGGGGAGCTCTTCGGAGTCCACATACCAACCTTCGCGGGTGTGCACGGACAGCTCGCCGCCGGCGTCGGCGCCCAGCTCCAACCCGGGACCGCCTGAACGCCAACGTCCACGGACGCACCGACCGACGCGGTCACTGCATCGACGTCCTCCAGCCAGGCGGCCAAGCGCCCACCGGGGAGTTCGCTCACCGTGATGCGTGCGGTGCCCGAGGCCCCCAGCCCCGCGGCCAGAGCACCTCCGATCTCCCAGACCTCGGTGCGCAGCGGCAGCGGGTCCCCGAGAGGCGGTGGCCCCGGATCTCCAGCGGTCGTGTGAATGGAGGTACCGGGCGCGGCAGGTGCCGGGGTCGGGGTGCCGGCGGTCGCGTCCACGACCGAGTCGGAGGCGCGCAGTTGGTCGTCCGCGTTGCGCTCCAGGTCGGCGGCTGCATGGTCCAATTGCTCGGTGGCGGATCGGACGACCCGTTCACAGCTGAGCCCACACGCTCCTGAAGCGCTCGGCGTCGTGGCCGCGCCAGTGAGCTGCTCGAATCGCGCCGGAGACCCTGGTCAACGACTCCCGGGCGCGCCTGCTCTCGTCCCGCATGACCGAAGCCAGATCACGCAGCTGCCCCGGATCGGCTCCCAGTTCACCCACGGCGGCAACGTAACCGGGCCTGGTTGCGCCGTCAGCGGGTCGTGCGACCCGATCCGGTCCGGCCCGCTCCCGGAGCCGATGCCTCGGATGGGAGACTCGACCCCCATGACCGTGGATCACGCCCGAACCGAACGCATCGAACTGTGTGAGACCCTCGACGGGGTCGGCCCCGATGCAGCAACGCTGTGCGACGGCTGGAACGCCGCGGATCTGGCCGCTCACCTGGTGATCCGGGAGCGCCGACCCGATGCCGCAGTGGGAATCCCCTGGGGACCGTTGGCCGGCTACTCCGAGAAGGTCCGCCGTTCCTATGCCGGGAAGCCGTGGGGTGAGCTGGTTTCTCTGGTGCGAACCGGGCCACCGTTGTTGTCGTTGTTCGCGATCCCCGGCGTCGATCGTCTGGCCAACACCATGGAGCTGTTCGTACACCACGAGGATCTGCGTCGGCCGCAGGACCAGGCGCCGCGCCACCTGGATGACGACTTCGCCGATCAGCTGTGGACGATCGTGGGCAGAATGTCGAAGCTGTTGTTGCTGCAAGGCTCCGGCCGGGCTCACCCTGGTCACCGCCGACGGCCGTTCGGTGGTTCCAAAGGGCGGCGCGCCGATGGTCACCGTGAGCGGTGAGGTGGGGGAGCTCGCGCTGTTCGCCTACGGCCGGCAGTCGGCGGCGCAGGTCAACCTGGACGGGCCCGAAGACGCCGTCTCGGCAGTGCGCGAAGCATCCTTCGGTGTCTGAGGGCATCTACGATCCACCCATGGGACCGGTGAGCAGCCGATGAGTGACCGATGAGTGACCGATGAGACAGGTCGGCGGCGGAGTGGTTCGTGCGGTCGTGGCCGTGACGCTGGTGGCGCTGGTGTCGGTCACAGGGTGCAGCGACGACGAAGGCACGAGCGACACAGGAGGCGGGTCCACCACGGACCCGAGCACGGAGTCGACTACGGAGTCGAGCCCCGCGGTGGAGGCCCCCGATGCCACGACGATCGAGGAGGTCCTGGCGCTGGACCGCCCGGTGGTGCTGGCACACGCAGGCGGTGAGAACGCGCATCCCCACTCGACGCCGTTCGCGTACGGCGAGTCCGTGACAGCAGGGGTCGACATCCTGGACTTCGACGTGCGCCTGACCGGCGACGGCGTGCTGGTTGTCCATCACGACGAGGACGTGGATCGCACCACCGACGGCACCGGGCTCGTGTCGGAGATGACCTACGAGGAGTTGCACGACCTCGATGCCGCATACTGGTTCACCCCCGATTGCAGCGCCTGCGAGGACCAGCCGGCCGACGAGTACGTCTACCGAGGCATCCGCACCGGCGATGTGGAGCCTCCAGAGGGCTACGAACCCGACGACTTCGCAGTCACCTCCTTCGAGGAGATCATCGAGAAGTACCCCGACCATCCGCTCAACGTCGAGATCAAGGGCTCCTACCCCGCGGACGTGCCTGCCGCCGAGGAGCTCGCCCGCATCCTCACCGAGGCAGGTCGGCTCGACCAGGCGGTCGTGACGGCCTTCGACGACGACTTGGCCGAGGCGTTCAGCGAGGCCGCACCGACGGTGGAGATCACCCCGGGCTCGAGGCCATGACGGCCTACGTGCTCGGCGGGCAGCCGCTGGGGAGGATCGTGAGATCGTGCAGATACCGCCCGAGTACGAAGGAATCGAGTTGGTGACCGCTGACTTCCGTGAAACGGGCGCATGGCGACAGGTTGGTGATGTGGGTATGGCCCAACTCGCGGGAGTGGGAGAAACGCGCAGGGCTACGACCGCCTGTTCGACCTCGGCGTCGACGGCATCAACGCCGCCGACCCGCCCACCGCGGTCGAAGTGCTCGGCACCCGTTGAGGGGCCGGTCCGGCGCAGGTGGCCGTTCCCGGTTGCGCAGGCGCGCGTCGGTTGCTGCCAAAGGACGCTCTGGATGAGGACGCCGGCATCGCAACTATCCTCCGGAGCGTGAGCACCGACGAGACGACCGTTCCCTCCAGCTACAACATCGCGGACGTGTGGGAGGCGGTGGCCGACCGGATCCCCGAGCGTGAGGCCGTGGTGTGCGGGCAGCAGCGGCGCACCTACGGCGAGCTCGGGCAGCGGGCGAACCGTCTCGCCAACCACCTCCGCGCCAAGGGTGTGGGCGCCGGTGATTTCGTGGGCTGCTACCTGCCGAACTCCGTGGAGTACATCGAGACGATGCTCGCGTGCTTCAAGCTCGGGCGGTGCCGGTCAACATCAACTACCGCTACATGACCGACGAGCTGGCCTACCTGTTCGCGGACGGACCGCTGACCGCGGTGGTGTGTCCGCCGGAGTACCTGGAGCGTGTTGCCGAGGTGGCGCCCGGGATCGACTCGTTGCGGCTGGTGCTGGTGACCGGTGCCGGTCCGGACGAACCCACCGGGCCGTTCGGGAATGCCGAGGTGTACGGCTACGAGTCCGCACTCGCCTCCTCGTCGGAGGAGCGACCGGTGGTGTCGGGCAGGGGTGACGACGACCTCTACGTGATCTACACCGGTGGCACCACCGGACTGCCCAAGGGCGTGGTGTGGGCGCATGGGGGACGCGTTCTTCGGATGCCTCTCCGGTGGTGACCCGCTTCGCATGAACGGTCCGGTGTCCACGCCTGCGGAGATGATGGACCGGATCATCGATTTCGACTTCAACTTCTACGCGTGGCGCCTCTCATGCACGCGGCCGCCCAGTGGGTTGCGTTCATGTGGTTCTTCGCTGGGGCCAAGGTGATCCTGCACGACGGGAGCTTCGATCCGGTGCAGGTGTGGCGCACGATCGAGAGCGAGAAGGTGTCGGTGACCACCGTCGTGGGTGACGCCATGGCCCGCCCCCTGGCCGATGCATGGGAGGCCCACGGCCCCTTCGAGGTGGCCTCCATGTACGCGTTCACCAACGGGGGTGCCCCCTCTGGCCGACTCGACGAAGGCCCGGCTCATGGAGTTCCTACCCGAGTGCATGTTCACCGACGGCTTCGGGTCCTCCGAGACCGGGATCCAGGGGAGCTCGCGCCTGGAGCCGGGTCAGAAGGTGTTCGGAACCGCGGTGTTCGACTCGGTCGCGGAGGGGACCAAGGTCATCGACGACGAAGGTGCCGAGGTGGCTCCCGGTCGGGGGTCATCGGGCGGATCGCGCACAGCGGGTACGTGCCGCTGCGCTACCTGCAACGTGCCCGAGAAGACAGCTGAGGTGTTCCACGAGATCGACGGGCGGCGCTGGGTCGTCTCGGGTGACATGGCGACCGTCGCCGAAGACGGCTCGATCCAGTTGCTGGGTCGTGGCTCGGTGAGCATCAACACCGGTGGGGAGAAGGTCTACCCCGAAGAGGTGGAGAGCGTCCTCAAGGACCATCCCGGGGTCTACGACGCGATCGTGGTCGGTGTGCCACACGAGCGCTGGGGCGAGCAGGTCACCGCGGTGATCCAGCCCACCCCAGGGGTGGAGCTACCCGAGGGCGAGAGCGTTGGTCGAGTCGCTCGCAGCGCACTGCAAGGACCGTCTGGCTGGGTACAAGGCGCCCAAGGCGGTGACGGTGGTGAGCGAGATCAAGCGCTCACCGGCCGGCAAGGCCGACTACCGGTGGGCCCGCCAGGTCGCCGACCCCACCCACCCACCCCAGCGAACTGAAGGGTGTAGGCCACCCCGCGGTGGTTGAGGCCATTCAGTTCGCTGGGGGTGGGGGCAGGGACGCCATCCGTTTGCGGTCATCGCCGTGCGGATGCTCGCCAGGACCTGTGTCTTGTCGGTGTTCACCTGTGACCAGGAGAAGCGGCGCAGGTTCCAGCCCTGCTCGATGATCTCGTTCTGTCGCTTCAAGTCGTAGCTCTGGGCGCTCGGTGAGCCGTGCCCCATCAATCCGTCGCACTCGACGGCGACCTTGCTATTCCGGAAACGCGAAATCCAGGTAGTACCGGGACTCCGAGCCGACCACCATGACCTGGCGAGCCGGCTTCGGGAGGTCCGATCGCGCAATCAGCGCGGCCATCAGGCTCTCGAAGGGGTTCCCATCGACCAGGTCGAACCCGATGCGTTCCTGCAACAGCATCCTGAGCACCGGCATGCCCTTTCGGCCCCGCGTGGGCATCGTGACGAGTCGTTCCATGACCTGCTCACAGGAGGTCCAGGCCGGCGGCCACCGATGCGTCGACCAGCCTGGCGAGCTGGCCGAGCGGGGTGATGGCCGCCATGTCCACCAGCGTTCGCTCGATCGAGGTGACACGGATGCCTTGTCGCTGATCCACGTCGACGCCGGTGAGGAACCTCGTCTGGTGGACCCGGATTCCAGGTGGGCGGGCACCGGTGTTCATCGGCACCAGCACCTCCACACCACGACACTCCTGAAGGCCCCAGATCGCACTCGCAGACCGGTGTGACAACAACGCTCCGGCGCCGGTGCACCATGTGGCACCGAGAGCACGCTGATGCCAGGTGTGGGAGCTCCCGCCGGCGCTCCAGACGTTGTTGTACACGAGGCGGACCAGGCCGCGCTGCTCCATGCTCTCAATTGCCTCCTGGACACCCCCGACCGACTTGCTCTGGTCCAGGGTGATCAGTCCATGATTCGCTGCTGGGAGTGCCAACAGTGCCGGCAGAGTCATGACTTCCTCCTGTGTGGTGCACCATTCGGGGGACCGTGGGTCCAAGGGGAAGTCAGGTCAGAGGGAAGCCAAGTTCACGGGGAAGCCACCGGTGGTCGGTGGAGCCCACCTGCACTCGCAAGACTACGACGCACCCGCGACACGCGGCCCCACCTCCCGCAAACTGAATGGTCTCAACCACCGCGTGGGTGGCCCACACCCCTTCAGTTCGCTGGGGGGCCGGGTTCGCTGGGGGCCGGGTTCGCTGGGGAGTGGGGGCTGCGTACGCTTGGCCCACGTGATCACCGTCTCCGGACTCGCCAAGGCACACGGCGGGCGAACCCTCTTCAGCGATGTCACGTTCCGTCTGATGCCCGGGCGTCGTGTCGCGCTCGTGGGCGGCAACGGGGTGGGCAAGACCACGATCCTCGAGATCATCGTCGGTGAGCAGGAAGCGGATTCGGGTGAGGTCCACGCCAGCAAGGGCACCCGGATCGGGTACCTGCCCCAGGAGCTCACCGAACAGGTCGACGGATCCGTGATCGAGGAGGTGATGCGTGCGGTGGCGCATGTGACCGACCTCGAGGACCAGATGGCTCGCCTGCTCGATGACGTGGCCGCCACCGCGCCTGGCGGAGCCGACGAGGGATGTCGACGCCCATGAGCACGCGCTGCACGCCTACGGCGAGGCCCAGCACCGCTTCGAGGCCCTCGGCGGCTACGGGATCGAAGCCGAGGGCCGCCGCGTGCTCGCAGGCCTGGGCTTCACCTCCGGGGACATGGACCGTCCGGTGCGCGACCTGTCCGGGGGTGGCGCATGCGCGTCGCGCTCGCACGGCTGATGCTGTCGGCACCGGACCTCCTCGTGCTCGACGAGCCCACCAACCACCTGGACGTGGAGTCCGTGGCATGGCTGGAGCGCTACCTGGCCGACTGGCCGGGTGCGATCCTGTTCGTCAGCCACGACCGTGACTTCATCGATGCCGTCGCCGAACGGGTCATCGAGGTTTCGGGCGGGCGGGCGCTTGAGTACGTGGGCGGGTTCGCCGAGTTCGTCGTGCAACGCGAGGAGCGCCTGGCGGGCCTGCGTGCCGCGCAGGCCCAACAGCAGCGCCAGGTCGAGCACCTGGAGCAGTTCATAGACCGCTTCCGCTACAAGGCGACCAAGGCCCGCCAGGTCCAGAGCCGCATCAAGATGCTCCAACGCCTGGAACGCATCGAGATGCCCGACCGGGCCGAGCAGGCGGCGAACTTCGCCTTCCCGAAACCGCAGCGCAGCTCCCGGGTCGTCGTGGAGCTCGACGACGCAACGGTCGGTTTCGACGGCGCCCCGGTGTTGAGCCATGTGGACATGGTCGTCGAGCGCGGTGCCAAGCTCGCCTTGATCGGTCCCAACGGTGCGGGCAAGACCACCTTGTTGCGCATGATCCTCGGTGAGCTCGAACCGGATTCGGGCACCGCGAGGCTCGGAGCCAACGTCGACGTGGCGCACTTCACCCAGCATCAGGTGGATTCGTTGCGCTTCGACAGAACCGTGCTCGAGGAGCTGCGGGCCGCAGTCGGCGAGCAGCACGGCCGCAACCTGCGATCGGTGCTCGCCGGCTTCGGGTTCCCCGGTGATGCGGTGGACCGCAAGGTCGGTGACCTCTCGGGGGCGAGCGCACGCGCCTTGCGTTGGCCCGAATCATGGTGGAGCCGGTGAACCTGCTGGTGCTGGACGAGCCCACCAACCACCTGGACCTGCCGAGCTGTGACGTGTTGGAGGATGCGCTCGTGGCGTACCCGGGCACCGTGCTGCTGGTCACCCACGATCGGTATCTCATCCGCGAGGTCGCCGATGCGCTGGTGGTGGTCAAGGACGGTCGGGCCGTCCTGCACGAGGGGGTGGACGAGGAGCTGCTGGCGCCGAGCGGCGCGACGTCGGCCGCGGCGCCCGCCACGCCCGTCGCCTCCGGTGACTCCCGAGCCGGGACCGCTGTCTCCGAGGCGTCCGGCGACGGCGAGAGCGCCGGCCGCCGGGAGAACCGAGCGGAGGTACGCAGGCGCACCGCGGCTGCCCGTCAGCGTGACGCGGCGGAGACCCGCGAGGTGCGCAAGAGGGTGCAGCGCCTCGAACGTCAGGTCGCCAAGGCGGAGGCAGAGGTGGAACGCATAGGGGCCGAACTGGCAGACCCGGACATCTACGACGACCACCAGAGGGTCCGGGCCCTCGCGGACGAGCACGACATGGCGAAGGAGCGGGCCGAGTCGCTCATGTCGCAGTGGATGTCCGCCCAGGAGGAACTGGAGACGGCCGGCTCCTGAACTGCTCTCCTGGATTACCGCAGGGTTCCGGTCAGTCGACCAGGTGGGTTCCGGACTCGGCCAGCTCCTTGGCCCACCGGTAGTCGGGCTTGCCAGCCGGCGAACGCACGACCTCCTCCACGGTGTGCAACTCCCGCGGGACCTTGAAGCCGGCGACGAGCTTGCGTGCGGAGGCGTCAAGTTCGGCGAGCGTGGCGCTCTGGCCCGGGCGCCATTGCACCACTGCGGCCACCCGTTGTCCGAAGCGCTCGTCGGGTACCCCGACGACCAGGCAGTCGAAGACCGCCGGATTGGACTTGAGGGCGGCCTCGACCTCCTCGGGGAAGATCTTCTCACCTCCCGAGTTGATCGACACGGTGCCCCGGCCGAGCATCACCAGGGAGCCGTCGTCGCTCCAGCGTGCGTGGTCACCCGGAATCGCGTATCGCTTGCCGTCGGCAGCGATCACGAAGTTGGCCGCGGTCTTCTCCGGATCGTTGTAGTACCCGAGTGGGATGTTGCCTCCCCGTGCGAGCATCCCGGGAGTCCGGTCGTCCTTGGGGACGAGCTCGAGGTTCTCGTCGAGGATCACGACGTCCTGGCCGGGGTCGATCCTGGGGCCGCCACCTTCGGCACGCTCGCCTTTGGGCGCGATCCTGATCCCGTTGAAGCCACCCTCGGTGGAGCCGAGCGAGTCGGTTATCAACACGTTCGGGAAGTACTCGATGAACCTGTCCTTGAGCGACTGCGAGAACAGCGCCGCGGACGAGGACACGCTCAACAGGCTGTCGGTGTTCCAACGACCCGGGTTCTCATCGAGTGCATCGATCATCGGACGTGCGATGGCGTCGCCGGTGATGATCATCGAGTTGAGCCCGTAGCGGTCGACCGCATCCCACACGGCTTCGGCGTCGAAGCGGCGCAACATGATGATCGTGGACCCGATGAACCACTGGCTCAGGGTGGCGATCTGGGCGGCGCCGTGCATCAGCGGTGGGATCACGCAGAAGACGAGCCCCTGTTCCGATGCCGCCGCCTGTTCGGCCCTGGTGTACTCACTGGCCACGCGCTCCTTGGTCAGCGCGTCGATTCCCTGGCCCAGCGCGAAGTAGATGTCCTCGCTGCGCCACACCACGCCCTTGGGCATGCCGGTGGTGCCACCTGTGTAGATGATGAAGTGGTCGTCACCGGAGCGCTCGGGGAAGTCCCGGGACGGTGACCCCGCTGCGCAGACCTCCTCGAACGGCACCGATCCGAGCCGTTCGAGGGCACCGGCGGTGTCCTCGGGGGGCTCGCCGTCGAGCGGGTCGTGGGATTCGACGTGGGCCAACGTCGTCAGCGCAGGTGATGCCGAGCGGACGGCTTCGAGGCGCGTGGCGTACTGCTCGTCGAAGACGCATGCCACGATCTCGGAGTTGTGGATCAGGTACTCGAGCTCGGCCTCGACGTAGCGGTAGTTGATGTTGATCGGCACCGCGCGGATCTTCAGGCAGCCGATCATGGTCGACACCCAGGCCTCGGAGTTCATGGCGTAGATGCCCACGTGCGCACCAGGGGCGACGCCGTGGCCGGCCAGCCAGTGGGCGACCCGGTTGGCGCGTCGGTCCAACTCCTCGAAGGTCCAGCTGCGCCCCTGGTAGATCAGCGCCGTGCGGTCCGGGACCGCGTCGACTGTGTGCTCGAAGAGGTCTGCGATGTTGTAGGCCACGCACCGAGGCTAGAGCAGCCCGTGATCGGGGAGCGACGCGGACGGCGGCCGTGTCTGGTTGGCCGTGTCTGGTTGGCCGTGTCTATGCGGATGTGTCGGAGACCGTGTGTGCAGGTGCCGCGCCGGCGACGGTGTCCACAGTGGCGGGAGCCGTCTTCGTGGCGACCGGCTTCTTGCGAGCCACGGTCCTCTTCCGCGTGCTGGCCGGTTTCTCGGTGGCGGCCTTCTTGGTGGCGGCCTTCTTGCTGGCCGGTTTCTTGGCTGCCGGCTCCTTCTTGGCTGCTGCCTTCCTCTTGGTCGCGCCGGCCTTCTTCGCGCCGGCCTTCTTGTCCGCGGCGGCCCTTCTCCTGGCAGCCTTCGAGGTGGCGGTCACCGATGCCGCGGACTTGGTGACAGTCGGGTCCCTTTCCTCTGCCAGCGCAAGCAGCTCGTCGAATGCGGGCTGCACCGCCTCGGCCAGCTCCCACACGTCGGGCACCAGCTCGCGGTCGGCCATGAAGCCGATGTCGATGTGGTTCCGGTAGGACAGCACCGTGATGTTGAGCCCTGCGCCGTCCATGACCGGGCCCATCGGGTAGGCGGCGACAAGCTCTGCGCCACCGAGGTACAGCGGGAACGGCGGCCCCGGCACGTTGGAGATCACCAGGTTGTGAACCGGACGCAGCGACTCGTTCATGGACCCGTAGAGGAGCGGCGCAGCCCGAAGGTGCGTGGCGCGGCCCACTCGGCCCAGTCGGTGAGCGTTCGTGCCCCGATCAGCTCGTGATCCGTCTTGGCTCCGCCTGTGGAGGCAGCGATGATGCGCACCCGTTCCTCGGGGTCCTCCACATCGGTTGCGAGCGACGAGAACATGGCGGACACCTTGTTCCCCAAGGTGCCCTTGTCGTCCTCCGCGCACCGACACCGGACAGGTGGCGATGAGGGGATGCTCGGGGATGCCCCCGTGATCGGTCAGATATCGGCGAAGGGTGCCCGAGCACATGGCCAGGATCACGTCGTTCAAGGTGACGCCGAGGGTGTTCTTGACCGCCTTGGCCTGATCGAGCGGGAGCCTCGCGAACGACACCGCTCGGTGTGGCCCGATGCTGCGGTTCCACGGGGTGCGGGGAGCGGAGAGGGGGACTGCCCCGTGGATGATGTGAGGATCACGTGCGGCGCGGACGAGATGCGAAACGTTCTCCACGGTGCGTTTGACCAGGCCGAATGAATCCCTCGCCAGGCGTAGCTTCGACAGGGGCCGCGTAGGTGATCAGCTCCTGGTCGGTGGGGATGCGCTCGGGTTCGACCGGCTGAGGGTCCAGCTCGCGGCCCTCAGGGGTCAAGTCGTACATCTCGGTCATGATCTCCGCACCCGACGCACCGTCGATCGCCGAGTGGTGGACCTTCACCACGAAACCGATGCGGTCCTGCCTGAGGCCCTCGATCACCCAGGCCTCCCACAGGGGACGCGTCCGGTCGAGCGGAATGGATGCGATCTGCGCAGCCACCTCGGCAAGCTCGCGCCTGCCACCGGGCGCCGGACAGCCGATGCGTCGAACGTGGTAGTCGAGGTTGAAGTTGGGGTCCTCGATCCACACGGGATGGTGGAACTGGAAGGGCACCTGCACCAGCCGGCGCCGGAAGGGTGGGACCAGGTGCAGTCGTTGACGGATGTGCTCCTTGATCGAATCGAAGCTGTACCGCCCTCCATCGAGGTCACGTCGTAGATCCCGGTCATGGCGACGTGCATGTGCGCTTCGGGGGTCTCGATGTACAGGAAAGTTGCGTCCAAGCCGGTGAGGCGTTCCATCCCGCCATTCTTCACCATGCCGCCCGGACGCGCCGAAGGTGTTCCGGCATCCGCCAGACAGGGTGTGGTCACGTGCGCACCGCGCCTGCAGCGGTGGCGGAGGTGGCAGACTCCGAACATGGTCGACGACGCCGGAGAGCCACTGTGGATCCCTGCACCACGGCGAGTGGATGCGAGTGCGATGGAACGGTTCCGTGCCAGGGCTGAGGCGATCACCGGTGGTTCGTTCGCCGATTCGGTCGCCCTGCACAGGTGGTCGATCGATCGGCCCGAGGAGTTCTGGGAGGTGCTGTTCGACTGGTTGCTGCCCGGGCTGGAACGCCCCGGAGCGGCAATCGGCAACCCCGGGGCGCATCCCGCGGAGCTGCAGTGGTTCGGTGGCGTGACCATGAACGTCGCCGAACTGATCCTCGACGGAAGGGTCGGCGAGCTCGTCGCCGGTGCCGACGACCCGATGTTCGTGTCGATCGACGAGGCGGGTCGACGGCGCGTGATGAGCCGTGCCGAGGCCCGTTCGATGGTCGGAGCCATCGCCGCTGCGCTTCGGGCGCAAGGTGTGACCACAGGCGACGTGGTGGCGGTGTGGTTGCCCAACACCGAGGTCGCCATGCTCGTGATGCTCGCAGCGGCCTCGATAGGTGCGGTGTTCAGCTCCACATCGCCGGACTTCGGTGTCGACGGGGTGTTGGACCGGTTCGGCCAGATCGAACCGAAGGTCCTGGTTGCAGCCGACGGCTACTTCTACGGTGGCAGGGCGTTCGATCGCAGGCCCCAGCTCGCCGAGATCACCGCAGGGCTCCCCAGCCTCGAGCGCACGCTGGTGCTGGGGTTCCTCGACCCGGCCGGTCCTGCAGACGTGGACCCGGCCGAGGACTTCTGGGGATGGGTCGAACCACACCGGGGAGTGGAGGTGACCTTCGAGCAGCTCCCGTTCTGACCACCCGTGGTACGTGTTGTTCAGCTCCGGCACGACGGGGGTGCCCAAGTGCATCGTGCACCGAAGCGGGGGCGTGCTCCTGCAGCACCTCAAGGAGCACCGACTCCACTGCGACATCGGTCCGGGTGACCGCGTGTGCTACTTCACCACTGCGGGTTGGATGATGTGGAACTGGCTGGCTTCGGTGCCGGCGTCGGGTGCGACGGCGGTGCTCTACGACGGCAACCCGTTCCATCCCGGGCCTGAACGCCTGTGGGAGCTGGCCGTAGACGAGTCGCTCACGTTCCTGGGGGTGTCCGCCAAGTACGTCGATGCCGTCGCGAAGTCCGGTTACCGGCCTGCAGGCTCGGTCGACCTGTCGAGCCTTCCGCACGCTCGCCTCCACCGGGTCTCCGCTCTCACCCGAGTCGAACAAGTGGCTGTACGAGGCGGTGGCGCCGGCATCCTCGGAGTACGGGCTTCACGTCGCGTCCATATCGGGTGGAACCGACCTGTGCGGGTGCTTCGTGTGCGGCGATCCCACAGGCCGGTGTTCAGCGGCGAGATCCAGGCCGGCACTGGGGATGGCCGTGGAGATATGGGACGACACGGGGGCCGCGTGCCCGCCGGGGGTTCGTGGTGAGCTCGTGTGCACCGAGGGCTTCCCCTCCACCCCGCTGCGGTTCTGGAACGACGGGGATCCAGGCGAAGTGGGCCCTCGCTATCGGGCCGCCTACTTCGAGCGCTTCCCCGGGGTGTGGGCGCACGGCGACTTCGCCAGTGCCACCGACCACGGTGGCATCGTGATCCACGGCAGATCCGACACGACCCTCAACCCGGGGGTGTGCGCATAGGCACCGCCGAGATCTACCGGCAGACCGAGCAGATCCCCAAGTGCTGGAATCGCTGGTGTTCGGCAAGGAGGTCGACGGCGACGTGCGGATCGTTCTGCTCGTGCGCCTCGCCGCCGGTGCCGTGCTCACCGACGAGCTGGTGGGGGACATCCGCAGCCGGATCCGCACGGGGTGTTCACCACGCCATGTCCCGGCCTTGGTGTTGGCGGTCGACGACCTGCCCCGCACGCGCTCAGGCAAGTTGGCGGAGCTCGCCGTGTCGGACCGGGTGAACGGTCGCACGGTGCGGAACACCTCCGCGCTCGCCAATCCGCAGTCCCTGGATGCAATAGCAGTGCTTTTCTGATGACATGAGCGCGCCGACCGGGTGTTGTGGGGAGTCACTGCAGATCTCGCCGTGCTGCTCAGGGTCCGGGCCGAGTTGCCGACAGGGTTCCTGATGGAGATAGGCGACAGCGAACCACCGAAGGTGGACGACGATCTGCTTGCATGCCTTGCCGGCAACGAGTGCCCGGACGTGTTAGCGGTGCTGGATGTGAACTTCACCGCCCGCTGGGTTTCGCCCTCGGTGGAGGCCGTGCTCGGCTATGGGCAGACCGACCTGATCGGTGCGGGGATCGCGGACATCGTGCACCTGGAGGACCTCGCTCCGATCGTCAACGGAATAGCCGAGGCAACCCGCTTCGAGGGCCGTCATGCTGCGGTGGAGTGCAGGTTGCGGTCGGCCACGGGCGTGTGGGTGCCCACACGGGCATCCTCGGCCACCTTCGATCGTGACGGTGAGACGTGGTGGGTGCTGAGCATCCGTGCGGTCGCCGACGACGACCTCGTCCTGGGCCGCCGGGCGAGGCTGCAGGTCCTCGCGCAGGAGGCGGCACTCACGTGTTCGGAGATGCGCTCCGACGAACGGGGCGCGCTGGTGACGATCATGGAGAACCTGGCGGCCGTCATCGGGGCCAGCGGTGTCGCCGTGTGGAGCTGTCATGACGGTGAGTCCCGATTGTCCACGAGTTGGACCCGTGGTGAGCATGACTCGGTTCCCAGGCCGATCGCTCCTGCCGAGGTGCTTGCCTCCGACGGCTACGTCGTGCACCACGGCCCCGACGAGGAGAGCGGAGCCCCTCATGGTGGAGGCAGTGGAGATCGAACTGCCCAGCAGTCGCAGCGAAGCCGGGGTTCTGGTGGCGGAACTGAACCAACGTGCCGGCGTGGGCGCTTGGGACGACTTCAACGCCGACCTCGCTGGCGTGATCCGGTGGCCTCGTGCACGCCGCGTCGCTGCGGGCTGATTCCGAGCAGGCGCTGCTGGAGCGAGCCGAGACCGATCAGCTCACAGGGCTCTACAACAGCGCCGCTGTCAAAGAGCGAATGGCTGTGTTGATCAAGGAGTCACAGCCGGGTTCGGTGGCCGCTGGTCTTCGGGGACCTCGACGGGTTCAAGACGCTCAACGACCGACTGGGTCATCGAACCGGCGGCGCGGTTCTGGTGGCCGTTGCGCAGGGTTTGCGCGTGGGTGCGGGTGAGGGCGCGACGATCGGTCGCATCGGAGGCGACGAGTTCGTGGCGGTGCGGATGGTGCGAGGCCCCTCGGAGGCGATGAACCTCATGACCAGGTGCCGATCCGCGGTCAGCGAGTCGTTGGCGGAGTTCCCCGGTGTCGACATCTCGCTGGGGGTTGCGTTGTCGGAGGTGGGGGGACAGCGCAGTGGACCTGTTGCACCGCGCGGATGTGGACATGTACACCGAGAAGCGACGTAGGGCGCGGATGGCGACCGACGACGGTGTGCCGTCGTGGGGACCGGGACGCGGACCGGAGATCCCGCGGTGAGCCCGAGATGGCTCGTCGGTCATTTCCGACGGTTTTTGTCAGTGACCGTGTAGGAGCAGTAACCAGCCGGCCGACCCGGCTCGACAAGGAGACCACGATGTCAAGACTCTCAAGCACCAGCAGGGTGTTGCACACGACGGCGATCGTGCTGGCCGCCGTTTCACTCGTCGCGTCGGCCTGTGGTTCGGATGGGGGTGCCTCCAAGGACTCCAACGCCAAGTCCGAGGCCAAGGGCGCGGTGACCTCTGTCGAGGACGCCAAGGGTGCGGTGGTGCAGATCGTGGCAGAGGGCGAGTTCCCGCGATCCCGAGGTCGGCGTGGTGGCGACCGCCGGGTCCGGCTCGGGGTTCATCGTGGATCCTTCGGGCATGATCGTGACCAACAACCACGTGGTCGCCGGCGCAGGTTCGTTGAAGGTGCTGGTCGGAGGAGACGACAAGGAGATCTCCGCCAAGGTGCTCGGGGTCTCCGAGTGCAACGACCTTGCGGTGATCCAGCTCGACGACGAAGGTCCATGGCCCTACCTCGGCTTCTCGTCCGCGAACCCGGAGCCGCCAACCGACGTGTTCGCGTTGGGGTTCCCGCTCGGTGATCCCGAGTACACAGCGACCAAGGGCGTGGTCTCCAAGGCCGAGGCCGACGGGAACACCAACTGGGCGTCGGTCGCGAGCGTCATCGAGCACGACGCCAACATCCAGCCCGGCAACTCCGGTGGCCCACTCGTGAACGACGCCGGTGAAGTGGTGGGGGGTGAACTACGCGAGCTACTCCAACGACGCGACGACCACCCAGCAGTTCACGCGATCGGCGCGGAGCTGGCCGAGGAGGTCGCCGACGAGTTGCGTGGATGGGGACGAGCTCTCCATCGGTGTCAATGGCACCGCCGTCGCAGACGAGGAGTCCGACTCGCAGGCGTCTGGGTGAACGCGGTGGACGCCGGTGGGCCGGCCAAGAAGGCGGGTGTGAAGCCGGTGACGTGATCACCAACCTCAACGGCGTGGAGCTCGACAGCGGCACCATGGAGGAGTACTGCGACGTTCTGCGCTCCACCAACGAAGGCGACGCGATCTCGATCAGGGTGCTGCGCTTCGACACCGAGGAGGAGATGGAGGGCGAGCTGTTCAGCGACAAGACGCTCGAGACCACCTACTCGTTCGCCAGCGAGCTTCGCGGACCAGGTCGAACCCGGAACGGGCGAGGCCATCCCCTGCCGACGAGTACGTATCCATCGAGGACTCCACCGGGCGGATCGCAACCGCGGTCCCCGGCACCTGGTCCGACGTGGACGGCTCCGAACAGGACCTCCTCGGACTCGGCACACCCCAGCCCACCCTGATGGCGGCACCCTCGATCCAGGCCTTCAACACCGACTCCGGGCCAGGGGTGATCACGATCATCGCCGACGGTGTGGACCCCAGCGAGCAGAACCTGACAATGGTCGTCGACAGCTTCATCGAAGGTGCGGGGTGCACCGAGTCGAGCCGTGACACCTTCGACAACGGCAGCCTGGTCGGTCCACTGGCGCTGTTGGACTGCTCACCGAACGTGGGTGCGGTGTTCGCGGCGGCCAGCGCCGACGTGCCGGGATCGATCGTGCTCTTCGCAGGGCTCGCGCAGACCGAGGACGACCTGGCCGTGCTCGACCAGGCCGTGAGCGCCCTGGTGGTCGCCTGACCTGTCGACCGGCCGCACTTGAGCGCGGCCGGTCGATGCCGTCGCCGACCCTGGTCGGTCAACGCCCGAGGACCTCACGGAACGCAGCTGGGATGTCGCTGGGCCCCCCGACCGGGGACCAGCGGGCCCCCCAGGGCGGCGGCGAACGCCTCGGCGTCCGCGGTGTCGTCGGCCGGAGCCAGCACAGCCACTTCGTCGATCCCCGCGGCGTGTGGGAGCGGGTCACCACCCGCGGTTGCCCGGCAGTCCGACAACAGCACCGCAACACGTCGTCGTGCCGCCGAGCGTGACAGCTGGTCCGCTGCCGTGCGCAACGCCAGACCGAGATCGGTGATCCCGAACCCCCTCAGCGTGAACAGGTCGCCCAGCACGTCCTCGGTGCGTCGATGAGACCCCCTCGTGACGCCACCACCACGGCGGAGTCGCTGAAGCAGACGACCGAGGAGTCCTCCGGGAAGCGTGACATGGTCGCGGCCGCGGCAACCGCTGCGGTTGCGAGCCGATCGCCTGCCATGGAACCCGGGATCGGTCCACCAGCAGGCACAGTGCGGTGTCATGGCGCATCCACGAAGTGACGCGCAGTGCACCGTGGTCTCCGACCGTCGGTCGACCCTCGGGTCCTGCGCGGAGTGCGTCGAGGGACGAATCCAGGTCCAGGTCACCCGTCGCGGAGCCCGCCGGCTGCGTTCGCAGGCGCCCGATTCCTGCGCGGGGGCTGCCGGCTCGTGCCATGTCGATCGAGATGCGCGCCGCACACGTCGGGCGTGTTCGGCGAGTGCCCGGTCGGTGGCACCGACCAGGTCGGCCAACAGGGTGATCGCCTCGTCGGGGCCGTCGGCCAGCAAGGCATCAAGTGCGTCCTCGTCGAGTACGCCGACCTCGGGGCTGACATCGGCGAAGCGTTCGTTACGTGCCAGGTCGCGTCTCGAGGTGGTGCGCCTCCCTGCTTCGGCGACGGCCTGCTGAGCCTCCTGGTGCTCCAGGATCCGATCGTCGCCGCCTGGTCGGGGCCCACCGGGAGGCGGGCCAGGCTTTCCCGGATCCCCGCCGGCCCCGAGGTCTCAGTGGCGCCGTCGGCGGCGACAGGTCCGAAGTGGGCCGCCCACAGCTCCGCCACGACGTCCTCGGGTCGACGCGCGCACCCCTCACGCAAGCGGAGCCGGCCTGACAAAGCCAGTTCCGCTGCATCGAGAGTGACGCCGCCGTCATCGACGGCCACCCTCGCAGCATCGCGAGTTCGTGGCACAACAGGGTGTGGTCGATCGCGCCGCGAACCGAGGAGCCGGCGCGAAGGTCGGGATGCCGGCGGCTGTCGCGAACCATCGCAACCGAAGCGGACACCAGCGGGCCGTCGGCGTCGCCTGTGGTGGCCCGGGGCACGGCCTCGGCAAGTTCACGCGCGACGATCGCCTGCTCCTCGGTGGCCGACTGGTAGTCCATCGAGAGCCGACAGCACCGGTCGTACACGGCGGACGCTATCCGCGCGGTGCCGATCGCATCGAAGGGGTTCATGGCCGCCACCAGACGGAACCCTGGATCCGACCCGATGCGTCCCAGGCGCGGTACGTGCAGCTCACCCTCGCTCATCACGGTGATCAGCACGTTGAGGGTCTCCTCGGGTACCCGGTTGAGCTCCTCGAGGTAGAGGATCGACCCTTCCCGCAGCGCGGTCACCAGAGGTCCGTCCACGAACACCTCGGGCACGTATCCCTCCGAGAGCACCGCTGCGGGATCGAACGAACCCACCAGTCGGGCGGGTGTCAGCTCTGCGTTGCCCTCCACGAACTCGAACCCCACCCCGGCGTGTGACGCGATGGCGCGCAGCACCGTCGACTTGCCTGTCCCGGGCGGTCCTTCCAATAGCAGGTGCCGCCGTGCCGCGAGCGCTGCGACGACGACCTCCAGTTCGCGGGACCGCCCCACGACGGATGTCGTGAGGCGGTCGAGCAGGTCCCGTCCGGAAGCGGACCTCCGCGGTCGGTGTGTCAGAACTCGATGACACCGCGGATGTTCTTGCCGTCGCGCAGGTCCTGGTAGCCCTGGTTCACATCCTCGAGCGAGTAGCGGTTGGTGATCAGGCCGTCGAGGTCGAGCACGCCCTCGCGGTACATCGAGAGCAGCTCCGGTATGTCGGCGCGGGGGTTGCCGGAACCGAACACGGTGCCCAAGACCGACTTGTTCATCATCGCGAGCATGAACAGGTTGAGCTGCACGTCGTTCTCGAGCATGCCGTTGAGGGCGGTCACCACGAGCCTTCCGCCCTTGGAGACCAGGTTGAGTGCAGGTTCGACCATGTCACCGGTGATGACGCCGGGGGTCATGATCACCGAGTCGCACATCTCACCCCAGGTGAGCTCGGGAACCGCGAGCAGCGCCTCCTCCACCGAGGAGTAGGTGTGGGTCGCGCCCATCTCCATGGCCTTCTCGCGCTTGAACTCCACCGGGTCGACGGCGATCACGCGCTTGGCGCCCGAGATGGCCGCGCCCTGCACGGCGTTGATGCCCACACCGCCGATCCCCACCACGGCGACGTTGTGTCCGGCACGCACCTCCGCGCGGTGCACCGCGGAACCGACCCCGGTGGCCACGCCGCAGCTCACCAGGGCGACGACGTCCATGGGAAGGTCGGGTTCAACCCGCACCAGGGAGTCCTGCGACACGAGGATCTTCTCCGAGAAGGTGCCCAGTTGGGCGAAGCGGGCAGCCTCGGAGTCGCCGATGGTGTGCGACCGCTCGCCCTCGCTGCGGGTCATCATCTGCAGGTCGAACAACTTGAACCCCTCGTCGCAGAGGTTCTGTTGGCCCGTCGAGCAGGACTTGCAGTGCCCGCAGGCGGGCATGAACGCCATCGAGACGTGGTCGCCCACCGCCACATGGGTCACGCCGGCGCCCACCTGGGTGACGACGCCCGAACCTTCGTGTCCTCCGACGAACGGCCAGAACGGGACCGGCATGTCTCCGGTGACGACGTGCTCGTCGGAGTGGCACATCCCCGCATAGGCCATCTCCACGAGGACCTCACCGGGGCCCGGGTCGTCGAGGGTCATGTCCTCGACCTTCCAGTCCTGGTGGTCGCCCCACAGCACTGCGGCACGGGTGGTCGTCGGCATGGCATCCCCTTGTCGGTTGGTGGTTCTCCGCTTGTGGGCATGCCACGGCATGCCTCGGGTAGTTCTACCTCATGTGCGGTGCCGTCGTTGCGCCGGGGTCCCATGGCCGACCTGCGATGCGTTGCACAGAAGGCCGGGCCTAGGATCAGTCCATGGAGCCAACCACGACGACGACCCCCCAGCGCCACGGATCGCCCCGGGTGACAAGCGACCCGGCAACGGGTGATCCGACCGATGGTTTCGATTCGACCGGATCGGCCGGAGAGCTGGTCGAGGACGAGCTGCTGGTCGAGGAGGAGTTGCTGGTCGAGGAGGTCTCCATCGACGGGATGTGCGGGGTCTACTGAGCGTGCCTCCGGCGTCGGTCGTCGATGCCGGAGCGGACCGCTCGAGTCGAGAGGATGCTGGAGGAACGGAGCGATGGACCTGGATACGCCCTACCGACTGGATCCACAGGTGAGCCTCCGGCCCGAGGAGTTCGGTGCCCTGGCGTACCACTTCGGGAACCGGAAGCTGTCGTTCCTCAAACATCCCGACCTGCTTCGCGTGTTGGAGCAGCTCGACACCGAGCCGTCCCTCGGAGCGGCTCCCGAATCGGCCGGCATCAGTCCCCGACGCTGGAGCTCGTTCCTCAAGGCCCTCGAGACCCTCGGAATCGTCGGAGATGATTCGTGCCCGTACCTGAGACCCTGGTCGCCGCGCAGCCACCGACTGCGACACGCCCGCTGGTGGAGCACTTCAAGGAGGGCCTCGCCGCGCCGATCTGCCTGACCTGGGAGCTCACCTATGCGTGCAACCTGGCCTGTGTCCACTGCCTGAGCTCCTCGGGTCGGCGCCATCCACGCGAGCTGACCACCGAGGAGTGCTTCAGGGTCGTCGACGAGTTGGCGCGCATGCAGGTGTTCTACGTGAACATCGGTGGTGGTGAACCGATGTTGCGACGGGACTTCTTCCACGTACTCGCATATGCCGAATCCCACGACGTGGGGGTGAAGTTCTCCACCAACGGCACCTTCCTCGACGCAGCCGCCGCTCACCGGCTGGCCGACATGGACTACGTCGATGTCCAGGTCTCCATCGACGGTGCGACAGCGGACGTGAACGACCTCGTGAGGGGTGAAGGCTCGCACGAGGCGGCGCTCGCCGCGATGCGTCATCTGTCCGAAGCGGATTTCGGTCCGTTCAAGGTGAGCATCGTGGCAACCCGTCACAACATCGATCAGCTCGACGATTTCAAGGCGCTCTCGGACGACCTGGGTGCACAACTTCGCATCACACGCCTACGGCCCTCTGGCAGGGGAGTGGACTCGTGGGAGGATCTGCATCCGACCCAGGCCCAGCAGCGCCGGCTGTACCACTGGCTGCTCGAGCGCCCGGACGTGCTCACGGGCGATTCGTTCTTCCACCTCTCGGCATTGGGCGAGCCGCTACCCGGCCTCAACCTCTGTGGTGCCGGCAGGGTGGTGTGCCTGATCGACCCTGTGGGTGACGTGTACGCGTGTCCGTTCGTGATCCACGACGAGTTCCGCGCCGGCAACGTGCGCGACGAGGGGGGTTTGCCAGGGTGTGGACCGACAGCGCGCTGTTCGCTTCGTTGCGGGAGCCCGGCCATCCCGGGGCGTGCGCGAGCTGCGGCAGCTACGACGCCTGCCAGGGCGGGTGCATGGCGTCGAAGTTCTTCGTGGGCCTCGACCTCACCGACCCGGATCCGGAGTGCGTCCACGGCGCGGCCGATGAGAAGCTCGCAGCGCTCTCAGTGGGACCCGTCGGTTCGGGTGCCGATGCGCCGGGTGCGGGTGGATCGCAGCGCCCCCGGCCGTCGGTGGATCGCACGCGTCCGGGCGCGACTGTGCCGGTGGCGGTCCCGCGACGTCGGGCCCGGTGAGCCGTCGACAAATAGTCGGCCAGCTAGTAGAAATAATAGGCATGTGTGACCATTGCGGTTGTCGGGAGTTCACACCGGTGGCGGAGCTGACCGCCGAACACGACGTGATCCTTGACCTGGCGTGGGCTCTCGCCGAGTCGATCCGCTCAGGCGTGGAGGATCAGCCGGTGAAGCAACGCCTGCTGGCGCTGCTGGACGCGCATGTGGCCAAGGAGGAGACGGGTCTCTACCCGATGCTCTACGACCTGGGCGAGTTGAGCGACGTAGCGCTGCGCACCCTCGAGGCGGAGCACGACGACATCCACATGACGATCAGCGAGGGGCGCTTCGGGCGACGCGAGTACTACGAGCTGTCGGCGCACATAGAGGTGGAGGACGCCGAGTTGTTCTCCTCGGGACGGTTCGTGTTCGACCAGGACGACTGGGACGCCCTGCAGGCCATCCACGACCGCGTCGACACCCCTTCCCTCGACCCCGTGGGTGGGTGATCGGCGCCATCCTGGGAACCGCCACGGGGTGTGTCACATGGACCGATGAGTGGGGCGCGGCGGTCACCCGATGCGGTTGACCAGCGCGATGACCCCGCTGAGCACCGTGACCATCGCCACGAGGTGGATCCGCTGTTCGCGCAACACGGCGACCTTGAGCGCCTCCATCGACTTCTCGAGCCGCTCGACGTCGGTGCGGCGATTCGCAGTCTCGAGATCGATCTTCGCAGACAGGCCCGCGACTTCGGTGTCGATCTTCGCGGAGAGGCCCGCGACTTCGGTGTCGATCTTCGCGGACAGGGTTGAGAGCCCGACGTCGAGATCACGCTTGGTCGCTACGTCGGCCCAGCCGACGGGTGGCAGATAGTCCATGAGAACCTCAGCCCGCTGAGGGCCGAGCACCTCCTTGAGTCCGCTGTGCAGATCGTGGCGCTGTGCGTTGCTCACCGACATGGTACCTCTCCTGTGTCGATCGTGACCGCTGGTCCTCCGGCGGTCGTGGTCCGGGGGTGTCGGGGAAGCCCCGACAGCGTGCCATCGTGGTGTGACGTCCCGAGGAGACCGATGTTCACGCTTCGATTCGACATGCAGGCACCCGCCGGCGGTGCGCCGGCCCGCGAGCTCTACGCTGCTGCGCTCGAGATGGCCGAGTGGGCCGACGAGCACGGCGCCATGATGGTTCTGCTCAGCGAGCACCACGCCACCGCGGACGGGTACCTCCCGTCACCGGTGGTGATGGCATCCGCCATGGCGGCGCGCACCGCCAGAGTGCCGATCTGGCTCATGGTGGCGATCCTTCCCTTCTACGACCCGATCCGTCTCGCAGAGGACCTGTGCGTGCTCGACGTGTTGAGCGATGGGCGCGTGAGCCTGGTGGCGGGACTCGGCTACCGCCGTGAGGAGTACGACGTGTTCGGTGTCGACTTCTCCTCTCGGGGGCAACGGCCGAGGAGAAGCTCGAACTGCTCCTGCGGGCCAAGACCGGCGAGCCGTTCGAGCACCGCGGGCAGTCGATGCAGGTCACCCCCGCGCCTCTGACACCCGGTGGTCCGATGGTCGCGTGGGGTGGTGGCAGCATCGCGGCGGCGAGGCGTGCCGGTCGTCACGGGATCGGCCTGTTCGCCCAGCGTCGGGCACCCGGCATGCGAGAGGCCTATGAGGAGGCCGCCCGCTCGGCAGGCCACGAGCCGGGGATCTGCTTCCTGCCCGCGACGAGTTCGCTGCCACGGTGTTCGTGTGCGACGACCCCGATCGCGCGTGGGACGAACTCGGGCCGTATCTGATGCACGACGTGACGACCTACGCGGAGTGGAACCGCGCCGATGGGCTCACTGCGAGCATGTCACAAGCGGGGAGCGTCGACGAGTTGCGCCGTGCTGAGGCCAGTCACCGCGTGCTCACCGTGGAGGAGGCGGTCGCTGTGATGGACCGCGATGGGTTGCTACAACTGCACCCCCTGATCGGAGGGCTTCCGCCCGATATCGCGTGGCGATATCTACGGACGGTCTCCGAGGAGGTGCTGCCTCGCCATCGTGCCAACGAGTCGCACTAGCGCGCCAACCCCCGCCAACCCCGCAAACTGTCCGGTGTCAGCCGCGGAACCCGCGCACCACACCGGACAGTTGGCGGCAGGGGGCGGGGGGTGAGGTCAGAACGGCAGGTGCGCTGCCTGGCGTGCCATGAGTTCGTCGAAGATCGTGCGGCAGGCGGATTCGTCCGCCGGGGAGTTGGGATCGTTGCGCAGCGCTTCGAACGCGAGGTCCGGGTCGCGTTGCAACACCGCTTCGACCACCAGGTCCTGGAGCTCCACCTGGGTGGCGATCCAGCCCGCGACGGGTTCGCCGATCGGGTCCATCTCGTCGGGGTGGATGCCGTCGCCGTCGACGGTTGCGCCCACCTCCACGACCGCTCCGTCGGCGACGTCGGGCAGGAAGCCACGGTTCGGGACGTTCACGGCCATGATCCACCGCGGCTCACCGGTGTGCATGGCTGCGATGATCGGTACCACCTCCTCGGGGGAGTGTCCCATTATCTGTAGCGGTAGAGGCACCTTCGTCCTCGCCGCCCAGGACGCTGCCTTCTCGGCCACCTCCGACACAGGCCCGTGGAAATCGATCGGTGTGGGCATCCAATCAGCCGCATCGAGCGCGAACGGCAGGTACTCACCGATGTGGCTGTCGACCGAACACGCCACGTAGCCGGTCCGCGGGCGACCTTCGCCACCAGCGGCAGGTAGTTGAACTCGACCAGGCCGGCGCCTGGCATCGTGCGGTCGAGGCGGCGGGCGATGGCCTGGGCGCGCGGCCCGTAGTCGAAGAACCGGCCGGCGAAGAGCTCACGGAGCCGGGGCAACAGGTCCTCACCCGTTTCGACGTTGCGGAACTCGGTGAAGAACGTGAAGTGGTTGATCCCCCGCCGCCTTGGCGGTCACCTCGGAGCGCCTGACGCGCAGGCGCCGGCACAGCCGGTTGATTCCCATCGGCATCTCGTGGCACATCCCGACGTTCGCGATCCGCGTGCCCCGGTTGATCGCAAGGGTCACCCGGCTCATGGGATTGGTGAGGTTGATGAGGAACGCATCGGGGCAGTGGCGCTCGATGTCGGCACAGATGTCCAGCGTGTTGGCGATGCTGCGAAGCGAGTGGAACACCGCCCCGGGTCCGCCGTTCTCGCCGGTGATCTGGGTGGCGCCATGGGCGTTGGGGATCTCGTAGTCCTGGTGCCAGTACTCGAAGCGGTTGTGCTCGGCGCTGGCCATCACGTACTGCGCGCCCTCGAGGGCGACGGCTGCATCGGTGGAGTAGTCGAGGCGCACGGGCGCACCGGCGGCCGCGTTCAGCTTCGCGGCGAACTGGTACGCGCGCTGGAGCCGGTCGGCGTCGATGTCGTGGAGCATCAGCAGCGATCCCGAGAGCTCGGGTGTGTGCACGACGTCGTTGACCATCGACGGTCCGAACGACATCCCACCTGCTCCCACCAGGGTGATCTTCGGATCGGTCTGTGCTGCGCGGGCCATGACAGCCATGATGACCCGCCGTGCGGTGCCGGGTCACGCCGATGCCCGGGTGGTACACGCCCACCTGGCAGGATGGCGCGATGACCGGGCCGGATGAGCACCCCCTGCGACGACGAGCGTTACGGCGAGTTCACGGGCCTGCACATCGACCGTCCCTCCGAGTGGGTGCTGCGCATCACCCTCGACGCGCCCGGTCTCAACGCGGTGGACCGGACCGTGCACCGCCAACTGGCAGACGTGTGGCAGGTGGTCGATCGTGACCCCCGCACGCGGGTGGCCGTCCTGCGGGGTGCCGGCAAGGCTCTGTCGGCAGGGGGCAGCTTCGAGCTGATCGACGACATGATCGCCGACTTCGCCGAACGCACCCTCGTGCTGCGAGAGGCGAGGGACCTGGTGTTCAACGTGATCAACTGCTCCAAGCCTGTCGTCTCGGCGATACACGGTCCCGCGGTGGGGGCCGGGCTCGTGGCGGCGTTGCTCGCGGACGTGTCGGTGGCAGGGCGGAACGCGGTGATCATCGACGGCCACACCCGCCTGGGTGTCGCTGCGGGCGACCACGCTGCGATCTGCTGGCCGCTGCTGTGCGGCATGGCCAAGGCCAAGTACTACCTGCTCACGTGTGATCCGCTAACCGGTGAGGAAGCAGAACGGATCGGCTTGGTCAGCCTGTGCGTCGACGACGACGAGGTGCACACCCGGGCGATGCAGGTCGCCGAGGCACTCGCCGCCGGTTCGCAGTCGGCGATCCGCTGGACCAAGCACAGCCTCAACAACTGGTATCGCGATCACAGCTCGATCTTCGATGCCTCATGGGGACTCGAGTTCTACGGCTTCGGCGGTCCCGACGTCGTCGAGGGTCTCGCCTCGCATCGTGAGAGACGTGCCCCACACTTCGAGGGACCGACCAGCGAGTGACCCACGCGGGTGCCGATGGACGTTCCGCGGGCAGGGACGGCACAGGATCGCTACGGTCTGGGCCGATGGCGACGAAGCCCACGACGAACGGCGCCCCCGCGAGCGCTCCTGCGACCGCGGTTCGGCTGATGGAATCGTGACCCGCGACCCGACCAGAGCAGTCACCCCGCGCATCATGGGGGTGGTCAACGCATCCCTCGATTCGCTCACCGGGGGAGTCGACGCGGCTCGGGCGAAGGAGCTTGCCACGCAGATGGTGGCCGCCGGCGCGTCGGTGTTGGACTGCGGTGGCCAGTCGCTTCGAACCGACCGTCGCGAGATCACCGTCTCCGAGGAGCTCGACACGGTGCTCCCGGTCATCGAGGCGGTAACTGCGGCCTGTCCCGGCTGCACGGTGTCGGTCGACACCTACCGTGCGGCGGTGGCCGAGCGCGCCCTCGACGCGGGTGCCTCCATGGTCAACGATCCCTCCGGTTTGGTCGATCCCGACATGGCCGAGCTGGTGGCCGAACGCGGGTTGGACCTCGTCGTGGCGTACAGCCGCGCGACGCCCAAGGTGCGGATGAGCCGTGATCGGTTGGTGGCCAACCCGATGGCCGACGCCATTGCCTTCCTGCGGGATCGCCTCAATCGGCTCGAGGCCGCAGGCGTGGCCCGAGAGTGTGTGATCCTGGATCCGGGACCTGATCTCGGAAAGGCGCCGGAGCAGTCGATCGCGGTGCTGCGTGGAACGCCCCGGCTGCGAACGGCACTCGGTGTGCGCCGGGTGCTGTGGGCGGTTTCACGCAAGGACTTCGTCGGCGCCATCGTGCAGCGGATGCCTTCGGGGCGCGACCCGGGAACCTACGGGGCGCTCTCCGCCATCGAGGTGGAGACCGGAGACATCCTGCGGGTGCACGACGTCGCCGGCGTCGCCGACTTCTTCAAGGTCCGCGCGGCCGTGCTGGATGGGATCGACGGCACCCTGGACCTGCCGGAGAAGTACCGCTACGACCCCTGAGCCGGCGGTGGGGTGGCCTCAGACGACCTCGGGCAGCCCGATCGGGTTGGGGAACGGGATCCACCCCTGCTCCGCGACCGCGGACGCGATCGGGATCAGGCCGTCGCGAAGCGCCTCGCGGCCCGCCTCCCCGACTGCTGCATACGGCGGTGAGGCCAGGTCGTCGGTGCGCGACTCCAGGTGGCCGTGCAACCTGGCCCCGCGTTCGGTCAGCACCAGATCGTCGAGATGTGCCACCTCGACCGGCGCCTCGATCACACCCGCCGCCGTGAGGGTGGCCATGGCGTCGGACCAGTCCTGGTCCGCCCAGCCCCGCGACTCCCGCAGCACCTCGGCGCCTTCACCCCTGGAGGCGATGGCCAGGAGATGGCTCTCACATCCCCCCACACCCTCCGAGGTCAGAACCGCAAGGTGCCCGTCGCCGCGGTGCTCCCGCAGGGTGCTGCACATCTGCCAGAGATCCTCTACGGGGTCCTCGAAGGGGGTCACGTCCTTGTTGGCGGCGTACATGGACCGGCCGGCCGGTTCGCAGGCTTCGATCGCCTTGTCGAGCACCCCCAGAAGGTCATCGGCCAGGTTCTCGCACTCCGGGAGTGCAGCGCGTAGGGCGGATGCTGCGGCGCGCGCCCGACCCGTCACCGCCGCATCCGGGGTCACGACCGCCCATGCGTCGGGGATCGCCCTTTCGACCATCGACGGTTCGAACCCCCGAAGCAAGCAGTGACGACACCAGGGCCGACCGATCCCATCGGCGCGGCGCGGGAACCGAAGTAGCCCATCCAGAAGCCCCGGAAGCCCATCTCGTCGTTGGCCTCCCGGCAACGCGGCGCGAAGTAGGTGACCGCATGGACGGTCTCGATCAGATGCCAGAGGTCTCGGGACTCCGCGGGGTGCATGCGCACATCTTTGCCCGCGCAGGGCGCGGCGCGCGCCGCGTCCGAGCCGGCGGGCCGCGCTCCACGCGGGCGCCACAGGTCACCCGTCGGACCCTGCGACACTTGGTCCACAGGCGCAACCAGGGAGGTGCCGATGGCAGGCAAGGCGATACCCGTGACCGACGAGCTGACCCAGTACCTGGTCGCTCACAGCAACCCACCGCGCTCCGATGTGCATGAGCGTCTGATCGCCCACACCGCACAGGTGATGGGGGACCGGGCGACGATGCAGGTGTCACCCGAGCAGGGACCCTGGCTCACCTTCATGGTGGGCCTGATCGGTGCGACCCAGGCCGTGGAGGGGGGCACCTTCACCGGGTATTCGGCGCTGTGCACCGCAGAGGGACTCGGGGTGCAGGGCCGCTTGCGGTGCTTCGACGTGAACGCGGAGTGGGTCGACATCGGACGTCCCTACTGGGCCGAAGCCGGTGTCGCCGACCGCATCGAGGTGACGATCGGCCCTGCTGCGACGGGCCTCGACGGGCTGCCCGCAGCCGAGGAGATCGACTTCGCGTTCATCGACGCCGACAAGACCGGGTACGCGCGCTACTACGAGCAGCTGTTGCCACGGATGCGCCCGGGCGGGCTCATCGTGGCCGACAACACACTGTGGTCCGCACGGGTGCTCGACGAGGACGACCACGACGACGACACGGTGGCCATCCGGGCCTACAACGACATGGTCACCGCGGACGACCGGGTCGACGCGCTCCTGGTGAACGTCGGCGACGGCCTGATGCTCGCACGCAAGCGCTGAACCGCACACCGGTTTCCACCTCCGCGTATCGCCGCGCCAGCATTGAGCCGTGCCTGACACCCACACGGGACTGACCGGCCCGCTCGAGATCGGCCCGGTTCGCGCGCCCAGCGCGGTCGTCTTCGGGCCGCACGAGACCAACCTCGGGCGCGGGCGTGCCATCTCGGAGCGCCACGTCGCGTACTACGAGCGCCGGGCGGCAGGAGGTGCAGGGTGGTCGTGACCGAGGAGGCGTCGGTCCACGACTCCGGACTGGCCCTATGAGCGCGCCCCCTGGCGAGCTGCTGTGAGTCCGGTTGGCGCGAGGTGGCGGCGGCTTGCGAACCACACGGCACGGTGGTGCTGGCAGCACTGGGTCACGCCGGAGGCCAGGGGACCTCGCACTGGTCCCAACGTGAGCTCTGGGCTCCGGGAGCGGTCCCCGAGGTGAACACCCGTGAGGTTCCCAAGCAGATGGAGGAGCGCGACATCGAAGCTGTGATCGACGGCTTCGCGCAGGCTGCCCGTACCGCGGTCCGCGCTGGTTGCGCGGGTGTGGAGATCAACGCCGGGCAGTTCTCGCTCGCGCGCCAGTTCCTCTCCGGGCTCACCAACACCCGCGACGATCAGTGGGGTGCGGACCGTCCGAGGTTCCTGCGCGAGGTGATCGCAGGGGTTCGTGACGCGATCGGCCCGACGCGGGTGCTCCGCTGCGCCTCAGCTGCGACGAGCTGGCACCGTGGGCGGGCATCACCGCGGATGTGGCGCCGAGCCTCGCCGCCGAGCTGGTCATCGGGCGTTCCCCCGGAGACGCAGCGGACGCGGACCATGACGGTGACCGCCCGCTGGTCGACATGCTCACGGTGGTGCGGGGTTCGATCTTCTCCGCGGGGGCAACCCGCCCCGACGGTCACACACCCGAGGGGTTCAACGCCGAGGTTTGCAGGGACGTGGCCGACGCGGTCCACGACGCGACGCAGGGCCGCACGGTGGTCGTGGCGCAGGGCTCGATCGTGGAGTGCGCCATGGCCGAGCAGCTCGTTGCCGGTTCACGCATCGGGGCGGTGGAGATGACCGCGCTCAGATCGCCGATGCCCGCCTGGTCGCCAAGCTGCGTGCAGGGCAGGCGGAGCGGATCAGGCCCTGCGTGCTGTGCAACCAGCTGTGCTCGGTGCGCGACAACCGCAACCCGATCGTGAGCTGCGTGGTGGATCCCTTCGCCGGCCACGAGACCACCGATTCGATGCCGTCCGGGCCGGTGGCCATCAGCCGTGAGGTGCTCGTGGTCGGCGCCGGTCCTGCCGGTATGGAGGCGGCACGCGTCGCGGCCACCCAGGGGCATTCGGTTCGTATGGAGGAGCGCGCGGAGCGCCCCGGGGGCATGCTTCACGCCACGGCCGCCAGCCTGGTCGTCACCGCCTCAGCGTGTTCGCCAGATGGTTGGAGGCCGAGTGCAGGCTCCTGGGCGTGGAGGTTCGTACAGGAGCCGAAGTCGATCTCCAGCGGGCGACGTCGGCTCAATGCCTGATCGTCGCGACGGGCGGGCGCGCAGGCGAGGCCGGGTTCGAGTCGACCAGGGCGGCGACCGTGCTGAGTGCAGCGGACGTGCTGGCAACGAGAGCCGGCGCCGCTGGCGCGCCGGAGGTGACTTCGGGGGCACTTCCAGCGGGTGACGTGCTCGTGTGGGATCCCATCGGAGGACCCACGGGCGTCGCCGTGGCGGAGTTGCTGGCAGGTGACGGCACAGGGCGGACAGTGCACGTCGCTACGCCGGACTACATCGTGGGCAACGAGCTTGCGCGTAGCGGTGACATGGGGCCCGCCAACGCGCGCCTTGCTCAGGCGGGGGTCCACCTGCACCGTCGTCCGGATCCTGCGCAAGGTCCGCAAGGCCGATGTCGTGCTGTCCGACCGCTTCTCGGAGGACCTCGACGAGCTCGCTGTGACGTGGGTGGTCGATTGCGGACACCGTCTGCCCGACGACGCGCTGGCGCAGCAGGTCACGGCTTCGACGGGGCACCGCGTGGCCACAGCAGGCGACTGCGTGGCCCCGCGCACCGTCGCCGAGGCCGTACTGGAGGGCCGTCGCCGGGCTCTCGAGATCACCTGAGCCGCTCACCCCGGCGCACCCCGGCACCCTGGCTTCACCCCGGCGCACCCCGGCGCACCCCGGCTTCACCGGGCGCACCCCGGCGCACCCCGGCGCACCCGGCTTCACCGGGGCGCACCCCGGCGCACCCGGCGCACCCCGGCTTCACCGGGGCGCACCCCGGCGAACTGACCGGTGTCAACCGCGGAATCCGCGCACCACACCGGACAGTTCGCCATGGGTGGGCGGATTTCACATGGTTGCAATCTGGTTTCGACGCCGGGGATTGGTACGGTAGGCGAAAGGCCGTGCACCCGGCTCCGTTCGAGTCGCCGTGGGTGGCTGTGAACACTGCACCAACGAGGGTGTGGTGGACGACGGAGGGTCATCGTGACGGACGACACGGCCACGAAGCCGCATGAGGAGATCACCGATGTGGTGATCCGTCTGGCCGGCGATTCGGGCGACGGGATGCAGCTCACCGGCAGCCAGTTCACTGCCGTCAGCGCGCTCGCAGGCAACGACCTCGCAACCCTGCCCGACTTCCCCGCGGAGATCCGGGCGCCGGCGGGCACCCTCCCCGGGGTCTCCGCCTTCCAGGTGCGGATCTCCTCGGAGGACATCTCCACACCCGGCGACATCGCAGACGTGCTGGTGGCCATGAACCCCGCAGCGCTCCGCTCCGAGCTGCCCAAGGTGCGTCCGGGTGGCATGGTCATCGTGAACGGGGACGGCTTCGGCGAGCGTGATCTGGAGAAGGCCGGCTACGACGCCAATCCGCTCGAGGACGGCAGCCTCGACGAGTACCACGTGGTCGAGGTCCCCATGACGAGCCTGACGGTCACCAAGGTCAAGGAGCTCGGCGTGAAAGGCCGCGACGCCGAGCGCTCCAAGAACTTCTTCGCACTCGGTCTGCTGTGCTGGATGTACAGCCGCAACCCTTCTGATCTGCGCGACTGGATCGAGCAGCGCTTCTCCTCCAACGAGCTTGTCAAGAACTCCAACCTCACCGCCTTCGAGGTGGGTTGGTCCTTCGGGGAGACCACCGAGCTGATCCCTGTGACCCGTTCGGTGGCACCCATGGAACGCCCTCCGGGGACCTACCGGAACATCGACGGCAACACTGGCATCGCCTGGGGATCATCGCCTCGGCACAGCTGAGCGGACTGCCGACCTACCTCGGCTCGTACCCGATCACGCCGGCCTCGGACATCCTCCACGAGCTCGCGAAGCATCCCGAGGCGTCGATCAGGGTCTTCCCAGGCCGAGGACGAGATCGCGGCCGCTGCCTCCTCTGTGGGCGCATCCTTCACCGGCGACCTGGCCTGGACCACGACCTCGGGTCCGGGTCTTGCCCTCAAGAGCGAGACGATCGATCTCGCGGTGAGCCTCGAGCTGCCCCTCGTGATCGTCGACATCCAACGTGGTGGGCCCTCCACCGGACTGCCCACCAAGACCGAGCAGTCGGATCTGACCCAGGCGATCTTCGGGCGTCACGGCGAGTCGCCTCTGCCCGTGATCGCAGCGAGCCGACCGGCGGACTGCTTCGAGTGCGCGATCCAGGCCGCCGAGATGGCGATCAAGTACCGCACGCCGGTGATCCTCCTATCCGACGGCTACATCGCCAACAGCTCCGAGCCGTGGTGCGTCCCCGACGTGGAGAAGTTGCCGGATCTCTCCACCAGCTACGCAACGGAGCTGAACCACACCAGCGCGGATGGGGTCGAGGAGTTCTGGCCCTACCTGCGTGATCCCGAGACGCTCGCCAGGCCGTGGGCGATCCCCGGAACGCCGGGTCTGGAGCACCGGGTGGGTGGCATCGAGAAGGCCGACGGCTCCGGGGAGATCTCCTACGATCCGGACAACCACCAGCGCATGACCGACCTGCGTGCGGCCAAGATCGACGGCGTGGCGAGGAGTACGCGCCACTCGAGGTGAAGGGTGACGTCGACGGCGCGGAGGTGCTGGTGATCGGGTGGGGTTCCACCTGGGGGTGCGATAGCGGCCGCCGTCGAGCGCGTCCGTGACGACGGCGGCAGGGTCGCCCAGGTGCACCTGCGCAACATCAACCCGCTGCCCGCGACCTCGGGGACATCATCAGGGCCTACCCGAAGGTACTGGTGCCCGAGATGAACACCGGACAGCTGGCCATGATCCTGCGTGCGGAGTACCTGGTGGACGCACGGAGCCTGTCCAAGGTGGCGGGCCTGCCCTTCACAGCAGGGGAGGTCGAGGTGGAGATCCGAAAATGCCTCGGCGATGTCGCCGACGGAGGAACCGGGGAGCAGGCCGGCGGCAACGGGAACACACGGAGCACACGATGACTGTCACAGAATCCCACCTCAGCCGGGCTCACCTCGACGCCGGTCGACATACCCACCACCACCCGCGCCGACTGGCAGAGCGACCAGGAGGTCCGCTGGTGTCCCCGGTTGCAGCGACTACACGATCCTGGCGGCGATGCAGTTCGCCCTGCCCGACATGGGGGTGCGCCGCGAGGACACCGTGATCGTGGGCAGGATCGGGTGCGCGGCGCGCTTCCCGTACTACATGAACACCTACGGGATCCACGGGATCCACGGTCGAGCGCCTGCGATGCGACCGGGTGGCGCTTGCCAACCTGACCTCTCGGTGTTCGTCGTGGGCGGCGACGGCGACCTGCTCTCCATCGGCGGCAACCACCTCCTGCACGCATTGCGCCGAAACGTGAACATCACGATCCTCTTGTTCAACAACCGCATCTACGGACTCACCAAGGGCCAGTACTCACCGACCTCCGAACAGGGCAAAGGTGACCAAGAGCTCGCCCCAGGGCTCCGAGGCGCGCCCTTATTGCCGCTGTCGGTCGCCCTCGGCGTGGATGCCACCTTCGTGGCGCGGACCCACGACATGGACCGCAAGCACATGGAGGAGGTCTTCAAGCGGGCCCATGCCCACCAGGGAGCCGCCTTCGTGGAGGTCCTCCAGAACTGCAACGTGTTCAACAACCACGCCTACCAGCAGATCACCTCGCGGGACACCCGCCAGGACATGCTGATCCCGCTGGTGCAGGGCGAACCGATCCGCTTCGGCCCGGACGGCTCCAAGGGCGTGGTGCTGGACCCCAAGCACGGTGCGGTGGTCGTGGACGTCGCGGATGTCGGTGAGGACGCGCTGCTCGTGCACAACGAGGCCCGTGACCACCCTTCGGTCGCGTTCGCGCTGTCGCGGTTGTCACCCAACATGGACGAGCCCACACCGATGGGTGTCTTCAGGGCGGTGGACAAGCCGGTCTACGGAGCACGCAACCCGGTGCCCGAACGTCCACCGGGGCGGGAGCTGATCTCGGAGCTTCTGCACTCGGGTTCCACTTGGACCATCGAGTAGGACAAGCGCTTGGACCATCGAGTAGGACAAGCGCTTGGACCATCGAGTAGGACAAGCAGGGCGTCACCCTGTCGGTCTGTCGCCACGGGGTGGGTCAGAAGTCCCGGTTCAGAAGTCCCAGAGCCAGACCTCGGCCGCATCCGGGTAGACGGTTTCGCAGGGATGCCGTTTCCGTCGGCGTCCATGCGTGACGGGTAGCCCTCCCAGATGAAGTAGCGCAGGGCGTCGTAGACGTCCGCACCTCGACTCGCCAGATCGCGACACAGGAGACCCGACGGATAGCCGTAGGAGGGCGTCGCGTCGTACACCTGTGAGGCCAGTAGGCGACGACGTCGGATCGCGGGTAGACCGTCTCGCACGGTATCCCGTTGCGGTCGGAGTCCATGCGGTTCGGCTGTCCGTGAGAACGCCAGTAGTCGACAGCGGCAGAATACGAGTATCCCTTGGCTTCCAAGTCCTTGCAGAGGAGCCCGTCGGGCTCCTGGAGCACATTGCCGAGTGGCGCCGCGATGGTTGTGGGTGGCGCTGCCGTCGTGCTGGTGGTGACCTTCGTCGTGGTTGTGGTGGTGGTCGCCTCGGTTGTGGTGCTGCTCGAGGTCGTGGTCGTGGACTCCGTGGCCACGATGTCGTCGCCGCCGGAACGACCGAGCATGTAGGCACCACCGATGATGCCCACCACGACGACGGTCACCAGGGCGGCGATCGCCGCGGTCCGAACCGTCGAACCGGATGTGTTGTTCGGAGGTGGCGGAGGCATGGCCCCCGGGCCCGGGACCACGCCTTGAGCGGCCGGGTGGGAGGGTCGAAGCGGTCGTCATATGGGTTCATGTGTCCGTCCCTGGGTCAACAGGCTGATGGGTCGGGGAGATCGGCCGGTGACACCTGTGTGCCCTCGCGCCATCCGTCGAGGTAGTCCTGCGGCCAGAACTCTCCCGCGGCGGCGCAGCACGTCACCCGGGCCGCACGGCGTCGAGATGCCGAAATGGAGGTGACAGCCCGTGCCCTTGGCATTTCCGGTGTCGCCGACGGTACCGATCCGTTGTCGGGTTGCCACACGTGCACCAGGTCGGACGGCCGGGTCGATGGACTCCAGGTGGCTGCCGTAGTAACGGACCCCGTCGTCGCCGACGATCGAGAAGGACAGGCCTCCCTGGAGTCGGGGGGTGTCATGTGAGGACGACCAGCGATCCTGGTGGCTGACATCCTGTATCACACCCGCATGCGGGGCCACCACCTCGGTCCCGCACTCGGCGAACATGTCGGCCGCCGGATAGTCGTGATGTGATGGGTCATATGCCACCCCCGCTGCCGGTTGGATGGGAAACGCGTACTCCGGCTCCTTCGGGGTTGCCGCTGAAGTCGGCGGCGGCTCAGTTGTTGCGGCACTGGTGGACGTGGTCGATTCGGGAGGGGTCGACCCGGTGGTCGGCGGGCCTGATGAGTTCGGAGCAGTCGATCTGCTGACAGTGGCGGTGGGTTCGACGTCCGGGGAGCCGGTGGTGTTGTGAGATGAGTCCGCTTGCGCCATACCGAGTGCGTATCCGCCGACGGCAACCACCACCGTCGTCGCAGCCACCGCAACCGTCAGCAGTTGGCGGCGGGTGAACGACTGACTGGCGAACCACGATCGGATCGTCCCCTCCGGCTTCTCCACGGCTCGACAATAGCGTGGGTTCCGCCTTGCCGGAGCGGGACACGGGTGCAACGCGACCGCATTGCCCGTATCGCCGATGTCCACTTGCAGGTACAATCACCCAGGGTCTCTGTGGCGGGGACCTGTGCGATGATGGCAATGGAGCCGCAGGAGAAGACAATGCTCTCGACCACCAAGAACGTCCTGGATGCAACGGTCAAGCAGGCGCTCGATCTCGCCAAGGCCGCCAACAGCGCCTTCCGCGCTCACGACGACGTGGCGGTGTCGCTCCCGGGTGGCATGTTCGGCCATGTGCACAAGGGTCGACTGGTGGGGTTCGGTCTCGAGCCGGTCGGCGACGTGGTGGTCGATTCCGAGCGACGTGTGGAGGATCTCCTCGACGGCGATGGCGGGCACTTCCTGTGGGGGCAGGGTCGCGGCGATCGCCGGCGGCGCCGCCGCGGCTGCGTCCACCGTCGCCGGTGTGACCGTGGCGATCCTGCGCGGCCGGCGCGGCTCGGTCGCTGCGGCCTGAGCCTGGTTCGCCTGCGCATCGGGCCGACAGGCGCCGTTCCCGCCTTGGGCGACCCGGCACTAGCTTGGGTGGATGGCTGAGCGGCTCCTGTGGTCACCGATGCAGATCGGGCCTGTCACGGTGCGCAACCGCATCGTGTTCTCGGCGCATCTGACCAACTACGCCCGCGACGGCCTCCCCTCCGAGCAACACGCCGCCTACTACGAGGAGCGTGCCGCTGGGGGAGCCGGGCTGATCATCACCGAGGAGCATTCCACCCACCCCACCGATTGGCCCTACGAGAAGCTGATCCACGGCTTCGACCGTGAGGTGATACCCGGGTACCGGCGAATGACCGATGCGGTCCACCGCCACCGCGTGCCCATCTTCGCCCAGATCAACCACAACGGAGGCCAGGCCTCCTCGATGTACTCACGCCTGCCGGTCTGGGCGCCCTCCGCGGTCGCGGATCCGCTGTTCCGTGAGGTCCCCAAGGCCGTGGACCGGCATGAGATAGCCGAGATCGTCGAGTCCTACGCTCTCGTGGCCGGTCACTGCGCCGAAGGTGGCTTCGACGGCATCGAGTTGCAGTGCTCCCATTCCTCGATCGTGCGCGGGTTCCTCTCACCGGCCACCAACCGGCGCACCGATGACTACGGGGGCCCCTCACCGACCGGGCGCGGATCCTGTTGGAGATCGTCGCCGCGGTGCGCTCGGCGATCGGATCGGAGCTTGCCCTGGGCGTGCGCATCTGTGGCGACGAGCTCATCGAGGGAGGCACCACGATCGAGGATGCGGTCGAGGTGGCCCGCATGGTGGAGGCCACCGGGCAGGTCGACTACATCAACACCTCGATCGGGGTTGCCACGGCATCGCTGTTCATGATCGAGGCGTCGATGCACATCCCGCCGGGTTACGCGATGTTCATACCGTCTGCGATCCGGCGGGCGGTCGAACTCCCCGTGGTGGGCGTCGGCCGCTTCAGGATCCCCTTCAGGCCGAGCGAGCGCTGGCCGAAGGTCACTGCGACCTGGTGGGTGTGGTCCGTGGTCAGATCGCGGACGCGGGTTTCGTGGCCAAGGCCCGCGCCGGTGAGGCCGACGACACCCGGCTGTGCCTGAGCTGCAACCAGGAATGCGTGGGCCGCATGGGCCTCAACCGCTGGCTCGGGTGCATCGAGAACCCACGTACCGGTCGCGAGCACGAGGGCGTGGGCGAGGCGGTTCCGGTCGAGGTGCGCCGTGACGTGCTTGTCGTGGGTGCCGGGCCCGCCGGCATGCAGGCCGCGATCGCTGCGGCACGCAACGGGCACCGCGTGACGGTGTGCGAGGCGACCGACGCTCCGGGAGGTCAGGTCGCCCTGGCGGCAACGGTCCCCAACCGAGCTGAGTTCGCGGATCTGGTGCGCAACCAGCTCCACGAGGCGAACCGCCTCGGCGTCACCTTCGAGTACGGGGGTGACCGTGGACGCCGCTGAGGTGGCGCGGCGACGGCCCGACCGGGTGATCGTGGCCACCGGATCGGTTCCCGCAAGACCGTGGTGGGCACCGGCCGACGCGGAGTGGATCGTGGACGTGCGCGACGTGCTCTGCGGCGCGGTGCATCCCGAGGGTGAGGTGCTGGTGCTGGACGAGCTCGGGTTCCACCAGGCCACATCGGTCGCGGAGCTGCTGGCCGACCGCGGAGCGTCGGTGGAGATCGTCACACCCGGAATGGTGGTCGGCCAGGACCTGGGCATCACCTTGGATCTCGAGAACTTCTGGATACGCGCCCAGGCCAAGGGAATCACCCAATCGACCGAGCTGGTGCCCATGGGTGTGGAGGGTCACGTCGTGAACCTTCAGCATCATCCGACCCAGCAGACCGTCACGCGCAGCCCGGACTGGCTTGTGTTGGCGGTGCCGCCGACCCCGGCGGACGGGCTGTACCACGAACTGGTCGCAACCGGTGCGGATGTGCTGAGGGTGGGCGACGCCGTGGCGCCCCGCAGGGCACACGCGGCGGTGATCGACGGCGAGCGTGTCGGTGCGGCCCTCGTGTGACCGCAGCAGGCCTTCACCAGTCCACTTGGTCACAACCCGAATGGGTCTCCGGTTCCACCTGGAGGGTGGCGTGGTGGATTCCGTGCTCGCTGGCCAGCACTTCGCGCGCCCGGTCGAGCACTCCGTGGTGGTCGGCCTCGGCTCCGACCATCAGGTGCGCGGTCAGCACGTCCATGTCGGTGGTCAGGGTCCACACGTGCAGGTCGTGCACGTCCACCACGTCGGGGATCGCCTCCAGCGAGTCGGTCACAGCCGGCAGGTCGACGTGTGCCGGCGCCTCCTGAAGGAGGATCCGCAGCGATGCCGACGCCAGCCGGAGCGCCCGTGGGACTATCCACAACGCGATCGCGAGGCCGATCCACGCGTCGATCACCGGTTCGTCGGTCAACATGATGAGCCCCCCACCCAGCACGACCCCGACCGAGCCCACAGCGTCGGCAAGCACCTCCAGGCGGGCACCTTCGGCTGCGAGCGAACCGCCGCCGCTGAGCAGCCGCAGCGACACGAGGTTGGCGACGAGGCCGAGCGCTCCCACCACCAGCACGGGAAGGCCGGGAACATCCGGAGGGTCCTGGATCCGCTCCACGGCTTCGAGCAGCGCCCAGATGGCGACCACCACGAGCAGCGCCCCCGTTGGCCAGCGCGGAGAGCACCTCGAGGCGGTAGAAGCCGAAGGTCCGCTCGCTGCGGGTGGGTCGCGAGGCCAGCGTGACCGCTGACAGCGCCAGCACGATCCCGCCCACGTCTGTCAGCAGGTGAGCACCGTCGGCCAGCAGCGACAGCGACCCTGTGGTCACTCCCACCACGACCTGGACCACGAGGGTCACCGCCGTGATGCCCAGCGCCATGCTCAAGGGGGCGTTTGGCGGCCTCACCTGAACGGGCCAGCGCAGAGCCGTGGTTGTGCCCGGACGGGCCGTGCGAATGGTCGTGCGCCATGGGCACCAGCGTATGCACCAGGGGTGGGTTCGACGTGTTGCATCCGGCCTGCGGTGGGTTACAGGAGCCGCTCGGCCGCCTCCGACAACGTGACCCGGAGTGTGCCGAAGAGCCTCGCGCCGGCATCAGCCGAGGCCGTCGTCGGGTCGCCGAGGACGCCGTTGGGCGTGACAGCTGCGAGCCCACCGGCGGTGAGCTCGTCGCGGATGTCGGAGAACCTGGCCGTGGAGCCGGGTTCGGCCAGCTCCATGCGAACCCGCTCGGGGTGCAGGTGGAGCATCAGCGAGGTTTCGGTCGCCCCTGCGTGGGGATCTCCACCGTCGACCCTGGGGTGCCAGAAGTCCGCTCTGCGGGATTCGGCGGCGAGGGTCGACCGTGCGTCTTCGAGAGCTTCGAGGTTCCCGCCGTGGGCGTTCACGAACAGCACCGCGCTGAACGCACCCGGGTTCCCCGACCCCGGTTCGGGAAGCGCGCTGCGGGCCAGTTCCACCAACGTCGAGGTCATGGCCGCGGTGCCTATGGAAAGCGTGCCGGGGAATCCACGGTGCTCGCCCGAAGCGCCGATGGACAGTGCCGGAGCCACGAGCGTGTCGTCGCGTGCGGCCGCCAGGTCGGCGGCGAACGCCTGCGCAATCAGCGTGTCGGTGTCCAACGGCAGGTGCGGGCCGTGTTGCTCGCAGCTGCCGACGGGCACCACCAGCAGGCGGCGGTCACCGTCGAGGTCGACCCAGGTGAGCGACCCAAGATCACCGGTGTTCCCGGATCGCGTCACGGTCATCCGTCGTCGAGGTATCCCCACGTCCGCAGTTGGTCGAGGATCACCTGTGCCGCGTCACGAGGGGAGACCTCGACCGTACGGGGAGGGGTGTGCTCGGTTAGGGCGCCGGTCAGCTCGAGCACTCGTGCGAAGGCGTCGGGTGAGTGAGGTGCGGGAAGCCGGCGGGGCGGGGTCGCCAGGGCAACACCCGGGCGATGCGCGGTGCGGGGTGATGTGCGCCCGGGGTGATCACCTCCACCTCGGGTGCCCCGGCACCCAGGGTCGCCGACAACGGGGCGCGCCGCAGGTGCGCAACCGAACCCTCCACCGACAGCACTGCGAGGCCGTGGATCGAGACGACCTCACGTCGCGCCGTCGAGGCGCCTCACCGCCCGGATCCGTTCGCCGGGCGCGCCGGAGACCTCGAGCAGCCCGAGTGCCTGGGCGGCACCAAGGTGATGGGCGAGGATCGCCGGGACGGACCCCGACCCGCGACCGTTGCTCATGTCGCCGCACACCACGCCATGGACCCCCAGGCCACCGGCGCCGAGCACACCTGCGAGAACCGCGCCGGAGGTTCCGGCCGCAGAGTGCAGCGGGTGGTCGACCAGGATCGCTCGCGATGCTCCCGAGGCGGCCAGCTCACCCAGGGCCCCCTTGGCTTCGATCGGCCCGGCGCAGACCAGCACCACGTCGGTGCCCGCGGCCTCGCCCAGGCGCATCGCGACCTCGAGTGCCGCCCGGTCCGCCTCGGAGAACCCCCAGCTGTGCGCCGAAGGCCTGGGCACCCCGTTGGCCACGTCTGTCTCCGGGTGCAGGTCCACCCACTTGACGCACGCCGCGATCGGCCCGATCGGGGCGTTCGTCATGACGTGTGGAACACCACGCCATGGCCCCCTTCGGGATAGGACCAGGTGATGGCGCCTTCGGCGTTGCAGACCATGTAGCACGTGCCGCACTCGAAGCACTGCTCGTAGTTGAACAGGATGCCGCCGTCGGAGGTCGGCACGAACAGGTTCGCCGGGCACGCGGTGACGCACCCACGCACCGAGCAGTCCCGGCACCTGGTGTCGTCGACGACAATGTGGGCGCGCTCGTGGACCCTGAACTCCACGGTGCCCATCCGGGTCTCGTTGCTGATCAGCGGGTAGGTGGAAGGCGTCATCTGTGTCGGTGTCGGTGTCCGTGGTCTGTTGCTGTGCACGTGGGGACCCTTGCGTCCGGGTGTCAACCGTAGGCCCTGAACGCCCGCCAGGTCTCCCGGGCCACGGTGGAAAACCTGAGGCCGCTGTGTCTCAGGTGCGTCCTGATTATCTTCACCAATCCGGGCTTCGGGTCCGGGTTGGTCACGGTGAACACCGACTCGGCCACCCCGCACGCGATGGCGGGAAGTTGGCGCTGGGCGAGGTCCCCCATCACGAGATGCGGTGCCTCCCGGAGCTTGCGGTGATCCGCGAGCACAAAGCTCGATTCGAGCCGCGTCCCGGTACCCGGCGAGCCCTCCCTGGTCGTGTCGCCGCGCCGTATCGCAGCGCTAGCCGCACGGCCTGCCGCCGCCCCCGAACCGATCGCGAAGTTGACACCCTCCAACCAGATCCCCGCCGCCAGGCACATGGCCGCAGCGTCGCCCGCCACGAGGATCCCGTCGCCCACGAGTTCGGGCATCATGTCGTAACCCGCCTCGGGGATCACGTGAGCCGAGAACTCCTTCACCTCTCCACCCTCGATCAGGGTCTGACGGCGGGGTGTGCCTTGAGGCGTGCGAGCAACTCCTCGGGACGCTTGTCGCTTCGGGCCAGCGCGGGCATCGACAGCACGAGCCCGATCGAGACGGTGTCGGTGTTGGTGTAGATGAAGCCGCCGCCCGGCACGTCGCCGGTGGCGCCGATGATCTCTATGTCGACACCGTGGTCGCCGCGGACAGCGAAGCGTTCGTCGATCACATGGCGGGGTAGCGCGATGGTCTCCTTGACCCCCACGGTGTAGTTGGCGGGATCCACCTCGCCGTAGAGGCCTGCCTCCTTTGCGAGGAAGGAGTTGACGCCGTCGGCGGCGACGACGACCGGGGCGCGCAGATCGCCGTCCGGGCGGTCCGTGCGAACCCCCACGACCCTCCCGCCGGAGCGGATGAGCCCGGTCACGGTGGTGGAGCACACCAGGGTGGCGCCTGCCTGCACGGCCTTGTCGGCCAGCCAGGAGTCGAAGTCGGGGCGGTATGCCGTTGCACCGTTGAACGGTGGTCGCCCCCAGGCCTCCGTGCGGTAGTCGACGGTGAGGGCCTGCTCGCCGGTCATCATCATCGTCTGTCGTCGGGTCACCCAGCGCTGTATCGGTGCCTCGGTCCACCATCGGGGGACGAGCGTGTCGAGGATGCGTCCGTAGACGACGCCGCCGTACATGTTCTTGGAACCAGGGAAGGGACCTCGTTCGACCAACACGACCGAGCGTCCGGACCGGGCGAGCTCGATCGCCGCGGCGGAACCCGCAGGACCCGCACCCACGACGATAGCGTCGAAGTCGGGCGAGTTGCCTGAGGTCGGGGGCGTGTCAGCCACCGATGGTTCCCACATGAGTGTCGTCCGACACGCCGATCAGCTCGCAGAGCGCCTCCAGCGTGGCGTTGGCGTCTGCGACCACGGCAAGATCCGCGAGCGACATCATCGGGCAGTGCGCATCGGTGTTCACCGAGATCACATGTTCGGGGCGGCCCAACCCGCTGGTGTGCTGCACTGCGCCCGAGATGCCGAAGGCCACGTACAGCTTCGGATCAACGACGACCCCGGTGGTCCCGATCTGGCGTTCGTGCGGCAACCAGCCCTTGTCGGTGATGACACGGGTGGTGCCCACCGACGCGTCGATGGCCGCCGCGAGCGCGCTCAGCCTCGTGAACCGGTCCGCGTCGTCGAGACCGTTGCCACCGGCGAGGATGCGCGGGGCCTCCGCCAGGTCCATGGTGGAGGCGTCGGCTGGGAGGACCTCCAGGGTTGTGCAGTCGGGTACGTCGGGGAGCTCCGGGTGGATCGAGGTGACCTGTGGCTCACCCGGGTGTGTGTCGGTGGCCGGGTCGATTCCACGTGCTCCGGGTTGAACGGTGATGACCGCTGCGTCACCGATGTGGTGCTCCAGCATGGCCGCCCCACCGAAGCCCACGGTGCGCACGATGTGGTCGCGAAGCTCGACTGCTGCACTGAAGAGCTCGTGACCGAGCACCGTGGCGATCCTCGGGGCCAGGTCACGGCCGTCGGGGCTTGCGGGCAACAGCACCAGCGGCTCGTCCGCGAGGACCCCGGCCAAGGCGTCGGCCCACCGACCGGGCTGGAAGCCGGGGGTCTCCCAGCAACGCACGGCGGTTGCGAGCCCACCCAGTTCGAGGACCGCGGCGGCCGTATTCTCCCCGACGAGGATCACGTTGCCGTCTGCGGTCGCCACCGTCTCGGCCCCACCGGCGGGAAGTGCGCCGGAGCGCACGGGCACCACTGCGATCATGCCAGCACGCTACCGCCGGCCCGGCCGGCACCCCAGCCGACCAGGTGGCCTTGGCCCTTCGACCGGCTGCGAGACGGAGGATCTGCAGTGGGTGTGGGGGAGTGCCCGCGTGGCACGCTGGAGGCGTGGTGGCAACCGGTTCGGAACGCAGGTCGTGAGCGACAGGACGGCTCTCGTCACCGGCGCCGCGCGGGGCATGGGTGCCGCGGTGGCCCGGCGCCTGGCAGCCGACGGGGCGACGGTCGTCGCGCTGGACCGCTGCAGCGACGACGCGGCGATCGAGTACCCGCTCGCGACCCGGGCACAACTCGATTCGGTGGTTGCCGACTGCTCCAACGGCTCACTCGGGGTGACCGCGGATGTCGGTGACCGCACGGCGCTGATGGCGGCACTCGACGAGTCGCTTTCCCGTCTGGGCGTGGGTTGCTTCGACGCGGTCGTGTGCGCCGCCGGAGTGCTCTGGGGTGGCGCCGCGGTCTGGGAGACGCCGCCCGATGCATGGTCGGCGATCCACCGCACCAACGTCGAGGGAGTCCTCAACACCGCGGCTGTGGCGATTCCCCCGATGTTGGCTGCGGGGGTGCCTGGTCGCTTCGTCGTGGTCGCGTCGTCCGCCGCGCAACGCGGTCTGCCCAGGATGGGCGCATACGCCGCCTCCAAGTCTGCGGTGGTTTCCCTGGTGCGCTCCATGGCGGCCGACCTGGCCGGCTCCGGGATCACCGCCAACGCCGTGGCACCCGGTTCGACCGACACCGACATGCTCGCCGCCTCCGCAGCGGTCTACGACCTCGAGTCGACCCAGGAGTTCGCCGATCACCACACATCGGGTCGTCTGCTGGAGCCGGTGGAGGTGGCCGATGCCGTTGCATGGCTGTGCAGCGAGGGTGCCTCGGGGGTGACCGGATCGGTTCTCGCCGTGGACGCCGGGATGACCGCCACGTGAGGATCCTCGGGTGACGAGCGCTGCAGCGGCGCGATCCGCGGTGATCGCGGATGCGACGCTCCGTCGTATTTCGCCTGGGATGTGGTTGGGTGGCTCACCGCTGAGGTTGTTCCGCTTGAGCGACCGGGGAGACCGCGTGTTGGCAGGCCTTGTCGAGTCGGGGAGCTGGCATCCCACCGACGATGGCGAAGAGCGCCTCCGGGACCGGCTCCTGAACGCAGGTGCGGTGCATCCGGCGCCACGGCGGGTTCGCGGCGAGGGTGACGAGGAAGATCTCGGCGAGGTGACCGTCGTGATCCCGGTGCGCGACGACGCCCCAGGGCTCGCTGCGGTGCTGGGCGACCTCTCTGGGAACCTCCCCGGCACCGCCGGTGTGCAGAGTGCAACACGGGTGAAGGCCGTCGTGGTGGACGACGGGTCACGTGATCCCGGTGCGGTCCGCTCGCTGGCGGCTGCCAACGGAGCGGTTCTCGTGCGCCACGAACAGGCGCGTGGCCCAGCAGCAGCCCGCAACAGCGGGCTCGCAGTCGTCGACACACCGGTGACGGCGTTCGTCGATGCGGACGTCCGGGTTCCGGCGCGCTGGCTTGAACCCCTCCTGGCGCACCTGGAGGGCCGACAGGTGGTGGCGGTGGCCCCACGGGTGCGCAACACAGGAGGCCAAGGGCTGCTCGCCCGCTACGAGGAGGCCCGGGGTCCCCTCGACCTCGGCGCGGAACCGGCGATCGTGCGACCGCGCTCGAGGGTGCCCTACGTGCCGAGTGCAGCGTTGGTGGTGCGCACCGCCGGGGTGCGTGCTGTGGGCGGCTTCGACGAGGACCTGCGGTTCGGCGAGGACGTGGACCTCGTGTGGCGCCTCGGCGAGGCGGGAGGTGCGGTCCGCTACGAACCGGCCGTTGTGGTGGGCCACCGGCCACGTGCCAACCTCACCGGCTGGCTGGGTCAGCGGGTCGACTACGGATCCTCGGCCGCGGAGCTGGCCGTACGACACCGAGGTGCGTCGGCCCCCATGGTGGTCTCACCCTGGAGTGCTCTGGTGTGGACCTTGGCGTCGGTGGGTCATCCGGTGCCGGCGGTCGGCGTGGCCGCGGGTTCGGCCGCTGCGCTCGCGAGGAGGCTTCCGCGCTCGGCGTACGCCCCGCGGTGGCTCTTGTGATGCGCGGACACCTGGGGGCAGGAGGACAGATCGCCCGTGCGCTTGTGAGGCCGTGGTGGCCGGTGACCCTTGGCGCCGCACTTGTCTCGCGCAGGGCGCGAAAGGTGGCTCTGGCCGCAGTCGCCTCACACCTGGTGAGCACTCCCGGCAGGCCGTTGGACCGCCTCGTCGGCCTCGTCGACGACATGGCCTACTCGGTGGGTGTCTGGAAGGGCGCATGGGCTGCGCGCGACCTCGGCGCACTCCTGCCGGCCTTCACACGTTGGCCGTGAGTCGTAGCTGACCCGCTTCCCTCAGTAGGTGACCTTGGCTTCCAACGAGCCGTCGTCGCTGCGGACCACCACCATGCGTGACATGCACGGCATGCAGTAGACCCGGTCGCCGGGGCGGAACTCGCGGGTGGATCGGATCACGACCTTGCAGACCGGGCAGATGACCTCGTTCGGCCCCAGCGAATCCCCCTCGCCCTTCCAGTGCCGGTAGAACTTGCGCCAGCGCTTCGGGACCTCCTTGAACCCGGTCTCCTCCAGCTCGAAGCGTCGCCGCGGTTCCTCGGGTTCGGCGTCGGAGCCCTCGGAGTCGGGGGTGCTGTGGATCTGGGCGATGTCGCTCATCCCAGCAGCCCCAGTCGCTCGACGGCTTCCAGGTAGTCACGGCCGAGTTGCGGTCGTTGGTCACGATGCAGGCCGAGGTCGTCGTATGCACCCTCGAACGCTCCGAGCACGAGGGTGTCCAACTGGGACTTCATCTCGGTGAGGCGCGCCCTGTCGTCGGGGTGGGCAACGAGATGGTGACCGAGGGTGTTCTCGCCGAATCCCAGGTGACGGCGCTCGTCGGATACCACGCCGTCGAGGATCTGAGAGGTGATCGCGTCGGCGGTGCGTGCGTGGTAGCGGAACACCGTGAACTCCAGTGTCTCCAACAGCACGTTGAGCGCGAACACCGATGCGTCCCAGTCACCGTCGTCGACCAGTTCGAGCAGTCGGGCCTTGAAGGCCACGATGTTGGGATGAGCGAGGCGCTGCACCTCGGCCTCGGGGTCCTGCACGCCCAACTGGCCGATGCGATGGAGGAACACCTCGAGGTGGCGTGCTTCGTCCGCCACCTGGGTCGCCATGAAGATGCGGGAGTTGTGATTCGGCGCCAACCGCACCATCCCGCTCGCTGCCTCCAGAGCTGCGGCTTCGCCCACGCAGTAGTTGCACAGCGTGGTGACGATCCGCTCACGATGCTGTTGATCGAGTTGCTCCTCGGGCATGGCCGGGTCGTACCCGTAGGGACGGCCCTCCAGGTACCCCTCGACCGCCTCGAACCAGAAAGAGAACGACCGGACCTCTCCGTAGAAGGTCTCCTCATCGAGTTGATGGGGCTCGGCCTCGGTGTCGGTGGTGTCCCCCTGGTTCGAGGCGGTACCGGTGGGTGTCATCAGGCGGGCACCGACGGACTCTGGTACTCGATGCCGATGCGACCCAGGCGGTTCTTGAACTCGCCGAGGACGGTGTCGGCCAGCACCCCCTCGATCTCCTCGATGGTTGCGGTCTCGAGATCCGCCCCGTGCCATTCGGTGCTCAGCGAGTCAGCGCCCTGTTGGGCTGCCAGCTTGCGTCCTTCGTCGATCGACTCGCCGCTGGCGGAGAAGACATCTGCGAAGGTCGCGAGCATGTAGTAGCTCATCTCCTGTTGCATCTTCTCGATCTCCGGCTTCTTCTCGGGGTGCTCGGAGATGAGCGAACCGATCCGGTTCTCACCGAAGCCCACATGGCGTCGTTCATCGGCGATGGTGCCCGACAGCGTCTGGGCGAACTTGGGGTTCAGGTCGCGTGAGGTGGCCTCGAGGAGCTCGAACACCGTGAAGGCCATGCCTTCGAGCACGATGTTCTGGCCGACGACCCCTGCGATGAAGTCGCCGTCGGACACCTTCTCGAGCAGAACCTCGGCGAACTTGACCAGGTTGGGGTTCGCATAGCGGTCGATGGTGCTCTCCAGGTCCTCCTTTGCCACCCCGAGGTCGAACAGCCGTTGGGTGAAGATCTCCACGTGACGGGCCTCGTCGAGGGTCTGGGTGGCCAGGAAGTGCTTGGAGGGGTAGTCGGGTGCCAGGTTGACGAGTCCCGACGACGCCGCGAGAGCGCACCGTTCGCCGGCGACGAGTTGCACGGTGGTGCGATGGATGCCTCCAGGAGCACCTCGTTGTCGAGGAGCTCCTCGGGTTCGCGGCCGCCCTCCTCGTGTCCGTAGACGGTGTCCTCCAGGTAACCCTGTGGACACATCTCCAGCCACCGCTGGATCGAGTACTGGGACAGGAAATCAGCCATTGGGCCCCCTTGGTTGTGGTCGCGGTCCCACGTTCCCGGACCCTTCCCCCTGCGCCCCGAGCATGAATCGGGATCCAGCGTGCGTCCACGACGGTGTTCGGCCACGTTAGGTCGGCTGATCGCGCGAGGAGGCGAGACTCATGTCACACCGCCCCTCGTTCTGTCCGGTTACAGTCCCTGGAATCCGCGACTACCGCCGGACAGAAGCGCTGGCGGGGTGCATCAGCGCCGGCGCGGCGCATTGGAGAGGACCTGCCCATGACGTCGGTGGTGGAGATCGCCGCAGTCACCAAGACCTACCGCGATGGCGTCAAGGCACTCGACGAGCTCGACCTGACCGTCCCCGCCGGCGGGGTGTTCGCCCTGATCGGCCCCAACGGGAGCGGCAAGACGACCACTCTGCGGTGCTGCTTGGCCTTGCCAGGCCTGACAGCGGTGAGGTCACCATGCTGGGCGAGGCGGTCCTGAAAGGCCTCGGTGGGATCCGCAGTCGGATCGGAGCCCTGGTGGAGACGCCCAGGTTCCTTCCGCGGTATTCGGGCCGGCTCAACCTGGAGCTGCTCGCGGGCCTGAAGGGAATCGACCGCTCACACGTGGAGGTGGTGCTCGAACGGGTCGGGTTGACCGACCGCGCCAAGGACCGATTCAGGGGATACTCGCTGGGCATGCGCCAGCGTCTGGCGGTGGCCGGGGCGTGCTGGGTGACCCCGACCTGCTGATCCTCGACGAGCCCGCCAACAGGCTCGACCCGGCGGGCATCGCAGCGATGCGCGACATGCTCGCCGCGTTCGGCGCGACCGGTCGCACCGTGGTGGTGTCGAGTCACCACCTCACCGACGTGGAGCGGATCTGCGACAGCGTCGCGGTCGTGGCCAGGGGCTCGACGGTGGCGATGGGACCGATCGAGGAGATCGCGGGTCACCACCGCGCGGTTCACCTCGTGGTGGGTGATCCCGACCGGGCGGCAGCGGTGCTGTCCGCGGCCGGCTACAAGGTGCGTGCGGGATCCGGAAGGGGCGCACTCGCGGTGGCTGGAGCCGACGGCGAGTCGGTGGCACGCACGCTCGGCGCCGAGGACATCTTCCCTTCGGAGCTTCGTCCCGACGGCGGAGGGCTCGAGGACGCCTACCTGCGACTCACCGGTCTCGACCCGCTCGCCGGAGGACATGGCGGGATCGTCGCCCGACCCCCCGATGCAACCCGCCACGACAGAGGGAGCGACACGTGATCGTCCGTCAGTTCGGCGTCGAGCTCCGGCGTCTGTTGCATCGGGGGTCCCTCAAGGCGTTCCTGGTGATCGGAGCCATGGCGTTGGTCCTGAGGGGTATCGGCACCTACCTGGCATCAGGAGCGCAGCAGCGCTACTACGAGTACTACGACGACTCCGGTATCGAGACGGTCGAGGCGACGTTCTGTCCGTCCGCCCTGGTGACCGCATCGCTCGGCGATCTCGCCTACGACTGCCCCGAGTCCACTCCGAACGTGATCCCCCGTGGCATGGAGGTCGTCGGTGCGCCCGCGCCCTACACCCCGTGGAACGGATCCATTGCGATGTTCAACGTGGTGTTCGCGGTGGCGCTGTGGGTCCTCGTGGCCGCTCTGGTGGGCGAGGAGTTCCGCCACGGAACCGTGGAGACGGCCCTCGTCGCCGAGCCACGACGGGTGCGCCTTCTCACCCTGCGATTGGCGGCGGTCGTGAGCGTGGCGGTGCTGGCGTGGGTCGTGATGTCGGTCGGCCACCTTGTGGCGGTTGCTCCGAGCTGGTGGTTCCATGGCATCGAGGACGCCACGGTGCCGGTGTCGCTGCTGTTGGCGGCGGCCGGACGAGGCCTGCTTCTCACGGTGCTGGTGGCGCTGTTGTCGGGGTCGTTGGCCGTCGTCGGCCGGGGAGCCCTCACCTCGGTGGGTGCCCTCGTCGGTCTGACCGTGGTGACCGGCGCGTTCTTCTTGGTCGTGCGTGCGCTCGTGCCCGTCGAGTTCTTCACGAACGCGTGGGCGCTGGTCACCGGTGGCGACGGCTTGCGTGTCTACACCGTTCGCAATGACTACGCACCGGCCGAGGAGATGACGCGCTTCGGCGCAGGTTGGCCGTGGGTGGGGGCGGTGACCGTGGTCGTCACCTACACTGCGATCGCGGTCGCAGCCGCGTATGCGCTGTTCGTGCGACGCGACGTCCGTTGAGCCCGTCGACCGGGGATCTTGCCGCCGGCGTGGGAGCGCCGCGGCGGCTTTGTTGCACCCAGTGGGTGACCTAGTGTCCACAGCGGTCGTCCGCGGGCGGCCATTGGACTCGACCAACAGGGGGTGTCGATGGCTGACTCACCGGGATCGCAGGACCTGCTGCGCGCTCCGTTGACCATCGGGTTCGACTTCCAGCGGACCACCGGACCGGTGATCGGAGCGTTCTTCACCGCGCTGCGCGAGCAACGGGTGCTGGGGATTCGCGACGGTGACGGTAGGGTCGTGTGCCCGCCGGTGGAGTCGACCCGCTCTCGGGCGAGCCGCTCACGGAGATGGTCGAGGTCGGAACCGAGGGCACGGTGACGACCTGGTCCTGGGTCCGAGACGTGCGTGACGGTCAGCCGCTCCAGCACCCGCACGCCTTGGCGATGGTCCGCCTCGACGGAGCCGACACCGCGATGCTCCATGTGCTGGACGCGCCCGGGCCCGATGCGGTGTCCACCGGCGCGCGCGTGCGCATCCGCTGGGCGGGCGAGCCGACCGAGGGGATCGGCAACATCGCCTGCTTCGAGTTGACCGGCGAGGGGGCCTGAGATGGGCGCGAAGCAACCACAGCGACGATGCCGACCGAGCCGATGCCGACCGCACCGTCAGCGTGATGCGCGACGACCTGTGGACCCAACCACGGGTGAGCATTCCCGGACTAGCGGCCGACGAGCACGTGAAGCGCATCACCGATCCCGCCACCGTCGTGTACAGCTATACCCCCGGTGCGGCGCCCACCGAGTTCCTGCGTGGCTGCAGGAGGGGAGGATCCTCGGTGGACGCGCGGCGGGTGGCACGGATGTGTACGTGCCCTCCCGGGGCATGGACCCGGTGATGGGCCGGCGCACCACCGAATCGGTGGAGGTCGGGCCGAACGCCACGATCACCACGTTCTGCGTGGTCCACATCGGCTTCGGGGAGAACGCCCCCACCCCACCGTTCGTATCCGCCCTGATACTGCCCGACGGAGCAGCGGTGTCGCTCTACGGCACCGTGCTCGGGATAGACCACACACAGGTCCGGCATCGGCATGCGGGTGCGCCCCGTGTGAGGTCGAGGAGTCCGAGCGCACCGCCAGCTTCGAGAACATCACCCACTGGGAGCCCATCGACGAGCCCGATGTGCCCGCCGATCAACTGAAGGGACACATGTGATGCGCAAGGTGGCGATCGTCTCGGTGGCCCAGTCGGACCATCGCCGGGCGGTGCCCGAGCTCAACGAGGTGGAGATGGTCCAACCGGTCATCCAGGCCGCCCTCGAGAAGGTCGGCGCGGGGATCGCGGACATCGACTTCACTTGTTCGGGGAGCTCGGACTACCTGGCCGGCCAGGCGTTCAGCTTCGTGATGACCCTCGACGCGCTCGGGGCATGGCCGCCGATCGCAGAGTCCCATGTGGAGATGGACGGTGCCTGGGCGCTCTACGAGGCATGGCTGAAGATCCAGGCCGGTCATGCGCAGACCGCGCTGGTCTACGGCTACTCCAAGGCCTCGCCCGGTGACCTCCCCACGGGTGCTGAGTCGGCAGCTCGATCCCTACTACTACTCGCCGTTGTGGCCCGACTCGATCGCGATGGCGGGGTTGCAGGCCCGGGCGATGATCGACTCCGGCGCCATCACCGAGACCGAGATGGCGCAGATCGCACACCGCAGCCGGACCGCGGCGCAGGCGAACCCCATGCGCAGTTGAAGGGCTCCGCGCCGGTGGAGGAGCTCCTGGCCTGCGAGTACATCTGCGATCCCCTCCGGCGACACGACTGCGCTCCCATCACCGACGGTGCGGTCGCGGTGGTCCTCGCAGCCGATGAGCCCGCCCGCGAGTGGGTGGACCGTCCTGCGTGGCTGACCGGCATCGACCACCGGGTCGACTCACACAACTTCGGAGCGCGCGACATCACAAGTGCTCCCTCGGTCGCCCTGGCGGCCCGCAACGCCGGCGTGCACGACGGCCCTCTGCAGGTTGCGGAGCTGTGCGCACCGTTCACCCATCAGGAGATGATCCTGCGAAACGAGCTGTCACTCGGCGAGGAGGTCCAGGTGAACCCATCGGGTGGGGCGCTGGCCGCAAACCCGATCATGGGTGCGGGGCTGATACGCCTCGGCGAGGTGGCCGACAGGATCATGAGCGGGGAGGTCGACCGCGGGGTCGCCCATGCGACCAGCGGTCATCTCCTGCAGCAGAACCTCCTGGCCGTGATGGAGGGCGATCGATGAGAGGGCGTGGAGTCCGTGCGGTCAGCCCGTGCGGTGGCCGGGAGTCGAAGATGATCGGGGAGCCGCCTGATGGGTGCCAATCGAGTTGCCGTGGTCGGTGTCGGGCAGACGAAGTACGCAGCCGTACGCGGTGACGTATCGCTTCCAGGGCTTCTGCGTGAGGCGGTCTTCCGGGCCCTGCAGGACGCCCACATGACCATCGACGACATAGATGCCATCGTGGTGGGCAAGGCACCGGACTTCTTCGAAGGCATCATGATGCCCGAGACGTATCTGGCCGATGCGCTGGGGGCCGTCGGCAAACCGCTGTTCCGTGTGCACACCGCGGGTTCGGTGGGAGGGTCCACCGCGATCGTGGCGGCGAGCCATGTGCAGTCCGGGGTGCACGAACGCGTATTGACCGTCGCGTGGGAGCAGCAGTCGGTCTCCGAGGCGATGTGGGCGTTGTCGTTCCCGATCCCGTTCCAGCAGCAGCTGGTGGCGGGAGCCGGCGGCTACTTCGCGCCGTTCATCCGCGAGTACATCCGTCGTTCCGGCGCTCCCGACGACATCGGCATCCTGGTGGCGCTGAAGGACCGCCTGAACGCGCTCAAGAACCCCTATGCCCACCTGCACGAGACCGAGATCACCTACGACTCGATCAAGGAGTCGTTCATGTTGTGGGAGCCGATCCGGTACTCCGAGACGTGTCCGTCCTCCGACGGCGCCATAGCGATGGTGCTCGCGGGCGAGGAGGCAGCCGAGGCGTCCGCCGCGGCGAGTGGTGTCCGACCTGCATGGGTGCACGGCACCTCGATGCGCTCGGAGCCCGCTACCGCGTCGGGGCGTGATCAGGTTTCGCCGTTGGCGGGTGTGCAGTGTGCCGCCGACGTGTTCGCCCAGGCAGGGATCACCGACCCGCTCGCGCAGATCGATGTTGTCGAGATGTACGTTCCGTTCTCGTGGTACGAGCCGATGTGGTTGGAGAACCTCGGTTTCGCGCCCGAGGGTGAAGGGTGGAGGATGACCGAGTCGGGTCGCACCTCCATGAGTGGCGATCTCCCGGTGAACTGCTCCGGTGGCGTGCTGTCGACCAACCCGATCGGCGCATCGGGGATGATCCGCTTCGGCGAGGCGGCCATGCAGGTCCGCGAACAGGCCGGTGATCATCAGATCGACGGCGTTCGCACAGCCCTGGGACACGCGCAGGGGTGCCGCCCAGTTCTTCGCCATGTGGGTCCTGGGATCCGACAAGCCGTAGTGGTCCCCACCTCCGCCAAGTCAGAGACCCCGGGCCGGGGGTTCGTGATCACCGGCATCGTGACGATGGTCGTAGCGGTCCTGGGTGTGGTGATCGCCACGACGCTGCTCGGTGGGTCCGTGGACCTCGAGGGTCTGAGCCGTGATGTGGTGACCGAGGGTGCATCCGAGTCGGAGGTGCCGGGGCGCATCGGGTTCCGGATCATCGAGGACATCTCCTCCGACGAGGGCGATTCGATGACCGTGGGTGTTGCCACAGGTGGACCTTCGGGCGGTTTGGAGTGCCGGATCCTCGACGCCGGCGGAGACGAGGTCGAGGTTCGTGCCGGGTCGGTGAACGACTCGTTCGTGGCGAGCGGAATCCGATCGGACTGGGAGCCCGTGGTGGTGGCCGAGGACCTCCCCGCGGGGAGTACGTGGCGGCGTGCTCGGCTGCGGGGGAGCCCTCCGGGTCCACTGACGACGAGGGGCGGAGCCCGGTTTCAAGGTGGGTCGGGTGGTGACCACAGACGACATGTTCGACTTCCTCCGACCGGCCTTCGGGATCCTCGCGGCCGTCGCCGTCGGTGGGGTGATCGGGCTGATCGGTCTGATCCTGATGATCGTGGGCCTGGTCGTCGGCAACCGGTCGCGGCGTGAGGCAGCGGGTCCGCCTGTGTAGTCGGGAGTCGAGGTGCCGGGGAGATGAGGAGCCAACGGGTGGATCGACGCCTAGATTCGATCGTGATGAACAAGGACAACGTGGGTGGCCACGGTGAGTCGCCGGTGGATCAGTTTGACGAGGACGGAGGGGGTTCCCCAACGTCGCTTCACGCCCTGAGGGTTCCACAACCGTCTACCTGATCCGCCACGGGGCCACACAGGCAGCCCATCCGGACCGGCCCTTCGAGACCCGCGACGGCCACGGCGATCCTCCCCTCGCCCCCGAGGATCGAACAGGCGGAGAGGGTCGGTAGGCGTCTCGTCGCGGAGCACCGGATCAGGCCGTTCTCGGCGGTCTACGTGACCACCCTGCGTCGCACCCACGAGACGGCGGCGCCGATGCTGGAGGCGCTCGGTCTGGAGCAGCGCATCGAGGCCGACCTGCGAGAGGTGCACCTCGGTGAGTACGAAGGTGGGCTGTTGCGCCTGAAGGGCGCCGAGGAGATCCGCTGGTGCGAGGTGTACACCCAGGAGCGGTGGGACGTGATCCCCGGGGCCGAGCCCTGGGAGGCGTTCCAGGCGCGGTGCGTTGGCGCGATCGAGCGGATCACCGCGAGGCACCGGGGTGAGCGGGTGCTGACGGTGGTCCACGGGGGCGTGATCGGCGCCGTGCTCGCCCATGTCGCCCGGTCGAGCAACTTCGCGTTCGTGAGTGCCGACAACTCCTCGGTGTCGGAGATCGTGCACCTGGCGGATCCGTTCGACCGGTGGTTGATCCGCCGGTTCAACGACGTCACCCACCTCGACTGAGCAGTCGAGCGGTGAGCGTGCCGGTTCACCCTGTCACCGGATCCTCTATGGTCGTGTGAATGAAGATCGTCATTGACTACGACCTGTGTGAAGCCAACGCCATCTGCATGGGCATCGAGCCGTCGGTATTCGAGGTGCGTGATGACGACGTGCTCTACATCCTCATGGAGGAACCACCCGAGGAGCTGCGCCCGAAGGTGGAGGAGGCGGCAGGCGGTGTCCCAAGCAGGCCATCTGCATCGAGGATTGAAGAGAGGATTGAAGCCGCCGGCACCTGGCGGGCCCTCCTTCGACGTCGATGGTGTCGCAGCGCTTTTCCGACTCGGGTTGAACGACGATGTGGCATTCTGCGGGCACCACGTCCCACCGGAGACATCTCGATGTTCGCAGCCCTAATAGGTGCAACCGGAATCGTTGCAGCGGCCGACTGGGTTGCGGTCGCGCGGGATCGCCGAGGGGCGGAGTACCTCCTGAAGCCGCTGACCATGGTGGTGCTGGTTGCAGCGACGATCGCGATGGCGGCGCCGGATCCGCCCGCAGCGCGCTGGTGGGTGGTCGCAGGGCTGTCGGCATCGCTCGCGGGTGACGTGTTCCTGATGCTCGAGGACCGCTTCGTTCCCGGTCTCGCATCGTTCCTGGTCGCGCACCTGTGTTACATCGCGGCGTTCGCCGTGATGGGCCTCGAACTGGTGCCCCTGCTGCTCGGCCTGGTGGTCGTGGGCGTGCTGGTGGTGGTGATCGGCGTGAAGCTGATCGTGGGAGCCTCGCGGGACGACCGGACGCTCGGGTTCGCGGTCGGTGCCTACGTGTGCGTCATCTCGCTGATGGTCGCGTTCGCCTTCGGGACCACACGATGGTGGGCCATCGTAGGCGCGCTGTTGTTCTACGCATCCGATGCGTTCATCGGATGGAGCCGGTTCATCACAACGTTCGCTCATCATCGGCTTGCGATCATGACCACCTACCACCTCGGGCAGATCGGGATCGTGCTCAGCCTCCTCGGCAAGCCATGACACCGATGCACGATCCCCATGTCCTTGCCTCGGAGGTCCACAGCGACGTCGTGGCACTTCGTCGGCGGCTCCACAGCCACCCGGAAGTGGGCCTGGACCTGCCACGCACCCAGGCCGCCGTCGAGGAATCCCTGCAGGGCTGCGACCTCACGGTCCGCCGGGAAGCGCCCTCACATCGGTCGTGGCGGACCTGGACACCGGCCGGTCCGGTCCCACGATCCTGCTGCGCGGCGACATGGGCGCGCTCCCGATGCCCGAGGACACGGGCCTCGAGTTCTCCTCGGAGACCGAGGGCCGAATGCACGCGTGCAGCCACGACGCCCACACCTGCGATGCTCGTGGGCGCGGCAAGGTCGCTTGCGGGGATCCGCGACTCGCTCAGCGGCCGTATCCGGTTCATGTTCCAGCCCGGCGAAGAGGGCCACGGCGGTGCCGCGGTGATGATCGACGAGGGTGTGCTCGACGGGGTGGACGCAGCGTTCGCGCTGCACGTCACACCCAACCTTGCCTCGGGTCAACTGGGTGTCAGGCCCGGACCGATGCTGGCTGCTACCGACGAGTTCGTGATCACCTTCACCGGCCGCGGTGGGCACGCATCGAGCCCCCATTGGGCGACCGACCCGGTGCCGGTGGCCGCGGAGGCGGTGCTCGCCCTGCAGTCGATGGTCACCCGCACCGTGGATGCGTTCAACCCCGCCGTTGTGACCGTGGGCAGCCTTCATGCGGGCACCACGAGCAACGTGATCCCCGAGACGGCGCAGATGGTGGGAACGATCCGCACCGTCGACGAGCGTGTCCGACAGGGGGTGACCGAGCGCGTCTGCCGTGTCGTGAAGGGGGTGGCCGACGCCCACGGTTGCACCGTCGAGGTGGAGTTGGATCCGGGCTATCCCGTGACGCTCAACGACGCGGCGTTCACGCAGTTCCTCACCGAGGTCGCCGGTGACACGATCGGTCCCGGCTCGGTGATCGAGATCCCCACACCGGTCATGGGAGCCGAGGACTTCTCCTACGTGCTCGCCAAGGTCCCGGGTGCGATGGCCTTCCTGGGTGCCTGTCCTGTGGGGGAACCGGAACCCCCTGACGGCGCCGGCGTGTCATTCGAACCGCATGACCTTGAACGAGGACGCCATGGCGACCGGTGTGGCGTTGCACGTGTCGGTTGCACAGCGGTTCCTCGCACGTCCTCCCGGTTGGCTCCGGCGACCCGACTGATGCCTGTGCCCGGCGACGCTCACCCCGAGGACCGCAGGCAGCTGTGGGCGAAGCGCTTCGACCAGCAGGCCCAGGCATGCGCGGAGTTGGGATCCGATCTCTACGCGGGTTGCTCGTCGTGGTCGCCGAAGACGTGGCCGCAGGAGGTTCGACCTGGGACGTGCTGCGTGCAGCAGGGGAGCGTGCCGGAGGCGAACTGCGCTTCGGTCAGGCGGGGCCGTTGCGGCTGCTCGCAGCGGCGCACCGCCTGGCGCTCACCGGTGCGGCACCGCAATGGGCCGCGCTGCTGCCCAGCTGTGGAGGTCGGGTCCCTCTCAGCGACGAGGCCCTGCTGGTGTCCTGGCGGGCACTGGTCGAGCGGCAATCCGAGGAGCTCACAGGCGGCCTCGGGCGCGAGGTCCAGACCAACGAGGTCGGCCGCTGCGCAGGCCTCGCTTTGGCGGTCGCCGAGGCCCGCATGAAAGAGGCGCGGCTCGTGGAGCTGGGCTGCTCGGCCGGGTTGAACCTGCGTTTCGACCGTTTCGAGATCGACCTCGCCGGCATGGTGCTCGGCCACCCCGGGAGCACGGTGCAGATCCGCCCCGAGATCCGCGGCTCACTCGGTGGGCTGCGTCACGCAGGGCTTTCCCTGCCCGTGTTCACCGAGAGGGTGGGTCTCGACCCACACCCGATCGATGTGACCCGGCCCGACGGCGCCGAAGACGTGCAGTCCTTCGTAGTGGCCAGATCAGCTCGATCGACTCGCCCGGACCGATGCAGCCATCTCGGTGGCGCTGAGCTTCCCAGCGGAGCTGATCGCCGTGTCCCGCGGATCGCGCTCCGGTGCGGCGGTCACCGGTGATGTCGGGCCCGGCGACGACCCCTGGGCGACACCGCGTCGGTGCTGGAGGAAGTGCTCCGACGTGGAGGCCCGACCGGTGGTCATGCACTCCATCGCCTGGCAGTACATCCCGACCGATGTGCGTTGGCGGATCACCGAGGTGATCGAGGCCGCCGGCGAACGCGCGACCGGCGCCGAACCCCTGGCGTGGGTGCGCTACGAGCCCGACGAATGGGACCGCCGGCGCGCAGCGGTGTGGTTGCGCACCTTCCCCGACGGCGCCGACGGCCTGGTGGCCCATGCCGACTACCACGGCCGCTGGCTTTCGCCACGTTGATCGCGTCTCCGGGTAGCGTCGTGGTCGTGCACGAGTGCTTCGAGGTCTCGATCTCCGAGGAGTCGCCCACATCCAGCTGAGCCGACCCGACGAGTTGAACACCATGGTGCCCAGCTTCTGGAGCGAACTGCCGGCGATCGTCTCCGGACATCGACGCGGGCGCGAAGGCCCGGGCGATCGTGATCTCCTCCACCGGGAAGCACTTCTCGGCAGGCATGGACCTGTCGGTGTTCACCGGTGGCAACGCGCTGTCCAACGGAGGCGGTGCCACCGAAGCGGGTCGTCGGGCGTCGTACCTGTGGATGCTCGTCCAGCACCTCCAGGATTCCTTCACGGCGTTGGAGCGCGCCCGCATGCCCGTGCTGGCCGCCATCCAGGGCGGCTGCATCGGCGGCGCAGTCGACATGGTGTGTCTGCGGACATGCGCTACTGCTCCTCGGATGCCTTCTTCTGCGTCCAGGAGATCAACATCGGGATGACCGCCGATGTGGGAACGCTGCAGCGTCTGCCCAAGATCATCCCCGAAGGCATCGCCCGGGAGCTCGCCTACACCGGTGACCGCATGCCCGCGCAGCGTGCCGTGGAGGTCGGTCTGGTGAACCAGGTCTTCGACGACCACGCCGCACTGGTGGAGGGCACCTTGGAGATCGCGGCACGGATCGCGACGCATTCCCCGCTGGCCATCTGGGGTACCAAGGAGGCGATCAACTACAGCCGTGACCACTCGGTGGCGGACTCGCTGCGCCACATCGCCGGCTGGCAGTCCGGGATGTTCGTGGGCGGCGACATGGCCGAGGAGTTCGTCGCCAAGGCAGAGGGGCGCGCGGCTCGCTTCGATGAGATCCCCCCGCGTCCCGACGACGCCTGAGCAGCGGTTCGGGCCCCGGGCGAGGTGGGCAGGTGCTGAGAGTGGCGAAAACGTGAAGTGCGCATCCGGTTGTGCCGACACCCCATTCATGCGAGGACGACATCGCTGCAACCAGAGCGAGGCGGCCCATCGCCTGGGCGTCACCCCCGATGCCCTGCGACGGCTCGTGGCAGCGGGTGCGCTGGCGGCCGACCGGGTCGGCAACGAGTGGTGCTTCGACGTGCTCGAGATCGAGCGGTACGCGAGGAGTCGACGCGCCTGCGGGATCCGCTGACATCGGCGTGGACCACCAAGGCATCCAGGTGGGCCGCTACCGGAGGCGAGCCGTGCGACAGCGGGGGTGCGTGGCGGTCACCGACGCGAGCGTGCCTGCGTGGAACCGGTAGCGTTCAGCGCGATGCACGAACCCGAGCGCGCCTCCGGCGCGGTGATCACCGACCTGGCGTCGCAGGACTCGATTCTGGACAGTGCAACGGTCGCGACGATGTCATCGGTCGACGTGGCGACGGCGCTGGGAGTCGACCCGCTCGAGGGCCTGGATGCGTCCGAGGTGTCCCGGCGTACCGAGGCCTTCGGAGCCAACCAGTTGGCCGAGGCCGAGCCGGACCCCGCTTGGAAGCGCCTGCTCGCGCAGTTCCGCAACGTGCTCACCTACGTGTTGCTCGGCGCCGCGGTGATCTCGGCCGCGGTCGGCGACATCCAGGATCCCATCGTGATCCTGGTCGTCCTGCTCATCAACGGGGTGTTCGGGTTCATCCAGGAGAACCGCGCCGATGCGGCGATGGAGGCCCTCTCGGAGATGCTCGAGCTGGTGGTGCGGGTCCGGCGCGACGGCGCACTGCGCGAGGTTCCCGCGTCGGAGCTCGTTCCGGGTGACGTGGTGTTGCTCGAAGCAGGTGACCGGGTGCCGGCCGACGGGCGCTTCGTGGTCACCAACAACCTCGGGATCGAGGAGTCCGCACTCACCGGCGAGTCGGTTCCTCCGACAAGCACGCCGCCACGTTGTCCGCAGAGGAGGTCGAGTCGCTCGGGGACCGGGACAACTGCGGGTTCATGAACACCACCGTGGTGCGAGGGCGCGGTGACCTGGTGGTCGTCGCCACCGGGATGAGCACCGAGGTGGGTCGCCTCGCCGGGATGCTGGCCGAAGCGCCCCAGCAGCTCACGCCCCTGCAACGACAGCTGGATGCCCTGGGCAAGCGGCTTGCGGCCATCGCGGTGGTGGCGGTGCTGGTCGTGTTCGCCCTGGCGATCCTGCAGGGTGAGGATCTCGAAGAGGCGATGATCGAATCGGTCGCCCTGGCGGTCGCTGCCATCCCGGAGGGCCTCCCGGCGGTCGTCACGGTGACGCTGGCGCTGGGTGTGTCGCGCATGGCCGAACAGAACGCCATCGTGAAGCGCCTTGCCTCGGTCGAGACGCTCGGGTCCACCACCGCCATCTGCTCGGACAAGACCGGGACCCTCACCCTCAACCAGATGACCGCTGTGAAGGTGATCACGGGTTCGGGCCGTTTCGATGTCTCGGGCCTGGGCTACGGGATCGTCGGGTCGGTTGCCGATACGCCCGACACGGACGGTTTCCCGGCATCCACCGTGGCTGCGGGGGACCCCGGCGGGTCAGGAGAACGGAGGCACCGCGATGCGTCCATCGCCCTGGGAGCGCTGTGCAACGACGCCGAGGTGCGCTTCGACGGCGACGGCGAGGCGGTCGAGGTCGTGGGCGATCCCACGGAGGTGGCTCTGGTGGTGCTGGCGGCCAAGGTCGGCGTTGACGTCGCTTCGCTGCGTCGTTCACGGCCACGCATGGCCGAGGTGCCCTTCGACTCCACGAAGAAGTTCATGGCGACGTTGCACCAGCACCCGGACGACACCGACCGGTCCCAGTTGGTGGTGAAGGGCGCACCCGATGTGGTCCTCGATCGTTGCGTCGCGCTCGGTGTCGGTGCGACCGCAGTCGAGCTCGACGAACGCCTCCGCGGTAGGGTGATGGAGGAGAACTCCGCACTCGGTTCGGCGGGCCTACGGGTGCTGGCGGTGGCCTCCCGCTCGCTACCGGTCCGTGCCTCGGAGTTCGAAGCGGATCTCGCCGCCGAGGTGGGTGATCTCGAGCTCGAGGTGCCTCGTGGGCATCCTCGACCCGCCCCGGCCCGAGGCGGTGGAGGCGGTCGGGCGCTGCCACGACGCCGGGATCGAGGTGAGGATGATCACCGGGGACCACGCGACCACCGCGGGTGCGATCGCAGCGGAGTTGGGAATCCCCGGTGAGGTGATCACCGGTGCGGAGATCGAGGCACTCGGCGACGCCGAGCTGGCCGAGCGCATCCGTGAGGTGGGGGTGTGTGCCCGGGTGTCTCCCGAGCACAAGGTGCGTGTGGTGCAGGCGCTGCAGACCAACGGGGAGACGGTCGCCATGACCGGCGACGGGGTCAACGACGCACCGGCGCTCAAGAACGCGGACATCGGCGTCGCCATGGGCATCACCGGCACCGAGGTGACCAAGGAAGCCGGCGACATGGTTCTCGCCGACGACAACTTCGCCACCATCGTCGCGGCCGTGCGGCGCGGCCGGGCGATCTACGACAACATCCTGAGCTTCGTTCGGTTCCAGTTGACCACCAACATGGCGGCGATCGGTTCGATCCTCTTCGGTCGCCTGCTGGGGTTGCCCACGCCGTTCACCGCCATACAGGTGCTGTTCGTCAACATCATCGCGGACGGCCCACCGGCTGTGAGCCTGGGCGTGGATCCACCCAAGCCGGGCATCATGGGCAGGCCGCCACGGGACACCGACGCTCCGATCCTCAGTGGATCCAGGTTGGTACGCATCGTGCTGGGGGCCACCGTGATGACAGCGCTCACCCTGGGCGTGCTGTGGGTGGGCGAAGGCGAGTTCGGCACCGACGAGGCCCTCACGATGGCATTCACGACCTTCGTGCTGCTGCAGATGGCCAACGCGCTGGTGGTGCGCTCGGCCGTGGCACCGTGGTGTCGCGCCACAGCGTGACCAACCGGTACCTCTGGATGGCGCTGGGCTCCGTGGTCGGTGTGCAGGTGTTGGTCGTGGAGCTGCCGTTCCTGCAGGGGGTCTTCGACACTGTCGGGCTGTCGATCGGGCAGTGGGGGATCTGTGTGGGCCTGGCGTTGGCGTACGTCCTGGTCGACGAGGTACGCAGTCTCGTGGAACGGGTGGCGTTCAGCGATCTCCCCGAATGAGCGCAGTGGCGCTACGGTCGGGGTACGCGAGCGTCCCAATGGCACATACATCGTCGCAATGGGACAGGCATCACGACACGCCAGACAAGGAGACATCATGCGAGGAGCCGTTCTCAGCCAGCCCGGCCAACCGATCGAGGTCGTCGAGGTCGACATCGCCCCTCCGGGTCCGGGGCAGGTGCGGGTGCGGGTCGCTGCCTGCGGGGTCTGCCATTCGGACATCTCGCTGACCGACGGATCCTTCCCGCTGATGGGTCCGACCATCCCAGGTCACGAGGCCGCTGGTGTCGTGACCGAGGTCGGAGCCGGTGTGACTCGCCTCGAGGTCGGGGACCATGTCGTGCTGAGCCCCAACCCTGCATGCGGGCACTGCCGGTCCTGCCGGCGGGGACGACCCGGCACCTGCACCGAGACCTCCGCGCTGATGACGTCGACCTTCCCCGACGGTTCGACCGGGCTGTCGCTGGCGGGGGAGGTGGTCTACCGCGGACTCGGTGTCGCTGCATGGGCGACCGAGGTCAACGTCCTGGCCGGGGGTGCGGTGAAGATCCCCGACGACGTCCCCCTCGATGTCGCATGTGTGATCGGCTGTGCCGTGCAGACGGGGGTCGGGGCTGCGTTGAACACGGCCTCGATCCAACCCGGTGACTCGGTGCTGGTGCTGGGCGCCGGTGGCATCGGCGTGTCGATCGCGGCGGGAGCCGCGATCGCAGGCGCAACCAGGGTGATCGTGTCTGATCCGTCGGAATCCCGCCGCGAGCAGGCCATGGCGTTCGGTGCCACCCACGTGATCGACCCGACCGCCGCCGACGTGGTCGCCGAGGTCATGGACCTGGTGGACGGGGGCGTCGACTCGGCTTTCGATGCCGTCGGATCCGTGGAGCTGATCGACACCGCCGTCGCAGCCACCTGCAACGGTGGGGGAGGCCGTGCTGGTGGGTGCGGCGCCGATCGACGCCCAGCGTGTCGCTGAGCCCGGTCATCGATGATGTTCCCGGAGAAGACCGTGAAGGGGTCTCTGCTCGGGTCGTCCAATCCGCTGAGCGACATCCCCAGGGTGGTCGAGCTCTGGCAAGCGGGACGGCTGCCGCTGGATGCGATGGTCACCGCGCGCAGGCCGCTCGACGAAGTCAACGAGGCTGTTGCCGATGCCGTGGCCGGTCGTGGCCTGCGCACCGTGCTGCTGATGGACTGACCTTCCGGCGGGCTGAGCCGCCAGCTGCGCTGAGCTGCCAGCACGCTGAGCCGCCAGCGCGCTGAGCTGCCCCAATTCCTCGTTCTGTGTCGCGCGTGCGTGGCGCTGTGCGCCACGCACGCGACTACAGAACGGCAGGGGTGCCGGAATCGCGGTCGGCACGGTTAGAGTCACCTCCGTGATCGACTCGAAGATGATCACCTTCCTGTCGCTGCTCGCGTTGCTGTGCCTGGCGTTCCTGATCGCCGTCGCGGTGTTCTCGCTCTGGCGGCTCCATGGCAGGACGGCTCCCCGAACCCGTGCGCCAGGCGCGTGACGGCATCGGTGAGGCCGCGCTCTGGATGGCCTTCGCCGTCGCGGCCACCACGACCTTCGGCAGCCTGTGGCTCTCGGAGGTGGAGAAGCTGCCGCCGTGTCACCTCTGCTGGCTCCAGCGGTACTTCATGTACCCCCAGACCATCCTCCTGGGTGCAGCCGCGATCGGCCGGTGGCTGTGGATCCGGTGGATCTCCATTCCGATGGTGCTGATCGGTGCGGGCATCTCCACCTACCACTACATCCTGGAGCGGTTCCCCGACGACGTGGCGTCCTCGTGTGACAAGGAGGTCCCGTGCACCACGGTGTGGATCTGGAAGTACCACTTCCTGTCGATCCCCGGCATGGCCTGGCTGGCGTTCCTGACCATCGCGGTGCTGTTGGTGATGGCTCGCCCTCGTGATGCCGTCGCCGTCACCCCGGGGGATAGCCTCGGCCAACCGATCGGAGCGGAGCAGACCTGATGAACGACACCCGCAGGGGCGCCAACCCCCTACGACGACATGTCCAAGCGCACCAGCGAGAACCGCCCCAACCTGGGCCTGATGATCGGCGGTGCGACCGTCGCGGTGATAGCGATCATCGCGGCGATCGTGTTCCTGTGGCCGTCAGACGACGGTGGCGGTGGGAAGGCCGAGGCGGGCACAGGTCAGGATGCTGCCCAGAACGCCACCCAGGAGAACGCCACTGTGCAGATCTCCGGGGAGGACCTACCCGAGTTGCCCGACACCGGTGGGTTCCTGGCGACCGCATCGGAGGATCCTGCTGTGGGACTCGAGGTCCCGACGCTGGTCGGCCAGAGCTTCGACGAGTCCGAGGTGACCATCGACGGCTCCGACGGCAAGCCGAAGCTGGTGGTGTTCGTGGCCCACTGGTGCCCTCACTGCCAGAACGAGGTGCCCCTGATCCAGGACTGGATCGATTCGGGCGAGGTGCCCGAGGACCTCGACATCTACGCGGTCTCGACCGGCGTGGATTCCAACCAACCCAACTACCCTCCCTCACGTTGGCTCGCCTCGGAAGGTTGGCTGCCACCTGTGCTGCTCGACGACGACGGGCAGAGTGCCGCGGCATCGTGGGGGCCTCACGGGCTTCCCCTACTTCGTGTTCGTCGATGCCGAGGGCAAGGTGTGGCAGCGCGGCTCGGGAGAGGTACCGATCGAGGACCTGGAAGCGTCTGGCCGACGAGCTCGTGGCGGGCAAGGCACCCTCAGGTGTCGATTCGGGCAGCAACGAGGGTCTCGAGACGCCCGTGGATCTGGAGGGCGGCGAGCCTGGCGCCACGCAGCCTGGCGCCGCCGAGCCCGGTGCCACCCAGCCCGGTGCCACTGAGCCTGGTGCCACCCAGCCCGGGGCGACTGAACCTCCCGAGCCTGATCCGGGTGCCAACTAGCTCCTGGGTCGAACGGTTGCGCCACCGGACCGCCCGAGCTCATCGCTCGGTGCTTCTCCGGGCGGGTTCACCTCCCGGAGCGGTTCGCTCCCGGCGAGGGCCTTCACGGCACCAGGCAGAGCTTGCCGGCGACCCTGCGATCCAACAGGTCCCTCATCGCCTCGCCAGCGGCTTCGAGCGGACGGGACTCCGGCTCGATGGGGTTCAGCACCCCTTCTGCGGCGCTTCGGAGCACCTCGGTCATCAGTTCGGTGTTGGCTGTGGGGTTGGTCATGGCCCAGATCCCCAGTCCACTCCCAGGACCGACCGGTTCCGGAGGAGCACCTGGTTGGTCGGGATGTCGGGGATGTCCCCCGACGCGAAACCGATCACCAGGAGTCGGCCGAAGTCCCCAAGCGATCGTAGAGCTGCCTGGGTGTGCCCGCCCCCCACGGGATCCACAGCGATGTCGGCGCCACCTCCGGTCAGCTCCCGGACCCGGGACTTGAGGTCGTCGGTGACGTAGTCGATCACCTCGTGAGCCCCGCGGCGGATGCACAGCTCCAGCTTGTCGGGACCAGACGCAGCGGCGATCGTGTTGAGCTCCAGCGCCCGGGCTACGTCCAGGGTGGCCAGGCCCACCCCGCCGGCGGCACCCAGCACGAGGATCCACTCACCGGGGTGGACCTGGGTGCGCCGGGTGAGGCTGAACCACGCCGTGGCGTAGGACTGGCCCAGGGTGGCCGCCTGGGTGTCGGTGAGGTTGTCGGGGACCGCAGTGAGTTGGGCGGGGTGCAGGTCGATCTCGCCGGCGAACGCTCCAAGGCCAACCGATGCCATCGCTCGGTCGCCCGGAGCCCATCCAGTGACTGCGCCCCCTACCTCGATCACGGTTCCGGCGAGCTCCGATCCGGGCACGAAGGGCAACTCGGGGCGGATCTGGTAGCGGCCCTGCACGAAGAGCCCGTCCACGTAGTTGACTCCGGCCGCTCCCACGCGGACCCGGACCCTGTCGTCGGCCAGCTCCGGGAGGTCGCGCTCCACCAGGGTGACTGACTCAGGTGGTCCCAGTTCCCTGCACACGACGGCCCGCATGCGGGTGACCATAGACCCTGACGTGCGGTGGAATCCTCAGGGGGCACCAACTCTCGTCGGGGTGATGCGGCGAACGTGCGCGGCGCCCCCAGGAGTTGGCCCCGATCCTGGGCGCTGTCTACCGTCGGGTCGGCCGGCTGTGACGATCGCCGCCGGCCTGCAGTGAAGCTGTCGTCGGAACGCTCAGGAGGGCCCGTGCGTAGTCCCAAGGATTTCTTCTCCCCGCTGGCGGTGGGAGCACCCGAGCCGCTTCGGGAGATCCCCACGCGGCCGAGCCGTATGATCCACTTCTTCCCGCCGCATCTCGACAAGGTGACCGCCAAGCTGCCCGATATCGCAGCCAAGACCGATGTGCTCCTGGGAAACCTCGAGGACGCCATCCCCATGGACTCCAAGGAGGCCGCCCGGGCGGGCATGGTCAAGGTGGGCAAGGAGATGGACCTGGGTGACACGCAGTTGTGGACCCGTGTGAACAGCCTCGATTCGCCATGGGTGCTCGACGACCTGACCACTCTGGTGACCGAGATCGGCGACCGGCTGGACGTGATCATGGTGCCCAAGGTGGAGGGCCCCGAGGACATCCACTACGTCGACCGCCTGCTCGCCCAACTAGAGGCCCGGGCTGGTCTGCAGCGCCCGCTGATGGTCCACGCCATCCTCGAGACCGCCCGTGGTGTGGCCAACATCGAGGAGATCTGCCTTGCGTCGCCCCGCATGCAGGGGCTCAGCCTGGGTCCGGCGGACCTGGCGGCCAACCGCAGGATGAAGACCACCCGGGTGGGTGGTGGCCATCCCGGCTACCTCGTTCGGGAGGACCCGCCTGCGGGCGACGACGGCCCCGCGTGCGACGCGCCCCGCGCCGTGTTCCAACAGGATCTCTGGCACTACACGATCTCGCGCATGGTCGATGCGTGCGCCATGGCCGGGATCCTGCCGTTCTACGGGCCCTTCGGCGACATCAAGGACACCGTCGCATGCGAGGACCAGTTCCGCAACGCATACCTGTTGGGCTGCGTGGGGGCCTGGTCGCTTCACCCGGTGCAGATCGACATCGCGAAGAGGGTGTTCTCGCCCGAGCCCGCTGAGGTTGCACACGCCCAGGAGGTGATCGAGGCGATGGGTGACGGGACCGGAGCGGTGATGTTGCACGGCAAGATGGAGGACGACGCGTCGGTCAAGCAGTGCAAGGTGGTCGTGGAGCTTGCGCGGGAGCTCGCCGAGCGCGATCCGGACCTCGCCGAGCTCTACGGCTTCTGATTCCCTGCCCGCCAGAGCGAACCTTTCAGAGCGAACCTTTCAGAGCGAACTGTCCGGTGTCAGCCGTCGGAATTCCGCGGCTGACACCGGACAGTTCGCAGGATGTGATGACGACTGGAGAGACACCCATGAGTGAGACCTACCGACCTCGCCGCAGCGCGCTGTACATGCCGGGTGCGAACGACAAGGCGCTCGAGAAGGCCAAGGGACTGGCATGTGACGCCGTCATCTTCGACACAGAGGACTCCGTCGCCCCCGACATGAAGGTGATCGCGCGCGAGAAGGTCGCGGCCGCAGTCGCGTCGGGTGACTACGGCAATCGTGAGCTGACCATCAGGGTCAACAGCGCGGAGACCGAGTGGCACGAGGACGACCTCCGCTCCGCGGCCGAGGCCGGCCCCGCGGGCATCGTGGTGCCCAAGGTCGACTCTGCGGCAGACGTGGCCGCGGTGGAGCGGATCATCGAATCAGCCGGCGTCCCGGACCACACCCGCCTGTGGGCGATGCTCGAGACACCTGCGGCGATCGAGAACGCGGTGGAGGTGGCGACCGCGTCGGAGCGTCTCGAGGTGCTGGTGATGGGCACCAACGACATGGCGAAGGAACTGCGTGCTTCGCTGGTCGAGGGTCGTGCGCCGCTGCTGTGGGGGCTGGGACGTTGCGTGAACGCCGCCCGTTACGCGGGCAAGGTGATCCTCGACGGCGTGTACAACGACGTCCGCAACCCCGAGGGCTTCGCAGCGGAGTGCCGGCAGGGAGCCGAGATGGGCTTCGACGGAAAGACGATCATCCATCCCTCACAGGTGGAGCCGTGCAATGCGGCCTTCTCGCCCTCGGCGGAGGAGATCGACCACGCCCGCAGGGTCATCGAGGCGTGGGACGCGGCCCTGGCCGAGGGCAAGGGAGTGGTGACCGTGGACGGGAAGATGATCGAGAACCTGCACGTGGACAACGCCCGGCGTGTGCTCTCGATGGCCGCTGCGGTCGAATCCCTCGGGAGTTGACCGTCACGGCGCTAGGGTGGCTCCATGACCGCTCCTCAGCCCCCCGGTTGGTATCCCGACGAGGCAGGAGTCACGCGCTACTGGGACGGGACCCAGTGGACCGCCTCCACCCAGCCGGCACAGGTGCCCGTGCAGGCGACTGGCTCGGGAGGGACCGACGAGAAGACGATGGCGATGCTTGCACAGCTGCTGGGCATCTTCACCGGCTTCCTCGGGCCGTTGGTGATCTATCTCGTGGCCAAGGACGACCAACCCTTCGTCAAGCACCACGCGGCGGAGTCGCTCAACTTCCAGCTGACCGTCCTGATCGGCTACATCGTGTCGGGCATCCTGATGTTCGTGTGCATCGGCTACTTCACGTTCTTCGCTTTGTGGATCGGTGCGGTCGTGTTGGGGATCATGGCCACCATGGCGGCCAACCGCGGCGAGTGGTACCGGTACCCGATCAACATCCGCATGGTTCCGGGCGCCCAGGGCTGAACCAGTCCCGAGCTGGACGCGTCAGGAGTCCTTGGCAGCGGCGACGAGCTGGCGGGCGATGACCTTGACGCACAGGACCTCGTCCGCGCCTTCGAAGATCGACAGCACGCGTGCGTCGACGAACAGCCGGCTCACGGTGTACTCCTCGGCATAGCCCATGCCACCGTGTATCTGCATGGCCTCACGTGTGACCCACTCGGCGGCCTTGCACACGTAGGCCTTGATCATCGAGGCCTCGAGGGTGCCCTCGCCGCGGGCCATCATCCTGGCCACCTGGTAGCTGAACTGGCGGGCGCCCTGGATGGTCACCGCCATGCGCGCGAGCTTGGCCTGGGTGAGCTGGTACTGCTCGATGGGTTGGCCGAACACGGCGCGGTCCGCCGCGTACTCGCGAGCGGTCTCCAGTGCCGCCTGCATGACCCCTACGGCGCGCGCTGCGGTTTGCAGCCGGCCGTTCTCGAAGCCGGCCATCTGGTAGTAGAAGCCGCGACCCTTGCCGTCCTCACCGCCGATGAGGTTGCCGGCGGGGACGAACCAGTTGTCGAACGCGATCTCATAGGAGTGCATCCCGCGGTATCCGATGGTGTCGATCGGGCGGCCCTCCATCTTCCCGCCGCCGTGGTCGTTGTCCTGGGTGAGCTCGAAGCCGTGACCGTCGGCGCGCTCCTTGGGCACGATGAACATCGACAGTCCACGGTGTCCTGCGGCCCGGTCGGGATCGGTGCGTGCCAGCAGCATGAGCACGTCCGCGGGCGCCGAAGGTGCACCAGGTCTTCACGCCGTTGATGAGGTAGCCACCGTCGGTCTCGGTGGCGGTCACCTTCACCCCTGCCACATCCGAGCCGTAGTCGGGTTCTGTGACCGCCACCGCGTTCATGACCTCGGCTGCGGCCAGCTTCGGCAGCCACCGTTGCTTCTGCTCTTCGGTTCCGCCGGCCTCCAGTGCGCGGGCGAGGATCTCGGGACGGGTGATCAGCGATCCACCGGCTCCCAGGCTCGCGCGGCTCAGCTCCTCGGTGGCCACGACCATCGCGATGTAGTCGGACTCGCTCCCGGACGCGAAGCCGCCGTATCCCTCGTCGATCGACAGGCCGAACGCGCCCATCTCGGCGAGTCCGGCGATGATCTCCTCGGGGATGTCGTCGTTGTGCCGGTGGATGTGCTCCGCGATGGGCATGAGCTTCTCCTCGGCGAAGCGCCGGAAGGTGTCCTGCACCATCTCGAAGTCGTCGTCGAGGCCCCGTGAGCCGTCGTGTGCGTGCAACGACGACAGGAATCGGGGGTCGCGGTACGCAGCGGTGAAGCTGCGTGCTGCATCCAGTGCTCCGGCTTCGACGCCCCAGTCGTCCTCGCGCCCGAACACCTTGGCGGCGAGGTCAGCGATCACGTCGGCCGCGAAGGCGCATGTGACGGCACCCTCCACCTCACCGGTCGCCCCGTATTCCAGCAGGCCGCGGGCCGCCATCACTCCGGCGGCGGCATGTGCGGTGTCGTACGCGAGGACCTGGTTGTCCTCGATGCCCTCGGTGGCCAACCGGGCGATGGCGGAGTCGACCACGCTCTGGGCCGCACGGAGAGCCTGGTCTGCTGCGGGGAGGTCTGCTGGGATGCTGAGGAGGCTGCTCATGGCCGCACACGCTACCTACCGACGCCACTGATCCGGAAGGTGAGGCGTGGTCGAGCTCAACCCATGGCGGGCCTGGTCGACCGCAGCCTGGTCAACTGGTCGGTGACCTCGGAGATGGGAACCGGCTGTCCCCACAGGAACCCCTGCGCGCTGTCACAACCGAGTTGGGCAAGGCGTTCCTCGATGGCAGCGTTCTCCACCCCTTCGGCCACGACGTGCAGCCCGAGGTTGTGGCCGAGGTCGACCACCGCACGCACGATCGTGTCGTCGTCGGTCAGGTCGCTCACGAAGCTGCGGTCGATCTTCACCTCGTCGACCGGGAGCCGACGGAGGTACGACAACGACGAGTAGCCGGTGCCGAAATCGTCCACGCTCAACCGGACACCGAGTGCACGGATCGCCTCGAGCGTGTTGATGGAGCGTGCGGAGTCCTCCATCAGATCGGTCTCGGTGATCTCGAAGCAGAGACGCCCGTCGTCCAGATCGGATTCCACGACTGTGGTGCGAAGCCAATCCACCAGGCGCGGATCGTGCAGGGTGCGAGCCGACAGGTTTACGCTCAGGCCGAGTCCGTCTCGTTCGAGGACGGACGACGCCTCGGCGATCGCAGTTGTGGTGACGAACTCGGTGAGCTCCCGGATGCACCCCGACACCTCGGCCAGCTCGATGAAGTCCTCGGGTGGGAGCAGGCCGTAGCGGGGGTGGCGCCAGCGGACGAGCGCCTCGAGGCCAACGGGTCGGTTGTCACCGAGGCGGACCCGGGTCTGATAGTGGACCTCCATCGATCCGTCGGAGATCGCGTCGCGCAGATCGCCCATGAGCTCGAGGCGCCGCACGTCGTGGTCGTCGTGCGTCGCGGAGTACAAGGACCATCCGCCGCCTCTCGCCTTGGCCCAGTACATTGCGGCGTCGGCCTTCCGCAGGAGGCTCTCCGGGCTGGTTGCATGCGTGGGGGCGAGCGCGATCCCCACCGAGGCGCCGATCTGGAAGCGGAACTCGTCTATCTCGAAGCGCTGGCCACACAGTGCGAGCAGGCGTTCCGCCACCTCGATGGCGCCGGTCTCCGCGGCATCGTCGGTGATCAGCACCGCGAACTCGTCACCGCCGAGCCTCGCTATGAGGTCACACCCGCGCAGGTTGGTCGACAGCCTGTGGGAGAAAGCCCTCAGGAGTCGGTCGCCGTAGTGGTGACCGAGGGTGTCGTTGATCTCCTTGAACTGGTTGAGGTCCACGAGCAGCAGCGCGGAGGCACCGGGATCGTCGCAGGCCATGACCTGGGTGAGCCGCTCGCGGAGATGGGCACGGTTGGGAAGCCCCGTGAGCTCGTCGTGCAGGGCCTGGTGGCGGAAGGACGCCGCGACGCTGGCGCGCTTGGTGACGTCCTCGATCGTGACGCCGATGTGGTGTTCGGGCAGCGTCACGGCGCGCAGCGTGTAGACGGCGTCGGAATCCGGGAGGTTCACGAACGGACGCTCCATCGGTGCCCCGCCGCGGGCGACCTCGGAGAACTCCTCGAGCCAGTGCCGGTCGAGTTCGATCACGTCCAACAGCCGGTCGCCCGGGTTGGCGGACAGCAGCGATCTTGCCGCGGGGTTGGAGGTCGCCACTTCGAGCGAGCGTGGATCGTGGACATCCACCAGGTGAAGCACCCCGAGGGCGACGGGGATGCCCTCGATGAAGTCCATGTAGCGTCGCAGTCCCGCCTCCGCCCTCCAACGTGCGGATTCGTCCACCACCAGGCCACGTCGAAGCCGCGTGGTGCCGTCGGGGGTTCAGTGACACCTTCTGGCGCTCCTGGATCCAGCGGTAGTCCTGCTGGTCGTCGCGGATGCGGAAGTGCGCCTCGGTGCTTTCGCCTCGCATCTGTGCCTCGCGGCAGGCCTCAAACGCCGGGAGATCATCGGGGTGCACGCGTGAGTAGTAGAAGCCCCGGCGGGCGAAGGTCCTGCCATCGGTGCCGAGGACGTCGGCGACGTTGCCCGAGACGAACAGCAGGTTGTCGTCGCCGTCGCTCTCCCAGACCACGGCGTCGAGGCCGTTGACCATCGAGATGAAGCGATCCTGGGCGGCCTTCGTGGTGCGTGTCAGGGTCGCCAGCGCAACGCCGGTGCCGACCGTGGTGAAGGCGAAGGCCAGCATCACCGCCGGCCACCCGGCGGGCGCATGTGCCAACGACACCACGGCGAGTCCGACCTCGAAGGCCAGGCCGTACAGCACCGCGACCAGCGGTCCGTGCCACAGCACCAGCAGCGTGATCGCTCCGAGCGCGATGAGGCTCCCGGCCGCCATGGACTCCGGAACCAGCCACATCACCACCAGGACCAGCACCAGATCGGAGATCCCGAGCGCGGCAGGCGGCCGGCGGTTGCGGGCGATGGCCCCCAGTGCGTGCAGATCCACGGCCAAGGCAATGATTGCCACCGACAGGCCGATCAGCACCCGGTGGTCTCCCAGCATCGGGAGTGTCGCGATGGTCGCACCGATTACGACGGCGGTCACCATCCTCACCTGCACGACCGTGCGGTAGGTGTCCGGGTCGTGGTTCCCTCGGTGTGGTGACTTCTTCGTACCCATGGTGGCGCCCTCGGCCATCGGTCTCCTCCAAACCTGCCGGGGTGCTTGTGTTCCGGCTCGTCGTCCCCAGGGTCGGCAGCGCGGTCACCAAACCACTGAGAGTGAAGTGTATAGCACGTAGAGTGGTTTTCCGCTCGGGCTCCATGAGTCGGCATGCATGAGCCGGGTTGTGTGAGGCGGCACCGCAGGCTCTCGCTGCCATGACCCTCGCTGCAATGATGGGTTCCGTGAGCGGAATGGACCCGGTGTCCTCCGGAGGCTTCGCGAGTGCTGCGGGGCACTACGCCAAGGCGCGTCCCGCCTATGCGCGCCGCCATCGGACGCATCGCCGAGGTGATCCCACCCGGGGCCGTGCTGGATGTCGGTGCAGGCACCGGGATCCTCACCGGAGGGCTCTCACGGGCGGGCCGTGAGATGGTCGCGGTCGAACCTCTCGAGGAGATGCTCGCCCAGCTCTCCAGAGCGCTGGGGAGTGTCCCGGCTGTTGCTGCGGTGGCCGAAGCCCTGCCGTTCCGACCGGATGCCTTCAGCGGCATGACCGTCGCCCAGGCGTTCCACTGGATGGACCACGGCCGGGTGCTCACCGAAGCACGGCGCGTGCTGAGCCCGGAGGTGTGCTGGCCCTGGTTTGGAACGTGCGCGACGAGTCGGTCCCCTGGGTCCGTGAGCTGACCGACCTGATCGAGGCGCGCAGCGGCGGACGCCCCTATTCCGACCGTGGCGGAGGAGACTGGGGAGCAGGTCGTGGAGGAGTCCGGGGGATTCGTGCACATGTGCACCGATCGCTATCCGAACCCCGTCGAGGCGTCGCAAGAACTGGTCGTGGAGCGGGTGCGCTCGACGTCGTTCGTGGCGGTCATGGACCCACCTGCAAGGGAGTCGCTCATCGACGAGGTCCGTGGAGTCCTGGCGCGGAGCGACCATGTCGGGGACCGTGAGCGATTCGAGTACCCCCACGACACGGTGGTCCACCTGTGGCGCGCCGGAGGTGCCAACTGAGATTTTCGTCACATGTCCGGGGCGCGCCGGGCCGTTCGTCCTCTAGGGTTCTGGCGTGGGCGGCGCCTCTCGGCGTCGGCCGAATGAGGGGTCCTTGACACAGGGGCGGGATCACAGGGGGGTCATGGCGACGTCGGTGACGTTCTACGGGGTCAGGGATCCACTCCCTGCGCGTGTGAATCGTCGCGTCGGTACGGGGGCAACACCTCCTGCGTCGTCATCAGTCCCGAGGGTTGCCCTCCGATCGTGTTGGATCTCGGAACCGGGCTTCGCTACTTCGGCCTGCAGGGCAACCACGGCGATGTCTTCAGGGCCACCGCGTTGGTCACCCACCTCCACTGGGACCACGTGCAGGGGATCCCGTTCTTCTCGCCCTTGCTCAGCGAAGGTTCCGTGCTCGACCTCTACGGGCCCTGCCAGGCCAAGCACTCGCTCGAGGAGACCGTCACCGGGTTCCTCTCTCCGCCGTACTTCCCGGTCGGGCTCAAGGACCTGCCCTGTGACATCCGCTTCAACGAGGTGGACACGGGTGCCTTCGAAGTCCCGGGCGCCACGGTTCGCTCGGCGTGGGTTCCCCACATCGGTCCCACCCTCGGCTACCGCATCGAGTGCGACGGAACCTCGATCGCATACGTCAGCGACCACCAACAGCCCGGCGTGGCTGATCACGGGGTGGCCGAGCAGGTGCTCGAGCTGTGTGCCGGAGTGGACCTGTTGATCCACGACGCGCAGTACGACGACTTCGAGTTCTCGATCCGCTCGGACTGGGGTCACTGCACGGTGGGCTACGCGGTCGAGGTCGCCGCGCGGGCGGGGGCCCGGACCCTGGTGCTGTTCCACCACGACCCGTCCCACACCGACGCACGCATCGACGAGCTCACTGCGGTTGCCGCGGTGCGTGGTCGCGAGCGTGGCATCGGCGAGGTGATCGCCGCTCATGAAGGACTCACCATCACCTACGGTCGGGCATCCTCGGATCCGTCGGTGGCGATCTCTCCGCCCGCCGGCCTCGCGGCGGTGTCCCAGCGGGTGCTGACCTGAGCCGACACAGGCCTCCTGACGCGCACCTGCCCGTGTGTCGGGTCCCCGCCGGTGACCTCCGCCGCTAGCCTCGGTTCGTGTCGGCGGCGACACTTCGCAGGAGACCGAACAGGAGCACCGATGGCAGACCGGGCCGAACCGATGGATCTCGAGATCGACCCTGAGGAGTTCCGGACCGTCCTGGGTCATTTCCCGACCGGGGTGACGGTGGTGGCAGGCGTCGATGACGACGGTGCCCACGGGCTGGCAGTCGGGTCGTTCTTCTCGGTGTCGTTGGATCCACCACTGGTCGGATTCTGTGTCGGATGCGAGTCCCGGTCGTGGGGGCGGATCTCCAATGGCGGACGCTTCTCGGTGAACGTGCTCTCGGAGCACCAGGCGGAGATCTCCAAGGCGATGGCGAAGCGCTCCGGGGACAAGTTCGCCGAGGTCGACTGGTTCGGCGCGCCGGTCACTGGCTCGCCGTGGATCACCGACGCGGTCGCACACATCGACTGCGATCTCGAGCACACCTACCAGGGGGAGACCACTGGATCGTCGTCGCCCGGGTGCTGTCCATGCAGGTGCACCGCAGCGAGCACAGCCCCCTGATCTTCTTCAAGGGTGGCTACGGCCGCCACGTGGGTCTGTGATCGCCCGTGCCGATCTACGCACTCGGTGATCAGGTACCCGACATCCACCCCGACGCGTACGTCCATCCCGACGCGGTCGTGATCGGGTCGGTGCGGATAGGCGCGCGCTCGTCGGTCTGGCCGGGCGCGGTGCTGCGAGGCGACGACGGCGAGATCGTCGTCGGCGAGGAGACCTCGGTGCAGGACGGTTCGGTGATCCACACCACGCCGGCGTGGCCGACCCGTCTGGGTGACCGGGTGACGATCGGGCACAACGCACATCTCGAGGCGTGCACAGTCGAGGACCGTGCGCTTGTGGGGTCGGGCTCGATCGTGTTGCACAACGCCGTCATCGGCCGCGAGGCGATCGTGGGAGCGGGTGCGTTCGTCGGCAACAACAAGCACGTCCCACCGCTCGCCATGGCGTTGGGGGTGCCTGCCACGATCCGCACCGACGCGGTGCGCCCCGGTCACTTCGACCACGGAGTCGATTCCTATGTGAACCGAGCGCGACGCTACGTCGCGGAGCTGCGCCGTCTCGACGGCTGACCCGTCACGGACCGGTCAGCCGGGATAGGTGTCGGAGTGGATCCAACGGATCCATGCCGGGCCGCCGAGGTTGCGAACCACGCCGAAGGCGATGACGAGGATCCCGGTGGCGGCCATGATCCATGTGGGGAGACGTCGTGGTGGGCCGTCCCCACGCCACTGGCGAACCAGCCACCACACCCACATGAGCACCGCCAGCGGCATCGCCACCGCGAGGATGGCGTTGTGGTCGAGCGCTGCCACCAAGTCACCGCGGATCAACGAGTTGGTGGCGCGCAGGCCGCCGCAGAACGGGCAGTCGACGCCGAAGACCGACCTCGAGAAGCACAGTGGGGTTCCGGAGTCGCCTGGGTTCGCGGCGGCAACCGCGATGCACCCCCCGAGCGTGACCGCGCCGACTGCCAGTGGTGCAGCCAACCGTGCGGCGCGGCTGGGCCCCGCCGGGTCTTGCGACATGGCTCCATACACCGCTGCGTCGGGGGTGGCTTCGCCATGCGGACCCCGGTCGACGGGGCGAGCCGGGTGGGCGACGCCGTGGGCGTGAAGATCCACGAGCACAGGCTAACGCCCGGGTGCCGGCACAGGCGGTAGCGGGTGGTGAAGGTCAGCGCCGCATGTCGACGAGCCTGAAGCCACCGCCCTCGGTGGCGTCACGAGCGGCCTCCGCCGCGGCAGGAGCCAGCTGATGGACGGGTGTCGACCCGTCGGCGACGACCGTACCTGCGTGCATCTGCACCGTGACCGGGCCGCCCTCGGTCGGCACGGGTTCCACCACCGTGGAGAGGACCCGGTAGGTGACACCCGCCGCGTCCTGTTCGTCGCCGAGGTCCTCGGCAACCACGACGATCGAGTCGTCCGAGCGCGCGACGGTGTCGGAGGGTCGGAGCCGTTGACGGATCCGCTCCACGCACGCCATGACCAGCGTCTCGTCGTCGGTGGGGCCATCGGTTCCAGGGGAGCCGTCGGGGTCTGCGGTCGCAACGCAGTGGACCAGTGCGAACACCGATTCGCCGCGCCGCACGTCGCGAGGCGGACTCGAGGGTCAGCTCGATCCCCCGGGCGTTCAGCAGTCCGGTGGCGGGGTCGGTCATGGCGGACACCGCCTCGGCCACCCGGGCCCTCCGGTTGCCCCTTTCGTTGCGGCGCTCCTCGGAACGGTCGGTCACTATGCACATGACGAGTCCTGATCGGTCCGGGTCGTCCGGGTCCGTGAGGGCCATGGCGAGGTCACCGGTCAACCCGGCGAGGTTCAACCGGGTCGCTCGGACCCGTCCGTCGGCGCCCACGAATCGGACGTCCACCGCGGGTTCCACACGCTCGTCGACAGCCGGGTCGTCAGCTGCGGCGCCCGTGGCGGGCCCGTCGGTGTGGCTCGCCGAGCCATCCCGGATCCCCGCCAGGACCGAACGCAACTCCGTGCGGTCGTCGGCCACGACGGAGTTCGCGAGCACCGCGCCCAGCAACTCGCCCGCAGGTCGCCCACAGGCACGGGCGAAGGACTCGTTGGTGTACAGGACGACTCCGTCGGTTCCGAGCAGCCCCACTGCGACCGATGCCCGGTCGAGCACCTCGGCGACCGTCGCAAGGTCGCCGGTGACGCCGGTTGCCGTTGCTTCCTCCACTGGATTCGACATGGGTGACATCCTCGCACTGTCTGTGTTGGGCATGATGGATGGATGCCGATGCGTCAGGACTGCAGGTACTTCGAGTCCCGCACCTACTCCAACGGCGAGACCGTGCGGAAGTGCGACCTGGACCTCGCACCCGAGGCACCGTGGCGTTGCCCTCAGGACTGCGCCGCCTACCAGCGGCGCTTCGCGGACGTGAACTGGTCACACGGCACGCTCGTCACGCCACCGACGCCACCCGAACCTGCGGGCCTCGGGGAGGACGATTCGATAGCGAGGCTCCTCGACGAGGCAGAGGACATCGTCAACGATGCCGGTCAGCGGGTCATGGCCGATATCCGAGCCGACCGTGGTCGCACGGAGCGTGCCGAAGGGTGGAAGCGGCTGCTCCCCTTCCGTAGGCGTTCCAAGTAGGCAGGCGTGTGAGCGCCTGGGTCAGCCCGCAGCCGCGGTGGCCTCGCTGAGTGCCTCCGCCAGGGTGTTCCACGCGAGGGTCGCGCACTTGATGCGCACCGGGAACTTCACCACGCCGCGCAGCGCCGCGAGATCGCCCAGGGCCTCGGGGTCGGACAGACCCGAGTCCTCCTGTGGGGGTTCACCGCCTTCGAGCGAACCCTCGTGCACCGACATCATCGACTTGAACGAACCGGAGATCTCACGGACCTCCGAGACGGTGCGGCCCTTGATCGCGGCCGACATCATCGAGGCCGAGGACTGGCTGATCGAACATCCCTGACCGGTGATCGTCACATCGGTCACGGTTGCGTCGTCCCCCTTGGCGGGATCGTCGAGCTGAAGGTAGACCACGATCTCGTCGCCGCAGAGAGGGTTGAACCCCTCGGTGCGGACCGCGGGTGGAACGTCCAACTCGCCGCGGTTGCGGGGGCTGCGGTAGTGGTCGAGGATGATCTCGCGGTAGAGGTCTTCGAGGTCCGACATGCGGTTTCCGCTTTCGCTTCGTGGCCGGGCAGGCCGAGTATGTCCCTTGTTGGCGCTCAGGTCGAGTTGCCGGGTCGTCAGGCTGCGAAGAACTCACCCGAGGATTCGATGGCATCGGACAGGGCGTCGATGTCGTTGGTGTCGTTGTAGATGTACCACGATGCCCGCGCAGTTGCACCCACCCCGAGGCTTCGCATGAGCGGCTTGGCGCAGTGGTGACCAGGCCTGATGCAGACGTGACGGGAGTTGAGGATCTGGGACATGTCGTGGGGGTGGATGTCGCGGTAGGCGAAGCTCATCACCCCGCCGCGCAGTTCGGGTTCGAGCGGGCCGTGGATCGTGAGGTCGTCGCCGAAGCGCTCGCGCAGGACACGCAGCGCATAGGCGGTCAGGCGCGCTTCGTGGGCGCGAACGCGGTCCATGCCGATGTCGCCCAGGTAGTCGATCGCGGCACCGAGCCCGACGGCCTCGGCGATCGGGGGAGTCCCGGCTTCGAACTTGGCGGGTAGATCGGCCGGGGTGAAGCCGTCGGTGCGCACGTCGAGGATCATTCCGCCGCCGCCCAGGAAGGCAGGCATCGCGTCGAGCAGCTCGCAGCGTCCCCACAGCACCCCGATACCGGTCGGCCCGCACATCTTGTGAGCCGAGAAGGCCAGGAAGTCCCACGTCGAGCGCGGCGACGTCGGTGGCGGAGTGCGGCACGTACTGGCACGCATCGAGGCTCACCAGAGCGCCGGCGGAATGTGCGGCATCTGTGATCTTCCGGATCGGGGTGAAGGTGCCCACGACGTTCGACATCGCTGTGAGCCCCACCAACTTGACGCCGTCGAGGAGGCGGTCGAGGTCGGTCAGTTCGAGTCGAGCGTCGTGGGTGAGGGGGATCCAACGGATCTCGAATCCACGGTCTGCCGACAGTTGCTGCCACGGCACGATGTCGGCATGGTGCTCGAGCTCGGTCAGCAGCACAGCGTCGCCGGGCCCAGGTCTGGCTGCCCCCAGCTGCGGGCCACCAGGTTGATCGCCTCGGTGGCGTTCTTGGTGAACACGACCTCGTCGGGATCGTCCGCACCGATGAAGCGGGTGACCTTGCTTCCGGGCGCCCTCGAGGGCGTTGGTCGCCGCCTCTGCCAGGTCGTAGGCCGCCCGGTGGACGTTCGCGTGGTCGTACTCGTAGTAGTGGCGCATGGCGTCGAGCACCTGGGCGGGCTTCTGCGACGATGCGGCCGAGTCGAGGAACACGAGGCCTTCACGATTGGTGAGGATGGGGAAGTCCTTGCGAACCGAGGCGACGTCGAGCGGTCCTGTCGCATCCGGTGCTCGATCGGCCATCGCCCCATCCTATTTCCACTAGCGAGACGGTGAAAATACCCCCTCGTGATTCCCGGGGTCACCCGATCGGCGGTCTATGGTCGACCCATGTCCACGTTGCGCACGACCCTGTTGGTGATCCACATCCTCGCTGCAGCGGTCTGGTTCGGGGGATACTCGTGCTCTCGTTCGCCTCGTCGACGCTCGGTGGCGCCGAGGCGCCGGCGCGCCGCTGGTTCGCGGACGCCCAGCTTGCGGTGAGGCGGGTCGCCTTCAGCGTGGCAGCGGTGCTGACCTTCGTGACGGGTCTCTGGCTCACCCTCGACCAGAACATCAGCATGGGCTCCACGTTCGTGACGATCGGCTTCGCGGTCGCGATCGTCGGGGCGGTGCTCGGGATGGCCGTGTTCACGCCTGCGTGCAAGCAACTCGGCGCGGCGATCGATGCAGGCGACAGGGCCGCCGAGGAGGCCGCATCGAGGAAGGTCATGGCCGTCAACGCGCTGAACGCGGTCCTGCTGGTACTGGCCATCGTGTCGATGGTCGGTAGATGGGGATGAAGGTCTCCCTCTGATGAAGGTCTCCTCTGAGGCCCTTGCCGGTCCGGTGAGCCCCCGCCCCGCCTGAGGGGCTACCAACCCCGGTCGATCCATTCCTGCAGGTGCGGGGATTCGGCACCGATCGTGGTGTCGTCGCCGTGGCCGGGCAGCACGAGGGTGTCGGGGGCAGATCCGCGAACAGCAGGCCCTCGATGGAGTCGATGATCGTCTCGGAAGTCGCCGCCATCGAGGGAGGTGTTGCCCGGTCCGCCGGGGAACAGCGTGTCGCCGCTGAACAGGATCGGCTTGTCCACGATGCGGAAGCACATGGAGCCGGGGGTGTGCCCGGGGTCTTGATGGTCCGCAACCGCAGGTCGCCCACCTCGATCTCGGTGTCGTGCCCGAGCAGCTCGTCGTAGGAGTCGAGCATGTCGGCGTCCTCAGCGGTCACGCCCACCGAGTACCCGGCGTCGCGCATCTGGGGATCGCCTGGATGTGGTCCCAGTGCCCGTGCGTCTCGACGACCCTGCGCACCCCGGAGGCGCTCCGAGAGGTCGAGCAACAGGTCGTGTTCGTTCGCGGCGTCGATCAGCACTGCGTCGCCGGTGTGGCGGCAACGCAGCACGAACACGTTGTTGTCGAACGCTCCGACCACCACCTTGTGGATCTCGAAGTCGGTGTCACCGATGTGCAGGGTGTCGGTCGCGGTCATCGCGCGAGTCTGCCAAACCCGGGCCGTCGGCGCGGCTCGGGTGCGCCTCGCGCGCTCGTCACGCAGGGGTGCTGAGCACGCTGAACCCGAGAGCCATGGCAACCGGGATCTGGGCGGGATCGAAGGTGGCGAAGGTGACCGGGCGTGGAAGGCGGTCCGCTGCTGCCAGGTGCAGTGCATCCACGGTCCGGCAGGGGTTGGGTGCGGCCCAGCTCCGCTGCCCTTTCGAGGCACATGGCATCCACGGGGACCACGTGCACGCGCTCCCAGTCGTCGCGCATGGCGCGGCGCATGGCGTCGGTGCGCCCGGGATCGTCGCCCAGGCGGTCCACCAGCATGAGGGCCTCGGAGAGCGCGAGGGCGCTCGCACACCAGTCGGAATCCGCTCCCATGGCTTCGAGCACGCTGGAGCGAGCAGCACCCTCGAGGTAGCGCGCCAACAGCGCGGAGGTGTCGAGTGCCAGGGTCACCGTCCCCGGACCTCGCGCAGCAGCTGGTCGATCCGGGTGCCGGCCCACATCGGCATCGAGAACCCCGGTTCAGGGCGGTCGGCTCGGCGGGCCGCAACGAGCAGGCCCCTGTTCGACAGGTCCGCCAGGGACGGCCGCCCGTCGACGGGGTCGAGCGGACCCAGTTGGGCCACGGGTTCACCGTCCACGGTCACCACGATGCGCTGCCCGGATGCGGCGCGGCGGGTCATGGAGGCGAGTTGCGCGCGCAGCTCCCGGATGCCGACCGATTCCATGCCGGAGACTCTAGCGTCACGCATGCCGGTGTACACGAGCTGCATGCGCCCGCCGCACCGGTGTGCTTGGATCGTGCGCACCAACCGACCGACGTTCCCAGGGGGACTATCACATGAACTTCGCCTTCAGCGAGGAGCAGGAAGAGCTCCGCAAGGTCGTCAGGGACTTCCTCAATGCCAAGTCCGACGAGGCCACCGTGCGTGAGCTGATGGACACCGAGGCGGGCTACGACCCCGCGGTGTGGACCCAGATGGCCGAGCAGATGGGGCTGCAGGGCCTGGTACTGCCAGAGGAGTACGGCGGTTCGGGGTACTCCTTCGTGGAGCTCATCGTGGTGCTCGAGGAGATGGGCCGCCGGCTGCTGTGCGCCCCGTACTTCTCCACCGTCGTGCTGGCCGGCCAGACCCTGGTGCACTGCGGTGACGACGCTGCGAAGGCCGCCCACCTGCCGGGCATCGCCTCGGGTGAGACCATCGCCACGCTCGCCTACACCGAGCCCAACGGCCGTTGGGACGAGTCCGCTGTGACCATGGAGGCGACCCCCGGCGACGGCGGCACCTTCAAGCTCAACGGCGAGAAGCTCTACGTGCTCGACGGCCACACCGCGAACCTGGTCATCACCGCTGCTCGCACACCGGAGGGCATCAGTCTGTTCGCGGTCGACGGCGACGCCGCCGGTCTGACGCGCACCGCGCTGTCGACGATGGACCAGACACGCAAGCAGGCCCGCCTGGAGTACTCCGACGTGGCCGGCACCCTCATCGGCACCGAAGGCGGAGGTTGGGACGTGCTGTCACGCGTGCTCGACCTTGCCGCGGTGGCCCTCGCTGCCGAACAGGTCGGCGGTGGCCAGGAGGTGCTCGAAGCCGCGGTGCAGTATGCGAAGGACCGTGTGCAGTTCGGCCGGCCGATCGGGTCGTTCCAGGCCATCAAGCACAAGTGCGCCGACATGCTCCTCGAGGTCGAATCCGCCAAGTCGGCCGCGTACTACGCCGGATGGTGCGCCGCGGAGCTCAACGAGGAGCTTCCCTCGGTGGCGTCGCTCGCCAAGGCCTACTGCTCGGAGGCCTACTTCCACGCGGCCGCGGAGAACATCCAGATCCACGGTGGGATCGGCTTCACCTGGGAGCACCCTGCGCACCTGTACTTCAAGCGTGCCAAGAGCTCGGAGCTGCTCTTCGGTGACCCGACCTACCACCGTGAGCTGCTCGCCCAGCGGATCGGCATCTGAGCAGCAGCGGCGCCGCGGCGCCGCCCGAAGGCAGGGCCTACCGGGCTGTAATCTCGTGTCGCATGTGGTTCTGGGTGATCCTCCTGGCCGTGGGGACCTTCGTGATCGCGGCGGCCGCGGTCGGATCGGTGACGGGCACCCTCGCGCAGCGTCCGAGGCGCTCGGTGTACGACCTGGCCGAGGCAACGCATTTCGTGGCCGACCGCCTGCCCGACGAGGTCACCGCGCGCCTCTCCTACGACGACGTCGAGGCGGTGCTGGGTGCCCACTGCGACTACCTCACCGCCCGGGGCCTCGCCTCTGGGCGGGCGTCGGACGACATCGGCGAGGATTTGGTGCTCATTTCCGAGGACGACTCCACGGCCTGGATCATCGGCAGCCTCGAGGAGGCGGGCCTCGAGATCCCCGACGAGGACGTCGTGGTCGTGCTCGAGGTCGAACAGGACTACTACCACGCGATCGGCATGTTCGGCCCCGAGGTCGCCGATGCCGGGCCCGGGTTCGTGTGAGCCGGTATGGGTCGGTGTGCCGATGGACCCCGTCGGATCATAGGATGGCCCCTCGGTGACCCGATGCCACGGAGCACGATCGCCATCAGCGAACCCCAACGAGGAGAGAGCATGGACCGGCCGGTCAAGTTCGAGCACAACCGATTCGTAGGAGACAAGCGCAGCCAGGTCGTCTACGACGTGGACGAGCTCGGTGACGAACACGAGCACCTGATCCATGAGCTCATGGAGGCCGAGACCTTCGTGTGCTTCGGGCCCGACACCCTGGCCGAGGCCCGCAACCGGGGCTACCGGCTCTTCGCGGCCCAGCGGACCGACGCTGCGTGACGCGGGTTGCTCGACGCTGACACGCGCGCGGATCTGAGCAGTGGGAGGCGAACGAACCTCCGGACCGGCACCGGTCATGGACTACAGCTTCGAGTCGGGCGAGCTGGTCCTCAGCGGACACCTGGCCGAGCCGTCTCACGCTGTCGCCGACCCACCCGGACTGGTGCTGTGCCACGGGTTCCCCCACCCGTGGCCGTGAGTCGCCACAGTCGGGGATCTCGTTCCCCGAGTTGGCGGACCGCATAGCGGGTGAGCTGGGTTGGCTGGTGCTCACGATGAACTTCAGGGGGTGCGGGGCGGCCGAAGGTGACTTCTCGCTGGGTGGTTGGTTGGACGACCTGGCGGCCGCGGTTGCGCATGTGGCCGACCTGGGTGCCGCGGGGGTCTGGCTGGTGGGCTACGGCACAGGTGGTTCCCTGGCCGTCGCCGAAGGTGCCCGCAACCCTGCGGTGAGAGGCGTGGCGGCACTGGCAACGCCGGCCGACTTCGACGACTGGGCCAAGCACCCGCGGCGTCTGCTGCTGCATGCACGCCAGGTGCAGGTGATCAAGGACGCCGATTTCCCAGCGAGCTTCGACCGTTGGGCAGCGGAGCTGCGTGCCGTGAGGCCTCTGGAGGCCGCCGAGGTGCTGGCGCCCAGGCCGCTGCTGGTGATCCACGGCGACCGTGACGACCTGACCCCGCTCGGGAACGGCCGGGCCATCGCGGAGGCCCACGGTTCGGCGGAGCTGCGGATCCTCAGCGGCGCCGGCCACGAGCTGCGTCACGACCCTCGCGCGGTGGCGATGTTGATGGGGTGGCTCCGCCGGCAACGGATAGCGGCGGAGACCGAGAGGTATTTGGCGGGCGAGGTGCGACAGGCCGCGACGGATGAGCTTCGTCGTGGTGGCGACGGCGACCCGAGCGCATCGTCGTAGGCTGCGGTCGTGTCAGAGGTGGTCATTCCCATAACCGGCGACGAGCCGACCGACAGGCTGCTCGGTGAGAACCCGTTGGCGCTGCTCATCGGCATGCTGTTGGACCAGCAGGTGCCTATGGAATGGGCGTTCAAGGGTCCGGCCACGATTGCGGGCCGCCTGGGTGGCCTGGACGCGCACGCGATCGCCGCGATGGCACAGGAGGACTTCGTCGCTGTGTGCTCCACCAAGCCTGCGATCCACCGGTTCCCCGCGGCCATGGGGCGACGGATCCACGAGGTCTGCACGATTGTGGTGGAGCAGTACGACGGTGACGCCGCAGCCATCTGGACCGGAGTCGAGTCGGCTGCCGAGCTGCACGACCGCCTGCGGGCATTGCCTGGCTACGGTGAGGAGAAGTCCAGGATCTTCATGGCGATCCTCGCCAAGCGCTTCGGGATCCGCCCGTCCGGCTGGGAGGACGTGGCGGCGCCGTTCTCCGACGACGAGCCGAGATCCGTCGCCGATGTGGACTCACCCGAGTCACTGCAACGGGTGCGCGACTGGAAGAAGATGATGAAGGCCGCCAACCGCTCCAAGGCGGACAAGCCGGCCAAGGGTCGAACGGACCATTCCTGAGGGCCATCGGGCACTGTGTTCTCAAGTCGGCGGCCGGAGTGGCCGACTGCATCGGGGTAAGCCGGAGAATTGCACCAGCCGGAAACCGAAGCACCAGCCGGAGAACACCGTGAACAAGTGTCCGCACTGCCAGTTCCTGGTGCGCGACGACATGCGCACCTGCGAGGTCTGTCGCAAACCCCTGGGTGAGTCGCGTGGGGTGCCTTCCTTCGCCGCGGGTCAACGCAACGGCGAGGATGCCTTGGCGGCTCGCATCGGGCCACACGAGGCCGGGTTCCCCGTGGCTGCGGTGTGGTTGTTCGTGGTGGGCACGCTGTTGGCCGCGGCGGTATTCGTCACCAGCGCGTACTTGAACTGATCGATCCGGTGCTCACCGGGGAGTCCTGAGAGGTCGCCGAGCTCTTGAGGGCTCTTGACTGGGACAGCCAGACCCACCCGTGATGCACCTCAGGGAGTGATCCAGCTCGGGGCTGCTTCGGGGTCGAGGCTGTATCGCTTGATCGCATCCGCGGCCCGCGAAGCGTCAACGAGGCCGGCCTGGGCCAACGAGTGCAGTACGGCCACCACGACGTGTGGCGCGTCGGTCTCGAAGTGCCGCCTGAGGGCCTCACGGGTGTCGGAGTGCCCGAAGCCGTCGGTGCCGAGGGTGCAGTAGCCGCGCTCGCTGGGGACCCAGCGGCTGATCTGGTCGGGCACCGCGCGCATGAAGTCGCTGACCGCGACCACGGGCCCGGCGCTGTCGCCGAGGATCTCGGTCAGGCGTGCTGTCCGCGGTGGATCCATGGGGTGCAGGCGGTTCCAGCGCTCTGTCTCCATCGCCTGCGTGCGCAGCTGCTGGTAGGAGGTGGCCGACCACAGCGACGCCCGTACCCCGTAGTGCTCGGCCAGGATGTCACGTGCCTGGATCGCGGCGGACCACGACGTGCCCGAGAACAGGATCGTCGCCTCGGGACCGTCACCGGCGGGTGCGGGTTCCCATCGGTACAGTCCCTCCAGCACGCCCCGTTCGACCCGACCGGTGCCTGCGTCGTCGGGCATCGCGGGCATGGGGTAGTTCTCGTTGTAGAGCGTGAGGAAGTAGAAGGCGTCCTCTCCGGGTGATCCGTCGGTCGGGTACATGTGGCGGATCCCCTCGCGGATCACCAGAGCGGTCTCGAACGCGAACGCAGGGTCGAAGCTGCGGCACGACGGCAGCACCGACATGAGCAGCTGGCTGTGGCCGTCGCAGTGCTGCAGTCCCTCTCCCATGAGGGTGGTGCGCCCAGCGGTGGCGCCCATCAGGAAGCCACGTGCGCGTGCATCCCCGGCAGCCCACATGAGATCGCCCACACGCTGGTAGCCGAACATCGAGTAGTAGGTGAAGAACGGGATCATCGGCACGCCGCGGTGCGCGTAGCTGGTGGCGGCGGCGATCCAAGACGCCATGCTCCCCGCCTCGGTTATGCCTTCTTCGAGGATCTGGCCGTCGGTCGACTCCTTGTAGCTGAGCAGCAGCTCGTGGTCCACCGGCTCGTAGAGCTGGCCCTGGGAGGCGTAGATGCCGAGCTCGCGGAACAGTGCATCCATGCCGAAGGTGCGGGCCTCGTCGGGGATGATCGGTACCACCCGCGCGCCGATCTCGGGGTCGCGGCAGAGGTTGCGCAACAATCGGGTGAACGCGGTGGTGGTGCTGGCGGCCTTGTTGCCCGAACCCGCGAGCAACTCGGCGAAGGGATCGGTGCCGAAGCCGCCGAGTGGACGTCGCGTCGACACGGTTCTGGCCGGCAGCGGACCGTCGAGGGCCCTGCGCCGTTGCAGCATGTACTCCATCTCGGGTGAGTCCGAGGCGGGCAGAACATACGGCGGCACCCCGTCTGCCAACGCTGAATCCGGGATCTCCTCCTGTAGGTGCAGCCGTTCACGGAGCTCCATGAGCTGGGCGGCGTCCATCTTCTTGATCTGGTGGGTCGAGTTGCGTCCCTCGAGGCCCGGCCCCAGCGTCCAACCCTTGATCGACTTGGCGAGGATCACAGTGGGCACGCCCTTGGTCTCCACCGCCGCGCGGTAGGCCGCGTACACCTTGCGGTAGTCGTGCCCGCCGCGGGAAGCGACGTCAGGTCGTCGTCGGAGAGGTGCTCGACCATCGCCCGAAGGCGAGGATCGGGTCCGAAGAAGTTCTCCCGGATGTAGTTGCCGTCCTCGGTGGCGTAGCGCTGGAACTCACCGTCAAGGGTGGTGTTCATCTGGTTGAGCAGCACCCCGTCGGTGTCCTTGGCCAGCAGCTCGTCCCAACGGCGGCCCCAGATGACCTTGATCACGTTCCAACCCGCACCGCGGAAGATCGCCTCGAGCTCCTGGATGATCTTGCCGTTGCCCCGCACCGGACCGTCCAGGCGTTGCAGGTTGCAGTTGACCACCCAGGTCAGGTTGTCGAGCTGCTCGCGGGCGGCCAGTGAGATCGACCCAAGAGTCTCGGGTTCATCCACCTCGCCGTCACCCACGAAGCACCACACACGCGATTCGGTGGTGTCGTCGATGCGGCGGTTCTGCAGGTACCGGTTGAAGCGTGCCTGGTAGATCGACATGATCGGGCCCAGGCCCATCGACACCGTCGGGAACTCCCAGAAGTCGGCCATGGTTCGGGGATGGGGGTACGAGGGGAGGCCCCGGCCACTGCGTTGGGGGGTGTCGATCTCGAGGCGGAACCGGTCCATGTCGGCCTCGCTGAGGCGCCCCTCCATGAAGGCCCGCGCATAGATGCCCGGTGAGGTGTGACCCTGGAAGTACACGTGGTCACCCGGGCCGGCGTCCTTGCCGCGGAAGAAGTGGTTGAACCCCACCTCGTACAGCGCTGCGGAGGATGCATAGGTGGACAGGTGCCCGCCGATGCCCTCCGCGGACTTGTTGGCGCGCACGACCTGGGCGGCTGCGTTCCAACGGATGAAGCGCCGGATGGACCGCTCCATGTCCTCGTCGCCGGGGAACCAGGGTTCGTCCTCGGGCGGGATGGTGTTGACATAGGGCGTGGAGACGCTCGCCGGGGTGCCCACTGCGAGGCGTCTCGCCCGCGAGTTCAGTCGGGCCATCAGGTACTGCGCACGCGCCTTGCCCCGTTGTTCGACCACCGCCTCGAGGGAGTCGAGCCACTCCCGGGTCTCCTCCGGATCGATGTCGGGAAGCTGGTGGGCGAAACCGTCGATGATCATCAGTGTCCTCGTCAGGTCCTATGTTGCGGCGATGGGCTCCTCTGAACACTCTCGCGCCACCGGCGAACCCGGTGTGGGCACCACGGTCTTCACCGACGGCGCGTGCAGCGGCAACCCGGGTCCGGGTGGATGGGCCTGGATCGAACCCGATGGTGACTGGGCGGCAGGGTACGAAGCGGACACCACCAACCAGCGTATGGAGCTCACAGCGGTTCTGCGCGCGTGTGAGCGGTTCGAGGATCCGCTGCACATCGTGTCGGATTCGACATATGTGGTGAACTGCTGGCGGGACCGTTGGTGGCAGGGGGTGGCTGAAGCGCGACTGGCGAAACTCGCGCAAGGACCCGGTTGCCAACCGGGACCTGTGGGAGCAGGTCGTGCCCCCACTTCCGTGATCGTGCGGGCCTGAGCCTCGAATGGGTCAAGGGCCATTCCGGTGATCGTTGGAACGATCTGGCGGACCGCCTGGCCGTGGGTGCGATCGGTCGGGGTGGGGCGTCCTCGGGCAGCGGTGCCCCGCCGCGGGAGGCGCTCGGCGACTCCGACGACGTGGGTCCGTCCGACCGACGCCGTGCAGCAGACCCGCGGGTGCCCGAGGGTCATGTCCTGGTGGTCACCGGTTCGGGCGACGATTCGCTCGAGGGCGGCGCTCTGGTCGACGAGCTCGCGCGGGTACTCGCCGCGCACGCCGAGATGCACCCGGATCTGGTGGTTCTCACAGGCCTGCGCAGGGGTGCCGAGACCGTCGCCGCCCACGCCGCCGAACGATGCGGTCTGGGTTACGTGGCGGTGTTGCCGTATCCGGATCCGGCTGCCGGTTGGGCCGGAGCAGCGGCGGGCGAGTTCGCACGGCTGGTCGACGGCGCCTCAGGGGTCGTGGTGCTCGAGAAGGCCCGCCCCGGTGATGTCGAGGCGCGGCGGGCGGCCATCGCCCGCCGCGACGGCTGGTTGCGCAGCGTCGCCGACACGGCGGTGTTCGTCGACGACGAAGCCGACCGCGGCGGGGAGGCTTCGCTACGGCGTTGGGAGGCCGCACTCGGTGAGGACCTCTGGCTGATGGCGGTTCCGCCCCGGTGACCCCCTCGGTGGCTCGCACAGGTCGTTCCGATAGGTTTGGCGCGTGCGTGTAGGAGCTGACAGCGGAGGCACCTTCACCGACATCGTGGACCCCTCCGGGCGCATCCTGAAGGTTCCCTCCACCCCTGAGGATCCGGGTGAAGCAGTGCGGGCAGGGCTCGCCCAACTGGGCATCGATCGTCCGGGTTTCCTCTCCCACGGCACCACCGTGGCCACCAACGCCCTGCTCGAGGGCACCGTGGCGCGGGTCGCGCTGGTCACCAACTCGGGCTTCGCGGACGTGATCGAGATCGCCCGTCAGGACCGGCCGTCGCTGTACGACCCGTGGGTGGACAGGCCCCCGCCGCTGGTGTCACGGACCGACCGCATCGAGGTGGAGGGACGCATCGGCCCCGACGGTCATGAGATCACGCCCGTGGTCGGGGTGGAGGGGATCGAAGTCGACCCGGCGGTGGATGCCGTGGCGGTGGTGTTGCTGCACTCCGATCTGAACCCGGCCCACGAGGAGTTGATCGCCACCGGGTTGCGGCGCAGGGGCTGGGACGTCACCGCGTCGCACGAGGTGTCACCGGAGTTCCGCGAGTACGAACGAACCGTGACCACGGTTCTGAACGCGGCGCTGCGTCCGGTGTGCAGCAGCTACCTGAAGGGCCTGCGGGCCATGGCCGAGGAGGTAGCGGTGATGACCTCGGGCGGAGCGTTGGTGGAGGCTGACCGAGCATCACAGGTGCCGGCGTCGCTGCTGTTGTCGGGACCGGCTGCAGGGGCGCGCGCTGCGGCGGTGGTCGCCGCCGCGTGCGGGTACCCCGATGCGTTGAGCTTCGACATGGGCGGCACCAGCACCGACGTGTGCCTCATCAGCGGGGGTGCGCCGAAGATGGCCGCGCAGCAGGTGGTGGCTGGTTACCCGGTGAGGTTGCCCGCGCTCGACATCCACACCGTGGGCGCGGGTGGTGGGAGCATCGCAGGCCTCGATCCCGGTGGGGCGCTGGTGGTGGGGCCACGATCCGCGGGCGCGGTTCCAGGGCCGGTCTGCTACGGGCGCGGTGGCACCGTGCCGACGGTGACCGACGCGAACCTTCTCACGGGGCGGATCCCGCTCGGCTCCGCGTTCAGCGGCCTGGGGACCCTCGACGAGCGTGCCGCGGCCGACGCCATGCGAGCCGCCGGGGTGGACCCCGGAGGTGTGCTGCGTGTGGTCAACACCACGATGGTCCAGGCTCTGCGACGGGTCTCGGTGGCACGGGGGTCGATCCGGCGTCGCTGGCGCTGGTGGCCTTCGGCGGGGCGGGACCGCTGCACGGCTGTGAGGTGGCCGACGAACTGGGTGTGGCCACGGTGATCGTCCCTGCGATGGCCGGTGTGCTGAGCGCAGTGGGACTGCTGACCAGCCCACGAGGGGTGGAGCTCGTGCGCTCCTGGCCCACACCGCTCGAGCACCACGGCCTTGCGGGTCGTGTCGAGGAGCTCACCGGTGAGGCGCGGCGGGCGCTCGGTCGCCCCGACGCGACAGCGGAGGTGTTCCTGGACTGCCGTTATCAGGGTCAGAGCCACGACCTGCGGGTGCGCAGCGTCGAGGGTTTCCACGAGGTCCACCAGCAGGTGAACGGCTACAGCCGACCCTCGACGCCCGTCGAGTTGACCGCGGTGCGCGTGTCGCTCACTGCGCCTGCGCCTATGGAGGCGAGCAAGGTGTTCTCGGCGGCCGCGCACGACCTGGGCGCCGAGGTGGTGCTTGGTCCCGAGGTGGTGGCCCGTGACGACTGCACGATCTGGATCCCCGAGGGCTGGCACGGCCGCCGGGGAGCGCTCGGGGCGCTGGTGCTGCAGCGCCGGGAGGTCCTGTGATGGGCGGCGGGGCTCGGCCGGCGGGTGCTGGGGCGAATGCCGCGGGGATGCCGTTGGCGATGCTGCTGGAGATGCCGCAGGCCTGGCGGTCCTGATCGCGCGTCTGTCGGGGATCGCCGAGGAGATGGGAGCCGTCCTGCAACGATCGGCGTTCAGTCCCAACATCAGGCGAGCGTGCCGACTGCTCGGCCGCCGTATTTTCCCCGGAGGGGGCGATCCTGGCCCAGGCCGAGCACATCCCGGTGCACCTGGGTTCGATGCCGGCGTCGGTGGCCGCGGTGATCGATTCCATCGGTGACCGGATGGGCCCCGGTGACCAGGCGATCGTGAACGATCCCTTCGCCGGGAGGCACCCACCTGAACGACATCACCCTGGTGGCTCCATGCTTCGCTGCTCCCAAAGGTGCCCCGGTGCCCGATGGTGCCCCGGTGGGTGGTGGCGGCAGGGTGGGAGCCGGTGGCCGGTGGGTGCCGGTGAGCTGGTCGGTTGGGTGGCCAACCGGGCCCATCACGCCGACGTGGGTGGTGCCGCTCCGGGGTCGATGCCGGCTGACGCGACCGAGATCTTCCAAGAAGGCCTCAGGATCCCCCGATGCTGTTCACCCCTGAGGTGCGTGAGCTGCTGTTGGCCAACTCGCGCACGCCGGGTGAACGCAGCGGTGACCTGGCGGCGCAGATCGGCGCCAACGAGGTGGGTGTACGCCGGTTGGCCGAGCTCGCCGGCGCGCCCTTCGACGCGGTGCTGCACCACGGCGCGATGCGCCCGGGCGGTGCTGGATCCGTTGCCGACAGGGACCTGGGTGGCGACCGACATGCTGGACTCCACCGGACCGGTGCTGCCGGTTCAGGTCGACCCGGCGGCCCTGACCGGTGAGGTGCAGCACCGGCAGACTGGCGCCGATCGCCTGCGCAGCAGCGCGCGGTTGCACCTGTCGCTGAGCGTCGAACGCGACCCTGTCACTGACATGCCGCGGATCACCTTCGACTTCACCGGTACCGACCGCCAGGTGCCCGGCAACATGAACGCGGTGCGTGCGGTGACCGTGTCGGCGGTCGGCTTCGCCCTGCGTGCGGCGCTCGATCCGACCCTGCCCGCGAACGCCGGGGTGATGGAGCCGGTGAGGGTTCTCACCTCCGCCGGGTCGCTGGTCGATGCGGTCGTTCCTGTCGCGGTGGGTGCAGGCAACGTGGAGGTGTCCCAGCGTGTGGCCGACCTCTGTCAGGCGACGCTCGCGCAGGCCGTACCCGAACGGGTGCCGGCCGCAGGCCAGGGGACCATGAACAACGTGCTGCTGGGTTCGGTCGGCGGCGGCGGGGACCGCACCCCGTGGGTGTACTACGAGACGATCGGGGGCGGGCAGGGCGGCAGGCCCCTGATCCGCGTGGGCGTTCGGGCGACCCGGTCCCGGGCATGTCGGCGGTCCACACGAACATGACCAACACAAGTCAAGTTGACTACCGATCGGCGGAACCCCGGCCCGGCCAGTCGGGAATTCACACCGCGATGACAAATACAGATCAAGTTGACTACCGATCAAATTCATAATCTTACACAAAAATACAACTATACAAAACTATAATCATACAAATAAAAAAATCAATATACAAAAGCCAGAAGAAAAAAATACGAATACCCCATAAATTTGGCGATCCCGCTAAACTAAGAAAAAATCAATATACATCAAACCAAGTTTCGAGTGGAAATTCACACTGGATGAAAATACAGATGTGAGTACGATCAGGAAACCTCGTTTCCGGAGTGGGAAATTCATACCAACAGATCAAGTTGATTACCGATCAGGGAACCGGCCCGGAATAGGAAATCTACACCGAATGAAAAAATACTGAAATACGCCCATCGAAGCGGTGGAGGCCCTGGTGGGGGTTCCGCAAGGGCTAGGACGCCGAGCGGCCGAGGCGGGTCCGCTAAGAGGGCGAGGGCATGAGGGACCAGGCAGCCTGAGGAGGACCGAGCCAGTAACCTGATCACGGAGCGGAAAAAAAAGAGAAACAAAAAAAAGGGAGAACCGGGTGTCGACAAAAAAAATGATAGGGGTGATGTAAGGGGGGGGGTCGTAGCCCTGCCGTCAGCGAGCCTTCGGTTCGGGTCCTGTCGGGCAGCCGGATCAGCGTCGCCGCATCGAATGCCTGGAACGCGCTGCCAAACTGTCTCATCGAGTCGTCGTCGGCTCCGTCCTTCCGCTTGTATGCGCGCACTGGTGGGGGAAGTACTGCACCGCAGCAACGACCGGCTCCACCAGCTCCGGGCCGACCGGGTAGCGGCGGCCAAGAGCATCTAGGACCCGACCGACTTCGGTCCTCTGGCTTCGTTCGCCATCCACTCCGGCTGAAGCCTGAGATCGATCCCGGTGTTCGGCTCGAGCACGATCGGCAGCCCCACCGGCACCACCTGGTGCTCGTACTTCTCGCCCGCGGTATGCGCTGACGATCTGCACGGGGTGCCGCCGGCGTTCGCTACCGACACCAGCAGGCAGACGCCTTGAGGTAGGCCACGATCGTCCTCAATCCGAACGAGACGCCGATCGGCGTCGTCCGCGTCGATGCCCAGTGCTTCGGTCGCAAGCGTCAGCTTGACCTGGACCTTGATTCGCTCGTGTCGCCAGGTGAGGAGTTCGCGCGCACGCACAAGCGGTGGCCAACACGGCTCCCCCACACGGCGATCGCCGTCTGCATCGTTCCCTCACCACCTCTCGTGCTCTGGATCTGCTGTGGCCGGCACGGTGGCCGCAACGGACGTTCCGGTCGCCATTCTTGTCAAGCATGGGCCTCGTACGCTGTCCTGAAGTCGCATCAACCCCGAGGAGACTCCCGGATGGCGCTCGCACCCGTGTTCATCAGCTTCGACTACGACCATGACTTGGACTGCAAGAACCTGCTGGTCGGGCAGGCGAAGAACCCTGATACGCCCTTCGAGATCTCAGGGATCACTCGGTCAAGGTCCCCTCGCCGGGCTGGAAGGACGACGCTCGGCGCCGCATCAAGCGGGTTCAGCAGGTCATCGTGATCTGCGGCGAGCACACTCCACACCGCCACGGGCGTGAACGAGGAGATCCGGATCGCACGATCCGAGGGGGAAGCCCTACTTCCTGCTGGACGGACGTCCGAACGGGACGGCCCGGAAGCCGACGGCGGCGCTCGACAGCGACAAGATCTTTACAACTGGACGTGGGACAACCTCAAGAAGCTGATCGCTGGTGGGCGATAGCCCTTCGGTCGACCCTGTTGTCCTCGACCTCTACAAGGTCGCGGTCGAGCAGGTAGACCGAATCCTCAGGGCGCCGGGCGACGGCGAACAGCTACTTCCTGACCATCAACACCGGGCTCGCAGCCTTCGTCGGCCTGTTGGCAGCCGCGACGGATGCGGGCAGCCAGGACTTGCCGAAGCCAGACGGTGTCGCACTACTCGCGCACGGCTGGGGTCGGGGCCATCCTGTCGCTGACGTGGTGGCTTCTCCTCCGCAGCTATCGCGACCTGAACCGTCGCGAAGTTCAAGGTCATCACGGAGATTGAGCGGAGCACCTTCCCGTCCGGATCTTCGGAGCGCGAGGGGGAGTTCCTTAAGGCCGACGAGTCGCCGCCCTGGTGGAAGGGACGCCACGCGGAGCTGGGATTCGTCGAGCGTGCTCGTCCCGCTGCTGTTCCTCGCGGTGTACCTGACGCTCGGGGCGCGAGTGTTGATGTCGTGAGCTACCTGTCCGATGTCGCCGACGAGATCAGGCGGGGAGCTGCCTCCCGACCTGGTGCCGTCGGAAGGCGCAGGCGATCTCATGCTGCTGCATGCGCGGTCCTTGCCCTCGCCGTCGGGCAGGCGGTGACGGCAGAGAACGTTCACGATGCCTGGACAGCCTGGATGACCGCTCGCGGCCAAGAGCACGACTCCATGGTGCCGTTCGGCAAGCTGGCGCCCGACGTGCAGCTCGAGGACGAGCCCTTTGTGCTGGCGATTCGGCGAGTCGCGGACAGGCTCGGCGGCACCGGGCGGTGGGCGTGCTGAGTGAGGGCTGCAAGAGGGAGCCGCGTCTCGCCTTGTCCGGTGGGGGAGAGCCTTCGATTGGCTGTCCTGTCTCCTGCTTGAAGCATGGGGCGAGGAAGCGTTCGCTGCGGATCCCGTGACAATGCTCGCAACTCTCGCGCATCCTCGGGTCCCGGGAGCGGTCGCCGTACTGCCTCCGGCAGGTCCTTAGGCTGGAACCCGGTGGGCCGCACTATCGACGAGTTCATGGGGGCGTGGCAGCCGCACCTCCGAATCGATCTTCAGGTCACAGCCGAGCGCGCCGAGGCGGTAGAGGGAGCACCTCGACCCGAGGCCTTCCTCGTCGGCTTTCGCAGTCGACCCGGCTCAGGCGCACGCGATCTGCGTCGAGCCCGAGGACGGCGCATTCCGGTCGTCCGATCTCCGTGATATCGGCCCGCGGGTGGAGGAGCTCTACGAGCTCGACCCCGAGCGACGGATCTTCAACACCGACCCGGGTGTTCACGAGCGCCGCCAAGCTTGGTTGAGAAGGCGCGCCCGGGCTCAGGCGATCGCTGAAGTCGCAGAAGCGAGCGGCGCGTTCCCGGGAAAGCGAGTCGTCGTCAGCACTGCCGGCTTCGTTGACGGATTCGAGGTGCACAACTGCCTTATGTCTGTCGACGGCGCCACGATTTGACGGGCTGCCGCGGATCGAGGGGTGAGGATGTCAATCGCTTCCCGGCGCCCAGCTCGTACATTGGGGAGTTGATCAACCTGGTGCTGACGGAGGCAGACGTCGCCCTTTGGTCAGCGAGAGCCCGGACTCTCGGCGATTCGGCGTTCATCCCTGTGACTCGCAATGGAGGCCGCAGAGCACTTTGCGGGCGGATGCTTCTTTCGAACCTGGAACTTCTCGTACTTCCGTCCATGTGAGCCCCTGAGCGAGATCGCCATCCGCACGTACGAGACTTCGACCGCTCACGGTCGACTGCTCCTCGTGAACCCAGAGCACGGCGACCTGGATGTCAAGATGCGCCTGGACCGTCCCGTGCCGCTAAGCGCGGCCCGGGGAGTACGAAAGTTGCTCGAGATCAGCGACGATGCGCTCGCTCTTCTGGTCCACGCTGATGGCGTGTACGGGCTCGGGCGGGTAGTGGGTCCCCTCGCCCTGACGTCTTCGAGATCGCGATCACTGCTCATGCGACGTGGGAACTGCGGGGGACTGACGGCGTGCTCCTGAGATTCGACTATCGACGCCCGGCGCTTCCCCGGCCAACCCTGGACGAGGATGCTCTGGTCGATGCGTTCGACCGCGTGCTGGGTGGAGCGGCTGATGTGGACGCGCTCGTCCCCCTGGTACGAGCCGCGACGTCCGCTCGTCATGGCACGACGCTGGTGGTGTCGGCGGACGCGGCTTCCGAGGCGGCCCGGCTGGGAGGACAGGCGACAACCGTCATGCCAACACAGGCGACCCCGGAGCTTCTTGATCACTAGCGCAGATCGATGGCGCCGTCCTGGTCGACCCGGGAGGGGTCTGCCACGCGATCGGCGCGATCTCGATGGCGAGGTGTCGCCTCACGGCGATCCGTCTCGTGGAGCGCGCCAACTCCGCTCACCGGTACCAGCGGTCGGCTCCTTGCCCGACCGTCGTTGTCATCGTGTCCGAGGACGGCGACGTGACCTTGGTCCCGCACCTCATGCCCAAGGTGCGCCGGCAATCGATTGAGGACGCCCTGTTGCTGCTCGGAAGACGCCGCGGCCGAAGATAGACCTGCTGCATTCTCGGAGGCCTACGACCGCGTCAAGGAACTGTCGTTCTACCTCTCGCCGGCTCAGGTGGGAGCATGTGAACGCCTTGGCGGAGGCGGAACACCAGCTCGCACTCACGGACGGTGCGATCGCCATCGTGCGACCCGACCTGAGCCGGACCCCGAGATGAACGACTCCTACTTCCTGGATTGACCCGATCACCCGGGGCGTTCCCAGGCGGTCTCCTCCGGGCTCTAACGATCTCTAACAGATCTAACAACCTCTAATGGCTGGGCGAGGTAGGGTGCCGTCGTGGCCCGGAATCCGTTCACGCCGACGTTCGGCGTCTCCCCACCTCTGCTGGTCGGTCGGTCGGACCTGCTCGAAGACTTCGTCGGCGCCCTCGAGGACGGCCCCGGCGCGCCGGGCCGAATGACGCTATACACGGGAGCGCGGGGAACCGGGAAGACCGTGATGCTGAACGAGGTCGAGGACCTCGCTCGCCAGCAGGGGTGGCGGGTCATCTCCGAGACTGCCACGGAGGGGTTGGTGAACCGCCTCGTTCGGGAACACCTGCCGGCGCTGCTCAGCGAGATCGACCCGGACGGCGTGAAGTCCAAGGTGACCGGCGTCAACGCGCCGATGGGACTCGGGGGCGCGACGTGGGAGACCAGCGAGGCGCACGAGGTCTCGCCTGCGCTTCGCACCCAGCTCACCGCCGCATGTGATCTCCTCGCCGCCAACGGTGCCGGGTTGCTCCTCACCCTCGATGAGATCCACCACCAGGTCGTCCCGGAGTTGCGGGAGGTGGCGACGGTGTTGCAGCACCTCGTGCGGGAGGAACGCGAGATAGCGTTCGTCGGTGCCGGGCTGCCGTCTGCGGTCAGCGCGGTGCTGAACGACGATGTGCTGACGTTCCTTCGCCGCGCCGACCGGCACTCGCTCGGGCCGGTTGCGTTCCCCTGAGGTGGCGACGGCCATCACCGAACCGATCGAGCGCGCCGAGCGCGGGATCGGACCCTGAGCTCGCGTCTCGCGCGGCGGAGGCCACCGGTGGTTACCCGTTCCTCATCCAGCTCGTCGGCTACCACATCTGGCGACAGCAGCCCCGCCACCGCGACATCTCCGAGGACGACGTCGAGGCAGGGATCGTTGCGGCTCGTCGCCGTCTCGGGTCCTTGGTCCACGAGCCGGCCCTCGCTGACCTTCCTGGGGTTGCGCGCACCTTCCTGCTTGCGATGGCGCACGATGACGGGCCTTCGAAGATGAGCGACATCGGCTCGCGGCTGAAAGTCGACGCCAACTACGCCAGCCAGTATCGGCTGCGTCTCATCGCATCGGAGCTGATCGAGCCGGTTGGTCATGGAAGGGTCGACTTCACGATGCCCTATCTGCGCGACTTCACTGCGCGAGCACGCTGCGCTCGACGCCCAACGCGAGTTGCCACCAGGTGGCTCTGAATCGAACGAGGTCGATCGTGGCTGAGGGCCCGCTGTTCATCGTTGACAACAGCGAGGGCGGGCGGAACGGGCTCGACTACTTGCGTGAGTGGTCGGAGCTGGCGAGCAGCATCGACATCGCCACCGGCTACTTCGAGATCGGCTCCCTGCTCGACCTCGATGGTCACTGGCAGAAGTTCGACAAGATCCGGATCCTGATGGGCGACGAGGTCACCCATCGGACCAAGAAGGCCATGTTGCTGGCGGTCAAGCAGCGGGCCGAGGATCGCCTTGATGAGAGCATCGAGGACGACAAGGAGCGTGATCCGTTCCTCACCGGTGTTGACGCGATCGTGGCCGCACTGGCGTCGGGCCAGATCGAGTGCCGCGTCTACAACAAGGACAAGTTTCACGCGAAGACCTACATCACTCACGGCCGCTTCGAGGTGATCGGTTCCCAGGCGCTTGTTGGGTCGAGCAACTTCACCCGGCCGGGGCTCACGCAGAACGTGGAGTTGAACATCAAGATCGAGAGCAGCTCGGAGGTCGCTCAGCTACAGGAGTGGTACGAGGAGCACTGGAGCGCTGCCGTCGATGTGTCGCCCGATGTGGTGAGGGTGATCCAGCGCCATGCCCAGGAGTTCCACGCCCTTCGAGGTGTACGCCCAGGCGCTCCGGGCGATGTTCAGTGAGCTGGATCCGACTGACGACGTGTTCGACAACCAGATCTCCCGGGTGTTCTCCAAGCTCGATCGCTATCAGCAGGAGGGCTACTGGGCGATGGTGGCGATCGCCCGCAAGCACGGTGGCGCATTCCTCTGCGACGGCGTTGGTCTCGGCAAGACCTACGTCGGCTTGATGCTGCTGGAGCGACTGATCCTCCATGAGAACAAGCGTGTTGTGCTCTTCGCCCCGAAGTCGGTGAAGGACTCCGTGTGGGTGCCCGAGCTGAAACGGCACCTCCCGCACATCGGGGGTGTCGACGGTTCAGCCGACTTCTCCAACTTGTCGGTGTTCAGCCACACCGACCTCACCAGGGCCCTCGAGTTCCCCGAGCGGTTCGAGCGCATCACCGAGTTGGCCGACGCGGTGGTGATTGACGAGGCGCACCACTTTCGCAACACCGGCAAGCGGGGAGATCCCGAGGACCCGTTCACCCGGTCCCGCTACTACAAGCTCTACGACCTCATCAACGAAGGACGGCACAAGAGCGTCTACCTGCTGACCGCAACACCGATCAACAATTCCCTCAACGACTTCAGCACCTCGTCGAGCTGTTCCAGCCAAGGCGAGGACGCCCACTTCGCCCGCACGCTCGGGGTCACCAGCCTGAGCGGTCGGCTCAACTCCATCACCAAGACCCTCAAGCAGCGCATCGGCGACGACGTCCCCGAGGCTGAGGCAGCCGAGGAGGCCACCGAGCTGCTGGCCGGCGACGAGCTGTTCAAGGGCCTCGTCGTGCAACGCAGCCGTGCGTATGCCCGGGCCAGCCAGTTACAGGAGACCGGCGACGCCGCTGTCTTCCCGAAGAGGGAGGACCCCAAAGTCGCGGGTTACTCGATCCGCAAGAGCTACGGGAAGCTCCTCGACCTGGTCGATACCGCCTTCCAGAAGCAGAAGCCGCTGTTCGCCCTGCCGATGTACTACCCGCTCGCCTACTACACGGGTGGCGACGCCTCGATCGATCCCATCGAGGAGAACCGCCAGCAGCAGGTCGTCGGACTCATCCGCACCAACTTCCTGAAGCGATTCGAGAGCTCCGTCTACGCCTTCGAGCTGTCCTGCGACCGGCTGCTTCGCAAGCTCCTTGCCTTCGTTCAGGTGAACAGCGAGTCCGACGCCGAGGTGAAGCGCTTCGAGCGCTGGACGCAACAGCACGAGGAACTGCTAACCCACACCCGCGTTCGTCAACTAGCTCTGTGGGGTGATGACGAGGAGCCCGGCGAGGAGAACGAGGACATCGTGCCGCCCGAGCTGTTGGAGAGGGCGACGCTCCTCCCGAGAGACGAGTATGACGTCCCCGAGATCCTTGCCGAGACCTACCTCGACCTGGACCAGATCGCCACGCTGCTCGACGAGTCCCGCTCCTTTGAGCCCTCTCCACGACGACAAGTTGAAGAAGCTGGTGCGGCTCCTCAAGTCCAAAGAGATGGCTGATCGCAAGGTTCTGATCTTCACTGAGTTCGCTGACACTGCCCGGTACCTGCGAAGGGAGTTGGAGAAGGAGGGGATCGAGGGTGTCGCTGAACTGGACAGCGGTTCGAAGGTCAACCGTGCTGACGCGATCCGGCGGTTCTCGCCCTACTACAACGGGATCACATCCGCGGACCTGGAGGAGGACGGACAGGAGGAGACGCGGGTCCTCATCGCCACCGATGTTCTATCCGAGGGCCTCAACCTCCAGGACGCGACCCGGCTTATCAACTACGACATCCACTGGAACCCAGTGCGGCTCATGCAACGCATCGGCCGTGTGGATCGACGCCTCAACCCCGACATCGAGGCGAAGCTCGTCGCTGATCATCCCGAGACGGCCAAGCACCGGGAAAGGTCGCGTTCTGGAACTTCCTGCCGCCCAACGACCTCGACACTCTGCTCCGTCTCTACAACCGGGTGAGCCACAAGACGTTGTTGATCTCCAAGACTCTCGGGATCGAGGGCAGCAAGCTCCTCAAGCCCGAGGATGACTATGAGGCCCTCAAGGAGTTCAACGTCGCCTACGAGGGCGAGACCAGCATTCAGGAGCAGCTTCACCTCGAGTACCAACAGCTTCTCGACCAACACGAGGGCCTGGAGGAACGACTCGCTGGTTTCCCGCGGGCGATCTTCTCCGGTCGGGAACGCGTGTCCGAGGATGCTGAAGGGGTGTTCTTCTGCTTCCGCTTGCCAGCGCTCGACTCCGAGTCCGGTGAGTTCGCTCTCGAGGTCGGGGTCACCCGCTGGTATCTGCACACGCTGCCCGAGGCGCGCGCTGCTGGAGGATGCTCGCCAGATCGCCGAGGCGATCAGGTCAGCGCCGGACACTCCTCGAGTGTGCCGTGCCGAGCGAGCGCTGCTGGTCACCATTCGGGACAGTGTGCTCAAGCACATCAAGAACACCTACCTGAAGCAACTCGACGTGCCGATCGGAGCACCCAAGCCCTCGCTCGTGTGCTGGATGGAGCTCAACGCCGCGCCATGACGATCCTCGACCCGAATCACCTCCGCCAGATCACCTCGTTCGAGGATGTCATTGAGTTCCTCGCCGACGAGCTCGATTGGCCGATCGACGCCGGGGATCTCGAAGAGGCAACCTTCGAATGGAACCCCGACGAGCTCGGGCTCCCGCCCGAACGTGCCGCACCTCGCATCCCTTCGTCAGCTTCGCCCGCTGGAGACCGCCCAGCCGTGGGGGATCTTCTTCCTCGAGTTCGACGGTCCCCGACTCCCGCTCACGGCTCTCCGCCGGCTCCTCGACAAGCTTGTCACCAAGAAGCGCACCTCGGGCTCGGGCACCTCAAGACTTGGACGCTCGACGACCTCCTCTTCATCATCACCACCAGCACGGGCGATACCGTCGAGCTGCACTTCATCGCCTTCTTCGAGCAGGACGACAAGCCCACCGAGATCCGATCCATCCCATGGCGCCCCGGTCAGTCGCCCATCCAACACCTGAAGCGACTCGCCACCGAGCTGCTGCCACACCCTCGCCTGGCCCGATGACCCTGCGGCCGTCGATGAGTGGCGGGAGGAGTGGCGAGCCGCCTTCAAGCTCCGCCATGGCGAGGTCATCGCCACCACGACGAAGCTCGTCGAACGGATGGCCACGACCGCAACCCAGGTCCGTAACAACATCACCGCGGCGCTTTCGGCTGAGGTCGGCACCGGTCCCTTCAGCACGCTCTTGGGCGAGGTGCGAGAGGAGCTGGTCGCATCGGTCACGCCCGCCCAGTTCGCCGACATGTGCGCCCAAACTCTCGTGTACGGCGCGCTCACCAGCCGCGTGACCGACCCGGTTGCCTTCGGAGCGAGTCCGACGTTGTCGTCGATACCGCTTGCCAACCCCTTCCCTCACGGCCTTCTTCGAGGAGGTTCACGACCACGCTGTCCAGCTCGATGGCGACGACCAACTCGAACAGCTCGTCGCAGACCTGAAGGTATCGAACATCGAGGCGGTGCTCGACCGGTTCGGAGCGACGGAGAAGGGCGGCGATCCGGTCATTCACTTCTACGAGGACTTCCTTGCTGCCTACGACCCGGAGATGAAGATCCAGGTCGGCGCGTTCTACACGCCGCAAGCGGCGGTGAAGCACATGGTCGGGATGGTCGACGCCGTCTTGAAGGAGCGGCTCGGCCTACCTCTGGGAGTCGCCGACCCAACGACCTGGGGTGATCTCGCCGGCCGCCTCGGGCTGGCTCTCCCGGCGTGATCGATCCCGGGGCTCCGTTCGTGTCGATGCTCGATCCTGCTACCGGCACGGGCACGTTCCTCGTCGAGTGGATTCGTCGAGCACGGGACTCCTACGTCGCCGTGCACGGTGAGGCGGACTGGTCGGTCCACGCCAGAGAGGTTGTGTTGCCGAGTCTGAATGCCCTGGAGCTCATGCTCGCTCCGTACGCCATCGCCCACCTCAAGACGGCACTCGAGTTGCACGAGGTGGACATCGACGGGGCGGACCTCGCGATCTACCTCACCGACACCCTGCAGCGGGGTGGCTCCGGCCAGTTGTCGATCGAGGCCGATCCGATCTCCGTCGAAGGCGAGCGCGCCGACCATGTGAAGCGCTCGGTTCGGACAACCGTTGCGATCGGGAATCCGCCGTACGACCGCGTCGCGCAGGATGACGGGATCGGCGGCTGGATCACCGACCGGTCAGGTGGGCGAAGCCCTTTCGATGACATCCTCGATCCGGCGCGGGAGCACGTGATCTTCAGTGCCCACGCAAGTCTCTACAACAAGTACGTCTACTTCTGGCGCTGGGCCATCTGGAAGGTGTTCGAAGACCGTCCCAGTCTACCTGGTGTGATCTCGCTGATCACCCGAGTTCTTGGCTGAAGGGTCCGGCTTCCTCGGCCTTCGGCAGATGGCGCGCCAGGTGGCCGATGAGATCTGGGTTACGGACCTTGGCGGTGACAATCGTGGGGCGCGACCCGACGAGAACATCTTCGATATAGAAACTCCTGTGGCCATCGTTACGATCGGTCGCTTCCGGTCAAGGCGACGGCGGCACCCCCGCCAAGGTGTGGTACCGCCGAATCTGGGACTCGCGCATCAACAAGCTCCATTGGCTCGGGGCGGGTGATGGGTTGACCCCAGATGGTGAGGGCTGGACAGAGGCTCCCCGGCGGATGGTTTGACCCTTTCGAACCTGTTGCAGGTGGGCAGGATTGGCTGGATTATCCAGCATTGACGGACCTGTTCCCATGGCAACAGCCCGGATGCATGTGGAACAGGACGTGGCCAGTCGCCCCTACGCACGACCTGCTTGTGGATCGATGGAGCGCGTTCGTCGCCATCGAGGACCCGGCGGCACGTGCTGACGCCTACGTCACACCTCGTCATGGCCGATCCATCACCACCCGGGTGCCAGGCTTGCCCCGCCTCGTTGACCTCGGTCCAGGCGCGCCGTCGGAGCCGATCGTGAGGTTCGCTCCACGCTCCTTTGATCGGCAGTGGGCGTTTGCTGACCCCCGCCTTGCGAAGACAGAGAGTCCATCACTCTGGGCTTCGGTGTCCGACCAGCAGATCTTCCTGACTTCCCTGCTCACGAGCAGCATCGGCCGGGGACCGGGAGCGACAGTTGCGACATCGGTCCCCGACAAGCATCACTTTCGTGGCTCGTTCGGAGCGAAGGACGTCGTGCCGCTCTACCGAGATGCCAGAGGGACACCTAATGCGGACCCCAAGGCCCTTGGGGCGATCGGCGAGGGCCTGGGTCCTGGGGCCACTGCCGCCATAGAGGACCTCTTCGCCTACGTGTACGCCGTGCTTGGAGGTGCTGACTACACCGAACGATTCGCTGAGGAGCTGCTGACGCCGGGTCCACGAATCCCACTCACAGCGGACGCGGACTTGTTCGCCGAGGCCGTAGCGTTTGGCAGAGAGCTGCTCTGGTTGCACACCTACGGCGAGCGCTTCAGCGAGGGTCACGATGGCGTCCTCGGGACCCTCCTGCCGAGCATCGCCGTGGACGGGAGGTTGACGCTTCCCGAGAGGCCCAACGACATCGAGTACGACGCCGGGACCCAGAGCCTCAGGATCGGCGACGGGAAGCTCACCGGAGTCACGCCGGAAGTATGGGCGTTCGAGGTCAGCGGCATGGCGGTCGTGAAGAAGTGGCTCGGCTATCGAACGGCGAGAGGCGCAGGCCGCGCGGCGAGCAGCAGCTCGCCCCTGGATCAGATTCGGCCCACCTCATGGGCCGACGAGTGGACCACCGAGCTGCTCGAACTGCTCTCCGTGCTCCAGCGAACGATCGATCTCCAACCCCGAGGCATCGACCTTCTCGACCGAGTCGTTGCGGGGCCGCTCATCGCCGCGTCGGACCTACCGGAGCCACCGGCAGAGCTTCGTAAGCCCCCAACTGGAGGCCGCGGCCCGACACAGGCGGCGTTGGAGTTGTAGCGATGGCGATAGCGCTCCCCTGGGACAAGCGATGGCACTGCCCAACGTGAGCAGCGGCTCTCGGACAAGCTCGAGCGAAGCCCAGGTTCGTTCTTCAAGGCTCGTGCCCGCGACCTCGTGTTGGCGGCTGACTACGCCGACGGACGCCTACCCGACAATGCGTACGTTGCGACCCGTCGTCGGCATTACCACACGGTGTGTGGAGCGACGTATGCCGTGCTACTGAGTTCTTTCGAACTGAGCATCAAGTCTCTCTACGCCCGCATTATCGACCGCACGAGCCGCTACGACGGCCGGCTCAAGGGCGACACGAAGCTCACGATCAGGCCGGAGCTGATCTTGGCGAACCGAGACGTCGCCGGTGCCGGGGACGTCTTTGCGAGCCAGTGGAACGCGCGGCAGGCGCCGACGGAGGTCAACCAGCGGTTCTGCAAGCTGATTGGGATCAACCCCCTGGACAACACTGTCGGTCGCCGACCTTGAGAAGCTCTGGCAGATCCGGCATGTGATCGCGCACAGTTCCGGCGTGCTGTCGCGGCTTGACCGGCACCGGCTGGGTGGGGCCATCGAAGCGGACCGAGCTCTCGTGATCGACGGCGACTACCTGACGGTCGTGGAGGAGAGGCTTCTCGCTGTGATGACTTCGGCCGTCGGCGTGGTGGGTAAGCGACTTCTCGACGACTACTTCGAGCTCAACCCGACGTGGGACGGCGAGCAGGACGAGTTCACCGCGCTGTTCCTGCTCGGTCGAGGTTGTCGGTCAGACCCAAGACCTGCCCGAAGTGACCGAAGCTGACTTCAACGCCGAGCACGCAACTCGCTGACTCGCTCCGCCTGCTGGAGTCCTGGCGGCGCCTCCATCAGAGCGTCCTCCCGGTCCGAGCCCTCCGATTTCACACACACACACACACACCTGCACCGGGGTGCGGTGGACCTCCCGTCGGCGAACGGGAGGTCTCAGGGTGGTCCCCGTTCGTGGAACGGGAGGTCGCGCGGGAGGTCGTGGCCGCAGTTCGGGGTGGCTGATCTCGGGGTGATTGCCCGTCGCACGCGAGTTTCGCCCGTGCCGAGGGGCCTACGTGGGTGTGTTGAGCATCTCGAAGTTCTCGGTGGCCCCGACTCGGCTGCGTACTACCTGGAGGTCATCGCCAACGAGCGCGATGACCACTACCTGGGCTCGGGGAGGCGCCCGGGCGGTGGGTCGGTGGGGGAGCGGGCGGCTCCGGGCTGATCGGCGTGGTCGAGGCCGACGCGCCAGGTCGGTGCTGAGGGCCAAGACCCGTCGTCGGGGGAGCTGACAGGGTGGCGGA
>JAOSKI010000002.1 GCA_027493675.1 Microthrixaceae bacterium | reverse complement strand
CCATTGCACATAAGGTTAACCTGGTAACTGGGACACAAGACCCGAACGCACCTGGACGGAGGTGGCCACACACCCGGTCTGTCTCACCACGGCGTGGGAGGCTCTACGTCGGGCCCCACCTGAAGCGCAAGCGAGGTCGCTGGTCACTGGGATCGGTGGCGGTGTCTGCAACTGCGGCGATGAGCCTCGTGCCAGCGCTAAACCTGGGAGCCGAGGTAGCGGTCACTTCATGACCCCTGAGAAGCGTGCAAGAGCGCTGGAGCTTCAGGGCCAGCCCTGACGCTCGACAGCAAGGAACGTTCCCGGTCGGCCGACGGGTCGTGGACAGCATCGGGCCTGCAGGTGTGGAGCCTGCGATACGTACGCGCGAGGCTTGGCGGTCGCATGTGCATCTGCGGCGGCACCAGCGGCTCCAAGGTGGGAGCTCGAGTTGCCACGGCTGTTCTTCAGCAACTCAAATCATCCGCAGTTGGCAAAGACGCGGAAGTTCAGGAGGAGCCCGCTGCCGACTTCACGGCCGACGGCCTGGAGATGGTCATCGACGAGATACTGCCCTGTCGGAGTATCCACGAGCCCCTGGAGCGGCTGCGCGAAGGAAACCAGCCTCCGGCAAGATCGTGCTCGAACACGGACTACCCCAGGGTCGCCTTGACGCCGACCCATCGGCTCCGGTGCGTCGAACCGTCGTCACGCTGTCGGCAGTACCCTCCGGAACATGGATACGATGCGCCACGTGAGCGCGCCTCGGGGTGGACCTCCAGGGGCCTGAAGGACCGTGCGAGGCTCGCTGATCGACGATCGACGGACGAGCTCACCGGGATCCTCCACTAAGACCTGTGGGGAGCATCCCGAGACAGTATTCGCGGAGAATCATGCGCACGACCCGCTCACAACCGGAGGCGTCGTCCGAGGCCCACACAGCAAAAACACGACACAGACTGGTCCGCCTGCAGCCGGAGACCACATTCGAGGGCCTGTGGGAGGTGGAACCCACAATCGTGAGGAGATGGCGGTGATCTGCGAATACGACCGCCCTTCCTGGCATCGGTCATGCCTGTGGCCACAACGTCATCGCCGCAGCCGGGCTCGGAGCGGGCGTCGCTGCGGCACGTTGTCTCCCGAAGACGCAGGTGGGCGCATCAGGGGTCCTCGGCACACCCGCGGAGGAGGGTGGCGGAGGCAAGGTGCTCATGGCCCGCGAAGGGGCCCTGGAGGGGCTGGTGGCGGCCTGATGGTCCATCCCGCCGACCACGCACCTCTCCTCGATGGACAGCATCGCAGTGCATCAGCTGCATGTGTCCTACGAGGCCGCTCGGCGCATGCTGCGGCCGCACCCGAAAAGGGTGTGAACGCGCTGGATGCCGCGGTGCTGGGTTACATGGCGGTGGCCGCTCTCCGTCAGCACATCGGTGAGCGTGAACGGTCCACGGTGTGTTCGTCGACGGTGGGGACAAGCCCAACATCGTCCCGGCCCACGCATCGATGCACTGGTACGTTCGAGCGCCCGACACGGCATCCCTGGACGCACTCGAGCCACGCGTCGTAGCCGCACTCGAATCCGGTGCGGTCGCCACCGGCGCCAGGATGACCTACAGGTGGCAGGATCCGGCGTATTCGGAGATGATCACCGACGAATGGCTCCTGTCACGGTACGCGCAGAACATCACCGCCCTTGGGCGCAACCTCGATCCGAGCGATGCAACCCCGGTCGTGGGCAGCACCGACATGGGCAACATCAGCCACGAGGTCCCCTCGATCCACCCGATGATCGCGGTCGCACCGCCCGGCGTGGCTATCCATACGCCGGAGTTCGCGGAACATGCACGCGGGCCTTCGGGGGACCGGGCGGTGATCGACGCAGCGAAGGCACTCGCCTTCACCGTCATCGACACCTGGGCCGCCGGGAGTGTGCCTGAGGCGGTGCGCCCTTAGGTGCACCGCCCAATAGGAGAGCGGGTTTCCGGCTGTAACCAGCGCCGCGCCTTCCGCGGCGGGGGAGTAGTGGTGGCCTACGGGCCTCAGGGCCGCGCCGAACATTTCGCTTGCCTTCCCGTAGCGAAGGTTACATACTGACCGTAGCATTCACTACAGGCTCGAAGGGCCGCTGCAGACGAGGAGGAGACGTGGCACACGAAGACGATGCCCCTCACCATCCGCGCCGCCGAGGTGCCGCCGGTTCTCACTCCGCCGGCGTGCGCTCCAGCACATCCAAAGAGGCAATCCTCGGCGCCGCCACGGAGCTCATGGCCGAGCGGGGGTTTGCCGCCACCTCGATCGGTTCGATCTGCAAGGCCACAGAGCTGGCACCTACGGCCATCTACTGGCACTTCGGCTCGAAGGACGGCCTTCTCGCCGCCATCGTGGAACGCAGCATCGAGCGCTGGTACGCCGAGTTGGTTCAAGCAATGGGGGAGCGCCCGGCCCCGACGTCGGCGCCAATGCCCGCTTGCGCCCGCCGCCGACTTGGAGCGCTTCTTCGAGGTGATGACCAAGGCCTATCGCAACGAGCCGCACGCCCTTCGGCTGATGCTCTGGCTCGGCCTCGACCGTAGCCACCCCGACCGGGCGGTCAGAGGTGCTGTCCAGCAGGCCCGTCGCCGGGCCGTCGACCTGATCGCCGCATCGATCGGACGCCACTCGCGCCTGGCGGCGCCACACCGGAGCTGGCTGCTGCGCACGACCAACTCGCCCGGTTGCTCCTGGTGCAACTCGACGGGATCTTCGTGGCCCACGAGGTGGACGACGACGCCGACCGGCTCGAGGAGCTGTTCGACCTCGCCCGCGTCGCGATGGTGGCAGCAGGCATCGAGGTGATCAACCGCGCGACCAGGCATCCAGGACCTGCTTCGCACAAGGAGGATCCAGGATCGCGACCACCCCACCGATCGCCGAATCGGCCGACGCCGGCGTCGTCACCGTTGCCGCCGCGGCGGACCTCGGTCGCCACATCCAGGAGGCCGCGAGCGGGGGCTACGGCCTCGTGCCGCGCTCCTCGACGGGCACCGCTCGCCACCGCCGAGCGGTTGCCGGCCCCGGCAGCCGCCTCATCGACCTGTCCGGCCTCGGCGACGTGCCATTGGTCAGCGCACGTGAACGGGTCGCAATAGTCGAGGCCGGCGTCACCTACCACCAGCTCCAGCCGTTGCTGGATGCCGAGGGACTCAGGCTCTGTCATCCGCTGCTCCCCCCGAAGGGGGAAGTCGGTGGTCGCCTCTCAGATGGATCGCGAACCACAGATTGCGCCTCGTCACCACTGGGACTTCACAGATCCCATGCTGTGCGCCGAGCTGTGGTTCGGAACCGGCGACCGGTTCCGAACGGGCAGCGCGGCCGGTCCCGGTGCCACCCTCGAGGAGCAGTGGCGCGCCGGGATGTTCCAGAAGAACCCTCTCGGTCCAGCGCAGACCGACCTCGCCAAGCTCGCTCAGGGATCCCAGGGAGCCCTGGGGATCGCCACCTGGGTGTCATTGCGCCTCGAGCTCCGAGCCGAGCTGCACCGCGACCTCCTGGTGAGCTCCCCCGAACTGGGCGCCATCGCACGCTTCCTCGCGGCGGTCACACGGCGCAGGCTGGGAGATGAGATCGTCGTGTTCGACCGCTGCGGGCTCGACGCACGCTGGCGGCGGCGCTGGGGGTTCCTGCAGATGGACCGGGCACGACTGGGTGGTGCTGCTGCGGGTCTGCTCGCTCCGTCGGCGGCCAGAGGAGTCCCTGACGATGCAACTCCATCAGGTCGCGGAGTTGGCCGAATCCGCGGGAGTGAGGTTGATGACCTCACCGACACGCCTGCCGAGGCGCTTTCCCTGGCTGTCTTCTCCTTGCCGAGGTTGCCGGACGACCTCGAAGACTGGAAGCTCGCAGCGACAGGCACGGCTCGGGAGCTGTCGTTCCTCACCACGATGGATCGGGCAGCTCCGCTGGTCGACGTGGTCCGCACACGATGGGAGAACGGCCTCACCCGCGATTCGATCGCCGCATACCTCCAGCCCCCTGAACCAGGGTCGCACCTGCCACGTCGAGCTCACCGCTTTCACCACACCCGCAGAAGCCGAGAGGCTCGATGAGGAACCACCCAGCTCGTCGAGGACCTCATCGATGCCGGCGCGTTCTTCAGCCGACCCACAGGGGCAGCCGTAGCCCCCACCTTCGCCCGCTGCGGTGACGTCGTACGCACGCTTCAGAAGGTCGAGGAGGTGCTCGACCCCCATGGCGTGCTCTCCCCGGGTACCGGCTGCTTCGAACCTGCCGTTCTCGCAGCGGCCTTCGAGGAGGTGAGCGCGTCATGAGCCTCGATTCCTATCGTCACGACATGGAGGGCTGCTCACGCTGCTCCTCGTGCAAGTGGATACCCCTGGCGCAGATCCGCAGCCAACGGTGGTCACAGGTCTGCCCGTCGATCTGGTACAACGACTTCCACGCCTACTCCGGATCCGGGAAGCTCAACGTGGCTCTGTCGATCCTCGACGGCCGCACCGACTTCGACGAGTCCGCCGCGGACATCTTCTACGCCTGCACCATGTGCGGCGGGTGCGACGTGGGCTGCAAGGTCTACCGGAACGACATCGACCCGACCGAGGTGTTCCACGAGGCCAGGGCACGAGCCGTGGAGCTCGGGCACGCCCGTCTCGATCACCTCGCGCTCGTGGAGAACATGCGCTCCGAGAACAACGTGTTCGGCCTGCCCCGCGGGAACCGTGCCGACTGGAGCGCAGGCACCGACCTGCTCGACGCCAACGCCGAGCAGGTCGACATCCTCTTCCACGTCGGCTGCCGCTTGTCGTACGACGAGACCCAGCATGCCGACCTGTTGGCCGCTGTGGAGATCCTCCAGGCGACCGGCCAGCGGGTCGGAACCAGTGGGACAGCCGAAGCCTGCTGCGGCCAGAGGGCATACGAGTGCGGCTTCGACAGCGAGTTGCACAACTTCGGAGACGACATGGTCAACAGGGTTCGTACCAGTGGCGCGTCGATGGTCGCCGTCGCCTGTGCCGACTGCTTCGGGGCCTTCAACTACCTGTACCCCCGGAACGGCAAGGAGCTCGGGGTGCCGGTGCGCCACATCAGCGAGATCGCCGCCGAGGCCGTCCGAGAAGGCACCCTGACCGGCACCTTCTCGAACACGACCCCCGCCGGCGTCACCGATCACGACGTTGACGGCGACACCGCCGGTGCTGAGGCCACCGGGCAACAGGCCCGTCATCACCAGCAACGTCGTACGCGAGCGGGTCGTCACCTACCACGACCCGTGCCACCTGGGCCGACGGGGCGAGGACTACGCGGGTGAGTTCGAGGGCCCGAAGATCGACCGTCCCGATGCCACCCGCCGCGACGGTCGTGGCGGCCGCTACGACGCCCCTCGCGAGGTCCTGGTGGCCCTTCCGGGCGTCACCTTGGTCGAGATGCAAAGGATCCGTGAGTTCTCCTGGTGTTGTGGCGCGGGCGGTGGTTGCGCGGAGGGTTCCGGGGAGTTCTCCCTCTCAGTGGCGACCGAGCGACTCGAGGAGGCCCTGGCAACCGGGGCAGACACCCTGGCGACAAGCTGCCCCTGGTGCGTCACCAACTTCACCACGGCGCTCGAGCAGATGAGAGCCAACGGCGAGGACCGTGTTCTTGAGATCGTCGGGATCAGCGAACTTGCCGCGCTGCAGCTCGCAGACGCCGACCGGTCCGTCGTCGCCGTTGCCCCATCCACCGGATCCGGCACCGAGGAGGATCGGCCATGACCGTGAACACCGACGATCTCATCGGCGAACCGATCGATACGGAGGCACTTGCCGACCTGCGGACGGCCGTGGGGGAGCGATGGGTCAGCACTGATCCCCATGTGCTCGACTCCTACGCCGCCCAGCCCTTCCACAAGGTGGAGGTCGGCGTGTGGATCCACCGCCCGATTGCGGTGGTGATGCCGGGCGATACAGCTGAGATCCAGGCAGTGGTGCAGGCGTGCAACCGCCACCACCTGCGCTTCAAGGCTTTCGCCACCGGCTGGGGAGCACATGCCGGTGCGGGCTTCGACAACGTGGTGCAGATCGACCTGCGGCGGATGAACCGCATCCTGGAGCTCGACGTGGAGAACCGGACAATCGTCGTGGAGCCCTACGTGACATGTGCCCAGATCCAGGCCGAGGTCATGCGCCACGGCCTGAACCTGCACATCCACGGGGCCGGATCCAACTGCTCCCCACTCGCCAACGCGACCTCGCACATGGGAATGGGGTTCTCCTCGATCTCGATGGGCTATTCGCCTCGCAACCTCATGGGGATCGAATGGATCCTGCCGAACGGGGAGCTCGTTCAGGTCGGATCCTTCGCTACCGGTGGGGGATGGGTGTCACCCGACGGCCCCGGCCCCAGCCTGCGAGGCGCAATCCGAGGCTTCGCCGGCGCGGACGGGGGAATCGGGGTGTTCTCGAGGGTCGGATTGAAGCTGTACCCGTGGTCCGGTCCTGGTGAGGTGAGGGTGACCAACGGGTCCTTTCGGGACATGGAGGTGGAAGTGCCACCGCTCAACGGCGCGTATCTCTGCATCTTCTCCAACATCGACGACTATGGCGACGCCCTCTACGAGATCGGTGATGCGGGAATCGGCTACGCCCAGTTCAAGGCGGCGGTCGGGCTCGGGCTTGCCATCGGCGAACCCGAGATCTTCCGTCAGGCCCGCGACGTTCCGACGGCCCGCGTGCAGGCCAGGACCTTCGAGAACCAGTTCATCATGATCCTGCAGGGTCACACCCAGGAGCACTTCGACTACGAGCTCGCAGTGCTCAGGGACATCGTGACCGAGCACAACGGAGTCGTGACGACCACCGATGGGCTCATGGCCACCGGTCCTGGAGGCCTCTGGTGGGCGGTGATCCGCAACTCGCTGGCACCCGGCATGTTCCGCCCAACCGGCAACTTCTACTCCTCGATGGGCGGTGACGAGGCAATCGCCAACGCCCTTCGCCAGGCAACCGTCGGAGAGGAGCTGAAGGAGGCCTTCATTGCGGAGGGGTCCTGTGCCGACGACCTCGTCGACAATGCCCACACCCTGCTCTACGAGAACGGGCTGTACGCGCACACCGAGGAGCTCGTCCTGTACGACCACCGCGACCGCGAGCAGAACGAGAAGCTGAAGGCACTCTCCGACACGGTGATGCACTCCATCGTGGAGCGAACCCTCGGTGGCGGCGGGTTCTCCTTCTTCGCCGGGGCCTATGCGCACGAGGTGCTCGGACCCCACATGGAGAACTACCACGTGTGGCAGCGCCGCCTGAAGACCGCTCTCGACCCGGAGGACCTCTCCGACTCGGAAGTACTTCATCAACAGCGAGGGTGTGGAGGCCGCAGGTCATGGCTGAGCGAGTGTCCGCCAACGGCGCCTCCGGTGGCGAAATCCGGAGAAGTGCGGACTCCGAGACCGTGCTGGTGATCGGGCGTTGGGACACCGAGGGCCGACCCGATGCGGGTACCACGAGCGTGCTGGCCGCATTGGGAGGTCTCGACGCCGTTGCATGGGGGTGGACGTCTCGGATCACGACGGTGACCCCGCCGTCGCGGCTGCGGTGGCCACACTCGCCGTCGAACACGACTGCTCGATCGTCGCCGTGGCTGGTGGGACGACCGCCGAGGACCTCGCCGCCCGCGTTGCCGCCTCCACCGATGGTCTGCTGGCGCTCGACACGCGGGCCGTGACCTCGTGTGCTTCAGGGCTGCGAGTACACAGGCCTGCCTTCGGCGGCGCCTTCGACGCCGAGATCGAGGTTGGACGATCACGAAGGCTGGTGGTGACCTTCGACCCGGGATCCGTCACCGGCGGTCCGCCGCTTGCCGCCATCGGGATGCTGACGATCGAGCCGTCACCGGGCCCGGTTCGCCTGGTCGAGCAGCGCCACGAGGATGAGGCCCTGCCACTCAGCAGAGCCCGTCGTGTCGTCGCGGGGGGTCGTGGGATCGGAGGCCCGGAAGGCTTTACAGAGCTCGGCAAGCTCGCCGATGCCCTCGGTGCGGCGATGGCGGCGTCAAGGCCGCCGTGCGACGCAGGCTGGGTTCCTGGTCATCACCAGGTGGGGATCACCGGGGCCCGCGTCGCTCCCGAGCTGTATGTGGCGGTTGGCATTTCGGGATCGGTGCAACACCGTGCCGGGATGCATTCGGCGCAGACCGTCGTCGCCATCAACACCGACCCGGAGGCACCTATCCTCCGTCACGCCGACCTGGCGGTGGTCGGCGATTGGCGTGAAGTGGTGGCAGGGATGCTCGAGGTGCTTTCGGATGACGCCACCCCACCGTCACGACAACATGCCGGTCAGCCGATTGGAGCCGAGCGATGAGCAGGGGCAGATCGGATCCACTCAGGGTGATCGTAACCGTCAAGCAGGTGCTTGATCCCGAAGCCCCACCATCGTTGATGCAGGTGGACCCCGAGACCTTCGAGGTGAGTGGGAGCGGCGTGGCCCCCCGGCTCGATCCGTACTCGATGAATGCTCTGCAGGCCGCCCTCGATCTCCGCGAGAGGTGTGCTCCTGACCGCACCGTGGAGATCCACGTCGTTGGGATCGGACCCTCACCATCACGCAACCTGTACCTGCGGGCCCTCGCATGTGGCGCCGACCGCGTCAGCCTTCTAGACACGTCACGTGATCCAGTGCCCTTCGGTGACGCATGGGGGACCGCTGACCGGCTCGTAGGACTCATCGGGCACGTGAACTCGCAGAGCTGGGACCTGCTTCTGGTGGGCCGGCGCGCCGCCGACACCAATTCGGCGGCGGTGGGGCCTGCGATGGCCCACCGCCTCGGTGTGCCGGTGGTCACCATGGCAACTGCGGTTCGTCTTGGTGACACTGAAGCCGGCTGCGATCGGGTGGTGGTGGAGCAGTTGAGCGACTCGGGCTCGAACGTGCTGACTGCGCCATTGCCTGTCGTGGTGTGTGTCAGCCACGAGGTCGGCGAGCCTCCCGCGGTGCCGTTCTCGAACATGGTCGCGGCAAAGAAGATGCCCTTGGAGATCCTCACCCCTGGGGACCTGGGCGGCAACGATGGGACCGAGGCGATCTCCTGTGTCAGCTTGCTGAGAGGGATGCACCAGCGCGACGACCACCGCAGCTGTCAGCTTGTGGAGGGCTCTGACGGCCGCAACGCAGGCCGCGAGCTCGCCCGGCGGATCGGCGAGGTCATCCGCACGTGAGCGGGTGGGATTCGCCCCGAGGTAGAGCGCTGCCGTGCGACGGTCGCGGAGGAGAGCCGGATTGCGCCTGGTTCGCCTTGCCCACCCACTTGGTTCCTCACCCGGACCTGGTGTCATGCTCCGGGCGGAGGGCACCGACGATCGCGGACAGGACCTCGAGCGCGTCGTGGGCTCCGTCGGCCTCGCCCTTCTCGAAGTCCTCGCCATGCACCGCCATCGTGTTGGTCACGTGTGCCACGCACACGACGTCGCGGTCACGCCCCGTGCATACGCGTAGCAACGCCGCTGCCTCCATCTCCACCGCGAGCACCCCGAGGTGCTCGGCCCGGGCGATGGCCGCCGCGGTCTCCCGGTACGGCGCGTCGGTCGTCCAGACTGCGCCGATCACCACTGGTTGCCCCAGCCCGTCGAGACGTCCCGCGAGACGCTCCATCAGCGACGCCGGCGCCAACGCCCAAGTGGAGGGCGGCAGATGGTGGAGGCTGGTGCCCTCGTCACGCAGAGCCCTGTCGATCAGCACGAAGTACGGCGGCTCACCCACCCGGCGTGATCGAACCCGACGACGTGATGCTCACCACCAGTCCGCATCCCGACGCGGCAAGCTGCTCGGCCACGAGCACCGCGAACGGCGCTCCCACCGCGCAACCGACGACACCTACCCGCCGATCCCCGGGCTCGAAGCACCACAGAGTCGTGTGGTAGCAGGCCCATCCAGGGTGCTCCTCGACCAGATCGTTGCCGAGGAGGTATCGCACGACGTCGCCGTCGGGGTCGAGAAGACAGACCTCCGGCACCGGAAGGTCGTCGCGATCGCGTTGCCGGCGACCCTCCCGAAGCAGGTTCTCCGGTCGGAACACCGAGGGCTGAGAGTGGTCTTTGGCCTCAAGGAGGGGTACGTGGTTGTCGGTCATGGCTCCAACGATTCCACCTCGCTGGTTGCATCAGCGCGAGACGCAGAAAACATGGCATCGCTCAGGCGGCGACTACAAGCCGGATTCCCGCTTGCACCTGCACCCGAGCTGCGGGGGAACCGCGACCCGCACCGTCGGCGGCTCTAGGCTCCTCACCGTGTCCGTGCCCAGTGAAGCGCAGGTGAACTACGCGACCGAGGAGTTCTCACACGACGAACGTGAGATCCTCCGACCGTATTTCACCAACCTCGACGGTCCGGTGTTCGCGCTCGTGAACCTGCCTGAGGTGGTCAAGGGCGCGCTGTTCGCGCGCTACTCCCGGTCCTCGAAGTCCCTGCGACGGCTGTTCCTTGACGAGTTCGTCGGTGAGCTTGACACCGCCGGGGACACCACCATCGGCGCGACGATCGGCGTGGAGAAGGCGGAGGCGCTGTACGACCGCGTCTTCTTCGAGTACGGCGACGACAGCGTCGCCCAACTCGGCGGGGTGCACCTGGCTTGCGAGCAGGCCTCCAACATCCTCACGAAGATCCTCGAGTGGGGACGGCTCATGTCGTACCTCGAGCAGTCGACCCGGTACATCCCCTACGACACGCGGCTCGGCGGTCGGTATCGCTACCACCGCGATCCCGACATCCTGTCCTCCAACCTCGGAGCCCGCTATGTGGCGGGGATGGACGAGCTCTTCGGAACCTACTCCGAGCTCGCCACGGTAATGACCGAGCACTTCCGGGCGCTGTACCCCAAGAGCGAGGGAGACTCCGACTTCGCGCACCGCCAGGCGGTGAGAGCCAAGGCGTTCGACGCCGTCCGGGGAATCCTGCCGGCCGCAGCGCTGTCGAACGTGGGGATCTACGGTTCCGGCCAGGCGTACGAAGCGCTACTGCTGCGCATGCGGGCCAGCACCCTTCCCGAAGCGACCAACTATGCGGACCTGATGCTCACCGAGTTGCGCAAGGTCGTCCCGAGCTTTCTCAAACGGGTGGACCTTCCTGATCGTGGTGCCGCCATCTCGGAGTACCTCCGCGCCAACCACGCAGCCATGCAGGCCGTTGCCTACGGGATGCTGGGTGAGGACAACGTGGTCGTGCCCCGCGGATCACAGGTCGAACTCGTGGACTTCGACCCGGAGGGAGAGCTCAAGGTCGTCGCAGCGATGCTCTACCCCCCACACCGACATGTCCGAGTCGTCCGTGCTCGCCAGGGTGCACGCCCTCTCGAGTGACGACCGCTTGGCGATCATGAAGGCCTACGTGGGAGAGCGGGGCAATCGCAGGCACCGTCCTGGCCGTGCGCTGGAACGCACCGACTACCGCTTCGACGTGCTGAGTGACTACGGCGGGTTCCGGGACCTGCAGCGGCACCGTCTGGCGACCATCGAATGGCAGACCCTGGGACCACGCCACGGCTACGTGCGGCCATCGTCACTGGTCGAAGCAGGAGTTGCCGACCGCTTCGACGAGGCCATGGAGACCTCACGGGAACTGTGGGGGGCGTTGTCGGAGCAGTTCCCTGACCGAGCCGCCTACGCCGTCTCTCTGGCTCACAGGATCCGCTACGTGATGCAGTTCAACGCCCGCGAAGCCATGCACCTGCTCGAGTTGCGTTCCTCGGTGCAGGGCCACCCCGGATACCGGGCCGTGGCCCAACGGATGCACCGCCTCATAGACGAGGAGGCCGGTCATCCGCGATCGCGCGCATGATGCGGTTCGTCGACCATTCCGGCGAGGCGGAACTGGAGCGGATCGCAGCGGAACGCCGCGCGGATGAGCGCAGAGACGCATCCGGAGGCGCCTGAGAAATCCGGTGTTGCATCCCGGAGCCCGGAGTGCGAACCTCGCGGCGCTCGGGTGTCTATGATGCCCCGGTTCCCGTTCGATGACGGGACCTCGGCGAGAGGGCCTCAGGGAGGGCACCGTTCCCGGGCGACCCAGGAGCGACGATTCAGATTGCGATGGACCACGTGAGCGACGAAGCACTTGACGCCGACGAACTCGACGCCGACGACATCGAGGACGACGACCTCGAAGTCGATCTGGACGAGGAACTCGACGCCGATGACATCGAGGACATCGGGGATGGCATCGATGACGATATCGCCCCGATCGATGACGACGAGACTGCTGACGTCACCGACGAAGCGGACGACGTCCCGCGTGCACGAGCGCGACCGGGATCCGAGGAGGACGAGGACGACGACGTCAACCCCGACGACATCGAGGCTGACCTGGACAGCATCCTCAAGGACAAGATCGCTTCAAGCGATGACGAGGATGACGACGAGGACGACGAGGGACCCGACTCCTCGGGCGGTTCCTCGGAACGGATCACCGCCAAGGCGGCCGACGAGTTCACCTGTGACACCTGCTTCCTGATCGTGCATCCACGCCAGTTCGGCAGACTCGGTAGCCTGAGCTGTCCGGAGGGGTACGACCCGTGTCCTTCGATCGCGAAGGTGGAGAAGGTGCTGAAGCGTTCAAAGAAGCCATGAGCCCGCTCCGCCAGCGTTGCAGGCGCCGGGATCTCAGCGGGCGTGCGAAGCCGGAGCTGCGATGACATCCAACGAAGTACCATCCACTGATGGCCGATCCGGTGACCTCCACGAATCCGGGAGCCCACTCTCCTCGGCGAGGTGCTCGCCTTCGGACCCCGATTGGCCAGCCGCACGATCGCTCAGATCCAGGCTTCGCAACAGCTGATTTCGGTTCTGAGGTGTGGCGGGGACACCTCGGCGGTGACCGACATCGAGGATGCCCCTGTTGGTGGCCTTGCCATGACGGAGCCCGTCGACGTGCTCGGGGTTCTTGGTGAGGAGGCGCACGACGAGGCCGAGGATGCGACTGCCGAGACCTTCATGGCGTTCGCCGAAGGATCGCAGGCACCCGAGGCGGCCGAACTCGTGATCCCCGGCTACGACAGCCTGGCGGCGTCCCAAGTGGTACCACGGCTCACGACGCTGAGCCCCGACGAGTTGAGCGCCATTGGCTCCTACGAACAGGCGCATCGGGGTCGTCGCACGATACTCAATCGCGCCACGCAGCTACTTGCCACCACCGACGCCGATTCGTGACGAATCCCAGTAGCTGTCAGTGCCTGTATCGCTGAGACCCTTCGATGGCTCGACAGCACCTCACGTCGTGCGCGTGCGCCAGGCGCGCCCATCCGACGCCACCATGCTGGGAGCGCTGCACACCGAAGCCACTGCTGAGCGCCTGGAGCACCGTGGTGGCCAGGTGCTCGTGGCAGCGGGTGGACCGCGGCGGCGATCCGAGTGGGATCGGCAGGTCGTTCACCGAACAGCTGGATGACGAAGCCGTCGAGGTGTTGCTCGCCGAATTGGTTCCAGACCCGCCCGGAGCCCACACGACACCCCTCGGGCACGCGGTCATCCATCTCGGGCGACCCGATCAGCCGGGTCAGGCAGTGGCGGTGATCGAGGAGCTGTACGTGACTCCTGACGCGCGCAACATCGGACTGGGTGCAGCGCTGCTGGAACACGCTAGGCAACTCGCAGCGACTCGGGGATGCACCGGCCTCGACGCGGTCGCCCTACCGGGGGCCCGGGCGACCAAGAACTTCTTCGAGGACCACGGAATGGTGGCGCGTGCGATCATCGTGCACACCGGGATCGATCCCACCGAGGGTGACGGGGCACGCAAGGTGGCTGAACCACAGGAGCCCACTTCCACAGGACCGACCCTGGTTCCGCAGGTGTGCGTGGGAGCTGTGGTCACCAGGACCAACGAACTGCTCATGGTGACGCGAGGGACCGAGCCGGGCCGAGGCCGCTGGTCGCTCCCCCGGCGGACGCGTCGAGCCTGGCGAGACCCTCGCCGAGGCCGTCGTGCGCGAGCTCGAGGAGGAGACCGACCTTGTGGGTGTGTGCGGCTCGATGATCGGTTGGACCGAGCTGATCGGCGAGCGCCACCACTTCGTGATCCTCGATTTCGAGGTGACCCTTCTGGACGACAGGCCACCTACTGCAGGGTCTGATGCCGCTGAGGCCGCGTGGGTACCGGTTTGGACCGTGCCGGAGCTCGACCTCGTCGACGGACTGGCCGAGTTCCTGGCCGACCACGGGATCATCGAGACGATCGCCTGAGCCGTCCCCGGGTTGGTCATTCCCGAGACGTACGAGTCACGTGACGCCGCAGTTCCCAGCTGTCGTGGTGCTCAGCGACCCTTCCAATTAGGAGCACGCTTCTCGGCGAAGGCGGTTAGGCCCTCGGAGAAGTCCTCGGTGCCGAACATCTTCATGATGCCGGCCCCTGAGAGCTGCCAACCCACCTCGTCGGGCTGGTCGGTGGCCTCGATCATGATCTTGCGCGACTCGGCCACCGCCAGCGGTGCGTTCTCGCAGATCTCGGCCGCGAGCTGCTTTGCGACCTCGAGTGCCTCACCCTCCTCGGCCAGGCGGTTCACCAACCCGAAGTGGTGTGCACGCTCGGCGGAGAAGTCCAGGCTGCCGGTCAGCGCGAGCTCCATGGCGATGTTGCGAGGGAGCTTGCGGGGCAGGCGGAACAGGCCGCCGGCGGCCGCCACGAGGTTCCGCTTGACCTCGGGGATGCCGAAGCGGGCAGTGCGCGAGGCGACGACCATGTCGGACGCGAGCACCAACTCGGTGCCACCGGCCAGTGCGGGGCCGTCGACCGCCGCGATGACCGGCTTGGTGCGCTCACGGGTGACGAAGCCACCGAAGCCGCCGCGTTCGGTCTGCATCCCACCAGGATCCACAGCCATCTGCTTGAGGTCGGCACCTGCGCAGAAGATGTACCCTTGTCGGTCTTCGCTCCTGTGAGGATCCTGACCCAAACCTCGGAGTCCTCCTCGATCTGGTCGACGGCAGCTTCGATGCCCTGCGCCACCTCGGAGTTCACGGCATTGCGTGCGTCTGGTCGGTTGATCGTGATGATTCCGACGTTGCCCTGCTTTTCGTACTCAACGGTCATGGCGTGCAATCTAGGCACACTTGACCGGTCGGTCTAGTCCGTGGCTCTCCGGCGTCTCCTACCCGAGGAGGCATCAGGGCTGTGGGACCGCGAGGTCGCGTGGCTACGGTGCTGAGAATGCCGGATGAGCCAGGGCCGTCGAGTGACCGTTGCACGCTACCCGCGGTCGTCGTGTTCGACTTCGACGGAACCCTCGTGGACTCCGACGAGGCGCTGCTCCTGCCCTTCGACCAGGTGGGGGTGGATCGGGCTGACGTGGTCATGGGCTCGGCGGTTGCCGAGGAATGCGAGCGCCTCGGGGTCTCCATGGAGGACTATGTCGCCGCGTACGACACAGAGGTTGTCGAGCCGTACCCGGGAGTCACAGAGATGCTCCAGGGCATGCCACGCTGGGCCGTGCTGTCCAACAAGCACCCCGACTCCGCGATCTCCGAGATCCGGCGTCTGGGCTGGGAACCCGAGGTGCTCATGTGTGCCGACGCCTTCGGATGGGCCCACAAGTCGCTACAGCCGTTGCTCGAGGCGATGGGACTGTCCGCAGCCGAGATCGTCATGGTCGGTGACAGCCCCGGTGATCTCCGTTGTGCACGGGAGGTCGGCTGCCGATTCATCTGGGCCGGATGGAACGAACGCGTCCGGTCATCGAATCCCGACGGTGAGGTCGTCGCATCGCCCGCAGAGCTCCACTCAGCTCTCGGATTCGGCTGAATCTCCGGGCGAGCCGTCCCGGGTTGCCGGAGTCCTCTGCTGCTCGGACACCTTTGCTTGCACCGTCTCGTCGCTCGAGGGCACGTCGTCCTCGGTGTCCGAGGGCGGCTCGTCACCTCCAGGTTGCGCCTTGTCGGCACTGGCTTGCGCCTTGTCGGCACTGGCTTGCGCCTTGTCGGCACTGGATGACTGATCACGCTTCGTCGAAGGAGAAGCCTCACGCCGGGTCCGCTTGCGGCGTTTGCGGGCCGCGTTCGCCTCCGACGGGTCGATGCCGAAGAGCCCGGCGACGGCAGGAGCGGTGTCGGAGATCCTCCGCACCGCCTCGAGGAGGTCCTCAGAGGGGTTCTCGGGCCGACCCGCCGGAACCACCTTCGCCCGTACCGGCGAGAAGCCGAGTGCGTCCAGTGCGGCCACGTACAGCTCCTGCTTGGTCCGGGCATCCAGTCCGGCGCTGACCGCGTCGACGAGACGCTGGGCCAGCTCAGGGGGTAGGGGAGTGCCCGCCTTGGGGGGCCGCGACGAGAGCCTGAGAGCGCGTACGAACCGGCCGGCGGCGAGGTTCGCCTCCATGTCGGAGATCCACAGCCTGTGCTCCTCCTCCACCCGGCGGAACAACCCCGCCGACAGCTCGTCGCGCAGGGCCAGGGCTTCTTCGCCTCTGGCCGCCTCGCCTGCGGCCACCACCACGGAGCGCAGGTCACGCAGGTCCAGGGTGTCCAGATCGGCCTTCGCCGCCTCGGCCTTGTCCAGCCACTCAGCAGCTTCGAGCTTCGGCTGGAGCTTCTCGGCCATCGCCAGCATCTCATCCAGCGGGATCTCGGGCCGGGACTCCTTCCTCGCCGCCTCGTTCCGCCTGGTCACCGATTCGCGCACCGCCGCGGTGCCGCCCGAGAGGACCTGTTCCAGTATGGGGCGCTGCTCGTCGGGCAGCTCCGCCAGCACCGCATCACGATTGGTACGCCGTGGCCGCAGCCGCTTGGGAGCAGGACGGTCCGGAACTGGATCCGGACGCGGGCCACGCGGCCTGTCCCCACGATCCCGGTCGCGGTCGCGGCCACGATCACGGCCCTCCTGGTGCCGGCGATCACCCCTGGCGCGCCCACGTCCCTTCGACACCAACTGGGTCGTGACCAGCGGCTCCTCCCTGCCCGAACCGAGGACCTCGAGCAGCTCGGGCGCCTTGCGCGGCGCCTTGTCTGGAACCACGCCGGTGATCTCGATCCCGTCGACCATGAACTCCGCATCGACGCGCAGCACTGCTCCCACAGACGTTCCCTCGGGCAGGATGGCGCCATCCAGGTCACCTTTGGGTTGCTTGGCTCCGGCGGCCCTCCAGGTCCAGGTTCCATCCGGGCGGGAGCTGGTCAGTTCGATCTCGAGTCGACGGGACATAGGGATGCAACGGTACTCGCCGTGTGCGATTCCCCATCACTCCAGCGCGTTCAACAGTGCGTTCTCGATCACCTCGGGCAACGCCGGATGACACCAGATCTGCTCACGGGCGAGGCTGCGCGCGGGGATGCCGAACTGCATCGCCTGGGTGACCTGCTGGACGAGGGTCGCCGCCTGGTGGCCGATCACGTGTGCGCCGAGGATCACACCCTCGTCGGCGCACACCAGGACCTTCGCGAAGCCGGAGGTGTCCTCCAGCGCCCACCCGTAGGCGACCGAGCCGTAGTCGCAGTGCCCGACCCGGTAGGGATGCCCGCGCGCGTCGAGATCCACCTGGCGGGCACCCACGGCGCCGATCTCGGGATGTGAGAACACCGCATGCGGCACCACGCGTTGGTCCACCGAGATGGGGGAGTCGGGATGGAGGAGGTTGTGGGAGACCACCCTCGCCTCCTGGTTGGCGAGGTGCTTGAGCTGCAGCGGGTTCCGGATGTCGCCCAGCGCCCATATCCCTGGAACACCGGTGAAGAGCGTGTCGTCGGTGATCACGTAGCCACCGGGATCGAGGTGTACGCCTGCTGCGGACACGCCCAGGTGCGATCCGTTGGGTACGCGTCCCGTGGTGACCAGCAGAGCATCGCCGGTCAGGGTCTCCGACGCAGGAGCCCGGTCGGGATGCTCGCAGTCGAGGGTGAGGGTGAACCCGTTGCCGTCGTGCTCCACACGCCTGACCTCGGTGTCGAGGTGCAGGAACGCGCGCTTGGAGAACTGCTGGGTGAAGCGCGTCGAGATGTCCACGTCGAGGTGGCGCAGCAGGCGCCCACCACGGTGCACGATGCTGACCTTGGATCCCAGCGCCGCGAAGACGTGGCCGAGCTCGGCCGCGATGAACCCTCCACCGAGGATTATCAGGTGCTCGGGGACGGCCTCGATGCGCATGATCGAGTCAGAGGTGTGGAAGGGCGTCGAGGCCAGGCCGTCGATCCCGGGGATCCGGGGCGACGCACCTGCGGCGAGCACGATCCGGTCGCTGGTCACCTCCTCGACCGAGCCGCTCGCCGAGGTGACCCTCACGCGTCGTGCATCGAGCATCAGCGCGTCGCCACGCAGCACGGTCACCTTGGGCAGTCCGCGGCGGTACTCCTCGCCCTTCGACGCGATCGGGTCGATGCGTCCGAAGACACGGTCCCTCATCGCCGGCCAGTCGATCTCCGGTGGGGCGAAACCGATGCCGAGCGGAGCGGACTCCTCGCTGTCGATCACCCGGTTGGCCGGCACCACCAGCATCTTGGAGGGTATGCAGCCCCGGTTGAGGCACGTACCGCCGAAACGATCCCGCTCGACGATCGCCACCCTCCAGTGGTCGAACTCCTCGGTGAGGATCGTGTTGCCGGAGCCCGCGCCGATGATCAGTAGGTCGAAATCAGCCATCTGCGAAGCCTACGGGTGATAGGCCGCGGCCTCCGGCACACCGTGGGGAGGGATACAGTTCGCCGGGTTCGCCTCACCTGTGCCGGGGGTCCTGATGCACATCGCCTACACACCCGAGCAGCTCATGCTGCGCGACGAGCTGCGGAGGTACTACGAGGGCCTGCTCACCGAGGATGTCCGTGCGGAGCTGCACCGGGAGATGGGTTGCGGGCCGACCACCCGTGCGATCGTCAAGCAGATGGCCGCGGACGGTTGGCTCGGCATCGGTTGGCCCACCGAGTACGGCGGCCAGGGCCGCGACCAGTTCGACCAGTTCATCTTCTACGACGAGTCGATGCGCAGCGGCGCGCCGGTGCCGATGCTCACGATCAACACGGTCGGGCCCACGATCATGCAGTTCGGAACCGACGAGCAGAAGGCCAGGTTCCTGCCGGGGATCCTCGCCGGTGACCTGCACTTCTGCATCGGGTACCCGAGCCCGAGGCGGGAACCGATCTGGCATCGCTGAGGACGGCCGCTGTGCGTGACGGAGATGAGTGGGTCGTCAACGGCACCAAGATGTGGACCTCGCTCGCGTCGGATGCCGACTACTGCTGGCTGGCGGCACGCACCGACCCCGAAGCACCCAAGCACAAGGGGATCTCGATCCTCGCGATCGACATGAGCTCGCCGGGCATCACGGTGAATCCGCTGCATCTCATGTCCACCCACGATGTGAACGAGACCGTCTGGAGCGACGTGCGCGTTCCGGACGCGAACCTCGTGGGGGCGAGGGTGGGGGATGGAACCTGATCGTGAACCAGCTCAACCACGAGAGAGTGACGCTGCTATCACCGGGACTGCTGGAGCAGGCCTACATGGAGGTCCGCCAATGGGCTCAGCAGACCTCCGGTGTCGACGGCAAGCGGATAATGGACGCCGAATGGGTGCAGGTGAACCTGGCGAAGGTGCACGCGGGCCTCGAGTTCCTGCGCCTGCTCAACTGGAAGGTTGCCGCCGGCGACGAGATGGACGTTGCGCAGGCGTCGACGGTGAAGACGTTCGGCTCGGAGTTCTTCGTGGAGGCCTTCCGGATGCTCATGGAGGTCCTCGGGCCACGCGGCTACCTGCACCGTGACTCGGTGGGGACCGTACTGAGAGGCCGTCTCGAGATGTACTACCGAAGCCTGTTGATCCTCACGTTCGGGGGTGGCACCAACGAGATCCAGCGGGACCTCATAGCCGTGTTCGGCTTGGGAATGCCGCGTGCGATGCGCATGTGAGCCCCGCGGCCACCGGTGCCACCTGCACCAACGGTGCGACACTGCTCAGACAATGGGTGGAGGCGAAATGCTGGGAACCCATGTGAGCGCCTTGCCCTCCCACTCCGCAGTCCATCGGCGGGTCAAGAGGAGGTCGGTGTCGCACTCGATGAACTCGAAGACCTCGGGTTGAGCCGCGACGATCTCGCGTTCAGGCATGATGCGGTACAGGTAGCCCATGGCCTCGGAGAAACAGGAAGCCATCACCACTTCGTCTCTCGTCACCACCACGAAGAACGTCACGGTGGTCGCCCACTTGTCCTCGTGGCCGGTCATGGCGCCTCACGCTCGACGGTGCAGCGATGGCTCTCGGTGCGGTGTTGTTCGACGTGACCTCGTTGACGCGACATGGAACCCCCTTCGAACTCCCTCTGATGCCTGCACCGCTCGGTGGAGCCCGAGGACCCACCATTCTGCGCTCCCGGTGTGACGTCGAGCGATGCGAGGCGCACACGATACCCGTGACCCCCGACACGACGATCTCCAGGGCGCTCCGACGCGCACACGGGACTGCATCTAGGGTGGGTGTCGCTTCACGGCCGCACCGGGCGTGTAGGCAGCACCGACAGCACAAGGGCACACCAGCCGAGGGAACACCACGCGATGGATTTCGAACTCAGCGAGACAGAGACCGCGATGGCCGAGCTCGCCAGGCAGGTCCTGGGCGATGCCTCGGATCACGAGCGCTTGAGGGCACTCGAGAAGTCCGGCGAGCCGCGTTTCGACCGTTCGCTGTGGGCCACCCTCGCCGACACCGGAATTCTCGGAGCGTTCGTACCGGAGGACCACGGGGGAGCAGGACTCGGGCTGGTCGCCCTCGCCGCCACCCTGGAGGAGGCCGGACGCGTCGCCGCCGCAGTTCCGCTCTGGGAGACCCTCGGAATGGGGAGTGCCCCGATCGCGGAGTTCGCCCCGGCCGACCTTGCCGGCGACGTGCTTCCGGCGGTGGCGGCAGGGGAGATGGTGCTCACAGCGGCTTGCACGAGGACGGCGGAAAGTGCCTGGCTCCAACCACGATCGCGGTCCGCTCGGGGGAGCCCTGGACCTCACAGGGACCCGAATCTGTGTGCCGGCGGGCATGGTCGCGGATGCCGTGGTCGTTCCTGCTGCGCTCGAGGAGAACGGCTCAGTGGGCCTTTTTCCTGGTCCGAACCGATGCCGAAGGTGTCGCACGGGAGCCCCTGGAGACCACCTTCGAGGATCCTCAGGCTGCCCTGCTGCTGGCCGAGGCCCCTGCGGAGCTCATAGGTGAGGGGCGTTCAGTTCTCGAATGGGCCTACCAGCGGGCGGTCGCGTCGCAGTGCTCGTTGGCCGCCGGTGTCTGTGCCGGTGACCTGGCGTTGACCGCCGCGTACACCAAGGAACGCAAGCAGTTCGACGTGGCGATCGCAACCTTCCAGGCAGTGGCGCACCGTGCCGCGGACGCGTTCATGGACGTCGAGGCGGTCAGGATCACGAGCCGCTCCGCCATGTGGCGGCTCCAAGAGGGCATGGACGCTGCCAAGGAGGTGGACGTGGCCAAGTACTGGGCCGCATCCGCCGGACACCGGATCGTCCACGCCGGCCAGCACCTGCACGGCGGCATGGGTGTGGATCGTGATTATCCGTTGCACAGGTTCTTCCTGTTCGCCAAGGAGCTCGAACTGCAACTCGGCGGCGCCTCGGAGCACCTGGTGAGCCTCGGGCGTCGCCTGGCTGCCGAACCGGCCTGACGGCCCGGTTCGCAACCCAGGATCAGCCTGTGGTTGCAGGGGCATCACCACGCCACCGGGAACCCGTGAAGCACCCCTCTCCTCACTCTCCGCCACGAACGCCCATAATGCCGATTATGTCCGTTCTGATCAAAGGCAGCCCTCCGCTCAGGACTCGAGGAGGGTCCTTTACTTTGCCGGTCGAATCATGTCTCATTGTGGGACCGGGTCGATGAGGGGCTTCCCTGGTCGACCCGCCAACGGCGGACCGACCAGGCCTGCCGTCCCAAACCCAGGAGGTGTGTCGATGTCAAGCCGCCACCGAAATCGGCAGTCGGGAGCAACATCCGCTCTGCCGGAGGACCGGGAACGCCGAAAGGCGGAGCACCGGCGGTAAGAAGGGGGACATCAGGCGCTTCACGTCGCGGCCCTCGAAGAGGACCACGACGACCTCGTGCTGGATCTCCCCACCCGACCCACGGCTACAGCGACGAGCACGACCAACCGGTCTCCCACGAGGTGACCCAACCCCGAAGGCGCCTGCGGCATAGGAAGCAGACCTTCTGGAAGCCGTCGCAACAACGAGCGGCGGCGGCGCAACATGGAGTACAACGCCCTCACCTGACCACCTGCCACTCCCCTGGGGAACGGTCCCGTCGGTCGCTGACGGCCGACGGGACCCTGACGTGGCGGACCGGTAGGGTCCCAACATGGCAGATCGAGGTACCGGTGGGTCCGCCGGCCGCGGCGGCGCCTATCGCGAGTTCCTGCTTGCCATCGCCGAGCAACGTCATGCAGCGGCCGTCGAGAGCGTGGCTGCTCTTCGAGCCGCGTACCCCCACGACGACGTCGACGAGTTGAGCCACCGCATCATCCGTCAGTGCGCGCGGGACCTGGCACTGGCAGGTGCGGTGAGTGGCGGCGCAGCGGCCGCGCCTGCGCGGTCCGTCGGCTCAGCAGCGCTCCTGGGGGCCGAGGAGCCGTGAACGCTGCTCGACTCGGCGAGATGGTGATGGCGATCGGAGTGCTGCACGGGCACACGGATGCGCAGCGGGACGACCGTGCGCTCTGGTTGGCCGCGGCCCTGGGCGCCTCGGGAGGGCACCGCACTCCGGGCTCACCGGCATGGCCGCCTGCGCAGGCGTGCGGCGGCGGGCGCCCTGATGGGTCGTGTCCCCCGATCCCCGGATGCACCAGGTTCAGGCCTCATCGGGCGAGCCGCCGCGCGGATGTCCACCAAGCGTGGTCCTTGGGGGCTCACGGCTCTCCTCCCCTACACCCTCGGGGCATCCGTGGGCGCCGCCGGCAACTTCGCCCTGGCCCTCTCGGTCGGCCGCGCCGCCATCAGGTACTTCGCCGGTGAGGCCAATGGAGCGCAAGGTCCGGGCCCGCACACCCAGGCGCAGGAGACGACAGCCGCAAGGCGAGCCCGACCACCGGTGATTCCTGCACATCAGACGAGGTGTGGGAGGCCGAGTTCGTCTCGGAGCGCTTCTTGGACGAGACCTGAGGTCCTTCCCGCAGGCTCCCGTGGATCAGTTCACGCTCGGGTCGACCGGATGGCGGGCGATGGCTGCCAGTCTCCCACCCTCACGGCCGAGTACCCGGCGCCACAACTCCAGCGGTTCGCCACTGAACACGTCGTCCGGCAAGGCGTCGAGGACCACCCACACGCCTGCATCGAGCTCTGCGTCGAGCTGACGTGGACCCCAACCCGCGTACCCCGAATACGCCCTGAGCAGATCGATGCCTTCGACCTCGTGGTGGTACACCGCGTCGGCGGCGAGCACCGCGACGGTGCCTCCCACGGTGGCAGCACCCTGGGGTCCTCCCCCAGCTTGCGCCGCCCCAGCATGATCACCGCCTCGGGTGAGACCGGACCACCGGAGAACATGACCGCAGGCGTGGCCCAGCTGGGACCGATCCGGATCTCCTCGGGCACCTCGTACCCGGTGGGTCGGTTGAGCACCACCCCGAGCGCTCCGGCATCGTCGTGGTCGATCATGTAGACCACTGTCCGGTCGAAGTTGTCGTCAGGCAGTGCCGGCACAGAGACAAGCAGCCTGTTCCTCGTGCTCGCGTCGCTCATGAGCACACTGCCTTCACTCGTCGTCCCGCTCGGATGATCCGTCTCATCCCCTCCCCCTAGCGACTCAGCGGCAACGTGCTGCGTCCGTCGGTTGACCACCAGCTCGCCGTCAGGGAGAAGTCCGGCATCGCCGAGATCGGCACGAGGTACTCGTACAACCTGCGGTAGCCGGTGGACGCGATCAGCCATCGGCCGTCCTCGCGCAGATAGGTGTCCTCGTAGAAGGCGGCACCTGAGATGAACACCCCTGAGGCCGGTGTCCAGCACCGTGTCGCTCAATGCCCATCGTCCTGTTGCGGAATCGCCCGACACGGTGAGCTCGGGCTGCCCCACATGATGGGAGGAGTGAAACGTCTCCGAGCTCATGTTCGTGACGAGGAACTCGGTTATCTCCTCCCGACCTTCGCACACGTACGCGCCACCGCCATAGGAAGCCGAGGCGTTCTCGCAAAGCAGGTCCTTCAACGCATCCCACTGCTTCGTGTCCAGATACCGCACGTAGCGATACTTCAGATCTGCGATGGCATGCTCATCGGTCGGGTGGGAAGCCCTCATGCCTCCAGCGTCTCCGCATCAGAGGAGACCTGATCCCAGGAGTGGCGATCACGGGCGCGGCCTTCGGCAGCCCCATGTTCAGCGAAGGGACCGGTGTGCCCGCTCCGAGAGGAGCGGGGGTGAACGCCGGCTCCTCGCCTGCGGTCAGCCGAGCGACAGCAGAATCGGTGATCTCCAGATCGGTCTCGACCAACACGATCTCGTCATCGCGGCCCTCTGGGGAGAACAGCATTCCAGGAGGTGCCGGCCGCTCCCCTTCGCCTCTCGGCGAGACACCCCCGCCGCGCCCCCATCGCCACCATCCCACCGTGATCCCGCCTACGAACGCGCCGAACACCATGGAAAGGGCGAACAACAGCTGGATCATCTGGATCAACTGGTAGCGCATGAGCCCCCGATCGTCGTTCTGCTCCCAGCGGGGTTCACACTAGAGCATCTGCGACCGGGTTGAGGGTCCAATGACAGGGTGAAGCCGTCGAGTGCCGAGGCATCCGCGCCGTGCGCTCCCGCGAGGTCGGATGATCCATCGGCCGATCAGGGCGGTCAATGATCCAGGACCTCGGCGAGACGGGTGACCATCCGGGCCAACATCGGCAACGGCACGCCAAGTACCCCTGAGTCGTCCTCACCCACGACCTCGATCACGAAGCCAGTGCCAGGCAGCATCGCTGCGGCGTCCTCCATGCGGTAGGACCCCGCCGTATCGAAGGGCTCGAACCGCTTGACGTACTCGGCGGCCTCGGCCCGGGTGAACTCGCGCATGGTCACCTGCTGGACGTCGACATCAATCACCGTTCTTCCCGTGGTTGTGTCGAGAAGGCACATCCCGTTGTGGAGATGATGCGTGGTGCCGGAGAGAGCCATGAGCTGCTCGATCGCTCCGGCCGCATCCTGCTGCTTGCTCAACAACGTCAAGGGGGGCCGGTTGTGCTGATCCCAGCGACCGCTCCTCCCCCCACCACGCCCACCTGGTCGCCCGCGAGCACCGTCGATCCCCGATGGCGCGGTGCCACAGCAACCGCCTTCCGGCGCGCCAGCTCCATCGCCAGCCCGCCAGGTCCGAGCGAATCCAAGAGGTGATCCGCGGCACGTTCGTCGACATCCGGCGGGTCGATCACGAGCTTGTACCCGGCATCGCTGAGCATCCGAGCGCGGTACGGGGACCCTGAAGCCAGGACCAACTCCGGGAGTGTGACCGGGTGCCGGGGTGTGCACCGGTGATCGAGCCACTCGCGCGCATGGTGCGCTGCGCACTCGCTCACCTCGTGGCCGCCAGCCATCGTCACCGTAGTGGCCTCACGACCCGCCGCGGTCAGCGCCGCGGCGGCGTCGAGCGCCAGGAAGGCCGGAGTGACGTCGTCGGCGTCACCGGCGGCCAGCAACACGGGTGGGCCCGATGAGATGTCCAGGTCATCGACCTCAGGCAGGAACCCGCACACACCCACGATCCCCACCAGGCCGTGGAGAGACGGCACACCGAGCGCCATGGCGGCACCCTGGGAGAACCCGGCGATGGCAACAGGGCCATGCTCCGCGGCCTCCGCCACCGCCTCGCGAATCCGGTCGAGCGAACGATCGAACCCCACTCTGTCAACTCCCCGTGGCGTGGTGTCGAACCAACTCCTGGGCTCTGAGTTGCCGGGTGGAGCCGACACGGTCCTGAGCCGCCAGGTGGCCGGCACGATCCGCCTGGCCCAGTGCAGGGTGTTCTCCTCGTCGTCGCCATGGCCATGGAGCGCAATGAGAGTTGGGGTAGCTGGGCCCGACATCGTAGGAGCATCGCGGCGCAACCGGGTGACTGCAACCCGGCCCGCCGGCTGGTACCTCCCTGCATGTGCACGCCGGGCGTTGTGCCGGCTCGGGGGTGCGCCGACAGGTGCACCGAAAGACGAGGGAGCGGGGTTCTGGCGGCGTAGCCACCAGGGTTCCGGAACCACCGACGTTACCCATCCACGCAGGTACCGGCGCAGGTCCCAAGGGTGGGAAGCACCGAATCCAACCCCAGACTGGAGGATCGACCGGCCGCGCCTCCCACCCCCAGAGCCGACCTCTGACCCGACACGGCTGGACCGTGACCTGAACGCGCTCATCGACGAACACGCGGAGGCTGTGTTCCGAGTCGCCAACGGAATCCTGCGAAACCCCAGCCTGGCCGAGGACGCGGTCCAGGAGACCATGATCAAGGCGTGGCAGAGCCTGCCGGGGTTCCGTGGCGAGTCGTCGCTCCGCTCGTGGATCCTGCGGATCGCGCACAACACCGCCATCTCGATGCTCCGGCGTCGACGTGAGTCGGTCATGGCACCGGAGGACCTACCGGACATCCCCGGTGGGATCGACCCCGCTCGCTCAAGTGCGGCACTCTCGGACCTCCGTGAGGTGCGGAGGGCACTCGAGGGCCTCGACGAGCTATCCCGCTCGGTGGTGATCCTGCGCGAAGTCGAGGGAATGCCCTATCAGGAGATCGCGGAGACGCTCCAGGTCCCTGTGTCAACCGTAAAGACCCGCCTGCTGCGGGCCCGCCAACGCCTGGCAGCAGCGATCAAGCATGGAGTCACCTGATGGATCATGCCCACGAGAACCCCGATGACCTTGATGAAGGGTCCTACGAGGATCCCTTGATCGCCGACCTCGGCGCCACGCTGAGAGCCGCCCTCAACCCCCGGGGCGACGTCCGCGACAAGGCACGTCACAGAGTCGACCGTGCGCTGCACGCCCGCTCGGCGGCGACGGGGATCACCTCGATGGGCGGCTGCGCTCTCGACACCATCCGACATCTGCTCACCAATCCCCCACGAAGTGCCGACAGGTACCCCATGAGCGAGCCGCACCTCGGCACCGACCCAGCGGATCGACCGTCGGGCTCTCAGGACCCGGAGGCGGACCGTGACTGAGTACGCGTGGCTTTGGGCCGCGGTCGCCGTCGGCGTGGGTCTGCTCATCGGGCAGATCGGAGGTCGCCTGGTCCGCCGCTCGATCGGCCACGGCCGGCGTGACGAGACCACGAGGGCCTCCCGCTCTCGCGGCCTCGCGGGGCGTCTTCTGGGGCGCGACTGCACTTGGATTGGCGATCGCGGCAGGGATCCTGGATCGGGACGGCATCGAGGAGTTCGGTGCCCTCCTTCGCGGCGGGCTTCCCAGAATCCTGATGGGCGTGGTGCTGGCGATCGTGGGCTACGCGGTCGCGATGGTGGTGGCTCAGGCAGTGGGCCAGTCGGCACGCGAGGCCACAGGTGTGCGTCAGGTCGCCATGGAGCGTGCCATCAAGGTGTCGATCTACGCAGTGGCGATCGTGGTGGCCCTCGTGGTCGCCGGGGTGGACCACACCATGCTCATCGTCGTCCTGGTCGCCTTGGTGGGTGCGCCCGCTCTGGCCTTCGCCCTGCTCACCGCCCGTGGCGCCCAGGGGGTCGCCACCCAGATCACCGCGGGTAGGGCACTCGGGCACCGCTTCGAGGAAGGATGGACCCTCACCGTGGGCGAGCTGACCGGTGAGGTGATATCCATGGAACCCACCTTCGTGGAGCTCCTCGACGACGACGGTCAGCGACACCAGCTGCCCAATGCATGGCTGCTCGAGCGGCCCTACATAGCGGAACCCCTCATTTGATGCAGGGCGGTTCCCCGGCGCGGGAGGCACTTGGGGATTTCTCGAAATCTCCCGCGACTTCGTGCCTTCAGGAGCGTCCAACTACATGACAACGCAGTGCCGGCCCCGACGGACCGGACGCTGTTCCATCATCGCTCAGGGTGTCTCCCAGGCTGGTGCAACGACTTGGACCACTGAGTGCTTCTCAGATCAGGGGGCCTTCCGAGGCCCCTGATCCGCGCCCGGTCCAGGTGCGCTCGCCACGCAAAGCACATCTACCCACGGTCTCCCGGTGACAACGGTCACCTGATGGTCTATCCTCGTGACACCAACAACAGTTGGTTGCCGGTCGAGTGGCAACATTCCCGGCAGCTGGACATGGGCCCGGTGCGAACGGTTCGGGGGTTCGTTCGCACCGGGCCTCCAGCTCCGGTACCAACGGTCCCGCAGAGCTGCCAGACTTCCCGGCGTGACAGATCCTCTGGTCAAAAAGCTCCAGACCGTCGACGCCTTCGTCGTGGTCGATCTTCCCGGTGCCGACTCCGCCGACGGGTTGGTCCGCTGCGCTCCCAAGGTGCTGGTCGACTCCACCAGAGCACTGGCACGGTCTCGGACATACGCCTGGGCTCTCATGGGACACCGCATCAGCGGAGCCTCCGCCGGGATCAATGCGTCGGCCGACACCCGAGCTGCTGCCATCGAAGGATTCTGCGCCGAAGTCGCACCGGAGGTGGCAGCAGGCCGTCTGGTCCTCTCGGCGGGGAAGGGCGTCGAACACGACGAGCTTGCAACCCTGGACACGGTGCCGGCGCCAGACGCCGAGGCCTTCGTGAAGGGCCTGCTCGCATGCGTGGCCGCCGCTCGCAGTCATTCCCGGGGATTCGGGCGAACTGGGCTCCACGACTGTGGCCGTTGAGTTCGACGGAGGTGCAGGTGAGCTTCTCAGCTCCGCTCTGGCGTCCCAGGACGCCGAGGTCGTGGCCGAGGGCCCCGGTGCGTTGGCAGCGCCAGCGGATGTGCTCCTGTTCGGATCGAAGCCCGGGGTCCTCGACCACGAGTTGGCCGCAACGATCGATCACAGGATCCTCGTACCGACGGGTGCCCTCGCCTTCACACCCAGAGCCGTCGCGATCGCACAGCGACGCGATGTTCTCCTCCTACCGGACTTCCTCACGACTGCGGGACCTCTCGCAGTCCGCGCCGGGCTCGATCCCGGCGAAGCACTGGCCGAGCGCACCCGTGCCGCAGTGACCCACGAGGCCGGAGCGGTGCTCGGAGCCTGCCTCATCGCAGAGGAGTTCCTGGGCTCCTGGTGCGATGCGCTTCCGTTCGGCCGGCCGATCGGCTGATGGACTCGGTGTGCCGGTGAGCGACGATCGGCGGCTGCTGGTTCGCTACGCGTGGTTGTCGGTGGTGGCGGCCCTGACGACGATGGCGATCAAGTTCGTCGCGTTCACCGTCACATCGTCGGTGGGCCTTCTCTCCGACGCTCTGGAGTCCACCGTGAACCTTGTCGCAGCAGCAGGAGCGGTGATCGCGCTCACCGTCGCTTCGCGTCCGGCCGACGCCGAACACGAGTACGGCCACGCCAAGGCGGAGTACTTCTCCTCCTTCGCCGAGGGAGCGATGATCATGTTCGCAGCGGCGACCATCGCTTGGAGCGCCGTGGACCGCCTGCGCAATCCGCAACCGCTGGAACACCTCGGAGCGGGTGTCGCCATCTCCACAGTGGCGTCGCTGATCAACCTGGTCGTGGCTCTTGTGCTGCTGCGCATCGGACGCCGCCGGCGCTCGATCGCGCTGGAAGCCGACGGCAAGCACCTGCTGACCGACGTGTGGACGACCGTCGGGGTGGTCGCGGCGGTGATGCTTGTCGGATTCACCGACTGGGACTGGTTGGATCCCGTCGTCGCCCTGGTGGTGGCAGCCAACATCGTCGTCTCAGGGGTGCGACTCGTTGCCCGTTCCAGCCGTGGGCTCATGGATGCCACGCTCCCCGAGGATCAACGCGAGGCAATCGAGGAGGTCCTCCGACACCACACGTCGGCCAACGCCCTCTTCCATGGCGTGCGGAGCCGTGAATCCGGCCACCGTGCGTTCATGTCGGTGCATGTGCTCGTGCCCGGTGCATGGTCGGTCCAGCGCGCACACGACTTCGTGGAGACCGTTGAGGCAGATCTGCGAGCCGCTGTCGACGACCTCACAGTCGACACCCACATCGAGCCCCTGGAGGACCCGCGGTCGTTCTCAGATGAAGGTCTAGACCGACGCAGCGTGCCGCCCTCAGCGCAGCCAGGCTTCGCGCGACGGGCACGCGGGGATCACCCCAACCTCTGAGGTGCGTGTGGGCCGGCAGGCCACCCACTCACTCCCCACCCGCAGCTTCGACAGGTCCAGCGGACCCGACGGTGGGTTAGGCTGGCAGGTACATACGATCCCCAGTCCGGGAGAGACCACGGCCGGCGCAAAGCGGGGCGTGGCGCCGAAGGAGCAACCGCCCCGGAATCTCTCAGGCACCCAGGACCGGTTGGGGAGCAACTCTGGAAAGCAGTCGCAACCGCGGCTCACCGAAGGTGAAAGCCGGCACGCCGGTGAAGCTCTCAGGTTCCCGTGACAGAGGGGGCGCCACCACCGACGCGCCACGGGAGCAATACCAGATGCCGAACAACCAGACCTCCCCCATGGGCTCAGTCCCCAGGAGACCCTTCACCAGCCGCCACCTTGGTCCCGACGCCGCCGATCGCGCGGTGATGCTCGATCACCTCGGATTCGCTTCGATCGAGGACCTGCTCGATGCAGCGGTGCCTGAATCGATCCGGGACCGTGGAGCCTTGGGGCTGTCGGAGGTCGTTGCCGGTGCGGGGCTGGGTGATGAGGCCGCCGTGCTGGAGCGCCTCGCTGAGATCGCAGGGCAGAACACGGTGGCCACGAGCCTCATCGGTTGTGGCTGGTACGGCACGACCACACCGGGTGTCATCCTGCGGAACCTCGTCGAGAACCCCGCCTGGTACACGGCGTACACGCCGTACCAACCGGAGATCTCCCAGGGCCGGTTGGAGATGCTGCTCACCTTCCAGACGATGGTGGCCGATCTGTGTGGCACGGAGATGGCGAACGCGTCGATGCTCGACGAGGCGACTGCAGCGGCGGAGGCAATGACGCTCGCGCTCGTATCGCAAAGGCGAAGGGCGAGGTTTTCCTGGTCGACTCGGACTGCCATCCGCAGGTGATCGACGTCGTGGTGGCACGTGCACAGCCCCTTGGCCTGGAGGTTCGGCTGTTCGAGCCGAGCTTCTCTCCGCTACCGCTTCCTCAGGGCACCTTCGGGATCCTGCTCGCCTACCCGGGATCCTCGGGCGCGGTCCGTGACCACCGCGAGGTGGCCCAGGGCGCGCATGACGCCGATGCAGTGGTCTGCGTGACCACGGACCTGCTTGCGCTCACCCTCCTCGAGGCGCCGGGGCACTGGGGTGCAGACGTGGTGGTGGGATCCGCACAACGCTTCGGTGTTCCCATGGGATACGGAGGCCCCCACGCCGGGTTCATGGCGGTCACAGAGCAAGCCAAGCGGGCGCTTCCGGGGCGGCTGGTGGGTGTGTCGGTCGACAGCGAGGGCAGGCCTGCCTACCGCCTGGCTCTGCAGACCCGCGAGCAGCACATCCGACGCGAGAAGGCAACCTCCAACATCTGCACGGCGCAGGTGCTGCTCGCCAACGTCGCGGCGGCATACGCCGCCTACCACGGACCCGTTGGCCTCACCTCGATCGCACACGCGGTCCACGAGCACGCCACGACCCTGCGCGCGTGGTTGATCGAAGACGGTCACGAGGTGCTCGGTGACACATGGTTCGACACCCTCACGGTCCGGGCACCGGGCCGCGCGGCGGCAATCGCCGGCGCGGCCTGCGCCGGCGGAGTCAACCTCCGTCTCGTGGATGCAGACCACATCGGCATCAGCGTGGACGAGACCACACGCACCGCTGTGCTCGTCGCAGTACGTGAGGCTCTCGCCGGGCACGCGCCCTCCTCCATCTCCACGAGCAGCGATGCTCAGCGTGGCGAGCACACCCGCGGCTTGCCTGAGAACCTCACACGACGAACCCCTTTCCTCACCCTCCCCACCTTCAGCGCCTACCGCAGCGAGACCGAGATGATGCGCTACCTACGCAGGTTGGCGGATGCCGACCTGGCCCTCGACCGTTCGATGATCCCGCTCCGGATCGTGCACGATGAAGCTGAACGCGGCCACCGAGATGATCCCGATCACATGGCCCGCCTTCAGCGATATCCACCCCTTCGCTCCGGTCGAACAGGCGCAGGGATATGTCGAGCTCTTAGGGGAGCTCGAAGCGGCGCTGTGCCGCATCACCGGCTACGACGCAGTGTCGCTTCAACCCAACGCGGGTTCGCAGGGCGAGCTGGCAGGGCTTCTCGCCATCTCCCGCTACCACGCCTCTAGAGGCGACCAGGAGCGCAATGTCTGCCTGATCCCCGATTCCGCACACGGGACGAACGCCGCGAGCGCGGTCATGGCGGGGATGAGGGTCGTTGTCGTGGCCACAGACGACGCCGGCAACGTCGACCTGGTGGACCTGCGGAACAAGGCAACCGAGCACTCAGGGGAGTTGGCCGCGGCGATGGTCACCTACCCGTCCACCCATGGGGTGTTCGAGGAGGGCATCGGCGAGCTGTCGCGGATCGTGCACGACAATGGTGGCCAGCTCTACGTCGACGGTGCGAACCTGAACGCGCTGGTCGGTGTCGCGAAGCCGGGCTGGTTCGGTGGTGATGTGAGTCACCTCAACCTGCACAAGACGTTCTGCATCCCTCACGGGGGCGGAGGGCCCGGAGTCGGCCCGGTGGCGGCTCGATCGCACCTCGCTCCGTTCCTACCAGGCCACCGCTTCTCCCCCAGGGACTCCGGAGCAGCGGATCGCCACCATCGATGACCCGACAGGCCGCCCCACCATCTCCGCTGCACCTTTCGGATCGGCTGGGATCCTGCCCATCTCGTGGGTCTACATCGCCTTGATGGGCGACGCCCTCGTGGAGGCCACCGCGACGGCGATCCTGAGCGCCAACTACGTCGCGCGGAGGATCCAGGAGCACTTCCCGGTGCTCTACAGCGGCGCCGCGGGCCTGGTGGCACACGAGTGCATCCTCGACCTGCGGGGCATCACAAGGGAAACCGGGGTGACAGCAGAGGATGTGGCAAAGCGCCTCATCGATTACGGCTTCCATGCCCCCACCCTCTCATTCCCGGTCGCGGGGACGCTGATGGTGGAGCCCACGGAATCCGAGTCGCTGGCCGAACTGGACCGCTTCTGTGAGGCGATGACACTGATCAGCTCCGAGATCGGGCGCGTGGCCGACGGCACCTGGCCGCGAGACGACAACCCGCTGTGCAATGCACCGCACACCGCCGAGGTCATCGGTGGGGACACATGGGATCACCCCTATCCCCGCCGCGTCGCGGGCTGGCCCATGGATGCCCCACCTCACGGACCGGCGAAGTACTGGCCGCCGGTGGGTCGCATCGACGGTGGCTACGGTGACCGCAACCTCGTGTGCTCGTGTCCGCCCGTCGACGAGCTTGCCCACTGAAGGGAGTGGGGCTCAGCCGACGAAGGGAAGTTCGACGACACGGCCTTTGAGCTCGGATCCTCTGGCCTCGATTGTGACTTCGTCCCCAACACCGATTGACGGTTCGAGGAACGCCATGGCGATACCGCACTTCAGCACCGGTGAGAAGTTGCCCGAGGTCACCACACCCACGCCGGTGTCGCCCACAACCACCACCTGACCGTCACGCGGCGGTCGGCGTCCCTCGGTGCGAATGCCCCTCAGAACGCGCTGCACGCCTCTCTCGCGCTGGGCCACCAGGGCATCGCGGCCGGGGAAGGCTCCCTTGTCCCAGGCAACTACCCAACCCAACCCTGCATCGAGTGGGCTGATCCCTCGCCAAGCTCATGACCGTGCAGCGGAAGGCCGGCCTCCAGCCGCAGCGTGTCACGAGCGCCGAGTCCAGCCGGCATCGCCCCAGCGGCGACGACCCCGTTCCAGAACGCGGTTGCGGCACCGGCCGGCACGGCACACTCGACTCCGTCCTCGCCGGTGTATCCCGTTCCCGCGGCGACACACTCGTAGCCGTGCCAGTCGAAGCGGCGGACCCTGAACCGGCCAACCTCGGCTGCGTCGGTGCTCACCTCTGCGCATGACATCGCGCGCTGCAGGGCCCTGCACAGCCAGAACCGCTCTCGTGGCTGTGGTCTCACCCAGGCGAAGTCCCCCATCGAGGGGCACTTCACCGCTCTCTGCGTCATCACGGAGCGCTCCGACGACACGTTCGGTGTTGGAGGCATTCGGCATCACGTCGAATATCTCCTCATCGACCCACCACACGATGATGTCGTCGAGCACGGATGCATCCTCGTCCAGGAGATGGGTGTACTGGGCGCGCCCGGGTCCGATCCTGCCGAGGTCGTTGGTGAACGCGCGCTGGAGCGCGCTGAACGCTTCGGGGCCCTCCGCCCTGACGGTGCCCAGATGGCTCACATCGAACACGACCGAGGATTCACGGCAGGCCAGGTGTTCGGCCAGGGTGCCCTCTGGATACGAAAGTGGCATGTCCCAGCCGCCGAAGGGCACCATCTTGGCGTCGAGGGACCGGTGTACCGCATCGAGCGGGGAGATCTTCACGACAACGAGGCTAACCAGCCGCGCTCCGACGGCGGAATCCCCACCGGAGCCACTAGATGGCCGACGCGGACTCCACCGAATCGAGTTCCGGCCCGGCGGGGCGGAACTCGACGATGGAGGCATCGAGATCCTGCTTCACGCCTCCGAGGGCCAATACGTTGAACACACCCTGGCCGGCATTGAGGACATCGATCAGCTCGTCACCGGAGGCCACGACAACCGAGTTCCGTCCGTTGATCACCAGGTTCGCAGTGGTCACATCCTCACCCAGCGACTCGCGCAGATAGGCGAAGACGTCTCTGACCGACTCGAGCTTCAGGCCGGCGTCCAGAAGCTGCTTTATCACCTTGAGCTCGAGGAGATCACGATAGGAGTAGCGGCGCCGGGTTCCGGAGCCCTGCGCGTCGGCAAGCGAGGGTCGCACCAGGTTGGTGCGGGCCCAGTAGTCGAGCTGCCGGTAGCTGATTCCGACGATCTCGGCAGTCTTGCGCCCGCTGAATCCGTCCTCGTAGGTCTCCACCGCATCTCCAGGTTCTCGTAGTTGTCAGGACAGTCGTGTCCGGTGTCCGCCGTGTCGCACGAACACCGTGGGCCGGTGCTCCACGCTGGCACCCGCCGTACGGCCCGCACTTGCTTGGCTCCGGTCCGCCGAGGCAGATGACAGCGATGAAACTACCGCGACGTGACCATTATGGGGTGGATACCGCGCGAGTGCACTCCCAAAGCCGGGATCCCCGTGTCGCGCCACCACCGATCAGCGGCATTCCGGCCCTGCGAACGCGGGGGTCAGCTCGCGAAATCCTCCGGAGAGACGTTCTGGATGAACTCACGGAACTCCTCGACCACCTCTTCGGGGCTTTCGTCCTCCGCCTCATCGGTGAAGCCGGCCTCCTCGAGCAGTTCCTCGGTGGCGTAGATCGGTGCATCGGTGCGCACGGCCAGTGCTACGGCGTCCGAAGGACGGGCCGAGACAACAAGTGCGTCGGTGCCATCGTCGGCCCCCGGTCGCGACAGGTGCAGGTCCGCGTAGAAGGTGGTGTCACGCAGTTCGGTGAGAACCACTCGAAGGAGTCTCGAACCGAACGACTCCACCAAGGTGCAGGTGAGGTCGTGGGTGAGGGGCCGCGGCGGTTCGACACCGTCGAGAGAGAATGCGATGGCCGCTGCTTCGGGACCACCGATGAAGATCGACAACTTGCGGTGTCGTCCCGCACGTTCCTGCAACAGCAGCACCGGGGTGTTGCTCGGCAGCTCGACACGCACTCCGAGTAGATCAAGTTCGACCACGGACCCAGACTAACCGAGGCCGGCGGGCCACCGGCCCGCGCTCAGCGCTGCCGTCGGGCTCATGGAGCCAGGTGCGGCCCCAACTCCCGTGCCAGCAACAAGGCATGCAACTCGGCTCCAGTCTGGATGAGGGTGGCAACCGTCTCTGTCGCCTTCGCCTTCGCCGCCGGGTTGCGCTGCTTGAGAAGAGGCATCGCCACCTGCTCCAACAGACCGGCCTCACGCACGGCTGCGACCTTGTGCATGCGAAGGTGACGCGCCGATATGCCGAGCTCGGCGCTGCGGGCCGCCAGCACGGCCACAGCAAGGTCGACCTCGTCGTAGACGGGCTCTCCTGCGACGTTGACCGGTTCGACCAGACCGAACTCGACGAGCTCGTCCAGCAACTCCTCGCTCAGGTGTGCCTCACCCAACAACTCCTCGCGACCCAACTGACGCATCCTTCCTCCAGAAGACCCCCGACCGCCTGACGCGGCGTCGAGCGCGCCGCCTGTGTGTGCCTGCCCTGAACCGCGATCCGGCTCCGCTGCCTCGCCTGACCGGCCCAGCTCTACCGTGGTGGGTTCGACCGCCTCGGAGGATGCAGCCTCGTCAACAGCCGGGCGCCTCGGGTCCTCCTGGAGCGCGGCCACCACATCGGCAGGGCTCGCGTGGCGACGGCGCTTCCCCTGAGGCATCCCGAGAGCCCCCGGAACCGCGCCGGCCCTGCTCCCGCGCGTCGAGGGATGTGTCCGCGACCGCGCCGCGTCCTTCCTCGCGTCGGCAGCCTCGCTGCGTGCGATCCGCTCGCGCTCGTCGCCGATCTCCTCCTGCGCAGCGGCCTCCGCAACCGCCGTCCAGAGTGTGGGCTGATCACCGGCGCCGGCATCGATCACGTCCACGCCACGCTCCAGCGCGCGTCGGATCACCTTCAGCGGCAGGAAGTGGTCGCGCTGCTGACGAAGGATCCACCGGAGCCGCTCGATGTCCGCATCCCCGAACTGCCTGTAGCCCGAGGCGTTGCGCTCCGGCTGGACAAGTCCCTGGCTCTCGAGGAACCTGATCTTCGAGATGGTGACGTCGGGGAACTCTCACTGAGTACTTCGAGCACCTCGCCGATCGACAAGGGTGCCGCTGCGGGCTTGCTCCCGACGACCTCGCCACTGCTGTGCGCGCCTGAACCGGCAGCGGCCTTCGCCGGTGTGCCGGCGCCGGCGGTGGTCGCGGAGCGATCCTCCTGGGTCAACGTCGGGTCCGTGTCAGGCATGTTCCGCCCAGCGTTCCGATCACGAAGACCAGCCTGAACTTGCCAACCTGGATCTGCGCTCCTTCACGGAGTTGTGCGCTCTCCACCCGCTCGCCGTCGAGGTATGTGCCGTTGAGCGACCCGGAATCCTCGATTCGGTACTGTCCCGACCCCTCGGTGAGGACCCGCGCATGGTGTCGGGACACTGTGACGTCGTCGAGGAAGATCTCGCTGTCGGGATGGCGCCCTATCGAGACCTCCTTCTGATCGAGTGCGTACCTGGCGCCTGCTGTGGCACCTCGGGTGACCACCAATTGGCCCACTTCGCCGGTGTCGGGGACATCCACACCGACCTGAGGGTACTGACCAGTTGCATCATCGCCATCGGGTAGCTCGGCCCCACAGGCGCTGCAGAAGTTGGCACCGAACTGATTCAGTAGGCTGCAGCGAGGGCAGGTGACGCCATCGGGCACGGCGATCAACCCTCGATCAGGGACTCGTAGCCCTCAGAGGTCATCAGTGTCTCCACGGCGGAGGGTCGTCAACGGTGATCACGACCAGCCAGCCCTGACCGTACGGATCCGAGTTTAGGAGCTCGGGGGTGTCCTCGAGCACAAGGTTCACCTCTGAGACAGTACCCGCGACCGGAGCGTAGATCTCCGACACCGACTTCGTGGACTCCACCTCGCCCAGCACGTCGCCCGCAGCGACCGTGTCACCCAAGGCGGGCAGCTGAACGAACACGACGTCACCCAGGGCATCCTGTGCGTAATCGGTGATGCCGACCTTCATTCGATCGTCGGTTGCGAGAACCCACTCGTGATCCTTGGTGTATCGGAGTTCGGCTGGGATGTTCATGTGCGCGACGGTACCCGAGGAAGCAGGTTGGATGTGCACCCGGGACCCGCATCGGCAACTCGACAGCACGACCACCGGGTCTGCGGGGCGAAGGTGCCGCCGACGGATCCCCGACGGCGCCTCGGAGACAGTGCGGCTGAGCGCAGGACACCGCGTCGGGCCGATGTCTCAGCGCACCATCTGGCGCAGCCGACGCGAGTACTCCTGGGTGAGAGCCTTGGCCTCCGGCGCCGAGTCGCCCTCGGCCCAGATGTGCGTCATCGGCTCTTCGGGATCCGGCAACACGAGAACCCAACCCTGGTCGTGGTGCACCTTCACCCCGTCGATCAGCTCCACGTCGCGTCCGTGGGTCTGCTCCACGAGCGTTCTCATCACAAGGCCCTTCTCCTCCCATGGAGTCACCACGGTCTCGTGAACCAGATGGGCGGCAGGTGCCCGGTGGCGTACCTCGGCCAAGGAGACACCGTGGCGGGTGAGAAGATCAAGCATCTTGAGCAGGCCGGCTGCCGCATCGAAAGCGGGCATGAACTCGGGAAGGATCACTCCGCCCTCGAGGTTCATGGCGAACAGCACGCCGGTTCCCTCGGCCTCGGCCATCAGCGAGGGAGCCGACGTCTTCGACCACCTCAGCTCCAGGTCATGCGCCTCGAGGATCGACCGGGATGCCCGCGGGGCGTTGACCGGAAGCACCACCGTGGACACCCCGGATGGTGGCGACGCGCCGTTGGGACCAAGGAGCTCCAGGAAGCAGAACAGCGATTCGGTATCGGACAGCACGATGCCCTCACCGTCGATCAGCGTCAGCTGATCCCCGGAGGGATCGATCACAGCCCCCAGGTCCGCGCCGGAGGCCGTGACCAGGGCAGCGACCTGGCCCGGCATGCTCGGAACGGACGTATCCGAGCATGCCGGCGGTGGACACGTAGGGGTTGACAGCCAGCACCTCTGCGCCCAGCTTGGCGAGCACGTTCGGCATCGCGAGGCTCGCGGATCCGTAGGAGTAGTCGATCACCACCTTCATCCGGCGCTCGGCGATGGCCTCGGTGTCGACCGACTGCTCCAGCGCCACCGCGTACTGCTCGAGGGCACGGGGGACGAGGTCGATGTCGCCGATGTCCGCCGCGCGCACCCTCCTGAAGTCCTCCCTTGCGAACACGCGCTCGATCTTGCGCTGGCTCGCCTCGGTGAGGTCTGCACCTGCTCCGTCGAGGAAGCGGATGATCACCGAATCGGGGTCACCCTCGCTGAGGCGGCAGGAGATGCCGCCGTGGACGTTCGTCGAACGACTGTGGAACCGGGTGATCGGCATCGAGGTCACCTCGAGGTCGAACACGTTGAGGCCACCGGCCTGCAGACCTGAGATCATCGCACGCTTGAGCATCCTCGCCGCACGTGAGGAATCGCGTGAGACCACCACTCGTGCGTTCTTCGGCAGCGTCGTGGCGTAGGCCATCGCGACCTTCGCCGCCAACTCGGGTGTGGCATCGACGTTCGCGAGTCCGGTGACCCCTCCGCGACCGAACAGGCTGCGTGCCCCGCGAGACTCCCAGATGAGCGACGTGTTGACGACAGCGCCGGCCTCGATGGTCTTGAACGGATAGACCTTCACGTCGCTGGAGATCAGGGCGTCCTCGCCGACGAACACCTCGTCGCCGAGTACGACACCTTCCTCACACCGCACTCCGCGCCGCAGGTCCGCGGAGCGACCGATGACCGCCCCGCGGAGCCTCACCGCCTCGCCCAGGTACGCGTTGTCGTGCACGACCGTGCGCTCCAACTCGCCCTCGCCGCGTACACGCACACCCGTGCCGAGCACGACGTACTCCCCGATCTGCACACCCGCGTCCAGGTTGCAGCTGTCGCCGATGACCGCCGGTCCTGCGAGGACCGCGTCGGGGTGGATCTCGGCCCCCTTGCCGACCCACACGCCGTCGGCCACCTCGATGCCGGGGATGTCGGCCTTCACGCGGCCGTCGAGGATGTCCTTGTGGGCACGCACGTAGGCATCGAGTGTGCCCACGTCCTCCCAGTACCCCTCCCCACGGCGCCCAGCACCCGCTCGCCGGCGGCCAGGACGGCCGGGAAGACCTCGCCGGAGAAGTCCACCGACTGATCAGCTGGGATCCAGTCGAAGATGCGCGGCTCCAACACGTAGATGCCCGAGTTGATCGTGTCGGAGAAGACCTGACCCCAGGTGGGCTTCTCGAGGAACCGTTCGATGTTCCCGTCCTCGTCGGTGATCACGATGCCGTACTCGAGGGGATTGTCGACGCGGACCAGCCCGATCGTCGCCACCGCACCCGCTGCGCGATGCGCCCCGATGATCGCTCCCAGATCCATGTCGGTGAGGACATCGCCCGAGATCACGAGGAACGTGTCGTCGAGGTGCTCCATTGCGTTGCGCACCGAGCCTGCGGTGCCGAGCGGTGTCTCCTCGGTCGCGTAGGTCATCTGCACACCGAACTCCGATCCGTCCCCGAAGAAGGTGCGGATGGTCTCGGCCATGAAGGCAACCGTGACCACGATCTCGGTGATGCCGTGGTCACGCAAAAGGGCGACCACGTGCTCCATCATCGGACGGTTGGCCAACGGCATCATCGGCTTGGGCGCGTTGGATGTCAGGGGTCGAAGCCTGGTGCCTTCCCCGCCGGCCATGATCACGGCTTTCATCTGGTCTCCTCTCGCTGCGGATCAGCCCTGTGTTGCTTCTCTTCAAGCCGTGGCGTGCCGGCAGCCAGTCGCGTGGCACGCTCCACATCGGCAGTGTGCGCAGCACGCCCTTCGGCGAGCGCACGCGGCCCCTCACGCAGGTACCCGACGAATGCGATGTAGCCGAACACGAGACCTGGTAGGCCGAACAGCCATGCGCCGGTGAGCAGGGCGTCGGCAACAGCATCCGAAAGGCCTGTATCACTCCCCGCCAGGAAGAGCGGAAACGCGACCATCTGACAGAACGTGCCCGTCTTTCCGATGAAGGTGACGTCCATCCTGCGTGCACCCATGAAGGTGATCGCAGCCACGAAGACCGACATGACCACCTCTCGGGCGATCACCAGTAGGCCGAACCACAACGGCACGGCTCCGATGACGATGATCGATCCAACCCCGGTGATCATCAGCAGCCGATCCACCACTGGATCGAACATCTTGCCGAAGTTCGACACCTGGCCGAATCGCCGGGCCACATAGCCGTCTACCCAGTCCGTGGCACCCAGAAGTGCCATCAGAAGGGCTGACTGCCACCGGAGATCCGCTCCGAAGAGCATCCATACGAACAGCGGGATGCACAACAGCCGCATCAGAGTGATCACGTTGGGCGCCGTGAGCAGGCGGTCCTCGCCTTCGGGAATCGCCTCCCCGGCAAGGCCGCGTCGTCGTGGACCAAGCGCGTCTTGGGAGGGGATCGCGGAGTCGTGGCCCACGCCCACACTCTAGAGACACTCGTGGCACTCGGGTTCCGCACCGCGCTGGGGGCTGTCCCCGACAACCGGTCGGCATAGGGTGGCGGCCATGCACGCCCAGACGTCACAGAGCCATCCCGAACCATCGGTGTTCACACGCGTCATCAGTGGAGAACTCCCTGGTCGCTTCGTGTGGCGTGACGAGTCGGTGGTCGCCATGCTGACGATCGCACCGATCCGGCCCGGCCACACGATGGTGATCCCCATCGAGCAGGTGGACAGCTGGCTGGATGTGCCCCCGGCCACCTGGGCTCACATGGGAGTCGTCCAACAGGCCGTGGGATCGGCGCTGATACAGGCTTTCTCCCCGCTTCGGGTCGCCACCGCGATACTCGGCCTCGAGGTGCCCCACTGCCATGTGCACCTGGTGCCCATCGACCGCGAGAGCGACCTGAGCTTCGCCAACGCCGACCCGAACGTGCCCGCCGAGCAGCAGGATGCCTCCGCAGAGGCGATCCGGGTGGCGCTGCGCGCAGCCGGTCACAGCGCTCACGTCCCGCCGACACCGTCCTGATCCCGCTCCCCGCGCGGGTGAACCGTTGTCGTCGGGTGGGAACCGCCGCGGCGACGTCCATGGCCATTGTCGCCGCTCACGACGCCTGGAGGTCGATCTCCTCGGTCAAGTGCTCTCCCCTGTTGCGGACGTTGTTCACGTCGGTCGATACAGGGTGGAAGGTGATCAACTCGGGGGTGCCGGCACCAGCAGCCTCGAGAGCCCCGTGGGATCGGATCCCGGGTCCAGCCACTCATCCCATGCCGACGCCGGAAGGATGATCGGCATCCTGTTGTGCAGTTCGGCCATCTTCTCGTTGGCCGCACCGGTGATGATCGTCGAGGATCGTACGGTTACCTGCTCGGGTTGGCTCGGGCCATCCTCGTCTCCGGATCCCTCGTGCCGGCGCGCGCTGTGGCCGCTCGGGGCCGTGTCATCGGTGGTCGGCAGGCTCCCGGTCCACTCTTCCCAGAGGCCGGCGAAGGCAAAGGGCTCGCCGTCGGGTCGCTGTATGTACCACGGCTGCTTGCGACCGGCTCCTTCGGGCCTGCTCCACTCGTAGAACCCGTCGGCAGGCATGATGCAGCGACGTCTGCGGAACGCGGCCCGGAACGACGGCTTCTCCGAGACGGTCTCGGCTCGTGCGTTGATGAGCCTGTTGCCGATCTTCAGGTCCTTGGCCCAACGCGGCACCAGTCCCCAGTGGAACGTGTCCAGCCTTCGCATCGAGCCATCGGAGTACACCACGAACACGTCGGTGCTCGGCGCGGTGTTGTAGTTGGCGTGGTGGTCGAGCGCCTGTTCGCTCACCTGATCCACCTCGAAGTACCCGGCGATCTCACCGGCATCCGACGACGACACGAAGCGTCCGCACACGGCACAGACCTTATTTGCACCTGAGGCTCCGGGCACGGCGAAGCGATGGTCGTCCTGAGCTCCAGGCTCCCCCGTTACGATCTGTTCGTCCATGACCGCTCCGAAGACATGACCGACCCCTCCACCGGCACCGTGCCGGCGCCTCGACGGAGCACCTCCCCGCCGATCCTCTCGGTGATCACCCCCACCTTCAACGAGGCGCAGAACCTGCCGGTTCTCATCGAGCGGATCCACACCGCCCTTGCGGGGGTGCCACACGAGATCGTGGTGGCCGACGACAACTCACCGGACGGTACCTGGCGCATCGCCGAGGAGCTCGCGGCGCTGGATGATTCGATCGTCGTGCTGCGCCGCTTCCACGACCACGGCCTCTCTGCTGCGGTGCTCGACGCCATGTCCGCGGCCAGAGCGCCCTATCTCGCCGTCATCGACGCCGACCTCCAGCACGACCCTTCGATCCTGCCCGACATGTTGAGCTGCCTCCGTGCCGACAAGGCAGATGTGGTGGTCGGAAGCCGGGAGTCCGAGGGGGCGGCTACGGAGAGTGGAGCCTGCAACGGCGTACCGTGTCATGGGTGGCGACGGTCATCGCCCGGTCTTCCTGCGTGTTCCCACCGACGATCCGATGAGCGGGTACTTCATGTTGACCCGTGAGGCCTACGAGTCCACCGCCGAGCAGATCAACCCACTCGGGTTCAAGATCCTGCTCGAGTTCATCGGCCGCAACCGCGAACTGCGTGTGGAGAACCTCGGATACACGTTCGCCAATCGGATGCACGGCGAGACCAAACTCAAGCCGAGCGTGATCCGCTCGTACCTGCTGGCGGTGGCGGAATTGCGTCTTGGTCGCCAGGTGGACCCGGTCTTCTTCCTGTACGTGTTGGTGGGGATCCTGGGGCTGCTGGTCAACTCGGTGCTGTTCACCTTCTTCGAGGCACTCGGGTTCCCACAGATCGATACGGGCTTCAACGAGGCACTCGATCCGATCTACTCGTCCTTCGTGGCGAGCGTGGGTCCTGACCACAGTCGGGCTGTTCGTCGTCAACAACGAGTTCACCTTCTGGGAGCAGCGATATCGAGGGTGGCGCACCTTGGGTGCCCTGGCGCTGTATTCACTGATGACGCTGGTCGGGACTCTCGTGCACGTCGCGGTGTTCTCCTGGCTGCAGGAGGCGGGGTTCCTGTTCAGCTTCGTCGGCGACGGCGCGGCCCGCGTCGTGCACAACCTCATGGGTGCAACGATCGCGCTGGTCGTGAACTGGTATCTGAACACGACCTTCGTGTGGCGTCGTCGCCTCACCTGAGCGCGGCCGCGTCAGCCGCCGTCCAGGACGAAGGCCATACTCTCGATGCGGAACCCGGCTCGGGTGAGCACCTGCTCGGTGTCGGAGAGCACCTCTCGTGCCCGGCGGAGGTCGATCACCTCCCGAGACGCCACCAGGTCAAAGGTTGCCAAGGCGTCTTCGAGCCTTGCCATCGCCAGCAGCGTCTCGTAGGGGCCCACGGTCGCCGCCAGGGCATCGGTGCGTTCCGCCACGCGCTCCAGGTACATCCTGAGATGGTCGACGTATCCCGTTCTGCCCGCAATGGGCGGCCCTACCCTTCGCCTCGCCTGCGATAGGCCCAACGGCTCCCCGCTGCCCTCCCCCGGCAACCGTCCGGCGTGGTGCGCGGATTCCGCGGCTGACACCGGACAGTTCGTAGGGGGCCAGACGCCGAAACGTGGCGGAGGTTGACGAATTCCGGATCCGCTCTACAGCGAGGTGAGCTGGAGAATGGACCCGACCACGCAGTGCACCTCTCGGTGACCGACAACCGGCGCGTCAGGCTCACGGGCCAAGGGCTACGCACGGAGGAGCCTCCTCGAGCCGCTCAACCAGCTCGATCATCGGTGGTGCTGCTCGTCCACGACGTGCGCGTAGGTCCCGAGGGTGACCTCCAGATCGGGGTGACCGAGTCGCTCCTTCATCACCCTGTCGTCGCCGACCCACCCCCACATCCTCAAACGACGTGGCGCTCAACACCTATCCACCGAGCTCGGTGGTGAACACCAGCCCGCTCGGCTGCCAGGCGCTGCCGGGGAACGCCGCATCGTCCGACTGTGCATCGCAGTGCTTCTCCAACAGAGCGACGGTTCGGGACCCGACCGCCGGCACGTGATGGCTCGCTTGTGTCCTGAAGTCCTTGAGCAGCGCTCGGCCGGACTCGACGGCGAGCTGCTGCACGATCTCGATCATCCCCTGCTCCAGGTCGACGTCGTGTCACCAGAGCCCCACCCAGCTCATGGCGCGCACCGTACGCAGGCGGTCTGACTGAGGCTGTCCAACAACTCGCGCAGCCGGCCACGCGCTCGATGTAGCCGCACCCGCACCGTACCTGCGGTCGATCCCGCCAGCTCAGCCACCTCCGCCGAGAACCAGCCCGCGACCAACAGCTCACCGGGCGAGTCCCGACGTAGTCGATGCAGCTCACCCGCAGCGAGACGGAACGCGGTGCGCCATACCCACGCGGCGGGATCCCACACCGACCTCACCCGATCCGCGAACGCGGTCTGCGATACCGTCACCCCCTACAGGAGGTATGGGCGGCTGGGTCAACGCCACTGTGTTCCGAGGAATGCGACCACGGCATACGGCGTCCTCCAAGGCCATCGACAGGATCTTGCAGACCAGTCGGTTCGACGTGCCGCCGAGGCGGGGCTCTCCGTCGGTGTCCTCGGCCACCAGCGCAGTGAGCCAGCGGTCGACCGCCTCGGGGTCAGATCCGCGGCTGACACCGGAGAGCTCGCCGATGTGACGCCCCTGCTCAGGTTCCGTGGGTCCGCTGCCGATGTAGAGCCATGGAGCCGAGTCCCCTCATACCCGCAACCGGATCCTCGATCCCGGTGGCGCTACGGGTGATGTGCGCCACAGCGCTGGTGGTGGCGGCAGTCGTCGTGGTGTTGGTCATGCGGGTAGGGCCAGTGGTGCTGACCCTCGCGCCCGGCCGGGGAATCCACCTCGGGGACTCCTTGGGCATCGCCGGCGTGATCGGCGCCGTCTGGATGCTCCTGCCCCAACTTCGAGATGCCCCCAGCCGCTTCTGTCCGGCGTGGTACGCGGATTCCGCGGCTGACACCGGACAGGTTCGCTGGGGGACCAGACGCCGAAGAGCGGCGAAGCCCCTGCAGTTGCAGGGCTTCCTACCGTCGGGCTGGGGAGATTCGAGCTCCCGACCTCTTGACCCCCAGTCGAGAAATGGCCGTGTCGGCAAGTCCGTCTGGTGGTCCGGAGTCCCGCGATCTCCTTGTTTCCAAGGGGTACTGGTTCCAGCCTGGGATGACGGATTCGGCTGATCGCCGGAGGTCTGCATACATCCTGCATACATCGATGCCGGCCGATTCGCCATGTCCTGACTACTCGTCCGTGCTCTGAAGCTCCCGAGCGAGCGCCGGCACGCTGACCGTTGCGATCGTCCAGATCTGATCGCTGTCGACGCGGTGGTAGTGGTGAGCCAACAGGTGGCGGAGATTCACAACGTGACGCCACGGAACGTCCGGGTGGTCGGACTTGAACTCGTCGGAGATAGCGTTCGACGCCTCGCCGATGATCTCGAGCAAGCGTTCGGTGGCGCGCTGGCGCATCCAATCGGTGTCGAATGCTTCACGCCCGTCGGCGACCAAGGTGGCGAGCTGCTGGGCCGCCTCGAGGACGTCGGCGATCCGAAGGTCGTCGGCTCGGCTCAAATCGGAACAGCTTCCCGACGGATGTGGTCGTCTCGATCCTTGAGTCCGCCGACCGACACGACGTCGACCGAGACTCCCAAGAGCTGCTCCAGCGCTTCCTGCAGGTCCATCAGATCGAACAGCGAGCTGCCCGGTTCGAACTCGACGAGGAAATCGATGTCGCTCTCGGGCTTGTCGTCGCCCCTAGCGACCGAGCCGAACAAGGCTACGGACCGACCACGATGATGGCGCACGAGATCGCTGATCTCGCTCCTCTTGGCTTCGACAACCGCTCGGTGCGCGCTCACCCCATCAGCCTATCGTTGGACCTCCACCTGTCCGCTGTGGACATCTGCCTCACGGCGGTCGGCTTCGGTGGAACGACGGGACCGTGGCGCCCTCTTGAGAGGTCGCGCAGGTCAGTCCGCCCGGTGTGGACACGTGCTGAAAGGCCCGCCCAGTCAGGGGTCCGCGTCCATGCCGTCCGCCGAGATCGGCCCCACAACGCCCTGTGGACGACCAAACGGATTACCGAGTCGCCGGACTGACGACCCGTCCGTGCGGGGCGTCGAGGCAGGCGTGACCCGTGGGCATCGCCGCAGGGAGCGTGTCGTCCGCTACTAGCCCAGGTCTTTCAGTAGGTGGGTGGGTGTATTGGGCGCGTCCGCGGAAACGCCCTCGTGGTGAAACTGGAGCTGTCTACCATCAGTTGACCGTTCCGGAGCACCCGTGGTGAAGCGTAATCGGCGTCGTTCGAGGTTGTCAGTGACCGGTGGGGGTAGGGGTTTGGTGGGCCATGCGGGTGGCCAGTTGCTTGTTGAGATGGCTGATGAGACTGGACTGACCGCAGGGCTCTCGGTGGCGATGGAACCCACCAAGAAACGTCGCCAAGGTCGATCGTGGCGGGGTGCTCGCTGATGTGGCGGTGATGCTCGCTGGTGGTGGTGAGACGATCTCTGATCTTGCAACTTTGCGAGACCAACCGGGGCTCGGTGAGGTCGCGTCAACACCGACAGCTTGGCGGACCCTTAGGCTGTCGCGCGGCAGCGCTGCAGCGTATCGCGGTGGCGCGTGCTGAGGCCCGCCGGGCGGTGTGGGCTGCGGGTGTGGATCCGGGGTTCTATGTGATCGACTTGGATGCCACTCTCATCGGATCGCATTCCGACAAAGAGGGTGCTGCGCCGACATACAAGAAGGGGTTCGGTTTCCACCCGTTGTTGGCGTATCTGGACGCGACTGGTGAAGCACTCGCTGGGTTGTTGCGACCGGGTAACGCTGGATCGGGCACTGCAACCGATCACGTCACCGTGCTCGAAGCCGTTGGGGCAACTACCGGTCGATCCGTCACAGCGTGAGGTGATCGCTCGGGCTGACTCTGCGGGGTGTTCACACCTGTTCCTCAACGCCTGTGGTGAACACGGGGTTCGCTTCATCGTCGGACACGACCTGACTGCTGAGATCGCCACAATCCTGGTGTCGGTACCGAAACGGCGCTGGCGGCCAGCGGTGAGCTCAGATGGGCTCGAAGAACGCGAACACGCCCAGGTGATCGAGATCACCGACCAGGTTGACCTCACCAGGTGGCCTGAGGGCACCCGCATGATCGCTCGCCGCGAACCAGCACACCCCGGACGCAACTCACTTTCACCGACATCGACGGGCACCGCTACCAGGTCTGTATCACCGACCTGCCCGACCACGACATCGCCTATCTCGAAGCGCTCTACCGTGGCCGTGGCCGCGTTGAACAACGCATCTGCGATGCCAAAGACACCGGGTTGGCGAACCTGCCCTCAGCGTCGTTTGCGATCAACCAAGCATGGCTCACCATGGTCCTCACAGCCCAAGACCTGCTGCGATGGACCCAGCTACTCACCCTCGAGGGTGAACTCGCCAGAGTCGAACCGAAACGGCTTGCTACACCCTGTTGCACACCGCCGGGATCATCATCACCACCGGCCGGCGGCGACTCCTACGCCTCTGCGATGACTGGCCCTGGACCGACCAGCTCATCACCGCGTTCGAGCGGCTCCACGCTCTACCGATGCGCTGCTGAACGCCAACCCGTGGCACACCGGCAGCCACCGCAGACCTCCAGCCGGAACACCATCAACGACCCCGAAAACCTGCTTCAACGCCCCCCGAAAGATCCCGCAGCCCACCCGAGGCCACCGCAGACCCTCAGTCAGCCACCACTACCCAACCCACCGGACTACTGAACAGCTTGGGCTAGATACGAGAACACGTGCCTCGTCAACGCCTCGTAGCGGTCAGTACGTACCTGACCTCGATGCGTCGGTCGGGGGTTACCTTGCGCCGGTAAGTTCGGAAGCGACCTGCTCGAACGACATGGGTTCATTCGGCCACACGAATCGCTCTTGCTCCTCGACAAAGAGCGGGCCTGCATATGCGATCGCAGCTGTACCATCGCGCTCCTCGACGGACACACCTACTGCCGCGGTCGAAACGACTTCACCGTCCGTCAGCTGGCCCACCGCAGCGATACGTGTACCCGGTGCTGGGGCCCGATCGCGTGGAAGCTCCGTCACTGACTCCGGATCGGACGGGTCGTCAACTAGCGGGCGATCGTCGACACGTATAGTCGGTTGCCCCGCCACCTCACCTACTAGCACCGCGACAGTTGGATCCGCCTCCAACACCCCGAGTGGATCATAGGCCGTGCGATCCTCGGCGATGTTGGAGACACGCACGACTGCGTCTAGCCACTCCTGTGCTGCGTGGTCATTGAGGCCCGTCGCCTCATAGTCGATCCATTCTTGAGTATGCGTCGCTTCGTCCTCTGTGGTGGCACCTCGTCCTCTCCCCCGGCTCGGCCGCTCTGCACGTCACGCAGATAGGCCGTCGCCGCCTTCTTCGTGGGGAACGTCCCGAGCTGCTGGACCCGCCGTCGGCCGGTCGCCGGGTCGTAGCCGCTCACCCGGACGACCCATCGTCCGCGTTGGCGCTGCACTGTCGGTTCTGTGTTCCTCACCCAGCTCATCGGTCGCACCGTACGCAGGGGGGCGTGACGCTTCTGCATACCTACTGCATACATGGGCCCCGGTCGGGCCTCGTCGCCCGACTCCAGGTCAGGCCGAAAGCGGCGAATCCCCTGCAAATGCAGGGGATTCGTGCCGTCGGGCTGGGGAGATTCGAACTCCCGACCTCTTGACCCCCAGTCAAGCGCGCTAACCAAGCTGCGCCACAGCCCGGGGAGGGTCATCGTAGCCGCGTCGAGGGGACCGCCCGAATCTGCTCACCCGCACCGCTCGGCGCCACTCAGAAGAGCCACATGATCCCCTGGACCAGGCGCCATCCGAGGTAGATCACCACGGCTGCGATGAGCACCCAGAAATGCCATGGGGCCTTGACCTTCGTGCGGGCCTCGGTCTCGTCCCTACCGGGAGCATCCGACTGGACCAGCGTCGTGGCGCCGGGGTCCGCCACGTGATGGCCCGATGGGCAGTCACCGTCGGGGGTGAGCGTCGAGGGTGTGTAGAAGCGGTCGCATTCCTCACCCAGGGCATCACTGATCTCCGTCACGGGCGACCACAGATGCTCCAGCGCCCTCGGAACGCGGCACGCTGCACGTGAGCACCGATACGGCACGACTTGAACACGCATCGAGTCTCGCGCCGCCACTCACCTGCATCACACCGGGGGGACACCGTGTCGACGGTGCGAGAAGGTCCGGTCCTTGCCCTCTGCCCGCTCGAGCCGGCGGTGGACCTCGTCGCGCAGCTCGCCCCAGTCGAGGACGGCGTCCACGACCAGCTCCGAGGCGAGGCGGAGCATGTCCACATCCTCCTCGTAGATCCGGCGCTGCTCCTCGATGAACGCCTCACGCTCGGAATCGCCCTCGATCGCCGCGATCCTGTTCGCGTACACGGCGTTCACGGCGGCCTCAGGCCCCATCACAGCGATCTTCGCAGGTGGCATGGCGATCGTCGCCACGGGATCGAACGCGGGGCCGCACATCGCGTACAGGCCCGCCCCGTAAGCCTTGCGGACCACCACCGACACCTTCGGCACGGTCGCCTCGGAGACCGCGGTGATCATCTTCGCGCCGTGACGGATGATGCCCTCACGCTCCACCTGAGTGCCGATCATGAACCCCGGCACGTCGGCGAGGAACACCAGCGGAACACCGAACGCATCGCACAACCAGACGAACCGCGCAGCCTTGTCGGCCGAGTCGCTGAACAACACGCCGCCCTTGTGCAGGGGGTTGTTCGCCACCACACCCACGGGTCGCCCTTCCAGGAGGCCGAACGCGCAGATCAGTTCAGGGGCGAACAGCGGCTTGATCTCGAACAGGGAGTCGGCGTCCAGGAGGCCGTCGAGGACGTCGTGCATGTCGTACCCGGCGGTCTCCTCCTCAGGCACGATCGACCCGTCGAGCACCCGCGACGGAGCACGGGGGCGCGTACCGCGGTGGAACCTCGGTCCATCGCTGCGGAAGGTACGACAGGTACTCGCGGGCCTGCTCGATCGCATCCGCGTCGTCGGTCGCCAGGTTGTCCCCCGCATCCGGACACCGTGGCGTGCATCCGGGCACCTCCGGTCTCCTCGAGCGTCGCCACCTCGCCGATGACCATCTCCGCCATCCGTGGCGAGCCCAGGTACATCGACGCGTTGCCCTCCACCATGATGACGATGTCGCAGAAGCTCGGGATGTAGGCCCCACCGGCGGCGGAGGGCCCGAAAAGGCAGCACACCTGGGGGACCATGCCCGAGAGCTGCACCTGGTTGCGGAAGATCCGCCCCGCTCCCCTGCGTCCGGGGAACAACTCCACCTGATCGGTGATCCGCGCACCCGCGGAATCCACGAGCCAGACCACGGGGATCTCGTCACGCAGCGCAGTTTCGGTGAGGCGCACGATCTTCTCGACGGTGCGGGCCCCCCAGGAGCCGGCCTTGACCGTCGGGTCGTTGGCCATCACGCACACAGGCCGGCCATCCACCTCCCCCACACCGGTGATCACGCCGTCGGCAGGCAGGTCGACGGCCATGTCCTCGGTGTACGGGCGCGTTGGCCAGAGCTGATCCTCCACGAAGGTTCCCTCGTCGCACAGGAGGTCGATGCGGTCCCGCACCCACAACTTGTTCTGGGACGCGAGCTTCTCGGCACCCCGGTCGAGGTTGCCCTCCCGCGCACGCTGCACCGCGGAGCGCAGCATCGCGGCGTGCGACCCTGCGCCGGATGACCCCGCGCCATGCGCAGGCGCCATCAGCTCACGCCGACCAGGTCGATGGTGAAGACCAGGACCCCGCTCGGTCTGCCGCCGCTGGACTCCTCGCCGTATGCCTGGTCCGCGGGGATCACCAGTGTCCGCCGGCCTCCGACCTTCATGCCCACAAGGCCGTCGGTCCAACCCTTGATCACCCCGTCGAGCCCGAACTCGATGGGTTCGCCTCGGTCCCACGACGAATCGAACTGCTTGCCGTCGCTCGCCTGGATCCCCGTGTAGTGCGCAAGCACGGTGTCGCCCGGGCACACCACGTCGCCCTCGCCTACCACGTCGTCGATCCAGATCAACTCGGTGGTGTCCTTGGTTCCCTCGGGAACCGACATCTCCAGCGCGCCACGCTCCTCGACGGCCTTCTTCGCGTCCTGGTCTGCCTCCACTGTCCCTCCTTGGCTCTCGACTTCCGTCGACACCGAGATCAGGTCGACGACGAACAACACCGAGTCATCCGCGGTGAGCCCGGACTCGGGCGGAGGCGGATCGCCGACGACCTCCGTGGCCGGAACCGTGAACGCCCGCCGACCACCCTCCTTCATTCCCTCAACGGACTCACCGAAGGCCGGGAACACCTGCGCTACCGGGACCGGCACAGGCTGACCGCTGTCCCAGGAGCTCTCGAGTTCGGAGTTGTCGGCCGGATTGATGATGCTGTACTGGATCTCCGCGGTCCCTTCGGGTGCGACCGGGTCACCAGTGCCCTCGACCAGGTCAACGGGCTCCGTGGCATCCCCCACCTCCGCCACGACCGTCGCAGGATCCGGCTTGCCACGCTTCTCGACTTCCGCGACCACCTCGGGATCGGCAGTCTCCTCCTTGTCATCTGCGTCGTCTGCGTTGTCGCCCTCTGTCGCGTCCTCACCGTCGGGCGAACTCCCGGAGGAGGACCCCCGGAGTCACACGAATCGGGCACCCGTGGTGCACCCTCATGCACTTCACCGGTGGCCTCGGACTTGCCGGCGGAATCCTCCTTGCCGTCGGAACCACACGCTCCCGCGAGCAGGGAAAGAGCCATCGTGGCCGCGGCAAGGCGTTGGAACTTGAGCAATGGGGTCGATCTCACCGCACCAGTGTGGCCGACGATCAGCCACGCCTCCGAGCGCGCAGCTTCACGGGCGTGGCACCGAGGTCGAACGCCTCGCGGATCGAGCGCTCCAGGTAGCGCAGGTAGCCGGGGCTGAGCTCCCTGTTGGTGAACAGGGTGAAGGTCGGTGGATCGGTGGCGCCCTGAGTCGCATAGAGGACCCTCGCCCCCATGGGGAGCCGGCTGGATCTGCTGCGCGCCTCAGCACATCGTTGACCTCACGAGTGGGTATTCGGGTCCGGTAGGCGCGATCGAACCGGAAAGTGCCGGCAGCAGCTTCTGCACGCCCTTACCGGTGAGCGCTGAGATCTTGAGCACCGCCGGCTCCCCAGGAAGTGAAGGCGCCGCTGCACCTGATGGTCCACCGAGGCGCGAGCCTCGGCGTCCAACAACTCCCATTTGTTGAGCAGCACCACCACAGGGCACCCGCGCCGTCGACGCGCTCCGCGAGGCGCTGGTCCTGGTGCGTCACCCCCTCGGTGCTGTCGATGACCAGCAGGGCGACGTCCGCGGTGTCCACCGAACGCAGCGCACGCAACACCGAGAAGTACTCGGTGTCCTCGTCGATTCGGGCCTTGCGGCGCATTCCGGCGGTGTCCACGAAGCGGATCCTCCCGGCGGCGGTGTCGACCACCGTGTCGATCGAGTCCCTGGTGGTGCCCGGCATGTCGTGCACCACTGCACGCTCAGCGCCGATCAGCCGGTTGAACAGCGTCGACTTGCCGACGTTCGGTCGCCCTACGAGGGCCACCGACACCACCTGCTCATCAGCGGAGTCGAGGTGGCCCTGCTGATCCTCGGACCGGGGACCCTCGGCTGTGCCGGCATCTGAGGCTGGGTCCGGCGCCGGGAGGGCCTCCACCACGGCGTCGAGCAGGTCGCCCGTCCCACGGCCGTGCAGCGCGGAGACCGCATGAGGATCTCGAGGCCGAGTGACAGCAGCTCCCAGACACCCGCTTCGTGCACCGCGTCGTCGACCTTGTTGGCAACCACGAACACCGTCGCATCGAGGCTCCGGAGCAGATCGGCCACCCGGGAGTCCTCGTCGGTGACCCCGACGGTGGCGTCCACGACGAGCAGCACGACATCGGCATTGCTCAAGGCGGCCTCAGACTGCGCCGACACCTTGCGATCCAGGGCCGACCCACCCGCCAGCCATCCTCCGGTGTCCACGAGGGTGAAGTCACGGCCACGCCAGTCCGCAGCGACCTCGAGACGGTCACGGGTCACGCCGGGACGCTCCTCGACGATCGCCTGGCGTCTACCGAGAATCCGGTTGACCAACGTCGACTTGCCCACGTTCGGACGTCCGACGATCGCCACCACAGGCACCGATCCACCATCCTGTGTCCGGGCGGTCGCATGCAGGGCCTCGTTGGGTTCCTCAGGCATCGGAGGTCTCCGGCACAGGGACGCGAGGATGTCCCCGGTGTGAGAGAGCCCGCCGTAGCGACACCCCGTCGGTGGGGATCACCTCCACCGGAACGGGTAGGTCCCGGGGTGACATGCCGTCGAGGAACACACCGCGGGACAGGCACACGTCGGGAAGCAGGTAGCGGTGACCCTTCGGCTGGTCTGCGAGGGCCCTGACGAGGTCGTCACCCACCATCAGCCCGGTGACCCCCGTGTTGCCACCGAAGTAGTCGTTCGGCACCTCGATCACCCTCACGTCGTCCCGGCACAGCGACTCGACCAACGGCGCCAACACCCGCGAACCCAAGGGCCCCGACAGCACGCCGACCGGAGCGTCCCCACGGCAACCCAAGGCCACAGCGGTGCTCTCGCCACCGACCGAGCGTGGTGCCCGGTATCCGTGCGCGGGGGCTCCGTCGACCCAGTCGAAGAAGCCCGACTGCACCCCTATGCCGGTCTCGACGTCGCCGTTGAACTCCACCTCGAATGCACGCGCCATCCCGATTCCGTCCTCGTGCATCGAGAAGTCGCCGTACACCTCGGCCTCGGGGAACGGAACACCGGCGAGCAGGTAGTACTCGTCAGCCGCGTGGACCATCGGGTGCCCCAGGATCTCCCCGAACATCACCTGTGCGTCGTTCACCGCCTCGATGACCGCCAGCGCCTCCTCGGGGGTGTGAGCACGCATGGCCGACTCGGTGCTGAAACGGCTCACCCCCAGCGGTACCACCGCCACGTCGGCCAACTCCGGGTACTCCTCGAGGATGCCGGTGAAGGTGTCCACGAGCACCTCACCGTCGTTACGGCCCGGGCACACGACCACCTGGGCGTGCACCTCGATCCCGTGGTCCAGCAGTGCCCGCAGCCATCGCAGGCTCGTGGCTCCACGCCGGTTGCGCAGCATCTCGGCGCGCAGCTCGGGGTCGGTGGTGTGGATCGACACGTTCAATGGGGAGAGGCCCTCGGTCACCACCCGCTCGAGGTCGGCCTCGGTGAAGCGCGTGAGGGTCGTGAAGTTGCCGTAGAGGAACGACAGCCGGTAGTCGTCGTCCTTGAGGTAGAGGCTGCGACGCATACCGGGAGGCAGCTGGTAGATGAAGCAGAACTCGCAGTGGTTGTCACAGTCCTCACCTCGTCGAACACAGGCGAGTCGACCTCCACGCCCAGCGGTGCACCCGGCGCCTTGGAGACCTCGAAGGTCAGCTCCAGCCCGCCTCTGCGTACCTCCAGGCCGACCTCGGCCTCGTCGGTCGCCCAGCGGTACTCGATGACGTCACGAACGGGTCGGCCCGAGACCGTGATCAGTTCGTCGCCCACGAGCAGCCCGGCTTGTTCCGCCGCGGACCCGGGCGCGACCGAGGAGACAACCGCTGCGCGCAAGGCTTAGATGATACCGGCTCGGGGGGCGTGTTAGACTATGGCGATGCGGACCAGTGGCGGCTCCACACGCGGGAGGTCCGCTCTCCGACGGGCCCGTAATGAGGCCGTGCCGGCGCCACGAAGGCTTGCATGCCCGCTACCCGGCGCTGTGGCCATCGGCCTTGCAGCGTTGCTGGCCATGGTGTCCGCGTGTGTCCCCACCGCCCGAAGCCGCCACCGGACCCTCGCCGAACACGGTGCCCCGGGCCTCCGAGGCCGCCTACGCCGAACCCGGCCCGTATGCCGCCGGGGTGATGACCATCAGCCTCGGCGACCGCGACATGGAGGTGTGGTACCCGGCCGAGCCGGCCGCCGCAGCGGGTCGACCCAACGACGTCTACCACGTCCGGGACTTCGTCCCGGCATGGGTGGACAGCCTCCTGGACCCGTCGGTTGACCCGCCGTATGTCACCGACGCCTTCCGTGATCTGCCTCCTGCGCCCGGGGGTCCGTTCCCGCTGGTGTTGTTCTCCCACGGCTTCGCAGGATTCAGGCTCACCAGCACGGCCCTGACCACGCATCTGGCCACCTGGGGTTTCGTCGTGATCGCCCCCGACTACCTCGAGCGGGGTCTCGCAGCGGTGTTGGGCGAGCGGGTCGCCCGTGCCCGCTCCGATACCCGGATAGCAGATGAGGCGATACGGGCCGCCCGGGCCGCCACCGCCGATCCCGGTGGGGTACTCGAAGGCGTGATCGACGCCGACACCGTGTTCCCGATCGGCCATTCCGCCGGTGGCGGCACATCGCTTCGGCTCCTCACCCGCGACGACGTGCCGGCAGCGATCCCGATGGCGGCCGGCATCTCCGAACTGAGCCTCGCCCTCGGACTTTCGCCGGTCCTGCCCGCCGACAAGGCAATCACCTGGATGGCCGCCCGCGGCGACCGCATCACCTCGGTTGCCGACGCCCGCACCGGCTACCGCCACACCCCCGGAGAGCGTCGACTGGTGGAGCTCGACCGGGCCGGACACAACAACGCCTTTACCGACCTGTGTGAGATCGGCGACGGTGGTATCGCGGCCCTTGCCCGCGCCACGAACCTTCCGATCCCCGACGCTCTGCTCGCGCTCGGCGACGACGGATGCCGCAGGCCCCCGAACGCACCTGGTCCCGGAGGTGTGGCAGGAGGTCAACCACTTCGTGACCGCCGAGCTCCGCTACCGATCCGGGTTGGATGAGCAGCCCGTCGGCCTCGGTGACGAGGTTCTGGCGCACTTCGACGACGTCCTCGCCTACCGCCACGATCCATGACACAGGGCTCCGCCGTGATGCTTGGCACCCGACCGCCACTTGTAGGATCGGGGATGTGAGCGGGCGTCACGGCACATCCACACAGAGCCTCGACGGGCGGCGCAACCAGGCGGAGGACGAGGGCATCGTGGGTGATGATCGTGAGGCCGGTGTCGGCCGGGTCCTGTTGGCGGCACCCAGGGGGTTCTGCGCCGGTGTCGAGATGGCCATCAAGGCACTCGCATGGATGGTGCGTGCGTTCGAGCCGCCTGTGTACTGCTACCACGAGATCGTGCACAACCGGATCGTGGTTCGCCGATTCGAGGATCTGGGCGTCGTGTTCGTCGACGACATCGACGACGTCCCGCCCGGGCGCCCGCTCATGCTCTCCGCGCACGGCTCGGCACCCGAGGTGGTGAGGGCCGCCCGCGAGACCGGGGGTTCGTCGTGGATGCCGTGTGCCCGCTGGTGACCAAGGTCCACCACGAGGTCAAGGTGAGGGCCAACAAGGGATACAGCATCGTCTACGTCGGCCATGAGGGCCACGAGGAGGCAGCCGGCACGATGGCCGTGGCCCCCGAGGCGATCCACCGGGTCGAGAGCATCGAGGAGGTGGACGCCTGCCGGAGCTCGAGACACCGGTCGCCCTGCTCGCACAGACCACGCTCTCGCACCGCGACTGGGCCGACGTGGCCGACGCCACCCGCGAACGCTTTCCCGAGACGTGGATGCCCGGACGCAGCGACCTGTGCTTCGCGACCACCAACCGTCAGACCGCTCTGTTGGAGATCGCGTCACGTTGTGATGCCGTCGTCGTCATCGGTTCGGCGAACTCCTCCAACACCCGGGCCCTCGAGAAGCTGGCACGCGAAGCAGGCTGTTCGACCGTCCTGCGCATCAACGCAGCCGACGAGCTGCCCTCGGACCTCCGTGGCACCGTCGGCGTGACAGCCGGTGCCTCGGCGCCCGAGGAGCTGGTGCTGTCGGTGATCGACGCGCTCTCCCCGAGCGACGGCGTGGAGGAGATCCGCGTGACCGACGAACAGGAGTACTTCCCTCCCCCACGCTCCATGCGGGACCTGCTCGCTGCGATTGACATCGCGGCCGCCGCCGGCCTGGGTGCCGATCCCGGCGCCGTACCCGCGGTCAACGACCGCAACCGACCGGCCTCACAAGTCCTCGCGGACCTGGCGTGACGAACCGATGCTGAGCGTCGACGCCCTGCGCCTGTTCCTGCACGTGACCGCCGCGGCGGTCTGGGTGGGCGGGCAGTTCGCCATCGCGGGGATCCTCCCCACCGTGCGTGAGCTGGCACCCGACGCTCCCAACCGCGTCGCGAGGGCATTCAACCGGGTGGCGTGGCCGGCATTCGGCGTGGCTGTGATAACCGGGCTGTGGAGCGTCATGGCGATACCGCTCGACGAGATCCCGCATCCCGAGATCGAGCTCAAGCTGGTCGTGGTCACGCTCTCGGGTGTCGGTGCTGTGATCCATCAGATGGCGCGTGGCAACAAGGCGTTGCTCGCCGTGGGAGGTGCCATGAGCTCCCTGTTCGGTGCGGCCGCCATCTGGATCGGCGTCGCGATGCCTGTCTGAGGACCAGCGGGTTGCACGCCCGGAAGAGCGTGCCGTCGAGCACAGGGTCGTTCAGCGGACCGAGTCGTACAGATCCTGCAGGGTCTGCCTCAGCTGCTCGGTGGTTGCCTCCACCACCCTGCGAGGCACCCGTCCCTCCAAGGGCACATCCGGATAGATCGGCTCACCGATCACCACACGAACCTTCGCCGGGCGGACCATCTTCGATCCGATCGGCATCGCCCGGTCTGATCCGCCGATCCCCACCGGAACGATCGGCACCCGGTTGCGACAGGCCACGAACGCGGGACCCTGCTGCATATCGGTGACCGAGGGGCCTCGTCGGCGCTGCCCCTCCGGGAACATCACCAGCGGTTCTCCACCCGCGATGGCCTCCTCGGCGCGACGCAGCGCGGTCCGGTCCGCCCCGGTGCGGTCTACGGGGAAGGCCCCGATCATCTCGATGAACCGCCCCAGGGCAGACACCCGCCACAACGAGTCCTTGGCCATGTAGCGCATACGCCTCGGAACCGACATCCCTACGATCAGGAAGTCGACATACGAGCGGTGCACCGCGCACAGAATGAACGGCCCGACGCTCGGCAGGCGATCCTTCCCGACCACCTCGAAGCGCCAAAGGACCTTCGCAACAAGCCTCGCAACCCCCACGATGGATCGGTAGAGCAGGTCGGCACCACGACCGACAGGCTTCAGGTGGGCCGCTTCGCTCCCGACCTCCTGGGAGCCGGCTCCCGGTCGAGCGGATGCCATCAGGCACCCTCTGTGTCGGCCACCCGCAGCCGTACCATCTCGACCAACTCGTCAACTGCCTCGTCGATACCCATCACGGACGTATCGACGGTCACGGCATCTCCCGCGGTGGCCAGTGGACTGTCGCTGCGCCCCGAGTCGGCTGCATCGCGCCGGGCGATGTCCGCTGCCACGTCGTCATAGTCGAGATCGGTCATCTCCTTGGCACGCCGCGAAGCGCGCACCTCCGCCGAAGCGGTGAGGTACACCTTCAGCAACGCGTCGGGGAACACCACCGTTCCGATGTCGCGCCCTTCGATGACACCACCTCCGCGCTCGATGGCCCAAGCACGTTGGCGAGCTCGCAGCTCCGAGCGAACCTCGGAGTTGGCGGCCACCACCGACACCGCGCAGGTGACCTCCGGGCCACGTATCTCGACAGTGGCGTCGATGTCGTCGACCTTCACGCCCCGGTCATCCACGACTATGTCGATGGCCCGCGCCAGGGCGGCCACACGCTCGGACTCCTCGGGGTCGATCCCCTGGCGGATCGCGGCGAAGGCCACCGCCCGGTACATCGCGCCCGTATCGAGATAGGTCAGGCCCAGGCGCTCGGCCAGGCGGCGCCCGACGGTGGACTTCCCCGAACCGGCCGGCCCGTCGATGGCAATCACCCGCATCGGGCTGCTCCTCGCATCAGATCATCCTACGGAGTCTCGCTCCGTAGTCGTTCGACCGCCCGCCAGAAACCGGGAAACGTCTTGGACACACACCCCGGATCGGCGATCGACACCCCACCGGAGGCAAGTCCGAGGACCGCGAAGCTCATCGCCATGCGATGGTCGTCATAGGTACGCACCACCGCGGGCGTCACCCTTCCGGGTGGCACGACGAACCCGTCACTCGTCTCCGACGCAGCGATCCCCAGACGGTTCAACTCCGCCACCACCGCGGCGATCCGGTCGGTCTCCTTGCCGCGCGCGAAGCCGATGCCCGTCACCGTCGTCGGGCTCGTCGCAAGCGGTGCGACAGCTCCGAGCGTGGGCGCCGTGTCGGAGATGTCGACCATGTCCACCTCCACTCCGGTGAGCCGACCGGTGCCACGCACCTCGGTATGACCCTCTGTGCTGTGCACTTCGGCACCCATCGACGCCAGCACTGCGGTGAACCCGAGATCGCCTTGCAAGGAGCCACTGCCCAGGCCTTCGACGCCACCCTTCCGCCAGTCACCGCCGCCAGGGCGAAGAAGTACGAGGCGCTCGACGCGTCGGGCTCCACTGCGAACTCGCGCGCTTCGTAGCGTCGGGGGTGCCACATCGAACCCGAGGATCTGCCCACCCACCTCGCGCCGCTCGACTTCGGCGCCGAAGGACCGCATGACTCCGATGGTCATATCGACGTACGGCTTCGACACGAGCGGACCGTCGAGGGTGACGCTCAACCCCTCGGGCATCGCAGGGGCCGAGAGCAGCAGCCCGCTCAGGAACTGGCTGGAGACGTCGCCCTTGACGACGACCGAGCCACCCCTGATCCCCTCAGGGGCTGCGCAAAGCTCCACCGGGAGGTGGCCGTCGGTACCGAGTGGAACGACCTCCGCACCCAGCTCGGACAACGCTGCCCAGAGGTCGCCCATGGGCCTCTCTCGCAGCGGGACATCACCGTCGAGGACCACCGTCGATCCACCTAGCACGCACAGCGGGGCGATGAACCTCGCGGTGGTTCCCGACAGCCGGGCATCCAGCACTGCGCCATCACCGCCGCGCAGGCGTCCACCCTGCATTCCTCCGCCATGGACCACCACGGTCGGCCCACGTCGATCGCCGCGGTCCGCTGCACCTGCGGGGGTCAACCTCACAGCGGACGCCGAGCTCGGTCAGGCAGCCGACCATGGCCTCGGTGTCACCGGACAACAGCGCACCTCTGACCACAGAGGTGCCCGACGCCAACGCTGCGCACACCAGGGCCCGGTTCGTGATCGACTTCGACCCCGGCACCACCACGGTGGCATCCAGCGGCCTCCCCAGCGGCTCGATGGTCAGGGGATCCGCCAGCAGACCGAGCCCGAAGGGGTCCTCCGCGGCGCGATCCCCTGTGACCATCAGGCGTCACCCATCGGATGGACACCGACGTGACGGCCACTGATCTCCAGGCTGCGACTGAACGCGTCGGCGTCCTCGCGCGCGACCACCAGGATCAACATCGCACCTGCTGCACCCACGGCATGGAGGACCTCGATGTCATAGACGTTGATGTCGGCCTCGGTGGCCATGGTCGTGACCGCAGCCAACTCGCCGGGCCGGTCGGTGACCTCGACGCGCATCTCCACCAACTCCGATGCAGCGGGCGCTCCCGAAGGCAGGTTGCGGCGAGCCACCTGCGCACGTGTGAGTCGTTCGGCGAGCTCGTCGTTCCGCTGCTCGGCGACGATCGAGCGGATCTCGCTCAGGGACTCCAACAGCCCGTCGAGCACCTCACAGATCGCATCGGCATTGTCGTTGCATATGTCCAACCAGATCCGCGGATCGCCGGCCGCTATTCGGGTCATGTCCCGGAACCCTCCGGCGGCAAGTCGCTTGAGCGCCGGATGCTCCACCGCTCGGTCGTCGGCCACGCTCATCAGCGCGGCCGCGGTCAGGTGAGGGACGTGCGACACCGTCGCGACGAGGCGGTCGTGTCGCTGCGGGTCGAGAGTCACCACTTCCGCACCCAGCGAACGCACCACGCTGTGGACCAACGAGAGCGCATCCGGGTCGGTGCGGTCGTTCGGCGTGAGAGCCCATGTTGCGCCGTGGAACAGGTCCGCGCGGGCCCCTTCGATCCCGAGCGCCTCCGAGCCGGCCATCGGATGACCGCCCACGAAGCATGGCTCGTCCACAGCTGCCACAACGGGCGCCTTCACACTCCCCACGTCGGTCACCACTCCCCACGCTCGAGGAGCCTGGCGGGCCAGTTGCGGGACCGAGCCGACCGGGGTTGCGATCACGGTCAGCTCCGCTGTGGGGTCCACCCCCGCAGCGTCGACAGCACCCAGCTCCAAGGCCTGGGCCAGGGTCGGGGCGTGCTCGTCGGTACCTGTCACGTGCCAACCCGATGACCTCAGGGCCAACCCCACCGATCCGCCGATCAGCCCGGTGCCGACCAACGCCACCCGGCGACGTGCCGCGCCCGAGTGCGCTCCAATCCGCGAGCTCACGGCGTCACTCCGGCAGGTCGTCACGCAGGCCGCGTGCGCCCTCGAGGTAGACGTGGCGCATCTCGTCACGGGCGCGTGGAGCTCAGGTGGATCATGACGCGGATGCACCTCGGAGTTGCACCGTCCACATCCAGCTCCTGGGAGCACATGAGTGGCACGTCGCCCAGACCCATGCGCCGGGCGGCGGGCGGGGAACGCCGAATGGAGATCCGGTGTGGCGCTGAACAGGATGGAGACGAGGTCCTCGTGGACCACATCATTGCGTTCGAGCATCTCCGAGAGGAGCTCGGTCACCCTCTCGACCATGTGCGGCTCGTCGTCGACTTCCAAAGTGGTGGCACCGCGCAGGGCACGCATCGCGTGAGGCATCAGGCCGAGGCTATACGCGCCGACCGCGGGTGCCTCTCCGCTTTGGCGCAGAAGGCCTCGTTCTGGGAGATGCGGTGTCGGTGCCGTAGGCCGCACGTTCCAACTCGCGGACCTCGTCGTTGGTCAGGTCACGCCACTGCCCGGGCGCGAGGCGGGTGTCGCGCAGTGGACCGATTCGGGTACGCACGAGGCGCACCACCGGGTGGCCGACCGCGTCGCACATGCGACGGACCTGGCGGTTGCGACCCTCGTGGATCGTGATCCGCAGCAAGTTGTCATGCACCACCGACACCTTTGCCGGAGCGCTCGGGCCGTCGTCGAGGTCCACGCCGTCACGCAGCGCCCGCACGGCCGCCCGCGAAGGGGTGCCCTCGACTTCGACCAGGTACTCCTTTGGCACCCCGAACCCGGGGTGGGTGAGGCGATGGGTCAGGGACCCGTCGTTGGTCAGCAGCAACAGACCCTCGCTGTCCATGTCGAGACGACCCACCGGATGCACCACCGGGTCGTCGGGCACCAACTCCAACACGGTGGGCCTGCCGTGGGTGTCCGACGCCGTCGTGACCACCCCAACGGGCTTGTTGAGCAGGCGGTGCACCAGCGAAGGGTCGACGGCCACGACCACGCCGTCGAGGGCCACTTCGTCGATGGCGGTGTCGACTCGACGCCCGAGCACTGCCAACTCACCGTTGACGGTCACCCGACCCGCGGAGATGAGGTCCTCACATCGGCGCCTGCTGCCGATGCCTGCGCGTGCCAGGACCTTCTGGAGTCGCTCACCCTGGGCCGCGCCATCGCCCGTGGTCGGCGGGCGTGGGGCGGTCATCCCCGATTCTCGCCGTCCCCGGCGTCGAGACGGAGGCCGTGTTCGAGCATCTCCACCACATCCGCTTCCGGGATGAAGTCCCCGAGCGAAGGCAGCTCGTCGATCGAGTTGAGCCCGACGCGCTCCAGGAAGAAGCCTGTCGTCCCGAACAGCGTCGCCATGCCGGGACCCGGGTCCTGGCCGATCTCCGCGATGTACCCACGTTGGACCAGCGTGCGAATCACGCCATCCACGTTCACCCCACGGATGGCTGCGATCTGTGCCCTGCTGATCGGCTGCTTGTAGGCAACGATCGCCATGGTCTCCAGGGCCGCCGCGGACAGCCTCCGCCGACTGACCGGTCAGCACGAAGCGCTCCACATAGGGTGCGGCCCACTCGTCGCTCTGGAACCGCCAGCCCCCCCGCCACCTCGACCAGAGCGAACCCCGTTGCTCCCGGTCGTAGGACTCCGCCATCTCGCAAGCGTGGCCTCCACGGTCTGCTGAGCCACCTCGGTCAGCTCGCTCAGCAACCGGGAGGGAACCGGATCCTCTGCAACCAGGATCACCGCTTCGAGTATCCGCCTCAGCTCTGAACGACCGCCCGAGCTGGGACCCTCGCCCCCGACCACATCACCCGCGGCCTCCTCGTTCGGTGGTGCCTCTTGGATCCGTGGTGCCTCGGGGCCCAGTGGTGTCTCCTGGGGATCCGCGCTCTCAGCCGTCGTAGACATCGACCATCTCCAGTTCCTCGACACCCATGTCCTCGGGGCCCTGCCAGAGGACCTCGATGTCGCCGAATCGGTCCGGCTGCCGGAGGTCGACCAGGCCCTGCTTGAACAGCTCCAACACAGCCAGGAAGTGCACGATGACCTCCATGCGCTCCACCAGTTGGGCGGTCAGGCCGCGGAACGATGCCCGGCGCAGGCCAGGCAGCTCACGGCAGAGGTGCCCGACCGTGTCCATCACCGACACCTTGATCGGCGCCACGTGGAAGAGGTCGATGCGGGGCTCCGGCTTCGGCGCACTCGCCTTCAGGAACGCTTCGCGGATCTGTTCGGGTGTGACACCTTCGAGCATGTCCGGGGTCAGGTCCACGTAGCGCTCGTCGGGCCCGCACCTTCGCGCCACCGATCGGGCTGCGGTGTTGTGCATCGACGCCAGCATCGATGCCGCATCCTTGAAGGTCTTGCACTCCAGGAGGCGGGCCAGGAGGAGGTCGCGCTCTTCCCACAGCGCGAGCTCGTCGTCGAGGTCCACCTCGGGATCCTCCGGCAGGAGGCGCTTCGTCTTGAGCTCCACCAAGGTCGCAGCGATCAGGAGGAACTCCGTTGCCACCTCCAGGTCGAGGGACTCCATCTCGGAGAGGTGCGCAAGGTAGGCGTCCACGATCGGGGCGAGCGAGACCTCGTAGAGATCCACCTGCTCGCGCAGGATCAGGTGCAACAACAGGTCGAAGGGTCCCTCGAACACGGAGGTCTGCACGTCGTAAGCCACGCCGCCACTCTAGCGCGCGCACCACCGCGGGTTACATGCCTGTCATTTGTCCGACCCGCAGCGCGCTCCTCTCGGGAACTCACCACGGCGGGAGCACGCGGGCGACTCCGGTCAGAACGGTTGCAGGCCATCGGCCCGGACCTCTGTACGATGCTGCGCCGTGACAAGAGTGTTCTCCGGCATCCAGCCCACCGGCGACATCCACCTCGGCAACCTCCTCGGTGCCGTGCGCAACTGGGTCGACAGCCAGGGCGCCACCGACAGCGTGTTCTGCATCGTGGACCTGCACGCGTTGACGATCCCCAAGGACCCCGGAGAGATCGGTGAGCGCACCCTCGAGTTGGCCCAGGTGCTAATCGCATGCGGCTTGGACCCCGAGCGGGTCACTCTGTTCGTGCAGTCCCACGTGCACCAGCACGCCGAGCTCGGGTGGATCCTGCAGTGCAACACGAGCTTCGGCGAACTGAGCCGCATGACGCAGTTCAAGGACAAGTCGTCCAGGCAACGTGACTTCGTCTCCGCGGGGCTCTTCACCTACCCGACCCTGCAGGCCGCCGACATCCTCCTCTACGACACCGAGCAGGTGCCCGTGGGTGAGGACCAGCGCCAGCATGTCGAGTTGACCCGTGACGTGGCGGAGCGATTCAACTCGCGCTTCGGCGAAACCTTCGTGCTGCCCGAGGCGGTGATTCCCCCTGCGGCGGCAAGGGTCATGGATCTGCAGAACCCCACCGACAAGATGTCGAAGTCGGCCGAGACCGATGCCGGCACGATCCTGTTGGGTGACGATCTGGCGCGCACCGCCAAGAAGATCCGCCGCGCAATGACCGATTCCGACAACGAGGTTCGCTGGGACCCGGCTGCAAAGCCCGGTGTGTCCAACCTGTTGGGGATCCTCGGCGCCTGCACCGGACGCAGCCCCGAGGAGCTTGCCGGCGGCTACGAGCAGTACGGACCGCTCAAGGCCGACACCGCCGAGGCCGTCGTCGCTCTGTTGGAGCCGATCCAGTCCCGCCTCGGTGAGTTGCGCGCCGATCCCGCTGAGACGACCCGACTGCTCGCAGGTGGCGCCGAGAAGGCCCGCGAGATCGCGGTGCCGGTACTCGATCGGGTGGTTTGCAACCTGGGCCTCCAACCCCGCTGAGGGCGCGGGCACCGGGCGCGGCGACGAGGGCCATTCAGGAGGGGCCATTCCAGCGGCTTCAGAGGCGACCCTCGTCCGCGGCGACCAGGATCCGACCCTCCTCACAGGGCACGCTCCAATCGTCGTCGTCCATGTGGTGTTCGCGTGCCCAGGCAACGACCCGCTCGTCGCTGCCTGCGACAGCCAGGAGGTCGGCCCCGAGCTCGGGGGTACTTTGAGGTACAGCCCGACCTTGCGGGTGAACCCGGTGGTGTCGGCCCACACGTCGGCCATGTCCGCGCCGCCGACCCAACCCGACAGCGTCGCCACGGCGCGCCCGTAGGTGCCCAGGTCCGGCACCAGCTTCCCCACGTCGTGCAGAAGCGCCGCAGTCATGACCCAGGCAGGCGGCTCCCCTCCGGTGCGCTCGTAGTGGGATTCCACGGCCCTGCCCACCGCAACTGCATGGGCGCGGTCCACAGCACCCATCCGGGTGAACAACGCCTGCTCGCGTTCGGTCAGCCAGCCTGCGGCCCATGCGGCATCGTCGGCCCCGGGCGCCCGTGTGAACAGCGACTGGAAGAAGCGCCGGGCCCGGTGTGCGGGTTGGAGCTTCACCGTGGCGGACCTGGGACCGGACACCGCGCCCGGGGATGGGCCCGGGCGTACGCGTCGAAGAGCAGGTCGTTGGCCACACGGGTGTAGATCTGCGTGGTGCTGACCGATGCGTGGCCCAGCAACTCCGCGACGATCCGGATGTCGGCACCGCCTTCCAGCAGGTGTGTGGCGCACGAATGACGCAGCACGTGTGGGCTTACCTCTGCCTCGACCCCGGCGGGGCCGCCCAACGACGAATCACCTCCCAGACCGCCTGGCGTGACATGCGACGTCCCCTCACCCCCAGGAACACCGCGTCCGCGGTGTCGCGAGCATGCCGCGAGCGGGTCGCAGAGCCGAGCAGTGCCACACGACCGTGATCGAGGTAGTCGAACAGCGCTCGCCGTGCGGCACCGCCGATCGGCACTATGCGCTCCTTGTCACGCTTGCCCAGGAGTCGAACCAGCGACGAGTCCAGGTCGAGATCCCCGAAGCCCAGGCCGCACGCCTCGGAAACACGCGCCCCGGTCCCGTAGAGGAACTCGAGCAACGCCCTGTCGCGCATGGGAACCGGTTCGCCCTGTCCGGCGGCTTCGGCAACGGCGTCCAGGATCGACTCGACCTGCTCCCGGTCAATGCCTTGGGCAGTGGATCCGGGCGCCGGGGAGTCTCCAGGTGCGCGGCGGGGTCGGAGTCGACGATCCCCTCGGTGGCGAGGAACCGGAACAGCCCACGTGCGGAGACCAGCATCCGTGCGCGTGTCGAGCCTGCCAGACCGCGCTCCGCCAGCCATCGGCTGTAGGCACGCAGGTCATCGGAATCGGCTTGCAGCATCGTGGTTCCCCCGATTGCCGAGGAATCCGCACAGGACGAGCAGATCACGACGATATGCCGAGATGGTGAGCGGTGAACGACCTCGCTCGACGCTCAGGTGGGTCAGGAACCCCTCCGCCTCCATCGGCAGCGCCGAGACCTGTTCCGCCCATGCGACCACCGTCGACGAACGCGGATCGGGTGACGCAGTCCCGACTGCGCTCGGCGGAGTCGCGCTCATCCTCCGTCGCGCACCCGGTTCAACGCCGACATGAGGCCGAGCACGGTCTTGGCGTCGGTGATCTCACCCTCCGCGATGGCCCGCGGCGTGTCTGCTCAGCGCCATGCGCACCTCGACCATGTCGAGCTCCTCGGGACCCTTGCGGTCCCGTGGAACCTCGCTCAGGTCGGTCGCGAGGAACACGTGCGACTCCTCGTCGGAGAAGCCAACCGAGTTGTGGAAGCGAACGAGCAGCTCGAGGGAGCCCGCGTGCAGGCCGACCTCCTCGCCGAGCTCACGTTGGGCCGCCTCCGCCAGGTCCTCCCCCGCCACGTCCAACTTCCCGGCGGGGATCTCGAGCAGGTAGGCATCGAGAGGTGCCCTGAACTGGCGCACGAGGACCACCTCACCGCTGTCGAGCAGAGGGACCACCGAGACCGCACCGGGGTGGCGTACGACATCGCGTACCATTTCGGAGCCGTCGGGTGCCGAGTACGTCACCCGCTGGACCTCGATCACATGGCCGCGGTGGATCTGCTCTGTTGCGAGGTACCGGAACCCACCCGTGCCGTCAGCGTCGGGCATTTTCGGTGACCGCATCGCCGCGAGGACCGGAAGCCCTGCGCGGCGAGGGGGCGAGATCCTCCTGATCGGTCCGCAGATGCGGGTTCCGCCCCTCGGAACGTTGCTTCGCCGCCGACATGAACGCGTCGAACAGCGGCGCCGGTCTGGTCGGGCGGCTCTTGAACTCGGGATGGGCCTGGGTCGCGACCCAGAACGGGTGCTCGTCGAGCTCGATGAACTCGACCAGACGCCCGTCGGGAGAGGTGCCCGAACACCTCAATCCCGATCCGTCGAAACGCCGGCGGTAGATCGGGTTGAACTCGTAGCGGTGACGGTGACGTTCCGACACGACGGTCGTGCCGTAGGCCTTCGCTACCCTCGAACCCTCTTCGAGCTGGGCGATCTGCGCCCCGAGGCGCATGGTCCCGCCCTTGTCGGTGATCTCCACCTGGGAATCCATCAGGTCGATCACCGGATGGGGGGTTTGCGGATCGAACTCGGTGGAGTTGGCGTTCTCGAGGCCGAGTCCGTTGCGCGCCCACTCGATTGTCATCACCTGCATGCCCAGGCAGAGCCCCAGGCATGGCACGTCGTGCTCGCGAGCATAGGTGGCCGCAGCGATCTTCCCCTCGATGCCCCTCTCTCCGAACCCGCCTGGGATGACTATGCCGTCGAGGTCGGACAGGCGGCCCTCTGCCAGGAGCCCTTCGACATCCTCGGCCTGGATCCACTCGAGGCGCACGTCGCACCCATGCGCGAACCCGGCGTGGTTGAGCGCCTCCACCACCGAGAGGTAGGCATCGGGAAGTGCCACGTACTTCCCCACGATGCCGATGTGGGTCGGGAAGTCGGCTGAGCCCACCTTCTCCACCAGCTGACGCCACTCCGTCAGGTCCGGCTCACCCTCGGAGATCCCGAGTATCTCGCACACCACGGTGTCGAGGCCTTCGTCGTGCATCACCAAGGGGATGTCGTAAAGGCTGTCGGCGTCCGCAGCGTTCACGACCGCCTTGGGCTCCACATCGCAAAGCGAGGAGATCTTGCGCTTCAGGTCACCGGAGATGGCCGCCTCGGAGCGGCACACGATGGCGTCGGGCTGGATCCCACGACTCCGAAGCTCGGTGACCGAGTGCTGCGTGGGCTTGGTCTTCTGTTCCCCTGACGGTGCGATGAACGGAACCAAGGTGACGTGCACGTAGCACACGTTCGTCCTCCCCACGTCGAGGCGGAACTGCCGAATCGCCTCCAGGAAGGGCAGGATCTCGATGTCGCCGACGGTGCCACCGATCTCGGTTATCACCACGTCGGTGCCGTCGATGGCAAGGCGCGAGATCCGACGCTTGATCTCGTCGGTGATGTGCGGGATCACCTGGACGGTCTTGCCCAGGTACTCGCCGCGCCGCTCCGCTGCCAGGACCGAGGAGTAGATCGACCCCGTGGTTGCGTTGGAGTCACGGGTGAGGTTCTCGTCGATGAACCGCTCGTAGTGACCGAGGTCGAGGTCGGTCTCGCCTCCGTCCTCGGTCACGAACACCTCTCCGTGCTCGAATGGGTTCATCGTGCCGGGGTCGACGTTGATGTACGGGTCGAGCTTCTGCATCGTCACCTGGAGACCCCGTGCCTTCAGCAGGCGACCCAGGGAGGATGCGGTGAGGCCCTTTCCGAGACTCGACGCGACGCCTCCGGTGACGAAGATGTGCTTGGCCACTGACACTCCTGTCGTCGGTTCGTCCGAGGCTAGCGCGACCCGGGTGCGCGTCCGCGAACACCTCCCACCGGTAGTGTCCAGCCCTGACCGGAGCACCTGACCCATGGACGAATCCCTCACTCACAACCCCGGGCGCACCGTCGCGGACGGCTCCGGCGAATCCGATTCCCGGTCACCGGACCGCGCCCGCGTGCTCGACGCGACCTGCCTGGTGGGGCTCGCGCTCGTGGTGCGGATCCCGGCCTACCTCGCCGATCGCGGCCTGACCTTCGACGACGGCGTGTTCGCCAACTCGGTGATCGCCATGCGTCACGGCGGGGTCCCCTTCGCAGATGTCTTCTCGAGCCAAGGTCCCCTGTTCCTGCCACTGGTGTACGTGTTCGACCTTCTTGGCGGCCGCACGCTCGATTCCCCGAGGGCGCTCGCGGTGGTCTCGGGCCTGGCTGCAACAGCGTTGACCTACCTGGTTGCGATCCGTGTGAGCGACCGCCTGGGAGCGATCGTCGCTGGAGGACTCGTCGCCACTTCGGGGGCGCTCGCGTGGGTCACCGGCCCGCTGGCCGCCGACGGTCCCGCACTTGCGTTCGCCGTCGGCGCGGTGCTGCTGTCGCTGCGCATGCGCGACAACCCCACCTCGCTCAACGCGATCTGGCTGGGCCTCGCCACCGGAGCCGTGCTCAGCACCAAGTCCCTCGAAGCACCGGTTCTGATCGTCGTTGGCCTCGTGCTCGTGGCACCGGTCGCTTCCGCTGCTCGGCGCAGGGTCGTCTTTTTCCGGAGGGGCTGATGCACGCGGTCCTGGCGGCTCTGAGCGCTGTCGTCGTGTTCGCCGCGGTGGCCATGCCGCTCGGATTGGCCGAGGTATGGGACCAGTCGGTGGTTTACCGCACCGACGCGGCATCGCGGCGCGACATCCCGGCCACGGTCGCGAAGGTGGCGAGCACGCTGTGGGACCGTGACCTGGCGCTGCTGCTGTTCGCAGCGGTGGCCATCGGCTGTGCCGTTGTTGCACGCCGCCGTGGCCGGGGCGCGACCAGCGGGGAAACCCGCGTCTCGCCGAGGACGAGAGCTGGTGGTCACGAACGAGCTGGGCCGCCGATGGCCCTGCGTGGGTGCCATCGGACCGGCTGCTGCTGGTGTCCTGGCTGTTAGGCACCCTCTTGTGGCTCAGCGTGGTGGTTAGTCCCCTGTGGAGACCTCACGTGGCCGCGGTGTCGATCCCATTGGCGTTGGTGATCGCCGTGTACAGGCCCCCGTTGCGCGTAGCGGTCGTGGCAGCCGTGATCGCTGTTCCCATGGTGTTCGTCCAGCTCGACGGCCTGACGGCCCCGGGTGACTACCACGGGACGCAGGCCGAGCTCTTCGACGCCCTGGGCGAGCTCCCAGAAGGCGCCCTGGTGATGAGCGACGAGCCGGGAGTGCTCTGGCGTTCCGGAGCCCGCAGCACCGACGACCTGGTGGACCCGTCGATGCTGCGCCGCGAGCAGCACCGTTACACCGCCGACACCTTGGTGCGTGACGCGAGGACCCCCGTGTGTGTGCCTTCGTGCGGTACTCCGAACAGCGCTTCGCTCATTTCCCGGACCTGCCGGAGCGTCTCGAGGCAATCGGCTTCGAGGCCGTGCCGGAAGTCGGCGACGGTTCGGTCCTGCTGGTCAAGCCAGACTGCCTACCTGAGGGCTCTGACACCCTCGTCGGTGCCATCGTCCACCGGTTTGGGAGCACGATCACGCTCCTGACCTCCGACGGACGGCCGACTCGGCAGGTCTTCATCGACTCGGAGCAACAGGTTGACCAGAGCTGCGTTCACGACCACGAGCATGATCCCGGGAACGGTGATACCCGAGTCGTTCAGCGCGAACCCGAGAACCATCGCAGTGATGAGCCCCGCCACTGCAGCGCGCTCCTCCGGGATGCGTTGCGCGATCGTGCGCAGCCGCCATGGTGCCCACCAGATCACGAATGCCACCGCCGCGATCACCACCGGCAGCATCAGCGTCCAGATCGAGGAGGTGAGCACCGACAGGTTCGCGTTCAACTTGCGCAGCACGACGGTCTCGAACGCCCCCACACCGTTGGCTCCGATGTCCGACAGGAGCCGTCCGAGATGCGTCTGCTCGGCAGCGGGCCGCGTCAGGTCCAGGAACCCGAAGCCCAACACGACGACCAGGGTGACGAGTGCTCCCACGATCACCGTGCGGGCGCGGATCCTCCAACCGAGCAGCATCCACGCGGTCACACCGGCCGCGGGCACCAACGTGAGTGCCCCGCCCACGTCCGCTCCGAGCATCGGGGCACCGTCGAGCACGACGCACCACGCAAGGATCCCCACCGCGAGATGAACGCCACGACGGCCCGGCACACGGTGTGCCACGAGTGCCGCCAGGATGATCCCCGCAGCAGTGAGCATCGAGAAGGCCGGATTCCCGAGTCCGTTGAAGCGACCCGCGATCGTCGGGCTGTAGCCGAAGACCGTGTTGAACTGCAGTGGGCCGCCGAAGACGATGTCCACGCTGAGGAACGCAACCACGAATCCCAGGGTGACGATCAGCGGATCGACCAGATAGCGACGCGTCGAGAAGTGGATCGCCACGGCGAGCACCAACGAACTCACCGACACGATCGCCCACCACGACCACATGCCCCAGCGATAGGCCGGGAACGCGCCGGCGAGAAAGGTCATCGGCATGAAGGTGAGCGTGGCGACCGTGGCGATCTCCGCCAGCGTGCGAAGGTTCCGACCCGGGCGCATCAACGTCCAGATCGCCACGAACCACAGCGCCACCTGTGACAGCACGAACACCACCGATGCTCCACCGAGGGTGCGGTCGCGGAAGACCGCCCCCTCGGCTGCCTCGACCAGCATGTCGCCACGCTCCTCGAAGCTGCCACCACCGGCTCCGTGCTCCACGACGGTTCCTCCATGGAGCTCGGCACATCGGCATCGAACAGGCTGAGGATGCTGGGTGCGATGTCGACTGTCTGCACGAACCCACTTCGCCTGGTGGTACCGGAGGAGACGAGCCCACGCTCCCACTTCCGGGCGCGGGAACCCGACGACGGTCAGATCGGTCGTCTCACCACTCGCGTACGGCGCAACGACCACGACCGCGTCGCGCTTGTCGTCCACCCGCTCCAAGAGCATTCCCAACAGCTCGTCGCTGTTCTCGATCGCCTGACGTCGGAACGCCTCGCGCTGGACATCGAGGACCAGCGGAGCCACAGCCTCGTAGCGGACCATGTCGGATGCCTCGACCAGAACCGCTGAGCGTGAATACCAGAACTCGGCGAATGCATCCGTCACCCCCGTTGTCGTAGCGGGTCCCGAAGGGTGCCTGCGGATCCTGAAGCAGCAGCTTCGGGCTCACGCGGCCCCGCGGCACGAGCCCGTCGCCTCCCATCAGCGCGGATGCTGCCTTCTCTGCGATATTCGGTGTCCTCCGAACCCCTGCGGTGGTCACCGTTGGCGATGACCGCTCGCCTCACCCCCGCAGCCTCGAGAGCAGCGCCGAGGGCCCCGACCTCGGCGTCGAACAGGAGACGCGAGTTCAGCGTGCGCATCGACACGATCCCGAAGTTGAACACCGATCCGACCGGTGGCAGCACTCCGGTGCGGCGGGCGAACTCCTCCGCGGCGGGTGACCCGTTGTAGCTCTCGACCGACCCGGTCTCGATGGCGTTGTCGGTGCCCGCCGGATCATCGCCGGCGGGGGCACCGCTGTCGGGGTCGACCGGCGCGGGTACCGGCTGGCTGGGGAGGTCTTCGTCAGGTGGTTCGGTGTCGTAGGCGCCCGACGGCACATCCGTGGGGTCTCCGGAGTGATCCGAGCTCCCCCTGTTCAGGCCGGCCACGAACGCCAGGGAGCCTTGTCGGGTGCCCTCGGTCCGGGTCCCCGCATTCAAGGTCGCGTAGCCGTCTACGGCGTCGGTGTGCCGGGTCACTGAGCGGACCGACAGGTCACCGACCACGGAGTCCTCCAACAGGGCCTTGAGGTTCGGTACGTCGTACTTCTGCAGATCCTCCCAGGTGAGAGTCGGAACCGAGTAGATCAAGACCCGATCCGCGGTTCCCAGCGGATGGTCGTCTGAGGCTTTCGCCGGCACGAACCCTCGAGCGGAGTCGTCTCCCGAGGACGCCGCAGAGGCGCCGCCTGCGGGCGCCACGACGATCCCGAGCATCACCACCAGGAGCACCACCGGACGGCGGAGCGAAGCCATGCGGGTACGCACTCGGCGAATCGTCATGCTGGGGCACCTCCAGAAGCGACGTGGGGACAGGCGACGGGTGACCGACACCCCGAGCAATCGCAGCCCACCCAGGTAGACCCCCGCCGCCACCGCCACGACTGGTACCAGGGCCAGCGCGACTCACACGGCCATGCGGAAGCCACATCTGGTAGAGCGCCCACGAGACGAGGCCCGCCAGCGCTGCGGTGAACACGACACGGCCGAGCAGGGAAGGCACGACCCAGATACCCAGTCGGGAATGGAGCATCACCACCAGAACGGTACTGGCGATCAGGAAGGTCACGCTGTGCGCCACTCCCAGCGCGGCGACCATGGCGGTGCTCGACAGGGTGGCACCTGCGACGAGCATGATCGCCACGCCGACCACGGCAGCGGCGACCCCGGCGAAGGCGGGTACACGGGACTCACCGATCACGTACCACGCCCGGGTCAGCAGGAAGAAAGCTCCGTAGGGCAGCAGGCCGATCCCGAGGGACGCCAGTGCTGCAGCGAGCAGATCAACGCTCTCGGTGCCGCTGGCCTCCCCGAAGGCGAGGACGGTCATCGCCGGCACCGACAGGGCCAGGCACAGGGCGCTGATCGGCACCAGGAGCACGGTCATCGAATCCATACCCCAGCGGAGGGAGCGGGCGAAGGCCTCGGTGTCCCCACGGCGGTGCTCCAGGGTGAGCTCCGGCAGGATGGTCGTGTGGATGGGTTGGGCGATGATCCCGTAGGGAGCGAGGAAGAAGAACCACCCGACCTGGTAGGCGACCACACCGCCCTCGACGGCTGCTCCGGCGACGATCGCGGCTCCGAGCAGGACCGCCGCGGAGGCATGCTGGACACTCGCCCAACCCGAGAGTCGAAGCAGCGATCCCAACCCCTCGTGCGTTCGGCTGAAACGGGGCACCAGGCGGAATCCACCCATCAGCACCGCCAGGGTTGGCACTGCGACGAACGCAAGCACACCGAGAGTGCCGCCGAGCCCCAGCAGCACCTTCTCGGTGGTGTCCAGGTCGAGTCCGGGATCGGTTCCTGCGACCGCTCGGAACGCGAACAGGAACGCGACCAGCACGACGGTGTTCCCGATCGGAGCGACCGCGGGTATCACGAAGCTCCGCCTGGCGTGGAGTATCGCGGTCGAGATCGCTCCCACTCCGTAGAGCACCACCTGCGGGATGAAGAACACGAGCAGGAACGTCGTGAGCGCACGCTGGTCGGCGGCGACCGTCGGGTCCTCCACGGCCACCGTGAGCAGGTCCGCCAGCCAGGGGCTCAGAGCAACCTCAACGACCGACACGGCACACAACACGAGCACAGTCACACCCAGCAACTCCCCTGCAAGGTGCTCCACGCCGGCCTGGTCGCCATCCTCGAGATGACCGACGAAGGTGGGTACCAACACCGCGGAGAGCGCCCCAGCGACGAGCAGCTCGAAGAGCAGGTTGGAAACGGTGTTGGAGCTCTGGAAGGCGTTGCCGAGGTAGGTGGTTCCCAACACGGCCGCTATCACGAGCACGCGACCGCCACCTATGACCCGCGACGCAGCGGCAGCCGCACCCATCCCGGTGGCGGAGCGGCCCGGGCTTCGCTTGGTGCCCTCCGCCGAGCTGAGCTGACCTCGCTCGGTCTCCCTGCGTCGCGTCACGGACCTTGCCAGGGAGGCAGCAGGCCGTCCACGTCGGAGCCCAGGCCGTATCGTCCGCTGCGACCTTCGCGCAGGTCTGCGAGGGCCAACGCTGTGGCGACCCGCCCCGCAACCCATTCCAGGTCGTTCACGGTGGAGATCGACGTGTTGTCCTCCAGATCCGGAGCCGGCAGGAGGCCGGCACGATCAGCGTTCATCGCAGCCTCGGGCGTCAGACTCCGCGCGACGGCTCCGCCAAGCACGGTCGGCACCCCAGCCGATGCCGCGCCGGCCGCGATCTCACCGCTGACGAGGCCCGGATCGGCGAGCGTCGAGTCAGGTCCGCTCAGAGTGGCTACCAGCAGCTCGGTGGCAACCACCTCGGCTGCACCGCCATCGATGGCCTGGAAGCGCACCAGGCCGGCCTCGGCCAGTTCGGCCAGGGGACTCTGCTCGAAGAGGAGATCCAGCGGGACCTCCGACGTGCCCTGGTCGCGCGCGGGTGCCGTCGTCGTGGAGGCCGGCGTGGTGGAGGTGGTCGTCGGTCTCACCGCACCGTTTGGCGGCGACGGTTCCGGGGTCGTCGTGGTTGTGCCTTTGGCACCTGCCTCGACTCCGCTGCCGGAGTTCGCGACCACCGACGCCCAAAGCGCGGCGCGGATCACGTCGGGGTCGTCGGACTCCGGGAGGCCGACGAGGCCCGCTGCGAGGCGGCGGTCCTCCTCATCGGCGAGATCGAGGCGACGATCCAGCCAAACGATGCCTTCGACCCTCGATCCCGCCTGCTGGAGGCGCAGCACCAGATCCTCCGCCACATCGGTGCCGACCCCGGTCTCGACCGCCACGAGGGTCGTGGTTCCATCGAGACGGCCCTGCACGGCGAACGGAGCCGAGTCGTCCATGTATCGCTGCATCTGCGCGATCGCATCGCTCTTGGCGTCTATGGACGCAACGGTCTCGTCGAGGGACTGCTCCACCCCGTCGAGTCGGTCCTGAAGCGAATCGGCGATCCTGCCGTCCAGCACCGAGCCGACCACCACACCGACCGACAGCGCGAGGAAGAACGCGACCGTGGAGACCACGTAGAACCTGAATGTGACCATCTAGGAGAACCGACCTGTCACGGAGTACCAGAAGTCACGCATGTAGACCCACACAGTGCGCAGCAGCACCTGCAGCGAGTCCGACACCAGTGCCACCGCGAGGATCACCGTCAGAGCGGCGATGACGAGCAGGAGGATGTCGCGGCGTCGCACCCTGCCGACATAGAGCTGGTTGACGCCCTTGGCGTCGATGAGCATCGGACCGATTCGCAGGCGCGTCAGGAACGTCGAGGACATCCCCGCCCGACCCTTGTCGAGGAACTCGACCATCGTCGCGTGGGTGCCCACCGCCACGATCAACTCGGCGCGGCATTCGAGCGCGAGCAGCATCGCGGCATCCTCGCTGGTTCCCTCCACGACGAACTCCACATACGGCTTCCCGGCCTCGGCGAGCTCCTCACGGCCGGGCGCGCGGCCATCCGGATGGACGTGGTGCACCAGCTCCGCTCCACACTCCCAGGCACGTTCGGAGAGGGAGTCGAAGTCACCGATGATCATGTCGGGGGTGTAGCGCATGTCGAGCAGCGCGTCGGCTCCGCCGTCGACGGCCACCAGCACCGGCCGGTACTCCTCGATGTAGGGCCTCAGCGTGCGGAGGTCCTCCTTGTAGTCGTGTCCTCGCACGACTACAAGCACGTGCCGACCCCTGAAATCCGTCCGTAGCGGGGGCACCACGATCGGTTCGAAGTAGAGATGGGCCTCCCCTTTTCGATGTACTCCAGGGTGTTGACCGCGAAGGTGCGGAGCTCGTCACCGATCGCATCCCGCCCCCCTCCATGCGCTGGGCGATCCCCTCGCGGTCGAGCACCGTGCCACCGCGGCCACCTCGCCGTCGACCAGGACTGATCCGTCTGCGATCGTGACCTCGGTTCCGTCGACAAGCGTGTCCATGACGGCGGATCCGACGGCGTCGATGAGCAGGATCCCCGCTTCATCCAGTCGTGCCGGGCCCGTGTTGGGGTAGCGCCCGGAGATGAACTCCGACGCGTTGACCACGGCGACCACACCCGTCGCTGCCAGTGACTCCCCGGCGACACGGTCCAGATCCTTGTGATCGATCACCGCGATCTCGCCGGCCACCAGGCGCTTCGCCAAGTCCTTCGTACGCTTGCCGACACGAGCGGTTCCTGTGACACGACATCGGTCGCTCGCGGATGCGTGCGCCGCACCGGACTGCGGAGGTGCTGACAGGTTCCCGTGATCAGCGGTTGGTCCGAGCGTCGTCACAGGCACCCCCAACCATGTTGGGCCAAGTGGGCGGAATCGAGAGCGGTGTTCGGGGAGTGTGACGGGAACATGACACGGCGAGAGCGCACTTCGCGGCGGTGCATCTGCGCTGACCTCTCGGCGATGATGGTAGTTGACCGTGGATGTCTCCACAGGTTCGGCTAGTCCCTCCGCCCCAGGCGGTCCATGTAGCGCAGTGGTGGCGTGCGCTCTATGACCTGTGAGAACGAGACCCATTCGCTTGCGAGGTTGAGCGCAAGCAGGACCACCAGGACCGCGACACGTACCGACGGAGCGAACACAAGCACTGTCGCGAGGCCGGTCGCTGCGCCCAGGGGGTTGGCACCCGCATCGCCCATCATCATCTGCTCCCGCAGGTCAGGCCTCAGAAGCACCACGGCAGCACCGCGACCGTGCAGAGACCGGCCAACCCCCGGTGAGAGTGCCGAGACGACGATCATCACCCCGGTCACTCCGAGAAACACCTTGGCGACCCTCCCGGGCGCCCGGTCGAAGAGGTTCGCAAGGTTCGCAGCCAGAGCCACCAACGCCGTCGGCGATCAGCTGCAGAACGAACCACCGGAGGACGGGAACACGACCACCAGAGCCACCAGAGGGCCGATCAGCATCTTCAGCGCCCCGGCACTCAAGTTGCCCTGCCGCAGCGCCTCGATGTGACCGCGGTACCCCGAGGTCCCGTGGTCGATCGCCAGATCATCGAGCAATCCGAGGAACCCGAACCCAAGACACGCGGTCGCCGTGAGCCGGAGCGATCCCAGTGTCGCATGATGGGCGCGCCACCCCAGGGTGCTGACCACCAGTGCCGCGGCGAGCACCGCCACGACGCCCAAGGCACGATCAGCCCGACAGCGGTGGGAAGCTCCACACCCCGGTAGTTCCGCCGGGTGAACGTCGAGCGCGCGAAGAAGGGCCGGGTTCCACTCATCAGGACGGCTGCCACGCACCATCGGCGCGACGAAGGCCGCCAAAGGATCATCGATCTGCCGACCCGGTCCCGGCGAGATCACCACGGACAGCCGCGGCATCTGCGAGCAACTCCTCGGCATGCCTGGCTGCGGCGGCGCTGCCGGGGATCCCGACAGCATCCGTGACAGCTCCACGACGCGCTCCGGCCCCGACAGGACCCGTGGTGGTCAACGTCGAGTCATCCGATGCAGCCTTTGTGCACCAGGACCTGCGTGTCGGCGAACGCTGCGACCTGGGGAAGGTGCGTGACCACGATCACCTGTCTCTCACGGCCCAGCGCAGCGAGGGACCGCCCCACCGCTACCGCAGCGCTCCCCGCCGATGCCGGCATCCACCTCGTCGAACACCATCGTGGGGTGGCCCCCGCTGAGCACCAACCGCAGCGCGAGCATCACCCGTGACAACTCGCCCCCGGATGCCACCTTGGACAGTGGGCCGGGAGCAATTCCGGGGTTGGTCGAGAGGCGGAGCTCGACGGCCTCGCCTGCACCGGGCAACTCCGCGGTGTCCTCGACGGACACCTCCAGGCGAGCGGAGCCGAGCGCCAGGTCGCCCAGGATCTCGACGACCGAGGCGGCAAGTTCCGGGGCGGCACCACGACGCTGCGCACCCAACTCCCCGGCCCGACACTCGAGCTGGTCTCGGGCCTCATCGAGGGACTGAGCGATCACCGCCCGACGCTCGTCGACCTCCTCGAGACCCTTCAGCTCGGTTCGGGCACCCTCGAGGAACTCCAGCACCTCCTCGATCGTGTCGCCATACTTGCGTCGCAGGTCGGCGAGGGCCTGGCGGCGCTCGCGTAGCTCGGCCAGGCGCTCTTCGTCAGGTTCGATCCCCTCAGCGAGTGCCCTCAGGTCCGCTGTCGCATCGGCGACTTCCTCGACGAGGCCTCGTACACGGCCCGCCGTTTCGAGGAAGGGACCCGTCTTCACCCAGGACCGCCGCCGCTCTGGCCAGGGTGTCGGACGCACCCGATTCGCCGCCGAGCAGCTCGAGCGCCTCTGCGGCCGCGGACCGGTAGTGGAGGGCTCCGGCCAGCCGATCCTCTTCGAGCGCGAGGTCCTCCTCCTCGCCGGTCGACGGGGCCACGGACTCGATCTCGCGAATCTGGTGCGCGAGCAGGTCAAGCTGTCGCCGGCGTGCGCGCTCGTCACCCCCCAGGCTGTCGAGCTCCGCTCGAAGGCGGGCGACGGTCGAGCGCGCGGCCGAGAGCGGGCGGGGTGTCCGCTCCGGCGAAGCGGTCGAGGGCGTCACGCTGGCGGCGTCGGTCCAACAGCGCCTGCTGGGAATGCTGGCCGTGGATCCTCGAGCAGGCCGTCGGTCAGGTCGGCGAGTTGGTTCGCGGTGACGAGCTCACCGTTGAGGTAGCTACGTGAGCGCCCCGAGGCCGGCACGACCCGGCGGATCGCCCACTCGGTGTCATCGAGCACGAAGAGCGCCTCCACGACGGCTTCCCGACGCGCCCTGGCGCACCCTCGCGGGTTCCGCCTTGGCTCCGCTGAGGAGCCGCAACGCCTCGGTGACCATGGTCTTTCCGGCACCGGTCTCACCGGTGAGTGCCGTCATGGCCCCGGCCAGTGGTATGCGCGCTTCGGCGATCACACCGAGATCCCTGACACCCAGCTCGACCAGCATCGCCACAAGGCTAGATGAGCCTGCGGGTTCCCCGTGCTACCAGGCCCCTGCTCAGCCAGGAACCCGGCGCCACCGGGGAGTCAGCGCGACCACAGACCGAGCTTGTCGCGCAGCACGGTGTGGAAGTCCCTTCCGCCGAACACCACGAACAACGAGGGGCGCCTCGCAGCTGTGACCGTCACCGACTCCCCAGGCTGGAGGTTCCGGTGCGGCGTGCCGTCCACCGACAGCCCACCCTGTCGTTGACCCCGGACGGTGACGGTGACCTCGCAGTCGGGCGCAGCACCATCGCGCGATCGAAAAGCATGTGCGGGGCCACTGGGGCCATGATCACAGCACGATGGATGGGATCCACGATCGGGCCGCCCACGGAGAAGGAGTAGGCGGTCGACCCTGTCGGGGTTCCCAGGATCAGCCCATCGGCGACCCAGCCGGTGAAGAAGGTGCCGTCCAACTCCACGTCCACACGTACCGTGTGACCCGGCGAGGACTTCTCGACCACCATGTCGTTGAGGGCGCTGGAGCGCTCCCGCTGCCGTCGTGACGGTGCACGGTGACATCCAGGCGCATGCGCTCCTCGACCCGGTAGGCCCCCGACAGGAAGCGCTTCAACGCCATGGACAACCCGTCGCGGTCGATCTCAGTCAGGTACCCGAGCGTACCGGAGGTTGGCTCCGAGCACCGGGAACGTCCTCGCTCACGGCCAGGCCCGCGGCGCGCAGCATCGTCCCGTCGCCACCCATGCTCACCACGAGATCGAGGCCCACCGCAACTCGTCCTCGGCTGATCCGAGGTCGGGGCGACCGACACGTGCGGCATCGCTTGCCGGCAGGCTCACCCTGGTGGCCACGGTCCACCAACCACGTCAGGGTGCGTTCGAGGTCCTCCCCGTGGAGCCGCTCGTGCAGCACGAACCCGAACGAGCTCACAACAGGCCCTCGCGCAGCGCCGCGGACTCCACGACATCTGCGATCAGCGAATCGACGTCCTGTGGGGCGTGCCGGGCCGCAGTCGCCGGCGCCTCGACGTGTAGGAGGAACTCGACGTTGCCGTCGCCACCGCGCAAGGGGGAGACCATGGCACCCATGATGACCCCTCCACGGAGGCGTACCGCATCCGCCACCTTTGTGACCGCTGCTGACCACTGGGACGGATCCCGTACCACTCCCCTGCCACGGGACACTTCCGCGCGTCCGCACTCGAACTGCGGTTTCACGAGCAGCACGAGCCACCCGCCCTCGCCCACCAGGCCGAACAGCGCATCGAGCACCAGGGTCAGGGAGATGAACGAGAGGTCTGCGACCGCGGCATCGAATCCACCCACGTCCTGCACCGAGACATGGCGCAGGTTGGTTCGCTCCATGACCACCACGCCGGGGTGGGCGCGCAGGGATTCGTGAAGTTGGCCGTGGCCGACATCCAGCGCCAGCACCTCGCCCGCCCCCGCCTGCAGCAGGCAATCGGTGAAGCCACCAGTGGATGCGCCCGCGCCGAGGACCCGGAGCCCGCGCATGTCGAGCGCGAACTCCTCCAACGCGGCGGCCAGCTTCTCGCCGCCACGCCCCACGAAGCGTGGAGGAGAGCCCACGAGCACAACCGGATCACCCGGATCCACCATGCGCGACGACTTGCTGGAAAGGCTTCCCGACACCAGGACCTGGTTCGCCTTGACCAGTTCACGGGCAGCCGAGCGTGACTCGGCGAGTCCACGCCTCACGAGCTCGTTGTCGAGTCTGCGACGCACCGTCACCACGCTACCGGCGCACCGCGCGGGTCCCGCCCGAGGATGCCGGTCTGATGCCTCGAGCCCGGTGGTCCCACTGCGCGAAGTCACCGCCCGACACGGCACCACCGGACAGCAGGTCGCGGGCGAAGGGCGATGCGAGGTCCTGTGCGACAGCGGCCACCGGCGGATCCGACTGCGAGGGGCTGCGCTCGGTCATCCCCGACAACACCAAGGCGAACGGGACGCCAAGTGACTCGGCGGTGTAGGCGAGCGAGGTGACGGCTTCGGCGTTCCGAACCACCTCACGACCGTGTTCGGTCGAGGCGTCGGCAAGGCCGACGGATCCGCGAACCAACACCCGCTCACCTTGATCGGTGAGCGTCCAGAGCATCACCCCTTCGCCACGTCCCGGCAACGCCGTCACCGCCACACCATCGCACACCGTGCGTCCCAGGCGCGGTGCATCGGCCGCTGGAATGGGACCCGACGCCGGCCCTGTGGGAACATGAGCCCCACTCGCTGTGCCACCGCACAGCGGTGTCCGGCGGGACAGGCCAGAAACTCACCCCGGGAGGGATCCGAAGATGAACGACCAGCAGTTGGACAAGGTACGCAACGGAGCCGGGTTCGTGGCGGCTCTCGACCAGAGCGGCGGGAGCACGCCCAAGGCCCTGGGCCTCTACGGGATCGATGCTTCGGAGTACGCCGGCGACGACGAGATGTTCGACCTCATCCACGCCATGCGCACCCGGATCATCACCAGCCCGGCATTCAACGGCGACCGGGTCATCGCTGCGATCCTCTTCGAGATGACCATGGACCGTCGGATCGAGGGCCGTGACACCGCGGAGTACCTGTGGAACGAGAAGCAGGTCGTCCCGTTCCTGAAGGTCGACAAGGGGCTCGCCGACGAAGCCGACGGCGCGCAGGTGATGAAGCCCATGCCGGGCCTCGACGAGCTCCTGGCGAGGGCCCGCGACAAGGGCGTGTTCGGCACCAAGATGCGCTCGGTCATCAAGGTGGCCGACGACAAGGGCGTGAAGGCGGTTGTGGACCAGCAGTTCGATGTGGGCCGCCAGATCCTCGGCGCGGGCCTCGTTCCCATCATCGAACCCGAGATCGACATCAACAGCCCCTCCAAGGCTGGCGCCGAGGAGCTTCTGCGTGCCGCCATCACCGGCCAGTTGGACGCGCTCGATGACGGCCAGGACGTGATGCTCAAGCTCACCCTCCCCGAGGTGGACGACTTCTACGCATCGCTGATCGCGCATCCCCGTGTGGCGCGTGTCGTCGCCCTCTCGGGTGGCTACACCCGTGAGGAGGCGAACGCCCGGCTGGCTCCGCAACAAGGGGATGATCGCGAGCTTCTCCCGTGCGCTCACCGAAGGGCTCTCGGCGAAGCAGAGCGATGAGGAGTTCAACGCCACCCTTGACGACTCGATCGGAAGCATCGCCGCCGCCTCGGCCACCTGAGCGGTCATGGACCGCGCCGACCGCTCGTGATCAGCGCGGTCAGCGCGTCTCGCCGTGCCCGCTGCCATCATCAGCCGAGGTTCTCGATGCGGTCCTGCACGTCCACGTAGTCCGGTGACAGCGCAGCGATCCGCCCGAACAGCTGACGCGCCTGGGGGAGGTCCCCGCTGCGTTCGTAGAGATCCGCCAGCGCGTAGGCGCGACGGAGATGGTGCTCCTCGGCGCGCTGGCAACTTGAACCCCTTGGCCAGCAAGATCACCGCGTCCGACAGCCGCCCACGGTCCGCCAAGGTGCCTGCGGTCACGATCCGTCCCTCCGCCATGAGCTCCGGCGACGGGGACACCTCCTGCAGCTCCGCCCACAGCTCGTCCACGCGCTCGTAGCGCCCCAAGGCGCGGTAGCAGTCGGCCAGCACCGGATGTTGCTCCACCGAACCTCCCGTGATGGCCACGAACGCCTCGAGTTGCGCGGCGGCCTCACGCCACTTACCGAGCCGGTAGAGCGCCAGCCCGTACAACTCACGAACCTCAGGTGAGTCAGGAACCTCTTGGGCGATCGGCTTGAGTATCCGACGCGAATCGATGAAGCGCTCCGCCGCGAACGCCCGCGCGGCGTCCTCGATACGCCCCTCCAACCGCCTGGCTCTCTCCCCTGCCCACACTGCCTGTGAGCTCGGGTGCTCGGACGGCAGGTTGTCTGCGCCCGCCCTCGCGCTTCGGCACCCGCCTCGATCGGCCCGGACCATCGCCCCGACGAGCAACTCGTCCCTCATCGATCCACTCCTGCTGCGGGGATGCAGGAGCGGGACCAGCACCGCCATGTGCGTCGGCGGAGACTCCGCGTGCCGGCCTGTTCGGGCGCGACGATCCTCGATTCGAGCGCGGTTTGTCGACAGTCATCACGGACCTTCATCGCCGGGGGAACCCACGACGCTACAGCACCGGCTCCCGGGACCACACGCACACCGATGCACGGTCCCTTGGCGAGCATGCTGAAGGGAGGCCCCGTTCGGGGCCTCCCTTCAGAGCGGAATCCGGCGGCGTCCTACTCTCCCGGGGACACTCGTCCCAAGTACCATCGGCGCTGGAGGGCTTAACTTCCGTGTTCGGAATGGGAACGGGTGTGACCCCTCCGCTATGGCCACCGAAAGATCTGTTGTCACGACGCAACACCACCACACGGCGTGTTGCCGTGCAGCGACGCGATTGCCCGAGAACTTCATAGCGAGCACGAACGTCTCTGAAAGACGAAACCCAAGCCCTCGGCCGATTAGTACCGGTCAGCTCAACACATCACTGTGCTTACACATCCGGCCTATCAACGTGGTCGTCTGCCACGGGCCTTACCAGGTTGACCCTGTGGGTGGACTCATCTCGAAAAAGGCTTCCCGCTTAGATGCTTTCAGCGGTTATCCCTTCCGTAGGTCGCCAACCAGCCATGCCCTTGGCAGGACAACTGGCACACGAGAGCTACGTCCGTCCCGGTCCTCTCGTACTAGGGACAGCTTTTCTCAATCCACCTTCGGCTGTAGAGGATAGGGACCGAACTGTCTCACGACGTTCTAAACCCAGCTCGCGTACCGCTTTAATGGGCGAACAGCCCAACCCTTGGGACGTGCTACCGCCCCAGGATGCGATGAGCCGACATCGAGGTGCCAAACCTTCCCGTCGATATGGACTCTTGGGGAAGATAAGCCTGTTATCCCCGGGGTACCTTTTATCCGTTGAGCGACGGCGCTTCCACACGCAACCGCCGGATCACTATGCCCAGCTTTCGCTCCTGCTCGACGTGTCAGTCTCGCAGTCAAGCTCCCTTTTGCCATTGCACTCGACGCCTGATTGCCAACCAGGCTGAGGGAACCTTTGGGCGCCTCCGTTACTCTTTGGGAGGCGACCGCCCCAGTCAAACTACCCACCTGACGCTGTTCCCGGCCCGGATAACGGGTCAAGGTTAGAGCCTCGTCATACGCAGGGTGGTATTTCAAGGTTGACTCCACACTGACTGGCGCCAATGCTTCCTAGTCTCCCACCTATCCTACACAACGCATAACAAAGCCCAACATCAAGCTATAGTAAAGGTCCACGGGGTCTTTCCGTCCTTCTACAGCTAACGAGCATCTTTACTCGTACTTCAATTTCGCTGAGTCTCTGGTTGAGACAGTTGGCAAGTCGTTACGCCATTCGTGCAGGTCGGAACTTACCCGACAAGGAATTTCGCTACCTTAGGACCGTTATAGTTACGGCCGCCGTTTACTGGGGCTTAGGTTCAGAGCTTCGTCCGAAGACTAACCCTTCCCCGTAACCTTCCAGCACCGGGCAGGCGTCACAGCGTATACAGCGCCTTACGGCTTCGCACGCTGCTGTGTTTTTAGTAAACAGTCGCTTCCCACAATTTTGTGCCACCTCTTCGAGCTCAGGCAGCAAGTGCCGTCACCCTAACGAGGCCATCCTTCTCCCGAAGTTACGGATGCATTTTGCCGAGTTCCTTAACCAGAGTTATCTCAATCGCCTTGGTATTCTCTACCTATCCACCTGAGTTGGTTTGGGGTACGGGCACACACGTGAACTCACCGCTGAGATTTTCTTGGCAGCATAGGATCGGTGACTTCGCCTGAAGCGGCTCCGTATCACGTCTCAGGCTTCATGAGGTCCGGATTTGCCTAGACCTCGCCCTACACGCTACCTGGGGACAACCATCGCCCCGGATCACTTACCTTCCTGCGTCCCTCTACGGCTTTCCGCCTCCCGGTGGGTCGGTTCGCAGTCGGCCGAAGCGAAAGCAGCCCCTTAGCAACCAGGGATTGGAATGGACGCGCACGTGGTGGTACCGGAATATCAACCGGTTGTGCATCGACTACGCCTCTCGGCCTCGCCTTAGCTCCCGACTCACCCTGGGAGGATTAGCCTTGCCCAGGAACCCTTGGATATTCGGCGGACGGGTTTCTCACCCGTCTTTCGCTACTCATGCCAGCATTCTCACTCGACCCCGCTCCACAGGCGGTCACCCGACTGCTTCGCCGCGAGATCGACGCTCCGCTACCGCTCGCACAGATGTGCGAACCCGTGGCTTCGGCTCCAAACTTGAGCCCCGTTACATTGTCCGCGCAAGAACACTCGACCAGTGAGCTGTTACGCACTCTTTCAAGGGTGGCTGCTTCTAAGCCAACCTCCTGGCTGTCTTCGCATTCTCACATCGTTTACCACTTAGTTTGGAATTAGGGGCCTTAGCCGACGGTCTGGGCTGTTTCCCTCTCGACCCCGAAGCTCATCCCCCGGGGTCTCACTGCTGCGCTCTGGATCTATGGTATTCGGAGTTTGGTTGGGTTCGGTAAACTTGTAGGTCCCCTAGCCCATCCAGTGCTCTACCCCCATAGATGAACACGCAACGCTGCACCTAAATGCATTTCGTGGAGAACCAGCTATCACCGAGTTTGATTGGCCTTTCACCCCTATCCACAGGTCATCCGCCCAGTTTTCAACCTAGGTCGGTTCGCGCCTCCACGGGGTCTTACCCCCGCTTCACACTGCCCATGGATAGATCACCCGGCTTCGGGTCTGCAGCATGCGACTATGCGCCCTATTCAGACTCGCTTTCGCTCCGGCTACCCCTCACGGGTTAACCTCGCCACATACCACAACTCGCTGGCTCATTCTTCAAAAGGCACGCCATCGCCGGCCGAAGCCGGCTTTGACTGCTTGTAGACCAACGGTTTCAGGGACTATTTCACTCCCCTCCCGGGGTGCTTTTCACCTTTCCCTCACGGTACTAGTTCACTATCGGTCGACAAGAAATACTTAGCCTTACGAGGTGGTCCTCGCAGATTCGTGCCGACTTTCCCGGATTCGGCACTACTTGGGAACATTGATCAGAGGCTGCTGAGTTTCGTGTACGGGGCCGTTACCCTCTGCGGCGTGACTTTCCAGACACTTCCACTACCCAGCAGCTTTGTAACTCTGTGAGGATCCGACGCTTCCTCCATCACGTCCCACAACCCCGGACTGGCAACGCCGTCGGGCTATCACACCAGTCTGGTTTGGGCTGCTCCGCGTTCGCTCGCCGCTACTGACGGAGTCGTTTTTACTTTCCTTTCCTCAGGGTACTGAGATGTTTCAATTCCCCTGGTTCCCTCTCGCTGCCCTATGTGTTCAGGCAGGAGTAGCACCCCATTACGGGTGCTGGGTTTCCCCATTCGGACATCCACGGATCGACGGTAGGTCGGCACCTTCCCGTGGCTTATCGCAGCCTCCCACGTCCTTCATCGGTTCTTGTCGCCAAGGCATTCACCGTTGGCCCTTAGTAGCTTGGGTATTCGTATTACAAAGATGCTCGTGCTCGCTATGAAATTCTCAAGCTACGCGCCGATGTGACGTGCACGTCGGGGAAGGAGGCGCTCCCACCCGATGGTGATGGCGCTCCCTCACAACGGAAGACAGAACGGGCATCCAGGCACTGCGCTCGACGGTGACCCTGCGTCCCGTGGGACGGTATCCCCTGAGGGGACGGTCACGGTGGAGCTCAGAAGGCCTGCATGCCGGCGAGTGCATCAACTAGTTGTCCAAGTCCGCCACCTCACATCTGCGAGATGAAACGGATGGAATGGACTCCTTAGAAAGGAGGTGATCCAGCCGCACCTTCCGGTACGGCTACCTTGTTACGACTTCAGCCCAATCGCTAACCCCACCTTCGGCAGCTCCGTCCCCGAGGGGTTCGGCCACTGACTTCGGGTGTTGCCAACTTTCGTGCTGTGACGGGCGGTGTGTACAAGGCCCGGGAACGTATTCACCCCGGCGTTGCTGATCCGGGATTACTAGCGACTCCAGCTTCATGAAGTCGAGTTGCAGACTTCAATCCGAACTGAGACCGGCTTTCTGGGATTCGCTCAACCTCGCGGTCTCGCAGCCCTTTGTACCGGCCATTGTAGCATGTTTGCAGCCCTAGGCATAAGGGGCATGATGACTTGACGTCATCCCCACCTTCCTCCGAGTTGACCCCGGCAGTCTCCTATGAGTCCCCACCATTACGTGCTGGCAACATAGAACAAGGGTTGCGCTCGTTGCGGGACTTAACCCAACATCTCACGACACGAGCTGACGACAGCCATGCACCACCTATCGCAGACCCCGAAGGACACCACATCTCTGTGGCTTTTCCTGCGTAGTTCAACCTAGGTAAGGTTCTTCGCGTTGCCTCGAATTAAGCAACATGCTCCGCCGCTTGTGCGGGCCCCCGTCAATTCCTTTGAGTTTTAGCCTTGCGGCCGTACTCCCCAGGCGGGGCACTTAATGCGTTAGCTACGGCACAGAAAGGGTTGATTCCTCCCCACACCTAGTGCCCAACGTTTACGGCGTGGACTACCAGGGTATCTAATCCTGTTTGCTACCCACGCTTTCGCTCCTCAGCGTCAGTTCCAGCCCAGAGCGCCGCCTTCGCTGCTGGTGTTCCTCCTGATATCTGCGCATTTCACCGCTACACCAGGAATTCCACGCTCCTCTACTGGACTCTAGTCACAGCAGTTTTGGGTGACCTCTCCGGGTTGAGCCCGGAGCTTTCACACCCAACTTACTGGACCGCCTACGAGCTCTTTACGCCCAATGAATCCGGACAACGCTCGTCCCCTACGTATTACCGCGGCTGCTGGCACGTAGTTAGCCGGGACTTCTTCTGCAGGTACCGTCACTGCTTCGTCCCTGCTGAAAAGCGGTTTACAACCACGAAGGCCTGTCATCCCGCACGCGGCGTTGCTGCGTCAGGCTTTCGCCCATTGCGCAAGATTCCCTACTGCTGCCTCCCGTAGGAGTCTGGACCGTGTCTCAGTTCCAGTGTGGCTGATCGTTCTCTCAAACCAGCTACCCGTCGTTGCCTTGGTAGGCCGTTACCCCACCAACAAGCTGATAGGTCGCGAGACCCTCCCAGAGCCGAAATTCTTTCTTCCATGAGCCATGCGGATCTTGGAAGGTATGCGGTATTAGTCCGAGTTTCCTCGGGTTATTCCCCACTCCGGGGTAGGTTTCTCACGTGATACTCACCCGTTCGCCACTTGGTCGTCCGGGAGCAAGCTCCCATGGACCTCGTTCGACTTGCATGTATAAGGCACGCCGCCAGCGTTCGTCCTGAGCCAGGATCAAACTCTCCATCAAGATCCTTGGACTCCCATCTGAGATGGTCGCCGTTGAATCGGAGAGCCAGCGTCGGGTTGGCACCCTCGGCTGACTGGCACAGACGTCCGTCTGACCGGGATCTCTCCCGATTATCTGTCCGAATGTGCAAAAGCATTGCTTACTTTGAATTGACAGGTGATCGAACCGGTGAACCGGCGCGATCCCCGCACTCGCCTTTTGGCATTCTGTCTTCCGTTGTCAAGAAGCGCCGGCAACCTTCGTGAGGCGCCAACTGGAAACGTGATCCTGGATGGTCCGCGGCGTGCGCAGGACCTAGCCGATCAGGGGTTCCGTGCCCCGTTCCGGCGGCTGTACCGTCCGTACGGGGCGAAGGAGTACTTTACGCACCAGTGGTCCGCTGGTCAACCCGGCACCCTGCGACGCCCGTCACATGTACGAAGGAGGAGTGGGGCCATGGGGTCGGCCTGCTCCCTCAGTCCGCGACGACCACCAGATGGTGCCTGCGCCAGCCCTTCCTCAGCATCAGGTACCTGCCCAGGAGCAGGTCGTCGGCGTCGAGTGTCCCCGTCGGTCGCTCGCTGACTGGCTCACCGTTCAGGTAGTGCCCCGCAGCGTTCTTGCGCACCTCCCCCTTGAAGCCGCGAGGGTGTCGCCACGAACAGCCCCAGTACGTCGAGCGCCTCGAAGTCACCATGGGAGGATCACCTGGGAGGGGATCTCACGGGCGAGCAGTGCGAAGGTGGCCTCTTCGGCCTCCGTGGGGAGTCCGCCGAAGGCCACGGCTGTCGCGGCCTCGATCGGCCCGAGCACCTCCGGACCGTGCACCATGGCGGTCAACTCCTGGCCCAGCCGGCGCTGACCGTCGCGCAGCTCGGGCGCAGCCCGGTGGGCCACCCCCACCGCGGCGCACTCGGGCACGGGAACCGTCGTGAGCCTCGCCAGCAGTTGCTCCACATCGTCGTCGCCCACGTTCATCAGGTACTGGTACATCTGGTAGGGGCTGGTGAGCTCGGCGGAGAGCCACACGTTGTCCCCCTCGGACTTGCCGAACTTGGTCCCATCGGCGCGGACGATCAGCGGCGCGGTCAGGCCGTGCACCTGGTCCCCGGTCCGGCGGCGGATCAGGTCGACACCGGCGGTGATGTTCCCCACTGGTCCGAACCCCGCCACCTGCAGATCCACGCCGCGACGCTCGTGCAGCACCCGGTAGTCGTTGGCCTGCAAGAGCATGTAGGCGAACTCGGTGAAGGAGATGCCCGAGTCACGCTCCATGCGGCTCCGAACCGAGTCCTTCGCCAGCATCGTGTTGACGGTCACGAACTTGCCGACGTCCCGGAGGAACTCGAGCACTCCCATATCCTGTGTCCAGTCGCGGTTGTCGACCAGGGTGGCCGCCGTCGGCGAGCCGGTGAAGTCGAGGGAATCCCTGCAACTGCAACCCGATCGCCGCGCGGTTGCGATCCAGCACGTCCGAAGGAAGGAAGTTGCGCTCGGTCGATCGGCCGGACGGGTCCCCCGATCATCCCTGTGGCGCCACCGACCAGAGCGACCGGCGGATGGCCCGCCAACTGGAAGCGCCTGAGCAACATGATGGACTGGAGATTCCCGATGTGCAGCGACTCGGCGGTGGGATCGAACCCGCAGTACAGCGGTGTCGGCGTGTCCAGCCTTCCGCTCAGGGCATCGCGATCGGTGTGGTCCGCCACCAGGCCCCGAGCCGCCAGGTCAGCGAGCAGCTCCGATCCGCTCGTGGGGCCTGGCCCGCTCATCGGTCTCCTCGGTGTTCCACGCCACAGCACCCTACCGGTCCACCACGGTGGGTCTGACACCCGATCACGACCGAACGCGGGCACAATGGTTCAGATGGCGGCGCACCCCCACCGTGGATTCCCGAGCATGCTCGCGGTCGGAGTCGCGGTCGTCGTGCTGGCCGCATCGTGCGCCAACACCCACGAGCGGCCGCCGTTGAAGTTCCCCCGAACGCGGCACCGTCGCGGATCCTCGATGCCGAAGGCCGGTTGATCACCACCATCGCCGAGGAGAACCGCCTGAGCGTGTCGATCGAGGACGTCCCGGTCAGCATGCAGCAGGCGATCGTCGCCATCGAGGACGCCGACTTCTGGGAGCACAACGGGGTGAACCCCAAGGCGATCGCCCGGGCGGCGGACGCCAACGCCGAATCGGGCAGCGTGTCACAGGGTGGATCCACAATCACCCAGCAGTACGTGAAGAACGCGCTGCTGGACGACGACCGCACCATCGCCCGGAAGGTGGAGGAGGCCACGATGGCCATGGCCATCGAGCGCGCCTACTCCAAGGAGGTGATTCTCGAGAACTACCTCAACACCATCTACTTCGGCTCTGGCGCCTACGGCGTCGAGGCGGCATCCCTCGAGTACTTCGGGGTGCCCACGACCGAACTGACACTCCCGCAGGCCGCCATGCTGGCCGGAGCTGTGCAGTCCCCCTCGAAGTGGGACCCACGTCGCAACCCCGAGGCCACCGTCACCCGCCGGAACCTGGTGTTGCAGCGCATGCAGGAGGAGGGGTACATCTCCGCCGAGCAGCGTCTCGCGGCGGCGGCCGAACCCCTCGTGGTCCTGCCCGATACCAACCCCGAGGCAGTCCCTGTGCGGTACCCGGCTGCGCACTTCGTGGAGGAGGTGAAGCAATGGCTCCTGTCGGAGTCAGATGCGCTGGGGGACAACCAGGCCGAGCGGTACGACAACCTCCTACGCGGCGGTCTGACCATCACCACGACCATCGACCTGGACCTCCAGACCGACGCCGAGGCGGCGATCGCCAAGGTGCTTCCGAAGCAGGGCGAGAACCCCAAGATGCCCGATGCCGCCCTGACCTCCATCGAACCCAGGACCGGGTTCGTCAAGGCCATGGTGGGCGGCAGGGACTTCTGGGGCGGCCATCCCTACGCGAAGCTGAACCTGGCCGAAGGCGCCGGACGCTCCACGGGGTCGGCGTTCAAGCCGATCGCGTTGGCGACGGCCCTCGCCAACGGCGTCTCGCCCACGAAGCGCTTCAACGCGCCCTCCGCCGCGTCGTTCCGCACCCCGGGGGACCTGGAACGTGAAGGGTGGGGGGATCGGTTCGGGAACCCTGGCGCAATGCACGGTGGTGTCCTCGAACACCTGTTACGCCGCGATCATCCTCGACGACGACGTCGGGGCCGAAGCGACCGTCGAGATGGCGCGGAAGCTGGGCATCACACAGACCGAGCTCGACGCCGTGCCCGCTGCGGTGCTGGGAGCCAACAACGCGACCGTGCGCGACATGGCATCGGTGTACGCCACGTTCGCCAACGGCGGGATCCACGTGCCGCCGGTGTACGTGACCAAGGTCGAACGCTCCGACGGAACCGTGCTCTACGAGCACCCGCACACCCAGACCAAGGCCCTGGAGCCAGAGGGTGGCACGCCAGGTGAACGACATCCTGCCGGGTGTGATCAACTCGCCCGACGGAACGGGTCGGGACGCCAACATCAACCGTCCCGCCGGCGGCAAGACCGGATCGGCACAGAACAACACCGATGCATGGTTCTGCGGTTACACACCGCAACTCGCGACCGCCGTCTGGGTGGGCTTCAGCGAGACACGACCAGGCAGCGACGGCGTCCCGCGTCTGGTGCCGATGGTCCCCGGCAACACACCCATCACCGTGTTCGGCGGCACCTACCCGGCACGGATCTGGGCGAACTTCATGAGCTCGGCGCTCGAAGGGCAACCCGCGCTGCCACTCAACCCGCCGGTGCCACCGCCGACGACCACGACGACCTCACCCGACCCGCCCGACATCCTCACCCCCACCCGACGCCCCGGCCGCCGAGCAACGCTCGACAGTGCCCGACGTGTTGAACCTCATCGGGGACGAGGCGGTGGCGGCACTACGACGGGCGGGATTCAAGGTGAAGACCGCGACCATCGAGGCAGCCTCCGACACGGCCCCGGGCGAGCCGTCGCCCAGTCACCGGCCGGCGGCTCCCGGGCACCGGCCGGATCGACGGTGTGGATCGAGGTCACCGAGGGGAGCACCGGCGTCGAAGACACCCGTTCCCGATCTGCGTGGCTACGGGCGCAACCAGGCCATCGAAGAGCTCCAGCGCCTCTACTTCGATGTCACGACCCGGGTCAGCAAGCCGCCAGAGGGCTCACTGACGCCCGGGGGCGAGCCCTATTCGGGGGGGCTGGTATGGCGGACCACCCCGGGACCCGGTGAGCTGTCACCCGACGGCACCATCGTGGTCGACTACGCACCAGAACAGGCTCCCTCCACCACAGCCGCTCCCACGACCACCACGACCACCTCACGCCGGGGCGGTGACTGACCACGGGCCGAGAAGCCCGATGCACGTCACCCGATGCCGGTCGGGCGATGCCTCCGTGGGAGACTGAAGTGGTGGATACCAGCTCGGTGGACGGCCGTTGCGGCGGATCACCGGATACAGACACACCCGCTCAGCATCGGTCCCGCCCGACCCCCGGCATCAACCACGACCGACCCGCCCGACGCCGGGTGGCCTTCGTCGCCGCCGCGCTCTTCGCAGTGGTGACGATGGCCATGTGGATGTGGATGCTGTTCGTGTACGACCCCGGCCTGATGATCGACGAGCTGCCCGACCGCACGTTCCCGACCGAGGCCGAGAAGATCTGCGCCGCCACCAACGAGGCCATCTCCGATCTACCACCCGCTGAGACCACGGACGACCCGATCGAGCGGGCCGGGGTGATCGACACCGCGAACATCGATCTGGCGACGATGTTGGTCCGGCTCGCTCCCCCTGGCCCCGACCGAGCCACCCGAATCGGCCGAAGCGGTCCAAGAGTGGCTCGACGACTGGGCGACGCATCTGGAGGATCGCCAACGGTACGCGGACAGCCTGCGAAGCGACCCGACGGCACGCTTCACAGAGACCGCCAAGGGCTCCAAGCAGGTCTCACGCGCCATCGACAGCTTCGCAGAGGTGAACCGGATGCCGAGCTGCGGCACCCCGGAGACGTCTAGCCTCGTCCGCCCCAGGCGTTCCACCGAGCACCGCCCGACCTGCGCTGTCAGCTCAGGGAGGCCCCGCCCACCAGGGAGAGGCCCCGCCGGGCGAGGCGGACCAGGCTGGGTTCGTCGGCCAGGTCCTCGAGCTCACCGAGGGTCACCCAGCGGAGCTCCTGCGATTCGTGATTGGGCCTCTCCACCGCGCCGGGTGGCGCCACGACCACGAACCGAAGGTCGAGGTGGAGGTGCTCGCCGAGGTGATCACCGTGATCCACTGCGTGGATGTCGATGTCCACCGCCGGCACCCGAACCCGCAGCCCCCGATCCCCGTCTCCTCGCTTGCTTCCTTGAGTGCCACCCCTGCCAACTCGTGGTCACCGTCCGCGTGGCCTCCAGGCTGCAACCAACGATTCAACTTCGTGTGCAGCATCACCAGGCACCGCCGCCCTGCCGCGTCCAGCACCAGCGCGGAGCCGGTCAGGTGTGCCGCTGCGGTCGTGCGATCAGCAAGTGATTCGCCGTGCTCCTCGAGCAGTCCCACCACCCGGTCACGGATCGCAAGTTGAGATCCGCCGTCGAGCTCCGCCTCCATGAGTCGACGCCGCGAGCGTTGTGGATCCCGCGTGGGAGTGAGGCGCGCGTCACCCGACGGAACGAGATGCAGGTCGTCCATGGTCAGCTCCCAAGCCCACGCGGGCCGCGCGAGGCGAACGGCGAACCGGGTACCACGAAGCGCCACGGCCGGTCCTTCGCCTTGCTGATCCCCACCCGCGGCGTCCGCACCGGTTCCGCAGGCGGTGGCGTCCCGTCTGACATGAGCCGAACCGGGCCGGCCGGATCACAGACATCCACACCGTCGTCGTCGAGCGTGATGCCCAGTGCAGCGCACAGCTTCCCGGGGCCGTTGCCGAGGTCCACCTCTCGCCGCGCCGCCTTGCGAGCCGATCTCATCGCATCGATTCCCCGAAGCGGCTGGATCGCCCGCAGGAGCACCGCCTGACCACTGAGTTCCTCTCCGGTGGAGATGTTGGCGCACGTGTGAACCCCGTAGGACAGGTAGGTGTAGAGAGTGCCTGCCTGACCGAACATGGAGGTGGTCCGGGGGTCATGCCGCCATACGCGTGGCTGGCAGGATCCTCCGGGCCGGCATAGGCCTCAACCTCCACGATCCGCCCTGCGCGATCCCCCCACCACCAGCAACGCATTCAACAACCGTGGGGCCACCTTCACCGACTCCGCCGAGAGGGTGCCGCGGGGAAGCTCCGCCAGGCATCACGTCCGGTCACCGGCTCACGACACCCTGTCCGTGGGGGCGCGTCACGACAGCTCGCTCCAGCGCCGGCGCTCGGACTCCAGCCGATCCTCAAAGCGCAGACGCTGCCCACCCACGGCAGCGGGTCCACCCGATCCCGGACTGCGACGGTTGCGGACCGACGCGCCGGGGGCGAGCAAGGTCACGCCACGCTCACCCAGGCGGGGATCCGATGCCACGAGGTCCACCAGGGGCACCCCATCGGCGATGCTGTTGCGCACCAGCTCCCCGACCAGCGCATGTGCCTCGCGGAACGGCATGCCGTCGCCCACCAGCAACTCGGCAAGATCGGTCGCAGCGCCGAGCGGGTTGTCGGCCGCGGCAGCCATGCGCAACCGGTCGAAGCGGAGTGTCCGGTACATCCCCGCAACTGCTCCGAGAGCAAGTCGGACAGTGTCGAGCGCGTCGAACAACGGCTCCTTGTCCTCCTGGAGGTCGCGGTTGTAGGCGAGCGGAAGTGACTTCATGGTGGCGAGGAACCCAGTCAGGTCGCCGATCAGACGGCCTGCCTTCCCGCGTAAGCTGAGCTCTGCGATGTCGGGGTTCTTCTTCTGGGGCAACATCGACGAGCCGGTTGCGTAGGCGTCGTCGAGGATGACGAAGCCGAACTCGGCCGAGGTCCACAGCACGATCTCCTCACCCATGCGCGACAGGTGAAGCCCGATCATGCTCAGCACGAACAGGCTCTCGGCAACGAAATCACGATCCGAGGTGGCGTCGAGGGAGTTCTCGAACGCAACGGAGAAACCGGCTTCAGCTGATGTGAGTTGGGGGTCCAGCCGGAGCGAGGACCCTGCAAGCGCCCCGGCTCCCAATGGAGACACGTCCATTCTGGAATGGCAGTCGGCCAGGCGGTCCACGTCGCGCAGCAATGCCCAGCCATGTGCCATCAGGTGGTGTGCCAACAGCACCGGCTGCGCCTGCTGGAGGTGTGTGTAGCCGGGTAGGTACACGGCATCCTCGTCAGTACCGGCCTCATCCGCTCGGGCTCCGAGTACTTCGACGAGTTCGATCACACGGCCGGCGATCACGCCCAGCTCCGTCTTGATGTGATGACGCAACGCAGTCGCCACCTGGTCGTTGCGCGACCGGCCGGTGTGCAACTTGCCGCCTGCGGGACCCACCAACTCCGTGACCCTGCGCTCGATGGCGGTGTGGATGTCCTCGTCGGAGGCCTCGAAGACGAGCTGCCCGTCTCGGTACTCGGCATCCACGGCATCCAGTGCCTCCAGGATGGCGGCCAGCTCCACATCGGTGAGCAGACCTGCCGCCGCCAGCCCCCGCACGTGCGCCTTGGAGCACGCGACGTCGCTGTGGATCAGGCGCTGGTCGTAGGACAGGCTCTCGGTGAACGCAACCAGCTCCTCGGCGGGGCCCGTTGCGAACCGCCCGTGCCAGAGCTGGCCTCGGTGCTCGCCGCCCTCGTGTGGACCGGGGCTCATCTCGAACCAGGTCCCTGGATACCCGACCACGTCTGGACCCCCCAGACCCCCACAGCCGCACGAATCCCTCCGAATCGGCGTGACGGAACCGATCGGCCGCATCGTAGGTGGCGAGTCCGTAGTCGTAGAGCGACTTCGGTGCGCGCCGACCCGTGACGAAGCACCGGCCTGGTTCCAGGCGCAGGCGCACATCGCCGGTGACCGGCTCCTGGGAACGGTCCACGAACGCGTCGTAGGCCTCACGCAAGGGTGAGAACCACAGCCCGTCGTAGACCAGCTCGGCATATCTGTGCTCCATGCGGATCTTCTCCCGCTGCAGATCACGTTCCAGGGTGATCGCCTCCAGGTCGGCGTGGGCCGTCGTGATTGCCAACGCACCCGGTGCCTCATAGGTCTCACGGCTCTTGATGCCCACCCGGCGGTTCTCGACCATGTCGAGGCGTCCCCAGCCGTAGGAGCCCACTACGTGGTTCAACTCCACGATCAGCTCGTGCAGTGGCATCGCCGTCGCGTCCAGCGACACGGGTACGCCACGCTCGAAGCCGATGACCAGGTCACGACCCTCGGCTTGCGTCGGTGCTGTCATCTTCCACACACCCTCGGGTGGGGTCGCCCACGGGTCCTCCATCTCACCGCACTCCGATCGCCCGGCCCCACAGGTTGTCGTCGATGGAGTAGAGCTTCTCCTTGGTGGCGCCCACCGGGATCGAATGCTGTGCCGCGTAGTTGATCGAATCCTCCCGGGTGAATCCCCAGTTGCGCACAGGCGCCAGCAACTCGAGTTGGGGGCGAGAGCCATGGATGACACCTCGAAGCGGACCTGGTCGTTGCCCTTGCCGGTGCAACCGTGGGCGAGGCCGTCGGCCGAGTACTTCTCGGCCAGCGCCACCTGGTGCTTGACGATCAGGGGCCGACTGATCGCGGACACGAGCGGGTACTGACCCTCGTAGAGGGCGTTGGCCTTGATCAGCGGGGCCAGGAAGTCACGGGCGAACTCCTCACGCAGGTCGAGCTCCTCGTATGCGATCGCACCCGAGGCGAGGGCCTTCTCGCGGTTGCCCTCGAGGGTGCCCTCCTGACCGACGTCGGCGGACAGGCAGACCACCTCGACACCCATGTTCTCGATCATCCAGCGCACCGCCACGGAGGTGTCCAGCCCTCCTGAATACGCAAGCACCACGCGGTTCGCCATCTTCAGCTCCTCCTGTAGGTCACGTGAGCCCCGCCAGCTCAGCGAGTCTCTTCTGCACCGCGGCCCCCTTGCGGGCCCTACCGATCACGAGGATCGTGTCATCACCTGCCACGGTGCCCAACACATCGGGTAGCCCGTTGCGGTCTATAGCCGAGGCGACCACATGGGCCGATCCCGGCGGTGTGCGGACGACAACCAGGTCGCCCGACCGATCCGTCTCCACCACCCAGTCCGACAGCACCCGCCTCAGGTGATCCTCGGGAGCCAGCTGCGATCGGGGCAGCTCGGGGATCGCGTACACCGAGTCGCCCCCGTGCACCCGGACCTTGATGGCACCCAGCTCCTCGAGATCTCGCGACACCGTGGCCTGGTTGACCCTGAACCCCTGCGCCTCCAGGAGCTCCACGAGTGCACCCTGGCTGCTCACCTGCTCATGCGCGAGCAGCTCTGTGATCCGGTGCTGGCGTTGCGCCTTGGACGCCATCAGGCACCTTCTCCGAGGCCCGCTCCCGGTCCAGCGGATGCCAGCGTCGCGGCGATGACCTGGATGGATTCGTCGAGTTCGTCGTCGGAGATCAGCAGGCTGGGTGCGAGACGCAACGCCGTGGGAGTCACCGCGTTTGCCACGATCCTGGTTCCGTGCATGCCGGCGAGCAAGTCGATGACCACATCCCCAGCGCTGCGGCATTCGACCGGCTCGAGCTCGACCGCCAGCAGCAGGCCCATCCCGCGCACCCCGGCCACACCGGGAACACCGGACAGTGCGGCCCTCAGGCGGCCGCCTGCCCTCGCGGCACGCCGGGGCACCTGTTCCGCCTCCATCACCTCGAGCACGGCCCGCGCCGCCGCAGTGGCCAACGGCTGGCCGCCGAAGGTGGTCGCGTGGTCACCTGGTTCGAACACCGAGGCGATCTCCTCGCGAGCCCAGCACGCACCGATGGGGACACCGTTGCCGAGGGCCTTGGCCATCGTGACGACGTCGGGACGCACGCCTGCGGCTTGGTGTGCGAACCACTCACCGCACCGACCGAGGCCCGTCTGCACCTCGTCGAACATCAACAGGACGCCACGCTCGTCGCAGAGCCGACGCACCTCCCGCAGGTACTCCGCCGGTGCAGGGTTCACACCACCTTCGCCCTGCACCGCCTCCAACAGCACCGCCGCCACCGTGTCGTCGAGCTGACGCTCGAGGTCGGCGACGTCTGCCCAGGTGGCATGACGGAAGCCCTCAGGCAGCGGCTGGAAGACCTCGTGCTTGGCCGGCTGGCCTGTGGCGTGCAGGGTTGCGAGGGTCCGGCCGTGGAAGCTACCGAAGGCACTCACCACGACGTGCCGGCCGCGCCCACCGAAACGCCGCGCGAGCTTGATCGCAGCCTCGTTTGCCTCGGCACCCGAGTTGGCGAAGAACACCTGACCACCCCCCGCCGAGCAGGCGGTCCAGCGTGGTTGCCACCGCCGCGTTGTGCTCGGTCCCGAAGAGGTTCGACACGTGCACGAGGCGGCGTGCCTGGGCGGCCAGGGCATCGGCCACCACCGGGTGGGAATGTCCCAGCGACGTCACTGCCAGACCGCTCAGGAGGTCGAGGTACTCGTTCCCCTCCGCATCCCAAAGGCGGCTCCCCTCACCGCGCACGAACATCACCGATGGCGCGCCGTAGGTGGGCATCAACGGGCAGCGCCGGGATTGCGGGCCCGCGCCCATCGACGACGAATGGGTGCTCACGCGCCCTCCCCACCGTCCCGGCTGACCATGGTCCCCACACCGGCATCGGTGAAGAGCTCGAGCAACAGCACATGTGGCAGTCGCCCGTCGATGAGGTGCACCGAACCCACTCCGCTGCGCACAGCCTCGGCACACCCTGCCATCTTGGGAACCATCCCCCGGCGATCGTGCCGTCGGCGACGAGCCGGTCGATCCGCTCCGGGTTGATCTCCGCGATGAGCGACGACGGGTCCTCCACGTCGGCCAACAGGCCCGCCACGTCGGTCAGGAACACCAGCTTGTGTGCCCCCAGGCTCCGCGCGACCGCCGTGGCGGCATCGTCGGCGTTGATGTTGTAGCGCTGCCCCTTCGAGTCGACCCCGATGGTGGCGAGCACCGGCACGAGGTCCATCGCAAGGGTCCGTTCGATGAGCGCAGGGTGAACCTCGGTGACCGAGCCCACGAATCCGAGCTCCGGATCATGCGGCTCCGCCGCAAGCATCGACGCATCGGTTCCCGACAGCCCAACAGCCACCGGACCGTTGGCGTTCAGCGCTGTGACGATGTCGGAGTTGACCTTTCCGATGAGCACCATCTGCGCAATCTCGAGTGTCTCGGCGTCGGTAACGCGCCGCCCGTCGACGAACCTGGACTCCCGGCCCAGGCGGGTCATCCAGTGCCCGATCTGGGGACCGCCGCCATGGACCACGATCGGCCGGATGCCCACCCGGTGCATCCACACGATGTCGGAGGCGAAGCTCGCGAACAGGCCAGGATCGACCATCGCGTTGCCACCGAACTTCACCACGACCACTGATCCCCTGAACGCCTCGATGTAGGGCAGTGCCTGCAACAACACCTCTACGGCCACCTCGGGATCCGCCACTGGGCTGCGCCGGTCGGTGGTCATGGGTAGACCCCTACCGCGGGGAGGCCGGTTGTCTCGGGCAACCCGAGCAACAGGTTCATGTTCTGCACCGCTGCACCGGATGCGCCCTTGGTGAGGTTGTCGAGCGCAGAGATCGCGAGCACGGTGTCGGTCCTCGCGCCGAAGCGCACGGTCAGGTGCACCGCGTTGGAACCCAGGGGGTTGCCTTGGTGGAGGGCGACCTGTCGGAGACCACGACGAACGGCTCCCGGGCGTAGAACTGCTCCACCAGTGCCAACAACGCGCCGGTGTCGGTCAGGTGCCGGTCGCGCGCCGCCTGGGTGGGCCTGGCGGTGCAGGTCGCGAGGATGCCCCTGTTCATGGGCACCAGGTGCGGGGTGAAAGGGCACTGGCCCCGAGCACCATCTCGATCTCCGCGGTGTGCCGATGCGACAGCAGCCCGTATGCGCTCACATCCTCATCCACTGCGCAGAACGTCGTGTTCGCCTTGGGTCCACGTCCCGCACCCGAGACGCCCGAGACGGCGTTGACCACGATCCCCGACGTCTCCACCACTCCCTCGCGAACGAGCGGGGCGAGGGCGAGGTTGGCTGCCGACGGGTAGCACCCTGGGTTGGCGACCGCTCCCGAGGCGACGATGTCGTCGCGGTACAGCTCGGTGAGGCCGTATGCGAACTTCCCGAGCAACTCGACACGTGTGTGCTCCTCGCCGTACCACCGGGCGTACGTCTCAGCATCGGGCAACCGGAGTCTGCTCCCAGGTCAACCACCGCCACACACGCGTTCAGGATCCCGTCCATGATCCCCTGGGATGCGCCGTGGGGAAGGGCAACGAAGACGCCATCGTCGACATCCTCGAGGAGCCTTCGGTCGTATGCATCGAAAGCCCGATCGCCGTACTCGGTGGCCAGACTCCGGGTAAAGGGGCGCGATCTCGTTGCCGGCCTGCGAGTCGCCCGTTGCGAACGCCACCTCCATGCCGGGATGCCCCGCGCACAGGCGCAGCAGCTCAGCGCCGGTGTATCCCGATGCACCTACGATCCCGACTGCGACCATCGCATCATCCTAACGCATAGTGATGCAGCATTACGCATCAATTCCGGATGAGCTCGGGAGCCCGCCACGTGGGACCCGCTGTGGGCTCAGCCACGAAGGCTGGCCCCGTGCGTGGACTCGACCGCTGCGATGATCCTGCTGCGCAGCTCTCCGACCTCGGCGTCGGTGAGCGTGCGGTCGATTGCGCAGAACCTGACCCGGTATGCCAAGCGACTTCACGTCCGCTCCGAGAGATTCGGAGCGGAACACGTCGAACAGATCGACGCCCGTCACAAGGCCCTCCCCCGCCGTGTGGATCGTGGCGGCCGCCGCCGCGGAGGCACTCTCCGTCGAACACGAACGCAGGGTCCAGTCGGTGGACGGAACCGGCTCACGGGTTCGACCCTCACGACGGTCTCGGGCAGCCGTGCGAGGGCATCAAGGTCGAGCTCGAGCCAGCCGACACGCTCGGTGATGCCGTGATCCGCTGCGACCTCGGGATGGATCTCCCCCACTGCACCGGCGCTCAGGCCGGCGATCTCAACCACAGCGGCGCGGCCGGGGTGCAGACCGGGATCTCCCTCGGAGCGAAGCGCGAGCGGCCCCAGCGCCGCTGCGGCCAACACGACCTCGAGCACCTCGACCGCCTCGGTCGAGTCGCCCCCGGCCATGACCGCGGCCGCGAACTCCGCTTCGCCGGTGAGCACACGATCCAACTCGACACTCCGATCACGGTCGAAGACCAACTCCCCGGGACCGAACAGGCGGGGACACCTCGAACAGCCGCACCCCGTGGATGCGACGTGCCGCGTTGTATCCGACCGCCGCGAGCAGACCGGGCATCGCAGAGGTGCGCAACACCGACTCCTCGGCTGCCAGCGGGTTGGCCACGCGCAGTCCGTCCGAGGGCAGGCCACATCGTTCGAGGTCGCCCGGCGCCAGGAAGGGCATGGGCATCGCCTCGGAGAACCCGGCACCGACGAACGCCCTACGGATCGGCGACGCCTCCGTTGGGCATCTGTGAGCGAACCTGCCTTCGGCGAGGCCGGGACCGTCTTGGCGATGTGAGCCAGCCCGTGGTGCCTACCGATCTCCTCGATGACGTCGACCTCGCCGGAGCAGTCCGGGCGCCAACTGGGGATGCTCACCAGCAGATCCCCGGCGACGGGTTCCGACTCGAACCCGATGGGCCTGATCAGCGCGGTGATCCGCGCGACGTCGAGCTGGGTTCCAAGCACCATGTTCACCCCTGTCGGTCCGAACCGTCAACGGATCACGCTCCGGCAGGTCACCGCGCTCGTCGATCGTGCCGGGATGCAGCGTGGCACCGGTGACAGCACCCAGAAGCTCCGCGAAGCGACGGCCCGCCAACGGCGCGATTTCGGTGTCCACACCGCGCTTGAATCGCAGCGACGCCTCCGAATGCAGGTTGAGCGAACCGCTTGAGCGCGCGATGTCCATCGGATCCCACCATGCGAGCTCCAAGAGGATGTCGCTGGTGTCCGCCGAGATCTCCGTCGAGGCTCCGCCCATCACCCCCGCGATCCCGATCGCATCGTCGTTGCCGTCTGCGATGACCCCGTCGCTTGGCGCGCGCCTGCAGAGTCACCCCGTCGAGTGTCTCCCAACTCCTCGCCTTCACGGGCACGGCGGACCCGTAGGCGTCGATCGCGGACCTTGGCGAGGTCGTAGGTGTGGTTCGGCTGACCCAGCTCCAGCATCACGTAGTTCGAGACGTCGACCACCGGGGAGATGGGTCGCATGCCCGCGGCAGCGAGCCGCTGGGCCATCCACGCCGGGGTCTCCCCCCTTTCCCACATCCGAGAGCACGCCACGATGAAGCGGCCGCACAGCGTCGGGTCGACGAGGTCGACCGACACGATGGCCAGTGCATCCTCGCCCGCCTCCGCGGGCCGCGGGTCGGGCACCCTGAGTGGGAGTCCGAGCCTGGCCGCCACGTCACGGGCGACGCCGAGGATGCTCAGCGTGCCAGGACGGTTCGGCAGGACGTCGAGGTCGAACACCACATCGGGGACAACGCCCAGAAGCTCACCGATCGCAGCTCCCGGCTGTGCGGCGCCGTCGAGTATCAGGATCCCCTCGTGGTCCTGCCACAGGCCCAATTCGGCAGCCGAACAGAGCATGCCGTTGCTCATCTGCCCGCGCATCTCGCGTGCCGTGATCTCCATACCACCGGGCATGGTGGTGCCGACGGTGGCAAGTGGAACGAGATCACCCGGTGTCATGTTGAACGCGCCACAGCAGACCTGCAGCGACTCCCCGTCCCCCGGTCCACCTGGACCAGTTGGATGCGATCCGCATCGGGATGAGGCTCCGTCGCCAGTACCCTCGCAGCGACGACACCCATCAGCGGCGAACCGACCGACTCGATGGCGTCGACCTCGAAACCGAGCTCCGCCAGCACCTCTGCCAACTCGGCGGGAGGCAGGTCGACCGGGGTGAACTCCTGCAGCCAGGACAGTGGAACCCGCATCAGAACTGCTCCAGGAATCGCATGTCGTTGGCCACCAGGTCACGCAGGTCCGAGATCCCGTGACGGATCTTCGCCAGGCGGTCGATCCCGAACCCGAACGCGAATCCCGACCATTCCTCGGGGTCCAGCCCACAGTTCGTCAAGACGTTCGGGTGGACCATCCCGCAACCGCCTATCTCCAACCACGACCCGTCGGGTTGCGATATGTCCATCTCAGCGGAGGGCTCCGTGAAGGGGAAGTATGACGGCCGCAGGCGGCTGGTCATCGACTCTCCGAAGTAGGCCTTGGTGAACTCCTCGATCGTGCCTGCCAGGTCACCCATCGAGATGCCGCGGTCGATCACGAGGCCCTCGATCTGGTGGAACACCGGGAGATGGGTGGAATCCGCGGTATCCCGCCGGTAGACGCGCCCCGGGCACACCGCGTAGATGGGCGGACCGGTGCGGTCACGCACGGCTCGCAACATCGTGCGGATCTGAACGGGGCTGGTGTGGGTCCGCAGGAGCGCCTGATCGCATTCGGCACCAGAGCCACCCGCCGCATCCACGTAGAGGGTGTCCCACAGCGAACGGGCAGGATGCGCGGCGGGAAGGTTGAGCGCCTCGAAGTTGAACCAGTCGGTCTCCGATCTCAGGACCGTCCTCCACGGTGAACCCCATGCCCACGAAGGTGTCCTCCAGACGCTCCCACGTGAGGGGGTGATCGGATGGAGGTGACCGACCGTCACACGTCCGAGCGCCTCGGTCAGGTCGCGGGTCTCCGAGAGGAGCTCGACTCGCCGCGCTGCCACCCTGAGCTCCCTTCGCCGTTCGTCCAATGCCTCCTGAAGCTGCACGCGCAGGTCGTTGAGCGCCCTGCCGAGCTCCTTTCGCTGTTGGGGTCGGCGTCGCGCAGCGACGCACGCATCTCGGTGAGCCTGGATCGCTTTCCCAGCAGCTCGCGGTCCAGCGCGTCGAGCTCCTCGACCGACGCCGCCGCAACAAGCCGGCCCAAAGCGCCGTCGGCCAGGTCTCGCACCTCGTCCACGACGTCGCTGCTCATCGGTTGTGCTCCTGTGCAGACATGGGATCAACATTCTGGCCCAGGGTGGCCCCTCAGGAGATCAACCGGCTTCGCGTCTCGGCGCTGGCGTGCCGCCTCGAAGCCCAACAGCGCACCCGACACGGCCGCGTTCAGCGACTCGAGGTGACCCTCCATGGGAATGGACACCTTCGTGGGAGCCGCCTCGAACACCTCGTCGGGGAGTCCGTGCGCCTCCGAGCCGACGAGGAGGACGGCTGCGCCGCCAAGATCCACCTCCTCGGGGTTGACGCCACCGCGTGCGACCATCGCCACCAGGGTGTCCCCCTGCACCGCAAGCTCGATCAGTTCCGCGGGCACGACTCCCTCGCACACCGGTATCCGCAACAGAGCGCCCGCGGTTGCACGTACCGCCTTGGGATTCCAGGGATCGACGGAGCCCTCGGTGAACGCCACACCGGCACACCCCGAAGCTTCGGCGACCCGGACCAGCGTGCCCGCGTTGCCCGGATCCTGAATTCCCACCAGCGCCAGCACCGGACGGCCGCGCCCGCGTGCATCACCGAGCACCGAGGCCAGGTCGCCCCGACGTTGCTCGGCCACCGCCACAACGGACTGTGGAGTCGCGAGATCGAGCACCTTGCGCAACGATCCGGCGGCCACCTCGGTGACAGGCACACCCGCACCGAGGACGCGTCACGAGCTCCCTATCGGCATCCGGTTCCGCGTACAACCCCTCGAGGACTGTCGGCGACTCAAGTGCCTCGGCCACCAGCACCGGACCGTCTATCAGGAACCGGCCCTCGGCGCGACGCGAGCTACGGCGCCCCGAGAGGCGCCGCAGTCGCTTGAGTGCAGGCGCCGTGGATCGGAGCGCCTCGCTCAGCTCGCCGCCTTCTCGCTTGGCAAGCCGGCCGCGTCACGCGCGATCTCGACGAGCTTCGCGCACGCAGCGTCGTCGGCGACGGCCAGGTCGGCGAGCATCTTGCGGTCGATCTCGACCTCTGCGGCCCTCAGGCCGCTGATCAGGCGGCTGTAGCTCATGTCGTGGTTGCGTGCCGCCGCGTTGATCCGTTGGATCCACAGCCTGCGCATCTCACCCTTACGTGCCCGACGGTCCCTGAAGGCGTAGTTCCCGGCGTGCATGACCGCCTCGTTCGCCGACCGGAAGCTGCGGCTCCGATTGCCGTAGTAGCCGGATGCCTTGCTCAGGACTTCCTTGCGCTTCTTGCGTGCATGGACGCTTCGCTTGACGCGTGCCATTGGTTCGTTCCTTTCCTGCGGTGCGGATCCTGGTCAGATACCGAGTTGCCTGCGTACGGTGTCGCGCTGGGCTCCGGTGACCTCGGTCATGCCGGCCAGACGGCGCTTCCGCTTGAGGACTTCTTCTCCAGGATGTGGTTGCGGTTTCCCTGACGGCGCAGGATCTTGCCCGAACCGGTGACCTTGTATCGCTTCTTCGCACCGGAGTGCGTCTTCATCTTCGACATCTCATACCTCAATCGTGCTGTTCGGGCGTTTCGAGCGGTGCCCGCTGATCCTGTTGCGCCGACTGGCGGTCCGGTGGCGGGTGTGCCTTCTCGGCTTCCTTGGCGTGGTCGGCCTGCGCCTTCTTGTCCGGCCCGAGGACCATGATCATGTTGCGGCCGTCCTGCTTGGGAACCACCTCGACCTTGCCGAGGTGTGCGACGTCCTCGGCCACCCGGTCGAGGATCCGGCGTCCCAGCTCGGGGTGTTGCATCTCCCGGCCACGGAACATGATCGTGACCTTCACCTTGTGCCCCTCGCCGAGGAACTTGGCGACCTTGCGGGTCTTGGTGTCGAAGTCGCCACCGGAGATCTTCGGGCGGTACTTCATCTCCTTGACCGTTATGTTCGTGGCCTTCTTGCGTGACTCCTTGGCCCGCTGCTGCTCCTCGTAGCGGAACTTGGCGAAGTCCATGATCTTGGCGACCGGCGGATTGGCCCCGGCGGCCACCTCGACTAGATCGAGGTCTGCGGCCCTGGCCATCGAGAGCGCCTCGGGCAGTGGCTTGATGCCGAGTTGCCCACCATCCGCGGCGATGAGCCTCACCTCACGTGCACGGATCCGGTCGTTGATCCTGGTTTCGTCGGCCCTGGCAGCTATGGCCGATCACTCCTCGTTGCCAGTGTGCTCACTAGCGCTTCCTTTCCCGGACGATCTGTCCGTGATCGGCGGGCGCCCGAGATGCAACACGGGCGGGTGCAGTTGCACCCGCCTGCCCATCGTTCGACACCGTGTTCTGCGGTGCCGACGAGTGGTGAGTGTCCCGGCGCACCTTTGTGGCAGGGAGAGGCGGGAGCCCGCTTGTTCTGTTGGATCAACTACCGTAACAGGCCGCGTGGCACCTGCACCACACTCATGGCCTCCCATGCCGGTCATCGCCCAGCCCCGAGGTGCATCCTCCCGACCACCCTCCCCAGCCCGACCTCCCGGGCGGACAGCCCTGACAGACAACCCCGAAGCACAGCCCTGATTCACCAAGGAGCAGAGCAACCATGAGTTCACTGTGGACACCCGATGGCGAGCACCACGTTCCACGCGAGCCACAACCCCAGGGGACACCGGGCGATTCCGGTACCCAGGGCGAATCCGGTTCCCAGGCCGGGGACGATCCTTCGAATGCCACCCTCCGTGCAGCAGCCGAGGCCATCGGGATCGACCTCGACTCGCTCGGCGACGAGGAGCGTGACCGGCTGCGCGCCGAGTTGGCCGAGATGATGCGGGTGCGCCGCGAGGTGGCGGCCACGCCGGCCTCGGAGATGCTCACCAACCACATGATGCGCCTGTTCGACCTCGCGACCATCTACCTCGAAGGCGACCCTCCTGGCATTCACCGACGCGTCCACGGTCATCGAGGCGTTCCGTGCCATGTTGGACGCCCTGGGTGATCGCCTGGGCGATTCCGAGGACACCATGCGCGAGGCGCTCGGTCAGTTGCAGATGCTCTTCGTGCAGGTCAAGGACTCCACGGCGCCTGAGCACCGTCGTGCGTCCCCTCGGCGCCTCCCCTGACCACGGGCCTGCGACACCACCCGAGCCCGCTCAGGGCACACCGCTCAGCAGACCACGATGTCGGTCGCCTCGTAGCGCCCGGCGCGGCGGCCAGCAGCCTGAAGGTCACCTGGGTCCCCACCGGGATGACGCGTGAGCCATCCGCTATCGCAGTGCAGTGGAACGGGTATCGGGTTCCGTCAGGACAGCTGAGCACGCCGAGCCCCACGCCCTCATCGAACTCCACGACGGTTCCCCTACTCGACTCGGTCGCTTGTGCTGGCATCCAGATCCCTTCGAAGCGTCCCGGACGAGGCCGGAGCCGTGGTCGGCGTGTGGCTGTGGTCGGTTTGTGGCCGTGTTCGCCGGCCGGCCGTGGTCAGTGGACGATCTTCGACAGAGGCAACTCGATGATGTCGGTCGCCCCGGCGTCGCTGAGCGCCGGGATCAGGATGTTGATCTCGTTCTTTGGCACCACCGTCTCGACCGCGTACCCCGCCTTTCCGTAGAGCTCGTTCACCGTCGGGGTCTTCATGGCAGGCAGCACGCCGATCACCGCATCGAGGCGCTCAGCCGCCACGTTCAGCTTCACCAGAACCTTGCCCCTGGCCTCGAGTACACCCGAGAGCAGGGTGAGGACCTGCTCCATCGCGTGTCTACGAACCGGATCCTCGTAGGCGGCCCGGTTGGCCACCAGCTCGGTGTAGCTGACCAGGATCTCGTCGATGATCCGCAACCCGGCGGCCCGGATGGCCCTGCCCGTCTCGGTGATGTCCACCACGCAGTCCACGATGTCGGGCACCTTCGCCTCGGTGGCCCCGTAGGAAAGCCGCAGATCCGCCTTGACCCCCTGATCTCGAAATAGCGCCGTGTCAGCTCCATGTACTCCGTTGAGACCCTCACGCCTTCGGGAAGGTCCTCGGCCGCCTGCCACGGAGAATCCCGGGGAACCGCGAGTACGACCTTGATCGGCTTGGCGGTGGCCTTGGAATACCTGAGCTCTCCCAGGCTGACCACGTCAGCGCCGGTCTCCTCCACCCAGTCACGCCCGGTGATACCCAGATCGAACAGCCCGTCGGCCACGTAGGTGGGGGGATCTCCTGGGGCCGCAGTATCCTGACGCTGTCGATCCGCGGATCGTCGATGGTGGCGGAGTAGTCGACCGCCGAGGAACGGTTGACCTGCAGGTCGGCCGACTCGAACAGCGCCATCGTGGCGGCCTCGAGCGAACCCTTGGGGGAGGACGAGCTTCAGCACGACACAGCAGGCTAACGGAGCCCGTGAGGTCACACGGAACCGATATGGCTCCTGCCCAACCCTGTGATCCGGGCGGGCACCACCAAGGCAAGTCGGGTCCCGCGCTCAGGCGGGTGCGGGTGGTCGCTGTAGCGGTGGTTCGGGTGGTTGTTCGCCTGGCGGCCGGGGGTGGTCGTGGGCGGTGTTGGGTGGGTAGTTGGACTCCGGTGGCGGTGGTGATCGTGAAGTGGCTGTCAGGCTGCAGGTCTGGTCGGGAGCTTCGGGTGGTTCAAGTGCATGGTCCAGCCGGTGCGGTGCACGATGCCGTGGTGGTGTCGGCACAACAACACGAGGTTCACGATGACGGTTTGGCCGTCATCGGCGTATTCGATGACGTGGTGTGCGTCACACCATCCGGGTGGGGCGTCACATCCCGGGAACACACATCCGCCAGTCGCGTACCACAAGCGCGCGGCGCATCGCCCGGTTCGGTAACCGGAGCCGTTCACGTACCGCTACGGGCATGCCCAGGTGATCAAGCAGGGTCTCAGAGATCGCGGAGTTGCATACCAGCAGTTCCCATTGGGTGGCGGTGAACCACAACCTGTTGCCGGCTGTGTCGGTCACCGGCACACCGATGAGCGCCCCGACCCCGGGACGATCCGAACAGCACCCACCCGCGGCGGTATCACCAGAACCGTAGGGATGGGGGTTCCGTTGAGCGCGGCTGCGAGGATCGGGTCGATCTCACCTGTTCGGTCGGTGTCGATGACCAGGTTCATCTCGGTGACCGTGCAGGCCGTGGTGTTGTCTCGCTGGTTGTGGCACCGCGGCGGGTGAGCTCGATCAGGGCTTGGGCACGGATCTGGGTTCTGGTTGGCATCTCGAGCTCCGGGCAGCATCGGCGGTCGTTGCGCATGCGGCGCCACATGCGGTTCGTTTCGGCTTCGAGAAGCTCCTCGAAGGAAACCCCCTCGGTGCCACACAGGGTGGCGTCGATGACCAGTTCATCGGCGCTGCGACGCATCGACACCTTCGATTTCGCCTCTGTGGGGTCATGACCGCCGTCGGCATCGGCGTAACGGGCGAGATCGTCTACCAACGCGGTGAAACGTGACCAACCCGGCTCCGCGTCCGACAACGTCAACAACGCGCGTGTTGCGGCACCGAAACGCGTCCCGCGTTGCGGTCGTTGACCCGAGCGGCGATGAACGCCGCACGTTCGAAGGTGATCTCGCCACGACCGGCCGCTTCGAACAACTCGTCGAGATCTGCTCGCAGACGCCTACCGGCACGAATCTCACGGTTCACAGCGGTAGAGAACGTCCGTGACGACGCTCGAACCACACACCGGTAAGCGGTGCCGTAACGGATGTCGCACAAACCGCGGCGGTCCACCTCGGCAAGCACTCCCGCGGATGCCGCATCCAGTGACCGGCGAGCCGCTTCGATGTCGTCGACCATCACAAGGCACTCCTCATCGGACAGCGCCTTCGCATCCACACCGGCCAACACGCGTGCCGTGGTGATCACACCAGCGGTGCTCCCCGACCCGTCCCCAGAACCACTCCCTACCATCGAACCCATGTTCGATACCATAACAACCCCGTGAGACATCGAATCGAAACCCGGGATCCGACTCCGCATCGGTCCCGCGAATCCGCCCGGAGAGCCACGGACATCCATCCGGGCGTTCATCCTCCTCGGGCCGGTCGACCACAATGGAGCGGTGCGGGGATCCTCTGGCCATGACCACACAGCCGGTGGCCACACGGTGGGAGATCCGAACGATCCCCGCCTCGCCGACTACCGCTGCCTGAGGCCGCCGAGCGGAGCATCCCGTCGGGAGCGCGACGAGGGGACGGTCATCATCGAAGGGCACCTCGCTCTCATGCGGGCCCTCGAGGGATCCCTCAGGCTGCGTTCTGTAGTCATGACCCCCCAGCGCCCAGGTCGCTGCCGCAGCTCCGCGACGCCATCCCCTCCACAGCGGCGCTCTACGTGGTGGAGCGGGCGGTGCTGGCCGAGCTGACCGGCTTCGATGCGCACCGCGGCGTCCTCGCGAGTGCCGATCGCCCCGGGGCTCTCGACCCGGCCGAGCTACTCGTCGGCCACCGTCGCTTCGTGTTCCTCGAAGGCCTGAGCGACCTCGAGAACCTCGGGGCCACGTTCCGGGTGGCCGCGGCACTCGGCTTCGACGCGGTGTTGTTGGACGACCGGTGTGCCGATCCCCTCTACCGGCGCTGTGTGCGGGTGTCGCTCGGGTGGTCGACGGTGGTCCCCCATGCCCGCTTCCCGGGCACCGCAGAAGGCATGGCCGCGTTGTCGGCAGCAGGCGTAGCCACCGTCGCACTGACCCCGGCTCAGGTGCGGTGCCGGTGGACCGCGCTGCGGCTCTGGGCCACCTCGGCGACCCGATGGCGCTGATGCTTGGTTCGGAGGGTGCCGGCCTCACCGACGTGGCGCTGGAGGCGGCCGACCACCTGGTGTCCATCCCCATGGCCCGGGGGTGGACTCGCTCAACGCCGCGACGGCGCTCGCCGTCGCGGCGTCCTTTTCGCCGCAGCCACACGTGGTTGGAGTTGACCGAACCCCCGTCACCGCCAGCGACGCACGAGGGTCACCATCTCCACTGCGGTGCGCACGCACTCCTCACCCACGTTGTGCGAACCGGGTCCACCCGAACGCGCCTCGGCCTGCGCCAGGTCCTCGGTCGTGAGCACCCCGAACAGCACCGGCACGCCGGTCTCGAGTTGCACGTCCTGGATCCCCGGGCGCACTCACCGGCGACGAAGTCGTAGTGGCTGGTCTCCCCCCTGATCACAGCTCCTAGGCAGACCACAGCATCGACCCGACCCGAAGCCGCGATGGCACGGGCGGCGAAGGGGATCTCGAATGCGCCGGGAACCCATTCCTCGACCATCGAGCCCGGCTCCACACCACACTCCGCGGCACCCCGACGCGCACCCTCGAGCAGGCGTTCGGTCACGTGGTCGTTGAACCGGCCGCACACGACCGCCAGGCGCATGCCACGACCGTCGCGCTCGGGCGCCGCCGACCGCTCGGATCGCACGTTCTCAGCCATCGGAACCGGCGTCGCCCTCGTCGGGACCGTCATGACGGTCCAGTCCCTCGATCAGGTGCCCCATGCGCTCCTGCTTCGTGCGCAGGTACTCGATGTTCTCCGGATTGGGAATCGTCTTCAGCGCCACTCGCTCGGTGATCTCCAGGCCGAACCCCTCGAGCCCGCCGTACTTGGTCGGGTTGTTGGTCATGAGGCGCATGGTGGTGATCCCCAGGTCGTTGAGGATCTGCGCCCCGATCCCGTACTCCCGCGAATCCACGGGCAGGCCGAGCTCCACGTTGGCATCGACCGTGTCGTGACCCTCCTCCTGGAGGCCGTAGGCCCTGATCTTGTGCCCGAGGCCGATGCCGCGGCCCTCGTGTCCACGCAGGTAGACCAAAACACCCAGGTCCTCCTCCGCGATGCGCTCCATGGCCGAGTGCAACTGGATGCCGCAGTCGCAGCGCAGCGAGTGGAAGATGTCGCCGGTGAGGCACTCCGAGTGCACCCTCACCAGCACGTCGCGCTCCCCCTGCACCGCCCCCCAGCACGAAGGCTGCGTGCTGTTCCCCGTCGAGGATGGACTCGTAGACGTAACAGGTGAAATCGCCCCACGGCGTGGGGATCCTCGCCTCGGCGATGCGCTTCACGAGCTTCTCGTGCTGACGTCGGTGCTTGATGAGCTGCGCGATCGAGATCATCAGCAGGCCGTGCTCGGCGCAGAACCTCTCCAGGTCCGGGACCCTGGCCATGGTCCCGTCGTCGTTCACGATCTCGCAGAGCACCCCTGCGGGGTACATGCCGGCCATGCGGGCGAGGTCCACCGCTGCCTCGGTGTGTCCGGCCCGCTTGAGAACACCCCCTCTGCGTAGCGGAGCGGGAAGATGTGACCCGGTCGGGCGAGATCCGCCGGGCGGGTGGCCAGGGTCTGTGAGTGCCCGAAGGGTTGCAGAGCGGTCGGCCGCGGAGATGCCCGTGGAGGTGCCGTGCACGTAGTCGACGGTGTAGGTGAACGCCGTACGGTGCGATTCGGTGTTGTCGTGCACCATCAGCGGCACGTCGAGCTCGTCGAGGCGCTCACCCAGGAGCGGTGCGCAGATCACCCCGGGTGTGGCGCACGAAGAAAGTGATCTTCTCGGCGTCGCGGCCTCGGCGGCCATGATCAGGTCGCCCTCGTTCTCGCGGTCCTCGTCGTCCACGACCACCACGATCCCGCCGGCTGCGATCGCCTCCACGGCGTCGGGAATGGATGCGAACGCCGACCCTGCGGCGCCCTGTTGGCTCAGCGATTCACGCGACATCGGTGTCCTCCTCGGCGAGACCACCCTGAAGGTAGGCGGCTATTAGCGATTCGGTGTACTTGGCCATCACGTCGACCTCGAGGTTCACGGGATCCCCGGTACCACGCCGGCCGAGCGTGGTGACCTCCGCGGTGTGGGGGATGACAGCCACGCTGAAGCCGTCGGCCAGCGGCTCCACCACGGTGAGGCTCACTCCGTCGACGGTGATCGAGCCCTTCTCGACCACGTAGCGGCGGAGCCCGGGTGGCATCGCCACCTCCAGGTCCGGAACCGGTCGCCGAACCGTCCCGACGGCGTCGACATGGCCCTGCACCAGGTGCCCACCCATGCGGTCCTCCAGGCGGACGGCACGCTCCAGGTTGACCGGATCGCCCTCGGTGAGGCCGCAGAGAGTGGTGCGTGCGAGGGTCTCCTCACTCAGCTCCGCGTCCCACCAACCGTGTGCACCCGAACCCCCTGGTGGCTCCCAGGCCACCACTGTGAGACAGCAGCCGTTCACCGCGATCGATGCCCCCAGGCACACGTCGTCCAGCACCGTGGCCGCGGAGATGCGCAGGCGGCCCGCATCGAGCGAGGCCACACGACCGAGTTCCTCGACGATCCCTGTGAACACTCAGCCTCCACCCTGCTCGGAGGTCAGCTCGACCCGGAGATCCACTCCGATGCGCTCCACCGAGGAGAACCGGCCGCGCCACACCTCGGAGATGTCGAACGCGCCCTGGCCCCCCGAAGAGCCCCCTGTGCATCGTCACCGCCGAAGAGCGCCGGGGCCAGGTAGATGACGTAGCGGTCGACCAGGCCTGCACGGTGGAAGTCCCCCGCCAGTGCTGCTCCGCCCTCAACCAGCGCCTGTACTACCCCGTCGGCTCCGAGGTCGTCGAGCAGCTCGCCGAGGTCACCGGTGTACTCCTTGCACGGATGCACCTTGGCGTCGGCCGGAACCGATCCCAGCACGACCCTTCGTGGATCGAGGATCGTCCCTCGCGGCACCTCCGGGTGGTAGTCCCGCACTGTGAGCGACGGGTCGTCCCGACGCACCGTCCCCGCTCCGATGAGGATCGCGTCGGATTCGGCACGGAGCCTGTGACCGTCGGCTCTCGCCTCGGGTGAGGTGATCCACTTGCTCGTGCCGTTGGGGGCCGCCGTCCCGCCGTCGAGCGTCGCCGCCAGCTTCAGCACCACCCAGGGCCGCCCCGTGCGGCGGTGCTTCAGGTACGGGGTCAGCTGTGCGCGCACCTGGTCCGCCTGCACCCCGAGGGTGACCTGCACACCGGCGGATTCCAGCGCCTCGATGCCCCCACCGGCGACTGCCGTGTCGGGGTCCTGGATGCCCACGACCACCCGCTTGATCCCTGCGGCGAGGATCGCTTCGGTGCAGGGGCCGGTGCGACCCGTGTGGTTGCAGGGCTCGAGGGTCACATACAGCGTCGACCCCACGCTGTCCGACCCGGCCGCCTCGATCGCCGCCACCTCGGCATGGCTGCCACCCGGCGGAGCGGTCGCTCCCACGAACATGGTTCCGTCGTCGGTTCGCACCACGGCACCGACCCACGGGTTCGGGCTCGTCGTGCATCTCACGGTCGCTGCAGCGGCGATCGCGCGGTCATGCACTCCCGGTCGATCGCGTCGAGAGGCCGTCCGTGGTCCGCCACCGGCTCAGACTACCAACCGGGACACCAGGTGGTCGCATCCCGCCCGACCGTGGCTGATTCGACCGCACCATGCGGTTCCCCGAGGAGACAGAACCCCTGACTCAGGCGTGGCCCACCGGATGACGACTGGAGACCCCGGCCATCAGTTCGATCGCATGAGGGAGCACGTCAATGACGGCGTCGAGCATCTCGACCGCGCCCGTGGGTGAACCTGGGGTGTTGAGGATCAACGCCCGCCCACGCGTAGCCGGCGATGTTGCGCGACAGGCGTCCGAGAGGATGCACGGCCCTCATGGCCTCCGCGAGGCCCGGCGCGGTGCGGTCGAGGATCCGCTTGGTGGCCTCGGGGGTAACGTCGCGGGGCCCGGAACCCGGTGCCACCGGTGGTCACGACCAGTCCGTTGAAGCCATAGGCCATATAGGTGAGGGCGTTGGCCACCTCGTTGACCCCGTCGGAGATCACACGGTGCTCCACCACGTCGTAGCCGGCCTCGGCTAGGCGATCGCGCACTGCAGCACCTCCGGTGTCCTCGCGCCCCCGGCAGCCACCCCGTCCGACACGGTGAGCACCTTGGCACTGAGCTTCACTGGGGCGTCGGCCATCTCGGCACCTCGATTCAGTGTGGGGAACGGTGCTGTCACACCGGATCCGATCCTAGCGACTGCGGCGGTAGGCGAACATCGCCATGCCGTCGGTCCCCGCCGCCTGGGGCAGCAGGATCGCGCCCCTCCCCCACACCTGCCACGGATCACCTGGCGCATCCAATGCGACGAGCTCCGGGTGCGCAACGCGGATGTGGTCGTCGACGCCGGTCGACTCGAGGGCCGTCAGCGTGCAGACGCTGTAGAGGAGGACCCCGCCCGCGCCGAGGAGCGGCACGGCGGCATCGACCAGGTCACGTTGGAGCGCGGCCAGTCGCGCCGACGCGGATGCATCAAGACGCCATCGCGCATCGGCGCGCCTGCGAAGCACACCGAGGCCCGAGCACGGGGCGTCCAACAGCACCCCGTCGGCCGCACCGGGGCGCACGGGTGGCCGGTGGGCGTCCGCAGCGATCACCGCCACCTCGTTGCGACCAAGCCGCTCGACGTTCGATCGCAACAGCGACACCCTCGAAGCCAGCCTGTCCGCGGCAAGCACCCAAAGCCTGTCGGTGGATGCAAGGGCAGTTGCCTTGCCGCCCGGGGCAGCGCAGAGGTCGACCACCGTCACTCCGCCTCGCGCAGCGGCGTCGCCTTCGAGAAGCAGGCCGGCCAGATGATCGGCGACCCACTGGGACGCGAGATCCTGCACGTAACCGTCGGGGCGGACGTGGGCGACCGCCGGTGCGTTCATGGACGAGAGGATCTTCCCGGCCACCTCGGCACCGTGGTCCTCGGTCAGCACATCGACGATCCAATCGGGATACGAGAGCTCGGTCGCGAGATCCGGGTACTCCAGCGGTGCGCCGGACACACGCCTGAGCACGGCGTTGACGAGCCCGCGATAGCGCTTCGGGACGGCCCCAACCGTCGCCGACACCGCGGCGTAGGAGGGGATGTCCCCACGGAATGCGATCTGGTAGGCGCCCAACGACAACGCCCTCATGGCTACCGGAGGTGGTCGCTCCGACAGGAACCGGTCGATCAGGGACTCACACGCCCTGCGCATCCGGATGCTCCCGTAGACGAGGTCGGTCACCAGTGCCCGGTCACGCTCGTCGAGGCCGGATCGATCGAGCTCCGGGGGAGAGTGCGATGTTGGCGAACGCACCATCGTCTTCGACCCTGGCCAGCACACCCAGTGCCACCTTCCGCGACGCAACCCCCTCGTCGGTGCCGCCATGCTGGGGCGCATGCCCTGTTGCAGGCGGTCGGCTCACGTTCCCAGCCGCACATCGCGGCCCAGGCGTGCTCCGTTGAGGAACGCCCGGGCATCCATGGGAGCCTTCCCCTGAGGCTGGACCCTGACCAGACGGAGGGCCCCTGTGCCGCAGACGACCGTGTCGCCGTGCATGGCACCGCACACCTGTGCATCCGTCAGCTCGGGCCGGATGACCGGCTCCGCTTCAAGCACCTTCAGGCGGAGGCCGGACACGGTGGTCCACGCACCGCCGACCCTCACCACCGCGACAGCTCCACGGCATCGCGGTCCCAGTCCAGGCGCAGGTCCTCACCGCTGATCTTGGATGCATAGGTGACACCGTCATCGGCCTGGGGGACCGCCGACCCAAGTGGCTCTCGCAGGGTCTCGACCAGGAGTGCGGTCCCACGCTGCACCAGCTCCGCCCGCAGGGCCTCCGCCGTCGTCTGCGACGTGATCGGAACCTCCACACAGGAATACACCCCTCCGGTGTCGAGGCCCTCGGCGACCTCCATCACACACACTCCGGTACGGTCGTCGCCGGCCAGGATCGCCCGCTCCACCGGAGCGGCTCCGCGCCACCGTGGAAGCAACGAGAAGTGCAGGTTCACCATCTTCAGGTGCGCCAGCAGCTCAGGGGCGATGATCCGTCCGTAGGCGACGACCACCCCGAGATCGGCATCCACCGCCAGCACATCAGCCACATCGTGGGTCACGGGTATCCCCAGCTCAGCCGCGAGGATGCCCACCGGGGTGGGGGTCGGCGCGGATCGCCTTTGGCGCCTGCTGGGCCGGTTGGTCACCACCAGGGCGATGTCGTGGCCCTGGTCGTGCAATGCCTGCAACGGCGGGACCGCCATGGAGGGGCTACCGAGGTAGACGAGTCTCACAGCGTCCCCTCTTGGACGTGCCTACCGGAACAGGAAGCGAGAGCGCTTCCTGGTCGCCTCCGCGTCGGCCGCGACGGGTTCACCCATCTGCATCCTGCGCAGCACCCGCTTCGCGTCGCGCCTGGTGTCCTCGTCCAGATGGTCCAGCACAAGCACCCCGTCGAGGTGATCGAGCTCGTGTTGGATCAGCCGGCTCAGCAGCTCGTCCGCCTCGAACTCGACCTCGTTGCCGGACAGGTCGATGCCGCACACCGATCTGCTTGGGTCGCACGACCTCGAAGTGCTGTCCGGGTACCGACAGGCATCCTTCCTCGAAGGACCACTCACCTGCCGAACCTGTGATCTCCGGGGTTCAAAGGGACGCGTCGACCGTCGTCGTCACCGAGGTCGTAGACGAAGAATCGCCTCGTGACGCCTCACCTGCGGTGCCGCCAGACCGAGACCGGGCGCCGCATACATGGTGTCGAACATCGATTCGGCGAGCGCCACCAGCTCGGAGTCGATTTCTGTGATCTCGACGGAACGCCGCCGCAGGACCGGATCACCCGCTATGCGGATGGTCCGGGTCGGCTGCTCGCGCAGGTCGTCGGTCGACATGGCTCCAAGGCTACCGTTGCGACGGTGGCCCACGAATCGCGCCAACCCCAGTACTTCGCCACGGAGCCCTCGACAGCGTCCAGGCTGCGGACGGTCAGCCTCGACCTTCCGGACCTCTCCCTGGAGCTTCGCACCGACAGCGGCGTGTTCTCAGGGGAGCGCATCGACCCAGGAACGCGGATCCTGCTGGTGGAGACCACGCCGGCGGACACCGACCGGGAACCGAGCATCGGGGCCGACGCGCCGCGTGGCGATCTTGTGGATCTCGGAGCGGGCTACGGTCCGATCGCCCTCACCCTTGCGCTGCGGCATCCGCAGCGCACCGTCTGGGCGGTCGAGCCCAATGAGCGCGCCCGGCGGCTGTGCACCGCAAACGCCGTGGCTGCCGGAGTGGGCGACCGAGTGCGGGTGGTAGCACCGGAGGAAGTGCCAACGGACCTGGCAGTCGCCGGCCTGCACTCCAATCCGCCCATCAGGATCGGCAAGCAGGAGCTCCATCGCCTGCTCGAGCGATGGATGGGCACCTTGACCGAGGAGCGGAGGCCTGGCTGGTCGTGCATCGTCACCTCGGAGCCGACTCGCTTGCACGGTGGCTGGCGGATGCGGGCCATGAGGTGCGACGTGTGGCCTCACGACGCGGCTATCGGGTGCTCAAGGTGCGACCCAACCCTAGGCACGCCTGAAGCACTCGCGCTGCCGCGCCGGTGGTCATTGCACAGGTAGCTGCATCGGATCGACGCGGAGGCGCAATCGACCGGGTGGCCGCTTCACCACCCCAGCGGCGTCGGCCAGGGTCGTCGGATCCTCCGCGCAGGAGCCACCAGCCTTGCGGGGCCCTGGACCTCCACGCCCTGCGGAGCGCCGAAGCGCCGGATCCACTCGCTCGCGGCCTCACCACCCACCGCGGCGATCGACGCGGCCGGCGGAAGCCCGAGCAGCTCACGCCTCGGTGACTCCGTAGCACTGACGATCGACGGATCGGCCACGAGCGCGGCCCTGATCACCTCGTGATCCGGGTTGCGTGTCTGCACCAGGACCGTGCCACGACGGCCCGAGACCAGGCGGCGCTGAGCGCACGATCAGGGCAAGTGCCTGTTCCGATGCCCGGTACCGGGCCGCCAGCAACTCCTGGTCTAGGTCAAGGAACGCCACGAGGCCCACTTCCCACCGAAGGAAATCCGCCCGGTTGTGGAGAACCGCCTCGGTTCCCACGATCAACCTCATACCCTCCAAATCCCGCTCCCCCGCTGTCTGGATGCCCACCTCGCACCCGAGCAACGCGCCAAGGTCCTCACGCACCCGTGCCACTCCGGTGCGAAGGACCTTCATCGCATGCGAGCCACACACAAGGCACACCTTCGGTCGTGTCGCCGGGCAACGGATGCACTCCAGGACCTCGTCGTCGGAGGAGCGGACAGCGGCCCTGCACAGCTCGCACTCGGCGATGGTGTCACAGCCCTTGCATGCCAGGAGACGCGAGCGCCCGGTGCGGTTGAGGACGCACACCACGGCGCGTCCGGCGTCCAGCTCACGTCTGGCCACCTCCACGAAGTGCGGCGAGAACAACCCGGTTCGGGGGTCGTCGCGCCTTCGATCGACCACATCGACGCGCCCCACCCGGATCGCCGGGTGGATACGTCCACCGATGTGCCAGGTTCCACCGCTGCCTTGTCGGCCTCCAACGATGGCATGGGTGAGACCAACAGGCACGGCACCCCGGCTCGGCGCGCACGCTCGATGGCCACCTCTCTGGCATGCCACGTGGGTGACGACTGGTTCTGATGGCGCTCGTCGTGCTCGTCGAGGACCACGATCGCCGCCAGCCCGGGCATCGGAGCCAAGACCGACGTGTGCCCACCCACCACCGTGTGACCGGCGAGCGCACCGGCGGTACCGCCGGGCCAGCGGACAACAGCCGATCCCGCACGGGCGAGCACCGAGGCGATGCGGGAGGACTCCTCCACATCCGGAGTGACCACGAGTGCCTGGCCAGTGGCAGCGGCGGCAAGTGCCACCGCTGCATGATCGGTGCAGGGGACACCCGGTAGACGCGGGCCCCAGGCCCACGTCTGAGCATCGCAGCGGCCTCGGCAAAGGCGAGATCGTCGCCTTGGGGGACCCGCGACGGATCCGCAACGGTCGCCGCCCGTCTCGACCGAGCAGAGACCACGCGCGGTGGAGTCGCAAGGCGCAACACCGACGGCAGGCGGCCGACCCAGCGCCAGGCCACCCAGCGAGCAAGGTCGATGACCTCGGAATCCACCGCCAGCCCGGTCAGCTTCACGACATGCTCCAGCCGCCGGGCGGGCGAGGGTTCGATATCGGACTCGACGACCCAGCCACGGACCCTTCTCCGGTGAAGCGGGACCCTGACCAGGCCGCCGACCGCGACCAGGTCGTCCAACGCCTCCGGAACCGCGTAGTCGAATGCGCGATCCAGCGCGGGGATGTCGGGAACGACGCGGACGACCCGCTCGTGGCCCGGGGATGGAGTCGCCCGCTTCGGCGCCGCCGGTTCGATCCGACCTGCGTCGTCGTCGAACAGCGTCACCCGGACGGTCTCATCGCCTGCGTGTCTCCGATGGCTCAGATACCCAGGGCGGACTTCAGCTCGTCGACGCGGTTGGTGCGCTCCCAGGTGAACCCGCCATCGGAGGGACTGCGCCCGAGTGGCCGTAGGCAGAGGTCCTCGCGTAGATCGGCTGAAGCAGCTCGAGGTCGCGCACGATCGCGCCGGGACGGAGGTCGAACACCTCACGGACAGCGCCGTCGAGCTTCGTGGGATCGACACGCTCTGTACCGAAGGTCTCCACCAGGATCGACACAGGATGGGCCATGCCGATGGCGTAGGCGACCTGCACCTCGCAACGCTCCGCTGCACCCGGAGGCGACCACGTTCTTGGCCACCCAGCGGGTCGCATACGCGGCCGACCGATCCACCTTCGAGGGGTCCTTGCCCGAGAAGGCACCGCCGCCGTGGCGGGCGGCCCCACCATAGGTGTCCACGATGATCTTGCGACCGGTGAGGCCGGCGTCGCCCACAGGACCACCGATCACGAAGCGGCCGGTCGGGTTGACGTAGATCTCCGGCTCGTCGTCGGCGAACTCCTCGGGGATGACGGGGCGGATGACGTGCTCGATCAGGTCTGGACGGATCTCGCTGTCGCGGTCCACGCCGTCATTGTGCTGGGTGGAGATGAGTACGGCCTTGAGCGCCACCGGCTTGCCGTCGCGGTACTCGAAGGTCACCTGTGTCTTGCCGTCTGGCCGCAGGTAGGGAACAGTTCCGGCCTTGCGCACCTCTGCCAGGCGCTCGGCCATACGGTGTGCCACATGGATCGGAGCAGGCATGAGCTCCTCGGTCTCGGTGCAGGCGTAGCCGAACATCATCCCCTGGTCCCCGGCGCCCTGCTTGTCGATCTCGTCACTCTCGCCTGCGGTTCCGGAGCGGACCTCCTCGGAGTCGTCCACACCCTGTGCGATGTCGACCGACTGCTCGTCGAGCGACACGAGCACACCACAGGTGTTGCCGTCGTAGCCGAAGGCCTCCCGGTCGTATCCGATGTCGCAGATCGCCCCTCGGACGATCTTTGGGATCTCGACGTATGCCGACGTCGAGATCTCGCCGGCGATGACCGCAAGTCCGGTCGTGACAAGGGTCTCACACGCGACCCTCGACCGTGGATCCTCGGCCAGCAGCGCGTCCAGGATCGAGTCCGATATGCGATCGGCCATCTTGTCGGGGTGGCCTTCGGTCACCGACTCAGAGGTGAAGGTCCAGTTGCTCATGTTGGTTTCTCCGTTCCAAACGGTCGGTCTTGCCCCACACGGGAGCGTTCGTCGATTACTGCGTCCAGGACCGCGTCGGCCACCGACGCCTTGCCTGTGAGAGGTACGTGCCGTTCCCCGCCAGGAGACAAGATCAGCACCTCGTTGGTGTCATGTTCAAACCCGACGCCTTCGACGGACACGTCGTTGGCGACGAGGATGTCGGCACCTTTGGCCACGCGCTTGGCGTTGGCGTTGGCTACGACGTCTTCGGTCTCCGCCGCGAACCCCACCAGGGTCTGGTGGTCCGGCTTGTCGGAGCCCAGTGCAGCGAGGATGTCCACGGTCGGCTCCAGGTCGATCGTGGGCACGCCGTCGGCCTTCTTGATCTTCTCGGACCTCACCGAGACCGGCGTGAAGTCCGCAACGGCAGCCGCCATCACCACCACGTCCGCCTGTCGAGCGCGCGCATCACAGCCTGGTGCATCTCCGCGGCCGTCGACACACGATCGACCTGATCCCCGGCGGCGTCGACAGTGGGTGGTGGTGACCAGCGCCACCTGCGCACCGCGGCTGCGGCAGCATCCGCAATCGCATGGCCCTGCTTGCCCGAGGACCGGTTGCCCAGGAATCGCACCGGATCGATCGGCTCACGGGTGCCCCCCGGCGGTCACGAGCACCCGTAGCCCGTCGAGGTCGTTCCGCTTCGCCAGCAACGCAGCCGCGACAGCAGTGATCTCCCCGGGCTCCACCAGTCGACCAGGGCCGAAGTCACCGCCCGCCAGAGGGCCTTCGGCCGGACCGAGCACCTCCACCCCACGGCTGCGCAGGAGCGACACGCTGTCCTGCACCGCTGGATGCTCCCACATCTCGGTGTGCATCGCCGGACACACCAGCACGGGTGCACGCGGCGATCAGCACGTTTGTGAGCAGGTCGTGCGAGAAGCCGTGAGCATATGCCGACAACAGCTTCGCGGTCGCAGGAGCCACCACCACGAGATCCGCGTTCTGACCCAGTTGCGTGTGCGGGATCGCATCTCCGGGGTCGTCGAACAGCGACCGCCGCACCGGCTCGGAGGCCAGGGCGCAGAACGTCGCCTCACCCACGAAGTTGGTGGCCGCATCGGTCATCACGACCGACACGTGCGCCCCCGCCTCCACCATCGAACGGCACACCTGCACGGCCTTGTAGGCGGCGATGCCCCCACAGACCCCAAGTACGATCCGCCGGCCTGCCAGAGCCGACATCGCTCGGTCAGTCCTGATCCGCAGGTGCTCCGCCATCGATGACCCCGGGATCGGAGTCGACCTCGTCGTCAGCAGGGGGAAGCAGGGCGTCGGGAATCGGCCGACCCGTCGCACCGCCGACACCGACGATCTTGTCTGCCGCGATCTCCTCGAACGCGATCGACAGCGGCTTGTGCGGGTGGAGGTCACCTGTGGGGGACCACACCGTGGGACATCGCTGCACCCAGCTGCGCGTAGTAGGTGTTGATCCCGCGGGCCCGACTGGACGCAACCGCCACAAGGGAGAACTTCGACCCGGCGCGCTCAAGGAGCTCCTCGATACCCGGGTTCATCATCGTGTCGGTTGTCTCCAGCAAAGCGACCTCACCTCATGGGTCCGCGCGTGGTCGGCGCCACGAGCTACGTAGGATCAACCAGTATACTCCGGCGCCGGCCGATCGGTTCCACCCTGATCGTACAGGCGCATCATCGATGGACCGAGCGTGCCGCCCCTATCAGGGACGCGACCTGTTCGACTGTGGAGTCGAGATCGTCGTTGATCACCGTCTGGTACGGAAGCCTTGCGGCCGCGGCCACCTCTTCAGCCGCATGGCGCAGCCTCCGCTCGATCTTCTCCTCCGGGTCTCCCCTGTGTCGCATCCTGTCGGCCTGGGTCCGGCGGTCGGGGGCGTCGATGAAGATCAACACCGGGTCTTCGTGGATCTCGGCGATGCGGGCCCCACCGGCCACGTCGATCTCGAAGATCACGTCGTGACCCGGCGGAACCCGTGGTACCGGGGATCCCTGCAGATAGTCGAGGAACTCGACCCATTCGATGAATCCGCCGGCCGCGGCATGCTTCTCGAAGGCGTCACGGGATACGAAGTTGTAGGCATCCGGCGCCTCACCGGGCCTACGGTCACGCGTGGTCCACGAGCGATTCACGTGCAGGCGGCGATCCGCTTCCACAAGCCGGTCAACGACCGTGCCCTTGCCCACACCACCCGGCCCCGAGACGACTATCACCAGCGACTCGGGAGCGAGGGCCTCCGCGAGGGCCCTGCGTGGGCCATCGGACACAGCGTCGGGACGAGGCTCGGCCGTCATCGGTCAGCCCCGGTGGACGGGTCGAGCCCGTGCGTACCGCCGAAGACGGCGAGGACCGCCGCGACCTCGTGATCGTGGAGCTCCGCTATCTTCGTCCGTGCCGCCACATCCATGCTCGCCAACCTCCGGCGTGTTGCGACCTTCGACACCCCCGGCAGGGACTCCAACAGCAGATGCAGGTGGACATCACCGACTCTCGGGTCGGAGCGGGCATCCATCACCTCCTCGAGGCTGGCCGTGCCCCGCTCCAGTTGCTCGCACAGCGAGGAGCGCACCTCTCGCAGCGTCGCTGCCCATCGCAGGGCATCCCGGGCCCCCCGCGTGGCACCCTGGCCCAACTCCTTGGTCAAGGCGGCACTCAGATCGACGCCGCCACCGCTGCTGCGGCGGCGCGTGGGTCTGCAGAAGCGGTGACGGTCCTACCGATCACGAGCAGATCGGCTCCGTTCGCCGCAGCCTCCTGTGGTGTGGCCGAGCGCGACTGGTCGTGGCGGTCCGACCCCGGTAGCCGGATGCCCGGTACGACGCGCTTCAGCCTCGGGGCGAGCTCGCGTGCGGTCTGGAGATCGCCGCTCGCCAGCACCAAGCCGCTGCATCCGCCCTCCCACCGCGACCCGCACACGGTTGGGCACGATGTGCGCGGGTGCATCGTCGTCGCTGGTGAGCACGGTCACAGCCAGCGCTGTCGGTTCCACAAGTCCAGCGCCGGCCGCCCCCTCGATGAGTCCGTCCACACCGGCGCGGAGCATGTCGATCCCCCCACGGGCGTGCAGGGTCAGGTATTCCACGCCGAGTGCGCCGAGCACGCGCGCGAGCGGTTGACCTGGGTCGGGATGTCGAACAACTTGAGGTCCAGGAAGACCTGGTAACCGAGGTCCCTCATGACCCCCACCGCGTCAGGACCGGCCGCGCAGAACAACTCGAGGCCGATCTTGGCCACCCGAACCACGGTCGCATCTCCGTGGCCAGCCGATGTGCCTCGACCAGGTCGTCGAGGTCGAGGGCGAGCGCCAGTCGGGAACGCACCGAGTCGGGTACCGCCTCACCAACTTGCGGTCGGTTCGATGTCACCCATGTGCGCGTCCTTTCAGTTCGGCCACGGATCCGACGCCGTGGCTGATGCACCAGTGTTCCAGACCCGCACGCACGATGTCGGCACTGCGGGGGCTCGGCGAAGCTGGCGGTACCGACCTGGACCGCATCCGCGCCGGCCATGACCATCTCCAGGGCACCTCGCGCATCGGAGATCCCGCCCACACCGATGATCGGCAGTTCCGGGAGCGCCGCATGCACGTCGAAGACCGTGCGCACGGCAACCGGATGCACAGCGGCACCCGACAGGCCACCTCCGGATGGTCCCGAACCGAGCGCGGGCACGCCGGTCTCGACATCGATCACCATGCCCATGAGCGTGTTGATCAGGGTCACCGCGTCGAGCTCCGGCATCAGCCACCGCCTCGGCCACCTCAACGACCCTGTCGGTGTTGGCCGAGAAGCTTCGCCCACCGCGGAATCCCCGCGGTGGCGGTGGCAGCCACGACCCGTGCCGCGGCGTCCGGGTCGTGGGCGAACAGGTGCCTGCCCCCGTCCAGGTTCGGACAGGAGAGGTTGATCTCGATCGCCGCGACGGCAGGGCCCGCACCGGCGAGCATCTCCGCGGCAGCGGCGTAGTCCTCCACATGACGGCCCCAGATGCTCGCCACGACCGTCGCCCCCACCGAGATCAGCTCTGGAAGGTGATGTTCGAGCCAGTGGCCTATGCCGTCGCCCTGGAGGCCCACGCTGTTGAGCATCCCTGCCGTGACCGGATGCAGCCGGGGTGCGGGGTTGCCCGGCCAGGGCTCCACCATCATCGACTTGACCACCACGGCGCCAAGCGAGGAGAGGTCCATGTGGCGGCCGAGCTCGGTGCCGTGTCCGGAGGTACCCGATGCCGTCATGACCGCATTGGACAGCACCACCGACCCGACCCGAGTGGTGGGGTCGAACGCAGACGTTCCCGATGTCGGTGAGCCGACCGATCGCCTCCTCAAGGCGCCGCCCCACAGCCGGTGTCCGGCGCTGTGGTCGTGGTGCCTGCTCGGGCGTGGTACGACTGAAGCGAACGCACCTGCAGATCCCGCGAGCGCCGCTCGGCGATGCCGCGGGCTGCCGCCAATGCTGCTGCCGCAGTGGTCACGAGCGGCACCTTCGCCGCCCCAGCGGCACGCCTGAGATGGGCTCCGTCCGCGCGCGGACCACGGCCTCTGGGGCTGTTGACCACGATCTGCACAGCTCCACTTCCGATCAGGTCCACCCCGTCGGCTCCCCGAATCGGCACCGTCTCCGGGCACATCATCGGTGACCTTGGCCACTTCCTGGTCGACCGCGACACCGTGGCGCCGCAGGTAGTCCGCGGTACCGGAGGTGGCGACGATCCCGAATCCCGACTCTGCGAGCAACCGCGCTGCTTCGGCACCGGTGGGCTTGTCGCGATCCGCTAGCGAGAAGAAGGCCGTTCCCTCCCCCGGGCATGGCGTCACCGCGGCGAGCTGCGACTTGACGAAAGCCAGGGGCATCGAGGTGTCGATGCCCATGACCTCACCGGTCGATCGCATCTCGGGGCCGAGCACCGAGTCCACATCGGGGAAGCGGCTCCAGGGAAGCACTGCCTCCTTCACCGCGACGTGGTCACCGCCGGTGGGCTCGGCCAGGACGCCATCGGCACGCAGCTCCTCGAGAGTCGCACCGCACATGACTCGGGCTGCGACCTTGGCCAGAGGCACACCGGTGGCCTTGGCGATGAAGGGCACCGTGCGGCTGGCCCGTGGGTTCGCTTCGATCACGAACACCTGGCCCCCGGCATCGTCGCCCGCAGGTCTCTTCACCGCGAACTGCACGTTGAGAAGTCCGCACACCTTCAGCTCCGCTGCGATACGACGCGTGTAGTCCTCCAGCACCGAGACCGTCGCCGCCGAGAGCCCCACCGGCGGGGTCACGCACGCCGAGTCACCGGAATGCACTCCGGCCTCCTCGACGTGCTCCATGATGCCGCCGATGAGCACCTCACCGCTGCGGTCCGCGATCGCGTCCACGTCCACCTCGGTGGCGTCCTCGAGGAAGCGGTCGATGAGCACCGGCCGGTTGGCCGACAGCCCGCCCTCACGACCCAACGAGCCCTCGGAGGCGATCGCACCCCAGGCACGCTCCAGGTCCGCGTCGCCGTAGACGATCTCCATGGCCCGTCCGCCCAGCACATAGGAAGGCCGCACCAGAGCCGGATACCCGATACGTTCGACGACGGCGCGAGCTTCCGCGATCGTGGTGGCCGTACCACCCGCAGGCTGAGGGATCTCGAGGCGTGCGCACAGTGACGCCCAGATGTCACGATCCTCGGCGGCGTCGATGCTCGCGGCCGGCGTGCCCAGCACCAGCTCCGATGGGAGGCTGTCGGCCAGCTTCAGGGGCGTCTGGCCACCCAGGGACACGATCACCCCTGCGAGGCTCCCACCACCCTCGTCCGCGGAACGACGTTCGGCATCGATCACCGCGAGTACGTCCTCCTCTGTGAGAGGTTCGAAGTAGAGCCGATCGGATGTGTCGTAGTCGGTCGAGACGGTCTCGGGGTTGCAGTTGAGCATCACCGTCTCGTATCCGGCCTCCGCGAGCGCGAAGCATGCGTGCACACAGCAGTAGTCGAACTCGATGCCCTGGCCTATCCGGTTCGGCCCCGAACCCAGGATCACCACCTTCCGGCGAGACGAGGCGGCGACCTCGCTGGTGTCCTCCCCAGGTTCCGTAGTGGTACGGCGTCTCCGCCTCGAACTCCGCGGCACATGTGTCGACGGTCTTGTAGGTGGGCACCACACCCGCCTCCGTGCGGACCGCCCGCACCGCTGCTCGGGCACGTCCCAGAGATACGCCAGCTGAGCATCGGAGAATCCGAGACGCTTGGCTCGCCGCCACGTGGCGCGGTCCATCGCTTCGAGCGCCGCCTCGCCCGAGCCGCGTGAGGGCGAGGAACCCCCGTTCCTCGACGATCCCCAGGATCTCCTCGAGGAACCACGGGTCGATTCGGGTCGCCTCGTGGACGTCCTCGATCGGCACGCCCCTGCGGAGCAGCGACTCGACCTGGAAGGGTCGTTCCGGCGTGGCGATGCGCGTCGCGTCGGTGAGCTCGGCGGTGTCGGTGGCGTCGATGGGGGCCTCAGCGGGATCGCAGTTGAGACCGGCCCGCCCGTTCTCGAGCGAACGCAGCGCCTTTTGGAACGACTCCGGGAACGTCCGGCCGATCGCCATCACCTCGCCGACGGACTGCATCTGGGTACCGAGCACTCCGGTGGAACCCGGGAGCTTCTCGAAGGCCCATCGGGGCACCTTGGTCACCACGTAGTCGATCACCGGCTCGAAGCTCGCCGGGGTCTTCCTGGTGATGTCGTTGGGGATCTCGTCGAGGGTGTAGCCCACTGCGAGCTTGGCAGCGATCTTCGCGATCGGGAAGCCGGTCGCCTTCGAGGCGAGCGCCGAGGAGCGGCTCACGCGCGGGTTCATCTCTATGACCACCTGGCGGCCGTCGGCCGGGTCCACTGCGAACTGGACGTTGGATCCACCTGTTTCCACCCCGACACGCCGCAGGACCGCGAACGCGGCGTTGCGCATCCGCTGGTACTCGACGTCGCTCAGGGTCTGTGCGGGCGCCACGGTGATCGAGTCACCGGTGTGCACACCCATCGGATCGAAGTTCTCGATGGAGCAGATGACCACGCAGTTGTCGGCGTGATCGCGCATCACCTCCAGCTCGTACTCCTTCCAGCCGGCGATCGACTCCTCGATCAGGATCTCGGTGATGGGGCTGGCCTCGAGGCCGGCCGTCGCCATCCGCTCGAACTCCTCGGCCGTTGCGGCGATGCCCGTGCCCTTGCCACCGAGGATGTAGGCAGGGCGGATGACCACCGGCAGGCCGATCTCCCCCACCACGGCACGCGCCTCGTCCATCGTGTTCGCTATACCCGAGCGGGGCGTGCCCAGGCCGATCTCGGCCATCGCGGCGGAGAACAGCGCGCGGTCCTCGGCGGTGGCGATCGCCTCCGCACGCGCGCCGATCAACTCCACCCCACGTTCGCGCAGCGCGCCGGAGTTGTGCAGGTCCATGGCCAGGTTCAACGCCGTCTGGCCCCCAAGCGTGGGCAGCACGGCATCGGGACGTTCCACCTCCAGGATCTTCTCGATCACCTCCGGCACCAGCGGCTCCACATAGGTGGCATCCGCGAAGTCGGGGTCGGTCATGATCGTCGCCGGATTCGAGTTGGCGAGGATCACCCGGTACCCCTCCTCGCGCAGCACACGGCACGCCTGGGTTCCCGAGTAGTCGAACTCACAGGCCTGCCCGATCACGATCGGGCCCGAACCGAGGATCAGGATGGACCCGATGTCGTCACGACGCGGCATCGGTGCCCACTCCCCCTGATGTGACACGCTTTGGAGATGCGATTCGGATTCGAGCAACGGTGGACCGCCTCGGTCGATGATGTGGTCGGCCTCTACACCGACGAGTCGTTCTGGCGCAGCGTCGAGGGGTTCGGGCGCACCAGCGCGCCCGAGGTCCTCGAGGTGACCCGCCACGGTGATTCCGCTCCGGACCAGGCTGCGCTGGCGCCTCGCAGTCGACCTGCCCCGGGAGGCATCCCGGTTCATCGACCCCGACAACGTGGCATGGGTGGAGGACACCCGCTGGGACCTCACGGCCCGGACCGCCTCGGTGGGCTTCGAGCCGGTCCAGGCGTCCGCGCTGCTGCGCGCGTCCGCCACGGTGACGGTGACAGCGGACGGCGACGACTCCGTGCGCCGGATCACCGGTGAGCTCAAGGTGCGGATCCCGCTGTTGGGATCCAAGGTCGAGCACGCCATCAGCGAAGGCATCGGTGAGCACCTCTCCGAGGAGGCCGACGTGGTGGCCACCCGGCTCGAGCACTGACGGCACGGGCACTGACATCGCGAGCACTGGGCCCCCGCACGACACGGGGCTTGCTGGCCGGTCCGGACTGGGGATCACGGACGCCCCTTCCGATCCATGAGCTCGGCAAAGCGTCCGAACAGGTAGTGGCTGTCGTGTGGGCCCGGACCTGCCTCGGGGTGGTACTGGATGGCGAAGGCCGCAACGTCGGTGCAACGGAACCCCTCCAGGGTGCCGTCATTGAGGTTCAGGTGGGTGATCTCCGCTCCGTGCAGGGTGTCGGGGTCGACGCAGTAGTTGTGGTTCTGACTGGTGATCTCCACACGACCCGTGGCCAGGTCGCTCACAGGGTGGTTCCCGCCGTGGTGGCCGAACGGGAGCTTGTAGGTCCTCGCTCCCATCGCAGCGCCCAGCATCTGGTGACCCATGCAGATGCCGAACAACGGAACCTCACCGAGGAGCCTCCCGACCGTTGCAGCAACACCTCGACCGCTGCCGGATCACCCGGGCCGTTGGACACGAACACACCGTCGGGCTCACGTGCGAGCACATCGGCCACCGAGGTGCCCGCCGGTACGATCTCCACCGAACCCAACAGGGCCAGCTGCTCCACGATGGTCGTCTTGATGCCCAGGTCCAACGCCACGATCCTCCTGGTTGCGCCCGGTCCTGGAGGGCACGCTGCGACCGTCGGGGTCGGTGACGGTCGCCACCAGGTCGATCCCGTCGGTCGAGCGTGCACGACCGAGCGCATCCCGCAACGCGCCCTCGCCGGCGATCCCGAACACTCCCGGGATCGCGCCGTGATCTCGAATGTGACGGGTGAGGCGTCGGGTGTCGACGCCTGCCACACCCGGGATGCCCTTGGCGCTCAACCAAGTAGCCAGACCACCTTCGCTTCGGTGGTTCGACGCCCGACGCGCCAGGTCACGCATGACGACACCGCGGCAGTGAGTCCGCGCCGACTCGTTGTCGGCGGCATTCACCCCGTAGTTGCCGACGTGCGGATAGGTGAAGGTGATCACCTGACCCGCATACGAGGGGTCCGACAGCACCTCCTGGTATCCACACAGCACGGTGTTGAACACGAACTCCCCGGATGCGATGCCGTCCTCCGGGTACACCCCGATGGCCTCGCCTTCGAACAGCGTCCCGTCCGAGAAGGATCGCAGCCGGGATCAGATCGCTCATCGTGTCACCTCTCCGTCGAGCACCACCGGTTCACCGGCGCAGATCGTGTGGCGGACCCGCCCCCGGACCTGCCGGCCGACATAGGGAACGTTCCGCGAGCGCGAGGCTCCACCGGTTCCATCGACGATCCACCTCGCCGAGGGGTCGATCACCACGAGGTTCGCGGGCTCACCCTCCGATACGGGGCGTCCCTGCTCCGCCATGCCTGCTATGGCTGCCGGACGCCACGACATGGCGGCGATCACCTCGGGCTCGGTCATGTCGCCGCGGTCGACCAGCTCGGTGAATCCCAGCGCCAGCGCATACTCGAGTCCGAGCATCCCCGGCGGCGCCTGATCGAAGGGAAGGTCCTTGCTCTCGGGAGTGTGCGGTGCGTGGTCGGTGGCTATCGCGTCGATGGTGCGGTCAGCCAGGCCGGCTTTCACCGCGGCGACGTCGTGATCGGAGCGCAGAGGCGGGTGCACCTTTGAAGGTCGCGTCGTAGTCACGACAACAGGCGTCGGTGAGGGTGAAGTGGTGCGGCGCGGCCTCTGCGGTGACCGCCAGGCCACCTGCGCGGGCTCCTGCCACCATTGCCACCGACCCAGCTGTGGACAGGTGCTGGAAGTGCACCTTGGCCCCCGTCATCCGGGCAAGGGCGATGTCGCGCATCACCATCAGCTCCTCGGCCTCGGAAGGCTGGCCCGCCAGCCCCAGGCGAGCGGACCACGCGCCCTCGTGCATGCAGGTTCCCTCGCTCAGGGAGCTCACCTCGCAGTGCTGGGCGAGGGTCACCCCGAGTCCCGAGGCATACTCCAGCGCACGACGCATCAATCGGTCGTCCTGGACGCCCGTGCCGTCGTCGGTGAACACCTTCACCCCCAGAGCGGCCATCTCCGCCATGGGCGCCAGCTTCGCACCCTCCCGGCCCACCGTGATCGCGCCGGAGGTGTGGACCTCCACCAGGGCGTTTCGGCCCAGTTCCAGGACCTCTCGCACAACCGCCGCACAGTCCACCACCGGTGTCGTGTTGGGCATCGCCAGCACCGCGGTGTAGCCCCTCGAGGGCCGCCGCTCGGGCCCCGGACTCGATCGTCTCGGCTTCCTCCCTGCCGGGCTGACGGAGGTGGGTGTGCATGTCCACGAGCCCGGGCGCCACGATGCATCCGGTCGCGTCCAATTCCTGGTCACCGCTCAGGTCCGGGCCAACCCCGACGATCCTGCCTTGCCTGACGGCGACGTCGCCGGAGCGCTCGCCGGTCACGTCGATGATCCGTCCGCCGCGGATCACGGTGGTCTGTGGGCCGGTCATCGGCTCTCCTCGACGATCTCGGTCGCTTCCTCTCCCACGTCGTGCAGGACTGCGCCATCACCGAGCGCATCACGACCCGGCCCCAGCAGCAGGTAGAGCACCGCCATTCGCACCGATACGCCGTTGGTCACCTGGTCTGTCACCATCGATCGCGCCGATCCGGCAACCTCGTCGGAGATCTCCACCCCGCGGTTCATGGGTCCGGGATGCATCACCACCGCATGGTCCGCCATGGTCTCAGCCCGGCGCGGTGAGACCGTAGAGCATCGTGTACTCGCGTAGCGACGGCACGTGGGCCTCGTTCATCCGCTCCCCCTGCATTCGCAGGAGGTAGCAGGCGTCGACGCCCCCGAGGACGGAATCCAGGTCGTGGGTGACCCGGACGTTCCAGGGCTCCACCGACGGCGGCAACAACGTCGGTGGCGCCACGAGGGTCACCTCCGCACCCAGGAGGTCGAGCACCTCGATCGTCGAGCGCGCCACCCTGGAATGCAGGATGTCGCCCACGATCGCGACGTTGAGGCCATCGATGGAACCGAACCGGCTCCTGAGTGTGTAGGCATCGAGCAGTGCCTGGGTGGGGTGGGCATGCCAGCCGTCACCCGCGTTGACGACCGCGGCGTCCGACCAACGGGCGATGTTCGCCGGCACACCGGAGGAGCGGTGCCGCACGACGATTGCGTCCACCCCCATCGCTTCGAGGGTCTCGACGGTGTCGCGAACCGATTCGCCCTTGTTCGCGGACGACGTGCCAACCGAGAAGCCCATGACATCGGCGGACAGCCGCTTCGCCGCGGTCTCGAAGCTGATGCGGGTGCGCGTGGAGTCCTCGTAGAAGAGCGAGACGATCGTGCGGCCCCTCAGGGCGGGGACGCGGGGGATGCGACGCGAGTTGACCTCGACCATGGTGTCGGTCACATCGAGGATCTCGGCGATCTCCTCGGGTTCGAGCTCGGCGATGGTCAGCAGGTGCCGGTTCACTGCTTGGCCATCTCCCCGATCTGCACCGACGTGAGCGACACGTTCACCAGCTCGTCGCGCCGGGTGGGGAGGTTCTTGCCGGTGTAGTCCGGCCGGATGGGCAGCTCGCGGTGACCCCGGTCGACCATCACCGCCAATTGGATCGTGCGCGCCCGGCCGAAGTCGACCAGGGCATCCAGTGCCGCACGGATGGTACGACCGGTGAAGAGCACGTCGTCGACGAGCACGACGTCGCGTCCGTCGATGTCGACGGGGATGTCGGTCACCTCTTCCGGGAAGCACGGGGCGGATGCCGATGTCGTCACGGTACAACGCCACATCGAGCGTTCCGATGGCGATGGCCGGCTCGTCGGTACGGTCGGAATCCCAGCCCTCGATCTCGGCCAGCACGGTGGCCAACGCCTCTGCGAGGGCCACACCACCGGTCTGAAGCCCCACCAGCACGAGGTTGTCGATGCCACCGTTGCGCTCGAGGATCTCATGCGCCATGCGACGCACGGCACGTCCCACCTCATCGGCGTTCATCACCTCGGAACGGGGAACGAAAACGCCCCCGTAGGGGCGCGTCATGCGGCGTTCGCGTTCTGCCATCAGCAGTCCTTCCCGGCCGTAGGAGCCTCACTGGACTCCCTTCACGGTCAGGACCGCACGCTAGCGGCGCGGACTCACCCGACTGAACCGGCGCCACCCCGCCACCCCGCCACCCCGCCGTTCTGTGTGGCAGGCGTGGCGCTCAGCGCCACGCCTGCCACACAGAACGAGGAGTTGGGGGTTCGCTGCCCGATGGGGATTCAACCGGCCGGGCGCAGGCGACGGGCGGCCTCGGCCAACAGGCCGTTCACGAACCTGGGCGAGTCGTCGGTTCCGTAGGTCTCGGCGAGCTCCACCGCCTCGGAGAGGATGACGCCGGTGGGGACGTCGTCACGGTGAGCCAACTCGTAGATCGACAACTGCAGGATCGTGCGATCGAGGGTGGCCATCCGCTGCGGGGTCCAGCCTCTCGGCGCGAGCTCCGCGATCAGCGAATCGATCTCGGCGCCATGCTCGTGCACTCCCCCGACCAGCTCCTCGGCGTAGCGATCGGCGGCGACGACCTGGGTGGCCAGCACAGATGGACCGTCACGATCGGTCATCGATGCCTCATAGAGCAGATGCAGCGCCCGTTCGCGTGCAGGGGATCTGCCACCGACCACTGGGCGGATTCGGGGGCTCCACCCTCGTCACCCGTGTTCGGCCCGGCGCCGCCCGACCCGCCGGCTCCTCCGGGAGCGCTCATGCCCGGGAGATGAACTCTCCGCTGCGCGTATCCACCTTCACGGCTTCACCCTGTTCGATGAACAGCGGAACCTGCAGCACATGACCGGTCTCGAGCGTCGCCGGCTTCTTGGCACCCGAGACGCGATCACCCTGGATTCCCGGCTCGGTGACGGCCACGGTCAGCACCACCGAGGCCGGTAGATCGACGCCGATGATCTCGTCGCCGTAGAAGACCAACTCGACGCTCGCGGTGTCCGCCATGAAGCCGCCGAGATCTCCGATGGTGGGCTCCGGCACGTTCAGCTGCTCGTAGCTCTGGTTGTCCATGAAGACGAAGTCGCTGCCGTCCCGGTACAGGAGTTGCATCTCCCTTCGCTCCACGATCGCCCGCTCCATCTTCTCCCCCGCCCGGAACGTGCGGTCCACCACGGCGCCGGTACGCACGTTCTTGAGGCTGGTGCGCACGAACGCACCGCCCTTGCCGGGCTTGACGTGCTGGAAGTCCGTCAGAGTGAAAAGACCGTCGTCCAGATCGAGTGTCATTCCGGTCTTGAAGTCGGAGGTTGATATCTGGGGCATCGGTGCTCGATTCGACGGATGTCAGCGGCCGGAGACCACTTGGGGTGTCTTGGAGGCCAAGGTCAGTCGTTCGCAACCGTCGCGGGTCACCAGGACGGTGTCCTCGATGCGGACGCCGCCCAGCTCGGGAAGGTAGATACCCGGTTCGACGGTCACCACATGGCCGCCGTGCAGCGTATCAGCGACACGGGCCGACACCCGAGGCGCCTCGTGCACGTCCAGGCCCACGCCGTGACCGGTGCCGTGCACGAAAGCGTCCGCCCAACCCGCCTCGGCGATCACATCACGGCAGGCCGCGTCCACCTGCGCCACCTCGGCGCCCGCCCTCACGGCATCCACACCGGCGGCCTGAGCCCTCGCCACGACGTCGAACATGCGCCGACGATCCTCACCGACGTCGCCGACCATGAAGGTGCGGGTCATATCGGAGTGGTAGCCGTCCACAAGGGCTCCGAAGTCGACCACCACCAGGTCTCCGTCGCTGATGTGGGCCCCAGTGGGACGGTGATGCGGCAGCGCACCGTTGACCCCTGCGGCGACGATCGTCTCGAAGGACACGTCATCGGCACCCCTGCGCATCATCGCGGCATCCAGCTCCAGCGCGAACTCGCGCTCGGTGGGACCGTCCAGCAGCCGGGGCGAGACCTCCGCGAGGGCCTCGTCCGCAACAGCACAGGCTGCCCTGATCCGCAGCACCTCGCCAGGATCCTTCACCATGCGGAGAGCTTCCACGACGCCGGTGGTAGGAACGAGTTCCCCCCCGAACAGCTCCTCGGCCCAGCGCCTCTGGACCGACCAGGTCACCGAGTCGGCCTCCAGGCCCAGGCGGGCGACGGAGGCAGCGGACGCGGCTGCGACCTCCTCTGGGGAGTCCTTGGAGATCTCGATCTGCGCCACCACACCGGATTCCCCCAGCTGTCGCTCGCACTGGGTCGCGTAACGCCCGTCGGTCACGAACACCGCGTCGTCGCCGCGCACCACGAGCACCGCTGAGGAACCCGTGAACCCGGTGAGGTAGCGCACGTTCTTGAGCTCGCTGACAACCAGCGCGTCGATCCCGATCGCGTCGAAGCGGCCTCGCAGCGCGGGGATGCGACCCGAGAGGTCCATCGCGTCGAGGTCCGATGGAGCGACAGTGGGGGTCACGGACTCACGGGTGGCCATCGACGCAGGCTAACGGCCCCCGAACCGGTCAGAATGTCGCCGCGAGCAGACCCGCCATCGCACGCATGGCAAGCGGATAGCCGGCTGCACCCAGGCCGGCTATCACCGCTGTGGCCACAGGCGTGACGACCGACTCGTGACGGAAGGCCTCCCGCGCACCGGGATTCGAGAGGTGCAGCTCGACCACGGGGCCGGCGAATGCGGCCAGGGCGTCGTGGATCGCCCAGCTGTAGTGGCTGAGCGCCCCGGCGTTGATCACGATGCCCGCTGTCTCCGCGCGCGCTGCCTGGATCGCATCCACCAGATCGCCCTCGTGGTTCGAGTGCAGATGCTGCACCTCCATGCCAAGAGCAGCGGCCTCGTCGGTCGCCGCCTCCACGAGGTCGTCGAGGGTCGCGCTCCCGTAGATCTCCGGCTCACGCTGACCGGACAGGTTCAGATTGGGACCCGACAGCAACAGGACCATTGGAACTGCGGAACTCATCGGACAGCCTCCAGAGTCGCCTCGACCACCACCGGATCGACGTCGTGAACCACCTCGACACCCTCCGGGCCCGTCCAGCACGAACGTGAGTCCACCGATTGCCTTCTTGTCCCGGAACATCAATGGAACCAGGGATCCCACGTCGGTTCCATCGGGTATCCGCATGGGCAGGCCGTAGCCACCCACCACCCGGCGGTGCTCGGCCACCGCGGCTGCGTCGATCCGGCCGAGCGCACGGGCGAGCTCCGCCGCGAACAGCAATCCGAGGCCCACAGCCTCACCGTGACGAAGCTCGTGACCACCAGCGATCTCCAACGCGTGTGCGAGGGTGTGGCCGTAGTTCAGCAACGCTCTTCGGCCCGCCTCGCGTTCGTCGGAGGCCACGAAGCCGGCCTTGACACCCACGCACCTGGCTATCCTCTCCACCAGCGGGAGTTCGTCCAGCCGGCCACCGCCCAACCAGTGGTACTTGGCAAGTTCCCCGAGACCGCAGCGCCACTCCCGCGGAGGCAGGGTGTCCAGGGTGTCGGTGTCACACAGCACGGCACTCGGCTGCCAGAAGGTTCCCACCAGGTTCTTGCCTTGTGGGAGGTTCACGCCCGTCTTCCCACCGATGGCTGCGTCGATCTGAGCGAGAAGCGTCGTGGCAACGTGGATCACGGGTATCCCGCGGTGATAGACCGACGCCGCGAATCCCGCCACGTCGGTGACCATGCCCCCACCGACAGCCAGCACGCAGTCGCCCCTGGTCAAGCCGTCCTCGGACCAGCGTGAGCACAGGTCCTCCACGGTGGACATGCACTTGTGCTCCTCACCGTGGCCGATCAGGTAGGTCTCGAAGGCCACCCCCGGATCGACCTGGACCCGGATGCCGCTCTGGGTCACCACCGCCACCCGTGCGGTGCCCTCCGGGAGCCACGACGCCAACTCCGCGACGACACCGGAGCCGATCACCACCGGATAGGACCTGGCACCGGACACGACGACGTCGACCTCTCGGCGCTCGTGGCCGGCGCTGCCCTTGCCGGGCACTCCTGCGGTGTCGGTCATGGGTCGTCCCTCGTGAAGAGAACGAGTATCGCCTGCGCGACCTGCTCAGGTGTGCGATCGTCCACGTCGACCACGACGTCCGCGACCTCCTCGTAGAGTGCCTCCCGCTCGGCCAACAGCGCCTCGATCCGCCCGGACAGCACCTGGGGATCATCCGTGGCGAGCAACGGGCGCTCCGCTCCACCGTCGGCGACCCTCGACAGCCGCTCTGCGAGGGTCTCAGGTCGGGCACGCAGCCACGCCACGGAGCATCCTCGGAGCTCGGAACGGGCCTCTTCTCGGGTCACCACACCACCTCCGGCGGCCAGCACGATCGGGGGCCCGGCGATCGAGGCGACCAGCGCCTCACGCTCAAGCTCACGGAACCCCACCTCGCCCACCGAGTCGAACAGCTCCGGTACCGAACAGCCGGCCTTGCGCTCGACCAGCGAATCCAGATCGATCGCGTCGCGTCCGAGAGCGGCTGCAAGCACCGGGGCCACCGTCGACTTCCCGGTACCCGGCATGCCGACGAGCACCAGGGACCCGCTCAGCCGATCGATCGACCCTCTGGCGGGATCGCTCCCTGGGCGTTCCCCGAGGTTCACGCGAGCGTGACCGGGCCACCGTCGAGGAGCTCGTGCAGTGCACCCTTCAGTGGCATGGTCGGCACCTCGTGGGCCTCCAGAACGATCGACACGCCCTCGTCGCACTCCGAACACGATGACACTCGAGTTGCGCTTCGCCTTCACTCCCAGACGGAACTTGGCCTCATCGGCGTTCTGCGCCTCGACGGAGCGCACCGAGTCCCATCCGATCGTGAAGTCCGGGCCGCTCGGCCCCGACACGGTCAGTGAAGAACCGTTGAGGACGGCGACGCACCTCTTGCGACGCTTCGTCTCACCTGGGTACCCGCCGTGATATACGACGTCCTCGAGGGTCAGCTCCCCGCGGCTGTCCGCACCCTCGGCACGCGGCAACGGCGGGCCGTCACCTGGCAACGGCCTGTCATCTGCGGCCGCCCAAAGGGCCGTCTCATCCACTGCAGGCGACCGTGGCGCAACGGGGGCGGCCACCGCAGGTGTCCCCTCGGCATCGGGAGGTTCGCTTCCCTCAGGGATCATCTGGCCGCCCTCCAACAGCTCCCGCAACCGGTCGGTCACCTGGTCGCAGAAGGGTTCGGGCCACATCGCAACGATCGTCGGTCCGCCGTCGAAGGTGGCCTCAACCGGTAGCTCGCGTCTGTTGCCTCACCCACAGCGTCGAGGCTCAGGAGCCTCCGGAGATCCAGCCACTGCGGAGACCCGTCGCCGGTGACGGGCGTGGAGCCGAGCGAATGCCCTGCAAGCACGAACAACACCGCTGGGGCCGCGGGGTCATGCCCGAGGACCCCACGACCCACAGCGTCAGGCGCCGCGGGCTGCCGTGCTTTCGACTCAGCTGGGCTATCGGCCAAGGCTTCTCTCTCTCGAGGGCGTGTGCGAGGTCCGCTCGGCATGTCCGCCGAAGCTGGGAGTCTACCGGAGTTGCATGTGATTCCCCGAGCATCACTGGATCGGCAGATCCCGCGCTCACCCGTCATCACCATCACCGAGAGCGGCCGCTATCGCCTCGGCCGCCTTCGGACTCAGGCGACCGATCTGGGCAAGTACATCGTCCGGCGGGGCAGGGTCGACGGACTCGGTCGACGCGAGCGGATCGCCCGGCTGGGAGTCGACCTCAGTCTCGGAGAAGGCCGGCCCACCTGGACGAGGCTCGTCCGAGAAGTGCATGTCGAAGGCTCCACCATCCCCCGACCCCACCAGATCGTCGATTGGGAAGTGCTCCGGGAACCCTTCGGAGACATCGGCGTGGTGCTGTTGCGCGTCACCGCATCGCGCGCCGGGTGCCTCCGCGTCGAACACCGACCCGCCAGAGGCGCCCTCGTGGGTGTCGGCCCCGATGGTCTGATCGTCGTCTGCGAAGTCGGTGTCGGGAGCCATCCCGAAGATCCCCGACTTCGGCGCTGTCTGCACGGGGCGCTCAGACAGCGGTGCGCCGTGTTCCGTCGCGACACGATCCGTCGCGACACGATCCGTCGCGACGGCGGCATCGGCCGCCCGCGCACCATCGTCCTCGAAGGCTGCAGGAGGTACCACCTCGTCGGGCACCAGAGAAGGCTCCTCGGTTCCTTCAGGGACCGAGGGCGATGAGTCGGCCTCGGACACCGCGAGAAGTCCCCGCTGCACCAGGTCGGCCAGGCGGCTGCAACCGTCGAACTCACCGAGGCCCAGTTCGACCAGGATCCCACCGACGCTGGGTTGCCCCGCGCAGCACGCGACGAGTGCCCACTCGGCAGCGCCGAGGGTGACCTCGTCACCATCGATCTCAGCCACGATGGCCACCCGCATCGACAAATCGGGCACGACGTCACGAACCTGCTGCCAAGCACCGAGCATCTGCTCTGCCTGCTCCACAGCCTCGGAAACCGAAACCTCGACCAGCGCGGAGCACCCCGGTTCACCGACCACGAACTCGAAGGACGCGTTCTCGAACAGCAGCAGTTCGAAGACCACTTCGGCCGCGCCCGTCGTCGGGTGCCCGTCCACCCCACCATCGACGATCATGCCCTCACGCAACCAGAGCGTTCCACGACCACGGTCGCCCGTCAGCTCGAGGCAACCGGTCTTGGCGGACGCGGAGAGAAGCCCGAGCACGTCCACGACCGGGAATGAGTCAATTGTCCCTTGGAGGGCCACGTCACCAACTCCTTTGGCTGCAGCGAATGGTGTCTCCGAGTCCCATCGGCACCCGATGCAGCCCGGTTCAGCTTTTGCCGACGGGTTCTCCGGAGGCGGCCCCCGCCATGGCTTCCCCGGGCGCAGGAAGGCCTGTCCAGATGCTGAACGCCGCCGCGGCCTGACCGACGAGCATCCCAAGCCCGTTGTGGGCCCGCGCGCCTGCCGCCGACGCCGCCTCCATGAGGGGGTCCGTGGCGGGTGGTAGATCAGGTCGCTGACGACGAGTCCGGGATGCAGGGCTTCGCGCGGCACCGGCGAGGCGTCGCCTTCGGCCATTCCCACGGGTGTGGCGTTGACGAGCAGGTCCGCATCGGCCAGCGCCGCGGTGAGGTCCCCGGATCCCCGGTGAGGCTCACCGAGCGTGCTCCTGGCACCAGCGCCGCCGCCGCACGACCGCGCTCCGGCGAGCGGTTGAGCACCAGCACCTCGGCTGCTCCCGCGCCGCCTAGAGCCAACACCGCGGCGCGAGCGGCGCCACCGGCTCCCAGCACGACGACGCGGCTTCCCGAGGGCTCCACACCCTGGGCCCGCAAGGAGGCGAGCAGGCCGTCACCATCGGTGTTGTGGCCGATCAGACGCTCACCCTCCCATTCGATGCAGTTGACCGCTTCCAGGCGTGAGGCCGTGTCGGACAGCGAGTCGAGCGCCTCGATCACCTCGGACTTGTGGGGGCATCGTGACCGACATGCCGGCGATGCCCAGGGTGCGCATGGCCTCGACGGCCTGTGCCGCGGCACCCTTTCGCACCACGAAGCCCACGAAGACCCAGTCGATCCCGGTCGCTTCGAACGCAGCGTTGAGGATGGCCGGTGAGCGGCTGTGGGCCACCGGATCCCCGATGACCGCCGCGACCCTGGTTCCGGCGTTCAGCGCTGGGCGCAGCCTTCTCGAGTGGGGAGGCTCAGAAGACACCGTCGGCCTGGGCCTGTTCCTTCGCACGCTGGAACTCCGCCGACGAATCGGTGAACATGTGCGTGGGCGGATCGTTGGATACCAGCACGTAGTAGAACCAGTCACCGTCAGGTGGGTCTATCGCGGCCTCCAGGGCTGCCCGTGAGGGCAATCCGATCGGTGTGGGCGGGAGACCCGCATGCATCCGGGTGTTGTAGGGCGTGTCGGTGTCCAGGTCCTGCTGAGTGAGCTCGCCGGCGTCACGACCCAGTCCGTACAACACGGTCGCGCCGATGCCGAGTGGTTCGGAGGCATCGAGTCGGTTGTAGATGACGCGCGCGATCTGACCACGTTCCTCCTCGGGCCGGCCGGTCTCGCGCTCGGCCATCGAGGCAACCTTCAGCACGTCGTAGGCGCTGAACCCTCGTAGCGTCTCCGCACGGTCGTATCCCAGTTCGTCAAGATGCTCGGCCATCTCGTCAGCGAGCGTCTGCAACACCTCGGTCGCAGTTGCATCGTCGGCGAACTCGTAGGTGTCGGGAACAGCAGGCCCTCCCAGTTGGTGGTGCCTTCGGGCAGGTACTTCGATGTGACCTGGCCCGAGCCGAGCGCCACCAGGAGATCCTCCTCGGTGATGTTCGGATGCTGCTCGGCTATCTGCGCCAGGGCATCGGAGAGCCGCTTCCCCTCTGTGATCCGCACCTGGCTTGCACCAACCGGCAGCGGACCACCGTCGAGCACCTCGATGGCCTGATCGAAGCTCGAATTGACCCGGAAGTCGGTGTAGTTGCCGGCCTCCCACGGCCCGACTCCCTTGAGACCCACATACCGAGAGAACAACCCGGCGTCGGCAATCACATCAGCATCTGCGAGGATCCGGGCGATTCCCTCTGTGACCGAGCCGCTGGGGATCTCGATGCTCCCCACGAGCTCTCCCTGTTCACCCGGGGATCGATCCTTCGGGAGACCCAGAACAGCAAGGCCCCGACGGCGAACGCCATGACCAGGATGACGCCGACACCGATCGTGAGGATCCGGCGCCCACCGTTGGTGTCCGCAGGCAACTCCACCCATTCATCCTCGTCCGGCTCGTCGTCGGGGCCGGAGGCCGTGTCCACCGGCCCGGTGCGCTCCTGCTGCAGGTTGTCGGTTCGGCTCAACTTCAGTCCTCGGACGTAGTGGTATCCCGGGAATCCCGAGATCGGTCTTGTACGGAACGCCTGTGATCGAGCCATGCCTGCAGGATCACTGCGGCCGCCACCTCGTCGACGTGTTCTCGACTGCGGGCGGAGTCGAGTCCCGCGGCCTGCAACGATCGGCTTGCTGCAACGGTGCTCAATCGCTCATCGTAGGTCTCCACAGGTACCGCAAGGGCCTTCTTCATCGCTGACAGCTCCTTGCGGGTGCGGCTGCGCAGCGGGCCCACATCTGCCGTCCATCGACAGCGGGAGGCCGACCACCACCACCTCGGCGCCGGACTCGGCGACCAGCTCGGCGATGCGGCTGTGGTCCTCGGCCCACGACGCCGCCCTGGTGAGGGTGGTGCTCGGCAAGGCGAGAGATCCCTCGGCGTCGCACACCGCCACACCGATGCGAACAGAACCCAGGTCGAGCCCGATAGCCCTCATGTCTCAGGCGATTCCAAGGCGTCCGCGCACCACCGACAACGCCTCGTCGAGGTGCTCAGGTGCCTTGCCGCCCGCCATCGCCAGGTCGGCGGCCTTGCCGCCTCCTCCGACCAGCTTCGCGGCCTCGGCGATGAGATCAGCCGCATGAAGACCCGACTCCGGAGTGACCGCCGACACGAGCACCACTCCCTTCCCACCGGGCGAGGACCCGAGCACCACGACCTCGACCCCCGGTTTATCACGCAGCGCCACTGCCAGCTCACGCACGTCGTCGCGCCTGGTGGACTCGGACGCGGGCCACCAGCCGGCCATCCACCGCCGAGGCGGCCAACTGCGCGGAGGCGCTGTCGGCCAACTCACGACGTAGCGACCTCACCTCCTCGCGAACGGACTCCAGCTCCCCCAGCCGCTTCTGGAGACCCGCGTCCAGGTCCTCCACCGGTACCCCGAGCGTGTCGGCGATACCACGAAGGCGACCATCGCGCTCACGCAGCAGCGCCAGCGAACCATGCCCGGTCACCGCTTCGACGCGGCGGACGTTGGAACCGATCGATCCTTCCGAGAGGATCTTGACCAGGCCGATGTCACCCAGTGCGCGGACATGGGTCCCGCCACACAACTCGATGCTGTGCTCACCGGCGCGAAGGACCTCACAACCTCGCCGTACTTCTCCCCGAAGAACGCGATCGCGCCCATCGCGGTTGCCTCGTCCATCGACACCTCGGAAGTGCTCCACAGAGGCGTTGGAGAGAACCTCGGCGTTCACCAGGTCCTCGATCCGGATCAGCTCCTCATCGGTGACCGCCGAGTGGTGGGAGAAGTCGAAACGGAGCCGGTCGGGGCCCACCAGTGAGCCCTGCTGACGAACATGCTCACCGAGGACCTTTCGAAGTGCCCAGTGCAGGACGTGGGTAGCTGTGTGGTTGCGCCGGATCGCAGCGCGCCGCTCCTCGTCGATGTGGGCATCGGCGCTCTGGCCCACCTGGATCGCTCCGTGCTCCGTCGCCACCCGGTGAAGGTGGAGCCCCGGTAGCGGGGACACCGTGTCGAGCACGGCCGCGGCACCGGTGTCGGTGGTGATCGTCCCGGTGTCACCCATCTGGCCACCGGATTCGGCGTAGAAGGGTGTCCGGTCGAGATAGAACACCCTCGTCGGTCACCGCCAGCACGGTTGCCCGCACCGATGCGACCTCTCGACCCACGAACACGGTGGGTCCGTGCTCCGCCAGCACCGAGCGTGCCGTGTCCGCCGCGTCGCCGGTCTCGACACCGCTGCTGCCTGCTGCGGCACGCGAGCGCTCCCGTTGGGCGCTCATCGCCTCCCTCGAAGCCGTCGGCGTCCACCGTGGCGCCGCGCAGCTCGGCCATCTCACGGGTCACCTCGAGCGGGAACCCGTAGGTGTCGTGCAGCACGAAGGCGACCTCACCGTCGAGCGACTGACCCTCGCCGAGTGCGTCGGGCTCCGCATCGAGCAGCACCGAGCCACGTTGGAGGGTCTGGCGGAACCGGTCCTCCTCGCGCTGGATCAGCTCAACGATGTGCTCCTCGGCGCTCACCAGGTCCGGATATGCGTCGCCCATCAACCCGACGCAGTCCCCGCACCATCGGCGGCATCACGAGGTCGTCCACATCGAGCATGTAGGCGAAGCGCACCGCGCGGCGGATGATGCGCCGCAGCACGTATCCACGGTCCTCGTTGGAGGGCACGACACCGTCCGCCACCAGGAACGTCGCCGTGCGGGTGTGGTCGGCCAACAACCTCAACCCGATGTCGGGTAGGTCTCCGGTGCCGAGACGTACGCCGGTCACCGACTGGGCGCTGTCCAACAGCGCGGTGAGCACGTCGGCGGAGTACAGCGAGGGGCTTCCCGCGAGCACCGCGAGGATCCTCTCGAGCCCCGCCCCGGTGTCCACGTTGCGCCCGGGAGGTCGTCGAGCTGACCGTCGGGTCCCCGGAAGTACTGGGTGAACACCAGGTTCCAGATCTCCACGAACCTGTTCTCCGCAGCAGGGTTGGCGGGCCCGCCGTCAGGGCCGAGTTCGGCTCCGTAGTCCCAGAAGACCTCCGAGGAGGGCCCACAGGGGCCAGTTGCGCCCATCTCCCAGAAGTTGTCCTCTTCGAGGCGCTGGATCCGCTCAGCGGGAAGCCCCACCGAGTCGCGCCAGATCTGCTCGGCTTCGTCGTCGGTGGTGTGCACCGTCACCCACATGCGGTCGCCGTCGAGGCCGAGCGTCCCGGTCAGGAACTCCCATGCCCACACGATCGCATCGGCTTTGAAGTAGTCACCGAAGCTGAAGTTGCCGAGCATCTCGAAGAACGACAGGTGTCGGGGTGAGCGCCCGATGGCGTCAGGTCGTTGTGCTTGCCGCCGGCACGCACGCACTTCTGGACCGAGACCGCGCGAGGGGGATCGAAGGGAACCGGCTCCTCGCCCAGGAAGTACGGGACGAAGGGCATCATGCCCGAGTTCGTGAACATCGGCGCCGACGGATGCGTGGGTATGAGGCTCGCAGAGGGACGGCCTCGTGACCGCGCTCGGAGAAGAACTGCACCCAGGCGCTTCGCAGCCCGTCGGCGGTACGGGGGATCTCCTGGCGCGGTCATGGTCCTGCGAGGTTACCGACCGTCACGCCGCGACGGAACCGACCGCAAGGTGGCCCCCGGCCCGGAGCGACGGAGATCCAGGGTGGACTCCGTGCCGTGGAACCTGCTGCGGAGCTCCTGCTCGCGCTGGGCCATGCCGTCACGGCCTTCCCCCCACCGCTGCCACGACCCTTCGGGCGACGGTACGTGCACCCCGTCCGGCGGCCGCCACGACCGCCTCGGCTCCGAGGTCCTCGATGGCTCCCCGCACCCGACGCTGGGCCCACACCGTGCCCGATGCACCTGCGGCAGCACCCACGCCCATCCAGAAGAGTCGTCGCATGGCTCCATTGTGGATCATGTGTCGGGGTGGCGCCGAACATGGGAGGACCGGTGTCCCGCCACCCACGCCCGGGCTCCCACCCCGCTGTTAGCGTTCGGCGGATGATCCAATCGCTCCTGCAGGACGCGGGTGACGGCGGTGCCGACTCCACGGGTGACGAGCCGACCGCCGAGGACCTGGTGACGGGCATCGAGGGTTGCGATCCCGGCGACACGGTCTGCAGCTGGGTACGTGATGTCACCGGAAGCGACACCGCTGCGGACGTGAGCGACTTCCTCGTGGACAACGTGGCATCGATCCTGCTGATCATCGTCGTCGCGGCGTTGGTGGTCGGCCTGCTCAAGCGGGTGATACACCGGGCGATGGCCCGCCTCGGGCGTGGCGCGCAGTTGCTGCGTCCAGACCAGCCAAGCGGCTCCCCGACCCCCGGGAACGCCTCGAGCACGAGCAACGACGGCTGCGGGTGCAGAAGCGCACCGAGACCCTGGGCGGCATCCTGGTGGCGATCGCGAGGGTGTTCGTGTGGGGCATCGCTGGGATGCTCGTGCTCGGTGAGCTCGGGTTGAACCTGGCACCGCTGGTAGCGGGCGCGGGCATCGTGGGCGTGGCCCTCGGGTTCGGCGCCCAGAAGATCGTCGGCGACTTCCTCTCGGGCATGTTCATGATCGCCGAGGACCAGTTCGGGGTGGGTGACATCATCGATCTCGGCGAGGCGTCGGGCACCGTGGAGCGCATAACGCTTCGCACCACGGTCCTGCGCGACATCTACGGCACCGTGTGGCACGTGCCCAACGGGGAGGTGCAGCGGGTCGGCAACATGAGCCAGGAGGTGGTCCAAGGCACTCCTCGACGTGCGTGTCGCCTACGACACCGACACCGATGCCGCCGCCGAGGTGCTGCTCGCCACTGCCAACGAGATGTCACACGATCCGCAGTGGGCCGACTCGTTCCTCGACGACCCCGAGTTGCTCGGAGTGGAGATGCTCGCCGCCGACGAGGTGACGATCCGGATATCGGTTCGCACACCTCCTGCAGAGCAGTTCAAGGTCCAACGGGAGCTGAACCGCCGCTTCAAACGGGCGCTGGATGCCGCTGGCATAGAGATCCCCTTCCCGCAACGAACGATATGGGTGCGCCGTGACGACGACGGCCCAACCACCCCCGCCACCCCCGCCGCCCCGCCACCCCCGCCAACTGTCCGGCCTCAGCCGCGGAAGCCGCGCTCCACCACCGGACAGATCGCAGGGGAACATGCTGGCGACCATGGTGACGCTCCCTCGGATGTCACAGAGGGTCCGTAGGCTCCCAGCCATGAGCGATTCAGCACTCCGGGTGATCCAGAAGCTCCTGAGCCGGGCCGAGGCGACCGACTTCGATTCCGAGCGGGAATCGTGCCTCGCCAAGGTCGCCGAGCTGATGGCCCGGTACTCCATAGAGGAAGCGGTGTTGGCCGCCTCGTCGGCAGACGGCGACGCCCGGCGCCGGGGCACCCCCGTCGAGCGCCTGCTGGCCGTCCCCTCGCCCTACGCGGCGCGAAGGTGTCGCTGTTCGGGGCGGTCGGAGCAAACTGCGGCTGCACCGTGATCGACATCGGAACCGACGACACAGGGGTCCGTCGGGTTGCGTTGATCGGGTTCCCGGCGATGTGGGCGCGCCGAGGTGCTGGTCACCTCGCTACTGGGTGCAGATGACGCGCTCGATGCTGAGCGAGAGCGGCGCCCGGAGATCGTCTCCGGGGCCAGCGCCGCATGGCGTCGCAGCTTCATCACGGGGTTCACCGTTCGGGTCGCCCAGCGCCTGGCAGAGGCACGCGCACGCGAGACGACGAGGGCGAGAGCCAAGCGGACGCGAACACAGCGGCAGGCACCGGCAACCCACGATCGGTCGCCTTGGTGCTGGCCGACCGTGAGGCAGAGGTCGAAGCCGAGGTTCGCCGCCGGTACCCCCACCTGAGGTCGCGCCGCATGGACAGCGGCTCCTCTGCGCACGGACACCTCGCGGGACGCACTGCCGGCGACCGGGCGAGCCTCGGCGCACCAGAGGTGGGTTCACGCCGCTCGCTTCCAGCCTGATGGCACAGTTCAGAAGCACCCCGCAGCGATGCACGCGATGGTGACGGACGCCGCGCACCAGGTGATTCTGGCCGAGGAGAACGCCATCGCGGCGTTTCCCATACGGCGTTTCAGGCGCTTCGCGCACATCGAGGCCTACGTTCAACAGTTGGTGACCCATCCATGGTGGTCGGCGCGGTTCCCCGATGCGCCACTGGAGATCGTGCTGCAGCGGCGATCCCGCTCGGCCACCTACTCGGCGGCCGGGTGTTCGGGTGCAGGCGAGTGGATCGACGCGACGATGGTGGACCGACCCGGATTCATCTGGCTGATCGACGGGCACGGATGGGGCCTCGAGACGGTCCTGCACGAGTTCGCCCATCTCGCAGCCGGCCCGGCAACCGGCCACGGTGCGGAGTTCCGCGATGCCCTCGGTGAGCTGGGCGTCACGAGGCGGGCATCGAGGCCTGGGCCGCGCTTCAGGACGGGTTCGCCTCGGCCGGGCTCACCGCTTTCGACCACCGAGACGCCGGGCCGCACGACGGGTTCCCTCGGCCACGGCCGCACCCTTGATCACAGGTGTGGTGATGGCACGGTAGGTGACACCCGTGGCGCCTTGCACCCGCTGACCGATCCCCTCGGATAGGTCCAGCAGGTGCTCCACCCGGTCAACCTCACCCGCTGCACGCTCTGCGGCCAACGCCAGCTCCGCCACGAGAGGCCCTGCCGACTCACGGAACGCCTGCGAGGCCTCTTCGAGCTGCTCTGCTGCTGCTCTCAGACGGCTGGCGGCTGCGAAGAAGGCTACGCAGGCTCCTGCCAACGCGAGTGCCCCCAGGACTGCTGCGACGACGGCAACGAGTTCGATCGCGCTCACCGCGTCCTCCTTGGTCCTCCGGCCCGGTCACCGATCCTGTACTTCTGTGGGTTGCGTCGGTGGAACCCTCGCCGTCCTTGCCTGCCAGGCCGCGACCATCGCCTGCTCCCGCCCGTGAACGCTACCGCGGTAGTACTCGGCGTTTCCGAGCACCTCGGGCAGGTACCGCTGAGGCACCCAACCGGCGGGGTCGTCGTGGGGATAGTCGTAGCCCACTCCGTGACCGAAGCCACCCGCGGAGCGGTAGGAGGCGTCTCGCAGGTGCGCCGGTACCTCGCCCACCGGCCCGCTGCGGACGTCTGCCACTGCACGCCCGAGGC
>JAOSKI010000001.1:605946-614071 GCA_027493675.1 Microthrixaceae bacterium | reverse complement strand
GGTCCCACCGGAGTGTTGGCCAGAATCTGATCAGATCGTAGATCAGGCGTTGCACGCCGTGACGGTAGCGGCGTCATAACTTGTTGCCGGCCACGGCGGTCGCTGCACCGGTGCTCGCGTCGATCGTGAAGTCGGCTCCGGGTGATGCCCTTCTTGATGTGGTCCGCAGTGATGAGGTCACCCGGTGGAGTAGCCGGAGTTCTCGTTATCGATCCGGAAGGCTTCCGGCAGCCGTCTCGACGGTGTCCTTGTCGGACTTGCAGGCCGTCTTCTGGGCGTTGGTGCGCATGGCGCCGATGCCGATGATGCGGCCGCCGGCCAGCTCGGCCAGGATCGCGATGACGACGAGCAGTTCGATGAGGGTGAAGCCACCCTGGCCACGCTGCTCCATTCGAGTCTTGATCATGTTCATTCTTGATTCCCTCCGTAGGAAACAGGTGGCGTACTTCGCCCCCTCGGTTGGTTGGTACTTGCTCTCCCGGGGGCGACCGTTTCCAACCACCCAAACTGGAGACTCTCCCTAAGATACCTGTTGCCGACCACACCGTTGCAACAGGTCGTTTTACTTCTAATCGCCCGACCCGGTGTGATAACGCGATCCTCACTTCGAGGGCTCGGCGGTTGTGCCGCAGTCGACACCGCAACATGGTGCGCTGCGTCGAGTCCCCACCAAGACCACACGAACGTGCCGGTCGTCACAATACACGGGTCGTCAAAGAGCGCACTGCTGGGCCGGGACCTTGCTCAGATCCAGCACCGAGCACGCCTCGCCGGGCGTACCCCGGAGCAGCCGTCACTCCGGATCCCGCCACTCCCGCTGATCCGTCGTTGCCGTTGTGGGAGTTGTTGCTGGTGCTGCCCTTGTTGCCCTTCGGCCCCGCCGAGCCACCAGAGGTGGCTGCACCGCCGCCACCGCCTGCTCCCGGGAACCCGAGGTCACGCTCACCGAACCGTCGACCACGGGCGACGGCGCAGAGCCCCCGGCGACCTGGCGAAGAACACCGCAGCCGAGGGTCCTCCTGGCCACCGGCGCCCGAACCTCCGGCGCCGCCACCCTGCCCCCGCCGCCACCGGCACGGGACCGCCCTCGTCGGTCTTGCCCGATCCACCCGTGCCGCCCTTGCCACCGTCGCCGCCGTTGCCACCCTTGCCGCCGTTGCCGCCGGCGCCGCCGTTGCCGGCCTCCACAACAGAGGAGGACTGGATCACCACAGTGGCATCGAGCGTAGACACCGAAGGACCCACCGCCGGCGGATCCTCCGGTCCCCCTCCGTGCCACCGGCACCACCGCCACCTCCCGCACCACCGCCGCCCCGGGGCGTTCTCCATTACATCCCCACAGGACCTTGTTGTTGCGGCCTGATCCGCCCCCACCGCCACCACCACCGCCCTTGCCGCGCTACCCGGTGTACCGGCGGTTCCCGCCGCCGACCCACAGGTTCCCGGCTGTCTGCGTGCCCATTGACCGGCACCGCCCGCGCCCGCCGGCAGTCGCCCCATTGCCGCCGGCGCCACCGTAGCATCGCCGCCACAACCGGAGTTGCCGGCACCGCCCGCCCCCTTGGTGCCACCACCGGCACCGGCGGCGTCGGTTCCGGCAGCACCGGTTGCCCCAGGAGACCGCACCAGCACCGCCGGCGCCTGCTCCACCACCACAGCTCGAACCTCCGGACCCTCCGGAACCGGTCGAGTCGGTTGAACCGCCGTTGTTGCCCGCGCGCCATGCGTGGTCGAGCCGTTGGCGCCGTTGGCTCCGGGCCGGGCATCAGCCAGCACTCACGTTGGTGGCCGACAGACCCACGGTCGCCCCCGCAATCGCACGCCTCCGTAGGCACCGCTGCCCCGCCGCGCCGGAGTCCGGCGAACCACTCTCGATCCACGAGTCGGCACGGTCACCGACGAAGCGCCGTAGACCAACAGGCCCGTGGGATTTCGGCTCGAGTTGCCGCCCACCACCCGAACGGTGTGGAGCCGACCGGATTGGCGTTGTCGAGCACCTCGACACCGGAGGTGGATGTGGACGCCGAGACGTCGGTCTGGCGAACCGCCAGGTTGCGGACGCTGGTCGGCCCACTGGTGCTGCGGATGCTGATCGCGGTGTTGGCGCTCGCAACCGACGGCGGAGCAGGCGAGAGCTGCGCGCCCCGCGGTCACCCGGGTCGTGTCCCCCTCCGCTGTGGACGCGGTGAGCTGGGTGAGCGCCGTGTAGTCGTCGTTGAACCCACCCAGGACGTCCACCGACTTGGCACTGACCACGAACCGCAGTACTCACCCTTGGTGACCGCCACGACGTCACCCGCTGCAGACACGTTCACCGCCCGCTGGATCCCCGCGCACGGGGCGGTGGGAGACAGGCAGCTGTTGCCACTGTCGGAGCCCGATGTCCGCACTGAACCGCGTGCCGACCTCGTAGGCCAACACCGCGTTGCTCGGCGCGGACTTCAAGCCGATGTCGACCGCGTTCTTGTCGGACACGACAAAGCGATACCGGCGGAAGGACTCGAGGCCGTTGCAGAAGTCGTAGGTCGTCGAGGGTGGCGTGGCGCTGTCGTCGGGGATCGGATCCATGTCGATCAGCGTGGTGGCACCCTCCTCGAAAGGCTCGGTTCCCGTGGGTGCCTCGTATGCCCCAGACCCGAAACCCCGTGCGCGGGCTACCGCCGTCCACTGCGCTGGGGCTCCATGCAACACGCACACAGCCGTTGGAGAGCCGTGTCGCAGTGGGCGTGGCCGGGGCATCAGGTCCCGTCGGCTGGGGGTTCATCGGACCATAGGCATCCGACGGGACACCCTCGCCCATGTCGTTGATCGCCACCGCCACCACGTAGTAGTTGACCGGTGGACCACCCGGGGCCTGCACGTCTAGACCCGTGAAGGTCACCTGGTAGAAGGCGGGAACAGGCTGGGTCACGGTGACCACCTTGGTCTGGCCGGCCACGGCGGCCGCGGTCGGCGACCCCTTGCGTAGCTCCAGCCTGTAGGACGTGACGGGTTGGGGCGCCGAAGGCTTGAACCGCACGTTCAGGTACTGGTACCGGGCGTCGTGGGCATAGATCGCCGGAGGCGGCGGGGTACCGGTGGGCAGCGTGTTGGCGTCGTAGTTCGGCACCCGTCGGGTGACGGTCAGGTCGAGGCCCAACTCGGGGACCACCAGCGTGCAGGTGCGCGCCACACCGTGTTCGTCGACCGGGCAGAACTCGTCGGGTGCATCGGGCCCGTGCGCAGTGGACTTCACGAGGAGATCGAGACCCTTCGCCAGGACCGTCTCGGAACGGAATCCGTCTTCGCAGTAACGCCGTACCAGCGACACTCCGGACCCGTCCTCCACGAGGACCCAGGTGGCTGCCTTGGGAAGGTCGGCGCCGCCGGCGCTCAGGTCCCAGTTGAAGGTGGCGCGCACGAGCTCCGCGGGGGCATCCGGCCCCGCGGCAGACGGATCGAAGCAGGCGCCATCAGCGGTGCCCTGCTCGACACCGTGGGGATCGACGCTCTGCACATCCTTGGCCCAGGCCTCCGCGATGCGCTGAGTGGCGCCGTTGTCGAGTAGCCGTTCATGGCTGCGCGCCGAGTTCGCCAAGCTGTTGATCAACACGCCGGCAAGGGCGCCATGATGATGCCGGTGACCGCGATCACCAGCATCGCCTCGATGATGGTCACGCCTCTCCTGATCGGCCGGCAGGCGCTGCTCGCCCACCGAGGGTCGGATACCCATCAGCACTTCCTCCCCACGATGCCCTCAGGACAGGCCGTGTCGCGCTTGACGAAGACCAACTCGGTGGTGACCACGTCCCGGGTCTTGGACCTCACCGACACGGTGACCTCCTGCGCGCCCTGGTCGGACGCGGGACACGAGTCGCTCCAGAGGGAAGCCGCCTGGTCGGCATCGGAGAGGTAGCGCACCTTCACGATCTGCTCCCAGTACCGCGCATCGGCGCCCGAATCGAGTGCGGACTCATAGAGGGCGCCCTCATCCGCGCCGGCGCAGGGGATGTAGATCATGTCGTCGATCTGCTCCGGCGAGCTCGGTGGCGCGATTGCCGACACGCACCTTCTCCTGGTGCGCCGCGGAGCCAACCAGGACCGCGTAGAGCACGCCGATCACCGACAACAGGGCCACGCCGATCAGCATCACGGCGAGCGCCACCTCGAGCAGCGTCGCCCCACCCTGGTCTCGGTCGTGGTCGGGCTCGCACCGCCCACAGGCTCGGTCCACAGCCGGTGGGAGCATCACGACCACTCCGTGGTTGCATCGGTGTACCAGAGCACCTCGGGCACATCCGCAGCGGTCGGGTTGGGTTCGGTGGGATCGGCCGCGAAGCGCACACCGCTGCGGGCGACAACGCGATCGGTGTCCGGATCACATGGCCTGGGTGACCCGGGGTTGACATCCGCCTGGATGCAGGCGGTCAGCTTGGCCACGCGCGGGTTGGGCTCCTTGTCGAGCTGGTTGCCGAAGAGCGGTTCGGTGAAGTTCGCACGCGGCTTCGCCCCGCTGATCCGTAGGTGGCGCAGGATCACACCACGGGTCGCCAACGGATAGCCGATGTCGTTGTCGTCGATCTCGACCGCCGCGGACGGCGCGTAGATCGTGCCCTTCACGCTCACCCTCCCGAACCAGTTGGTACGCCGGCCAGGACAGGGACCCAGGCAGAGGCCGCCATCGGTGGCATCGGAGCCATCCGCTGTGTAGCTGTCGGCGCGAACCAGTGCGCAGTCGGGGTTCTGGTACTCGATCTTCGCGAGATTGGTGTAGTCGGGACCCTGCCCGCCGTCGTAGTTCGGGTGTGCGGTGATGCACCCCGACTGGGGGTCAGCACCGGAGTGGAGGTGTCGGAGTCCGACGACATCGTACCGATCGGGCGGATCTCCACATCGAGCTCGATGCCCTCGAGCAGGTCCTCCTGGTCGTAGTTGCACCAGCCGATGATCACGAAGCACCCACCACCGACGAAGAACGAGAAGTTCGACGGGACGTTCGGCTTCCAACGCAGCGAGGTGGGAGCGAAAGCCGTCCTTGTAGGCGCCCGAGCCGGGTGAGGTGATGCAGTTCCTCGTGGCCCCGTCGTAGAGGACCAAGGGGGACGACGCACCCACGCCCTCGTTTGCCCACTGCCGAAGCTCTCCTCGCGTCTGACGAGCGGCCATGTTGCAGCCACCCACCTTGAGGCGAGACGAGTCGCCGCCGGTCTCGATGGTGAACCGCCCGCCCTCGGTCTCATAGGACGCCCTGGCGGACACCTTCGTCACCTTGTAGCCGGCCGGCGGGGGTGAAGCCCGGGAAGCTGTAGACCAGATCCTTCGCGCCACCGTCCTTCGGCTTGCACGACTGGATCCCGAGGAGCCCGGTGCACTGCCCCTGATAGGTGACCCCTGCCGCCTGAAGGGTCACCGGCTCGCCGATCCGCTTGGCGTACTCCGCGTTGGTGAACGTCGTGGCGCCACCCGCTGAGCCGTCGTCCTTGGTGGGAGCGGCGGGTGCGCATCTCCTTGACACCCGGTACGCCGTAGATCCCGATGACCATCGCACCTCGGGGATCGGCGGGATGGGGACCGCCGCACACCTCCAGGCTGCCGTCAGCGGCGTACACGTGTGTGCTCCCACCGAAGATGAGCTGGCCACCGGGTCGTGACGGGTCGCAGTCGGACTTGGCAGGATCGACCGGGTTGTCGACACCCGACAGCGGGACCTCACAGGTGTCGAACTCGTCGACGTCGCCGTCGCCGTCACTGTCGGTGCAGTGGTTCGGCAGCGGGAACGACGCCCCCTGGTAGGAGTCGTAGTAGATCCGCACGCCGTCGAGGTCGAACGTCGGCACACCGACGCCCGAGTTCCAGACGTTCTTCTCCACCTTGAAGGTCACCCTCAGGTTGTTGATGGCCTGCACCGAGCCGCAGCTCTCCGCCAGGACCGCCGCGCTGGCCGCACTGAGCGTGGCCTTGCTCGTCGCAGGCACCGGCGAACCAGGCGTGTGGCTCGCGTCGATGTTGGTCAGGTCGAGTGTGAACTCGCCGCAGTTGCGTGCCACGTTCTCACGCGGATCCAGGTAGTCCACCACCACCTTCGGCACCGTGCCGTTCGCGTGGCGCATGGCGAAGTGCACGTCGAGGAACAGTCGGCCGTTGGGCAGCCCCACCTCGGCTATGGGGCTGCCACCCACCTTGGGCGTGAACTGGGCGAGGCGCATGGAACGTTCGCCGAAGGACGGGCAGGTGAAGATCCAGAACCTGCAGGGTTCATACGTTGCAGGGGTACCGTCGATCACCTTGGCATTGGGCTGGTTTCGCCAGAAGGTCAAGAAGTTGCCCTCCACCGCCCCGGCGGTGTCGATCTCCACGCCAACGCGCTGGCCGTATCCTGTGGAGCCCGATCCGGTGCCGCCAGGATCGGCGGTCGGCAGCGCCGTCCAGTCGTCGGGCCAGCCGACCACCACCCTGGGCTTGGACGAGGAGTTCTTGTCGGCTCCACCCAGGCACCAGCGGAACGGGTTGGACGATTCCATGCCACCGCACTTGGAGGCGCCGGCGGTGTTGGTGAAGTCGAGGTAGAACGCCGCCGTGCGGTCGTCGCCGGTGAGGAGCTCGCGGTCGGCACCAGGATCGGGGGCGAACCAGAAGGTCCGGTCCGGGCAGGCAGGATTCGCGGTGTAGTCGTTGAGGGTCTTGGCATCGGGGTAGCGGCCCCACAGGAAGATCACCGGTGTGCCGGCGGGAATGTTGCAGCTGCCGGAACCCGAGGGGGCAGCGCCACGAGGTTCTTCGGCACGGCCGCGGAACCACTCGGGTTGACCGAGTCGTCGTAGCGGTACGCCGTGGTCCGCAGCGGCAGGGTGTGCCCCTCGGCGAGGGACCCGTCGGCATCGAAGCCGACCGGAAGGAACTCGTCCTCGATGTCACCGATGGGAGTGGCGGTGTCGTTGATCCGCCCCGGATCCGCGTAGATCGACTTCCCGTCCCATGGCATCCCCGGATCGGCGCGGGGGACGTCGGCGTGGTTGCACTGCGCCGCGGTGGGTGTCCCCGAGGGGTCGACCACAGAGTCGAACGGTCCACCGTTGTCCTCGCACCCGTAACGGACCTTCACCACGCCGCCGTCACCACCGGCCACCGACAGCTTGAAGCCGTCGGCGAGTTGCAACCGGCCCGCCACGTTGATGTTGCCCTCGACCGAGACCGGTCCGACGCCGCGCTCGCGGGTCTCACACGAACCAAGTCCCCCCATGTCGACCGCTGACGCTGCTTGGCGCTGAAGCCTCGCTCGGACTGCCCGGGCGTGTCGTTGTTGATCCAACCGGTGATGTCGTCCCAGAGGCTCGCGCACTTCTCGTAGCTGTAGGGCCCAGGCTCGTTGTGACGATCGCCCAACAGCAGGATCGATTCGGGTGGCGCGATTCCCGGATCGGGCGGAATGCCTGCACCGCTGCCGGGTTCGGTCTCGCAACTGACGGTCAGGGTCTCACCCTGGGGCGTCTCGGAGTGGTACACGCAGTCGTCGTTCGCGCCGGGCAGGTAGTCGGGATCGACCGCCACCTCGTCGTTCTTGGCGATCCAGTTGACGGCTTCCTTGGATCGCGCCGTCCGCGGCGTAGCGGGTCTCACGCACGTCGTCGTATGCGCGGGTGGTCCGAAGGCTCGCGCGCTGCAACGCGGCGAGGACTCGCGCCGATGATCGCGAGCACCGAGATCGCAACGAGAGTGAACAAGAGCGCAGATCCACTCTGTGAGCCTCTCCCAGAGTCGTAATCGGAGACGACGACTCCTCGTGACGATCCGGGCCGGGTGGACGCTTGCCGTGAATAGACATGGGTCTGCCGACGTCTTGTCACATGGACTTGATCGGCGCGAACAACCCGAGCATGAGCGTTCCCGGCCACAGCGTTGCGGGCCACGAGTCGGCGCAACGGGTTGTGGGAGCACGGACGGGGGCGTTGCAGGCCCTCGACCAGAGGTGATGATTGCTGCTGCGGGCCGCAGCCTCAGGTGCCCCGGATCAGCTGAATCCGTACTTCAGCTGCCTGAGCCCGGATCCACCCGATGCACCCGAGCCGCCGGCTCCCGAACCGTTGGCGCCATTCGTAGCAGCCGTGTTGCCGTTGCCGCGAGCACCCGCGCTGCCGGCGGCACCGCC
>JAOSKI010000001.1:0-605102 GCA_027493675.1 Microthrixaceae bacterium | reverse complement strand
CCGGCGCCCCGTTGGAGGCATCGGCAGCCGATACCGGAGTGCCGGTCAGGGTCACCGTCGGATTCGAACCGGACGTGCCAACCGCCCGAACGCCGTACGCACCGCTGCTCAGGGACTGGGTGTTGGAACTGCCGCTCTCGATCCACGAGTCCGCCACGGAAACCGATGCGGCCCCGCTGACGAGCAGCCCGGTCGGATGCCTGGAGTCGTTGCCTCCACGATCGACACATCGGAGATCAGGACCGCCTGGCCCGCGTTGATGACCTCTATTCCAGAGCTTGTTGAGTTCTGACCCGGTGACACCGGATACTCCACCGACAGGTTCTGGATCGATGCAGGAGCACTGATCGCTGTGACATTGATCCCGGTCTGATCCGCCGAGCCGGCCGGCGTTCCGGGCACACTGCGACCTTGGATCGTCGTCCGTGCCGCGGGCAGTGGTTTGGACATCGGAGTCTGGTCGCTGAACGTTCCGGAATAGCCCCCGACGACGGTGACGCCGGCGGTCAACCTGAATCCGAGGAACGTGCCCGTGCTGACTGCCATCATGGTGCCGTTGCCCGACTGACCCATCGCGTAGGTGATCTGACGGCATGGGTTGTCGGGATCGGGTGCAGTCCCCCGTGTCCGTCCCAGCAGCCGAAACGAACGTCGCTCCTGGCGGGTGGGTCACGATCGAGTTGCTGGGATCGGACTTGAGGCCGAGGTCGACCCCGTTCTGGTCGGCGACCACGAACCGGTACCGGCCGATCGGCTGGATGCCTGCGGGATCGACACTGCTGTCAGGCAGGTAACGCGGGCAGAACAGGTACGACGGTGTCGGCTGCACCGCGGGGTTGTAGCCCGGAATGTCCTCGGGGATCGGAACCATCTCGATGAGTGCGGTCTCGCCCTCGACGAACGGCTCGTTGCCTGCCGGAGCGGAGTACGCCCACACCCGGAAGGTTGTGCGAGGGCTCCCCCTGTGTTCGCATTCGGGGTCCAGGTGACTCGGACGCAGGAGTTGCCTTCGTGAGCGACCGTCGGCGTGCTCGGCTTGTCCGGGCCGACCGGTTGGGGATTCAGCGGTCCGTACGGATCCGAGTACGGTCCCCATCCGGCATCGTTCTTGGCGCGCGCGGTCACGTAGTAGTTCACCGCCGCGCCGCCGACCGGCTGGACCTCGAGCGATGAGAACGTGACCTGGTAGCTCGCGGGCTGCGGAGAGCCCGCCGTGACCAATTGCGTCGCCACGACAGGGGCTGTGGGCGAGCCCTTGCGCAACACGAGCTCGTACTGGGTCACGGCACCCGGAGACGGGGTGAACCGCACGTTCAGGTACTCGAAGCGCTCATCACTGGCGAAGATCGTCGGCGCCGCAGGCACACCTCCCGGCAGCGTGCTCATGCTGTAGTCGGGTACCCGGCGCGTCGCGGTCACCTCGGTGTCGAACTTCGGAACGACGAGCACGCACCTCCGCCCCACGCCGTTGGCGTCGGGCGGACAGAAGTCGTCAGGCACGCCGTCGTCCGGACCCCTGACGGTTGCCGCGGCGAACGGGCCGAGGTCACGACCCATGTCCGTGGCCGAGACCAGGATCCCGTCAGCGCAGAAGCGCCGGACGAGGGTGGCCGAACCGCCGTCGTCACGGATCACCCAGGTGACAGCCTTGGGTGGCTCGGCACCCGCGTCGAGGTCGTAGTGGAAGGTGATCCTCGGGATCTCCTGGGGTGCCCCGGGCACCGAGGCTGCGGGATCGACGCACTGGTCCTGAACCGGGTTGTCGTCGACTCCGGGTGGTGTTGTGCCCGGTACGCCCGGAGTCGGATCGGCGCTCTGGGTGTCCTTGGTCCATGCCTCGGTGATGCGCTGCAACGCCGCCTCGCCGAGGAGTCGCTCGTGTGTCTCCGCCGAGTTGTTGATCGAGCTGATCAGTGTCGCCGCAATGGGCGTCATGATCAGGCCGAGCAGCGCGACGACTATCAACCCTCCATCAGGGTGAACCCACCCTGATGTGGTTCTCGGCGCCGCAAAGCGGTCCATCTCTCACTCACGTCAGCACCTCGGGATCGGCTGGTTGGTGTCGGGATCGACAAGGCCGGCCGGGCACCGGTTGTCGCGCTTCACGAGCACGACTTCCTTCGTGATGAGCGGCTTGCTCCGAGTCGTGACACGCACGGTGACCTGTTGGGCGCCCTGTTCCTCGCTCGGACAGCCGGATTGGAACACAGGGCTCTCCGGCGCCGAGTCCTGTAGGTACTCGATCTGCTCGATCTGCTCGTCGAACTCCCGGTCCGGGCCGACGTCGAGGACTCCCTCGTAGGTGGCGCCGTTCGGATCGGCAGCAACGGGACACGGCACGTAGTTCAAGTCGTCGATCTGCTCCGCCAGCTCCGTCGCGCGCTCACCAGCCCTGACGTGGGCCTTGTGGGATCCCGATGCGACAAAGGGCCCCGTAGATCAACGTCAGCAACGTGATCGCGACGGTCCCGAACAGGAACACCGCAAGCGCCACCTCCAACAAGGTGACACCGGCCTGCCCCCGACCTGCCCTACCGACGGTCCGTTGCACGCGGCAGCCAGTGCTAGCTCTGGACTTCATCGGTGTACCAATCGACGAGTGCAACCGGCGTGGTCACAGGTTCCGACACGTTCGGATCCGTGGTGAAGGTGACGCCGCTCCGGGCAAGGATGCGATCGCCCTGATCGGCATCGCAGGGACGCGTGGTGGATGGCGAGCCGCCCTCCTGCGGGCACGCCGTCAGGATCGTGCGGCGGTCTCGTGGCGTGCGGTCGATGTCACCACCGATCGCCGGCTCCACGTAGTTCTCGCGCTCCTTGGCTCCCGAGATCCACAGGTGGCGGAGGATCGCGCCCCCTCGAAGCCAACGGATAACCCAGATCGTTCACGTCCACCTCGACCGCGGAGGACGGCGCGTAGATCGTGCCTCGCACACTGAAGCGACCGAACCAGGTGGTCCGCCTCTGGCTCTCGGGGCAGTTGAAGATGCAGATGGCATCACCTGAGTCGCTGGAGCTGTAGCTCTCGGAGCGCATCAACGCGCAGTCGGGCTTGCCGACACCACGGTCATAGCCGGGCCGCGATGTGATGCAGCCGCTCTGGGGGCGAAGCATCGGTTGGTCGTTGTTCGGGTCTGCATCCACGTAGGTCGTGGGTTGGGTCTCCACCACCATCTCCACGCCGTCGAACTCGTCGTCGAACGCCGGAGGGCAGATCCACAGACCGCAGACAACCTTGCCGCGCGCAGCCCACTGGAGGACGACGCCTGAGCTCAGCTCGCCAGGAGTCACCACCGCGTTGCTCCCAGGATCCTGATCCGGATACAGGCTGGTCAGCTGCCTGATCGCGCCATTCCCGGCCTTCAGCACATCGTTGACATAGATGTCGTCGTCGTTTGTCAGGTAGTTGGTGCTCGCTCCACCCTGGCGGAGCTGTGGCGCGGTGCAGCCGAAGAAGAAGTTGTTGATGTCGGTGAGGACGGTGTCCCCGTAGAACTCGTTGAGCGCGCATGCACCTGCGTTCTTGGGGTTGTAGGAAGCGAGAGCCTGGATGCTCGTGACCTGATAGCCGGCCGGTGCCGCGAACCCTGGGTACGTCAGGTCGATCCTTCCCTCCTCGATCGACTCCACACCCGATCGACGGTGAGCATCCGTCGCCGTAGTGAATCGTCGTCTCACGGCTGGGGATGGGGTTCGGCTGCGAGTTCCCGGCGCCCATCTCAGGGTCGCCGATCCGCTTCGCTCCCTCGAGTGACCGGCCGGTGTCGAGGCCGTCTCCGCCTGCCCAGGCCACACTGCTCGGACGCAGCGGCGAGATCGACGGCACCCCGTAGACCCCGATGACCATCGAGCCCTTCGGATCCTCGGGGTTCGGGCCACCGCAGACCTCGAGGCTCCCGTCGGGGATCAGGACGTGGGACTCTGCACCGAAGATCAACTGCCCACCCGGCTTCTCGGGATCGCAGTCGCTCTTCGCGGGATCCGCCGGAATCCCGTTGTCGCCAACCGTTCCGGGATCAGACGCAGTGGCATCCTCCGGCAACGGGAACGACGCACCCTGGTAGCTGTCGTAGTGGATCCTGGCGCCATCCAGGTAGAACGTCGGTGGAGGATTCGAACCGTTGTTCAGCCAGTTCCCCGATACCTTGAACGTCACGCGTAGGTTGTTGATCTGCGCCAACGGCACCACATGCGTTGGCGAGGTTCTTGGCATCAGCCTCCGAGATGGTCGCGATGCTGGAGGACGGCCACGGCGACGAGCCGTCATCAGCCGGCGTTGACGTTGGTGAGATCGAGGGTGTACTCGCCACAGTCGATCGGGTCACCGTTGTCGTCGAGTCGGCTGACCACGACCTTGGGAACCATCCCGGTCGCGTTCGCCATCGCCAGGTGCAGGTCGACGTACAGCTTGCCGGCCGCGTTGCCGGGTGGTGCCTCCCCGATCGGACCTGAGGTCACCTCGGGAGAGAAATCCGCCATGCGAAGCGATCGGTCATCGAGCGACGGACACGGGATGATCCACCACAGGAAGTTGATCTTGCAGGGCTCGTAGGTGGCGAACTGGGCATCGACGGACTTCGCGTTCCCGGTGTTCTTCCAGTAGCTGAGGAAGTTCCCCTCGATCGCCTCGGCATCGGAGATCTCGATCGGAACCGAGTTGCCGTAGCCCTGCGGCGTGGATCCGCTCCCGCCGCCGTCGCCGATGGGCAGCGCGCCCTACTCGTTGGGCCAACCGACCACCACCCTCGGAGTGGAGGAGTACTCGTTGTTGTAGCCACCAGGCACCAGCGGGCGTAGTGGGTGTCGCTCACACCGCCGCACTTGGACGCGGTGAGAACGCCCGAGTCCGACTTGTTGAAGTCCATGTAGAAGGCGGCGGTGAAATCGTCACTGGTGAGCATCACGTTGTCGGCGCCGGGATTGGGAGCGAACCAGAACGTACGGTCACGGCAACTGTCCTCGGAGGTGTACCGGTTGAGGACCTCGGAACTGCGATACCACCCCCACAGGAAGATGACGGGCGACTCGTTGGAGATGATGCACGCGTTGTCACCGTCGACCGGCGAGTTGAGGGGCACGAGGTTCTCCGGCACGTTGGCGGGCTTCGGACTCAGTGCCGCGTAGGCGGTCGGGTTGTAGATGTAGGCGCTGGTCCGCTCCGGCAGGGTGTAGCCGTGCGCTGAATCCCGACGGTCCCGTCGGCATTGAATCCGACGGTAGGAGCTCGGGTTGGATGTCCCCGATCGGATCGGGCACGCTGCCTCCGTCGACGGAGCTGATCCGACCTGGATCGGTGAAGATCTTGGATCCGTCCCACGGCATCGGGTCGTCCACGTTGGCATCCCGCACCGTCTCGGGGTCGCGCTGGCACTGCGTGTACTGGGCATTGCCCGTGCCCACGTCCACGACAGGTTTGTTCCCCGGCCCCCATCCGACGCCCTTCTGCACGATCTGCGCACCGCCCTGCAGCACGCACCCGTAGCGCGCCTGGAGAATGCCGCTCTCGCCACCTTCCACCATCAACTTCAGGCCGTCCGTCGCCCGGATCTTGCCCGCAGCGATGACATCGCCCTCGACCCGGATCGGATCGCTTCCCCGATTCCTGTCCTGACATGGTAGGAACCCGGCCCAGACCGTGTGGTCACGCTTCTGCGCGTTGAACGAGTACTCGGGCGACGGCGTGGCACCGCCACTCAACCATTCCCAGATGGCGCCGAGGACGCTGTCGCAGGTCGTTCGGCTGTACGGCTCCCCTCTCGTTGTGGCGGTCGCCCAGCAGCAGCAGGCCCTCGGGTGGATTGATCCCCTGATCGGGTGGCACGCCGGAGCCGGAGCCCGCTTCGGCATCACAACTCACGGTGATCGTCGCCCCATCCTGGGCGGGTACCTGATAGACGCAATCCGTAGCCGAATTCGGGTTGTAGTTCAGGTCGACGCCGAGGTCTTCGTTGTTGGCGACCCAGTTCACCGCTGTCTTGATCGCGGCATCCGCGTCGTAGTGGTCCTCTCGCAACCGGTCGTAGGACCGTGTGGTCCGCAGGTTGACCCGCGCGAACGCGGCGACTGACACACCGACGAGGCCGACGACCACCACCACGGTCAGCACCATCATCAGAGCGGAGCCGACCTGACCCCGACGCAGGCGACCACCGCCGGATCCTCCCGCGCGGTTGCCGAACCTACCCACGGTTACTCACCTCGTTCCGGCAGCCACGGGAGCCCGTCCCCACCGAACGGCGCCACCACAGCTCTCTCTCACGCTGCGTCGTGATTTCGGTCTCCATGTCCTCACCCCGTGAACGCATCCTTGGGATTCGATCCCGCGAATGCACGCTCGGTCCTCCCCGTGACGAATCACCCTGACGCGAAGCACCGTTCAAGCGATCGAACGACCACTCACAGTGTCCGCCTCGTCATCCCGGGTATGACCGGACGATCAAGTTGCCTACACATATGTTCACCCAGTTCATGATGTCTTGACAACTCTCCATCATTCTTCGCCTATGCAGCCTCTTACCAACGACTGTGGGCAATCCTCCCCTCCTGCGAGTGGCCCGATGGTGAAAGGGCCGCAGCAGAGGGGATCACGGCGATGACCGCGGAAGGCAGCGGGGTGGGGTGGGGTGGACACGGCCGCGGTGGTCCGTGAGACGGATGCTGCTGTTGTCGCGGTCGCTCGCGTCTGGGCCGATCGACCCGGACGCGAACGTCCGCTCTGCAAACCCGACAACCGACGAAGGAGTGCCCGAGCGGCCCTACAACTCCACCTGGTTGTAGATCCCGTACATCGCGGAAACCATGGCCAATGCCACGAAGCCCACGACGATGCCGATGAACAGGATCACGATCGGCTCGAACCATGCGGTCATCTTCTCGACCGCGTACTCGAGCTCTTCCTCATAGAAGGTGGCCGCGTTCTCGAGCTGATCCGACAGCTCACCGGTGCGCTCACCCACACGCACCATCTGGATCACCGCGACCGGGAACAACTCGGTGCGCGCCAACGGGTCGGCGAAGCCCTGACCTTCGATGACACCCTCCATCGACTCACGCAGGCGCTCCTTGTAGACCAGGTTGTTGGCGCAGTCGATCGACGTCGGCAACGCCTCGGGCAATGGAACGCCCGACTCGAGAAGAGCCGCCAGCACTCTGGTGAACCGCTCGGTGGAGGAGTAGGTGACCACGGTCGAGACCATGGGGATCTTCAACTGGAACGCGTGCAGGTTGCGTCGACCCTTCGGCGTGCGGATGTACAACAAGGTCCCGGCTATCGCAAGGACGATCAGAACACCCGTGATCAGGCCCGCCGTGGACCCCACGAAATCAGCGACGTTCATCAGCATGCGCGTAGGCAGCGGAAGCTCGGCATCGAAGTCCGCGAAGAAGTCGGCGAACTTGGGTATCGCGAACACCACGATGATGAGCACCACGAGGATCGACACACCCAACAGGATGACCGGGTAGATCAACGCCTTGCGCACCGAGCGGGTGAGCTCCACATCACGACGGATGTAGGCGTGCAGCTGATCGAAGGCCTCGTCCATGCGACCCGTGAGCTCCGCGGAGCCCAACAACGCCATGAAGTAGGCCGGGAACACATCGGAGTGACGGTCGAGCGACTCGGTCAGCGAACGACCCGCTGCGACCCGATCGAGCACATCGCCGAGAACCTCCCTGAAGCGCTTGTTCTCGGCGTCCTCACGCAGGTTGGCGAGCGCCTCGGTCACGGGAACGCCCGCACGGAGGAACGTCGCCATCTGACGAGAGAAGTGCATGATGTCGACCAGCGGAACCCGCTGCTTCGTGATCTCGACGTTGAGGCCCTTGCGCTCCGAGAGCTTGTGGACCCGCATGCCCTTCACTGCAAGCTCGTTGCGCGCCACATGGGCGGACACCGCGACGATCTCACCCTTGACCAGCTCACCGTCAAGTGTCTCGGCCTCGTAGCGGTACTTGGATTGTGTCGCAGTCATCCTTCACCCTCAACCGAGCCGACACCACCTGCGGCGGATGCAGCCACGGTGGACGGACCAGTGGGAATGGCCCCTCCCTCGTTCACGACGACCTTGCCTGTGGAGTCCCTGAGCGAATCATCACCCATGTGTCGTTCATCGCGCAACCCTTCGATCGCGCGCTTGCCGGCGGGGAGTTCCGACTTGCCGGCCGCCAACTCGCCGATGGGTGCGGCATCGGAGTCCATTCCGGCTGCGTAGACACTCCGCAGCACGTCATCGACCGTGGTGAGGCCCTTGGCGACAAGGTCGAAGGCCTCCTGCTGCATCGTACGCATGCCCTCTTCCACGGCGACGGCCTTGATCTCGTGGTGGCTCGCCCTGGCGACCACCAGATCACGGATCGTGTCGGTGAGCACCAGGAGCTCGTACACACCCACTCGCCCGCGGTAACCGGTACCCGAGCAGAGCTCACAACCGGCTCCCTTGCTCCACATCGGAGTCAGGTTCGTGTAGCGCTCCAACAGCCGCGACTCCGCGGCGGTCGGCTTGTAGGTCTCCGCGCACCCCATGCAATTGCGTCGCAGCAGTCGCTGTCCTACCACGCCGCTGAGCGCCGAGGCAACCAGGAACGGCTCGATTCCCATGTCGGTGAAACGGTGTACAGCGGCAACCGCATCGACCGCGTGCAGCGACGACAGCACGAAGTGACCCGTGAGCGCAGCCTGCATGGCGATGCGCGCCGTCTCCTCGTCGCGGATCTCACCGACGAGGATCGTGTCGGGATCCTGGCGAAGGATCCCACGAAGACCGTCGGCGAAGGTGAGCGAGTTGCCGATCACCGGCATCTGGGTGATGCCTGCGAACTGGTACTCGACAGGATCCTCGATCGTCACGATGTTCTTGGTGGGATCCCGGACCTCGTTCAGGGTCGCATAGAGCGTCGTGGTCTTTCCCGAACCGGTCGGTCCCGTGCACAACAACATGCCCAACGGCGATTGGACGATGTGGGTGAACTTCTCGACGACCTCGTCGCTCATGCCGAGATCGTGCAGGCTGATGAGCGACTTGGTCTTGTCGAGCAGGCGCAGCACCGTCTTCTCGCCATGCATGGCCGGGACCACCGATACGCGGAAGTCGATCGGCCGGCCGTCGACGTTCACGCCGAACTGACCGTCCTGAGGGCGGCGGCGCTCCACGATGTTGAGCTCGGCCATCACCTTGATTCGGCTGGTGACCGCCGGGCCCATTCGCTGCGGAAGGTGGATGACGTCGGTCATCGCTCCATCGATGCGGTACCGGACCGTCACGTCCTCCCCGGTAGGCTCGATGTGCACATCGGAGGCCCGCTGACGTACCGCCTGGGTGATGACCCGGTTGACCACCTGCACCACCGGTGCGTTCTCGTCGAACTGCAGAGCATTTTCGGTCCGGTTGTCCTGCGACGGCTCGTCGTAGGTGAGCTCGAAAGCCCGGATGTGATCGTCCGCGGTCGTTAGCACGTTGTAGGCACGGTCCAGATGGCGCTCGATGTCGCCGCGGGCACCGATGCGCAGGGCGACCTTGCCGACGTGGTAGGTGACCGCGCGGATGGCATCGGTGTCGAACGGATCCGCTGTGACCACCTGAAGGCGATCGTGTTCGAACCTGAGCGGAAGGATCAGATGCTCCCGAGCAAGTTCCTCGGGCACCAGTGCAACCGCTTCCGGGTCGGGCGACTCCACACGCAGGTCGGCGAGGGGGAACACCGAACTGGCGGCTCAGGGCGGCCGCCAGGCTCACCTCGTCGAGCGCTCCCGACTTCATCAACACCTCGCCGACCTTCGGTCTCGCCGGAACGAGCTCGGTCGACAGCGACGGATCGAGCGGATCCATTCCCTCGGCCTCCGCCGCCTCGATGAGTGCCCGGCGTGCCGCCTCGGTCTCCTCGGCCTGCAATCTCAAAGCCTCTTCAACCGCTCCCGGCTCGATGAGACCGAGCTCCAGGAGAACCTCACCGAGACGAGGACGGTTCGTGGTGACCCAGTCGTCTATCTGGTGCGCGAGCGCGGCCTCGTCGGAGCTGTCGAAGCTGATCGAGCCAACCTTCGAGCTCTGCTTGTCGGCCTTCCTACTGAAGATGGACACTTGCACCCCTCTTGGCCGACCGTCTCGGAGATGTCGGCCGTGCACGGTTGTCGTTCACAGGCACCATCGGCCACAACTTGGGAATCATGAGAAAACAGCCGGGAATGCAGACGCCCCGAACGGCGTCGCCCTACCCCCCGGTGTGGTCGGTAGGGTACCAAACGCGAGAGTGGTTCAGGAAGTCGCCCGTGTCATCCGCCCGAAAGCCGACAGCTCCGGCGTTCGAGACCCCCGGCTCGACCCTCTCGACGCGCGACGCGAGACGTCAGGACAACTGCGCCAGCCGCGACAACACCTCGTCGACCACATCCGAACGGTTCATGCAGTACAGGTGCAGGCCCGGCACACCACGCTCGAGCAACTCCGCGCACAGCCCGGCCGCTGCGTCCGCAGCGATCGCCATGCGCTGCTCAGGAGCCTCCGCAGCCTCCACCTTCTCGGCGAGCGCATCCGGGAAGGTCGCTCCCGCGATGCCTGCGAAACGGCGGATCGCGGTGGGGTTCAACAACGGCATGATCCCCGGCAGCACAGGAGTCTCACACCCAAGCTCGCCGAGCTCGTCGACCATCGCGAAGTAGTCGTGTGCGTCGAAGAAGAACTGGGTGATGCCGAAGTCCGCCGCATCGAGCTTGGCGGCCAGGTGGCGGCGGTCGGACCCACGGTCGGGCGATCGCGGATGGCATTCGGGATGGGCGGCCACCCCCACCGAGAAGTCGCCCGCCGCGCCACCGCCTCGATCAGCTCGGTGGCGTAGGTGAAGTCACCCGTCGGATCCGATCCGTCGGCCGGCGGGTCCCCGGCCAGGGCGAGCACGTTGCACACACCGTTGGCGGCATAGTCGGCGAGCAACTCGTCGATCTCAGCGCGGGTGTGACCCATGCATGTGAGGTGGGGCATGGCGGGGAACCCGCGGCGCGAATTGACCCTCACCACGAGATCCCGGGTGCGGTCGCGGGTGCTGCCGCCCGCACCGTAGGTGATCGACACGAAGCTGAGGCGCTCTGCCGTACCCGGCGGCCCGGAGATGGACTCGAGCTCGTCGATGGTCTCCGAGAGCCGTTCGACTCCCTCGTCGGTCTTCGGGGGGAAGAACTCGACGCTCAAGGTGGGACCCGCAGCCAGCAGGTCGGCGATTCTCGTCATGGGTCTCCGATTGTGGACCATCCGATTGTGGACCATCCGCACCGGAATGCGCGAGACCCACCGGTTCGTGAACTCACAAGGCTACCGAGCAGACCGTGGTTGCGGCACTCGCTGCGGATGCAGGACCGGCCGCGCCTGCACGACCGGCTGCGACTGCGGGAGCGGCCGGTGTGTTCGGGGAAGCGCACCGAGGCGCAGATCTCCCCAGGCACCCTCAGCGCGAGCGCTCGGCGGCTGCGACTGTGTTCGCGAGCAGCATCGCACGGGTCATCGGACCCACTCCCCCGACCCGCGGCGAGAGCCAGCCGGCGACCTCGGCCACGTCGTCGGCCACGTCGGAACGCAGCCTGCCGTCATGGAAGCTGACCCCGGCCGCCACCACTGCGGCGCCAGGGCGGACCATGTCAGCGGTGATGATCCCAGGTGAGCCCGCTGCGGCGACCACGATGTCGGCGTTGCGCGTGTAGGCCCTGATGTCGGCCACACCGGTGCACGACGGTGACCGCGGCGTTCGCGTCAGGACGCTTGAGCGTCAGCAGGTTGGCGAGCGGCCGGCCGATGGTGAGCCCCCCGCCCCACGATCACCACATGTGCGCCGCTTACCGGCACCTTGTAGTGGTGCAGCATCGCCAGGATCCCCGCCGGCGTGCAGGCGAGCGGCGCCTCCTGGCCCATCACCAGGTGGCCCAGGTTGGTGGGATGCAACCCGTCGGCGTCCTTCGCGGGATCCACCCGCAGCAGCGTCGAGCCGTAGTCGAGGCCGCTTGGGAACGGGTACTGCACTATGAACGCGTGGACCCCCGCGCTGTTGTTGAGCTCGTCGACCGCCTCGTCGACGTCGGCTTGGGTGGCGTCCGCTCCGAGGCGCAGGTCGACCGACGCCATGTCCAACTCGGCGCAATCCGCGTGCTTCATCGAGACGTACTTCTGCGACGGCCCGTCGTCGCCCACCAGGATCGTGCCCAGCCCGGGTTTGACCCCCCGCTCACGCAACGACGCCACACGCCGGGCAAGGTCGACCTTCACCTGCGCTGCCAGCGCCTCGCCGTCCATGTTGATCGCAGCCATGCCCCAGCGAGCGTAATGCCGGGCTCCGGCGCCGCCCACCACCGCCCCCACCAGCGATCGTCCCCGCGAGCCTTCGTCCCCGCGAGCCTTCGTCCCCGCGAGCCTTCGTCCCGCGATCGTTCGTGTGGGGTGTGCGTGGCGCACAGCGCCACGCACACCCCACAGAACGCCGGCCTTCGAGGGGAACCTGCGCCGAACGCCTGCCCCCCTCAGTGCTTGAAGTGGCGCTCGCCGGTGAAGACCATCGCCATGCCCGCCTCGTCTGCCGCCGCGATCACCTCTTCGTCACGGATCGAACCACCCGGCTGGATCACCGCGGTGGCGCCGGCATCGGCGGCCGCATCGAGGCCGTCGCGGAACGGGAAGAACGCATCGCTGGCGCACGCCCCACCCCTGGCACGCCCGTCGGCCTTCTCCGCCGCGATCCTCCCGGCGTCACGCCGGTTCTGCTGCCCCGCGCCGATGCCCACCGCCTGGCCGTCCTTCACCAGCACGATCGTGTTGGAGGTCACCCGCCCGCGATACGCCAGGCCAGTTCCAGGTCGGCCCACTCGGCCTCGGTGGGGGCGCGCTCGGTGACCACCTGCCAGGCGTCACGGTCGATGGTCACCGAATCCGCGGTCTGCACGAGCAACCCGCCGTCGATCGAGCGTACGTCGAGTGCCGGCTCCGGAGCGCTCGCGAAACCGACGTACGGCGAGCCGTCCTCGGCGACGCCGATCACCATGTCGCCGTCGCCTATGCCATCCACGGTCACCGCCGACGCCGGTGGGCCGGCTTCGAGTATCCGCAGGTTTCGCTTCTCCAACAGCAGCAGCAGCGCATCGTCGTCGAACCCCGGGGCGACGAGCACCTCGGTGAACACCGGCGCCAGGGACTCGGCCATCTCGTGGGTGACGTTGCGGTTCACCGCCACGATCCCGCCGAACGCGCTCACCGGGTCGCCCTCGTGCGCCAGCCGGTAGGCGGTCGTGATGTCGTCGGCCACCGCCACCCCACACGGGTTCGCGTGCTTCACGACCACCGCCGCCGGGCGTTGGTCGCCCAGGGACCACACCAGGCGCCATGCCGCATCGGCGTCGTAGACGTTGAGGAAGCTCATCTCCTTGCCGCCATGCTGGACCGCGGTGTCCCAACAGCTCTGCCGGCTCTGCCCGCTGAAGGAGTAGCGCGCACCATGCTGATGCGGGTTCTCGCCATAGCGCAGCTCGGCGGCACGGTTCGCCGACAGGTGCAGGCTCACAGGCAGCACACCACGGGCCGGCATCTCGCCGGGACCGCCGTCGGCGCCGCGATCGAACCACTCCACGATCGCCGAGTCGTACGCCGCGGTGTGGGCGAACGCGTCACGCGCCAGACGGCGGCGTGTCACCGCCGACACCTCGCCCTGCGCCCGCAGCTCGGCCAGCACCGGCTCGTAGTCCGCAGGATCCACCAGCACGGTCACGAACTCGTGGTTCTTGGCCGCCGCGCGCACCATCGTGGGCCCCCGATGTCGAGCAGCTCCACCGAGGGATCCGACGTGAACGGATACAGGTTGACCGCCACCAGGTCGATCGGGGTTATTCCGTAGGTGGCCATGTCTGCCCGGTGGGCGGGGTCGTCGCGATCGGCCAGGATCGCGCCGTGGATGACCGGGTGCAGGGTGACCACGCGGTGTCCGAGCATGTCGCCGAACCCGGTGAGCTCGGAGGTGGGGGTGACCGCCAGGCCTGCGTCGGCCAGCACCTTGGCGGTCCCGCCGGAGCTGACGAGCTCCCAGCCGAGCGCGACCAACGCACCCGCCAGTTCGACGATTCCAGTCTTGTCGTACGCCGAGAGCAGCGCGCGGCGGGGTTCTGGGTGGTCGGTCATCAGAGGTCCTTCATCGTCGTGTTCGGCGGTGCGGCAGGCCCCGGCAACGGTCCTCGCTTCCGGAGCATCCTCATACGGGCAATGCAGCCCTGCGAGTCGACACCGACCTGCGCACCACGGTCGAAGGGTGACCCAACGCTGCGGAACAACGTTGCGACGGGCCGCACCTCAGGTCACGCTTCCGCGTTCGAGGATGCCGGCGATCGTGTCGGTGTAGAGGCGGCGCTCCACCTCCTTGATGCGTTCGTGCAGGCTGGCCTCGTCGTCGCCTGGCAGCACGCGCACCGGTTCCTGGGCGAGGATCGGGCCGTCGTCGACCGCCTCCGTGGCCACATGCACGGTGCAGCCGGTCACCTTCACCCCGGCTTCGAGGGCGTCGCGCACGCCGTGCCACCCCTTGAAGCTGGGCAGCAACGCCGGGTGGGTGTTCAGGATGCGATCCGGGAACGCCTCGAAGGCGGCTGGGCCGAGGATCGTGCCCCAACCAGCCATGGCCACCAGGTCGATGCCGTGGCGTTGGAGAACGGCGACGACCTCCTTGGTGAAGGCCTCGCGATCGAAGGCGTCGCTGAAATCGGTGCGCTCCACCAACTCACAGACGATCCCGTGCCGCTCCGCAACCTCCTGCACCGCACAACGTCGATCGACCATCACGAGGTCGATCGGCAGGCCTGCGGTGGCCATGGCATCGAGGAGGGTCCCCGATCCCGAGGCCAGCACAGCGAGTCGCATCGGCGCCGAACCTACCAGCCACCCCCGCAGGCCCCCACCCCAGCGAACTATCCCACCCCCCAGCGAACTGTCCGGCCTCAGCCGCCGGAACCCGCAGCACCACACCGGACAGTTCGCCGGAGCTCAGAGGACTTGGCGATTCTGACCGGCCTCAGCCGCGCATTCCGCACCACACCGGACAGTTCGCCGGAGCTGGGCACGGGCAGCCAGGGCGGCGATGTCGCAGGGCACGGGTAGGTTCGCCCCAGCTTCCCCACCGACGACAAAGGGGGAAGAGACATGACCATCGAGAGCCTCCTGGAGGCTGCCTCCCAGCATCACGGTCTGCTGCGGGTCGACATGGCCAAAGCCCACGGCGTGACCCGTGAACGGCTCGACCGACTTCTGCGTCCGTGGGTTTCTCACCTTCGAGGGGCACAACGTCTACAGAGTCACCGGCAGCCAGGCGACATGGCGGCAACAGGTGCTCCGCGGAGTCTGGGCGACGGGCGCCGCCGGCTTCGCTTCTCACCGGACCGCGGCTGCACTCTGGGGACTGTGCAAGGGCCGCGGGATCGAGGTCATCGTCCCCAAGGGCTCCGGAGCACGACCGACTGGCGTGACGGTGCACGAGACACGTCACCTGACCGGCCTCGACGTCGACGAGCACGACGGCGTGAGGGTCACCTCGATCGAACGCACGCTCGTGGATCTGGCAGCGGTGCTACCCATGGGTAGGCTCGCCCGCCTCCTCGACAGAGCCCACGAGCAGGAACTCACTACGTACCAACGTGTGCACGAGCGACTGACCCGCATGCCCACACGCGGTCGCAAGGGGACCGTCGTGCTGAGGGTGCTGCTCGAGGAGCGCATAGGCACCCCGGCCGAGGCCGTGAACACCTTCGAGGAGATCATGGTGGGAATCCTGGCGTGTTCGGACCTGCCCCCAACCGGTGCGGCAGCAGCGGGTCGACTCCGGTGAGGAGCGCTACTACCTCGACTTCGCCTGGCCGCAGCACATGGTGGCGCTGGAGTGCGACGGTCTCGAGAGCCACGGCTCACCCGCCGCCATGGCCTACGACCTGCACCGCCAGAACAGGATCATCGAGGCGGGGTGGAACCTGCGCCGGTTCAACTGGTCAGCAGTGCGGTTCGACCCTCGGCAGACCATCGAAACGATCCGTCGCGCTCTGGTCGCCTCAGGCTGGCGGCCAAAACCCACCCGTTCCGAGCCAGCCCCCATGCAAGCGAACTGACCGGCCTCAGCCGCGGAACCCAGCACCACACCGGACAGTTCGCCGGGGGGAGGGGGGCTCAGAGGGTCTTGACGATTCTGACCGGCCTCAGCCGCGGATTCCGCGCACCACACCGGACAGTTCGCTGGGGAGAGGGCTCAGAGCGCCTTGACGATCTCGACCATGAGCTCGCCGGCTTCCGGTCGGGTTGGCGCCGACCTTCACACCGGCATCGTCGAGCGCCTCCATCTTGGCCGCCGCAGTACCCTTGCCGCCTGAGACGATCGCCCCGGCGTGTCCCATCTTCTTGCCCGCGGGGGCGGTCTGGCCGGCAATGTAGGCGGCGATCGGCTTGGACATGTTCGCCTTGATGTACTCGGCGGCCTCCTCCTCGGCCGACCCGCCGATCTCACCGATCATCATGACCGCCGAGGTCTCGTCGTCGGCCTCGAAGCGCTCGAGGCAGTCGATGAAGCTGGTGCCGGGCACCGGGTCGCCACCGATGCCGACACAGGTGGTCACACCGATCCCCTGCAGCTTGAGCTCGTACAGCGCCTGGTAGGTGAGGGTGCCCGAACGGCTCACGATGCCCACGTTCGGCCGGCCGGGTTCGGGGGCCTGGGCGATGTGACCGGCAGTGATGCCGATGTTGGAACGCCCGGGGCTGATGATCCCCGGGCAGTTCGGCCCGAGCAGCTGGACGTCGGGGTGATTGCGCTTGAGCTCGTTGAAGAACCACGCCTCGTCCTGCGCGGGAACGCCCTCGGTGATGCACACGATGAACTTGACGCCGCCCTCGGCAGCCTCCATCACAGCGCTGCGGACCCCCGGCGCGGGAATGAAGATGCAACTGGCGTCCGCGCCGGTCTCGGCCACGGCGTCGGCCACCGACGCGAACACAGGTATGCCCTCGACGTCGGTGCCGGCCTTCTTTGGGTTGGTGCCGGCGACGACCTGCGTGCCGTAGTCGCGGTTCAACAGGCCGTAGTAGCGACCCTGTGAGCCGGTCAGCCCCTGGTATACGACCTTGGTGTTCTCGTCGACGAAGATTGCCATCGGGTTTGTCCTTTGTGTGCGTCTTGGGTGCGTTCTTGGTGTTCTGTGTGGTGTGCGTGGCGCTGAGCGCCACGCACACCACACAGAACAGAAGGAAAGGGCCTCAGCCAGCCTCAGCCAGCCTCAGCCGGCCTCAGCCCGCCAGTTCGACCACCTTGCGGGCTGCGTCGAGCATCGTGGGCTGCATCTGCAGACCGTCGCTGAGGTGTGGTTCGAGGATCGCGCGGCCCTCGTCCGCGTTGGTGCCGTCCAGGCGGATGACGATCGGCGACGAGATGTCGATCACGTCCAGGGCAGCGACGATCCCGTTCGCCACCTCCTCACCGCGGGTGATGCCACCGAAGATGTTGATGAAGATGGAACGCACGCGGGGGTCGTTGTCGATGATCGTGAGCGCGCTCACGAACTTGTCCGCATCGGCGCCGCCACCCACATCCAGGAAGTTCGCAGCCGATCCACCCACCTGGTTGACCACGTCGAGGGTGCTCATGGCAAGGCCGGCACCGTTGGCGATGATTCCCACCGAACCCTCGAGGCCCACGTACTGGAGGTCGGCCTCGTACGCCGCCTGCTCACGCACGTCACGCTCCTGGGTGGCCTCGTAGTCGGCCCAGTCGTGACGGAACGATGCGTTGCCGTCAAGGGTCACCTTGGCATCCAGCGCGTGGACCTCGCCGGTGGGCTTGAGGATGAGCGGGTTGATCTCCACAAGGTCCGCGTCGCCTTCGGTGTAGGCCCGGTACAGCTTCAAGAGGATGTCGACCGCACCGTCGGTGGCCTTGGGGTTGAGCCCTGCGGCCGCGACCCACTCCCGTGCCGCGGACTCTGATAGTCCGTCGACGGGGTCGATCCAGATCTTGGCGATCGCGTCGGGGTTGGCCTCGGCGACCGCTTCGATCTCCACCCCACCCTCGGCGGAGAGCATGCCGAGGTGCTTCTTGGCGGAACGGTCGAGGGTGAAGCTGGCGTAGTACTCCTCGGCGATGTCGGACGCCACCTCGATCCACACGACCTTGACGGTGTGCCCCTTGATGTCCATGCCGAGGATGTCGGTCGCGTAGGTGCGAACCTCGTCAGCTGTATCGGCGAGCTTGATACCGCCGGCCTTGCCACGGCCACCGACCTGCACCTGCGCCTTCACCACCACCGGGTACTCGCCGATCTCCTCGGCGGCAGCCACCGCGTCGTCGACGGTGGTCACGGCCCTCCCCCGCGAGACCGGGATGTCGAATCCGGCGAAGAACTGCTTGCCCTGGTACTCGAAGAGATCCACGTCTGCCCTTCCCCGGCCGCGCCACCGCGGCCGGTGTTTCGAATCATGGTGGAGGACGCCGGTCGGCATCCATCCACACGGCGGATACTACGGCGCAGCGCAACGACCGCACCAAGACGACGGCCTGTATCGGCGGGACCGTAACCCTCGTGTGCTGGAGGCGGGCGGCGCCGGTGTGGGAACGTGTAGCGCATGCCCGTCGAGCAACGATCCCGGATCTCCCAACTCACCGGGGTCCTGATCGCCGTGGGTGCGGTCATCGTGGCGCTCGGTGCCTCCTGGGGATTGATCCAACTTGCCAGCGGCGGCGACGGGCCGGTGAAGATCCAACTCGGTGACGAGGACTTCGACGCCGGCCAGGTCGAGCGCATCGCAGCCCAGATAGCCGAGGAAGGCCCGGTCCTCTACAGCGACGTGTCGGGCCGGGGTCAGCGTCAGCCCATCTGGGTCAACCACTTCGGCGACGACGCCAACGCACAGTGGTACGTGTTCTCGGCGATCGCGCCGGCGACTCCCGAAGGGTGCTTCCTCTCCTGGAGCGAACGGGACAACCTCTTCGACGAGCGCCGCCCAGACCCCGATGACCCCCGCGCCAAAGGGGAGCTCTGCAGTGACACAACCTTCAGTGCCACCGGCGAAGTGGGACCAGGGAGTTCCGTGGAGGCACCGGAGCAGTTCACGTGGTCGGTCGACGACGAGGACAACCTGATCATCGAGCTGTTCGACCGCGAGGAGTAGCGGCCCGACCGCGGTTGAAACCGGATCGGCGACGACACCCCCGGTTCTGTGGGGTGTGCGTGGCGCTGTGCGCCACGCACACCCCACAGATCAGAAATGGGAGCGGAGCTGGGTCAGGGCCGGAGCGACTGGAGCCGGGGTTCGCACGGGCCGGGTGTCAGGCGTGTTCGAACAACTCGACGAGCTTGGCGCGCTGCACCTTGCGGGTTCCCGTGAGGGGCATCTCGTCGACGAAGACGATCCGCCGTGGAGCCTTGTAGCGGGCCATGCGCTGGGAGGCCCAACGCAGCAGCTGCTCCTCGGTCAGATCCGCCCCCGGCTGGAGCCGGACGGCTGCCACGACCGACTCCCCGAATCGGGCGTCCGGCACACCCAGCACCACTGCCTCTGCCACATCCCGGTGTTCCTCGAGGTCGCTCTCCACCTCGGTCGGGTACACCGTGTAGCCACCTGACATCACCACGTTCTTGACCCGTCCGCAGAACACCACGGTGCCGAACAGCCCGTTGCGCACCAGATCCCCGGTACGCAACCACCCGTCCGGCGACAGCACCGCCGCGGTGCTCGCGTCGTCCCCCCAATAGCCTTCGAGCACACCGGGACCCTTCACCTGCAGCTCTCCGGCCTCGCCTGGTCCCACCGGCTCGCCGTCCTCGTCCATGACCCTGAACTGCCAGCCCGGCAACCGCACCCCGAGGCTGTCACCCAACCCGACCGGCAGCAGGGGTGGGGGAGATCTTCGCGGCCACCCCGCCGGCCACCTCCACCATGCCGTAACCCTCTACGAAGGCGGCCTCCCCGATCGGCCCGATGAGGGGCAGTGGGCCGTGGCTCCGAAGGACTTGAAGCGACGCGCTACCTCAGCAGGCATCACGTCGGCACCCGACAGCCAGAGTCGCACCGAGGACAGATCCCGCTCGGCCGCTCCCGCTTCGAGCATCATGCGGTACATCGCCGGTACGCCCATGAACCCCGCCACCCGGCGCTGCTCGATCACCTCGAGGACCCGCGGGGCCGCGAAGCGATCCAGGAAGTAGACCGGGATGCCACAGATGAGCGGCCCCAACACCGAGATGAACCCCATGATGTGAGCCACCGGAAGGCCCATGAGGATCTCTGCGGCCGCCCAGCACGGGCGGAAGCAGCGCCCCGGCGGACATCTGTCCCAGCAGGCCGCGGTGGGTGAGCTCGGCGCCCTTGGGCTTGCCAGTGGTACCCGGAGGTGTAGAACAGCGCCGCCGAGTCCCCGTGGTCGGGCCGGCACGCAACCGGCACTGCGGTGGCCGATCCCTTGCCACGCGTGAGCTCCGCCGCCTTGCGCACCACCAAGGACGCACCGCAGTCCGACACCACGTGACGCACCTCGGCGGTGGACATCTGCGAGTTCACCGGAGCAGGGAGCCGCCCCACGCGCCGCCGCAGGGCACACCAGGGAGCTGGTCGATCCCGTTGGGGGTGGCGACCACCACGGGCTCACCGGGCTCGGACCGCGCTGCGATCGAAGCCGAATAGCGGCCCACCACCTCCGCCACCTCGCGATGGGTCAGCACGCGCACCGTTCCGTCGGGGTACTCCTCGGTCACCGCAGTGGTGTCGCCGTGGATGGTGGCCAGGTCATCGGCCAGAGACGCGAGGGTGGACCCCGACCGCAGACCGACCCCTACTCGTCGCAGCAGGCTGGAAGGCCCCGGGATCATGCGCACCCCTGGAAGGTAGTGGAATCCCGACAACATCTGCAGCCGGGGCATCAGGCACAGCCGTGTGATCATGGTCATTCCGCCCCTCCTGCGGCGTCGCCCACAGCGTCGCCTGCGAGGTCGTACGAGTGGTCGCCTCCGGGACCACCTGACTGGCCACCTGCCAGGTCGGCCACCGGTGCATCGACCTTCTCCAAGGGCGCCCAAGCCAGCAGGAGCCGCTTCTCGCCCTTCTCTGGGAACCTCACGACGACCTCGGTCTTGTCCCCCACACCCTCGAGGTGCAGCACGACACCCTCGCCCCACTTGGCGTGGGTCACGTCATCGCCCACCGCGATGCCCAACAGGTGCGCACCAGAACCGCTCGGCGGAGTCGGCTTGCTCAGCCCACCCGTCGAAGCCGCCGAAGCCCCCGCGGAGCCGGCGCCGACCCGTCCGAAGGAGCGGTCACGTCCCGCAGAGCTCCACGCGGTCGACTCCCAACCTCCCGAGCGTATGGCGCCACGTCCCGAGGAACGGCGGGTGGCCGGGTCCTCGGTCACGAGGTCATCGGGGATCTCCCCGAGGAACCGGCTCGGAGGGTTGAAGTTGGTGGCACCCCACAGCGTGCGACACCAGGCGTGCGACACGAACAACCTGCGTTCGGCCCGGGTGATCCCCACGTAGCAGAGACGCCTTTCCTCCTCGAGCTCGGCCGGCTCGGTGAGGGCTCGCTGGTGCGGGAACACCCCTCCTCCATGCCGATCAGGAACACCACGGGGAACTCCGAGGCCCTTGGCCGCGGCAGCGTCATCAGAACCACACCGGTGTCGGAGGGATCGTCGCCGTCGGGGAGCTGATCGGTGTCGGCCACGAGCGAGACCGATTCGAGGAACTCCGCGATCGTCTCGAACTTCGCCGGCCACGCCGACCAGCTCGGCGAGGTTCTCCAGGCGCCCCTCGGCCTCGAGGCGCCGCTCGCCGATGGCCACCTCATTCTCGAGCTCGGCGCGGTAGCCCGAACGGTCGAGGATCTCCTCGAGCACCACTGCCGGGCCCCTCGTCCAGACGCTGCCTGATGTCGTCGATGACCCCGAGGAAGCCTTCGATACCCTTCGCCGAGCGCCGACACACCCGCCTCGTCCCAGTTCCGCAGCGCATCGACGAAGGTGAGGCCGTGGCTGCGGGCATGCATCTCGAGGCGCCTGACGGACTGCTCGCCGACCCCGCGCTTGGGCACGTTGACGACCCGCTTGGCGCTCACCTCGTCCCCCGGGTTGACCACCACCCTCAAGTACGCGAGGGCGTCCCGGATCTCCTTGCGGTCATAGAAGCGCGGTCCACCGACCACCCGGTACGGGATGCCGGCGCGCATGAGGGACTCCTCCACCACACGGCTCTGCGCGTTGGTCCGGTAGAACACCGCCATGTCGCTCCAGCGCACGTCACCCTGCTGGTGCAGCGACGCCACCTTGTGGGCGATCCACTGGGCCTCGTCGGTCTCGTCCTCACCCTGGAAGCGCACGATCGGGTCGCCCCGGCCCGAGTCGGACCACAGCTCCTTCGGCTTGCGGTGCAGGTTGTTGGCGATCACCGTGTTGGCGGCGTCGAGGATCGTCTGGGTCGAGCGGTAGTTCTGTTCGAGTACCACGACGGTGGCATCCGGAAAGGTGGTCTCGAACTCCGAGATGTTGCGGATGTCGGCGGCCCGGAACGCATAGATCGACTGGTCCGTATCGCCCACGATGCACACGTTGCGATGCTCCTCGCCGAGCAGCATCACCAGGTCGTTCTGCACAGGGTTGGTGTCCTGGTACTCGTCGACCAGGACATGACGGGAAGCGATGGCGGTAGTGGTCGAGCACCTCGGGATGGATGCGGAACAGCTCGACGGTGACCGACAGCAGGTCGTCGAAATCCATGGCACCGGCGGCACGCAGGCGGGCCTGGTACTCGGTGTACACCTCGGCGACCTTGCGTTCGGTGATGACCGATGCCGACTCTGCGAAGTCGGCAGCCGACAGACCCTCGTTCTTCGCCGCGGAGATCCGGGCGTGCACCGAGCGAGGCTGGAACTGCTTTGGGTTGAGGTCGAGATCGCGTACGACATAACCGGTGAGCCGCACCGCGTCGCCCTGGTCGTAGATCGTGAACTGGGACGGATAGCCCAGCAGGTTGGCGTCACGTCGCAGGATCCGCACGCAGGCCGAGTGGAACGTAGAGATCCACATCTTCTCCGCCACCGGCCCGACCAGGCGGGCGATGCGGTCACGCATCTCTCCGGCAGCCTTGTTGGTGAAGGTGATCGCGAGGATCTCGAAGGGCGACACGCCCTCGTCACGGATCAGGTGGGCTATCCGATGCGTGAGCACCGGGTCTTGCCCGAACCTGCTCCGGCTACCGACCAGCAGCGGGCCCTCGGGGTGGGTTACGGCTTCGCGCTGGGCAGGGTTCAGGCCGTCGAGCAGCGGGTCCTCGGGGACTGCCGCCTGGTGGGCGTCGGCTCCGTTCACCACAGGAACTCTACCGGTCGTTCACGACCGGCTCCGGTCCCTACCCGACCCGACCGGCTCCGGTCCCTACCTTGACGCCCGGGCCATTGACCCGACCGGCTTCGGTCCCTACTTGACCCGACCGGCTTCGGTCCCTACTTGACCCGACCAAACTGCGGGGTATTGCCCATGGAGTGAACCGACGCGATCTTCACGACATCACCGCTGCGCGGGGAGTGGATCATGAGTCCGCTACCCAGGTAGATGCCCACGTGGTGCACCGGGTTCCCGAAGAACACCAGGTCGCCGGCGGCCGCCTGACTCGAATGGATCGGCGTGGTGGCGGCACGCTGGGCCCGGGAGCTGTGGGGCAGGTTCCGGCCGCTGGTTGCGAAGGACCAGCGGACCAGACCCGAGCAGTCGAATCCTCCGGGTGACGCCCCGCCCCAACGGTACGGCTGACCGAGCATCGAGCCGGCTGCCTGCATCACCCCGAAGTGGCGCAGGTTGTGGGGCATGGGTGCGATCGGCGCAGAAGGTGACCGCTGCGCCGCGGAGGCGAACTGCGAATCGACGGATACCAGGCCCGCGCCGAGGAACACCATGACGGTGATCGAAACAACACGTCGAATAAGAGATTGCCTTCTCATGACAGAAAGCATGACATTCAGGTGAGCTTTATTACAACTTCATGACAACATGAGGACCGAATGTCGCGCGACCGCAGCATGGCACTTGACTCATGGGAAATGTCGTGGAATGCCGCCACATCTGCATGCCTGCTCGACCGAGACCACGCACCTCGATGCGACGCGTGGGCAGTGGACAGGGGCGCGCTCACCAGCGGCACCGGAGCGTTGGAACGTCATTGGCGCTTCACAGATGGCGCGCGCCTCCATGGAACCGCAGGCGCTTCCGCAGCTACCCGACCCGAGCGGTCAGAGCAGGATCAGCGGACCCGGCCGACTCCGCTGACCCGTCCCATAGCCCACGGGACGAATGCTCACCGGCTTTCCGGTGCGGGGGCGAGTCGATCATCATCCCGCCGCCGACGTACATGCCGACGTGATGTACGGGTGACCCGTAGAACACGAGGTCCCCGGGCTGCATCTGCGACATCGGGATCCGCTGGGTGGCCGCGAACTGGGCCCTTGAGGTGCGTGGGAGGCCGACTCCCACCTGAGCCCAAGACCACATCATCAGGCCCGAGCAGTCGAAGCCGGTCGCCGGCGATGAACCGCCATAGCGGTACATGCGGCCGATCTGGGTCTTCGCCGCAGCGATTGCCCCCGCCGCGCCACCGCTTGTGGGGGGAGGAGGTGGCGGAGGAGGCGGCGCGGAGCAGGGGCCGGTGGGGGTGATGCAGGAGCGGGTGGGGAATCGCACCCGCGGACTGCGACGCCGGGGGCTTGCGTGACGGTGGTGGTGGGAGCTGCGCTTCGTCGGGCAGCGGCCTGCTGAGCTACACGTGCCTGCGCGTCGGCGGCCGCTGCTGCCTGGGCGGCTTCACGCTCTGCGGCCTCTGCGGCAGCGCGACGTGCGGCTTCGGCCTCGCGACGCCGACGCTCGGCCTCGATGGCCTCCTGAAGTTCGCCGTTGGCCCGGTCGTAGAGCTCACGGCTGCGGTCAATCGAGGACTCCAGACGCTTCTTGGCAGCCTGCTGATCGGCCTTCACCGACTCGACGTCGGACTGCCTGTCTGCAAGCTCCGACCTGCGATCGTCGAGATCCGCTCGGCTGGCGGCCAACTCGTCAGCCAGTTGCTCGCGGTTTCCCCGCAGCGATCCGGAGGAGAACCTGCTGGTTGACAGACTGGTTCACATCGGCCGAGGAGACCGCCACCAGTTCCGACGAGCTCCCGGCGTCCATGTACTTGGCAACCAGGAACTCGCTGACCTGCGATTCCGCCTCGGCGACGCGGACCTCCGCTTCGCCTATCGCATCCTTGGTGACGCCGATCTCGGTGTTGAGCTCTTCCAGCTGCTCGAGGGTCTGCAGGTACTCCTCATCCGCTATGGAAGCCTCGCGCTCCAGGTCCTCGAGCTCGTCGGCCAGCGATGCGGCGCGTGCCCGAAGGTCCTTCACGTCGTCCTGGGCCGACGCGGGCGAGGGCACGATCAGCGCACCGAGGAGACCCAGGCACAACAGGGACACCAGCGCTCGGGGCAGGCGACGGGGGACAGCACCGAAGACATGTTGAGACCGAGTCTCACACATGGACCGCTCTGTTACAAGCAGGTTGCGATTCGGCTCGCTCATCGACATCCGACGACCGCCCCGTTCTGTGTGGCACCTGGAGCTCGTTCTGTGTGGTGTGCGTGGCGCTGAGCGCCACGCACACCACACAGAACGAGGTGGGGAGTGGGAGTGGGAGATCACTCCCACTCGATGGTGCCGGGCGGCTTGGAGGTGATGTCGTAGGCGACCCTGTTGACCCCGGGAACCTCGTTGATGATCCGCGACGAGATCGTCTCGAGCACGTCGTAGGGAATCCGCTTCCAGTCGGCGGTCATCGCGTCCTCGCTGGTCACGGCCCGCACGATGATCGGATGGCCGTAGGTGCGCTCGTCGCCCTGGACCCCCACCGTGCGGATGTCGGGCAGCACCGCGAAGGCCTGCCAGATCTCACGGTCCATGCCCGCGATGTGCAGCTCCTCGCGCACGATCACGTCGGCCTCCTGGAGCAACGCGACCTTGTCGGGTGTCACCTCACCGATGATCCGCACCCCGAGCCCAGGGCCTGGGAACGGCTGGCGCCACACGATCTCGTCGGGAAGCCCGAGCTCCCGTCCCACGGCGCGGACCTCGTCCTTGAACAACGTCCGCAGCGGCTCCACCAACTCGAAGTCCAGGTCGTCGGGCAGCCCACCGACGTTGTGGTGGCTCTTGATGACCGACGCATGCGCGGTGCCCGACTCGATCACGTCGGGGTAGAGGGTCCCCTGCACAAGGTAGCGGGCGTCGGTGATCCCGCCCTTCGCGTCCTCGAACACCCGGATGAACAGCTCGCCGATCGCCTTGCGCTTGTCCTCGGGATCGCTCAGTCCGCTGAGTCGTTCGAAGAAGCGGTCCGCGGCACGCACGTGGACCAACTCGATGCCCTGGTGGCGCCGGAACGTCTCGACGACCTGATCCCCCTCGTTCTTGCGCATCAGACCGGTGTCGACGAACACGCAGGTGAGCTGCGAACCGATCGCCTTGTGGACCAGTGCCGCGGCGACCGCCGAGTCGACTCCCCCGACAACCCGCAGATCGCGCGGCCGTCACCCACCTGGGCACGGATGTCGGCGACGGCAACCTCGACGAAGTCGGCCATGGTCCAGCCGGCGCTGCACCCGGCGAGCTCGATGAGGAATCGCTCGATCACGTCCTGGCCGTGCGGGGTGTGATGGACCTCGGGATGGAACTGCACCCCCCAGATGCGACGATCTGGGTTCTCGAGCACGGCAACGGGAGCACCCTCCGATGAGGCCGTCGCGGTGAAGCCCTCCGGCGGGACGCTGATCGCGTCGAAGTGGCTCATCCAGACCGTCTGGTTGGCCGGCAGGCCCGCCAGCAGGCCGCAGCCAGCAGAGGCGTCGGAATCCAGGTGCATGACCGTGCGGCCGTACTCGCCGGAACCACCGCGGGCGACCGTTCCGCCGAGTTGCTGCGCTATCAGCTGCGATCCGTAGCAGATGCCGAGGATCGGTACGCCCAGGTCGTACACACCGGGGTCGATGACCGGCGCTCCCTCCACGTGCACCGACTTGGGTCCACCCGAGAGGATGATCGCCGCCGGAGCGCGCGTCGCTAGCTCTGCCGCGGTGATCGTGTGCGGGACGATCTCGGAGTACACGTTGGCCTCTCGCACGCGCCGCGCGATGAGTTGTGCGTACTGGGCCCCGGAAGTCGACGACCAGCACCACCTCGTCGGGGGTGTGCACCGACACGACACCTCCGGCACCCGCGCCGGCACCCCCCGTCACTCATCGGCGGGCCCCGGAGCCCGTCACGATCAGCTCGGCCTTCTGAAGGTCCTTCATGCTGTCGTACCCACTCACGGCCATCGCCTTGCGCAACGCTCCCATCAGGTTGGTCCGGCCGTCGGCTGAGTCCGCCGGCCCGTTGAGCACGACCTCGAGCGGCGCGATCCGGTCGACCTTGGCAAGCACGCCACGGGGCAACTCGGAGTGGAACGCCGAGCTCGACCACACGGCTCCCCTCGCGGGCGCCTCGGTGGCCGCAGCAAGTGGGCTGTCCAACATGACCGCATCGGCGCCGCACACCACGGCCTTGGCGATGTCGCCGCCGGTGCGCATGCCGCTGTCGGCGATCACGTGGCAGTACACGCCGGTCTCGTCCAGATGGCGCATCCGCGCCGCCCGCGCATCAGCGATGGCCGTGGCCTGGGGGTTGTGCACGCCCAACACCGTGGAGGTGCGCGAGGTGATTCCGGGGCCGACCCCGACCAGCACACCGGCCGCACCGGTACGCATCAGGTGCAGCGCCGCCTGATACGAGGCGCACCCACCCACGATGACGGGCACGTCGAGTCGCCGCACCAGGTACTTGAGATCGAGCGGGGCGACCTCGGTGGTGCTGACATGCTCGGCGGAGGTGACGGTGCCCCGGATCACCAGCATGTGCGGTTCGGCAGCGGTGATGTGCGGTAGCAGGGCCTCGGTGCGCGCGGGGCTCACGCTCACCGCCGCTGTCGCCCCGGCTTCGCGGATACGGCGGACCCGCTCACCGATCAGATCGGGATCCACCGGCGCCGCGTAGGCCTCACGCAACTCGGCGGTGCGGTCCCCGCTTCGAGCTCGGCGATCCTGGCGAGGATCGCGCCGGGGTCCTCGTGGCGCGTCCACAGGCCCTCGGCGTCGAGAGCGCCCAACCCACCGAGACGGTCCATCTCGATGGCCACCTCCGGCGAGGTCACCCCGTCCATAGCGGAGGAGATGACCGGGGTGTCGAACTGGTAGGCGTCGATCTGCCAGGACAGATCGACCTCGTGCGCTGCACGGGTCCTGCGCGAAGGAACGATCGACACCTCGTCGAGGGAGTAACCCCGACGCCCTGACTTGCCCAAGCCGATCTCGATTGAACTCAACGCGCACTCCCGGGTTGGCACAGCGGGCACCTCACCAACTGCGTCCCTGACCACGGATCCGGCTCATCACCGCGGTGCGTCTGGGATCCACGATCGGGATCCGACACCTCGGGGCCATGCTGGGCCCGTGTGGGGAAGCGGCAATCGTAGCCGGTACCGCCCGGTGCACCCGGACCGGGAAGGTCCGCCGATGTCAGCCGAGCAACGTCTTTGAGCAGCTGCTTGGCGATCTGGCTGTTCATCTCGTACACGACCTTGCGTCCGGTGGTGGAGACCTGCCTGACCACTCCCCCGCCCGTGGCCTCCTCGATGGAGTCGAGCCCTGCGCTGACCGCGTCTCGGGTGGCGTCGGTGGCCTTGTATCCAAGGCCGGTAAGGCCCTTCACAAGATCGGAGTGGGCCACCGGCTCAGGCGCCGCGGAGGCGATGATCCTCAGCGCGCCCTTGGTCACCTCGGCGGTGCGGTTGAGCGTCTCGTGGATGTCGGGCGCCGCGTCGTCCTCACCGGCCTGGGACGCCAACCAGCGCCGCACCTTCTGGACGATCTCGCCATGGGTCTCACCCTCGAAGCTCAACGTGGCCATGTCACAGGTTACGTCGGAGCGGACCGCGCCAGGCGCCTGCGGACCTGCACCACGCGGACCGGCGGCATTAGCATCAGGCGATGGCGCCGCTCCCCGACGATCTGGAAAAGGCCTTCGAGACCAGTGGATCCGGCGGCTCCTCGGATCGTGCCAGGCACACCGGGGCAGGCGCGCAGGGAACCCACCAGGAGCGGTCCTCGGACACATCCGACCGCTTCGGGACAGTGGGGCTCACCTTCGACGACGTGTGCCTTGTGCCGAGCGCGTCCGACGTGATCCCCGCCGAGGTCGACATCTCGAGCGTCCTCGCGGACGACATCCGCCTGGAGCTGCCGCTCGTGTCCGCCGCGATGGACACCGTCACCGAGGCACGCCTAGCCATCGCAATGGCCCGCGAAGGCGGCATCGGGGGTGATCCACCGCAACCTCTCGATCGACGCCCAGCGCGACGAGGTCGACAAGGTGAAGCGCTCGGAGTCGGGCATGATCGTGGACCCGGTCACCCTCGGGCCCGACGAGCTCGTGGAGGCGGCCGAGGACCTGATGGCGAGGTTCCGCATCAGCGGCGTGCCGATCGTGGACGCGCAGCGGCACCTGGTGGGGATCCTCACCAACCGCGACCTGCGGTTCGGAGACCAATCCGACCCGACCGATCCGCGAGGTCACGACCTCGGAGAACCTCATCACCACACACGAAGGGACCTCTCTCGAGGAGGCCCAGGAGATCCTCGGTCGCCACCGCATCGAGAAGCTGCCGGTGGTCGACGACGAAGGGCGCATCACCGGGTTGATCACCGTCGGGGACATCACCAAGAAGATCCAGTACCCCAACGCCACCAAGGACTCACAGGGACGCCTGCGGTGCGCGGCCGCGGTGGGGGTGGGCGACGACGCCTTCATGCGGGCCGAGGCCCTGGTGGATGCGGGAGTGGACGTGCTCGTGATCGACACCGCTCACGGCCACTCGGCGGGGGGTGATCGAGGTGGTCCGCAAGGTGAAGGGAGCGATGGACGTGGCAGTGGTGGCCGGCAACATCGCCACCGCGTCCGCCGCTCTCGCGCTGGCCGACGCCGGCGCCGACGCAGTGAAGGTCGGCGTGGGACCGGGCTCGATCTGCACCACGCGGATCGTGGCCGGAGTCGGGGTACCCCAGTTGACCGCTGTCGCCGACTGCGCGGCGGCGCTCGCCGGTCGGCGGACCCGGGTGATCGCGGATGGCGGAGTGAGGTACTCGGGCGACATCGCCAAGGCCATAGGAGCCGGAGCCGACGTGGTGATGCTGGGATCGCTGCTGGCCGGAGTCGAAGAGACACCCGGCGACATCGTGTTGAGCCAGGGGGAGCGCTACAAGGCCTACCGCGGCATGGGGTCCCTGGGAGCGATGAGCGACCGCTCCTTCTCCAAGGACCGCTACTTCCAGGACGACGTGGACGCATCCGACAAGGTGGTGCCCGAGGGGATCGAGGGTCGCGCCCCTACAAGGGCAAGGCCGAGAAGATCCTGTACCAACTCGCGGGAGGGCTCCGCTCGGCGATGGGCTACTGCGGCGCACGCACGATCGGCGAACTGCAGGCCGACGCGCGCTTCGTGCGCATGTCACCCGCCGGCCTCCGCGAGGCTCACCCCCACGACGTCCAGATCACGAGGGAAGCCCCCAACTACTGGATGTAGTGGCGGTTTGGTGCCGCGGTGGGGTACCGCCGCGTGGTGACCCGGACGCGACCCGGCACGCCTTAGGCTGCACCCATGAGCGACATGCCGCCCGAGGACCCGACACAGGTGATGCCGAACACCCAGGGCAACCAACCCGTTGCACCTCAGGTGGGCGAGGAGACGAGGACCTATCCGCCACAGACCGGCTACCCACCACAGCCCGGTTACCCACCCCAAGGTCCCCTGGGGATACCGCCCTCCGGCGGAGGTGACAGCGCCGGGGGCAGCTCACCGCTGCCGTGGGTCCTGGGCACGCTGTTGATCGTCGCCGCGATCGTGATCGTCTTCCTCCTCGTCGACAGGAGCGACAGCACCGACGACACCACGACGACCACCGAGTCGACCACGACCGAGGTCGCACCACCGACTCAGGCACCACCGACTCAGGCACCACCGACTCAGGCACCACCCACCTCTGCTGCGCCCACCACCACATCGCCCACCACGGTGCCTCCCACCACCACACCTCCGACCACCGAGGCGACCACGACGGAGCCCGAGGCCCCGTAGCGCTCGCGCCTGGAGAGCTCAACGCTCAGAGCACCCGGTTCCTGTAGGAAGGATCCATCCGGTAGCCCTTCGGGGCCATGCGCGGGGATCCAGGTCGATGAGCGAACCAGGGTCGGCCCCCACGAGCATCGCCAGGCACTGTCGCAGGATCGCGGCCGTGGCACCCCAGACCGTGTTGCCGACCAGCTCGAAGAAGTAGATCGGCCGGTGCGGTCCGGTGCACCCCACTGCTCCTCGCGGAACACCTCGGGGCCGAGCAACTCCGACACCGGTACCAACAGGATCTGCTCCACCTCGGCGGGGTTGGCCCGGAGGTCCATCGGAGCGGTCACGACGGCCACCTGGGGGACGATGTATGCCCGACGCGTGACCGTGGTCAGGTGATCCAGCTCCCCCAGCGTCTCCACCTCAGCAGGCTCTAGGCCTGTCTCCTCCCATGCCTCACGCAGCGCGGCGTCCCTTGTGGGTTCGTCAAGCTCGCAGCGTCCACCAGGGAAGGCCACCTCCCCCGAATGGGTCCGAAGGCCCCAGGACCGACGGGTCAACAGCATGTGCAGCTCGGCCTCACCTGCGGCGGGGGCCATGAAGAACGCCACCAGCACCGCGGAGGCGACGGCACCGGTCTCCGCGACCGGCGACATCCGGCCACGGCGCGACTCGGGGAACACCTGACGTACCCGTTCGAGGTCTAGCGTCGGCGTCGTGGCGGGATCGAAGGCTTCGTCGAACCACGGCGCCGGCCGGCCCGGCTGCCACAGCTCCGGCCGCGGGATGAACTGCGGTCCCCACGACCGGGCGTGGTTGCCCGCTCACGGCGTCGACCTGACCATCGGGCGATGATACCGGTCGCCTCCGCCGGCGTCCCCCCGGCGTCCCCCCGGCGTCCCCCCGGCGTCCCCTGGCGAACTGAATGGGCTCAGCCACCCTATGGGTGGGCGAGCCCATTCAGTTCGCCGGATGGGTGGGGGTGGGGACGCGACGGAGGGGCCGACCCTCGGGCCGGCCCCTCCGTGCTTGGACTCTCGCACCGACACCGTGTCACCACGGTGCGGCACAGATCACCTCCCTGGCGGGAAGGTCACATCATGCCGCCCATTCCGCCCATGTCGGGCATGCCGCCACCGGCGGCCTCCTCAGGCGCATCGGCCACGAGGCACTCGGTGGTGAGCAGGAGCGCCGCGATCGACGCTGCGTTCTGCAGAGCCGCACGGGTCACCTTCGCCGGGTCGATGACGCCGGCAGCCAGCAGATCGGTGAACTCACCGGTGAGGGCGTTGAAGCCGACGTTGCCCTTCTCGTCCTCGAGCTGGCTGACCACGACAGCGCCTTCGTGACCGGCGTTGTCGGCGATGAGCCGGGCCGGGGCGTCCAGCGCGTGGAGCACGATGCGTGCACCGGTGGACTCGTCACCGTCGTGCTGGTCGACCACCTTGGCCACCGAGCCCATGGCCCGCACCAGGGCGGTACCGCCACCTGCGACGATGCCTTCCTCGATGGCTGCACGGGTCGCGGAGAGCGCATCCTCGATGCGGTGCTTCTTCTCCTTGAGCTCCACCTCGGTCGCAGCGCCGACCTTGATGACCGCGACACCGCCGGACAGCTTGGCGAGGCGCTCCTGGAGCTTCTCACGGTCCCAGTCGGAATCGGTGTTGTCGATCTCGGCCTTGATCTGGGCGATGCGGCCGGCGACGTCGTCGGCGGCACCGCCACCCTCGACGATGGTGGTGTTGTCCTTGTCGATGACCACCTTGCGGGCACGGCCGAGCAGGTCGAGCGTGGTGCTCTCGAGCTTGAGGCCGACCTCCTCGGAGATGACCTGACCGCCGGTGAGGGTGGCCATGTCCTGGAGCATCGCCTTGCGGCGCTCACCGAATCCGGGGCCTTGACCGCAACCGCGTTCAGCGAGCCACGGATCTTGTTGACCACCAGGCCTGCCAGGGCCTCGCCCTCGACGTCCTCGGAGATGACCACCAGCGGCTTGCCCGCCTGCATGATCTTCTCGAGGATCGGGATGAGCTCCTGGAGGTTGGACACCTTGCCGTTGACGAACAGCAGGTACGGATCCTCGAGGACCGCTTCCTGGCGCTCGGCGTCGGTGACGAAGTACGGCGAGAGGTAGCCCTTGTCGAACTGCATGCCCTCGGTGAACTCGAGGTCGATGCCGAAGGTGTTGGACTCCTCGACGGTGACCACACCGTCCTTGCCGACCTTGTCGATGGCGTCCGCGATGGTCTCACCGATCTGCTGGTCGGCGGCCGAGATGGCGGCCACCTGGGCGATCTCGGACTTCTCGTCGATCTCCTTGGCGAGACCGGCGATGGCGTCCACAGCGGCCACGACGGCGGCTTCGATGCCACGCTTGACGCCCATCGGGTTGGCCCCGGCGGCGACGTTGCGCAGTCCCTCACGTACCAGCGCCTGGGCCAGCACCGTTGCGGTGGTGGTGCCGTCACCGGCGATGTCGTTGGTCTTGGTGGCGACCTCCTTCACGAGCTGGGCGCCCATGTTCTCGAAGGCGTCGTCCAGCTCGATCTCACGGGCGATGGAAACGCCGTCGTTGGTGATCGTGGGGGCGCCGAACTTCTTGTCGAGCACCACGTTGCGGCCCTTGGGGCCGATGGTGACCTTGACCGCGTCGGCGAGTGCGTTGACGCCGGCCTCGAGGGACCGCCGCGCATCATCGTCAAACTTCAGGATCTTTGACATTTGTTCTCCGTGTTCGTTCTTGTGGGTCTGGTGTGTCGGTCAGGCTTCGTCAGCGGATCACTTGACGATGGCGAGCACGTCGCGGGCCTGGAGGATCAACAGGTCCTCGCCCTCGACGGTGATCTCGGTGCCGCCGTACTTCGAGTAGACGACCCTGTCGCCCACGCTCACGCCGGGTGTGATGAGCTCACCGGTATCGCTGTGGCGACCCGGTCCGACTGCCAGGACCTCGCCCTGCTGGGGCTTCTCCTTGGCGGTATCGGGAATGATCAGACCGCTCTTCGTCGTGTCCTCGGCCTCCGCCGGGCGTACGACGAGACGGTCTTCGAGCGGCTGCAGGTTCATGCAATCCTCCGGGTGTTGGTTGTCTCTAGGGGTTCTGCTCTGGGAGCTTCATGCCCGGGGGCTTCTGGCACTCCCAACAGGCGAGTGCCAAAGATAGCAGTCTCACTCCGAGAGTGCTAGCACGGGTGCCTTCGGGGCTTCTGGGGCCCCCGAAGGGTGTCCCTCGATCGTTCTGTGTCGCGTGCGTGGCGCTGTGCGCCACGCACGAACGGCACAGAACGGGCCGGGGGCCGGACGGGGCGAGGTGGCCGACGGGGCGGGGGCGACAGAGGGAGGTGGCGACAGAACGGCTCAGCGGTGGAACAGGCGGTCGCGGGGATCCGCGCCCGTGTCCAGTGGGGACGGACCGAGCCGCTGGTGGCGGTACCAGCCGGCAGCGGCGATCATGGCCGCGTTGTCGGTGCACATGGACCGGGTGGGGATGAAACCCTGGATCCCGTCGTCGGCACACGCTCCAAGGAACTGCTCGCGCAGCAGCGTGTTGGCCGCAACACCCCCACCGAGGGCAAGCGCCCTGGCTCCCACGTCCGCCGCGGCACGGCGGGACTTCTCCACCAGCACGTCCACTACCGCTGCCTGGAACGACGCGGCCACGTCCGCGGTGGACACGTCGGGGTTCTCCCGCACATGGTTGACCACCGCGGTCTTGAGACCGCTGAAGGAGAAGTCGAGACCCTCGTTGCGCATTGCCCGAGGGAACGCGATCGCCGACGGATCACCATCCAGAGCAGCGTTGTCGATCGCCGGGCCACCCGGATACCCGAGGCCGAGGAAGCGGGCGACCTTGTCGAACGCCTCTCCCGCGGCGTCATCGAGCGTCTCGCCCAGCAGCCGGTAGTCGCCGTGGTCCAACATCTCCACCAGCATCGTGTGCCCACCCGAGACGATGAGCACCACCAAGGGGAACGCCAGGTCGGGCTCTTCGAGCAACGCCGCGTAGAGGTGGGCCTCGAGGTGGTTGACCGCCACGAAGGGCACCTGCCATGTGAGCGCGAACGCCTTGGCTGCCGACACCCCCACCAGCAGTGCACCCACGAGGCCCGGGCCGGTCGTGGCCGCCACCGCAGCAAGTTGACGACCGGTGACACCCGCCTCTACCAACGCCTGGGCGGTCACGGGCACCAGCAACTCGGTGTGCGCCCGGCTGGCGACCTCGGGAACCACCCCGCCGTAGCGCGCATGCAGGTCGACCTGGGACGACACGACCGAGGAGAGCACCTCGGTGCCGTCGCGCACGACGGCCACCGCGGTCTCGTCACAACTCGTCTCGATCCCCAGCACCAGCGGAACCGGGTGGGAGCAGGGGTGCTCCGAGCGAACCCGCCCCGTCGGCCACCACAGCGGCGCCGGAGCGATCGAGCCCTTGCGCATCGTCTCCGACGTTCACGTCGCCTCCCGCACCAATCGCACCGGCATCGCGGCGGCGAGCGAAGCGAGCCGTTCCCCGAAATCGGCACCGTCGATGTCGTGCACCCACATGACCAGGGCATCCTCGCCGTTGTCGTTGTAGTAGCCGCGGCGCACACCGCCGGGGCTGAAACCGAAGCGTCCGTAGAGAGAGCGCGCAGCCTCGTTCGACATGCGCACCTCGAGGCTGAGCTGCGTGATGCCCAGAGCGATCGCATCACGGAACTGGGCGAGCAGCATCCTCGTCGCCACGTGGCGGCGACGGTGGCCGGCGTGCACCGCGAAGTTGGTGATGTGGCCCTCGTCGACGTTCCACATGAGCCCGGCGAAGCCGAGGACCTGACGGTTGTCGCGCGCCACCAGCCAGTGCCGGCTCGTGGGCATGCGCAGCTCACCGGCGAACAGCGACTGCGACCACGGATGCGGGTTGACGGACTGCTCGATGGCACTGACCGCCCGCAGGTGGCGACGTCTCATCAGGCCGATGACCACGCCGTCGACTGACACGTCCGCAACAGGCGCTGTCCCGGTCCTCCCGGATGCACCCCCGTTGTGCCCGGAGTGCCGGTCCGCGCGTCCAGCGCGTTCATCGGTGCCTCGTGGACCAGTTGATCTCCGCGTCCGGACGGCGCAGGTACAGCGGTTGAATCGCCTCTGGTTGCTCGAACTCCTCACGCATTGCGCGGGGATGGGCGAGCTGCACCAGCGACGACGCCGAGGGGAAGCCGTTGCCGATCTCGGCGAGCTCCACACGGGCAAGTCCGTCGAAGACCTCGGCGTACCTTCGTGCGCCGTCACCCACCAGCAGCACCTCCTCGTTGGTGGCGAGCAGTTCGGACGCCAGGTCGTCGGGCGTACCGAGTTGCTGCGCGGACAGGCGCTGCACACCACCGGGAACCTGACGATAGAAGCCGTGGTACAGCTCACCGCGCCGGGCATCGATGGCGGCCACTATCAGCCGCGGGCTGTAGCGGACCGTGAACGCCAGCAGGTCGAGGCTCGACACCCCGATCATCGGAATCGAGAGCGCGAACGCGATGGCCTTGGCGGCCGACACACCCACCCTCAGGCCCGTGAACAGGCCGGGGCCGACATCCACCGCCACGAGCCCGATGTCGGACAGCTCGATGCCGGCCTGGCCGCAGATGAACTCGATCTGCGGCGTGAGGTTCTCGGCGTGACGACGCCCCTTGGCACAGTGCGCGCTGGCGAGCACGCCCTCGTGGCCGCCAATGGCGCATCCGACCTGCTCGGTTGCCGTCTCGATTCCCAACAGCAGCATCAGGCATCGCCTCCGGCTTCCTCACCCTGGGGCCCCGATTCCGGGAACCGCCTGCACCGGGTGACGACGGGGCGCCGCACACATTGGTCACCACCGCGGCGACAGCCCTCATGCGCGCCTGCCAGCGGCTGCCCACGCCCAGGAACTCGATGCGACGCTCCGCTTGGGTTTCGCCGTAGGTGAGGCGAACCTCGAGGTAGTCGTGTGGCAGCACCGGTGCGACCGTATCGCCCCACTCGATGACCACCACCGCGTCATCGTCGAGCATCTCCGCCAGGCCCAGGTCGAGCGCCTCGTTGAGGTGTGTCAGGCGGTACACGTCCAGGTGATGCAGGTCGAGGCGGCCGCCGTAGCTCTGCACGAGCGCGAAGGTCGGGCTGGTGATCGTGGAGGTCACCCCGAGGCCCGTGCCGAGGCCCTGGGTGAACGCCGTCTTGCCGGTGCCCAGATCGCCCACCAGGACCACCAGATCGCCCGGGCGCATCAGCTCCGCCAGGGCGTGCGCCAGCTCCCGGGTCTGCTCGGCACCGGAGCTCGATGCCACTGGTCCGTTCACGGGTGTGCTCCGCTCATCGGGCCACCATCGCGACATCGGTCACAGCGACAGGTTCGCCGCTCGAAGCCAGCCGTGCCCGCACGAGGTCGGCACGCACCCTGGCCATGGCGTCGCCGCCACCGCGCAGCACCGCCGCGGATGCAGCGTGGGCACCAGGATCCTGGTGCCCCACGAGTAGGCCCGACCCCGCAGCCGCGTGATGCCGATGGTGGTGTCCAACAGCAGCTTGGAGGAGAAGTTCCCGAGGGTCACCACCACCGCGGGGTCGATCAACTCGATCTGGGACTCGAGATACGGGCGGCACGCGGCGATCTCCTCAGGTCGGGGTCGCGGTTCTCCGGCGGACGACACTTGACCACGTTCGCGATGTACGCGCTCTCGCGGGTCAGGCCCATCTCCTCGGACATGAGGCGATCCAGCAGCTTGCCGGAGCGCCCCACGAACGGGAAGGCCCTGGGGTCCTCTTCGGCACCGGGACCCTCACCCACGAACATCAGGTCCGCGGTGGGGTCGCCCATGCCGAACACCACCTGGGTGCGGTGCTCGCACAGACCGCACGCCCCTGCACCCGAAGCGCGTCGGACTGCAGCCGCTCGAAGCGATCCAACGTCTCGGACACCACCGTCATCGGCTGCACTCTACCGGGGCCGGGGCATCGTCCCGACAGGCGCGACGGCCTCCTCGACGGCCTTGAGGGCCATCCAACGGAGCTGGTCCTGCGCAGCGGGCACCTCACCGGTGGACAGGGCCACGAACGCATCGCCGTCGAGGGATGTGTGAGGCGGCGAGACTGCCCGGCCAGGCCGTCGTGGGCTCCACGCGCCATGTGCTGACAGACCGATTTGTCGACTGCCGCATTCGTGGCGACGACCCCGATCGTGGTGTTCACCCCAGGAGCCGGTGGCGTTCCGGCGACACCCGGCATCGGAGGCTCGGGAGTGCGGCCTCCGGGGTTCCCACCACGTCGCCCCATGCGTTGACCGCGACGAGCGCGGCAACGATCAGATCCCCGTCATGCAACACGGCGCCCACCAGTCCCGCGTCCCGCATGGCGTCGACACCACGCCACCCAGGAGACGGTCGCGCCCGCACCGGCACCGAGCAGGCCCAGGGAGCCGGACCCAACGACTTGAGCGCGGCCTGCGCCGCGCCATGACCGTTCTCGGCGGTCGGGCGGACCGTAGGGTCGCCCACCGCCAGATCGAACAGCGACATTCCCACGACGATGGGTACCCGTCCCCACGGCGTTTCGAAACCCCGGCCCTGGGGCCCAACCACGCCATCACGCCGTCACCTGAGGCGAGGCCGAACGCGGAGCCTCCCGAGAGCACCACCGCGTCAACCTGCTGAACCGTGGCCAGCGGGTCGAGCAGCGCGAACTCCCGGGTGGCGGGTGCGCTCCCACGCACCTCACCCGGCGCGGTGACCGGGCGGTCGGCCAGCACCACGGTGCACCCGGTGCGAGCCACCGCATCGGTGTGGTGACCCACGCTCAGCCCGGCGATGGCGTCGATCATGACCGGGGTCCGGTGGCGCGGAGCCCCTCGCCGGTCGGGCGGCGCCCAGCGTGTGCCGCCACGAGCTCGGCAAGTGCGTCATCATCCGATGGCGCCACATTCGACCAGTCGAAGCGCCGCAACGACTCACGCATCGTGGCGCACCGAGCGCGGTACTCACCGAGGCCCACCAGCGTGTCGCGCAATGCCGTGGTCAGACGACCAGGCGGGTAGCGGAAGAACCGGTCGTCGATCGACTCCGGGTACGCGAGGGCGTCGGGAACCACAGGCACACACCCCGCGGCGACGGCCTCGACCACCGATATCCCGAAGTTCTCCTGACGGGCCGACGCCACCACCACATCGGCCTCGCACAGCAGCGCACGGTACGCGTCGGGTTCCATCCAACCCCGGTGCACCACACGCTCACCGAGGGGGGCAAGCAGCTTCTCGCCCGCGCTGGATCGTGGTGATCGTCGGTGCCCACGACCGCCAATCGGAACCCGACACCTTGGGATGCGACCGCACGCATCGACGCGACCGCCACGTCCAGGCCCTTGTCGTGGGCCCAGCGGTGGTTCCACACGACCAGCGGGTCTCTCTGTTCGTCGTCGGCTCTCGTTCGCCCGAGCAGGTCCACCAGGTCGCACCCCACGGGGCGCACCCGGAACCTGCTGCGCGCCCCGGCCAACAACGGCCGCTGGTCATCGCCCGCGGGGCCGTCCGAGAGCAGGTCCTCGAGGGCATCGGCCATCGAGTCGCGCTGCCAACGGGAGTTGAACCACACCTCGTTCGCCGCCAGCAGCGTCCGCCAGTTCGTCCACGCCAGGTGGCGGTCGCGCAGGCCCCCGACACCGTTGGGCGAGGTGGGCTGGGTGAGCTGGTTCTCGTGGAAGTACACCACGGTCGGGACGCCGGCCAGCTCGTTGCGACAGAGCCCCAGGTAGCCGGCCAGGTCGACCATGTCGCTGGCCACCACCACGTCGGGTGGACCGTGGGCCTCCACGTGCTCACGCGTGGCCTCCGCCAACGGCACCGACGCCGCCATCATCCGGTGCCGCCAGTGGGTTCCGGGTTGGGTCAGCAGGTGCAGGCTGTGTCGGCTGTTGGCCTGCCAGCCCGTCGCCCACACCTCGTGCGATCCGGTGAAGAAAGGCTCCAGCAGGAGCACGTGCAGGCGGTCGGTCATCGGTACTCCCGGGGCAGGCGGGCGGAGAACCCGCAGACGATCTCATATGGGATCGTCTGCATCACCTCGGCCCAATCCGTTGCGGTCACACTGGCGACCTCACGCGCCGGACCGGTGGGGCCGGAACCACCCTCGGGGCGCAGCAGGCCGGCACCGGCTGACGAACCGATCAGCACGGCCTCGTCACCACGTTGGACGGTGATCGCCGCGGTCCCGGCCAGCGGTCCGACCTCCACCATCGTCTGATCCATCGTGACCACTCCCCGAACCGCCCGACGCTCTCCGCCGAGGATCACCTCGCCGCCGCCGAGGCCGAAGTTGCGAGGCACTCCGTCCGCGTACCCCACAGGAAGCACCGCGACACGGGTGTCCACGTCGAAGCGGTGGGTCAGGCCGTAACCGATGGCCTCCCCCGGCGTGAACGGTGAGGGTGTGGCTCACCTCGGCGGTCACCGACATCACCGGGCGAAGCTCGACCATGCCGGTGAGCGCGGGCGACGGAGCTATTCCGTACAGCGAGATGCCGCAGCGGACCAGGTCACGTCGAGTTCGTGGGTGCGCGATCGCGCCCGCCGAGTTGGCGATGTGGGTGATGCCCGGGTCGATGCCCGCGTCGCGCAGGGTAGCGAGCACGCGCTCGAAGCGCTGTACCTGCTCGTCGGTCTCGGGTCGACCCGGGTCGTCGGCCACGGCAAGGTGGGAGAACACCCCACCCAGCACGAGGGCCTCCGAGGCCAGCACGTCCGCTGCGACGTCACGCACCTCGGCGGGTGACATCCCGACGCGGTGCATGCCGGTGTCCACCTTGAGCTGAACGGCCCAGCGGGCACTGCTCCCACCACGACCCAGTGCCGCGGCAGCCGCTACGTGCACCGCGTCGCGGTGATAGATCGTAGGGGTCAACTCCAGATCGAAGGCGTCCTCGAACGAATCGAGCGACGGCTCCGACAGCACCAGGATCGGCTCGGTGATGCCTGCGTCACGCAGCTGGGCCCCCTCCTCCACCATCGCCACACCCAACCACTTAGCACCGGCTTCGATCGCGGCCTGCGCGACCGGCACTGCCCCGTGGCCGTAGCCGTCGGCCTTCACCACCGCAAGGAGTTGTGCTCCTCCTGCAAGTGCCACCAACTCCGAGACGTTGTGGGAGACGGCGTCGAGATCGACCACGACGCGGGCATGACGTGACACCTCCGCAGGCTATCCAGCACCCGGTACGCGATCCGCACGACGCGCGCGTTCGGCCGTCCACATGGTCTTGCCCCTCGACGCGGGGGTCGGGTGCAACGGATCCCTACAACACCGCCCGGGCGGCTCCGAGGACCTCGGCCACGTCGCCCGCCACCACGCCGTCGCCACCTGCTGCTTCCGCGGCGCGCCCGTGGAGATGCGCTGCTGCTGCGGCGGCGCGCAAGGGTTCGGCACCCGCTGCCAGGTAGGCCCCGATGAGTCCGCTGAGCACGTCGCCGGTGCCCGCGGTTGCCAGGCGCGAATCGCCGGAGCGGACCACCAGTGCGTCGCCACCGGGCTCGGCCACCACAGTGGTCGGACCCTTCAGCAACACCACCGCCGAGTGCCGCTGTGCCGCCGCGCGCGCCGCGGCCAGTCGGTCCCGGCCCGGTGGATGACCCATGAGCTCGACGTACTCGCCGTCGTGCGGGGTAAGCACCAGCGACGGGCCGGCACTCAGGCCGGCACTGCCGACTGCATTACCGATGGCACCGCCGGTGGCACCGCCAGCGGCGCCACACAACGGCTCCGAACCCACTGCTGCGAGGGCATCCGCGTCCAGTACCACCGGGATTCCGATCCCACACAGTTGCTTCACCTCGGCACGCACACGCGCGGACCGTCCCAGTCCCGGACCCACCACGACCGCCCCGAAGCGTGAGGCCTCTGCAGTCACCTCGTCGCCCCATCCGATTGCCGGCAGCGCCGTTCCGACCGCCTCGCGAGGGTGAGTCGGGACGTTCCGCTCCCGGGCTCGAGACGCGCACGTATCCCGCCCCGCCCCTCATCGCGGCGCGGGCGCACAGCCAGCCTGCGCCCTCCATGCCCGGTGAACCCGCCACCACCCACACCGCGTGGCTCCACTTGTGGTCCACGGCGTCTCGCCGGGGTACCCATGCCACCACGTCGTGGTCCTCCACGAGGTGCGCTCGTGCGCGACCCACGTCAAGGCCGATGTCGACGGGCACCACGACACCTGCGTGCCGAGGGCCGTCGCCCTGCAGCAGACCAGGCTTCAGTGCTGCAAAGGTGACCGTGCGAACGGCGTGCCAGGGTGAGCCACACGCCTCACCGCTGAGGCCGTCGATCCCCGAGGGGATGTCCACGGCGAGCACCGGCGAAGCACCGGGAGGTGGAGGATCCCATGTGCCGCTGAAACCGGTCCCGAACGCGGCGTCGATCAGCAGATCACAAGCTGGGAGCCCGCCGGCCCATCGTGGCGCGTCGGCGACCTCGATGATGCGGGTTCGCACACCCCGACGCTCCAGGATGCCCGCAGCCACCCTGCCGTCGTTGCCGTTGTTGCCCTTGCCGGCAAGCACCGTCACCCGTCTTCCGTAGGTGCCTCCCATCACGGCGACCGCCTCGCGGGCCACAGCCCATGCGGCACGGCCGATCAACACCTCTGCGGGCTCCGGCGCCTCGGCATCGACATCCGCCATCTCCTGCGGCGTCACAACGGGGATCACGCTTCCATTGTGCCCGATCCCCGCGTCGCGCCCGTCGCCGGATGCCACGTTCCTTCGATGTCACAGATGGCTGACGGCGTCTGTGGACAACGGGACCTACGAGGAGGTGGAGGGCTCGCACACAGCGCCCGCGGTCGAACAGCTGTGGACGGTTGGACGGCAACCACAGGGTGCGTGGCTACGGCAACCACAGCCGCTGAGCACCGGCCGATTCGCTGAGCACCGTGGCCGGTGACCGCGTGGGGGCATGGGGAATGCCGGAGTTCCGGTGCCGCCGGGACACCGGCTTCTGTGATGAGCCTGTCCGAACCGTGACCCGGATCCGTCGGTGGCGCCTACGAGGACGGCCCACGACCCGTATGGCCACCCACGGCGAGCACCTCCGCGACCGCGGCAGATCCCTCTGGACCGTCAAGCAACTCGACGTCGACGACGAACGAGCACACGCCCATCGCGTCCGCCTTGGCATCCCCCTCGGCGCGCAGAGCCACCCCGGGCCCACTCAGATCGACCTCCACCGTGGCGAAAGGCACCGTGTCGAAGCCGGCGCCGAGGGACTTCATCACGGCCTCCTTCACCGCGAACATCTGCGCCGCCGCGCCGGCCACCGCCGCATCCCCACCGGCCACCCGTTTGTCCTCCAGGGCTCGCTGCTCGCGGTGGGTGAACAGGCGCGCCGACAACCCCGGCGTGCGCCCGAGCGCGTCACCGATCCGCTGCACCGAACAGAGATCGATCCCCACACCCACGAGCCCTTCGTGACCGTCGTCGGAGCTCACCGGCGGGCTCAACGTGATCTCATCCACCACGTGGCGAGTGGTGGCTCATCGCCAGCGGTCGGCCAGTGCGAGGATCGGCACCGTGAGCAGATCGAGCATCGTCTGGGCTTCGAGGACCCGCTCGTCGAACTCGTCCTCGGTCTCGGTGACCGCATCGCGCAAGGCCTGGTAACGCCGGCGGTAGCCCTGGAGCACCGACCTCGCGGTGGCGGCGGGAAGATGATCGGCCAACTCGACGTGCAGCAACGTCAGCCCCTACCGGGATGCGTCTGCGGACCTCGGGCACGATCACCACGTGCCGCCCATCGCTCGCACCCGCCGCCACCATCAGCTCCTGCTCACGGGCCACCAACGCCTTGGTGCCACGCAGGCGTGGGTCCGACTCGGTGCGCGAACGCAACTGCGTGCCGATCCCACCCCGGTCGATGACCTCCAGGGTCGCCGAGGCCAGGTCGTCGCCACCGATGAGCCGGTAACGGGTGTGACCCGTCACGGTCACCACCGCGGGGTCGAGCTCCGCGAGCGTGCGCAACGTGGCGTACGGCAACGAATCCCGGCCGGCGCCGGCCGCGAGGGTCGCCTCGACGAGGGGCACCGCCAACAGCGACTCGTCGCTGCGGCTGATGCCCACCGTGACCGTCTTCGCCTGGTGCTTGATGGCGTCGACCGGCCGGGTCAGTTCGTCGATGGCAGACCCGAGCGCCTCCGACAGGTCGTCCAGCACGACACCCGGGGTTCCGCTGCGGCCGAACTCGATCTGGTACCCGTCCAACGCCGTGAACCCCGCCGCATAGCGGAACAGACTCGCGAGCCGGACCGCCGTGGTGGCCTCGAGCTGGCCGTTGTAGGCACCGTTGTCCAGACGCGTCGACCAGTCGGCCATCGACTCGGTGAGAAGGGGACGGAGGTCCTCGAGCAGTTCGGCTCCGTCGAGCGGTTCGCCCTCGGAGGTGAAGTCCACCTCCGAGACCGCTTCGTCGATCGCGGCGCGCGCCCGACGCAGTGGGGCCGCCTGGGCGTCGATCGCCAACGCCGCTTCGTAGCCGAACAGGTGGCCGGCCATCGTGGCCAGAACGAAACCGAGCCGCGGATGGGTGTCCGGCACCTCCAGCACGGACGGCGCGGAATCGAAGCCGCGGGCGCTGTGCGAGGCGATCACGATCGGCGCCGCCTTGTGCGCCGCGAAGATGGCGACCTCCTCGGCGACGTCGTCCGCGGTGGAACCCACCAGCCCAGCGGCACACACCAGGATCATCGGCTCGGCCGACAGGTCGATGTGCTTCTTGTCCTCGGTGGCGTCACCGCGATCGACTTGTAGCAGAGCTCCGAGAGCTTGATGCGAAGCTCCCGTGCGGCGATCCGGTTGACGCCGTTGCCGACCAGCGCCCAGTAGCGCCGTGACGGAGTGTGCGCAGCAGCGGCCTCCGCGATTGCAGGGCGTGTCGCCAGCACCTGCTCCATCAGGACCGGAAGCTCGGCGATGGCCCGCAACACCTCCTGCTCGGCCGGTCCACCGGCAGTGTGCGAGCCCGGCACCGCGCCCGCGATCCCGTAGGCCAACAGCATTCCGGCTGCCACCTGGGAGTAGAACGCCTTCGTGGAGGCCACGCTCATCTCCACGTCGCGACCGTCGGCGGTGTAGAGCACACCGTCGGCCTTGTCGGTGAGATCGCTCCCACGCCGGTTGACTATCGCCACGACCTTCGCGCCCCGTGAGCGCACCAGATCGACGGTCCGGTTCGTGTCGGTGGTGGTGCCCGACTGGCTGATCGCCACCACGAGCGTGTCGCTCATGTCCGCACGCATCGAGAACCCCGACAGCTCGGTTGCCGGCAGCGCCTCCACACGCACCTCGGTATCGACCAGCAACGCCGCCAGGAACTCAGCGAGGCTCTGACCCGCCACCGCGGCGGTGCCCTGCCCTATCACGACCACACGCTGCACGCTGCCGTCACGGAACGATTCGAGCACCTCGGCGGGAAGCGACGCCTCGGGGATAGTCACGCCCATCACGCCGTCGTGCTCGACCAGGCGGCCGCGCAGGGTCGTGCGGAACGAATGCGGCGCGTCGGTCACCTCCTTGAGCAGGAAGTGCGGGAAGTCACCGCGGTCGATGTCGCGGGTGGTGATCCCGGCGGTGGTCAGATCCGACTCGGTGACCGGGAGCGCGGTTCCGTCGTAGGAGAGCCTGAGGATGCCCGAAGCACTTCCGACCGAGTCGGTGCGCACCGACACCACCTGGCCGCGACTGCCGGCCGGGTTCGCTGGATCCGAAGGGGTCTCACCGTCCATGCGCAGGTAGCGGTCGGTCTCCTCCACCACGCCGTACGGCTCGCTCGCGACGACGAACGCGTCGTCGGCAACACCCACGTAGAGGGCCTGGCCCGAACCCCGCAACGCGAGGGCCACCTCACCGGGTTCCGCCGTGGTGGTGGCCGCGATGGCCACCGATCCCTCCATGCGCGACACCGTCTCGCGGAAGGCCTCGAACGGTGCGGTGGAGCTACCCGACATGGCACGGCGCCACAGGGCGGGGATCACCTTCGCGTCGCAGGTGACCTCGGCGGGCGGTGTGAGCCCGTCCGCCGAGGTCAACTCGGCGTGGTTGTCCACGTCGCCGTTGAGCACCGCGGTGGCGAAGCACCCCTCGGCGGTCGGCTCGCCCCGCTCGCCAGGCACTTCGTCGGACGATTGTGGATGCGCGTTGGGTTCCGAGACGATCCCGATGGAGGCCCACCGGGTGTGACCGAGCACCACGCCGGCAACCCCCCGGCACTCAGCGCGGTGTGCAACAGGTCGTCGCTGCGGATCGCATCACGCAGCACCGCTGTGTTGTCGCCCAGCTCGCCGATCTCGGCCGCCGCCTTGTAGACCACGACCAGCACCCCGTCCGCCAGGCGGGCGGCACCGCTGGTGAAGGTGGGCTCCGCGCGACTCGCCAGCACCTCCGCGAGCGCCGGATCCAAGGCGTCGAGACCGTGGCCGGTGAGCTGCACCTCTACACCGGCGCTGTCACGCCCACGGACCTCGAGGCGATCCAACGCCGAGAGGGCCTGGTGGAGGCTCAGCAGCACCGCGGTGCCGTCCACACCGGGTACTCCCGGTGAGAGCTTGGCGATCCCCTCGGCAGCGCGTAGGCGGTCCCGGCCGATCGCCCAGAGCGCGTCCTTACAGCGCAACAAGGCCGCGTTCGTGGGCTCGAGTCGTCGCAGGTCGAGTTCATGGGAGGGATCGTCCAGGTACCTCTCGGCGGCAACGACCATCCCGGAGAGGCGGGTGCAGTCATCGGAGATCGCACGGGTCGACGCCGCATCCCCCAACAGCCCGGTCACCCCAGACACCCCCTGAGGCACCGGTTGATGTCCTCGAGCTCGTCGGCAACCTCCGCGATCCGCTGCGGCCAAGCACTGGGCTCGATCCGGAGGAGCTCCTCCAGCGCGGCGAGTCGTCGGGCCTGGCCCGCGACGTCGGTGGGCGAACCGTGGCCGGTCCCCCGAACGACTGCGATGATTCCGCACATCAGTCGGCCCGCCCTTCGGGATCGCCCCCACCGGCCACGACCGCAGCGGCAAGCCGGTCCGCCACCGTTCGCTCCCGGTCCTGTGAATCCGCCTCCACCATCACCCTGACCACCGGTTCGGTCCCCGACGGCCGCAACACCACCCTCCCCGAATCGCCCAGCTCTCCTTCGGCGTGCGCAACCTGGGCCGCGAGTCGCTGGGGTGCGTCGGTCATGGGTTCGCTGACCGGCACGTTCACCAGCACCTGTGGAAGCCGGGTCATCGCAGCGTCCGCGAGTTCGGCGAGACTGCGGCCGGACCGCGAGATCAGGTCGAGCACCACCAACGCGCTCAGCAGGCCGTCACCGGTGGTGCTGTGCTGTGCGAACACGATGTGGCCTGACTGCTCACCGCCCACTCCGTAGCCGCCGGCACGCAGCGCCTCCAGGACGTGGCGGTCCCCGACCGGTGTCTCCACGACGGAGATCCCATGAGAACCCATGGACCGCCGGAACCCGAGGTTGGTCATGACCGTCACCACGACCGTGTCACCCGGCAACATCCCACGCGAGTGCAGATCGATGGCGCACATCGCCATCAGGTGGTCTCCGTCTATCACGCGACCCGTGTGATCCACAGCCACGACACGATCGGCGTCGCCGTCGAAGGCGATTCCCAACGCAGCGTCACGTCCCACGACCGCTGAGGCAAGCGCCTCTGGGTGATTGGACCCGCAGCCGTCGTTGATGTTCACCCCGTCGGGATTGTCGGCCATCACTTCCACAGATGCACCCAGATGGCGCAGGACCCGCGGCGCGACCATCGAGTTGGAGCCGTTGGCGCAATCGAGGATCAACCTGATGCCTTCGAGTGACCTGCCACCGATGGCAGCGATCAGCGATGCTTCGTAGTCACCGAGCGGATCCTCCAGCACCCCCACCGAACCGATCTCCGCACCGGTGGGCACCGAGGGGCCCGAGACTCCCGAGTCCGCCGACCCGGGATGCGTCTGCGCGCCGAGGTAGGACTCGATGGCGTGCTGTTCGTCGTCGCCGAGCTTGTGCCCGCCGGGCGCGAACACCTTGAGACCGTTGTCGGGGAACGGGTTGTGCGACGCCGAAACCATGATCCCGGCGGTAGGCGACGGCGCGCGACAGGCGTGGGCCACGGCGGGTGTGGGGACCACGCCGGCGGACAACGCCCGGGCTCCCCCGCGATGCCGCTCCCGCAAGCGCGGCGGATTCGAGCATCGACGAGGACCGGCGGGTGTCACGTCCGGTCACCACCCGATCCACACCGAGGACCTCGGTGACCGCGCGCCTGATGGCGAGGCCACCTCGGGTGTCACGTCGACGTTCGCGACCCCCGGACACCATCGGTGCCAAAACGAACGTCCAACGCGATCAGCGCTTGGAGTACTGCGGAGCCTTGCGAGCCTTCTTGAGGCCGTACTTCTTGGACTCCTTCTCGCGTGCGTCGCGGGTCAGGAACCCGGCCTGCTTGAGCGTGGCGCGCAGGTCGGGATCAAGCTCGACGAGGCTGCGTGCGATGCCCATGCGAACCGCACCCGCCTGCCCACTCGTACCACCACCGTGGAGGGTCACATCCACGTCGTAGACCTTGTCGGTCTCGGTTAGCCGCAACGGCTCGCTGAGGATCATCCGGTGCGTGGCGTTCGGGAAGAAGTCCTCGACATCACGGCCGTTGACGGTTATCGCTCCGCCACCGGGACGCACCCGCACACGAGCGATGGCCCGCTTGCGACGGCCGGTGGTCTGGGTGAGTGGTTGGGTCATCTCGGGTGTTCTCCGGTCGGCTTTCCTGCGGGGGTGCTCGTGAGATCAGATCCTGGCGCGGGCACCGGGGATCTCGAGGGGCTCGGGGCGTTGGGCGGCATGCGGGTGCTCCGGGTCCCGCATACACCTTCAACTTGGTCGCCATCCTGCGACCCAGGCGGTTCTTCGGCAGCATGCCCTTCACGGTGCGGCGCACCGCTTCGGCGGGTGCACGCTCCAGCATGTCGGCGTAGGTCTCCGAACGGATGCCGCCCGGGTAGCCCGAGTGACGCCAGATCCGCTTGGCCTCGGCCTTGCCGGGTGACAGGACAACCTTCTCGGCGTTCACGATGATCACGTGATCGCCGGTGTCGATGTGGGGAGCGAAGGTGGCCTTGTGCTTGCCGCGCAGGCGCCGCGCCACCTCGGTCGCCATCCGACCGAGCGTCAGTCCGTCGGCATCGACGACATACCACGAGCGTTCGATCTCGGATGCCTTGGGGGTGTAGGTGCGCACAGCGTTCACTTCCTTGCGGGCAACCCGCCTCGGGGTCGCAGACGATCTGGCCCGACCCTCGTGCCGGGCCATCGGTCCCGACCTTGACGCACGAGGGCGCTTGAGCCGACCGCCAAGGCTACCGGTCGCCCTGATTCGGGGGCAAGCCCACCCAGCGGTGGCCGAGCAGCCTACCGTTGGGCGATCGATCGCCGGCACGATCCGGCGTTCCTGGCGGTCCGAGGAGCGGGCACATGAAGGATCTCACCTGGATGTCGGCCACCGAGATGGCCGCAGAGGTGCGCGCGGGCGAACTGTCGCCGATCGAAATCGCCGAGGCGACGATCACCCGGATCGCCGAGGTCGACCCGACATCGGCGCGGTCGTGCATCACGACGCAGACCAGGTGCGCAACGACGCAGCAGCCCTCGCGGCGGAGCTGGCCTCGAGCGGCCCGCGTGGCCCACTGCACGGCGTGCCCTATGTGATCAAGGACCTCGACGATGTCGCCGGGGTGCCCACCAGCTACGGACTTCCCATGCTGCGTGACGCGGTGGCGACGAAGTCATCTGTGGTCGCGTCCCGGATGGCCGCGGCCGGTGGGTTGTTCGTGGGCAAGTCGAACACCCCCGAGTTGGGTTACCAGGGCGTCACGCTGTCACGCCTTCGGTAGGACCACCAATCCATGGCGCAGCGACCGCACCGCAGGGGGCTCCAGCGGCGGATCGGCCGCCGCAGTGTCCGCCGGAATGGTTCCCATCGCCGATGGATCCGACGGTGCCGGCTCCATCAGGATCCCCGCTTCGTTCTGCGGCGTGGTGGGTTTCAGCCGTCCTTCGGGCGGGTGCCCGCCGAATACGGGTTCGACCAGACGATCGTGCACCACGGCCCCCTGGCCCGCACAGTCGCCGACGCGGCCCTGATGCTCTCGGTGATCGAGGGCTTCGATGCCCGCGACCCGCGCTCGGTCGGCGCCAGCGGAATCGACCCGGGGGCCGACCTGCACGCGGGCATCGCCGGCCGGAGCGTGGGATGGGCACCCGGACTGCCGGGCTTCGAGGTGAACCCCGAGGTGGCCACTGCGGTTCAGGATGCGGCCGAGGTCTTCTCGGCGGACCTGGGTTGTCGGCTCGCCCAGGTCGAACCCGGTTGGGGGACCTCATCGAGGTCATGTGGCTGCACTGGCAGGCCTTCTACGGCCAGTTCGAGCCCTTGTTGCCCACGGAGGGACTCGGCGATGAGGTCGACGCCGAGTTGTTGGAGCTGATCAGCTCGGGTGCCGCGTTGGGGATGGCCGAGCTCCACCAGGCGAGTGCGTTGCGCAAGGCGATGTGGGATCAGCTCATGGAGCTGTTCGAGGATCACGACCTGCTCGTGGTTCCCACGATGCCCTGCACGGCGTTCCCCGACGACCTGGATCACCCTCCGGAGTTCACCGGTCGTCCGCTGCGTGATCGGATCCTCGGCTGGTTGATGACCTATCCGTTCAACCTGGCGGCGAGCTGCCCGGTGATCTCGGTGCCGTGCGGGTGGGACTCCGATGGCCTGCCGATCGGCATGTCGATCGTGGGTCGCCCCTGGGATGACATCGGCGTGCTCGGGGCGGGCGCGAACTTCGAACGGGTCCGCCCGTGGGCGGATCTGCACCCGTTGCTGTGAGCTTCCCCTACAGCCGTCGCCCGGGCACCTCCGGGTTGACCCGGGGCCGTCAGTAGCCGACCTCCCACAGGATCAGGCCACACGGAGGCGCCAACTGGCCCGCGAGTGACCGGTCGGCGTGGGTGAGAGCGGCGGCGACGGCGTCGACACCCTGAACACCTCTTCCGATCTCCACCAGCGTGCCCACGATGCTGCGCACCATCTGGTGACAGAACGCGGTCGCGGTGATCTCGAAGGTGAGCACCCGGCCGTCGTCGCCCGGTTCCTGGCTCCAGCGCGCTCGGTGACGCTGCGAACCAGCGATGCATCGGGCCGGTCCCTCGGGCGCCTGCAGAACGAAGAGAAGTCATGGGTTCCGACAAGCACGTGCGCGGCGTCGGCCATGCGGTGATGGTCCAGGGCCTGGCATCCACCAGGTCGTGGCGCCGAGGAAAGGGTCCGGCACCTCGGCTGTGAGCAACCGGTAGCGGTAGCGACGCCAGCGGGCAGAGAAGCGGGCGTGGAAGTCCGCCGCCGCGGGCTGGACCTCGCGCACCACGATGCTCGGGCCCAGCAGCGAGTTGAGCGAGCGGCGCAGCTCCACGGGCTCGACGCTGCCACTGGGCGCATCGAAGGACACGACCTGGCCCCTGGCGTGAACGCCCGCGTCGGTACGCCCGGCGACCGCGAGCTCGATCTCGGTTCCGAGCACCTTCGCCAGCGCCGTTGACAACTCGCCGCCGACGGTACGCACACCCGCGTTGGGCGCGAACCCCCTGAAGCCGCTGCCGTCGTAGGCGAGCGTCAGCCTGCAACGGTCAAATCCCCCGACCGGCGGGTCGATTCGCACCTCCGCCGGTCCGGCGACGTCAGGGGATTCCGGCGGGTCGGTCACGCCTCACACCATGCCACCCGGTGGGGTCCCGTGCCGACCCACCCAGCCGAACTGTCCGGTCCAGGCGACCCACCCAGCGAACTGTCCGGTCTCAGGCGCGGATTCCGCGCCTGAGACCGGACAGTTCGCCTGTGGGGGTGAAGGGGGGTGGGTTACACCAGTTCGATGCGCCATCGGAGCGTTGTCACCCGGCCGCGGACCCAGCTTGAGGATCCGGGTGTAGCCACCGGGTCGATCCGCGTAGCGAGGACCAACCTCGTCCATGAGGATCGCGGCGATCTCCTGATCACCCACGTACGCGAGGATCTGACGGTGATTGTGCAGGCCACCCTTGCGCGCCTTGGTGATCAGCTTCTCGGCGATGGGGCGCAGAGCCTTGGCCTTGGCAAGAGTCGTCTCGATCCCCGTCGGTGACGCGACGAGCGAGGAGACCAGGTTCGCCATGATCAGACGCTGGTGCTTCGGGCTGCCACCGAACCGGTGGCCCTTGGTGGGTGTTGCAGGCATGTTCGGGTCCTGGGTCTCGTTCGGTCAGTCGTTGCCACGCAGCGACAAGCCTCGTGCGTCGAGCTTCTCGAGCACCTCGTCGAGTGACTTCTGGCCGAAGTTGGTGATCGCCAACAGGTCGTCCTCGGACTTCTCGAGAAGCTCACCGACCGTGTTCACCTGGGCGCGCTTGAGGCAGTTGCGGGGACGCTCGGAAAGATCCAGGTCCTCCACGGACAGCTCGAGGTCGGGCGAGCTGACCACCGTGGACACCACCTCCGGAAAGGCTGAGGCCTTCAGGCTCCTCGGCCATGTTCTCCACCAACTCCACCAGCGAGCGCAGTGTGGCGCCCGCCGACGCCATCGCCTCACGCGGCTCGATCGAGCCGTCGGTCTCGACGGTGATCACCAGGCGGTCGTACTCGGTCGACTGCTCCACACGGGTCGGCTCCACAAGGAACGACACCCTGCGCACCGGAGCGAAGATGGCGTCGATGGGAATCGACCCGATGGTTGCCGCGGCCTGGCCGGAGGACGACAGATACCCCTTGCCACGGTCGATCGTGAGATCCACGCTGAGACGTCCCTTGGCGTTCACGCTCGCGATGTGCTGGTCGGGGTTCAGCACCTCGATGTCGTCGACGAGCTGGATGTCCGCCGCGGTGACCTCCTTGGGACCCGTGACGTCCAACCTGACTGTCTTGGGCTCGTCGAGCTCGGAGCGCAGCACGATGTCCTTGAGGTTCAAGATGATGTCGGTCACGTCCTCGGTGACGCCGGCGATCGTGTCGAACTCGTGCAGCGCGTCATCGAAGCGGACCTCGGTGATCGCGGTGCCGGGTATCGACGACAGCAGCGTGCGCCGCAGGAGTTCCCGAGCGTGTGCCCGAAACCCGGTTCGAGCGGCGAGACGGCGAATCGTTGCGTGTTGCCGACTGCATCTTCGACTGGTTCGACTGTGGGTCGCTGGATGACGAGCATTTGTGAAACCTCTGGTGGCGGATTCGCTGTGTGGTGCTGGGGCTGTACGGGTTGTCGGGATTCGGTACTACTTGGAATAGAGCTCGACTATCAGGGACTCCTTGACGGGCACATCGATGTGCTCACGCAACGGAAGCTCCCGCACGGTCACCTCCTGGCCGCCGTCGGCCGCTTCGGAGCCAGGGTGGCGGGGGTGCGGCCGTAGTGCTCCTGATTCCATTGGATCACGACCATGTTTCGGGACTTGTCCCGGAGGCGCACCACGTCGCCCTTGCGAAGTCGGTAGCTCGGAACGTTGACACGCCGGCCGTTGACCTCGACGTGTCCGTGCGAGACGAACTGGCGTGCCTGGGGACGGGTAGCCGCCCACCCGGCGCGGTAAGCCACGTTGTCGAGCCGCAACTCGCAGAAGACCAACAGGGTCTCGCCGGTGACACCCGGACGGCGGTTGGCCTCCTTGTAGAGGTTCCGGAACTGGCGTTCGCCGAACCCGTAGGTGAAACGTGCCTTCTGCTTCTCCTGCAGTTGCAGCAGGTATTCGCTCACGTTGCCGCGGCGACGGGTGCGACCGTGCTCCCCGGGCGGGTACGGACGGTTCTCCATCGCACGGTTCTCACCCGCAGTGCCCCAGATGTTGGTGCCGAGGCGGCGCGACACCCGCGCCTTGGGTCCTGTGTAGCGGGACATCTCCTACATCCTCCGCCGCTTGGGTGGCCGGCAACCGTTGTGGGGCACCGGGGTCACGTCCTTGATGCCCGTGACCTCGATGCCGACGTTCTGGATCGAGCGGATCGCTGTCTCGCGTCCCGATCCGGGGCCCTTCACGACAACGTCCACCTTGCGCACGCCGTGGTCCATCGCCTTGCGGGCCGCCTGCTCAGCGGCGAGCTGGGCCGCGAAGGGTGTCGACTTGCGCGAGCCCTTTGAACCCGGCATTGCCCGCGGATGCCCACGACAGGACGTTGCCGTCGAGGTCGGTGATCGACACGATCGTGTTGTTGAAGGAGCTCTTGATGTGCACCACGCCGTGGGCGACGTTCTTGCGCTCCTTGCGACGGGGACGACGGCCCCCTGCGGCTGGTTTCGCCATTGCTACTTCCTGACCTTCTTCTTGCCTGCGACGGTCTTCTTGGGACCCTTGCGGGTTCGGGCGTTGGTGTGGGTGCGCTGGCTCCGCACCGGCGCCCACGACGATGCCGCAGGCCCTGGTAGCAGCCGATCTCCATCTTGCGCTTGATGTTCTGGTTGACCTCACGACGGAGATCACCCTCGATCTTGAAGTTGCCCTCGACCTGGCTGCGCAGCTCGGCCCACCTCGGCATCGGTGAGATCCTTCACGCGGGTGGAGGGATCCACCCCTGTGGCCTCGCAGATCCCCTCGCGGCGGTGGCGTTGCCGACCCCGTAGATGTATGTAAGCGAGATGATCAGTCTCTTCTCGCGTGGGATGTCGACGCCTGCTATCCGTGCCATCAGTGTTGTGTACCTTCCCTGCCTTGCCGAACCGGGGTTCCCGTGATGGATGTGCTACGCACCGTGTCAGCCCTGGCGCTGCTTGTGGCGCGGGTTGTCACAGATGACCATCACACGCCTATCACGGCGGATGACCTTGCAGTTCTCACAGATCTTCTTGACGCTGGGTCGGACCTTCATGGCGTGGGCAGCCTGTTCAGTAGTGGCGGTTTGGATCCCGGGGGGATCATCGATGTGCGATCCCTTGGATCACTTGTAGCGGTATGTGATGCGACCCCTGGAGAGGTCGTAGGGAGTGAGTTCCACCTGCACCTTGTCACCGGGAGGATCCGGATGTAGTGCATCCGCATCTTTCCGGAGATGTGCGCCAACACCTCGTGTCCGTTCTCCAGTTCAACCCGGAACATGGCGTTCGGCAGCGATTCGGTGACCGTTCCCTCGAGAACGATGGCGTCTTCTTTGGGTTTGGGCAGAACTCTTCCTCCTGTCGGGCCCCGGGGGGCTTGAGGCGGATCGACGCGAAACCACAGGGGCTCTGCGGCCGACGAACTACATTAGAGCCTTGAACTGATCCGAGCAAAGGCGGCCGGGCTGCTTGCTCACAGCCGCGCGTCCACCGCATCGCCCGCGGTCGGCCACCTCGTCGGGCCCACCGGTGCCGTCGACGGTCACCAACAGGCCCTGGGACTCGAACCACTCGAGCAGCGGTGCCGTCTGCTCGGTGTGGGTGGCTAGCCGGGCCCTCACGGCCGATTCGGTGTCGTCGTCACGCTGGCTGACGTTGCCACCACACCGTTCGCAACGACCAGAGGTCCGCCGAGGGATCCCCGATCGCGTAGATCGTCCCGCACTCCTCGCACACCCGGCGCGAGGAGATCCGCTCCACCACGACATCCTCAGGCACATCCAAGTTGATAGCCAGGCTGATCCCCTCGTCGGGCGCGAGACCCTGGAGGTCCTCGGCCTGCCCGGCCGTGCGGGGAAGCCGTCGAGCAGCCAACCTCCCTCGGCATCAGGACGCTCGAGGCGCTCAGAGACGATTCCGAGCATCACGTCATCGGGCAACAGCCGGCCTGCGTCCATGTACTCCTTGGCCCTGAGACCGAACGCGGTGCCCTCCCTCACCGACTCGCGCAGCATGTCACCGGTGGAGACGTGCGGTATCCCGAATCGCTCGGCAAGGCGCACCGCCTGGGTGCCCTTGCCGGCGCCCTGGCGTCCGAACACGATCAAGCGGATCGGTCGATCGGCGTGCTCAGCCATGTGGTTCCCCCCTCCGGGTACGCCGTCGATACGGGACCCTTGTTCAACCCTGCCGTTGCGCACATCTCACTTGGTGGACAGGAAGCCTTCGTAGTTGCGCATCATGAGCTGGCTGTCCACCTGCTTCATGGTCTCGAGAGCGACGCCCACCGCTATCAGCAGTGAGGTGCCTCCGAAGGCGAACGCAGCGTTGGAGCTGCCACCAACCAGCGCGGAGACAAGCACGGTCGGCACGACCGCGAGCATCGCGATGAACAACGCTCCGGGGAGGGTGATGCGGTTCAGCACCTTGGTCAGGTACGTCTCGGTCTGCGGCCCCGGTCGGATCCCGGGGATGAACCCACCCTGCTTGCGCAGGTTGTCGGCCTGTTGCACCGGGTCGAAGGAGATCGCCGTATAGAAGTAGGCGAAGCCCACGATCAGCACGCCGAGGAGGGTGAGGTAGATCGGATTGATCGTGTTGACGAGGTTGTCGTTGATCCACTTCGAGACGCTGGCTCCCCAACCGTCCGAAGGCAGGATCTGGGAGATCAGCACCGGCAGGTTCAGCACGGCGCTCGCGAAGATGATCGGGATCACACCGGCCTGGTTGACCTTTAGGGTATGTAGGTGGACTGACCGGCGTACTGCTTGCGACCGACCACACGCTTGGCGAACTGGACCGGGATCCGCCGCTGCCCCTGCTCCACGAACACGATGAAGCCGATCATGGCCACGAACATGGCGATGAACATCACGAGCTTGACGGTTCCGTTCTCGGAGCCGTAGATGGCCGAGAAGGCCGCGGGCATACCCGAGACGACCGACGCAAAGATGATCAGCGACATGCCGTTGCCCACGCCGCGGTTGGTGATCAACTCGCCCATCCACATGAGCAGAGCGGAGCCGGCTGTGAGCGAGACCACGATGAGCATCACCCGCATCGGGCTCCACACCGACACGAGGTTGATGTTGGACCCGCCCGTGAGCCCACCACCGCCGTTCGCGAACAGGAAGGTGAACCCGGTCGCCTGCAACACCGAGATCCCGATCGTGACGTAGCGGGTCCACTGGGTGATCTTGCGCTGGCCAACCGCGCCCTGCTGCTGCCACTCCTGGAGCTTCGGAATGACGACCTGCAGGATCTGCATGATGATCGAAGCCGTGATGTAGGGCATGATGCCCAGCGCGAACAGGCTGAACTGCGTCAGCGCCCGGCCCGAGAACAACTGCAGGTAGGCGAGCACACCCCCTTCGCGGGCCTGGTCCTCGATGGCCCTCACCGCGTTCTGGTCGACGCCCGGGACCGGCAGGAACGACCCGAACCGGTAGAGGACCAGCATCGCCAGGGTGAACAGCACCTTGTTGCGAAGATCGGGCACTTTGATGATGTTGCCGATACGGGACACTGGTGGTGGCTCCTAGGGCGTGGGTGCTTTCGGCGATGTGGACCGCTGATCCCCCGGGGTTGTCAGCGGTTGGTGTGAGCGCTTCCGGAGAACGCGGGGCGCACCGAGAAGGGCAGCGGCAGTGCCTCGAAGGTACCACCCGCATCCGTGATCGCCGCCTCTGCGGTACGCGAGCACGCATGCACCTTGACCGTGACAGCACGGGTGAGCGACCCGCGCCTGAGCACCTTCACCAGCGAGCCCTTGCCGACGAGGCCCTTCGCGAGCAACGTCTCGGGAGTCACCTCTGTGAGCCCCGACTCCTCGATCGTGTCCAGGTTGATCGCCTGGTACTCGACGCGGAACGGGTTGTTGAAACCCCGCAGCTTGGGTGCGCGGATCGCCAGCGGCAGCTGGCCTCCCTCGAATCCGACAGGGACGGTCCCTCGTGCGCGTTGGCCCTTGGTGCCGCGGCCGGCGGTCTTGCCACCCTTGCCTGCGATACCACGGCCCACTCGCTTGGAACGCCTACGCGACCCTTCGGCCGGCTTCAGGTCATGGATCTTCATCAGTCGTCCTCTTCAACTTCGACCAGGTGCGGAACCTTTGCGATCTGTCCCCGCAGCTCGGGGGAGTCCTCGATCGTGTGCGATTTGCCGATGCGGCCCAGGCCCAGGGACCGCAGCGTCCCACGCTGCTTGGGCTTGGTACCTATCGAGGAACGGGTCTGGGTGATCCTCAACTTCGCCATCATTCCTCCTCGACCGACCGGCGGCGGCCTCCGGTAGGCACGCAGCAGGCCACCTGGAACGATCTCATCGGCAGGCAGGCCACGGAGGGCTGCGATGTCCTCGGGCCGGCGCTGCTGCTGCAGGCCGTTGATGGTCGCCTTGGCCACGTTGATGTAGTTGGGCGAGCCCATCGACTTGCACAGCACGTCCTCGATGCCCGCCTCCTCGAGGATCGCACGGGCGGCACCGCCTGCGATCACACCGGTACCGGGCGCAGCCGGCTTCAACATGACACGCCCCGCACCACAGACACCCGTGACGGGATGCACGATCGTGCCTCCTGCCATCGGCACCGAGAACAGGTTGCGCTTCGCCTCCTCGGTGCCCTTCTGGATCGCGAGGGGCACCTCCTTGGCCTTGCCGTAACCCAACCCGACACGGCCTGCGCCGTCTCCGATCACCACCAGCGCGGTGAAGGAGAACCTGCGTCCGCCCTTCACCACCTTGGCCACGCGGTTGATGTTGATGACACGTGACTCACGAAGGGCCAGGTCGTCGGTCGCATTGATTGCCATCAGAACTCCAGTCCTGCGTCGCGCAGCATCAGCGAGAGCTGCGACCCGACCGTGGTAGCGGTTGCCGCCCCGGTCGAACACGACGGATTCGATTCCTGCACTTCGGGCTCGCTCGGCCACCAACACGCCGACCTTGGCCGCCGCGTCGCAGCCGGAGCCCGCGCCGCGCAGATCGGCCTCATGGGAGCTGGCCGCGGCGAGGGTGGCGCCGGCGCCGTCGTCGATCACCTGGGCCACGATGTGGCGGTTGGACCGAAACACCGCGAGGCGCGGACGCTGCGCGGTTCCGATGACGCTTCGCCGGACCCTGGCGTGACGGCGCTTGCGGAGATCCCGCTTCTTCTTCGACTTGTCGCTCATCAACTACCTCTCACACTCGCCGCTCTCGGTTGCCGCGCTCACTTGCCGGCCTTGCCGGCCTTGCGACGGACGTGCTCACCGCGTAGCGCACGCCCTTGCCCTTGTAGGGCTCGGGCTGACGCCAGCGGCGGATGTTGGCCGCCACCTGGCCGACCAGCTGCTTGTCGATGCCGTGAACCTCGATCTGGGTGGGCACGGGCACGTTGAAGGTGATGCCTTCGGGGGCCTCGATGTTGACCGGGTGCGAGAACCCGAGTGCGAGCTCGAGGGACCGGTCGCCCCTTCGGGGTGGCCCTGTAGCCCACACCCTGGATCTCCAGGTTCTTCACATAGCCCTCGGTGACCCCGGTGACCATGTTCGACACCAGGGAACGCATGAGGCCGTGCAGCGATCGGCTCTCGCGCTCGTCGTTGACACGCTCGACGAGGAGCTCACCGCCGTCCTGGCGCACCGTGATGCGCTCGGGGATCTTCTGGGACAGCTCCCCCTTGGGACCCTTGACCGTGACGGTGCCGTCCGCGATGGACACGTCCACACCGTCAGGTACGGGTATCGGGGCCTTTCCGATTCGTGACATCAGTACCTACTCACCAGACGTGACACAGGACCTCACCGCCGACGCGCCGGCGACGAGCCTCGCGGTCGGACATGAGCCCCTTGGAGGTGGACAGGACAGCCACACCGAGGCCACCGAGCACACGCTCGATGTCGCGGTGCCTGCGGTAGACACGCAGGCCCGGTGTGGAGACACGACGCAACCCGGAGATCACGCGGCGCCGGTCGGGCGAGTACTTGAGGTCGATGCTGAGCAGCTTCCCCGGCGACGAAGGATCATCCGCGACCTGGAAGTCCACGATGTAACCCTCGGCCTTGAGCACCTCCGCCAGAGCAACCTTCTGCTTCGACGACGGCATGCGCACCTCGTCGTGCATCGCGGTGTTCGCGTTGCGGATGCGGGTGAGCATGTCTGCAATTGGATCTGTCATCGACATGTCTGGACCTCCCTCACCAGCTCGCCTTGGTCACACCGGGGATCTCACCGGCGTGTGCCAGCTCGCGCAGGCACACCCGGCACAGCCCGAACCGGCGGTACACCGAACGCGGTCGACCACATCGGCGGCAACGGGTGTAGCCCCGCACCTTGAACTTCGGCGTGCGTTGCTGCTTGTTCTTGAGTCCCTGCTTTGCCATCTCAGACTCCCTCGCGTCGGAACGGGAAGCCGAAGGCGTCGAGCAGTGCCCGGCCCTCGGCGTCTGTACGGGCGGTGGTCACGATCGTGATGTCCATTCCACGTGTTGCGTCGATCTTGTCGTAGTCGATCTCGGGGAAGATGAGCTGCTCGGTCACCCCGAAGGTGTAGTTGCCCCGGCCGTCGAAGGACTTGGGGCTGAGACCGCGGAAGTCGCGTATTCGGGGGATCGCGAGGGTGACCAGGCGATCGAAGAACTCCCACATCTGCGCCGAGCGGAGCGTCACCTTGACCCCGATCGGGTTGCCCTCGCGGAGCTTGAACCCTGCGATCGACTTCTTGGCCCGCGTCACCACGGGCTTCTGGCCGCAGATGGCGGTCATGTCGGCCACGATCTTCTCGATCAGGCCCTTGTTGTCCACCGCGGCGCCGGCGCCCACGTTCACCACGATCTTCTCGAGCCGCAGCACCTCCATGATGTTGCAGCCGAGCTGGTCACGCAGTTGGCTGCGGACCTCGTTGACGTAGCGCTCCTTGAGTCGCGGTGTGATCGATGTGGTCACAGTTCACCTCCGCTGCGCTTCGAGACACGCGTCTTGGTGCCGTCGGATGCGACCTGCACACGGGTCCGCGTCGGTCGGCCGTCCTCCACGAGCGCCACGTTCGAAGCATCGATCGGCATCGCCTTGTCGATGATGCCGCCCTGCTGCATCGAACGGGTCGGCTTCTGGTGACGCTTGGCCACGTTCACGCCGTCGACGATCACCTTGTTGCGTGCCGGCATGGCAGTGATCACCTCACCGGTCTTGCCACGGTCCTTGCCCTTGAGGACTATGACCTTGTCTCCCTTGCGAATCCTCATCAGATGACCTCCGGGGCGAGCGACACGATCCGCATGAACTTCGCGTCTCGCAGCTCACGGCCCACCGGACCGAAGATGCGGGTGCCACGCGGTTGACGCTGGTCGTTGATCAGCACTGCTGCGTTCTCGTCGAAGCGGATGTAGCTGCCGTCCGCGCGGCGCTTCTCCTTGCGGGTGCGCACCACGACGCACTTCACGACTTCGCCCTTCTTCACACCACCACCGGGGATGGCGTCCTTCACGGTCGCCACCACCACATCGCCGATGGCCGCGTACCGGCGGCGGGAGCCACCGAGCACCTTGATCACGAGCACCTCGCGGGCGCCCGAGTTGTCTGCAACCCGTAGCCGGGTCTCCTGTTGGATCATCGAGCACGCTCCAGGACCTCGACCACGCGCCAGCGCTTGGTCTTGGACAGGGGGCGGGTCTCCATCACACGCACCGCGGTCGCCGACGTTCAAGTCGTTGTCCGCGTCGTGGACGTAGAGGTTCTTGTCACGGCGCATGGTCTTGTTGTGCCCGGGGTGCCGCTTGCGCTCGGTCACGGTGACCACGGCGGTGCGGTCCATCGAGTTCGAGGTCACCAGGCCCTCACGCACCTTGCGGGCATTGCGCTCGGGCTTCGCGGCACCGCCGGCCGACTCCGTCATGACGCACCTCCGGCCGCCGCTTCCGCAGCGACGATCTCTCGTGCCCGCAACTCGGTCATGAGCCGGGCAATGTCCTTCTTGGCGTTGCGGATCGCGGCGGAGTTCTCCAGCTGGCCCGTGGCCATCTGGAAGCGGAGCTTGAACAGACGCTCCTTCTCCTCGGCCAGGGCGGGTCACGAGCTCCTCGAGACCCATCTCGGTGAGGATCGCACGTGCCATCAGAAGCCCTCCTCACGGTCGATGATCTTCGCCTTGATGGGTAGCTTCTGGATCGCGCGGTCGAGTGCCGCGCGTGCCACGCCGTCGTCGGGGTAGGAGAGCTCGAAGAGCACCCGGCCCGGCCGCACGACCGCCACCCAACGCTCCGGGTTGCCCTTGCCCGATCCCATGCGGGTCTCGGCGGGCTTCTGGGTGACCGGCTTGTCGGGAACACGTTGATCCACACCTTGCCGCCACGCTTGATGTGACGGGTCATGGCGATACGTGCAGCCTCGATCTGACGGGCGGTGATCCACCCAGGCTCGAGGGCCATGATCCCGTACTCGCCCTGGGTGACCGTGGTACCGCCCTTGGCATTGCCCTTGGTGCGACCCCGGTGGTGCTTGCGGTGCTTGACCTTCTTCGGCATCAACATCAGTCGGCATCTCCCGGTCGGAAATGGGGGTCTCGTGGTGCTCCTTGGTGGATGCCTCGATCGCCTCCTCCTCGGCCAGAAGGCGCTCGAACTCGGGATCCGCCTCGCCCACGAGTGGCTTGATCTCCTCTTCGCCCTCGGATGTCGTGGTCGCAGCCGGCGCGCCCTCACCAGCGGTGGCCGGGGCCCGACGGGTCGAGGACCACCTTGGGACGCTCGGTAGCCCCGGCGCTCTCACCCACCGCCATGGCGGCTTCCTTGGCGATCTTGTCCTCGTTGAGGGCCTTGTAGGGAAGGATGTCGCCCTTGTAGATCCACACCTTCACGCCGATGCGCCCGGCGGTCGTGCGGGCCTCCCACGGAAGCCGTAGTCGATGTCGGCCCGCAGAGTGTGCAACGGCACACGGCCCTCGCGATACCACTCGCTGCGGCTCATCTCGGCCCCGCCCAGGCGACCGGAGCACTGCACCCTGATCCCCTCGGCCCCCGCCTTCTGCGCGTTCTGCACCGCACGCTTCATGGCACGCCGGAACGCGATCCGGTTGGCGAGCTGATCCGCAACGCCCTGGGCGATCAGCGCCGCGTCGAGCTCGGGCTGCTTGATCTCCTGGATGTTGAGCTGGACCTTCGGGTTGCCGGTCATCTTGGTGAGGTCCGAGCGAAGCTCGTCGGCCTGAGCACCACGGCGACCGATCACGATGCCGGGACGCGCCGTGTGCACGTCGATGCGAAGGCGGTCACGCGTGCGTTCCACCTCGATGCGACTGATCGCTGCGTTCTGCAGCTTGTTCATCAGGTAGTCGCGAAGCCGCCAGTCCTCGACGAGGTAGTCGACGTACTCCTCGCGGTCTGCGAACCAGCGTGACTTCCAATCAGTGGTGACACCGAGCCGGAAGCCGTAGGGGTTGACCTTCTGGCCCATCAGCTCGTCTCCTCTGTGTTGTCTTCCCGGCGGGCACCCGGGTCTTCGACCACGCCCGCCTCCTCCGCAACGTGGGGCCCCTGCCCACGGCGGCCGTATCGTCGTCCGTTGCCGACTCGGCAGACGCCTCGTCGACTACGGCCTCCTCCGCAGACCCCCCCCCCCCCCCCCCCCCCCCCAGCTCGACCGCCGCTCATCGTCCCGGCGGGCACCGGTCTCGACCACGCCCCCTCCCGCAACGTGGGGCCCCTGCCCCACGCCCTATCGTCGTCCCGCGGGCACCCGGGTCTTCGACCACGCCCGCCTCCTCCCAACGTGGGGCCCCTGCCCCACGGCGGCCTATCGTCGTCCGTTGCCGACTCGCAGACGCCTCGGCGGCACGGCTACGGGCCACACGGCGTGCACGTTCTGCACGAGCATCGGTGGTCGTGCGGCCACGCCGCTCGTCACGCGCGACGCTCGTCCATCTCCTCGGGCGTGTATCGGCTGACGATCACCGTGATGTGACAGGTGCGCTTGTTGATCCTGGTGGCTCGGCCACGGGCCCTGGGGCGCCAACGCTTCAGCGTCGGGCCCTCATCCGCATAGCACGCGCCCACGAAGAGCTCCTCCGGGGGATGTCGTTGTTGTTGGCCGCATTGGCAACAGCCGAGTCGAGCAGCTTCACGATCGGGGTCGCGGCGCCACGTTCGCACAGCTCGAGGATGCTGCGCGCCTCGCCCACCGGCACACCCCGGACCAGGTCCAACACCTCACGCGCCTTGTAGGCCGAGAAGCGGGCATGGCTCAGCCTTGCACGCACCCCGGGCACCTCGTTGGTGCGGGTCGCGTTGACACCGGTGCTCATCTACGGGCCCCCCGTTCCTGGCCGGCATGGAACTTGAAGGTCCGGGTGGGTGCGAACTCACCCAGCTTGTGACCGACCATCGATTCGGTGACGTACACCGGGACGTGCTTACGGCCGTCGTGCACTGCGATCGTGTGACCGACCATGTCGGGGATGATCGTGGACCGCCGCGACCAGGTCTTGATCACGTTCTTCTGGCCGGATTCGTTGAGTGCGTCCACCTTGGCGAGCAGATGCTCGTCTACGAACGGACCCTTCTTCAGGCTGCGTGGCATCCTGTCACCTCACCTCAGCGACGCGAACCGCGGGTGCGGCGGCGTCGTACGATCGACTTCTGGGACGGCTTGTTCGTGTCACGGGTGCGCCCTTCGGGCTTGCCCCAGGGCGACACCGGGTGACGACCACCCGAGGTCTTGCCCTCACCACCGCCGTGGGGATGGTCGACGGGGTTCATGGCAACGCCGCGGGTCTGTGGGCGGACACCCTTCCAGCGGTTGCGGCCCGCCTTGCCGATCTTCACCTGGTCGTGCTCGGCGTTGCCGACCACGCCGACCGTGGCCCGACAGTCGATCGGCACCCTGCGCATCTCCGTGGAGGGCAGGCGCAAGGTGGCGAAATCACCCTCCTTGGCGACGAGTTGCACGCTGGTACCGGCCGAACGTGCCATCTTCGCACCGGCACCGGGTTGGAGCTCGACGTTGTGCACGATCGTGCCCACGGGGATGTAGCGCAGCGGCATCGCGTTGCCGGCGCGGATCTCCGACCCCTGGCCCGACTGGACGATGTCACCCACCGAGAGGTCCGCGGGGCGATGATGTATCGCTTCTCGCCGTCGACGTAGTGCAACAGCGCTATACGGCAGGTCCGGTTCGGGTCGTACTCGATCGAGGCGACCTTGGCCGGAACGCCGTCCTTGCGACGCTTGAAGTCGATCACCCGGTACTGGCGCTTGTGACCCCCGCCCCGATGGCGGCTCGTCTTGCGGCCGTAGTTGTTGCGTCCACCGGTGCGGCTCTTGGAGACCAGCAGCGACTTCTCGGGAGTGTCCGTGGTCAGCTCGGAGAAGTCAGCGGAGGTCTGGAAACGCCTACCGGGGCTCGTGGGCTTGCGCTTGCGTACTCCCATTGTCAGTTCCCCTCGAAGAGGTCGATGGAGCCGTCGGCGAGCGTGACGATGGCCCGCTTGGTGTCCGCGCGACGCCCGTAGGTGAACGAACGCCTGTTGCGGATCCGCTTGCCCTTGCGGTTGAGCGTGTTGACCTTGAGCACCTTGGCACCGGGCCAGATGCTCTGAACGGCATCGCGGATCTCGGGCTTGGAGGCCTCGGAGGCCACCTCGAAGGTGTACACGTTGGAGTCGAGCAGTCCGTAGGACTTCTCGGACACCACGGGTCGCAGGATGACGTCGCGTGGATCCTTCACTGGTCATCCTCCTCGATGGGCCCCTGCCCGGGAAGGGTGTCGGTTGCGAACACGACGTAGTCGCTCACCAACACGTCGTAGGGGTTCAGCTCCCCGGTGGTGACGAGGTGCACGTTCGCCAGGTTGCGGAACGAGCGTTGCGTCACCTCGTCCCCGTGGGACACGACCACAAGTGCCCGGCCCTCGACGCCGAGCTCGGCGAGCAGCTTCGCAGCAGCCTTGGTGCTCGGCGAATCGAAACCGTAGGAGTCGACCACCACGACCTTGTCGTCCGCAGCACGGTCCGACAACGCCGAACGCAGGGCGAGCGCCTTCATCTTCTTGGGAGTGCGCTGGGCGTACGAACGTGGCTTCGGTCCGAGAGCGACTCCGCCCCCGCGGTAGTGCGGCGCGCGGATCGAGCCCTGTCGTGCGTTGCCGGTGCCTTTCTGGCGGTACGGCTTCGCGCCGCCACCGGAGACCTCGCGACGGGTCTTGGTCGACTGGGTTCCCGCACGTCGTGCGGCGAGCTGGGCGGTGACCACCTGGTGCATGACCGCGACGTTGGGCTCGATGCCGAAGATGTCATCGGCGAGATCGACCTGACCGGCCCGACCTCCCGAGGATGCGTGGAGCGGGACCGTAGGCATCAGGAAGCACCACCTTTCGAACCGCCCTTGACGGCGTCGCGGACGAACACGACCCCACCCTTGGGGCCCGGTACGGCGCCCTTGACCAGCACCACCTGCTGCTCAGGGTCCGAGCGCACCACCTCGAGGTTGAGGGTGGTCACGTTGGTGCCACCCATCCGCCCCGCCATCTTCACGCCCTTTGAACACCCGGGAGGGGGTGGCGCACTGACCGACGGCACCAGGCTTGCGATGCACCCGGTGGGCGCCGTGGGATGCCGGCTGGCCCGAGAAGTTGTGACGCTTCATGGTGCCGGCGAACCCTTGCCCTTGGACACGGCGGTCACGTCGATCACGTCGCCCGCTTCGAAGGTGTCCGCACCGATCTCCTGGCCGACCGCGAAGTCGCCCACGTCGTCGAGGCGCAGCTCCACCAGCCTGCTTCCCGGCTCGACCCCGGCTGCGGCGTAGTGGCCCGCGAGCCCCCCTGGTCAGCTTCTTGGCGTCCTTGTGGCCGTAGGTGACCTGCAACGCGCCATACCCGTCACGTTCGGGAGTCCGCACCTGCACCACACGGGCCGGGGCGACACGAAGCACGGTCACGGGCACGACCTTTGTTGTCGTCGTCCCAGACCTGGGTCATGCCCAGCTTCTCTCCAACTATTGCCTTGTTCGCCATCGGCTTGTCCTTCTTGACAATCCCTGTGAGCTCGCCGGCCGCTGCCTACACAGGCCCTCGATACGTGGCCTCAGGCAGGTGCCGCCTCACACAAACGCTCCGCCGGGCAGACCCGACGGAGCGACGATTCGGTTTTGCCGCCCGGTTCCGCATGCGCGGCCTTGGCAGACGTCGGTTGCACGGTGGTCCTCCACCGGTCACCGGCCGACTGCAGCGCAGTTGGCCTGAATCCGGGGTGGAGCTTCGAAGCGATCCCCGTAGCACGAGCCCCGGGGCGACCGCACGACTGTAGCAGTGCTCGTCTGGTACGCAAATTCCCTTCTGGGTAGTCCCAGAACGGCACGAGTCGTGTGATCCCCGCTGCGGGCTCACACGACTCGTACCGCAGACGCGACCCCGCTCGGTCAGGCGTCCTGGATCTTGATCTCGATGTCGACGCCGGCAGGCAGGTCGAGCCGCTGGAGCGAGTCGACCGTCTTCGGGTTGGGCTCCACGATGTCGATGAGGCGCTTGTGGATGCGCATCTCGAAGTGCTCGCGGAGTCCTTGTCCTTGAACGGCCCACGGATGACGGTGAACCGGTGCTTCTCGGTCGGCAGCGGAACCGGTCCGCGGACGACGGCCTGGGTGCGGGTGACCGTCTCGACGATCTTCTTGGTCGACTGGTCGATGACCTGGTGGTCGTACGCCTTGAGGCGTATACGGATCTTCTGTGCAGCTGCCATCTGGGGAGTCCTCTGGGCATCGGTGCCGCAGCCGGGACGGCTCACGGCGGAGTGGTCATCGACTGTCAAGTAGCGGCGCCTAGGCAACCTCTGGCGCGACGGAGAACCCTCCACGCACGATTGCAGGCCCCGCCAAGTGCGATCCGTGCGAAGGTGCCGGGCAGGGCATGGGCGCCTATTGGAGGATCTTGGTGACGCGTCCGGCGCCGACGGTACGACCACCCTCACGGATCGCGAACCGCAAGCCTTCATCCATCGCGATCGGAGCGATCAACTCCACAGTCATCTCGGTGTTGTCACCAGGCATGCACATCTCAGTGCCCTCAGGCAACTCCACAGTCCCAGTCACATCCGTGGTCCGGAAATAGAACTGCGGACGATAGTTCGCAAGAACGGCTTGGACGACCACCCTCCTCCTTGGGTCAACACATACACGTTCGCTTCCCGGCGGCTGCGGCGTAATCGACCCAGGCTGCGCGAGCACCTGACCCCGCTGCACATCCTCCTTGTCAACACCCCCGCAACAACGCCCCGATGTTGTCACCAGCCTGACCCCTCATCCAACAACTTGCGGAACATCTCCACACCAGTGCAAGTCGTCTTCGCGGTCTCCCTCAACCCCACGATCTCGATCTCATCACCAGTATCGGATCACACCTGCTCAACCTTGCCCGTCACAACCGTCCCACGACCCGTGATCGAAAACACATCCTCGATCGGCATCAAGAACGGCTTGTCCAACTCACGAACAGGCTCAGGAATATACGAATCCACCCATACCCCATCAACTCCATCACCTGGGATCCCTGAGCAGCCGCATCACCCTCAAGCGCCTTTCAACGCAGACACCGCAACCACCGGCGCATCATCACCAGGAACTCATACTCAGACAGAAGCTCCGCACCTCCATCTCCACCAACTCCAACAACTCCTCGTCATCAACCATGTCAACCTTGTTCAAGGCCACCACAATCGCAGGCACACCCACCTGACGAGCCAACACCACATGCTCACGAGTCTGAGGCATCGGCCCATCCGTAGCCGCAACCACCAAAATCGCGCCATCAACCTGAGCAGCACCCGTAATCATGTTCTTGATGTAATCCGCATGCCCCGGCATATCCACATGGGCATAATGACGAGCCTCAGTCTCATACTCCACATGAGACACATTGATCGTGATCCCACGCTCCCGCTCCTCAGGAGCCTTATCGATACTGTCGAACTCAGTAAAGACATTCCCCTCAACACGATCAGACAACGTCTTGGAGATCGCAGCCGTCAACGTCGTCTTCCCATGATCAATATGACCCATCGTCCCCACATTCACATGCGGCTTCGTACGCTCAAACTTCTCCTTGGACATCGGATAACAGCCTTTCTCGGTATTTCCTGAGGATCTGGGTTGCGGTGACCTACTGCCCGGTGACCCGGGCGACGATCTCGTCCTGGACGTTCTTGGGAGTCTGCTGGTAGCTGTGGAACTGCATCGTGTAGGTGGCGCGGCCCTGGGTCTTCGAGCGGAGATCGGTGGAGTAACCGAACATCTCCGACAGCGGAACCTCGGCGTTGACCACCTGGTTCGCACCGCGTTGCTCCATCTGGCCCACCCGGCCCCGCCGTGAGTTGAGGTCACCGATCACATCACCCATGTAGTCCTCGGGGGTGACGACCTCCACCGCCATGATCGGCTCCAGCAGCACGGGTGCCGCCTTGCGGGCGGCTTCCTGAAGCCCATCGTCCCCGCGATCTTGAAGGCCATCTCGGAGGAGTCGACGTCGTGGTAGTCACCGTCGTCGAGCGTCACGTGCACGTCCACCATGGGGAACCCCGCGAGGATTCCGGTGCTCATCGCATCCTGGATCCCGGCGTCGACCGAGGGATGTACTCCTTGGGGATGCGGCCGCCGGTGATGTTGTCCTCGAACGCGTAGCCACCACCAGGACCCGCCGGGGTCAGGTTGAGCACGATCTTCGCGTACTGACCGGTGCCGCCGGTCTGCTTCTTGTGTAGGTAGGTGTGCTTGTCGATCCCCTGGGTGATCGTCTCGCGGTACGCGACCTGGGGCTTGCCCACGTTCGCCTCGACCTTGAACTCGCGCAGCATCCGGTCGACGAGCACCTCGAGGTGCAGCTCCCCCATCCCCGAGATGATCGTCTGGGCCGTCTCCTCGTCGGTGCGGACCTGGAAGGTGGGATCCTCCTCGCTGAGAGCGAAGAGGGCCTTGCCCATCTTGTCCTGGTCGGCCTTGGTCATCGGCTCCACCGCTACGTGGATCACAGGCTCGGGGAACTCGAGGGTCTCCAACACGATGATGTTGTTGGGATCGCACAGCGAGTCCCCGGTGCGGGTGTTCTTGAACCCGATGCCGGCCACGATGTCGCCCGCGTAGACCGCGTCCTTTTCGATCTGGTCGTTGGCGTGCATCTCCAACAGACGACCGATCCGCTCCTTGGTGGTCGAGCGTGGGTTGTACACCTGCCCGCCCTTCTCCAGCTTGCCCGAGTACACCCGGAAGTAGGTGAGCCTTCCCACATGCGGTGCGGTCATGATCTTGAACGCCAGCGCCGCGAACGGCTCGTTCACATCGGCCTTGCGCTGAACCGGCTCCCCGGAGCGGTCCAGGCCGTCCACCGGAGGAAGATCGGCCGGCGAAGGCATGTAGAGGCACACGGCGTCGAGCAGAGGCTGGACCCCCTTGTTCTTGAACGCCGTGCCGTTGAGCACCGGAACCACACCGTGGTGAAGGGTCGCCTCGCGGATGCCACGGCGAAGCTCCTCCTCGGTGAGGTCGTCGTTCTCGAGGTAGCTCTCCATGAGCTCCTCGTCGACCGAGGCGATCGTCTCGAGCAACTCGTGGCGGTACTCCGCGGCCTTCTCCACGAGGTCCTCGGGGATCTCCTCGACGTTCCAGGTAGCGCCCAGGTCCTCGGAGCTCCAGATCCAGGCCTTCATCGTCACCAGGTCGACCACACCGGCGTAGTCGGATTCGTAGCCGATCGGGAGTTGGAGCACCGCCACGTTCGCGCCGAGGCGTTCCTTGATCGACTCGAGCGCCTTGAAAGTCGGCACCCATCCGGTCCATCTTGTTGACGAAGCACATGCGCGGAACGCCGTACTTGTCGGCCTGACGCCACACGGTCTCGGTCTGCGGTTCCACGCCCGCCACGCCGTCGAACACCGCGACCGCTCCGTCGAGCACCCGCAGCGACCGCTCCACCTCCACGGTGAAGTCGACGTGACCGGGGGTGTCGATGATCTGGATCCGGTGCTCGACACCGTGCACGGTGTCGGTCCAGTGGCAGGTTGTGGCAGCGGAGGTGATCGTGATGCCCCGCTCCTGTTCCTGTTCCATCCAGTCCATCGTGGCGCCGCCCTCGTGGACCTCACCGATCTTGTAGGACTTGCCGGTGTAGTAGAGGATCCGTTCGGTCGTGGTGGTCTTGCCCGCATCGATGTGGGCCATGATGCCGATGTTGCGGGTGCGGTCGAGGGGGTACTGCGCCATTGCTCGTCTCGTCGGTCGGTTCGTGGGTGGGCGGTATGGGCTTGCGGCCGGCGAGCAGGTCACCGGCAGCGGGGGTTCACCAGCGGTAGTGGGCGAAGGCCCGGTTGGACTCGGCCATCTTGTGGAGGTCCTCCTTGCGCTTGGCAGAGGCCCCGACACCGTTGGAGGCATCCAGGATCTCGTTCGCCAGGCGTTCGGCCATGGAACGCTCACGGCGGTCCCGCGCGAACCCGACGATCCAGCGGACCGCCAGGGTGTTGGCCCGGCGAGGCTTCACCTCCACGGGCACCTGATAGGTGGCACCGCCGGCGCGTCGGCTGCGGACCTCCAGCTGAGGCTTGATGTTGTCGACCGCCCGCTTGAGCGTCGCCAGGGGTTCGTCACCGGTGCGCGACTCGATCGTGGACAGAGCGTCGTAGACGATCCTCTCCGCGGTCGATCGCTTGCCGCGTTGGAGCACCTTGTTGACGAACTGGGTGACCAGCACCGAGCCGTAGATCGGATCGGGTGCAAGCTCACGCCGGGGGCCGGGCCCTTGCGGGACATCAGGACTCCTTCTTGGCGCCGTAGTGGGAACGCGCCTGACGACGGTCACGGACACCCGATGTGTCGAGGGTGCCGCGCACGATCTTGTAGCGCACACCTGGAAGGTCCTTCCGCGACCTCCACGCACCAGGACCATGGAGTGCTCCTGGAGGTTGTGGCCCTCACCCGGGATGTACGCAGACACCTCGATACCGCTGGTCAGGCGCACACGGGCAACCTTGCGCAGAGCCGAGTTCGGCTTCTTCGGTGAAGAGGTGAACACACGGGTGCACACGCCGCGTCGCTGCGGGGCTCCCTTCAGAGCCGGCGTCGACTCCTTGTTCCGCTTGCTGGTGCGGCCCTTGCGGACCAACTGCTGAATGGTGGGCACTGCGTGACCTCAGGTGCTTTCTATCGTGCGACGTCGGATTCGGATCGGCGGGGTTGCCGTCGGTGTTGCACAACCGGACGCAGGCCCGGCAGCAAACCGTAGGGATGCGCGGCCCCGATTCGGATCACGAGCCCGAGCGAACTGGACGCGGGTACACCGGGCCGAAGCCGACAAGTCATCGTAGGTTTCCGGTGCTGGGTTGGCAAAGTCCGTGCGCGTGCACATCCACCGCAGCGTGGCACCTAGTCCACCTGGTCCGTGGGGAACTCGATCACCTCGGCACCGCCTTCGGACTCCCCCGGGGACACGAACGGCTCCTGGGCGGTGTCCACCTCGCCCACGGCCTGCGCCTCCGCCGCGGTGTCGAGGCCGGGCTCGGCATCGGCGCCATCGACTGTCGGCACAACGAAGTCGCCCTTGGGCAGGCGGGCCAGGTAGTCCGCACCGTCCTCGACGACGTCGTCGCAGGGGCCTCGTAGTCAGGAGCCCATGCCTGGATCTCCTGGTAGCGGGCCATCCCGGTGCCCGCAGGGATGAGCTTGCCGATGATGATGTTCTCCTTCAGCCCCAACAGGCCGTCGGATCGCCCTTCGATGGCGGCTTCGGTGAGCACCCGCGTCGTCTCCTGGAACGACGCAGCCGACAACCAGGAGTCGGTCGCCAACGAGGCCTTGGTGATGCCCATGAGCTCCGGGCGCCCCTCGGCGGGCGTCTTGCCCTCCTGGACCAACATCCGGTTCGTCTCGTTGAACAACCGCTGGTCGATCTTGTCCGCCGGCAGGAAGTCGGAGTCGCCTGCGTCCTGCACCACCACTCGACGGGTCATCTGACGCACGATCAACTCGATGTGCTTGTCGTGGATCGACACGCCCTGGTCGCGGTAGGCGCGCTGGACCTCGTTGACCAGGTACTGCTGGACGGCCCGGACTCCCTTGATCTCGAGTAGCTCCTTGGGGTCGCGGGGACCCTCCACCAGCGCATCGCCGGCGGTCACCTCGTCGCCGTCGGAGACCTCGAGGCGGCGTTCCCTGGCGATCGCATAGGTGTCTTCGGCGCCGTCGTCACCCACGACCGTGAGCGTGAAGTCCCCGGAGTCCTCCTCGTCGATACGAACCACACCGGAAGTGCGCGCGAGCACCGCCTTGTTGCGAGGGCTGCGGGCCTCGAAGAGCTCGACGACCCTCGGAAGCCCACCGGTGATGTCACCGGAGGCCGCCGCGATGCCGCCGGTGTGGAAGGTACGCATCGTGAGCTGAGTACCCGGCTCACCGATCGACTGGGCCGCGATCACTCCTGCGGCCTCGCCCGCTTCGATCGTCCTGCCGGTCGCGAGCGAGGTGCCGTAGGCAGCACGGCTGATGCCGAACTCCGACTCGTCGGTCAGCGGGGAGAGGACCCTGACCTGGGTGATCTCCGGGTCGTCGCGCATCTTCTCCATCAGCTGCAGACCGATCTCGGTCCCCTTGGGCACCTCGGTGCCGTCTGAGAGGGTGAGGTCCTCGGCCAGGGTTCGGCTGAACAGCCGTGACTCGAGGTAGTAGCGACGGCCGGGCTCGTCGGGACGCACGTTGTCGATGAGCAGGCTGCGGATCGGACCCGATTCGGCGAAGGGGTCGCGCTCGTTGATGATCAGCTCCTGGGACACGTCCACGAGGCGTCGTGTCAGGTAACCCGAATCCGCGGTGCGCAGCGCCGTGTCCACGAGACCCTTACGGGCTCCGGGAGTGGCGATGAAGTACTCGAGCACCGACAGGCCCTCACGGAAGTTCGACTTGATCGGCCGGGGGATCATGTCGCCACGTGGGTTGGCCACCAGTCCCCGCATGCCGGAGATCTGACGGACCTGCGCCATCGAACCACGGGCTCCCGAGCCGACCATCATGTCGATCGGGTTGAATTGCTGGAGGACATCTCATCGGACATCGCCTGGGTCACCTCGCTGGTGGCGGTGGTCCAGATCTCCACTTCCTTCTGCTTGCGCTCACCATCGGTGATGACGCCGCGGCGGAACTGCTTCTCCACCTTGTCGGCCTCTGCCTCGTGACGGTCCAGGATCTCGTACTTGTTCGCGGGTGTCCTCACGTCGTCGATGGAAACCGTGAGCCCGGACCGCATCGCCCAGTTGAAGCAGAGCGACTTCAGCGCGTCCAGGGATGCGGCGGCCACGGCCTTGGGGAACTCGACCGCCAGGTGGTCGACCAGGTCGGTCATCTCACGCTTGCGAACCGGGCGGTTCACGAACGGGTAGCCGTCGGGCAGGCACTCGTTGAGCAGGATCCGCCCGGCGGTGGTCTGGTGGTACTCCGCAGCCGAACCGTTGGCAGGCGTCTTCAGGAGTTCCGGGTAGTCGGTCCCGCGGTAGGTGATCTTCGCGTGCACGTCCAACGCGCCCGACTCCACGGCGCGCTCGATCTGGTCGATGCGACGGAAGGTCATTCCCTCGCCCTTGGCCCCCTCGACCTCCGAGGAGATGTAGAAGGCACCGATGATCATGTCCTGGGTCGGGGTCACCAGCGGCCTGCCATGGGCCGGGCTCAACATGTTGTTCGACGACAGCATCAGCACCCGGGCCTCAGCCTGGGCCTCCGCCGACAGCGGAAGGTGCACCGCCATCTGGTCACCGTCGAAGTCCGCGTTGAACGCCGTGCAGACGAGCGGGTGGATCTGCACCGCCTTGCCCTCGACCAGGATCGGCTCGAAGGCCTGGATGCCGAGACGGTGGAGGGTGGGCGCACGGTTGAGCAGCACCGGGTGCTCCTTGATGACGTCCTCGAGCACGTCCCACACCTGCGGGCGGCGACGCTCCACCATCCGCTTGGCCGACTTGATGTTCTGGGCGAGGGACTTCTCGACCAGCGCCTTCATCACGAACGGCTTGAACAGCTCGAGGGCCATTAGCTTCGGCAGGCCGCACTGATGCAGATGCAAGGTGGGGCCGACCACGATGACCGAACGGCCCGAGTAGTCGACCCGCTTGCCCAGCAGGTTCTGGCGGAACCGCCCCTGCTTGCCCTTGAGCATGTCCGAGAGGCTCTTGAGGGGACGGTTTCCCGGCCCGGTCACAGGGCGTCCACGACGGCCGTTGTCGAACAGGGCGTCCACCGCCTCCTGGAGCATCCGCTTCTCGTTGTTGACGATGATCTCGGGCGCACCGAGGTCCAACAGCCGCTTGAGGCGGTTGTTGCGGTTGATCACCCGGCGATACAGGTCGTTGAGGTCCGAGGTGGCGAAGCGGCCGCCGTCGAGCTGCACCATCGGACGCAGGTCCGGGGGATCACCGGGACCACGTCGAGGATCATGGCGCGAGGATCGTTCACGCGATGGCCGGACTCGTTGCGCCGGTTGAACGCGGCGACGATCTTGAGGCGCTTGGTCGCCTTCTGCTTGCGCTGAGCAGACAGCGGCTTGCGACCCTCTTGGGGATCTATTGCCTCGCGGAGCTTGGGCTCCTCGTCGTCGAGGTCGATTCGGTCTATCAGGCCCTTGATCGCATCCGCACCCATGCCGCCTTCGAAGTACTCCTCGTAGCGGTCGCACAACTCGCGCCACAGCAACTCGTCCTCGATGATCTGGCGGGGATACAGCTTGGCGAACTCGTCCCAGGTGCGCTTGAGCAGGTCCAGCTCGGCGTCGAACTCCCTCGCGGATCGCCTCGAGGTCCTTGTCCGCGGCCTTGCGGATGCTCTTGAGCTCCGACTCCTTGGAGCCCTCCCCCTCGGCGGCCTCGAGCTCGGCCTCGAGCTCCTCGGACCGACGCGCCAGTTCGAGCTCGCGCTCCTTGTCGATCGCGTCACGCTCGGCGAGCATGTCGGCTTCCAGGCTCTCGAGGTCATCGTGGCGCTTGTCCTCGTCCACCCAGGTGACAAGGTTCGCCGCGAAGTAGATGACCTTCTCGAGCTGCTTGGCCTTCAGCTCCTCCTTGGGCTCGATGCCCGAGAGCAGGTACGCGAGCCAGGACCGTGTGCCGCGCAGGTACCAGATGTGAACCGCCGGTGCGGCGAGCTCGATGTGGCCCATGCGGTCACGGCGGACCTTGGAGCGGGTGACCTCTACACCGCAGCGTTCGCAGATGATGCCCTTGAAGCGCACCCTCTTGTACTTGCCGCAGTAGCACTCCCAGTCCTTGGTGGGACCAAAGATCTTCTCGCAGAAGAGGCCGTCCTTCTCAGGCTTCAGCGTGCGGTAGTTGATCGTCTCGGGCTTGCGCACCTCGCCGTTGGACCAGGTGCGGATCGCGTCTGCGGTCGCCAGTCCGATGTGGATCTGGTCGAAGACGTTTACGTCGCGGGATGTCTCTGCCATGACCTACTCGTTCCTCAGGGGTTGCTCGTGCGTCGTGTGGGCGGTTGGGTGATCGTGGGTGATGTGATCGTGTGTGGGTGCATCCGCACGCGGTCGGTCCGGGGCGCGGCGTCAGCGAGCGCGCTCGGCCTGGCGGCGGGCGTCTTCCTCGTCGGTACCACGTTCGGGTCGCGACAAGTCGATGCCCAGCTCCTCGGAGGCACGGAAGTAGTCCTCATCGAGCTCGCGCAGCCGCACCTGCTCCCCGGTGCGGCTGATCACCTCGACGTTGAGGCACAGGGCCTGCATCTCCTTGATGAGCACCTTGAAGCTCTCCGGGATGCCCGGCTCGGGGATGTTCTCACCCTTCACGATCGCCTCGTAGACCTTCACGCGGCCGAGGGTGTCGTCGGACTTGATGGTCAGCAGCTCCTGCAGGCAGTAGGCCGCTCCGTAGGCCTCCAGCGCCCAGACCTCCATCTCGCCAAAGCGCTGGCCACCGAACTGCGCCTTGCCCCCGAGTGGCTGCTGGGTGATCATCGAGTACGGGCCGGTCGAACGCGCGTGGATCTTGTCGTCCACCAGGTGCGACAGCTTCAGGATGTAGGCATACCCACAGGTGACCGGGTTGTCGTATGCCTCCCCGGTGCGTCCGTTGTAGAGGGTCACCTTTCCGTCGCTGCCGATGAGGCGGGTGCCGTCGGCTGACTCGGGGCGCAGGTTCTCGAAGATCGACTGGATGGTCGGGTGCTTGCCGGCCATCTCCACTTCGTCCCACTTGGCGCCGTCGAAGACCGGCGTTGCCACCAGCGTGGAGGGCCTGGTGACGGGGCGGGTCTTCGTCTCGGTGCCACGGATCGGTTCCTCGCCCACCGCTTCGTCGCCGTTGGTCCAACCCCAACGCGCCGCCCAGCCGAGATGGGCTTCGAGCACCTGGCCGACGTTCATTCGCGACGGCACGCCCAAGGGGTTGAGGATGATGTCGACGGGAGTGCCGTCCTCCATGTACGGCATGTCCTCGACCGGCAGGATCCGGCTGATCACACCCTTGTTGCCGTGGCGGCCGGCGAGCTTGTCACCGACTGAGATCTTGCGCTTCTGGGCGACGTAGACCCGCACCAGCTGGTTGACCCCTGGCGGGAGCTCGTGCTCGTCGTCACGGCTGAACACCTTGACGTCGATCACCTTGCCGGACTCGCCGTGTGGAACCTTGAGCGAGGTGTCGCGGACCTCACGGGCCTTCTCGCCGAAGATGGCACGCAGGAGCCGTTCCTCGGGTGTGAGCTCGGTCTCACCCTTCGGGGTGACCTTGCCGACCAGAACGTCGCTGGGGTTGACCTCGGCACCGATGCGGATGATCCCGCGGTCGTCCAGATCTGCGAGGATCTCCTCGGAGAGGTTGGGGATGTCGCGGGTGATCTCCTCCTCGCCGAGCTTGGTGTCGCGGGCGTCGATCTCGTGTTCGTGGATGTGGACCGACGTCAGCACGTCGTCACGTACGAGGCGCTCCGAGAGGATGATCGCGTCCTCGAAGTTGTATCCCTCCCAGGGCATGAACGCCACGAGCAGGTTCTTGCCGAGCGCCAGCTCACCGTTGTCGGTGGAGGGACCCTCGGCGATCACATCGCCCTTGCGCAGCCTCTGGCCCTCGGACACCCTCGGCTTCTGGTTGATGCAGGTGTTCTGGTTGGAACGCTCGAACTTGTGGAGCCGGTAGGTGTGCTTCCCGGAACCCTTGTAGTCGACCTCGATCCTGGTGCCCTCGACCGACACGACGGTGCCGTCGTCTGCCGCGAGGATCATGTCGGCGGCATCCCGTGCGGCACGTGCCTCTATTCCCGTGCCGATGAAGGGCGTCTCGGAGCGCAACAGCGGAACCGCCTGGCGCTGCATGTTGGCGCCCATGAGCGCGCGGTTGGCGTCGTCGTGCTCCAGGAACGGGATCAGTGCCGTGGCGACCGACACGATCTGCTTGGCGCTCACATCCATCAGCTGGACCTCGGCGGGTGGCACCGCTGAGATCTCAGTGGTGGCGCCCAGGAACTCGTCGCGCTCGAGCTGGAGGCGCAGGTCCTGAAGGCTGGCTGCCTGCGGGGAGCGACGCACCAGGATGCGGTCCGCGGTGAAGGTGCCGTCGTCGTTGATCGGAGTGTTCGCCTGGGCTACGACATACTCCTCCTCCTCGTCCGCGGGGAGCCACACGATCTCGCCGGTGACCTTGCCGTCGGCGACCTTGCGGTACGGAGTCTCGATGAACCCGAACTCGTTGACCCGCCCGAAGGTGGCGAGCGCGCCGATGAGTCCGATGTTGGGACCCTCGGGGGTCTCGATCGGGCACATCCTGCCGTAGTGGGAGAAGTGCACGTCGCGGACCTCGAAGCCCGCACGTTCGCGGCTCAGGCCGCCCGGACCGAGCGCCGAGAGGCGGCGGCGGTGGGTCAGGCCCGACAGCGGGTTCACCTGGTCCATGAACTGGCTGAGCTGGGACGTCCCGAAGAACTCCTTGATCGCAGCCACCACGGGGCGGATGTTGATGAGCGTCGTGGGCGTGATCGCCTCCACGTCCTGGGTGGTCATGCGCTCCCGCACAACCCGCTCCATGCGGGAGAGCCCGATGCGGACCTGGTTCTGGATCAACTCGCCCACCGAGCGGATGCGACGGTTGGCGAAGTGGTCCTGGTCATCCAGCCGGTAGCCGTGCGTCCCGGCCGCCAGGTTCAGCAGATAGGTGCAGGATGCCAGCACCTCGCTGCGGCTGGAGCACCGGCTGGTCGATCTCGGGACGGTCGAGGCGACCGCGCAGCTGCGGGAAGGTCTCCTCGAGCACGTCGAGCTCCGGGCCGAGCTTGCGGTTGAGCTTGTAGCGACCGACCCTGGACAGGTCGTAGCGGCGGGGCTCGAAGAAGGCGTTCTGGAAGTACGAACGGGCGGACTCCGGGGTGGCGGGCTCACCGGGGCGGGCTCGCCTGTAGATCTCGATGAGCGCATCGGTCTGGTTCGGGACCTCGTCGTCGCCGAGCTTGGCGACCTCCTTGTCCCACTGGTCGCGCAGGAAGTCGAAGTGGTCCACGAAGGCCTCGATGAAACCCGGGAAGTTCTCCTCGTCGTAGCCGAGGGCCCTCAGGAGCACGAAGATGCTGAGACGGCGCTTTGCGTGCGACGCGGGTGCCCGCAGTGGGTTCCTTGCCCGGCTTCTGCTCGACGTCGAACTCGATCCACTCGCCGCGGTAGGGGTGGATCGTGCCGGTGACCAGCTGGTGCTTGGAGAGGTTCCGCAACCGGAAGCGCTCGCCCGGCTGGAAGATCACGCCCGGCGAACGCACCAACTGCGACACAACCACGCGCTCGGTGCCGTTGACGATGAAAGTGCCCTTGTCGGTCATCATCGGGAAGTCGCCCATGAAGACCGTCTGTTCCTTGATCTCACCGGTGGCGGTGTTCATGAAACGGGCTCGTGCGAAGATCGGCGCGGAGAAGGTCATGTCCTTCTCCTTGCACTCCTCCACGGTGAACTTCGGCGGAGGCCTCAGATCCTCGTCGAAGGGATCGAACTCCAGCTCGAGGCTCAGCGTCTCGGTGAAGTCGGTGATCGGGGAGATGTCACGGAAGGCATCCGCCAGACCGTTCTCCACGAACCACTCGAAGGAGCCACGCTGGATCGCGATGAGGTCGGGTAGCTCGAGGACCTCCTCGAGGTTCGCGAACGAATAACGGGCCCGTTGGTTGGAACGAGAGGACAACTGTTACTCCTGGGCGCTCAGAGGGTGTGCAGCCGCACGCGCACGCAGGTGCGACCCGGGCTTCGCTGTCCAGCCGAGGGTGATGAGACAGCTGGGAGCGCGGGACGACGAACGAGAGGGCACGGCAACCGAACATGGTATGCGCCGCTACGGGTCGGGTCAATCCGGGGCGCGGAACGCCTGCGCCACCCGAGTGACCCGAAATGCGAACCCGGGTCATCACCGGGCTTTTCAAGCCCGACAACTGCCCGCTTGTGTTTTGCGGAGCGTAAAGAAACGAGCCGGCCGGGTCAAGGGTTTGGAGTGTCGCACAACGCACCGCCGCACGATCCCACCACGCGCATGGGCACGCGAAACGGGGGCCGCCGAAGCGACCCCCGTCCACTGCGAAGAACGGATCACGGCCACCGCGACCCGACCAGGTCACCTGACCTCGACGGTACCTCCGGCACCCTCGATGGCCTCCTTGGCCTTCTCGGCCTCTTCCTTGGAGACACCTTCGAGCACGGCCTTCGGGGCGGACTCGACGAGTTCCTTGGCCTCCTTGAGGCCGAGACTCGTGAGACCGCGCACCTCCTTGATGACACCGATCTTCTTGTCACCGGCGTCGGTGAGCACCACGTCGAAGGAGGTCTTCTCCTCGTCGTCGCCTCCACCATCGCCCCCACCGGCGGCGGGGGCGGCCGCCACTGCAGCCACCGGAGCCGCGGCGGTCACGCCGAACCGCTCCTCGAAATCGGTCAGTAGCTCGGAAAGCTCCAGAACCGACATGCCTGCGATCGCGTCGAGAATCTCATCCTTGGTCATCATCACTCCTGTTCGGTTGCCGACTCGGCGCCCTGTGCGCCGTCGTCGGTGGAGGCATCTGCATCCGCAGTCGCCTCGTCGTTGTCTGTCGGGTCTGTCTCGTCGGTGGGATCCACCTGGTCTGTCACTTCGTCGGCGACTGCGGAACCTGCCGCCCCACCACCTTCGGCGACCTCATCGGCCGCCCCACCACCGTCGGCGATGAGCGCCGAAAGCGCATAGGCGAACTTCTGGGGCAGTGCCTGCAGAAGCCGTGCCATGTTGGTCATGGGCGCGGCCATCCCACCCGCAAGGCGAGCCAGGAGGCTCGTCACGGGGGGCCACGTCCGCCAGGGCGAGGACCGCCTCGGCGTCGAGCATCTGCTCACCGAGTCGTCCACCCTGAGGACCAGGTTGGGGTTGCCCTTGGCGAAGGCCTTCAGCGCCTTGGCCACCAACACCGCGTCACCGGGCGTCCCGTCGGGACGGTTGGCAACGAGGGCCAGGGCCGTGGGACCGGTCAGGGTCTCACCCAGGTCGAGATCCAACTCGGCGGTGGCACGACGGACCAAGGTGTTCTTGTACACCTTGTACTCACCACCGGCGGCTGCCAGGGCACCACGCAGATCCTGCAGATCACGCACGGTCAGGCCCCGGTACTCGGTGAACACCACGGCCTCGGTCTGCGAGAGCTTCTCTCGCACCTCCTCGACCACGGCGACCTTCTCGGGCCTCGGGTTCTCCATTGACACCTCCTTCATCTGCTCGGGAGGAACGGGCGCCCACAGACGTGGACGTCCTTCCCCGACCGAACGGTCGAAAAGAGCGTGTCCACCTGCCCAGGTGGCTTGCGGGCATCGGCCCGGTCGCCATTACGGTCCCGAGGGACGCACCATGGGGTCTTCGGCGAGCGAAGTTCCTCGGTTGTGTATCTACGACAATCGTAGGTGGCCGCAACCACCGTGGCTAAACGCGGCGGAACCCTCCAGCTCACCCGGTGCCGACTGCGGAGGAGTCCACACGCACACCCGGACCCATCGTCGAGGACAACGTGACCTTGCGTATGTAACGACCCTTCGCCCCGGAGGGCTTCACCCGGACGAGCTCATCGATCACGGCGTCGTAGTTGGCCGCCAGCGCGGACGACTCGAAGCTAACCTTGCCGATCGGCACGTGGACGTTCGCGTGGCGGTCGGTGCGATACTCCACTTTGCCACCCTTGAACTCACCCACCGCCTTCGCTGCATCCGGGGTGACGGTACCGGTCTTGGGGTTCGGCATGAGGCCACGGGGCCCGAGCACACGGCCCAGCTTGCCCACCAGCGGCATCATGTCGGGGTTGCGATCGCAAGGTCGAAGTCCATGTTGCCGGCCTCGACCTGCTCGGCGAGGTCCTCGGCGCCCACGAGGTCGGCACCGGCCTCCTTCGCGGCCGTGGCGGCCTCCACCCTGGGCGAACACCGCAATACGTACGTCCTTGCCCGTACCTGCGGGAAGGGCCACGGTGCCACGCACCATCTGGTCGGCCTTGCGTGGATCCACCCCGAGGCGCACCACCAGCTCGACGGTCTCGTCGAACGATGCCGACGACAGGCTCTTCACCAGGTCTAGGGCCTCCGTCGAGGTGTGCTCACGATCCCTGTCGAAACGCTTCGCCGCATCGCGGTACTTCTTGCCGTGTGGCATGTCGAAACCCCTTTCCGGGTCTTCTCCCTCATGTGTTGACCGAACGCACGGGGCGAGGTGCTCCCCGTGGACGGTTGGGCGCTGCCGGTGGACCACGGATGTGGGCCGGCGCCACCCTCGCCTAGTCGACGACCTTGATGCCCATCGAGCGGGCGGTGCCCGCGATCTGCAGCTTGGCGGCCTCCAGGTCGTCGGTGTTGAGGTCGGGCATCTTCACCTTGGCGATCTCCGCGAGTTGTGCCTGGGTTATGCGACCGGCCTCCTCACGTCCCGGGTTCTGGGATCCCTTGGTGACCTTCACCGCCTCGCGGATCATCACCGGCGCAGGAGGCGTCTTGGTGATGAAGGAGAACGTGCGGTCCTCGTAGATCGTTATCTCGACGGGAACCACGGTGCCACGCTGTGATTCGGTCTGGGCGTTGTAGGCCTTGCAGAAGTCCATGATGGCCACACCGTGGGGACCCAGTGCGGTACCCACCGGAGGGGCGGGCGAGGCCTGGCCGGCAGGGATCTGGATCTTGACCAATGCGGAGACGTTCTTCTTTGCCATGTCGGCTTCCTGGTTCGGGTATCGGAATGGGCAACGGGCAATCTTGCTCTCGGTCGGCCCCGGGGGCAAACCACGGCTTGCGCCCGAAGGGACTGCTCAGAGCTTCGCGACCTGGGAGAACTCGAGGCTCCACGGGCGTCTCGCGGCCGAAGATGTCGACCAGAACCTTGAGCTTCAACTGGTCCTCGTTGATCTCCACGATCTCACCGAGAAGTCGGCGAAGGGACCTTCTTTGACCCGGACGGTCTCGTTGAGGTCATACGCGAGGCGCGGACGCTGGCGCTTGGGGGCCTGCTCGTCGTCGTCGGCCTTGACCGCCAGGAACGTCTCCACGTCGCGACGGGGCAACGGCGAAGGCTTGTTGCCCGCCCCGACGAAACCGGTCACACCGGGGGTGTTGCGGATCACGTACCAGCTGTCGTCGTCGAGACGGCACCTCACGAGCAGATAGCCCGGGAACATCTTCTTCTGGACGACGACCTTCTTGCCCTGCTTGTACTCCACGACGTCCTCCATGGGGATGACGACCTCGTAGATGCGGTGCTCCATGTTCATGGAGCTGGTGCGTGCCTCCAGGTTCTGACGCACCTTGTTCTCGTACCCGGACTGGGTGTGAAGCACGTACCACTTGCCCGGACGCGTCCAGGGGAGTCGACCGGAGCCGCCGGTGCGGAATCCTCCTCGTCGCCTCCGACGTAGGAATCGGTATCGGCATCGCTGTCCTCTGCGCTCGCGGTTCCTGCGACGGGGTCTGCGGCCGTCGTGTCGTCGGTGGCAGTCCCACCATCGGTGACAGGCTCGTCGGCAACAGTCCCACCGGTAGCCGTGAGATCTGTGGCGCTGTCATCGGGCAGGGGCGCACCGGCCGCGGATTCCTCGTCCGCCATGGCTCCCGGGTCATCGAACCCGTTGGCGGCGTTGAGTTCGGAGGTGTCCTGTTCAGTCATCTTGGGTCCAGATCCGGGATCGTCGTAGGCATGGTTGCGACAGGTCGGTGGGGGAGTCGCATGGAGCGACATGGCGGTAGTTGGTGGGTGGCTCATGACTCACGTCCGGTGCTCAGGAGCCATCGGAAGAACTCCGCGAACAGGGTGTCGAGGCCGAACACCAGGGCGGTGAACACCACGAGGGTGACCAGCACCACGATGGAGAGCCGGATGACCTCGTCGCGGGTGGGCCAGGTCACCTTGCGCAGCTCGGCGCGGACCTCGCGAACGAACTGCGCCGGCTTCGTGCGCTCGGAACGCACACCTGGGCCGCGGCAGCCTTGCGTTCCCTAGACGGAGCGGCCTGGGAGCCGTCCTGGTTTAGCTGGCCTGCTCTTTGCATGGCCCGCTTCTGCTCTCGGTTCATTGCCACGAAGATCAAACCCCTGGATGTCGGTTCTTCACATACCCCGGCGGGAGGTTCCCGGAGGAACGACCGTGGGAGTCCGGCCCGGACCGGAGATCCGGTCGGGAACTGCAGGGCAGGAGGGACTCGAACCCCCAACCGCCGGTTTTGGAGACCGGTGCTCTACCAATTGAGCCACTGCCCTTTGACTTCACACCTTGACTTCACACCATGTCGCGCACGCCCTGGAGAACGATCGCGAGCACAGCAAGGCAGGGCGCCGAAACGCCCAGGCCAAGGTTAGACCGCCCGGGCCCCGGACTCGAACCGCCGCCGCGAACGCCCGGACCACTGCGGCGCGCGTCCGGGCCGGCTCATCGGCGGGACCCGGCCACCCGCTGCCCTCAGCGGGTCTCCTTGTGAAGCGTGTGGCGACGGTCCCACTTGCAGTACTTCTTCAACTCGATGCGCTCGCGGTCGTTCACCTTGGACTTGTTGGTGATGTAGTTGCGCCGCTTGCACTCGGTGCACTCGAGGGTCACATGTACCCGCTTGTCGGAAGCCATCTGGCTGTCTCCTGCTACTCAGTCGATCGGGATGGATCATGCCCTATTGGAGGATCTTGGTGGCGCGTCCGGCGCCGACGGTACGACCACCCTCACGGATCGCGAACCGCAAGCCTTCATCCATCGCGATCGGAGCGATCAACTCCACAGTCATCTCGGTGTTGTCACCAGGCATGCACATCTCAGTGCCCTCAGGCAACTCCACAGTCCCAGTCACATCCGTGGTCCGGAAATAGAACTGCGGACGATAGTTCGCGAAGAACGGCTTGTGACGACCACCCTCCTCCTTGGTCAACACATACACGTTCGCTTCGAAGCGCGTATGCGGCGTAATCGACCCAGGCTGCGCGAGCACCTGACCCCGCTGCACATCCTCCTTGTCAACACCCCGCAACAACGCCCCGATGTTGTCACCAGCCTGACCCTCATCCAACAACTTGCGGAACATCTCCACACCAGTGCAAGTCGTCTTCGCGGTCTCCCTCAACCCCACGATCTCGATCTCATCACCAGTATGGATCACACCCTGCTCAACCTTGCCCGTCACAACCGTCCCACGACCCGTGATCGAAAACACATCCTCGATCGGCATCAAGAACGGCTTGTCCAACTCACGAACAGGCTCAGGAATATACGAATCCACATACCCCATCAACTCCATCACCTGATCCTGAGCAGCCGCATCACCCTCAAGCGCCTTCAACGCAGACACCGCAACCACCGGCGCATCATCACCAGGGAACTCATACTCAGACAGAAGCTCCCGCACCTCCATCTCCACCAACTCCAACAACTCCTCGTCATCAACCATGTCAACCTTGTTCAAGGCCACCACAATCGCAGGCACACCCACCTGACGAGCCAACACCACATGCTCACGAGTCTGAGGCATCGGCCCATCCGTAGCCGCAACCACCAAAATCGCGCCATCAACCTGAGCAGCACCCGTAATCATGTTCTTGATGTAATCCGCATGCCCCGGCATATCCACATGGGCATAATGACGAGCCTCAGTCTCATACTCCTACATGAGACACATTGATCGTGATCCCACGCTCCCGCTCCTCAGGAGCCTTATCGATACTGTCGAACTCAGTAAAGACATTCCCCTCAACACGATCAGACAACGTCTTGGAGATCGCAGCCGTCAACGTCGTCTTCCCCATGATCGATATGACCCATCGTCCCCACATTCACATGCGGCTTCGTACGCTCAAACTTCTCCTTGGACATCGGATAACAGCCTTTCGTGTGGATCTGATTGATACTGGATGGACCGGTGGACCCGGGTTGGTAGCGGCGGTCGGACTCGAACCGACGACCTCTCGATTATGAGCCGAGCGCTCTCACCATCTGAGCTACGCCGCCGCGACCGGCTTGGCCGGCTCGGCCGGCACAGCACTCGGCTGCACCGTGGAGCCCCCTGTCAGAATCGAACTGACGACCTTTTCCTTACCATGGAAACGCTCTGCCGACTGAGCTAAGGAGGCAGACCAACTCGCGTTGGACCGACCCGACAGAGTAGCGACTCAACTCCACTCGGCCAAGTGTGTTCCGGTCGCCGTCCGGGCCCGGTCGGCGAGGTCGCACTCCGGAGCCGGTGCACCGTCGTTGAATCCCCATGTTGTACTCAAGTCCGCACGCCCAACCTACCGATGCGATGGCGTGCGCTTCGAACGACTGGTCATCGACTCCGGCGACCACACAATGGCCGTCGACATCCACCCCCGCCTCACCGTGCTGACCGGACTCGGCCAGTTCGAACGTGACGCTCTCGCCACCGAGATGATCGGCGCGTTGTCGAGTTCCCCGACCCGGGGTGCACCTCGAGTTGCAGTCAGACGCGGGCACCCGGTTCGCGGTGTTCCGTCCCGAAGGGGCTGCGGCACGAGTGGTCGACATCGACAACCGCCTGGACGTGACGAGCAGCTTCGCGGACGACAGCGGCCGAATCGATCTCCTGGCCAAGGCCGGACTGGACACCCACCAGGCAAGACGCCTCATGTACGTGGGTTCACAGCGCCTCACCGAGTCAGTGGAAGGTGACCAGCTCGTGCTCCAACTTGCATCGGTTGACCAGGCGGAGCTGTGGTCGACCGCGGAGCGAGTGCAGAACGCCGAGCAACAAACTCGAGCGCGAGGCCGACGAGATGGGTTCCAGCGCAGAGGACGCCGATGCGATCGCCCGTATCGAGGAGAGCCACCAGCGATTCGAAGAGGCGGTCGCCCAGGCAGAGAGCGTGCGGAAGATCAACTTCCTGGTGGCAGGCATCGCGGCGTTGTTCTCGATCCCCGCGTCGCAGATCCTGGGGATGGCCGGCATCCTGGTCCTGGCGGCAATCGCAGCGGCCGCAGTCGTGGTGTCGATGATCTACTGGCGACGCGCCGAGGCCGCGGGCAAGGCGGAGTCGGAGGCACTCGAGGCTGCCGGCGCACTCCTACCTCGGCTTCCACCTGCAGCGCGTCAACGGTCTGTTGGGCTCCGACACCCACCGGAGACGGCTGCTGCAGGTGGCCGAGGCGCAGCGGAGGCCCAGGCCCGATGGACAGCACTCGCAGGCAATGTGAGCGTCGAGTGGGCCCTCGAGCACCGCGGTGCTGTGGTGGCCGCCTCTGCGACGGGCAGGGATCTCTCACCAGCGGACGCCGAGGCGGCCGGTGAGGCACTCACCGCTGCCACCCACGCCCTGCAACAGCAGTTCGCCGCAGTGCGCAACGTGGGTCCGGGAATGGAGAAGTTCCCGCTGCTGCTCGACGAGCCCTTCACCAACCTCGACCCCACGGTCATCGCCCCACTGCTCGAGACGATCCTGGATCAGTCCGCGTTCCAGCAGGTGCTGCTGCTGACCGAGTCCGAGGAGATCGGCGCCTGGGCACGCCTCGAGGCAATGACCGGAGCGCTGGAGGTGGTCGAACCGGCTCCGGCCACCGCCGTCTGAGCGAGCCGGGGGTCGCCGCGCGACGGATCCGGTGGCAGCTCGAGATCGGCCCCGACAGCGCGTCGGCCAATCCCTGACAGCCGGGCAGTTCGGTCCCGTTAGCGTGGAGGGGTGCAGATACGCCCCGCCACCATCGAAGACGCCGAGGCGATCCTCGAGATCTACAACCACCAGGTCCTGACCTCGAGCGCCACATTCGACCTGGTTCCACGAACCCTGGAGGAACATCGGCGCTGGTTGACCGACCGCACCGGAGTGCACGCCGTGTTGGTTGCGCTCGACCAGACCGGCGCTGTGGTCGGCTTCGGCGCGCTGTCGCCCTACCGTGAGCGGGCCGGATACGCCACAACCGTCGAGGACAGCGTCTATGTCGCCGAAGGCCACCAGGGGCAGGGTGTCGGCCGCGACCTGCTCGAGCACCTGATCGAGGTCGCCCGCAAGCACGGCTTCCACGCGCTGATGGCCAAGATCGTGGGCGGCCAGGAGCAGTCAATCGGACTGCACCGTGCCTGCGGATTCGAGGTTGTTGGCACCGAGCGCGAGGTCGGCCGCAAGTTCGGCCGCTGGATGGACGTGGTGCTCATGGAGCTCCTGCTGTAGAGCGATCCGCTCGCGAGGACTCCGTCGCGTCTCTCTTCCTCCCCCAAGCGAACTGAAGGGCGTGGGCAACCGTATTGGTGGCTGAGAGCCTTCAGTTCGCTGGGGTTGTGCAGTGGGCCGGGGAGGATTTGAACCTCCGAAGGCATACGCCGGCAGATTTACAGTCTGCTCCCTTTGGCCGCTCGGGCACCGACCCATCGGAACCCCTGCTTCGGGGTTCCACGCAAGACCACTCCACAACCGGGCCGTGGCGAAGCCTCCGAGTCGGCCACGATAGCGTTTCGTCTGCTCAGTCCGGCAATCAGATGCGGGCGACGCCCCTAGCGAACCGACGACCCGTGGGAGGACCGCCATGCCCAGCTTCGACATCACCTCGGAGATAGACGAACAGGAGATCCGCAACGCGGTGGACCAGGCCGGCCGCGAGGTGTCGAACCGCTTCGACTTCAAGGGCACCGACTCGACCATCGAGCTCGGCACCGGCACCATCACCCTGCGTTCCTCCACCGAGGACCGCTTGGCCGCGCTGCGCCAGGTGCTGGAGGAACGCCTGGTGAAACGGGGTGTGTCCATGAAGGCACTCGACTGGGGCAACATCGAGGAGGCATCGGGCGCCACGCCCGCCAGGTGGCCACACTGGTCGCCGGCATCGGCTCGGAGAAGGCCAAGGAGATCAACAAGTTCATCAAGGCCACGGCTCCCAAGGGCACCCAGTCGCAGACCCAGGGCGAGCAGATCCGGGTGACCGCCAAGAAGCGCGACGCCCTCCAGGACGTGATCGCCGCCTGCAAGGAGCACGACTTCGGCATCCCGTTGCAGTTCGGCAACTTCCGGGATTGACCGCCCCGGCCCCACACCACCGAACTGTCCGGTCTCACGTACGCAAAGCGCACCACACCAGACAGTTCGCCGGGGTGGGACAGTTCGCCGGGGGTGGGACAGTTCGCCGGGGTCGGTCAGGCCCAGGCGTTCGTCCGCAGGCGGGTGATCCGCTCGGCCACCGGGGGATGGGTGGAGAAGAGCCGGGTGATGTCGCTGCCCCGGAGCGGGTTCACGATGTAGGCGGACGCCTCGGCCGGATTCACATCCGCCGGGATCCTCGCAGCACCCGCCTCTAGTCGTTCCAAAGCCCTGGCCAGCGGCTCGCCGGTGCCCAGCATCCGCGCTGCAGAGGCATCGGCCTCGTACTCCCTGCCCCGCGAGATCGCCATCTGGATCAGGCCTGCGGCAACAGGCGCCAGGAGCAACATCAACAGCGACGCGAGGGGGTTGTCCCGACCGTTTCCACCGCCCTGGCCACCACCGAAGACGAATGCCCAACGGGCCATCGAAGCCACGAAGGTGATGGCCATGGCGATGGCGGCCGCGACCGACCCGATCAGGATGTCGCGGTTGCGCACATGGCTGAGCTCATGCGCGATCACACCCTGGATCTCCTCCCAACCGAGCGTCTTCAGGAGGCCTTCGGTGACACAGACCGCGGCATTCGCAGGATTGCGCCCGGTGGCGAACGCGTTGGGCTGAGGTTGGGGCGACACGTACAGCCGGGGCTTGGGGATCGAGGCCCGCGCCGCAAGATCCGCGACGATCGCGTGGTACTGCGGCATCTGCGACTCGGACACCTCGACTGCACGCGCCGAGCGAATCGCCAGCCGGTCGCTGAACCAGTAGGACCCGCCCGCCATCGCCAGACCGACCAGCAGGCCGACCACGATCCCTGCGCCACCCCAGAACGAACCGATGAACATGCACAACGCACCGAGCCCTGCCAGCAGCGCGGCCGTCTTGAGATTGTTGAGCATTGACAAGGTCCGAGTTCCTCCGACGAGAACCAGGTTGGGGACTCACATGATGCAACACATCCTCGGCGATTCCCCGGCGCGGCACCCCGGCTCTGTGGGCAGGCTCAGCCGGATGACGCAGCCGACCCGCTCGGCGCGCCACCGAGGGCTGCGGCACCGCCGACCCGGTGCGCCGTCACGGTCGTACGCCGCTGCTGGGATCCGTGGACCTCAGGAGTCGTAGTAGCCGGAGTGGATGTACACGCAAGGCACACCCTGTTCGTGGAACATCGCGACGTTGCGGGGGTCGTCCTCGAATCCGAGTCGGAGATCGAACGAGCGCGACCGCAACTCCTTGACCGTCCGGCGCTTGAAGCTCGACGACGCCGAATAGTCGCCGAAGTCGCGCATGATCAGCAGGTCCCATCGCAGGCCGTAGCGATCCAGCCAAGCGAGGGTCTGAGGCATGACCCTGATCGGTCGTGCGGTCAGCAGGACGATGCGCTGGTCGGGATCGATGACCTCCAGCAGCCGGGCGACCTCCTCGATCAGGTCGTCGTCACCACATGCGGCGAAGAAGGACTCCCCAGTCGCGCCTGGGCGCCTCCAGGAAGTGCTGACGACGACTCGCATCCGACAGCACTCCATCCATGTCGAACACAACCGTCGGGTGGGCGTCCTCGCCCAGCGGTTCGGAGCGCGGCGGTTCTCCAGAGCCAGTTCTCGAAGGTGTGGTCCCAACTCGGCACCACCGGAGGCTACCCAGGCTGACCGGCGTTTCCAGATCCGCGCAGCCTTCTATGAGCGCTCGGTTCGCCAGGCCCCCATGGGCGACCACACCTCGGCCAGCTCCCCACGGAACGCTTCAGGTGCCACACCCCAGGAAGGATCCTCATACCGGGCGAGCTCCGAGAGGCTCGTCGTGCTGCGTGGGTCGGTCAGCACGGCCACCTGGTCGGCACCGACCCAGCCCGGATGCGGCTCTCCGCACGCGCGGGCGAGGCGCAACAACTCCTGGCGCACCGTCGCCAGGTAGCGGGCGGCCCGGGGAGCCTTGTCCTCGACCACCAGCCCCCGCTCGCGACTGGGACGTTGCGTGGCCACACCGGTGGGGCAGTTGCCGGTGTGGCAGCGCTGGGCCTGGATGCAACCGACGCTGAGCATCGACTCGCGTGCCACCGCCAGCATGTCGCAACCGAGCGCCATCGCCGCGAACCCCCGGTGCGGCAGACCGAGGCGCCCCGATCCCACGAACACCACGTCGTCGACGATGCCGACCTCGGCGAAGGCCCGGTACACCCCCGGGAAACCACGCATGAAGGGCAACGACACGTGGTCCGCGAACACCAGTGGGGCCGCGCCGGTTCCGCCCTCACCACCGTCGACCGTGACGAAGTCCGGTCCGGCGCCACTCGCCGCCATGCGCTGCGCCAGCTTCGTGAAGAACCCGACATCACCCACCGCGGACTTGATGCCCACGGGCAGCCCGGTGGCCGCAGCGAGGGACTCCACGAACTCGATGAGCGAGTCCACGTCACCGAACGCGCTGTGCGCCTGGGTGACTTGCAGTCGACCCCTCCGGGATGCTGCGGGCCGCCGCTATCGTGGGTGTGACCTTCGCAGCCGGGAGCAGACCCCCAGGCCGGGTTTGGCGCCCTGGGACAGCTTCACCTCGAGTGCCTTCACCGGGGCGCCCGCCACGGCCTCGACGAGTCGCTCCATCGAGAACGCACCGTTGCTGTCACGACAACCGAAGTAGGCCGTGCCTATCTGCATGACCAGGTCCGCACCATGGCGGTGATGCTCCGAGACACCCCCTCACCGGTGTTGTGGAGGCAGTGCGCCTCGGCCGCACCGCGGTCTATCGCCTCGATCGCACGACCTGACAGGGAGCCGAAGCTCATGGCCGAGACGTTCACGATCGACGCGGGCCTGAACGCTCCCCTACGACCGTGTGAGCGACCGAGGACCTTGGCGCACGGCACCGTGAAGTCGGGCGACGCACTACGGGGCTCACCCGGCAGCGGTTCGAGCGGGAACGCGCTGTGGCGCACGATCAGGTAGCCGGGGATGTGCTCCTGCGCGTTGTCGCTGCCGAAGCCGAAGGTGTTGTTCTCCCCCTTGGCGGAGGCGTAGATCCAGCGGCGCTCGTCGCGGCTGAAGGGCCGCTCCTCGTCGTTGGAGGTGACGATGTACTGGCGCAACTCGGGCCCGATTCCCTCCAACAGGTACCGCATGTGGCCCACCAGCGGGAAGATGCGCAGTATCGCCCGCTTGGTCTGCAGCAGGTCGTAGACGACCAGTGCCACCAACACGACGCCCAGGACCCCCAGGGCCCACCAGATCACGCCGTGCCGTCCTCTGAGGCGGCATCGGCACAGTGGAGGTCCTCAGTCCTCATCGGTTCGGCTCGCCGCGCGGTCACGGATCGCCTGCACCACGGTCTCGTCCGCGAGCGTGGTCGTGTCACCCAGCTCACGGCCCTCGACCACGTCACGGAGCAACCGGCGCATGATCTTGCCCGAGCGGGTCTTGGGCAGGTCGGGCACGATCACCACCGCACGCGGCCGCGAGATACCGCCCAGCTTCACGCCCACGTGGCCACGGATCTCCTCACGGAGGGCCTCTGTGGGCTCGTTGCCGCTGCGAAGGATCACGTAGCCGACGATGGCCTGGCCTGTGGTCGCATCGCTCGCACCCACCACCGCCGCCTCGGCGACCGCCGGATGGTCCACGAGCGCGGATTCGACCTCCGCAGTGGAGATCCGGTGGCCCGAGACGTTCATCACGTCGTCCACACGACCGAGCACCCAGATGTAGCCGTCCTCGTCGACCTTGGCGCCGTCACCTGCGAAGTACCGACCTTCGAAGCGGGACCAGTAGGTGTCGAAGTAGCGCTGCGGATCACCCCCATATGCCGCGCAGCATCGCCGGCCATGGACGGGTGAGGGTCAGGTAGCCACCGCCGCGGGCAACCGGCTTGCCCTCGTCGTCCACCAGTTCGGCTCCGATGCCCGGCAACGGAGCACACGCAGATCCCGGCTTGGTGGTGGTGAGCGCAGGCAGCGGGCTGACCATCATGGCGCCGGTCTCGGTCTGCCACCACGTGTCGACGATCGGGCAACGGCCACCTCCGATGTGCTCGTGGTACCACATCCATGCCTCGGGGTTGATCGGCTCGCCCACCGTGCCGAGCAGCCGCAACGACGACAGGTCGTGACGCCCGGGTTCGGCTGCACCCCACTTCATGAAGGTGCGGATCGCGGTCGGCGCGGTGTAGATCTGGGTCACCCCGTAGCGCTCGATGATGTCCCAGAGCCGGTCCTTTGCCCATTCGGGCTGCTCACCCACGCGGTTCTCCTCGCGAGGGGTGTCGGGAGTCCCCTCGTAGAGCACCGAGGTCGCTCCGTTGCACAGCGGCCCGTACACGATGTAGCTGTGGCCGGTCACCCAGCCGACGTCGGCCGCGCACCAGTACACGTCGGCCTCCGCTCGCAGGTCGAACACGTTGCGGTGCGTCCAGGCGACCTGGGTCAGGTAGCCGGCAGTGGTGTGCATGATCCCCTTGGGCTTGGCGGTGGTGCCCGAGGTGTAGAGCAGGTAGAGCAGGTGCTCGGAGTCGAACGGCTCGGGCGGGCAGTCTGTGCCGAGCTCCTGGCGCGGGCCTGCACCGCATCGGACCACCAGAGGTCCCGTCCGGGGTCATCTCGATGTCGTCTGCTCCACAGCGCCGGGCGACCACGACCGAGCGCACGGTCGGGGTGCGTTCGAGCGCGGCATCCACGTTCGGCTTCAACAGGAAAGGCCGGCCGCGGCGCCACGAGCCGTCCGCTGTCACCACGACGGTCGCCTCGGCGTCGTTGATCCGATCGATCAACGAGTCGGGGCTGAACCCTCCGAACACGACGCTGTGGGCGGCTCCGATGCGGGCACACGCGAGCATCGCGACGATCGTCTCGGGGATCATCGGCATGTAGATGCACACCCGGTCACCCGCGGAGATGCCCAACCAGCGCAAGGTGACCGCGAACTCCTTGGTGCGCTCCAGCAGGTCCGCGTAGGTGATCGTCTCGGTGTCACCGGGCTCGCCCTCGAAGTGGTAGGCCACCCGGTCACCGCGGCCGGCCTCCACGTGACGGTCGAGGCAGTTGTAGGTGACGTTGAGCCTTCCCGCCGACGAACCACTTCGCGTCGGGCAGGTTCCACTCGAGCGCGGTGTGGAACGGTTCGTCCCAGTCGAGAAGATCTCTGGCCACATCCGCCCAGAACCCCGCGAAGTCCGCCTCGGCCCTCTCATAGACGGCGGGATCGTTCAACTCCGCGTCCGCTGCGAATGCCTCGGGTGGCGGGAACCTGCGGTCCTCGTGGTAGTAGTCCTCGATCGTGGCGGACTGTTCCTCGGCCATCTTCTACCCCCTGGTCGGATCGCTGCGTGACGGACCTCGTGTCGCCCGCCGCAGCGAGCGTATCGAACCGTGGCGTGGCCTCGACACAGCGACGAGGTGGGTGAGCTGGATCCTCGGAGTCCGGGTGACCGTCGCGGCGTCAGCTCTCGACGCCCGCACCGTGGCGCGTCGTGCCATGCCGGAGATCGCGGATGTGCCAGGTGAGCACCTTGAAGCGCGCCCAGGCCGGCTTCGTCGACGAGCGCGGCGGCTTCGGTCGCGACGCTTCGGGCGCGGATCGCTTCGAGGTCACCGATGCCGGCGCGCTGGCGCCACTGCCGGTCGGCCTCCGTGACCAGCACGTCCAACCCGTTCGCGCGCAGCCAGTCCGCCTGGGTGCGATCTCGTCGTGGGGTGGTAGCTGATCGAGCGCCACCTCCACGGTGATGTCCTGAGAGCCCGGATTCTCCAGAGGCGATCGGCCCCGATGGTGCGAGCGGTAGGTCCTGAGCCACTCGGACTGGGGTCTGCCGGCGAGCGACGCGGTCGAGTCCGCATAGTCGAACACGATCACCTCCCCCTGATCCAGCATGGCGATCGCGTCGGTGACCCACTTGGACGCAGCCGGTTGCCAAGGGACTCGTGATCCCTCTACGGCACCGGGGGCCACCTCGTCGAACGCGGCCGCAACCATCTCTGGCACCGCCGCGACGGCCTCGAGCAGGACAGGACCCCGGCTCGAGGCGCCAGCGGACGGATCGAGACCGGCGTCATGGCAGGGATCGGCGCCGACGCTTCCGGCCGCTCCGTCACCCAAGGTCACCATGACCTCCTGCCAGGTGCCGTCGCGGCGCTCCAGCAGACGAAACGGCAGGTTGTCGAGCAACTCGTTCGCGATAACAGCGCCCGTCAGGGGTCCATCGGGCATCTCGGGCAGCGACGAGAACCAAGGCCCCACCACCGGAATTCCCTCGGTGCGCGCGGAGCCGTCGTGGCACGCAACAGCCGCGTGGTCCACCAGCTCCAGGTGGTCGCCGTGTTCGGCCCGCAACGAGGACACGCGCTCCACCATCGTCCAGTGCAACGCCTGCGCGCACCGTGGAGAGGCGGCACGGACCGCTATCGCCAGCGCACCTCGGCCTGCACCGCCCTCGACCACGCTGAAGGGCACCGGCTCCCCGAGGCGATCCCACAACTCGTCGAGATGAGCTGCGATCACCTTGCCGAAGGTGGGTCCCACCTCGGGACTGGTGACGAAGTCACCGCCACGACGCCCGGCGCGTCCCCCTGTGGCGAAGAACCCCGAGGCCGGCGCGTACAGCGCCAGCTCCACGTACTGGTCCCACCGGAGCCGACCGAGGTGGTCGAGCGCCTCGGAAAGGCCCTCGGGAAGCACGTCGGAACCCTCTGCTGCCGACGGCGGACCGGCAGGCGCCGGAGCAGCAACTTCGGCGTGGCGCAGGTGTTCGTCGGCGGTTCCGCTGCCGGACATGGCCTGTGCCGGGGTGCTCAGCCGCCGGATGCGACGACGCCGAAGCTCGTGGCGTCGTTGACCACCTGCGGGAGCACGCCGAACAGCACCGTCGCCACCAGGGTGACGACCAGCGCGAAGCCGAGGGACACAGGCGTGCGCATCGGGGAGACGTCCGCGCCCTCGGGCACGTCGTCGAGCCACATCGCGCGGGCGACGGCCAGGTAGTAGTAGGCGGCGATCGCGGTGTTGAGCGCCATGATGATCGCGAGTGCCCAGCCGAGTGCGGTGTTCGCGTTCACCAGCGAGGCGAACACACCGAACTTCGCCCACCAACCACCCAGCGGTGGTATCCCGATGAGCGACGCCAGGAACAAGGTGAACACCGTGGTGAGCCCGGGCATGTAGGTGAACAGGCCACCGAGGTCGGAGAGCTCCGCGGACCTGGTCCGGCGGCTGATCGCGATGATCGAGGCGAACGCACCGAGGTTCATCGCTGCGTAGATCACCAGGTAGGTCACCACCGCCTGCAGGGACTGCTCGGGGTTCGACCCGGCGACCGCGAACGGGGCGAGCATGAAGCCGGCCTGGGCGATGCCCGAATAGGCGAGCATGCGGATCACGTTGGTCTGGCGGATGGCGATCAGGTTGCCGACGGTCATCGAGGCGGCCGACAGCACGAAGAACGCCGGCTGGATCACGTCGGTGCGCACGATGAACGCGAAGTAGGTGACCGCTATGAGTGCCACGAACCCGGCCGCCTTGGACGACACTGCGAGGAACGCCGTGACGGGCGTGGGGGCGCCCTCGTAGGTGTCGGGTGCCCACATGTGGAACGGCACCGCCGAGACCTTGAACCCGAAGCCGATTATCACGAACAGCAGGGCGAGGGTGACCACCGGGACGCCGTCGCTGCCCATCGCGGCGATACGCTCCCCGATCACCTCGAGGTTGGTGCTGCCGCCCAGGCCGTATGCGAGCGACATCCCGTACAGCAGGATGCCGGTGGCGAACACACCCATCAGGTAGTACTTGAGGCCCGCCTCGTTCGACTTGAGATCACCCTTGCGCCAGCTCCCGAGCATGTACGAGGGGATCGACAGCAACTCGAAGGCCACGAATATCCCGATCAGGTCGCGACTCGAGGCCATCACCAGCATGCCCAGGACCGAGGAGAGAAGGAGCGTGTAGTACTCCGACTCCCAGTAGTCGCCCTCGGCCATGTAGTTGGTGGACAACAGCACCACGACGTAGGCCGCGATCACGAACAGCGCCTTGAGCACCAGAGCCATCGAGTCCACGACGTAGCCACCACCGAGCAGCACCCTCGGGGCGTCGTCCGCGGCGAGGGTGACCAGTGGGACGAGGACCGCGAGCAGGCCGACCCCCGCCAGGGCGGGCATCACCGCGCGTGCCCGCTCGAGCTTCCAGGAGTCCACGAGTGCCAACACGATGACGAAGCCCACCAGGACCAACTCGGGCGCCAGCGCGTGGTAGTCCACATTCGGTTTGGTGAAGACCTCGGCGGCCTGGGTGAGCACGGATAGCACGTCGGATCAGGATCCCGTCGCAGCGGCCACCACCGCGGTGGTGGCCGGGTTGGTGACATCGAAGATGATGCTGGGCAGGAAGCCCAACACGACTATCAACACGATCATCGGCGCCCAGGCGATCCACTCCACCGACGACACGTCGCTGATCGCCGGGTCGTCGGCGAACTCCTCCGAGGGAGTCCCGAAGGAGGTGCGCTGGTACAGCCACAACAGGTACCCCGCGGCAAGCACGGTACCGAGCGCCGCGATGACCATCAGCACCCGGTACAGCGTCTCGTCAAGCATCTCCGCGGGCTGGTAGGCCGACAGGATCGCGGGGAACTCGCCCCAGAACCCGGCCAGACCCGGCAGGCCCAGGGACGCCATGGAGGTGAGGCCGAGGATCCAACCCAGACGGGGCGCCGAGACCAGCATCCCTCCGAGGCGCTTGATCTCGAGGGTGTGGTAGCGGTCCTTCATCGATCCGGCGATGAAGAACAACAGACCGGTGATCAGGCCGTGGGCGACCATCCCGAAGATCGCAGCGTTGATCCCGAAGTCGGTGAGGGTGGCGATCCCGAGCATCACGAAGCCCATGTGGGCCACCGACGAGAAGGCGATGAGGCGCTTCATGTCGGTCTGGGCGAGGCAAACCAGGGCACCGTAGATGATTCCGATGACCGCCAGCACCGCGATGATCGGCGCCCACCACTGAGCACCCTCAGGGAGGAACGGCAGGGCGATGCGCACGAAGCCGTAGGTGCCGAGCTTCAGCAGCACCGCGGCGAGGATCACCGAACCCTGGGTGGGGGCCTGGGTGTGGGCATCGGGGAGCCAGGTGTGGAACGGGAACATCGGCACCTTGATGCCGAAGCCCACGAACATCCCGCCGAAGACCAGTATCTGGGTGGTGCGCGCTATGTCGATCCCGCCGAGCTCGGTGAGGACCCGCATGTCGAAGGTCTGCTCGGCGGACAGGAAGTACAGCGACAGGAACGCCACGATCAGCAGCGCCGAGCCGAACAGCGTGTAGAGGAAGAACTTGATCGACGCGTACTTGCGCTCCGGACCGCCCCAGACGCCGATCAGGAAGTACATGGGCAGCAGCACTATCTCGAAGAACACGAAGAACAGGATCAGGTCCTGTGCCACGAAGCAGCCGAGCATCCCGGTCTCGAGCACCAGGATCATCGCCAGGAAGGCCTTGGGATTGCCGGGTGCGGGGATGTGGTCCCAGCTGTAGACGGCGCACAGCGGCACCACCAGAGCGGTCATCGCGAGCAACGGCAGCGAGATCCCGTCGAGGCCCAGGATGAATCCGCTGTTGAGCAGTGGGATCCATTCCTTGTCCACCACGAACTGAAGGCTGCCCGCAGCGTCGTAGTCGAACTCGATCAGCAACAGGACCGTCATCACCAGCGCGGCGAGCGAGAACACCACGGCCAGCGCCTTGTGGGTGTCCTCGGCCTCCTTGGGTACAGCCAGCATCACCAACGCACCCACGGCGGGCAGGAAGGTGACGAAGATCAGTCCCCAGTCGTTCAGAAAGTCAGTCATGAGCTAGGTCTCCCGTAGTCCTCAACCTGTGGCCAACACGAACACGCCGGCGAGGAGCGCGGCCGCGGCGAAGAACAACGCCGTGTACTGCTGGATACGGCCCGATTGCAGGTAGCGCAGTATTCCACCCGTTTCGGATACGGACGTGCCCGTTGCGTTCACGGCGCCGTCCACGACCTCCTGGTCGATGTTGTCGTACACCCAGTTGCCGGTGGCCACGGCACCCTTCCCGGCGCCGTTGACGACGGCATCGATGACGTGGGTGTTGGCCCAGTTGGCCGCTTGGGCGAGCGGGCCCTTCACGAAACCGGTGATCACGTCGGTGTAGAGCCAGTCGAAGTAGTACTTGTTGACGAGCACCTTCTTGCCGAGGCCGGCCAGCGAGTTGCGCTCCGAGAGGTTGCGCAACGGGGCGAGACCGCCCTTCCAGTAGTAGAGGTACGTGAGCCCCGCCCCCAGTCCGGCCACCGCGAGGCTGAACAGAGCGAGGGGGATGTTGAACGACGCGTGGCTGATCTCGGGGAAGTAGCGCCCGACAGGCTCGACGAACTGCTCGAACTGCGTGTGCAGTGACTCCGGGAAGCTGATCGGACCGATCTCGGCCGGGAGGTTCAGGAATCCGACCACCGCACCGAGGGTGGCGAGGATGATCAGCGGAACGGTGATCCTCGGCCCGGACTCGTGAGGGTGCCGTGACCGCGGTACTCGCCGAAGAAGCAGTACCAGATCGCACGGGTCATGTACGCGGCGGTGCAGAACGCACCGACGATCAACATCACCAACATCAGGTGGTAAGCGCCGTTCGCGCCCTCGGAGGAGACGAACGAGCCGGTGCCCGCGAGGATCTCGTCCTTGGACCAGAACCCCGACAACGGGAAGAACCCCGCGAGTGCCCCGGTGGCGATGATGAAGGTCCAGAAGGTCCGTGGCATGGCCTTCCGCAGCCCGCCGTAGTCGTCCACCATGTTGAAGCTGTGGTGGCACGCGTGGCTCATCGATCCGGCACCCAGGAACAGCGCCGCTTTGAACATGGCATGGGTGAACAGGTGGAACATCGCAGCGGTCCACGCGCCGACGCCCAGCGCGGTGACCATGAACCCGAGCTGTGACACCGTGGAGTAGGCGAGCACCTTCTTGATGTCCTTCTGCACGAACGCGAGCAGGGCACCGAACATCGCTGTGACCGCACCGACGACCGCCAGCAGGTTCACCGACGAGCCCGCGATGGAGAGACCTTCGAAGAACACCGGGTAGAGCCGCGCCACCATGTAGATGCCGGCCACGACCATGGTGGCCGCGTGGATCAGCGCGGAGACGGGTGTGGGTCCCGCCATCGCGTCGGGCAGCCACGTGTGCAGGATGAACTGACCCGACTTGGACATGACCGCGGCGATCAGGCACACCGAGGCCAGCAGCAGCAGACCATGGGAGATCGAACCTTCGGCGGCCATGATGTTGACGTCCAGGATCGAGAACGACCTGTCGGCTGCGAAGTACAACACGGTGATCCCGATGAGCAGGCCGACGTCACCCACCCGGTTGGTGAGGAAGGCCTTGAGCGCCGCATCGGAGTTGGGCTTGTCCTCCCACCAGTGGCCGATCAGCGCGAAGGAGCACACACCCACCAGCTCCCAGCCCACGAGCATCTGGATCGTCGACTGGGCCAGCACGAAGAACAGCATCGAGGCCGTGAACAGCGACAGGAAGGCGAAGTAGTGGGTGTAGCGCCGGTCACCGTGGACGTAGTCGGTGGAGTACACGTAGACCAGCAACGAGATCAGGCTGACCACGAAGAGCATGAACACGCTCTGGCCGTCGACCATGGTCCCGATCGTGATCGTGGTGCTGCCCTCCGCGCCCGTGGTGAACCACTCCGCGCAACGCACAACCGGCTTGGTCGCAGCATGTCCCTCCGACTCGGCGGCCTCCGACTCACCGCCTTCGGACTCCCCCACCTTCGGACTCCCCACCTTCGGTGGTGTCCTCGGCGTGCTCGGAGGAACCCTCGGTGTGCGCGCCATCCGACGCCGCGACCTCACCCTCGTCGACGGCGCGTGAGCATCCGTGCTCCACGTCGTCGAACGCCGCCGGATCCGGTTCACCACCACCCTCGGAGCGGGCAGCTCCCGCAGCGACCGCACCCGCGGAGGCGGCGTGCTCGCCACCGTCGTCGTTGATGTGGTTCCACCAGCTGCCGGCGGTGATCAGCGACAGCACGAACACGATCCCGACCGCCGTGATGCCGATCTCGGATCCCTTGCGCGGCAGCCGCTTGCCGAGCGCGAGGATCAACAGGAACGACGACGCCATGATCGCCGGAAGGATCCAGGTATGGGTCAGGAACCACATCGCAGCGATCAGCCCTTCAGCTCGTCGAGTGCGTCGATGTCCACAGAGCGACGGTTGCGGTAGATGAGCAGCACGATCGCCAGGCCGACCCCGACCTCGGCCGCGGCCACGGCGATCACGAACAGGGCGAACACCTGCCCACCGAGGCCGTGGTAGGTGCTGAGCACGCGATCAGGTTGATGTTGACCGAGTTGAGGATCAACTCGATCGACATCAGCACCAGCACACCGTTGCGGCGCACGATCACGCCGTAGACGCCGATCGAGAACAGGATCGCGGCCAAGAGGAGGAACTGGTTCAACAGCACGTCAGTCCCTCCTCGCCAGCACGATCGCGCCGATCAGCGCCGCCGTCAGCAGCACCGAGAGGACCTCGAAGGGGATCAGCTGAGGTCCGAAGATCTCGTTCGCCAGCGCGGTCGTGCGCTGGTTCCCGGCCTCTGCCATCGGGCCCGCGTACGCCTCGAAGGTGAGCTTGTCGGATCCGAAGGTGCGGATGACGGCGAAGCCGATCACCGAGGTCAGCAGCACGCCGACCACGATGCCGATGGGACGCTGGTCGTTGTCGAGATCGTCGGCCCGACCCAGCGGCGCGCGGGTCAGCATGATCCCGAACAGGAACAGCACGACGATCGCTCCCAGGTACACGAGCACCTGGGTGACCGCGACGAACTCGGCCTGCAGCAGCAGGAAGTTGAGACCGACCCCGGCGAGCACCACGATCAACCACAGAGCCGCGTGCACGATGTTGTCGGTCGTGACCACTCGGATGGCGGCGAACACCATGAACGCCGCGACGACGTAGAACACCACGTTCGCCGGGACCTCGAAGGTGTGCTCCGTCGTCACCTGCGCGAGGGCGGCAAAGGGTGTGAGCAGCGCGGTCATCGCCTGTCCCTCGGCACCGGATCAGGCACCTTGTCGACCTTGGCCTCGGAGCCGGCCTCGTAGGATTCGAAGGGAGGCACGGTCTCCATCCACATCGACAACCTGCCCTTGTCGTGGATCAGATCCGCGATCCTGAGTTCGGAGTACTCGTACTCGGGGCTCCAGAAGAGCGCTTCGAACGGGCAGACCTCCACACAGATCCCGCAGTACATGCACAGCGAGTAGTCGATGTCGAAGCGGTCGAGTTCGTTGACCGAACGAGGCTTGCCGCCCTCCCGGCGGGGTGGTGCGAGGGTCTTGTGGGCCTCGATGTAGATGCACCAGTCGGGGCACTCGCGCGCGCAGAGCATGCAAGCGGTGCAGTTCTCGGTGTGGGCGCGATCACCCCGCGGGCACGGGGGTGGGCACGTCGACCTCGTGGGGGTACTGCACCGTCAGGGAGCCGACCGAGGGTGCAGGGATCAGCGTCTTGGCGCCACGCTTGGGGAACATGGTGCGCATCGCGGTCCTGAAGGTCACGCCGAGGCCCTTGAGGAGGCCGTTGGTCACCCCTTCGCTGGGGAGTTGGCCATCAGAACACCACCTTGAACACCGCGGTCACGGCGATGTTGGCGAGCGCCAGGGGATCAGGCCCTTCCCGCGAGGGCCTGCAGCTGGTCCTCACGGAACCTCGGGAAGGTGAAGCGGACCCAGAACACCACTCCGACCAACAGGATCGCCTTGGCGGAGATGACCAGCGGGCCCACCCAGTGCATCGCGTCACGCGACACGCCCCAGCTCTCGGGCACCGCCCAACCACCGAGGAACAACGTGGACGCCACCGCAGCGAAGGCCACAGCGGTCGCGAACTCGCTGATGAAGTAGACCAGGAAGCGGATGCCGGTGTACTCCACGTGATAGCCGGCGACCAGCTCCGACTCGGCGATCGGCATGTCGAAGGGGGTCTGGGTCAGCTCCGCCTGGACTGCGATCAGGAAGATCATGAACCCGATGAACTGCGTGATCACGAACGGGTTGCCGATGCCGGTGAAGCCGAAGATGTCACCGCCGGCCTGCGCGGCGACGATGTCCTGCAGGTTGAGGCTGCCTACGGTGATGACCACGCCCACCACGGCGAGCACCAGCGGGAGGCTCATGCGCGATCAACTGGCCGGCGGCACGAAGGCCACCGATGAGGGCGTACTTGTTGGCGGACGCCCATCCGGCCATCAGGATGCCGATGACCGACAGGCTCGACACACCCAGCACGTAGTAGATCCCCGTCGCCAGGTCCGCTATGACCGCATTGGGGCCCGCCGGTATCACCACGAAGATCAGGAACGTGGAGGTGAGCACCACTGCCGGGGCGATGCCGAAGACGAACTTGTCGGCGCGTTCGGGAGTGACGTCCTCCTTCTGGAGCCACTTGCCGACCTCGGCCAGCAACTGCAACGAACCGTAGGGTCCGGCCTCCATGGGGCCGAGTCGGCTCTGCATGAACGACACGAACTTGAACAGATACAGGTAGACCACCGCGCCGGTCAGGCCGAGGGCGGCGGCGAGACCGACCAGCACCCTGATCAGGGTCTCCTGCCAGTAGGCGAGCTCCAGCGCGAACAGCGAGGTCATCGGTCGATGTCCCCCAGGATGAAGTAGAGCGAACCGAGGATCGTGATGATGTCGGGTACGTAGACGCCCCCTCAGCAGCCACGGTGTGATCGACACGTTGTTGAAGCTCGCGGAGCGGATCTTCAGCCGGAACGGGGTGAGACCACCCTGGGAGACCAGGTAGTAGCCCATCTCACCCAGCGGGTTCTCGGTGTTCACGTAGGCCTCGCCCTCGGGAACCTTGATGATCCGGGGGACCTTGGCCATCACCGGCCCGCTCGGCAGCCCGTCGCAGAGTTGCTCGATCATCGTCGCGGCCTCGCGCACCTCCTGCAGCCGGACCCAGAAGCGAGCGAAGCTGTCGCCGTCGGGATGGGTCCAGACCTTCCAGTCGAGCTCGTCGTAGGCCAGCCCGATGCAGTTGTCGCGACGCAGGTCCCAGTCGATGCCCGAACCCCTTGCGTTCGGTCCGGACAGGCCGTACTGCATCGCCACGTCCTTGGGGATCACGCCGATGCCACGGGTGCGTTGCTGGAAGATCTCCGAGCCCAGCAGGAGGTCCTCCATCTCGTCGCAGAACGAACGGACCTTGTCCATGCTGGAGCGAGTCGATTCGATCCACCCTGCAGGCAGGTCGTCCTTGAGACCCCCGATGCGGTCGAACATGGGGTGGAAGCGACCACCGGTGGCCTTCTCGATCTGGTCGAGCACGAACTCGCGGTCCCGGAACGCGAAGAACACCGGCGTGACCGCGCCGAGCTGAACACCCATGTCGCCCAGGAACAGGATCAGGTTCGCGATCCGGCTCAGCTCGAAGAGCATCGTGCGGATCCAACGGGCCCGTGGTGGGGCCTCGACCTCCATGAGCCGCTCGGCGGCCAGGATGAACGGGACCTCGTTGGCGAAGCTGCCCAACCAGTCGATGCGGTTGATGAGCGCTGTCACCTGGAGGTAGGTGCGCACCTCGGAGAGCTTCTCGTAGCCGCGGTGCATGTAGCCGGCCATTGGCTCGGCACGGATCACCTGCTCACCGTCGAGCTGGGCGACGATGCGCAGGGTGCCGTGCGTGGCCGGATGCTGTGGGCCGATGTTGAGGGTCATGCCCTCGGTCTCGAGCTCCACGTTCACCCGCGCATCGGCAGCCTGAGCCGCGATGTAGGACAGCTTCTGGCGATCGGTGACAGCCGTCATGTGTCACTCCCGCCGGCGATCTCCGGGAGGGGCTCCACGTCGACGATCCCAGGCCACGGCTTGATCATGCGCGGGATCAGCGGAAAGTCCTTCCGCAACGGGTTGCCCTCGAAGCCACTGGGTAGGTAGATGTGGCGCAACCCGGGGTGGCCCACGAAGTTGACGCCGTACATCTCCCATGCCTCACGCTCGTGCCAGTCGGCTCCGGCGAAGGTGTTGGTCCAGGTCGGAACATCCAGGCTGTCCGGAATGTCGGCCTTGAGGGTGATCCCCAGTAGTCGCCGGGATCGCCCACGTGCGCCACACGGGCGAACACCTGGAATCGGGACTCCCCACCCGTCACGCCATGGCTCATCCGGCCGGGCTCGTCCTCGACGAACTCGTCCTCAGCGGCTTCCTCTTCGACGGTCCCCTCGGAAGTCCCGGAGCAGGTTGTCCACCTCTGAGTCCATCGAACGACCATACGGCGAGGGAAGCCAGTCGATCACCGACAGGAACCCGAAGTACCTCGCACCCGTCCGGTGTCGCACGACCTCGGCGGCATCCGCCCACGAGTCGATGCTCACCCGGGCCCATGTCGACCCCGGGTCGACGTGCGTGTCGACGACCGCGTCGCCCAGACCGCTCGACAACTCGGCGAGGATGGCATCGCGGCGCTCGTCACGGGGAGCCGCCTCCACATCCTGGGGATCCGCGTCGTCGTCGGCGACAGCGACCTCGTCGGCTGCGGGCGCGTCAGTGGCGGGCGTGGAGTCGGGTGCCATCACTGCACCACTATGGGGTCGCCGGTCCAGCGGAGAGCCGGATCCTCGTGCTTGATTCGTTCCTGGAGGAGCACCACTCCCTCGAGCAGTGCCTCGGGGCGGGGTGGGCAGCCGGGCACGTACACATCCACCGGGATGATCTGGTCGACGCCCTTTGTCACCGAGTAGCTGTCCCAGTAGGGGCCTCCGGTGTTGGCGCAGGAGCCCATCGAGATGACGTACTTCGGGTCGGGCATCTGCTCCCACAACCGGCGGATGGCCGGAGCCATCTTGTCGGTCACCGTCCCGGAGATCACCACCAGGTCGGCCTGCCGGGGCTCGCGGGCAGCGGATGACCCCGAGGCGCATCACGTCGTAGCGCGGTGAGCCGAACGCTGCTCCCATCTCGATGGCACAACACGCCAGACCCCACTGGTACACCCACACCGAGTAGCTGCGTGCGGTATTGAGCAGCTTCGTGAGCGGCTTGGGCATCTTGCCGCTCTCCACGAGGCCTAGGCCCATCGGAGCACCCCTTGCGCCAGGCGTACACCAACGACAACAGCAGCACGAAGATGAAGAAGAACATGTGCCACAGGCCGAATGCGCCAAACGCCTCGAGCTGGGTCGACCACGGGAACAGGAACACCACTTCGACGTCGAAGATCACGAACAGCAGGGCGAACACGTAGTAGCGGATCTGGCTCTGGGACCACAGGTCTCCGACCGGATCCACTCCGGACTCATAGGAGACGTACTTCTGGGGCTGGTGACGGTCGGGACGAATGAGCCAGGCGATGAACAGCAGCAGCCCGACCAGGATGAACCCCAGCGAAGCGAAGATCCCCACCGTCAGGTAGGACCTCAGGAAGTCGCTGAGTGGTGTTTCTTCCATCGGCTGGCAGACTACTCAGCCGGGAATCGTCGGCCAAAGTCCCTCCGGCGCGTGTCTGGTGATCGCCTCACCGGACTCGGAACTCCACCCGATCGCACCCCGGGGTACCAGGGGGTCAGTCCGCCGGGGTGGCGGCGGTGAGCTCTGCGGTGGCGTCCCGGGCCACGTCGGTCGCAGGGCCGGGGACCACCCCGAGAGCCACGGTACCCACCAAGGCGAGCGCCAGTGCGATCCCGGCCGCCGCAGGGATGCGCACCGCCGGTCCAGCGAAGTCCGCCTGCTCCTCGGAGTCCTCCCCTGCGCCCTGTGGCCCGGCGAAGTACATCGCCACGATCACTCGCAGGTAGAGGAACGCCGCGATCACCGCGGACAACATGGCTATCACCGCCAAGGCGTAGAAGCCCTCCTCCACCACGGCGCCTATCACGTAGAACTTCGCGAGAACCCGCCGGTGAGCGGGATCCCGGACTGGGCGAGCAGGAATACGGTGAACAGAAGCGCCAGGCCCGGTCGCGCACGCGACAGGCCCCGGTAGTCATCCAGCGAATGGCGTCCGTCGCCGGTGCGGCCGATGAGGGTGACCACCCCGAAGCTGCCGGCGACCATGAAGGTGTACGCGAGCAGGTAGAACAACGCGGCAGAGGTACCCGCCTCGGATGCGGCGGTCACCCCCAACAGCATGAAGCCGGCATGGCTGATCGAGGAGTACGCGAGCATCCGCTTCACGTTCGTCTGCACGATCGCCATCACGGATCCGACCACGAGGCTCAACACCGCCAGGGCACCCACCATGGGGATCCACTCGTCGCGGTAGGTCGGGCCGAACGCCATCACGAACACCCGCAGCAGCCCCGCGAAACCGGCCGCCTTCACGCCGGCAGCCATGTACGCGGACACCGGCGTCGGCGCGCCCTGGTACACATCCGGTGCCCACATGTGGAAGGGCACCGCGGCGACCTTGAACCCGAAGCCCACCAACATGAACGCGAGCCCGGCCAGAAGCAGGCCGTTGTAGATCAGCACGTTGTCTGCCAGGAACGTCTGGATGTCGGCGAGGTTGGTGGACCCCGTTGCGCCGTAGACGAAGGCGATGCCATACAGCAGGAACGCCGAGGAGAAGGCTCCGAGTATGAAGTACTTGAAACCCGCCTCCTGGGAGGACGCCCTACGCATGTGCATGGATGCGAGCACGTACACGGCGACCGAGAGGATCTCCAGACCCACGAACAACACGATCAGGTCGTTGGCCGAGGCCATGACCACTCCACCCGAGGCCGACAGGAGCATGAGCACGTACCACTCGGGGCCGACCATGTCCTCACGCTTCAGGTAACCCTCCAGCAGGAGGGCGGCGAGGATCACCGACAGCGAGATCACGCCGGTGACGAACAACGAGAAGCCGTCCAGACCCACCGCACCCGCCATCTCCGACGACGCTCCCTCGTCCATGACGCGGTGCCACAAGGGCACCGTCGCCACGATCGACGCGGCGGCGACAACGACGGTCCAGGTCGCGTGGAACCACGACGGCAGGCTCCTGCGCACGAGCGACACCACCGTGAGCAACAGGATCCCGCCGAGCATGAGTATGAGAGCCGGCGCGGACGGCGGACCACACGATCTCGGGTGTGACCAGCGCGGCGGAGCCCTCGCCAACGGATTCGGGCACGACGGGAACCGGAGGTGGTACCTGAAGGATCATCAGTGGCCCCCTTCCTCTGGTGCGGAGGCGTGCGCTCCGGGCGCCTTCGGCTCCGCACCGGGATCAGGTGCGTGGAACCCGGGCACCGACTCCTCGACGTGCTCGAGCACCGCCTGCACGGTCGGCTCCATGCGTTCCAGCAGAGGCGTCGGGTAGACGCCCAGGAAGACCATGAGGGCGAGCAACGGCACCATCACCCCCATCTCGGCGGGACGCAGGTCCGCCATCGTGGCGTTGTCACCCGTGTTCGGACCGTGGAAGATCCGCTGGTAGGTCCACAGCAGGTAGATGGCCGCGAAGATGATCCCGCTCACCGCGACCACGCCCCACCATCGGGCGCCTGAGAACGCCCCGAGGAGGCTGAGGAACTCACCCGGGAAGCCGTTGAGCCCCGGTAGGCCCACCGAGGCGAGCATCGAGATGGTGAACACCGCAGCAAGCACCGGGGCGGCCTTCTGCATGCCGGAGAGCGCAGCGATCTCACGGGATGTGACGGCGTTCGTAGATCATGCCCACCAGGAGGAACAGCGCCCCGGTGGTGATCCCGTGGTTCAGCATGATCAGGAGACCACCCTCGATTCCCTGGGCGGTGAGCGAGAACAGGCCGAGCACGATGAACCCCAGGTGCGCGACCGAGGAGTAGGCGATGACCCGCTTCAGGTCCTTTTGCATCGCCGCGACGATCGCCCCGTAGGTGATGCCGATCACTCCCATGGTCATCATCACCGGTGCAGCCCACACCGAAGCCTCCGGGAAGAGTTGGATTCCGAGGCGTAGCAGACCGTAGGTACCGAACTTCAGCAGAACCGCGGCCAGGATCACCGAGCCTGCGGTGGGGGCCTCGGTATGGGCGTCGGGCAGCCAGGTGTGCAGCGGGAACAGCGGGACCTTGATGGCGAACGCGACCGTGAACGCCACGAACAACCAGCGACCTGCCGCGGTGGACACCGCCAGGTTCTCGGTGAGCGTCGGGATGTCGAAGGTCAAGGCCTCGCCGGTTGCCTTGGACTGCAACAGCGCCAGTGTGAAGATCCCGACCAGCAGCAGGGCCGAGCCGAACATCGTGAACAGGAAGAACTTCAGCGCCGCGTACGTTCGCCGGCCGTGTCCCCACATGCCGATGAGGAAGTACATCGGCACCAACACGATCTCGAAGAACACGAAGAACATCACCAGGTCGAGCGCAGTGAACACCCCGATGGAGCCGGCCTGCAGCACCAACAACCAGGCGTAGTAGGGCTTGGGGTCGTGGTGCGGGTCGGCGCCGAGGATCGCGAACAGGAAGATCCCCGCGCTCAACAGCACCAGGAACAGCGAGATGCCGTCGAGCCCGAAGTGCAGCGAGATGCCCAGATCCGAGATCCAACTGCGGTCGACCACGAACTGGTATCCGGCCTCACCGCTGTCGTACTGGGTCACCATGTAGCCGGCAACAGCTGCCACCGCCGCCGACGCGGTCGCGGCGATCGGGCGGAACAGCTCGGTACGACGGCGCGGGGTCAGGCCGATGAGCACCACGCCGAGGACCGGCAGCAGGATCATCACGGGGATGACGGCGGTCATGAGCCGCTCATCCTGATCACGACGAACACCATCAACACCACTGCTCCTCCGGCCACCGCCAGGGCATAGGCACGCACGAACCCGCTCTGGAACACCCGCAGCGCCCGACCACTCGCCACCGACAGCCACCCCACGCCGTTGACCGCGCCGTCCACCACGGTGGAGTCGAACGAGGCGAGGCCATCGGCTGCAGCCTCACCCGGTCCACCGACAACAGCGGAGTAGGTCTCGTCGATGTACAGGGCGTGCTGGAACGCCGGCTGCTCGATCGCGGAACGCAACCCCTGCCGCGCTGGTAGAGGTTCCATGCCCATGCGATGCCCCCGACCGCGGAGGCGATAGCCACCACTCCGAGGATCGCGAGGGTCCCGTACCCGAGCAGTTCGTGCTCATGGGCCAGGATCGGCTCGAGCCAGTCGGCCAGGTAGTCGACGCTCTCACCGAAGGGGGTGTTGATCAGACCCGAAACGGTCGCGAACACCCCCAGCACCACCAGCGGCACCGTCATGGTCCAGTTGGGCTCATGTGGGATGTGCGCCGGATCCAGGTGGCGGTGGTGGAGGTCTGGGACCTCCTCGTATGCGGCGGAGTCGCGCCAGTTCTCCTTGGGTCCGAAGAACGTCATCAACACGAGGCGGGTCATGTAGAAGGCGGTGAGCAGCGCTATGAGGATCCCGATGCCCCACATGACCGGTCCCGCCGGGCCGTTGTCCCAGGCGGCGGCGAGCACCTCGTCCTTGGACCAGAAACCGGCGAAAGGAGGCACACCCGATATCGCCAGCCAACCGACGATGAAGGTGATCGAGGTGATCGGCAGGTACTTCCGCAGGCGCCCGTAGAGCCGCATGTCCTGTTCGTGGCCCATGGCGACGATCACCGCTCCGGAGCCGAGGAAGAGGAGGGCCTTGAAGAAGGCGTGGGTGATCATGTGGAACACGCCCGCCACGAACGCACCCGAACCGACCGCCAGGAACATGTACCCGAGCTGCGAGATCGTCGAGTAGGCGAGCACCTTCTTGATGTCGTTCTGGGCCACCGCCGCCAGCGCGGCGACCAGCGCCGTGGCCAGGCCTACCCATGCGATCACGTCGTTGGCCCAACCGGCCTCGGCCAGTAGAGGGTTGAGCCGTGTCAGCAGGAAGATGCCCGAGGTGACCATCGTGGCCGCATGGATGAGAGCGGAGACGGGAGTGGGGCCGGCCATGGCGTCGGGGAGCCAGACGAACAGCGGCAACTGGGCCGACTTGCCGGTGGCCGCGAGGAAGAACAGCAACACGATCGCGGTGGCGGTCACCCCCGCGATCCCGCCGTGCGCAAGAACCCCGATCTCCGCATAGTCGACCGTGCCCAGGGTCATCCAGACCAGGAAGGTGCCGAGCATGAACCCCATGTCACCCACCCGGTTGGTGACGAACGCCTTCTTGCCGGCGGTGGCGTTCGCCTTGTCGCTGAACCAGAAGCTGATCAGCAGGTAGGAGCACGCGCCGACACCCTCCCAACCGAGGAAGGTGAGCACCAGGTTGTCGGCCATCACCAGGATCAGCATCGAGGCGACGAACGCGTTCAGGTACACGAAGAACTTGGAGAAGTTCTCGTCACCGGCCATGTAACCGATCGAATACAGGTGGATCAGCGCACCGATGCCTGTGACGAACAGGGCCATGGCGATCGACAGCGGATCGGCCATGAACCCGATGTCGACGCTGAAGCCACCGGCCGGAAGCCAGGTGAACAGGGTGGTGTGCAGGACCCGCTCCTCGGCACCCAGACCGCCCAACTCGAAGAAGGCGGCCAGCGACGCCACGAAGGACCCGCTCACCATCAGTGTGGCGAGCCAGCCCGCACCTGGCTCCCCGATGCGACGACCGAGGAACAGCAGGACTACGAAACCCGCGAGGGGCAACGCCGGGATGAGCCAGATCAGGTCCTCCACGTCAGCCTCGCATCAGGGAAAGGTCGTCTGCGTCGGCTCCCTGGCGCCGACGCATGATCGCAACCACCAGGGCGAGTCCCACGACCACCTCGGCTGCTGCCACCACGAGCACGAAGAACACGAACACCTGACCACCCACGTCATCGAGGGCCCGCGAGAAGGACACGAAGGTGAGCGTGACTGCGTTGAGCATCAACTCGACGCACATGAACATCACCAGCGGGTTGCGCCGGATCAGCAGGCCCACCGCACCGATCGCGAAGATCATCGCGGCCAGCACCAGGTACCACGCGGGTGTGAGCCCGACCTCTATCTGGGCCAACGTCATGGCTCGACCTCCTCGGCGTACGGCTCGAGGTCGTCCTCGCCGGTGGGTCCGTCCACGGCCGCGTCGTCATCCCACTCGTCCTCGAGCGCCCGCTGCGCTGCCAGCTCGTCCGCCGCGGTGCCCTCTGGGAACTCGTCGGAGTCCTCGGGTTCGCCGGCCGAGCGGCGCACCAGCACGACCGCGCCCACCACCGCCACGGTCAACAGGATGGCGGTGATCTCGAACGCGAAGACGTAGTCGGTGAACAGAACCCGGCCAAGCTGGTTCACGTCGGGAACCTCGGATGTGACCGCGGCCGTGGTGCCCGACGCGCCCGTGACCACCTCGGGGCCGGCGAGCAACGCCACCAGCGACATGCCCAGGATCGCAAGACCCGCGATCACCGCCGCGGGCCGCTGGCCGACTATGGGGTCGACTCCCATCTTCGTGGCGCGGTCGACCCCGAGAAGCATGATCACGAACAGGAACAGGATCACTATCGCGCCCGCATAGACGATCACCTGGACCGCTGCCAGGAAGTACGCACCCTGCGCCATGAACAGCACAGCTATGCCGAACAGCGTCGCCACGAGGCTGAGTGCGTTGTGCACGGTGTTGCGCAGCAGCACCACGCCCAAGGCGCCGCCCAGGCAGATCATGGCGGCCACCAGGAAGGTGAACATCTCCACGCGCATCAGTGACCACCGTGCCCATCTGCGTCGTGCGCGGCCTGCTCGGCGGCAACTTCGGCAGCAGCTGCAGCTGCCTCTCCCGGCTGGCCCACCTCGGCATCGCGACCGCCGTAGCCGAGCTCGTTGGCCCACGCCACGATGCCCTCGAAGCGCACATCTCCCGAGGGCGAGGTGGCGCGCATCCACCCCGAGGTGTCCTCGGCCGGATCGAAGCCACCCTCCCAATGCTCCCACGGCATCCGGCGTGGACGGCCGTCGTCGTCGACCAGCAGCTCGTCCTTGGTGTAGATCGCGTCCTCACGATCGGTGAAGGCGAACTCGAACAGCTTGCTCTCGGTGATGGCCTGGGTCGGGCACGCCTCCACGCACAGGTCGCAGTGGATGCAGCGCAGGTAGTTGATCTCGTAGACGTACCCGTATCGCTCACCCGGGGAGGTGGGATCGTCGGGGTCGTTGTCGGCACCGCGCACGTAGATGCAACGGGCGGGACACACCCCCGCGCACAGCTCGCACCCGATGCACTTCTCCATCCCGTCCTCGTAGCGGTTGAGGACGTGACGCCCGTGGAAGCGCACGGGCTTGGGGCGCACCTCCTCGGGGTACTCGAGGGTCACCCGCCGCCCGGTGTCGCTGTGCACTCCCGCCCACTTGGCGAAGGTGACCTTGAATCCTTCGAGGTATCCCATCAGCGATCACCTCCGGACAGCTCCAGGTCGCGCGTCGTGGCCCGAACGGATCGCCAGGCGCAGCAGCACCCTCCGGCAAGCAGGCCGGCTGCGGCGACCACCAACACCAAGCCGATGTTCCAATCGGCATCCACGGCCACCTTCACCGCGGCGACGATCAGGAACCAACCCAGCGCCAGGGGATCAGCAGCTTCCAACCCAGGTCCATGAGCTGGTCGTAACGGAAGCGGGGCAGGGTGGCACGGAACCACACGAACACGAACAGGAACACGAACAGCTTCGCGAAGAAGTACGTGAAGCCGAGCACGTAGTCGGGGAACCACCCGGTGAGCCCGAACGTCGGACCGGCCGGCCCACCGAAGAACAACGTGACGATGATCGCCGACATCGTCACCGTGTTCATGAACTCGGCAAGGAAGAACATCGCGAAGCGAAGTGCGGTGTACTCGGTGTGGAAGCCACCCACCAGCTCCTGTTCGGCCTCCACCAGGTCGAACGGTGGGCGGTTCAACTCGGCGGTACCGGCGATCAGGAACACCACGAAGGGGACCAGCCCGGTCATCCACAGGTTCCATCGGCCGCCGGCCTGGGTGTCCACGATGAGGTTCGTCGACAGCGAACCCGCCAGCAGCAACACGGTCGCAACCGACAGGCCGAGGGCAGCCTCGTAGGAGACCATCTGGGACGTGGCGCACCGAACCGAGCAACGGGTACTTGGAACCCGATGACCAGCCCGCCAGCATGATGCCGTAGACGGCCACCGACGACATGGCCAACACCAGCAGGATCCCGATCTGCGGGTCGGCCACCTGCATGAACGTCTCGTGGCCGAACAGGGTGACGACCCCGTCGCTGTCGCCCGAGAAGTTCCCCGCCACCGGCACCACCGCGAACACGACGAACGCGGGGATGAGCGACAGGTAGGGCGCCAGCTTGTACACGAACGGGTCAGCGTTCTGTGGGGACAGGTCCTCCTTGAAGAACAACTTGATGCCGTCCGCAGTGTCTGCAGCAATCCGAACGGGCCCGCCCGGTTGGGCCCGATGCGGTTCTGCATGTCGGCCACCAGCTTGCGCTCGAACCACACCATGAGCATCACGCCCACCATCAGCGCGGCGAACGCGACCACGACCTTCAGCAAGACGATGAGCACTTGGGCGAGCCCGACGTCGCCCGACAGCAGCGGATCCATCAGCTCACCTCCACCCGCACGTCACACACGATCTCCCCGGCTGTCACGAGCTCGCCCGGATCGACGCCTTCGAGGTTGTGGCTCATCACGACCACCCCCTTGGGCACCGTGGCGTCCTCGCGTGCACGCACCGTGATCGAACCACTCGGGGACGACAGCTTCACGCTCGTGGAGTCCCCGATGCCGAGCGGTGCGGCATCGGCCGGACCGAGCAGCGCCAACGGCTCCGGCGCCAGCCCCGACGAGGACGGCGACGCGACCATCATGGTCCCCCTGTCGTACAGGTTCCGTGCCACCACGAGCCGCAGTCCGTAGGCATCGGTGGGCGGCACCGTCGGGTCGCCGGAATCCGGTAGGGGCAGTTCACGTTCCAGCCCGATGACCGTTCCGTCGCGGTCGGAACCTGCGTCGGTGCCGGTCCTCAGCGATTGGAGCTCCGATGCCAACGCATCGAATGAGCCGACGACCTCGGTGGTGCTGTCGAGACGCGCCGCGATACGGGCTGCCAGATCGACAGCGATCGACCAGTCCGCCCGGGCAGTGCCCACCGCTGTCACCTTGCGGGACACCTCCGTCACACGACCTTCGAAGTTGGTGGTGGTTCCGTCGACCTCGGTGAACCCGGCGGCCGGCAGCACCACATCAGCCTGCGACGCCGAGGGGTCCATGAGTGGCGCGACCGAGACGACCATCCTTGCGGCGCTGAGCGCCCGACGCGCGAGTGAGCTGTCCGGGAAGTCCGACAGAGGATCGGAACCGAGCAGGAACAGCACCTCGATGCGTCCCGCTGCGGCGGCCTCGAGGATTCCCTGCGTGTCGAGTCCCCGTTCGGCTGGAACCGAACCCCACTGCGTAACGGATCCTCCCTCCAGTGGCTCGCCCCCCGGCAGGAGGCCCGGGGCGAGACCGGCTTCGAGGGCGCCGCGCACGTTTCCGCGTGGCAGGGCAACCAGGAAACGGGCTCCGGGCACCGAACGTCGCAACGCCGCAACTGCGGCCACGCTCACGTCGGCCGACTCGGCCAGGTTGGGGCGGCCGACCACCACCCGTAGATCGTCGCCTGCTTCACGCAGGATGGTGGAGGCCTTCTCGTAGCCGCCCACCGATCCACCCTCGTCGGAGTCGTGTTGCCCGTCGGGCGGATCGCCCGCGAGGAGGCGACCGAGCACCGAGGGCAGCTCGCCCGGGGCGACGTTCACCCGGGCGGCGACGAGCGACCGCAGCCCGGTGCGTCGAGGCCCCAGCTCGATGATCCTCGCACCGTCGTTGATCACCGCGTGGCGCAACCGGAGATGCAGCACCGGCAGCTCTTCGATCGGGTCGGGGCCCATCCACAGGATCGTGCCACCGGGAGCGCAGAGCTCGTCGATGGTGAGACCAGGCAGCCCGAGCGCAACCTCGGCGGGCAGTCCGTCGCCGAGCTGTGCATCGCAGTTGTCGGTGCCGATGTGGGCCTTGGCGAGCCTGGCCCACGCGTAGGCACCCTCGTTGGTGCTGCGCGCTCCACCGATGAGCGCGACCGAGGACGGTCCGCTGCCTTCGAGCGCGCTCGTCACCGCGTCCGACACGGTGTCCAACGCCTCGCTCCAACTCCCCGGCGAGAGCTCCCCGTCGCCGCCTCGCAGCAACGGCTCGGTCAGCCGTTGCTCGCTGTTCATGGCCTCGAAGCCGAAACGACCCTTGTCGCACATCCAGCCCCAGTTGACGGGATCGGAGTCGATGCCCTGGAAACGCAGGACCTGGTCGCGCGAGGCCTCGACGGTGATGCGACACCCGACCGAGCACCGGGTGCAGGTCGACTCGCTCTCGGTGAGGTCCCACGGGCGCGCCTTGAAGCGGTACGGCTTGGCCGTGAGCGCACCCACCGGGCAGATCTGCACGGTGTTGCCCGAGAAGTACGAGGTGAACGGCTCGCCCGGGAAGGTGTTCACCTGGGTGGCCGACCCGCGGTCCATGAAGTGGATCAGCGGATCACCGGCCACCTCGTCCGCGAACCGGGTGCAGCGATCGCAGAGGATGCAGCGCTCGCGGTCGAGGTACACGGTCTCGGAGATGGCTATCGGCTTCGCGTGGTGGCGCTTCTCCTCCACGTAGCGCGACTCACCGGGGCCGTGCGAGTAGGTCTGGTCCTGCAACGGGCACTCGCCACCCTTGTCGCCACACCGGGCAGTCGAGGGGGTGGTTGGCGAGCAGGTACTCGAGGACGCCGTCCTGGACCTTCGCGACGGTCTCGGAGCAGGTGTCCACCACCATGCCCTGCGCGACCGGCACCATGCAGCTCGGCTGCAACGCCGGACCTCGACCGGAATCGACCTCCACGATGCACATCCGGCACATGCCCACCGGGCTCATGCGCGAGTGGTAGCAGAAGCGCGGGATGTAGGTGCCGTTGCGCTCGCACGCGTCGATCAGCAGTTCGCCGTTCTGGACCGTGATGGTGCGGCCGTCGACGGTGATCTCCACCGGGTCGGTCACCTCGATCGGCATGGGGGTCTCCTCAGCCATTGCGCACCCCCTCGTTCGTGGAAGGTTCGCTCACGACGGGGATCGGGTCACGAAGGGTGATCTTGTCGGTGAACTCGCTGCGGAACCGGCGCAACGCCGAGGTGATGGGTGCCACCGACGACGGCCCCAGCGGGCAGATGGTGGTCTGGCGGGGTGGGAACGGGACCGCGTCCAGCCCGGCTGCCTCGTGGGAGGCGACCGGATAGGGCCCGGGCGAGATGTTGTCCGCCACGTCCAACAGCAACTCGATGTCGCTGGGACGGCCGTGGCCCTCGAGGATACGGGTCAGGATCTGCTCCTCCCAGGTGGTTCCCTCCCGGCAGGGGGTGCACTTGCCGCAGGACTCCCGGGCGAAGAACCGCACCACCCGCAGGCACGCCCGCACTGCGTCGGTGGAATCGTCCATCACGACCACTGCGCCGGATCCGAGCATCGAACCCTGCGGACCGACCTCCCGGGCCTCCAGGGGCAGGTCGAGGTGCTCGGGGAAGAACCAGGGCGCCGATGCTCCACCGGGGATGAACATCTTGAGCTCGTGCCCCTCGCGGATCCCGCCGCCGTAGTCGGGCGACTCGATGAGGTCCCGGAACGTCGTGGAGCCCTGGGGACCTCGAACACGCCGGGGTTGCGCACATGGCCCGACAGGGCGATGAGACGTGTGCCGGGCGAGGTCTCGGTGCCGATGGCGCGGTACTTCGTGACGCCGTGGTTCATGATCCACGGCAGGTTGGAGAGCGTCTCCACGTTGTTGACCACGGTGGGCTTCATGTAGAGGCCCTTGGCGGCCGGGAAGTACGGCGGCCGAGCCGAGGCATCCGCGGTGACCCTCGAGGGACTCGATGAGCGCGGTCTCCTCACCCACGATGTAGGCGCCCGCACCCCATGTGAGCACGATGTCGACGCTGAAGTCGGTACCCAGGATGTTGCGGCCCACGAGGTTCGCCTCGTAGGCCTCGTTCAACGCCGCAGCGATGCGCTCCTGGGCATGGGCCATCTCGCCACGCACGTACAGGAACACCTGGGCGGCACCGATCGCGTAGGCGGCGATGAGGCACCCCTCGATGAGCTGGTGCGGAGTCGCGCTCCATGAGCACGCGGTCCTTGTAGGTGCCGGGCTCGGACTCGTCGCCGTTGACCACGATGTACCTGGGCCACACACCCGGCGGGCAGAAGCCCCACTTCACACCCGCGGGGAAGCCTGCACCGCCGCGACCCAGCAGCGTCGCCTCCTTGGCGATCTCCCCGACCTCCGCCGGAGTGCTCTGCAATGCCGAGCGGATCGCCTCGTAGCCCCGGTAGGAGCCCGTGTTGCGGTAGCCCTCGATCGTGTGTGCGGTCGGTTCGTCGAAGCGCGACGACACGATCATCGGAGTCGACGGACCCACTGCGGTGGTCGTACCACCGAGTCTCTCCAGAGGCCGCTCGCGACCCGTCACCGCTTCCGCTGCCGGAGGATTCGCCGGCAGCCGATTCGGCGGCCGCGGCCTCGGCTTCCGCGCGGGCCAACCAGACCGGCATCTCCTGGTCCTCAGGCGGGGTCACGTTCGCCATGCGATCGGCTCCCAGGTCCTGGCGTACCTTCGCGAGAGTGCCATGTGGCGGCACCGTGTCGTCCAGCTCTCCGGAACGCAGCCCGGCGATCAACTCGTCGAAGGAATCCGGATCGAGGTGGTGGAAGTAGCGGTAGTTCACCTGCACCGCCGGCGCCTCGGTGCAGGCCGCCACGCACTCCACGTCCTCGAGGGTGAACATGCCGTCGGGGGTGGTCCCGCCACAACGGACACCCAGGGTCTCCTCTGCGTGTTCGAGCAGTTCTTCTCCACCCAGGAGCTGGCAGGCGATGTTGGTGCAGACGTTCACGCAGTACTTGCCCCACAGGATGGAGCTTGAACATCTCATAGAAGCTGGCCGTACCGCGCACCTGCGCGGAGGTGCAGTCGATCAGCTCGGCGATGTGCGCCATGGCCTCCTCGGAGAGCCAGCCGTCCTGTTCCTGGGCGAGGTGGCACAAGGGGATGAGCGCCGAACGCGGACGCGGGTACCGGGCAATGATCTTCTTCGCCAGCTCGGTGTTCGCTGAGTTGAGGCGAGGCATCAGCGATCGACCCCGCCCATGATCGGGTCCACCGAGGAGATGATCGCCACGGTGTCCGCGATCAGCGAATCCGCCATCATGTGCGGATAGGACTGGATGTTCGCGAAGCTCGGGTCGCGCATGTGCATCCGGTAGGGCTTCGAGGAACCGTCCGAGACGATGTAGACACCGAGCTCGCCGCGTGGGCTCTCCACCGCCGCGTAGGTCTCGCCCTCGGGCACCTTGAAGCCCTCGGTGTAGATCTTGAAATGATGGATCAGGGCCTCCATCGACTCGCCTATGCGTGCCCGCGGTGGAGGTGTCACCTTTTTGTCCTGGATCTTGTAATCACCATCGGGCATCTTGTCGAGTATCTGGCGGACCATGCGAATCGACTCACGCATTTCGCCCAGACGGATGGCGTAGCGGTCGAAGCAGTCGCCGTAGGTGCCGATCAGCACGTCGAAGTCGAGCTCGTCGTATCGCAGGTACGGCATGTCACGTCGCAGGTCCCATGCCGCTCCGGTGCTGCGCAGGATCGGCCCGGTGACGCTCAGCGACAGGCACTCCTCGGTGGTGATCACACCCACGCCCTGCAGCCGGTTCTGCCAGATGGGCTGACCGGTCATGAGGACGTCGAACTCCTCGAGTCGTTCCGGAATCGGCTCGAGCGTGCGCAGCAGGTCGTCGCGCCAACCGTCGGGCAGGTCGGCGGCGACCCCTCCTGGGCGGATGTAGTTGTGGTTCATCCGCAGGCCGGTGACGGTCTCGATGAACCGCAGCAGCTCCTCGCGCTCCCGCCAGCCGTAGAGCATCATCGAGACGGCGCCGAGATCCATGCCGTTGGTGGCCATGAACAGCATGTGGGATGCGAGGCGATTCAGCTCGCACATCAGCATGCGGATCCATTGCGCGCGTTCCGGGACCTCGATGCCCAGCAGCTGCTCGGTGGCCATCGAGAACGCCAACTCGTTGAACATCGGCGCCGCATAGTCCATGCGGGTCACGTTGGTGGGGCCCTGGAGGTAGGTGAGCGTCTCACCTGTGCGCTCCATTCCCGTGTGCAGGTAGCCGATCACCGGCTTCGACCGGGTGATCGTCTCGCCCTCGAGCTCGAGCACCAGTCGCAGCACCCCGTGCGTCGAGGGGTGCTGGGGGCCCATGTTCATGATCATCCGCTCGCCGAGGCCGTCCTCGGTGGCGGGTTGGTAGCCGGATCGCTCCTCGGCGTCGGTCTCGGTGAGCCGCAGGACCGCGTCGTCCGCGACGAGTGCGGACCTGGCAGCGTCGAGTGCCTCGATCTGGGCGATCACCGAGGAGTCGCCCGAGGACCTGGTGTGCTCGGTGGTCATGACCGCAGCCCCCTCGGCGCCTTGAACTGCACGGGGATGTCACCCGTGGGGGAGTCCTTGCGCAGCGGGTGCCCTTCCCAGGTGTCGGGCAACAGGATCCGGCTCAGGCCGGGATGGCCTTCGAAGGTGATCCCGAACAGGTCCCAGGTCTCGCGCTCGTATGCATCCACACCGGGATGCACCGCCACCAGCGAGTCGATGGTCGGATCGTCCCCCGGTACCTGCACGCGCACCCGCAGGCGGCGGCGCCCGGTCGGATCCACGAGGCCCACGACGACCTCGAAGCGTTCGGCTTCGACGCCCTCGGGCAGGCCGCGAGGCGCCTCGTAGGTGAGGTAGTCCACACCACAGAGATCCACACAGAGCCAGTAGCCGTCTGCACGAAGGCTCTCCACGAGCCCGACGTACTCCTCACGGTCGGGGTGCAGGGTCGCCTGGGTTCCGACGCGCACCATGGGAACGCCATGGATCAGTTCCACATCCGGGGTCCGCGCAGCGTCGTCGTCCTCGACAGCGGTCTGGCCGCTCGCAGCATCCTCGCTCACTTCCGGCCTCCGGACTTCGGATCCCGGACCGCATCGAAGTGGCCCGGGATCGGCTTCTGCTCCCGCTCCGCTGGAGCCCCGGATGCCGAGGGAGCCTCAGGCTCCGCGCGAACCTCGGGCTCCGCGGGAGCTCCAGGCGCCGTGGGAGCTCCATGTGCGACGTCGGGCTCGGATGCTGTGCCGGTCCGGGGTGACGCGATGCCGACCGGCACAGGTTCCGCCGGTACCGGTGCCTTGGCCGGCCTCGATGTGCACCTGCGCTCCGGCACCGGTGGACTCCCGCCGTCGCAGGATCTCACCGGTCTCGATCAGGCCGTGCAGGGTGACGATCGCCTGCATCAGGGTCTCGGGTCCGGGAGGACATCCGGGGCGTACACGTCCACCGGAACGACGGTGTCGACTCCTGTACCAACGCGTAGTTGTTGAACATCCCACCCGTGGAGGCGCAGACCCCCATGGAGATGACCCACTTGGGTTCGACCATCTGGTCGTAGACGTTGCGCAGGATGGGCGCCATCTTCTGGGACACCCGTCCGGCGACGATCATGATGTCGGCCTGACGTGGCGACGCCCGGAACACCTCCATGCCGTAGCGGGCCATGTCGTAGTGAGCGCCTCCGGTGGCCATCATCTCGATCGCGCAACATGCGAGCCCGAAGGTCGCGGGCCACGACGAACGCCTGCGCGCCCACCGGATCAGGTCCTCCAACTGACCAGTGAGGAAGTTGTGCTCCAGGCCGGCTATGCCGTCGCTGCGGATGTCCGAGACAAGTCCCATCACGCCACCCCAGAGGTCGTCGCGGCCTCACGGCCGACGAGCCCCACCGCGCGCACGGTGGTGCGCGACGTCCGGGCAGGATGGGTCATGACGTGGCTGCGACGGGAGTGCCTCGCCGGTCCCCAGTCGAGCGCCCCCTTGGAGATCATGAACAACAGCGACTCGAACAGCGTCGCCGCGAACACCGCGATCGCCACGACGCCGAACGCGCCGAGGTCGTCGACGACCATGGCGAACGGGAAGAAGAACACGGTCTCGATGTCGAACACGATGAAGATCATCGCCACCAGCATGAACCGCACCGGGAACCGCTCCGGCGGTGGCGTCACGCCCAGGATCCCCGATTCGTAGGGCGCGATCTTGGTGGGCGTCGGTCGAGGTGGGTTCAGAAGCCGCGAGGCGAAGAAGCTGATGCCCGCGAACAAGCCGGCCAGGACCATCAGCGCGAAGATAGGGCAGGAACTGGGCCATCTCAGGTCGCCTCCGAAGGGGATCCATTCGGCCCGGGTCTGCATCGCCAGCCGGTCACGGCTGTGCAGCATCCAGGCGAGCACGGCGAAGATCAGGCCGGTGAAGGTGGTGAACAGGGCCGGCACCAATCGCCTCGTGCCGAGGTTTCGCTCCATCACCACGGTCACCACAGCAGCGCTCTCGTCCACCACGGGAGTGGGTGGAGCCTCACCGGGGGCAACCGTCTGCGGCACGTTCTTCTGGACCGTTACAGCTGTGTACAGCGCTGGGTTCTTGATCTGGAGCGTCGTACGGATCCGGTTCCAGGCCTTGGTCAGCAGGCTGTCCTCGCCGGGAACGGTCTCAGGTTCGGCGCCATCCTTGCCGCCGAAGAAGTACACGTCGTGCACTGTGTAGGACCCCGCGGTCTGGTCCCCGAACGCCTCGGCGGCGACCAGGGAGGCATCCGCCGCCGCCACGGCGTCGCCCCGTCGGGCATCAGACTCGGGCAGGATGCGCCAACCGCCGAGCGCCTCGTCGAGCGCAGCCTTCTGGTCGGGCAGCAGCGTCACCAACTGGGTCAGGCTCTCTGGCACGAACCCCTCGCCCTCGGCCTCCTCGATCCGTGCCTGGATCTCCGGATCCTCGGCTATGAGCTGCGCGTACACCTCGGCCGGGTCGGGCAGGTCCTCGGTACGAGGCAGGTCCCGGACCACCGCGGTGGCCACCGGGTTGTCACGGCTGAAGTTGATCTCCCTTTCGATCCAGGACGGATCCTCCCCCCTCAGACCGATGCCGTACATGGTCCAGATGATTCCCATGGAGAAGCACCAGCCGGTCAGAGCGGTGATGGTGATCAGGAACCCCAGACGGAATCCCGTGTTGGTGGAAACGATCAGGTAGACCGACCCGATCAGGACCACCACGCCGGTTGCGACGACGAGCACCCCGCGTATGGCTGGATCGAAGGCTATGGCTGCGAGTACTGACATCTTGGTCGTCCTCTCCCGATCACTCAGTCTCGGTAGTGGATGTGTCGGCGGCAACACCTGCGAAGGTCGGTGACTCGGTGGTCCCCGCAACGGGGCTCTTCACCGTCAGGTCGTTGGAGAGGTTGCGCTCGTAGGTGACGATCGCCCACACCTCGGCCGGTGTGAACATCCCCGCCTCACCGAAGTCCGGAACGCCCTTGTCGGCCTGACCTGCGTTCGGGTTCAACCCGAAACCGGGCATCGTCGGCGTGCCCTGACGGCGTGAGAAGTACTGCTTGCCCTCTTCCATGCCCTCCCACACCAGGGCGAAGTGCTGCTGGGGGGTCGCCTGCGTCTCGATACCGGTGAGGTCGGGACCGAACGACCCGTACTGGAGCAGCGCGACAGGTCCCCATGGCTGACCGTAGGCGGCACCGGGTACGTGGCAACGCGAGCACGAGTACGACCCGGCACCCACGCCCTGGTTGTTGAAGAGGATCTCGCCGAGTGCGATCTCATCGGCCCGCGACAGGCGGTTCGCCGTCTCAGGGCCAGCGATGCCCTCGTTTGACTTGTTGACCTCCGCGAGGCGCTCTGCAAGCCCTGGGTCCACTCCTTCGATCAGCCCATTCACCTCGGCACGCATCTCCTCGGGGGTCAACTGGAAGGACCACATGTAGGCGATGAGCTCGTCGACCTGCTGGGTCGTGAGCGGGCCACCTCCGAGCGCGCCCCATGCCGCCATCGGCGTGCCGGGGCGACCCCAGTTGAGCACGTAGCGGACCTCGTCCTCGGAGTAGCGGTACAACACGTTGTTGAGCGCCGGGGCGTTCCAGTTGACCTGTGACACGAACTGGCCGTTCTGGTCGTTGACGATGAAGGACGTGATGCCCCCGACCCCACCGCCGGCGTGGCAGTTCACGCACTGTGCGCCGGTCTCGTAGAGCACCTGCCCACGTTCGACGAATGTCTCCTCGAACTTCTCCACCGCACCTTCCTGGCGACCGGGTTCTGCCAACCAGTACACCGGCAGCGCCACCGCGATGATCGCCAGCAGGCCCGCAGCGGAGAACAGCGCCGCGTTCAGCTTGGGACCCTCGAGGTCCTCGTCGTCGAGGTACTGCTTGCGGTTCGGTGCAAGCTCGATCTCCGAGCCCACCTCCGCGCGGCCGGACCGGACCTTTGCCACGATGTAGACCGCGGCGCCGACGAGCACGACCGCGAGCAGTGCGAAACCGAAGCTCTGTTGTGTGTTTGCGAGGATCATCTGGTTCTCGTGGGTAGCTGTGGCGTTGCTGGGTCTCTGGCGTTGGTATGCGTCTGTTGCGTTGCTGTGTCTGTGGAGGCGGCATCACCGCCGCCGGCTCGAGGCTCGACCCGCTCAGTGCTCGCCGGTCGCGGCACCGATGCAGTTCGGTCCCTCCGCCTCCTGGCCGGTGGTGTTGGTGCCGATCGGCGGTCCGGCGATCACCTGACCGGTGTTCACCACGAAGGTGTCGCCCGCAACCTCCGTTGCGAACCGGTCCATGCCACGTGGAGCGGGGCCACCCTTCTTCTCCCCGACCTGGTTGAACTTCGAGCCGTGGCACGGGCACTCGAACCACTGCGAGCTGTTGCAGCTCGGTACCCGGCAACCGAGGTGTGGGCACTTCTGGTAGAGCGCAACCAGGCCGACCTTCATGCCCGTGAGCTCGGCCGGCGAGTAGGTCGACTCCGCCTTGGGCAGAGCCGCCGCTGGATACTCGGTGATCCACATACGACCCTCGGGCTGGTAGAGGAACCCGTTGTTGGCCTCGATGTCGGCCTTGACGTCGCTGATCTTGCCCACGCGGATCTTGGAGCCGAATCCACTGGACCCGGTGGGCCACAGGAAGGCGGTGAACGCACCCGCCGCGAAGCCCGCGATGCCCAGTCCCATGAGCGCGACTATCGAGCGGTTCAGGAACGCCCGGCGGGACTGGTCCAGCACCTCGGGATCCGGCGCAACCCATGCAACCGGTTTCGTGTCGCCCACTGGTTCGAGTGCGGCCGAGCGAGCCGATGCCGCGGCCACCTCGACCTCACGGCCGGTCGGCGGAGCAGAAGCGGCCTCCTCGCGCGCCTTGGCCTTGCGGGCCGCCTTGTCACGCTTGAGCGCCTCGCGGCTGAACGTTGCTCCGTGGGTGGCCGAAGTCGACTCGCGCCGCGAGGCGGCCCCCAACAGAGCGAACACCACTGCCGCCACACCTGCGAACACCAGCAATGCGATCCAGAATCCGTTCATGTCCTGCTCACCTCACAGCTCGAAGAAGAGCCCGTCGATCCAGGGGAGGGTGAAGTTGAATCCCGGCCCCCGGAAGAACGACCCGATGATCACCAGCACCGACCAGAACATGATGTGCACGGTCATGAGGGAGATAGCGAACTTGCGGTCCTCAGGCTTGTTCGAGGGGTTCTTGTCGATGTAGGGAGCGAGGATCAACACGAAGATCCCCATGCCGGGGATCGTCACACCGGCCACCATCGGGTGGAACATCGTGAGCAACTCCTGAAGACCCAGGAAGTACCACGGCGCCTTGGACGGGTTCGGGGTCTGGTTGAAGTTGGCGAGCTCGAGCAGCGGTGCGTTGACCAGCCAGGAGAAGATGAACAAGAAGGCGGTGCACGTCAGTGCCGCCACGAACTCGATGACCAACAGGTGGGGCCACACGTGGACCTTGTCCTGAGGGCTTGGACTTGACGTCCTGGATGGAACCGGACTTGACCACGGTGAGCAGGCGCTGGGTGTGCCCTCCCGGTCCCGCTCCCACGGGCAGGCCGGCCGCTGCAGCAACCGGAGCCTCGGCCTTGGTGGCCACGGAGGTGCCTCCACCGCCCGATGCCTCCGCGTCGACGCCGGACCGCTTGGCCTTGGCTGCCTTGGAGCGTTCCAGGAGGTGCGCGGGAATGCGGGAATCACCGGCGGGGGCGCTGTCGCCTCCTCCGCCTTCGTCACCTGGGGACTCCGCCTTCTTGGCGGCGGCCTTGTCCTTGGCCTCCTGGGCACGCTTCAGAAGGTGCTCGGGTACCTCGGTCATCGTTTCCTCCCCGATGCGCAGCACGACGCTCCTCATCACAACGGCCCCGAGATCCCGCCGTCCTTGCGGACCCGCCAGAAATGGATGGCCATGAAGATGACGGTGATGAACGGGAAGAACAACACGTGCAGCACGTACCAACGCAACAGCGTGTCTGTGCCGATCTCGGCACCACCCAGCAGCACGAAGCGCACCTGACTTCCCCAACACCGGCGTGTAGCTCATCATGTTGGTGCCCACCGTCACCGCCCAGAGCGCCAGCTGGTCCCATGGAAGCAGGTACCCGGTGAAGCTCAGCAGCAGCGTCAGGGTGAGCAGGATCACGCCGATCACCCAGTTGAACTCCCGAGGGGCCTTGTAGGCACCGTGGTAGAAGACCCGTGCCATGTGCAGGAACACCGACAGCACCATCAGGTGCGCCGCCCACCGGTGCATGTTGCGCACCAGCAGCCCGAAGGTCACCGAGGTGTGCAACGCGTAGACGTCGTCCCACGCCTGGGCTGCGGTGGGTCGGTAGAAGAACATCAAGAAGATGCCCGTCACCGTGAGGACGATGAACAGGAAGAAGCTGAGCCCGCCCAGGCAGAGGGTGTAGCTCACCTTCACCGCGTGGCGCTTCACCTTCACCGGGTGGAGGTGGTAGAGCACGCTGTTCATGATCACGTAGGAACGGTTACGTGGGCTGTCGTTGTAGCCCTTGCGGAAGATCGACCCGGGCCTGAAGATCGAGCTCCACGCCTGCGAACCCTGGACGCTGTCCTTCAGGTCGTTCCACTTGCCGGAGACACCTCCGGATCCCTGCATCGTCTTAGCCACGGGCGTACTCCCTACTCTGTGGCCGATACCTACGTCGAATCCACGCGTCGGCGCTCGGATCGACAGCGCCCACGCACATCAGGCCAACCTCATGCCGTAGCCGTAGCCGTGGCTGCTCGTGCGCTGGTGGCGGTCGCCGTCGGCGCCGGGTTCGACCATCTTGCCAAGGATGATCACGCCGGTGGGACACCTGTCGACGCAGAGCGCACACCGGTGCACACGTTCGTCGTCGATGAGGAACACCACGTTGTCGGTGGGATCCAGGCCGGGGCGGTCGACGTCGACGGCTTCTTCGATGGCCCCTGGCGAGACCATGTGGATGCACTTCCACGGGCAGATGTCGACACAGCCCCTCGCACTGGATGCACTCGGACTGGTCGATGTGGATGAACTGCTTGGGCTTGACCGCCCGCGCGAGGTAACCGGCATCCACCTCCTGCAACACGTAGTCGGTGCCGAAGACCGGAAGTGGTGGGTTCGCGTCAGTGACAGCCATGGTGCATCACGCTCGCTTGATCAACGGTCGACCGTAGGGGGTGCGGGGCTCGACTGCGAGCTCGGCCTCGGCCCGCTTGTCGCGATCCTGCCACCACACCCAGAACCAGATCTGCACACCGAGCGGGACTACGTAGATGAGGGTCGCGATCACGTCGCGGAAGGCCTGGGCCGAGATCGTCATCGGGAACCACGGCGTCTCCAGGGTCCAGCCCACAATCGGGAGGGTCATCGATCCGCTTGGACCCAGCCAGACCAGGTCGGGACGCCAGTTGAGCTCGGAGTCGGCCCAGGTCAGCCACTGGTGGGGCACGACTCCGTAGGCCCAGAAGAGCACGAAGAACACATATGTGCCGGCCACGACGGCCTCGCCCCACGTGAAGGGATCACCCACCCGGCGCCTCTTCGCAAACCAGAACACGGGCGCCAGCAACACCACCAGCACGATGAGCGACGTGATGAATGCGACCACGTAGACCTCCTGTCGGAGCCGCCCAGGGCTGCTCCGTCGTCCCTTCGGGGACAGGCGTTGTTGTTCGATGAGTCTAGGTCGACGGAGAACCGGGGAATGGTCGCCGCCGCCCGCCGCAGGTTTACCACGCTGCCCACAGGTGAAGCACATTTGCACGATGACGCCCAGCGATGGCGTTTAGTCGGACCGGGTGGCGTGCATCCCGCCGCGGTGGGCCGGGTGGCCGCGACGCTGCACGGGTGTCCACACAGCGCCCGACGTGCAGGTGGATCCACCGGGAGCGTCCGTTCGGCACCGGCGGCCACCGGTGACATCCGACGCCGGTAGCTTGGTACGGGCGCGAGCAACTTGCCTAGAGTGTGCCCGCCGGTGATAACCCGGAGACCCTGAACCCGGAGACCCTGAGCGACGCGTGGAGGCCAAGCGTTGACCGAGATCCCAGAACACCTCCTGCAGCGCAGCAAGCAGCGCCGTGCTGCACTCGGCGGGGACGGCGGCGACACACCCACGGCTGCTGCCGAACCGGACTCGACACCTGCGGCTCCGGAGTCGGCCGCACCTGCGACGACCGCGGCCACACCGGCGGTCGTGCAACCCGAATCCTCCGAGGAACCGACTCCGCCATGGGTGGAGGCTGCGCAGAAGCGCAAGAAGGTCCCGTGGTGGAGCCGCGGCAGCGTTGGCGGTGCTGCCGCTGTTCTTCATCGTGTACGCGTGGACGCTCGGAGAACCCACCGACGATGCGGGCCCGCTGGCGGTGGGCAACGACTTGTACAACGGCAGCGCAGGCTGCGCAGGTTGCCACGGCGGCAGCGGTGGAGGCGGTTCAGGTCCCGCGATGGCAGGCGGCGCGGTCGTGGAGACCTTCCCTTCACCGGTCGAGCAGGTCACATGGGTGGCGCTCGGCTCGTCGGGCTATGAGGATGCCGGCATGTCGACCTATGGGGCGACCGAGAAGCCGATCCAGGGCGGGATGCCGGGCCAGAGCACGACACCTCGAGCCCTCCGACATCATGGACGTGGTGCTGCACGAGCGTGTCGAGTTCGGCGGCGAGGACTTCGACGCGGCGATCTGGGAGGAGGGCTTCGAGGAGCGGATCACCGAGCTGCTACCCGACCGGGCCGAGGAGTACATGGCCATCCTCGAGGAATGGACTGCCATGCCTCCCACCGGTTGAACCGGTGACCGAGCGCATCCACGACCTGCTCGTCATAGGCGGCGGCCCCGCCGGTTGCAGCACCGCCTACTGGGCGGCGCGCCCGGGCTGGACGTGGTGGTCGCGGAGAAGAAGACCTTCCCCGCGACAAGACATGCGGTGACGGCCTGACCCCACGGGCCGTGCACCAGCTCGACGAGATGGGCCTGAGCGGAGCCTTGGAGGCCTACCACCGCTTCGACGGCCTGAGGGCCGTGGCCCACGGGCGAAGCCTGGAGCTGGCATGGCCCGAACACAGCGTCTACCCGTCCCACGGGTACGTGGTTCGTCGCCGGGACCTGGACACACTGGTGGCCGACAAGGCGGCCGCTGCAGGAGCCACACTGCTCACCGGCACCGAGGCCCGCTCCCCGCTCAGGTTCGCGGGTCGCCTGGTGGGCGCCGTTGTGACCGACACCGCCGGCGACGTGACCCGCGAACTGCGTGCGCACTACGTGGTCGTGGCCGATGGCTCGAACTCACGGTTCGGCCGCACGCTGGGCGCGGTGCGCGACCGTGCGATGCCACAGGGCATGGCGATCCGCACCTACTTCGAGAGCCCGATGCACGCGGAGCCGTGGATCGAGTCGGCTCTGGACGTGCGCGACCGCGCCGGCAAGTCACTACCCGGCTACGGATGGATCTTCCCCGTGGGCGACGGCACCATCAACGTGGGTGTGGGCCTGCTGTCCACCTTCCGCGACTGGAAGTCGGTCAACACCTCACACCTCATGGCGGAGTTCGCGGCCACCCTCCCCGGGTACTGGGGCATCGACCCGGAGCACCCCACCCAGCCCCCCCACCGGCGGACGGCTGCCGATGGGCGGTTCGATCAACCCCAAGGTGGGACCCAACTGGGTGATCGTGGGTGACGCTGCGGGCAGCATCAACCCGTTCAACGGCGAAGGCATCGACTACGCGTACGAGACGGGCCGGCTGGCGGCGTCGCTGGTCGCCGAAGCCGTGGCGACCAGCTCGCCGTGGCCGCTGCAGCGCTACCCGGAGATCCTCGAGGACACCTACGGCCTGTACTTCAAGGTGGCACGCCTGTTCGCCCAGGTGATCGGCCGCCCGGCCCTCATGCGCGAGCTCACGCGTGGGCATGCGTTCGCACCCTCATGGAGTGGGTGCTGCGGATCATGGCCAACCTCCTGCGGGACGACGAGTTGGGGGGCCGCAGAGGCCGTCTACCGCAGCGCAGCGACCCTCGCCCGGATGATCCCCGAGCCGAAGGCCGCCTGAGGGGGCGTTGCGACCGATGCCCCACGGTGACCACGCCGAAGCGGCACCACGCACGACGGTCGAGGAACGCAACGCCGACGGGCACCGCACGAGCCGGGCGGGATGGTGAAGCCCTTCGTGCGCGTCGGCGTGCCGGTGGTGCTGACGGCTCTCGCAGCACTCGGGCTGTGGCTGGTGCTCACGAGTGGCTCGGGCGGTGCGGGTTCGGACGGAGCCGACCAGGACGACGGCCGCTCACGCGATGCGGGCTCGGAAGGCACGCGCTCGGAGGACTTCGTTCGCCTGGACATCGACGGGACCGACATGGACTCCGTGAGCGGGATGGCCGGCCTCTCGCTGCCGGCCGGCACCACGGACTTCCTGAGCGCGCGAATGGACGACGACTCGCAGCTCGACGTGACCTTCACGATCGCACACGAGGACGAGGCCGCGTTCCTGGATGCGTCGAGGTTCCCGGAGCCCCGCGCGGATCAGCGCGTCATCACCCACGCCTCACCGTTGTGGGACCTGAACGTCGAAGGGACCATCCGCGGCGTCGCCGACACCGCCGGGGATGTCGACGCGCCATCGAGCTGGTCGAGGTGGACGGCCGCACGCGGGTGCGCCTCGTCCTGACACCTGTCGGCTGACGGGGTCAGACCCCGTCCCCACGCGGCGGATGGGTGGAGCCTCTGGGTCGGGGATCCGCGTCGGGCTTCTCGCTTCGACGTGAACCGGCACGTAGCCGGCCGGTGAACCCTCCGATCACCGTAGGCGGCGCGTCACGAGCCTCCACCCGGTCGAGCAGCCCCTCCATCGCAAGATCGATCCCACCGGTCCACGCCCTGCGCACCACGAGCATCCCGGCCGCCACAGCCATCGAGGCGGGGATGCCGAGCAACGCCGCCGCAGGCCCGGTGCCAAGCACAGGCACCACCGACATGAGGGTCCCACCGGCTGCGACCGCACCGGCACCCATCTCGGCGAACGTCCTGGAGGTCCCGAGGTCCACCACCAGCGCCACGATCGACGCCGATGATGGCACTTCGCGCACGACGACGCGCAGGTTGTGGATCTTGTCCGCGTTCTCCTGACCGCTGATGGAACGCGCGGTGCGCTGCATGGACGCGACCATGTCAGTGCGTCGTCGGTACTCCGCCACCCCATCGCCGGAGCGGACCCGCTTCATGGTCCACTGCCTCCGCAGCCACTCGTCGGTCAGCTCCAGCGCCGCCGCGCCATCGAGGTCCACCACCCTGGCGACCGAGACGACCGCCGGACCGACCAGTCGGTCGAGCCGGCCGGGGTCCCCGGCCAGCAGGCCCGCCTGCTCCTCGGCGAGGGCACGCTGCACGGCGGTGCCCGGAACACCGAGGTCGGCCGCGGCCTCGATCAGCACCTCCACGTCGAAGAGGTCGTCCTCGTCCCCGGGCTGCCCGCCCAACTCCACCGCGCGCCGGAGGACCCGGTCGGCGGCGTCACGGGAGAGGCGCTTGGAGCCCACCGGAACTCAGGCCATCCGCGGCGACCGTACGGGCCGCATCCAGCGTGGCTTCGATCTCCTCGGAGCCGTGCGCGAGCGATGGGAACATGACCTCGTAGGGGCCGGGGGCCAGTGCGATCCCCTGATCGAGCATCCCGTGGAAGAACTCGGGGTAGCGCCCGATCGCGACCGACGCGGCCGCGGTCGCGAAGTCGAGCGGATCGTCACCGTCGCCGAAGAACACTCCCACCAGCGGCCCGACGCGCGGGAACCTCACAGCAACACCCGCGTCGGCGAACACCTCGCCCAGGCCGTCGGCGAGTTGCTCCGCGGTTCGGTTGAGCCGCTGGTATGCGGCGACGTCGAGCAGGCCGAGGACCGTGGCTCCCGCGGCTGTGGCAAGGGGATTGCCCGACAGCGTGCCCGCCTGGTACACGTCGCCCCCGGAGCCAGGTGCCCCATGATCTCTGCACTCCCCCGAAGGCACCCACCGGCAGCCCGCCGCCGATGACCTTCCCGAAGCACCACAGGTCGGGTGTCACGCCGCAATGGGCGGTGGCGCCGCCGACACCCAGACGGAACCCGGTGATCACCTCGTCGAACAGCAACAAGGCACCCACACGGTCGCACTCGGCCCGCAGGCCTTCCAGGAACCCGCGCACCGGTGCGACGAGGCCCATGTTGGCGGCCACAGGCTCCACGCAGACCACGGCAACCGAACGGTCCAACTCCGGAACCACGTTGTAGGGCACCACCGCGGTGTCGGCGACCGCTCCGGAGGTCACGCCCGCGGAGCCCGGCGCGGAGGACCCGAGCAGGACGCCCTCTGCAACACCGCTGCCCGCGCCCGCCAGGAGCGAGTCGCTGTGACCGTGGTAGTTGCCGTCGAACTTGACGATCACGTCCCGGCCGGTGACCCCACGTGCGAGCCGGATGACCGACATGGCCGCCTCGGTGCCCGAGGAGACGAGGCGCACCTGTTCCATACCCGGCACGCGGTCACAGAGCATCTCGGCGAGGACCACCTCGCCCTCGGTGGGCGCGCCGAAGGTGCTGCCGCGCTCAGCAGCCCCGCTGATCGCCCGCACCACCTCGGGGCGGGCATGGCCCAGGATCGATGCACCGTAGGACTGGACGTAGTCGATGTAGCCGTTCCCCTCGACGTCCCAGACCCTCGCCCCTTCGCCGCGGGCCACGAAGTACGGCGTGCCACCGACCGAACGGAATGCCCGCACCGGCGAGTTCACCGCTCCGGGGATGCGATCGAGGGCCCGTCTGTGCAGCTCCGCGTTGGTGCTCAAGACGCACCCGCCAGGATCTCGGCGAGCCTGCGGGCGAAGTAGGTGAGCACGAAGTCCGCGCCGGCCCGGCGGATCGCGCCGACGTGCTCGAGAGCCACCGCATCGGTGTCCAGCCAACCGCGCTCCCCCGCGGCCATCACCATCGAGTACTCACCCGAGACGTGGTAGGCCGCAACCGGCACGTCCACCTCGGCACGCGCCGCGGCGACAACATCGAGGTAGGCCATCGCCGGTTTGACCATCACCATGTCGGCCCCCTCGGACACGTCCGCACGCAGCTCCACGAGCGCCTCGCGTGCGTTGCGCCAGTCCTGCTGGTACCCACAGCGGTCGCCGGCCGCTCCCGGAGCACCCGAGATCGTCACGTCCACCGCGTCACGGAACGGCCCGTAGAGCGCCGAGGCGTACTTGGCCGAGTAGGCCAGGATCCCGACGTCGGTCGCGCCTTCGGCGTCGAGCGCGGCGCGGATGGCGGCGACCTGTCCGTCCATCATGCCCGAGGGGGCGCACACGTCGACACCGGCCGCCGCCTGCGCTGCGGCGACCCGCGCGTACAACCCGAGGGTAGTGTCGTTGTCGACCTCACCGTCGGCCCGCAGCGGTCCACAGTGGCCGTGGTCGGTGTACTCGTCGAGGCACAGGTCGGCCATCAGGACCATCTCCGAGCCGACCTCGGCACGCAGGTCGCCGATGGCCAACTGCACTATGCCCTCGGCGTCCCACGCACCCGAGCCCTGCGGATCCTTCGCCTTCGGAACACCGAAGAGGATCACCGCCGGAACACCCAGTGCGCGGAGCTCGACCACCTCCCTTCGCAGGGATTCGCGGGTGTGCTGCACGACCCCCGGCATGGACGCGATCGGGACCGGTTCGGCGATGCCCTCGCGCACGAACAACGGTGCGACGAGGTCGTCGACGGAGATCCGGGTCTCGGCCACCAGACGACGCAGCGCAGCGCTGCGCCGTAGCCGACGTGGCCGTTGCTCTGGGAAACCCACCCCACAATCCTACGGAACCGGGCGCACAGGTGAGATGCAGCCGCCACGAGGCGGCACGACGATCACGCCACGGGTGGACCCGTCAGGGGGTGCCACGGGAAACGGAGCGCGCATCGAAGTGACGGGCGATGGCAACGACCATGGCCGCGACAGTGTGCTCCTCGGGTTGGATCGTCACAGTCAGACCCACCTCCTGTGCGCGCTGCGCAGTGACGGGCCCGATGGCCGCGACGGCCGATGACGTCTCCGTGCCATAGGTGTCGACGAACGCGCTCACCGCGGACGACGATGCGAAGCACACCGCATCGGCCCGGGCGACCGCGTCGCGGACCGAGTCGTCCGCCACCGCCGCTACGGTCCGGTACGCGGCAACGACCTCGACGGTCCAACCCTTCCGCCGCAAACCGTCGGGCAGCACGTCACGGCCCGCCTCGGCGCGTGGCAACAACACGCGGCCCCCGCCAACAGGCGCGTCCGGGAACACCTCGAGCAGGTCCTCGGCCACGAAGCGCCCGGGCATCAGCTCGACTTCCAGACCTGCGTCGGCCGCAGCGGCCGCCGTCGCGGACCCGATGACCGCGACCCGCACCGCGCCGAGATCCGTCTCTCCCTGGAGTCGGGCGCAGAACCTCCTGACTGCGTTCCCGGAGGTGAACACGAGCCAATCCGGCGGACCGGTACCACCGCCTCGGGGAGGACCTCCGGCGGCACTGACCGAGCAGACCGCGGCCTCGAGAGCCGCGCCTGCGTCGGAGGGGTCGACGATCTCGATGGCGGGAGCGATCACCACCTCGGCGCCCAGGTCCTCGAGCCGGCGAACGAGGTCCGCCGCCTGATCGCGTGCGCGTGTTACGACCACCGAACGGCCGGCCAGCGCCGCGACACCCGGCTGGTCGGGCATCACGGCGCCCGCATCGTCTCGGGGTGACGGCTCGGTCTCAGATGGCATCGTCAACCCTCCCTGATCGTCTCGAGCAGAGACGCCCCCACCCGTCTTCCCAGCTCGAGCGGATCGTCACCCGTTGCATCCTCGCGCGCCACAACGACGTCGGTGTCGTGATCGCTCCCCTCAGTGCCGACCTCGTTGCCGACCCCGCCACCGGCGCCGTCGCGGCCGCAAGCCGCCACCGACGGCGACAGGACGCCGACCAGTCGCAGTGACCCTTCCCCGCGGACGGTGCAGTGCGCTCCCGCCGGAAGCGAGCAGTCACCACCCAACTCGGTCAGGAACGCCCGCTCGGCGTCCACGGCGAGCCGTGAAGCGCGGTCCTCGATGGCACTCAGGCGGCGGATCGTCACCCGGTCCTCAACGCGGCATTCCACCGCGAGCGCACCCTGGCCGACCTGGGGAACCATCGCCTCCACCTCCAGCACCTCGGTGATCCGCTCGGCCAGACCGAGTCGCTCCAGAGCCACCGCGGCCACCACGATCGCGTCAAAGCGGTCCACGCTGTCGAGGCGCGTGGCCATGTTCCCCCGGAGCTCCTCGAAGCGGACCCCAGGCACAAGCCGTGACATCTGCACTCGCCGCCTGGCCGAGCCCGTTGCCACCACCGGACGGCGACCGGCCCCGATGGCCTCCCTCAGCCCTGTGATGCCGGTGCCCACCAAGGCGTCGCGCACGTCTCCGCGCGCGGGCACCGCCGCGAGCACGAGCCCGGGCGGTGTCAGCGCAGGGAGGTCCTTGGCCGAGTGGACCGCCAGGTCCGCGTCGCCTGCGAGCACCGCGCTGCACCTCCTTGGCGAACACCCCCTTGCCGCCGATCATCCACAACGGAACGTCGGCGCGCCTGTCACCCTCGGTGCTCACCGGCACGATCTCGACCTGCAGACCCTCGTCGGCGCTCTGCAGAAGACCGGCGACGTGGTTGGCCTGCCACAACGCCAGATCCGAGGCCCGGGTGGCCACCCTCACCGTGGATCGACTCGACGTCACGGTCCCCACCCGCGATGGAGCACCGCCCGGAGACGATCGCGGCCGGACGTGTCGGCGTCTCCGGATGACACGTGCATCGCTCAGAGGTCGAAGAGCTCGGCCAGCGACGCCGCCAGTCGCTCACCCTGGGAGGACCCCGCCGCATCCTTCAGGCGGATCGTCGGCTCATGCAGCATCTTCGCGACGATTCCCTTGGTCAGCGCTTCGAGCATCTCGCGCTGGTCGCGATCAAGCGCACGCATCGCCTTCTCGAAGCGTTGCAGCTCAGCGATGCGGATCTCCTCGCCATGACCATGGATCGCAGCTATCAGCGGCGCAACCTCGCGAGCCGAGGAGGCGCTCATGTAGCGCAGCACCTCGTCGTCGACGATCCGACGAACCCGTGTGACCTCGAGTCGGCGTTGAGCGAGTGCGCTCTCGGTCACCTCCGCCACCGTCGACATGTCGAGCAGATCGACCGAGTCGAGGGCTCCGAGCGCCGGGGCGACGTCCCGAGGGACGGCCAGGTCGACCACGAGCAGCGGAGCCTCCCGGCCTGCGACGGCGCCTGCGAAGGCCTCGGCTGGCACCACTGGCTCGCCCGAACCGGCCCGAGGGCCACCGATCACCGCATGATCGGCCTCGGTGGCCGAGAAGAGCGCCCGCGCATCGCCCAACTCACCCGCCAGGTCCTCCAGCGCCACCACCTTCGTGTCCACCATCAGCTCCGAAGCCAGTTCCTCGGCACGCTCGAGGGTGCGATTGGCGAGCACCAGCTCCGCCACTGCGGCATCGTCGAGGAATCGGGCCAGGCGACGACCCATGGTCCCGGCTCCGACCACGACCACCTTGTGGCCAACCAGGGATCCGAGCCGATCGCCGGCCATCCGCACCGCCGCCTGGGACACCGAAGCGGTGTGCTCGCCGATCCGGGTCTCGCTCCGGGCGCGCTTGCCAACCTCCACTGCGTGACGGAACAGCAGGTTCAACCCGCGCCGCGCAGTCCCTTCGCTGCGGGCCACCTCCCAGGCGGACCGGACCTGTCCCAGGATCTCGTGTTCGCCGGGCACTGCCGAATCCAACCCGGCGGCGACCTCGAACAGGTGGGTGACAGCCTGCTCGTCGTAGTGCACGTACAGGTTGTCCGCGAATCGGTCGGGCGGCAGGTAGGTGAGGTCGGAGAAGAAGTTGCGCACCTCGCCGAAGGCGCCGTGGAACCGCTCCGCCACCAGGTACACCTCTGTTCGGTTGCAGGTGGCCAGCACCACGGCTTCGGAGGTGTGCTCGCCCGAGCGCAGGTGGGCCAGCATCTTCGGCAGGGAGTCACCCCGCACCGACATGCGCTCCAGAAGCTCCAGCGGTGCGGTTCGGTGGTTCGCTCCGACTACTACGATCGACACGCCTGTGGCTCCTTGAGAGGCGTAGTTCTGCATCCGGCGGCGGCTACCGGCCGGTGGGAGGTGCTGACGCCGAGCTCGTCGGCAGCAGACCGCAACACGGGCAACCGACGACCCCGCGATGCTAGCCCCGCGACCCGGTCGGTTTCGAAGCGGATCGACCCGCGGAACCCTGTGCTCACGGTGCAGGCACCACCGCCGGCTCGCGACGACCCTGGTGGAACGCCAGGATCTCGAGCTCAGAGGCAAGGTCCACGTTGCGCACCACGACACCCTCGGGAACCTCGAGGACGGTGGGTGCGAAGTTGAGGATGCAGCGCACCCCTGCGGCCACCAGCTCCTCGGTGACCTGCTGGGCTGCCGCGGGCGGCGTCGAGACCAGCCCGATCGCCACGTCGTTGTCCCGCACCAACCGGGCGAGCTCGTCCTGGTGGCCCACCTCTGTGCCGGCGATGACCGTGCCGACTCGTTCGGGGTCCACGTCCACCGCGGCCACGACGCAGAAGCCGCGGTCGCTGAAGCCCGCGAACGACAACAGCGCGCTGCCCAGGTTGCCGGTTCCCACGACAACGCAGTTGCGGGCGTGCTGGAGGCCCAGGTGCGTTCGCATCTCGTCGAGGAGTTGATCCACGTCGTAGCCGACGCCACGGGTACCGAAGCTCCCGAAGTAGGACAGGTCCTTGCGGACCTTGGCGGCGTTCACCCCGGCGATTCCTGCAAGCTGTTCGGAGGACACCGTCTCGGTCCCGGCACGGTTCAGTGCGATCAGAGCACGGTGGTACAAGGGCAGGCGCACCACGGTCGCGTCCGGTATCTCACGTGGACGGGCACCGCTGTGGGTGGTGTCCTCGGCCATCGCCCGAAAGTAGCGCGCTCGTGCAATATTTCACAAAGCCGGGGGTACTCAGTCGGTGTGGTCCGGTAGCTCCCGGCGCAGGACCTTCCCTGCAAGCCCCGTAGGCAGTTCCTCCACGAAGGTGACCTTGTTGGGGCACTTGCAGCGGGCAAGCCGCCCTGCCACGAAGTCCACCACGTCGTCCTCCTCGATCGAGAGCCCTCCTCGTACGACCACGTAGGCGCGCACCGACTCACCCGTGTACGGATGAGGCACCCCCACCACCGCCGCGGCCTCGATGGCAGGATGCTGCAGGAGCACGTCCTCCACCTCGGCGGGGAACACGTTGAACCCCCGACACGATGATCAGGTCCTTGATGCGATCGACCATGTAGAGAAAGCCGTCGTCGTCCACCACCGCCAGATCGCCGGTGTCAACCAGCCGTCGGCGTCGAGCACCCGCTCGGTCGCCTCCGGATCGTTCCAATACCCCTTGAACACGTTGGGGCCGCGCACGAGCATCTCACCCACGTCACCCACGAGCACGTCGGCTCCCTCGAGATCCACCAGACGCACCTCGACCCCGGCACAGGAACCCCCGACCGAGCCCAGCGGCGCGCGGTCCCCAGGGAGGAGGCGACCACCGGTGATGCCTCGGTGAGCCCGTATCCCTCCCCACCCTCACCCCGAACCGCTCCTGCATCGCCACCGCCACCTCCGGCGCCAGCTTCGCCGCACCCGAGGTGGCCAGGCGCACCGATGCCATCATCGAAGGCGGCACACCTGTCAAGCCGGCGAACGCCGCCCACATGTTGGGGGGACCCGACACCATGGTGATCCCGTGCTTCTCGATGGCCTCCAAGGCCGAGAGAGGTTCAAACGCTCGATCAGGACCACAGCGGCGCCGGTCGCGAGGGTCATCCCGAGAACGACGTTGAGCCCGAAGATGTGGAACAGGGGCAGGACCCCGAAGCCGACGTCTTCGGGACCCGGACCGTCGCCCGACGCTGCCGCAACCTGGCGGAGGTTCACCAGCAGGTTCCCGTGGGTGAGCATCGCGGCACGGGGGCACCGGCGGTCCCGGAGGTGAACACCAGGACCGCGAGGTCGTCCTCGGAACGCTCCACGAGCGGGACCGGGTCGCCGACCATGAGCGCGTCGAGGTCGATACCGTCCCCCGGGGTGAACCCTGCTCCGATCCGATGCCGCAACGCCGGCAGGTCGCTGTGATCCAACTCGGCGATCTGCTCCCGCGCCGAAGGACCCACGATCGCACCCACGGCTCCCACGTTCGACAGCTCATGTCCCATGGCCAGGGTGGGGGCCTGCGGGTTGAGCGGCACCGCCACCGCGCCGACTCCGAGTATCGCCAGGTAGCTGACGACGAAGTACCAGTTGTTGTTGGCAACGATGGCAACCCGATCGCCCGGCTCGACACCCAGGCGCTGCAGTCCGCCCCGCAGGCGGGCGACCTGGCCCTGGAGCTCACCGAAGGTCGTTCGACGCCCCCGCGAGATCAGAGCCGGTCTCTCCTTTGGATGCTGCTCGAGCAGGGATGCGAGGTTCATCGCGCCAGACACTAGAGGATGTGCCGGCGAGGTGATCCTCCGACAGCCCAGCGCACAGGCCACCCGCTCCTGTCACGGGGCAAGCACCACCAGCTGCAACAGCGAGGCCCCCACCAGCAGGACGAGCAGGACCACGATCACGATCGTGGTGAAACGCCTCACCCGCGGCCCTCAAGGTCCACCGGGTCCGTGGAGGATCCCCGCCCGCGGTGACTGCGGGTTCCACCCAACTCGACGGGCACCTCGGAACCGGTGGTGTCGGGTCCGCCGACCGTAGCGGTCCGGGATGCTGCGAGCACGACCTCCTCACCAGCGGAGAGCCCCGTCTCCTCGGCAGCTGAGGCCTGGTCGGCAACCACCGCGATGAGCCCGTAGCTGTCGATGATGAGCCCGAGCTCACCTGTGGAAAGCGAACCGAAGGCCCCGACGCGTCGGGCGAACGTGGAGCGGCCGTGGAAGGAGAGCCCGAACACGCCACCCACCCCGGGGCCCATCGCGTCCAGCTCCTCGGGGTCCACGTTGAGCTGCACGTTGCCGAAGCGGTCGACCCAGAGCACCTCCGCATGCAGCCCGTCGGCCTCCAGGCGCGACAGCGCGAGCGTTCCCGGCAGGAGGCTCACCGGGTCGATCTCGGTGCCCAGGTCCGCCAGATCCATGCCGCGGCACACGAGCGCGGCCACGGGTGCGAACACGTCACGCCCGTCGAAGGTGGGACCGGGTGCCTCCAGGTGGTGCTCGGTGTTGTCGAGCACCACTGCCCTGGTGGCGCCACCCACCATCGACACCGCCGGCGCGAGCAGACCGTTGTCGGGGCCGATCAGCACCGAGGATCCGTCACCGACCTCGACCGCCACTGGGCGGCGATCGGTGCCCACGCCGGGATCGACCACCGCCAGCACGACTCCGGGGCACATGTACTGCACGCTTCGCGCCAGGGCGAGCGCCCCACCGCGCAGGTCATGGGGAGCGATGCCGTGGGTGATGTCGATCACGTCCACGCCGGGGGCAAGAGCCTTGAGCACGGAGTGGACCACACCCACGAACTCGTCGTCGAGCCCGTAGTCGGACAAGAAGGACACGTGACGATGCACCAGAGGCTGCGCCGCGCCGGGATCGACGCCGGCGCCCGCAGGGACGTTCTGGTGTGTGGCCATCAGGGCACCGACGGTACAGGCGACGGCCCGCCGTAGTGGATTCGCGGGGCACTCTCACACAGGTCGCCTCGCCTGTCGCATCACCCGTCGGGTCGGCTCCCGAGCACCGCATCAACCACCCAGCTCGGCGGCGCGGCGCGCCGCCTCGGTGACCGCGGCGATGAACGCCGACCGGACACCATGATCCTCGAGGACCGTCAATCCAACGGCGGTGGTGCCACCAGGGGAGGTGACCATCGCCCGTAGCTGCTCTGCGGAGCGGTCTGCAGGCTCCAACAGCTTCGACGCACCGAGGAGCGTCTGGTTGGTCAACCTCACCGCGACGTCGCGGGGCAGGCCGTTGAGCACACCGGCGTCGACCAGTGCCTCGGCCACCATGAACACGTACGCGGGGCCGGAACCCGACAGGCCCGTCACCGCGTCCATCAGCGACTCGGGAACTCTCTCGACCATGCCCACCGCGCTCAGCAGTCCCTCGGCCCAATCCAGGTCGTCGGCGCCCGCGGTGGCGCCCGCGCAGATCGCGGTGGCACCAGCACCAACCAGGGCCGGGGTGTTCGGCATGGCGCGCACCACCGCCACGCCGTCGCCCGACGCAGCTTCGAGCGAGGCCGTGGCGACGCCTGCCGCGATCGAGAGCACCCTGCGGGCACCGTGCGCGACCGCTCCCGCCAGCGCGTCGAGCGCCACATCGGGCTTGGTGGCGATCACCAGTCCGTCGCAGGGACCCGGGGTGTCGGCAACCTCGACGCCGGGATACTCCTCCTGCAGATGGTCACGTCGCTCCGCGGAGAGCTCCGACGACACGCAGGTCACCGGGGCCGAGCCTCCGGGCATCCAGCAGGCCGCCGATCAGGGCCTCGGCCATCCGACCACCGCCGACGAACTGCAGCTGCACCATCACCCGAGGGTACCGGAGCACGGCCCGGCCTCTTCGCTTCCCCGACAAAGGGCCGGGCCGTGTGGATCGAACCTATGCGACACACCGCCGGCTGTCGCCGGGGCGTCAGACCCGTTGCCCGCTCACCATCACGCGCACCGGTAGCGCGCACCACCGCCACGCCAACCCTCAACCTTGGAAGCGGTCACCGTAACCAAGGCGCATGAGCGGCACGAACATCGCCTCGGTCGCCTCGTAGAGCGAACCCAACAGGTGGTCCAGGGCAACCTCGTCGACGTTGCGCACCGGCACGTCGGCACCGACGAAGAAGGCGTCCTCGCCGCCTATCCACGCCGACACGCCACGGAACCTGCGCATCGAGCGCAGCAGGTACTCCTGGGCCGCTGCAGGCGGCTCCAAGGGTGCGGGGGCAAGGTGGGTCTCGGCGTGGAGGCTGCGCTGGCGGATCTCGAACCAAACCGTGAAGGTGGGCTTGACGTCACCCTGGACGCCCACCAACCAGCGGCGGGTGTCACGCTCGGGGTCACGTTCCGAGGCCGTGACCGCGGGGTTCTCCGCAAGTTGTGTCGCGAGCCACCCGGTGAGGACCTCCTCGAGCCCCACGAGCTCCTCCTGTGAAGGAGGTCGGTCGGCGACGGGGTGGAACCACCGGGTGGTTCACGCCACTGCACCAGGGAGGCCTTGGACAGATCCGAGTAGAGGCGCCGCAGGCGCCCTGCCGTGCCGGCCCAGGAGTAGTTGGCGGCGTGCTCGGCGGCGCCGGTGCCCATCGCGGCAGCCAGCTCGGGATCGGCGAGCAGCTGATCGATCTTCGCGGCCTTCGCCCCAGGATCACGATGGTCCACCAGGAATCCGGTCCGACCGTCCACCACGAGGGTTCGCAGGCCGCCCACGCTGGATGCGACCACCGGGACACCGCAGGCCGCAGCCTCCAGCGCCACCAGCCCGAAGGACTCCGACCGGCTGGGCATCAGCACGGCATCTGCACTGCGGTACCAGGTCGACAGGGCATGGTGAGGTTGGGGCTCCACGAAGGCCACCCGGTCGGTGAGCCCGAGCCCGGACACCTGGGACCGGACACGCTCCAACTCGGCGGCACCGTCGGGACCGGAGGCACCACCTACCACGACCAGGCGCGTGTCGGTGCGCTGCATGAGAGCCAGGGCCTCGACCGCAACCGTCAGGCCCTTGAGAGGCTGGATCCGCCCGACGAACAACAGGGTCGGGCGGTCGTCCAGGCCGAGTGCGGCACGTGCGCCGGCGCGGTCGCCCGGTGAGAAGAACGCATGGTCGACCCCGGGGGGCACCACCTCGATGCGATCCACATCTGCGGAGTAGAACTCGAGCAGCTGCTCGGCCTCGACCGGATTCGACGCGCAGATGGCGTCACAACAGCCGATCGTCTCGGATTCCGCGATCGCCCTCGACTCGGGCTCGGTGTCCCCCGCATCGGCCTTCACCCGCGCCAGGGTGTGGAAGGTCGCCACCAGGGGCAACGACAACCGGTGCTTGATGCGATGACCAGCCACCGCCGACAGCCAGTAGTTGGCGTGCAGCACATCCACGTCGGTGCCGACAAGGTCCGCTTCGACCGCATCGGCGAAATCCTCGACGTGTTCCCGCAGCATCTCCTTGGGCAGATCGAGGGGGCCCGCCTCCACATGGACGATCTCGAAGCCGGGTTCGACGGTGACGCGATCGGGCACGCGGGCATCCGAGCGGCGGACGTACACCCGTACCGGCACCCCCTGCCCTCGCCAGTGAGCCGGCGAGCTCGCGCACGTAGACGTTCATTCCTCCCGAATCACCGGTACCTGGTTGGCACAGCGGCGAGGTGTGCATGGAGAGGACTGCGACGGAACCCACGACTTCCTGTAACTCCTCGGCGACGGAAAGATTCCCGACCAATCTGGTCAGGTTGGTCCCTCAGGGTAGGTCCGACGCGTCGGTGAGTGCATCATCGGGGGTGGAGGGAACCGCTGCTGAGCGGTTCTCACGCAGGAACGACTCGTAGATGTGGATCAGCGTCTTGCGCTGGTCCTCGGTGATCCGGCCGTCACGACGGATCTCCCGCAGCGGATCCACGTGGTCGGTGGGTTCGTCGAGGATCCCGGCGCGGATGTAGAGGGTCTCCGAGGAGATCTCCAGAGCCCTGGCGATCTGTTGGAGGATCTCAGCGGACGGACGGCGCAGGCCACGTTCGATCTGTGAGAGGTACGGGTTGGAGACCCCCGCCCGCTCGGAGAGCTTGCGAAGCGACATCTCGCCGATGGCGCGCTGCTCACGGATGAAGTCCCCGAGATCGTTCCATCGGCGATCAACTTCGTCCTTGACGTCGGCCATCACGACAATCGTACCGTTTCGGCCGGAATATCCCAGATGGGACACCTGGGCGCCCACCCACGTCGCTAGCCTCGGAGGCACCATCGCTCACGCGAGCCGCCACGACGGCAGGGGCACCGCCGGCCACGCCGGGCCGCCACTGCGGACAGACCGAATCCCACCGAAAGCGACGATCCGTGCGAATCCAGCCCCACGAGTTGATCATCGAGCACGAACCAGAGGACCTGGCCGATCTGGACATGTCCGAGTTGCGGGCATGGCGTGAGCGACTCCAGACCGTGGAGTACGGCTACTCGTACGCCCGGCGGGTCACCCAGGGCAGGTTGGACACCCTCATGGGGGAACTCGAACGCCGGCGCAGCGGCGCTGCAGAGACCGACCTGGTGGGGTCGATGCCTGAGACCCTCGGCACCCACATCTCGGGCCCCGGCCTGCCCCGTCCCACCCGCGACCTGGAGCCGCCGGATTGGGCCGACGACCTCGTGGCGGAACTCGACGACATCATGGGTCCCTCACAGCTGGCGGAGCTTCACGAGGTCGACCTGGACACGCTCGCGGATGCGGCGCGCAGGACCTCGACGCTGGAGCACGAGCTCTCCCACGCCCGCAGCACTCTGCACAAGCGGATCGACCGGGTCCAGGCCGAGCTCATCGAGCGTTACCGTGCCGGGGCCGGTGTGGAGGACCTGCTCAGCTGAAGGTCCACACCTCGTCCAAGGTCCATACCTCAGCCAAAGGTCCACACCGCGGCCAGCATCAGCGGGCCCGCCACCAGATAGGCGTCCAGACGCCGCATCGCGGGCACCTCGGCGTCAGCCCGGGGAAGCTCCGCGGAGGTGAGCATCTGACCCAAGGGGCAGGCGAGCAGGATCATCACACCGGCCACCCACGCCGTCGCACGGTCGAACGGCTGCGCCTCGACCGCGGATGCGGCGAAGGTGACCGCCAACAACCCGATGCCCCCGGTGATCGGGCCTTCCAGACGGCTCGAGGACTCAGCCGCGCCGATGAAGTACCCGGCGTCGTAGAACGAGATCGCGAACACCAGGAACATCGCGGACCACGGCTCCATGCGGGCGACCAGGATCACCGACATCGCGGGCACCGACGCGAGCACCGTTGCGATCACAGCCGCTCCCGCAGCGGCGGGCCGGCGACCCGAAGCCATGACGGTTCCCACGATCGTCAGCGGCACGAGGATCAACGCGATCCCCGCCAGCGACGTGCCAAGTGCCGCGGTGACCGTCAACAGCAGCGCTGCACCGGCGGAGAGATGCGGGACCCATGCCGGGGTGTCCTTCGCCTTGGGGACGCTCATCCACACCCGACTCACCTGCCACGCCGCAACCGCCGCGACCGCCGACCACAGCGTCATGACCGCCCAACGCCCGATGATCACCGACGCAGCTGCTGCGATGAACCAAACGATTCCAAGGCGCACCTTGGGCCCGGCCGTCGAAGGACGCACCAGCAGGCCACCGGGTCCGTCGGCGCCTGTCGGGCGCGTCTTCGGCGCCGCCCCCTTCCTTCGAGGACGACGTGCCCCTTGAGGGCGACCTGCCCTTCGGCGGCCCGCCCCGCGGAGACCTGCCCTTCGAGGACCCGCCCTTCGACGACGCCACGTCCCCGGTCGGCTTGCGGTCCCTCGACGACCCGGTGCGAGCAGGACCTCTCCCTCGGGTCTCGGCGGGTTGGGCAACCGCCCTCCGGCGCCGCACCACGGGTTCGACGTCCACCCTCAGCCCCCCGACACCGGCGGGAGCACGGCGAGCTCGTCGGTGGGCCCCACAGGTGCTGCTGAATCCACCGGGTCACCGTTGCACCAGACGCTGCTCGTCGCCAGCACTTCTCCGAACCCAGCGCCGAACCGCTGCGAGAGGTCCTCCAACACACCCGCAACCGTCTCTGCGTCCGAGGTGACCTTCGAGGCACCCACGGCCTCGCGGGCCTGGGCGAACAGCAACACGACGGGCATGCCCAACGGTACCGTCAGGAGCTCCGCTGAACACGAAACGCCGTACCGTGACACCCCGTCCACAGGTGAGGTTCCCTGGGAAGTCGCCGTTCAGGTTACGGACCACGTGGCGGCGCGGACCACTTTCGCGTTCAGAGCTGTTCGGGAACCGTCTCGTGGTCGACCAGATGGATGCGCTCGCCCATCGTCAGACCGCCTGCGCGGTGCACAAGCCGAGGCCCTGAGAGGTTCGCCACCTTGTGGAACCGCACCTCGAGGGTCCGCTCGATCGCATAGATGATCCCCGCATGGGCCACCGCCAGCACGGTGCCACCGGGGCAACACGAAGCGATGACATCCAGGGAATCCATCGCCCGCTGCTCGACAAGACCGTCGTCCTCCCAAGACGGCGGTCGCCTTCCTGCATCGAGATACCCCGGCCAGTCGCGCTCGATCTCCGCCCGGGTGCAACCCTGCCATTCCCCTGCGTGACGCTCCATGAGACCGGGCAACTCGACGACAGGCCCGATCCCGAGGTGCTCCGCGACGATCCACGCCGTCTCCGATGCGCGCTGCAAGGGTGACGCGAACACGGCATCGACCGAACCCACCGACGACGCCGCCTCCCGAGCCTGGCAGCGACCGAGATCCGACAGCGGCGGATCCTCCTGTCCCTGCCAGAGGCCAAGGGCATTCCATTCCGACTGGCCGTGGCGCACCACGAGGATCTCGGTGCTCAGGGCATCGGCATCCACCTCGGTCCCGCCCGGATCACCCATCAGTTGCCGCCGCCGTCGAGCAGGAGTCCGCAACTCATCAGCGAGCAGTTGGGCCCGGCGTTTCCGAACCGCTCCTGGAGACCACCGCCGCGATCTCGGCTGCCGCGGATCCGACCGATCCCTCTCCCGAGGCGACCCCCCGCGACGATGCGGTCCACGGTCTCCATGGCGGATCCGACCGCAGCGATGTCGGCCTCCAGCGACTCGAGGGTCCAAGGTGTCCCCGAAGCGACCCCAGGGTCCATCGGTGCATCGCGTTCCCACCCCGACCACGAGCCCCGGCAGCGATGACTCGCGGGGCGACCCGGACTCCGGGGACACGCTCCCCGAGTCCACGCCACCTTCATCGTCGATGTCACTTGTCTGTCCGCCCAAGGCCGGATCGGTCTGCATACCCCAAACCTAGGGGACGGGCGGGTTGGGCGACCTGATCTGGGAAGTCGCCGGGATCCCGGTCGTCGCAGCATCTCCAACCGGCCATGCACCCGGGCATACCGTTGACCCGATGCCTGATCGGTTCCTCGTCACCCGCGAACCAACGGTGACCCTCACCCACACGCTCGCCACGGCCGCCACCGACAGCTCGGGTGTGCTGCTGCGGTCGTTCGCGATCGCCCTGGTGATCATGGCACCCATCGCCCTGTGGCAGGCCCGGCGCATCCGCGAGCGGCGTCGGCGTCAACGCAGCGACTCCTACCAGCAGGCCACCGACCTCTCGTCGCTGTCGTCGGGCGACGGATACCAAGGGCGCCACCCTCGAGTCCCTGGTGGCGGAGATCAACCGGGCGGCGGCAACGCTCGAGAGCTCCCAGACCACCGAACTGACCGTGCCGGGCGAACTGACCATCGGCGGAAGCCGGCCGACCCGCAACTGGTGGAGGTGGTGCTGCGATGCACTCGATCGCAGCGGGCTGGACGTGACGGCCACGACCAACAACGGCGACTCGATCCAACTCGAATGTCGTCGCCGGTGACCGGTGCCCTCGACAGCGCGAGGATGGACCGATGAGCACAGACCCGCCAAGCCGTCCGGAACCCGAACCGATGCTCACCGGGCCGGCCACGACGACCATCACCGAGGAGCGCACCGAGACCGAGGACGGTCCGCTCGCCCACATCGTCAAGACGCTGCCCGGTGAGGACGCCGCAGCCAAGGTCCTGGCGGCCAGAGTCGAGGGAACCCCGATCGAGGCCCTGTGCGGTCACGTCTGGGTGCCAAGCCGCGATCCCAAGCGACTGCCCGTGTGCCAGCAGTGCAAGGACGTCTACGAGATGTACCGGGGCTTCAACGACAACCTCGGGGAGACTCCTCGATCCTGAACAACCCCGCCCCCGACCACGTCGTGGACCGAGTGATCCCAGGCGCCTATGGTCACCTGCCGCATGGACACCGATCCGCTGACACGTCATCCAGGCGGCGGGGAACACATCGGCCTGCGAGCACCGATCACATCGAGTTCTTCTTCGATCCTCTGTGCCCATGGGCGTGGATCACCAGCCGCTTCATGGTCGAGGTGGCTCGGCACCGGCCTCTGCGGATCACCTGGAGGCTGATCAGCCTCGCGGTGCTCAGCACACGCGACCCGGCGAACCCGCGCGTCCGCCCCATGATCGGGTGATCGCCGTCGGGACCCAAAACATGAGGGTCCTTGCCGCCGTATCCCAGCACCACACCAACGCCGATTTGGGTGCCCTCTACACCGCGATCGGCCGGCGCCTGCACCCCGGCGGCCGTTCTTCGGAGCTGTTCGACGATCGCCGGTTGGACGACGCGCACCCCCACATCCTCTCTGAAGCGCTCACAGAGGTCGGGCTGCCGTGCGGCCTGATCGACGCCGCCGACGACGTCTCGCTCGACCGACTCGTTCGCTGCGAGACCGACGAGGCCCTCCGGCGCACCGGCCCGGATGTCGGAACCCCCATCGTCACCTACGACCCGGAGGATCCTACGGGATCCAGCTACTTCGGACCGGTGCTCGAGCGCATCCCGCGGGGCGAAGATGCTCTGGCGCTGTTCGACATCGTGGCCGCGTTGGCGCTTACAGACGGCCTGGTCGAGCTCAAGCGGAGCAGCAGGCGAGAACCCGACTTCACCTGAGGTAACACGCCGAGAGCGATCGACACGCCCACGCCGAGCACTCTGCCGGCAACCGGCGCGTGGTCCGCGAACGTGCTGACGAGCCGCGTACGCTCCACGCGATGAGCGCCACGGAGCACACAGCAGACCCAGATGGGACGAGGCCCCCGCGTGCCGACGGCGCGGTTCCGACCGCCTCTCGACTCCAGGACATACAGGCGATCCAGGACCTGGCGATCGCCTACGGCCACGCTGTCGACGATCGTGACTGGTCACGCTGGCAGTCGCTGTTCATCCCGGACGCGCACATCGACTACACCTCGGCGGGCGGAATTGCGGGCACACCTGCAGAGGTGGCGGCCTGGTTCCCCGACGCCTTCTCCGTGTTCGAGTGGTGCATGCACTCCATGTCGACCCACGAGATCACCTTCACCGCCCAGGATCGCGCCGTCGGGCGCGTGCACGTGTTCAACCGAAACGGGGTGCAGCACGAAGGCGAACGGGAGCTCCTCGACGTGGGCGCTGTCTACGAGGACGCCTACGTTCGCCGCAACGACACCTGGCGGTTCTCGGAACGCATCGAGCACACGCGCTACATCGACGGCGGCGGGTTCGCGGCCACTCTGAGGGCGGCGCTGCAGATGTGATCGGTGCACCGGCACATCGGCGGACACCGACCGCGACGGACAAGGCGCTGCGAGGGGTGCTAGACAGCGGACATGCTCGACGAGAGGACCCACGATGGCAAGTGAGGGCTACCACGAGCCCCTGCCCTTGTTGAACGACGCGATCATGGATCGACACCGCGCGATCGTGTCAATCATGGAGGAGCTCGAGGCCGTCGACTGGTACGACCAGCGGGTGACCGCCACCGACGACGAGAGCCTTGCGGCGATCCTGGCGCACAACCGCGACGAGGAGAAGGAGCATGCGGCGATGACCATCGAGTGGTTGCGCCGCCACGACGAGCGCTTCGACGAGGAGCTGCGAACCTACCTGTTCAACGACGGTCCGATCACCGAGGTCGAGCAGCGTGCGATGGGTCGCAACGACGACCTCGACGACGGCTCAGCCGAAGCAGTCGGCGCACCCGACGTCGCTCCTTCGAGTGATGTGCACTCGCTTCGCATCGGCAGCCTGAAGCACCACCAACCCGAGGAGCCCGCATGAACCATCTGCATCGCGACCTAGCCCCCATCACAGACGCCGCGTGGGCCGAGATCGACTCCGAGGCGAAGCGGGCCCTCGAGAACTTCCTGGCTGCACGCCGCCTCGTCGATTTCAGCGGCCCGCATGGCTGGGAGGCCGCAGCGGTGACGCTGGGCACCGTGGAGCCGATCGAGGAGCCCCCTGCCGACGGCGTCCGTGCGGCGAGCCGGCTCGTGCAGACCTATGTGGAGCTGTGCGCTCCGTTCACGCTCGCCCGTCGGGAGCTGGACGCCATCGACCGTGGCCACAAGTCACCGGACCTGGATGCCGTGGTGGACGCCGCCCGGTCGGTTGCACGGGCTGAGGACCGCGCCGTGTTCCACGGCTACGGACCGGGCAACATCGCGGGCATCGTGGAGGTGTCACCCCACGAGCCGATCGAGATCCACACCGACTACGCGCTACCCGACGTGGACCGCCATGGCGGTGGCCTGCCCTGCGATGCAGGGGTCGAGGGCCCGTACGGGATCGCGCTCGGGCCCGACTGCTACGCGGGGATCCTCGAGTCAACCGAGGACGGCGGCTACCCCATCCTCGAACGCCTGCGCCTGATCCTCCAGGGTCCTGTGGTGTACGCGCCTGCAGTGAGCGGTGCGGTCGTGCTGTCGATGCGCGGAGACGACTTCGAGCTCTACTGCGGTCAGGACTACTCGATCGGCTTCAGCCACGCAGACGCGGAGACCGTGGAGCTCTACATCGAGGAGAGCCTCACCTTCCACGTGCACTCCGCCGAGGCGGCGGTGGCGCTCAAGTACGCCTGAACCCGACCTGCTGCGACACCCTGGCGGATGTGGGTGTCAACGGCCGTTGACCGACCAGTGCCACGCTTCCGAGGGCAGGTTGAAGAAGCCGAAGTCCGCTGCGTTCTCCGAGAGCCACACGAACGATGCGCTGGAACGGCTGAGAACCCGTCCGCCCTCGGTGAAGTCGATCGCCAACCCGCGCTCGTGCATCGACTGGCCGGGGCGGGCGGTTGGGGGTGAGCAACTCGACGCGGGCACGAGGAACAACGCCTCGTAGGACGTGCCGCAGTGGCTCGCGCGCAGTTGGATCTGCCGGGTCGAATCGCGATGGGCACTACCTGCGAGGACGACCCCATCGCTCAACGCCTCGAGGAACATCGCGGTCACGTTCGCCGCCACGAGGTTGTGCACCCAGACGCCGGTGTCGCCGATCTGCACCATGTCGGCACGCGTGGGGAGGCCGTCGGTCACCGTCACCCACTTCCCGTCGGGTCCCCTCACAGCGGCCACCGAGCCCGACTGTGACAACCCGTCGAGCGCCAGGCGCGTCTCCAGCACCAGGTCGGTCAACTCCAGATCCGCGACCTCCGCCTCGAGCAGAGCCAGATCCTCCCGGATGCGACGCAGCTCCTCGCTGCGGAGCTCGAGTTGAGCGGACAACTCCGATGCAGCGCGCTCGGCGGCCGCACGTGCCGTGTCGGCATCCCGCGCGGCCTTCTGCGCGGCGCGCTCCGCCCTGGTCGCCGCGGCCCGTGCGCGATCCCGGCGCAACGACAGCACCCGACGGGATTCGGCACGTCCGACCAGCAGCCCGGTCGAGGCCATCTCCTGTTCGATCGTTCCCGACAGCGCAGCCTGCACGCTTGCGGCCTGAGGGGGGTTGATGAACATGTCCACCGCAGCGTTGCCCAGGTCCTCCTCGGCCTGGCGAGCCCGCCGATCGGCCTTGGCGCTCCTGGCTTCGGCCACATCCACAGCGGCGTTGGCCTCCTCCACTTCGAGCGCCGAGGATGCAACCGCCTCCTGTGCCACGACCAGCGCAGCGTCCAGCTCCGCCAACGCCCGGGCCGCCTCGGATTCGGTCCGTCGTGCCAGCTCGGCCGCTGAGCCTGCCTCCTCCAGGCGCTCCGCCACCTCCGCCCGACGGCGTCGCAGCTCCCCGGGAGTCGCGTCGCGCACGGCCTCGTCCACGGGATCGGCGATCCGCTCACCGCCGTCTGGGTGGTCGTCCTGGGCGAAGGCCGGTCCGGCAGGCGCCAGGAACGCGACCAGCAGCCCACATGTGACCACCCGCCGACACTGCCGCACGGTCCGAGGTCCGCGTCCCCAACGCATCCCGACGACGCTATCCCCCGATGCCCGGGCACCTCCCATCGGAGGAGCAATTGCCCAGTGGGGACAGGTCGATCGACACGGTCACTCCGTGGATCGCACCGCGACGACGAGCATGCGGTCCTGATCGTCGAGGAGCGTCAGCGTGTCGGTGACCTCTACGCGGGTGGCCGCCTCCAGCGCAGCGCCGGCGCGGCCTCCTGGTCCATCACCCTGCGGGCTCCTCGCAGGCCATCATCGTCGACTGCGGCGCGTCGATCGAGATCGATCCGTTCTCGATCGACCACCTGGTCGACATGGCGTTGCATCCGGCATCCACGCCCAGCGTCCCGTCGGCCTCGAAGGTGAGGGTCGGTTCGGTGCCCTCGATGGGCGAGCCCAGGGCGTCGCCGGTGTTGACGCTCGTGATCGTCCAGGCACCCTCGACGGCAGTGTCGAGATCCTGGGCCTCGAAGGTCAGCCGAACGTCGTCGCGCCCGGAGAGCACAAGACGCTCTGGGTCGGTGACGTCGACGTCGGTCACCTCCACGAGCGCAGCAAGGTACCTCTGCTCGGCATCCATGAGCTCCGGGTCACAGGCCATCTCGGTGCTTGCGAGCTCCCCGATCCCAATGGTCGTGTCCTCGACGCTGTAGGTACCCCGGTATGTGTTGCAGGAGCTTCCTCCGGACAGCAGTCCCTTGTCGAAGGAGAGCGACACGGGTGCTGCCGAGCTGATCTCGGGCACGGTCTCGTCGAACACGAGCATCCACTGATGGGCCTGGAGCGACTGCTCGACATCGGATGGCGGGGCACCGGGTGGGGTGGTGGTGCCGCCCTTGTCGTCGTCGGACGAGTCACCACACGAGGTAGCGGTCCCCACCACGACAAGCGCGGCTACGGCGACCCCGAAGAACCGCGTGGCGTTGCCGACCGAACGTAGGGGGTGGAACATGGCGGGCTTCCTCTCGCTGGTCGGACGGTCAAGCAACCGGATGCCGGTCATTATCCACCATCGGCACCGCGGACTGGACTCACCTGCATGGGACCCACCTGTTGCCACGCATCTCTCAGCGACGGATGGCTCGCAGGCCCGGGCCTCTGGGACTGCGCGAGATCCCAAGACGACAGGCTTCCGAGCGCGGAAGCTGCCCTCACCTGGCGTGCGGCGGACGACGTAGTCGATGGTCGGTTGGTGGAACCGCATGCGCACGATCACGGTGCGGTAGAGCGCGGCGTTCGCGTGGCGGTATCCGGCGCGATCCCGTGGCCATCCCGAAGCGTCGGCGAGGCCTGCACGGTGAGGTCGTCGAGCACAGCGTCGTGGACGCGGATCCCTGCGTCGAGGTCGAGCCGGCGACGCGCGAGGGCTCGCAGCGTGTGGTTCCCCGACGCGGATGCCGTGCCGATCGTCTTGGGTCGAAGCCCGGCACAACGGTTGAAGTGACGGGGAGCACCGATCGTGCGGCCGGGCCACTACAACTGTGGTGGGCGACGAACCCGCGGTGCTGGTCCAGGTCGACTTCGGCCCCGACACCGCGGCCGTGCTCGGCCTCGCTGCCGAACACACCCTCTGATCCCACGCCCGCCGGGAGCGCGATGTGAGTCGATGATCGCTGGGCATATTCCCTGGAGCCATCGCTTCAGGGACGATAGGGTGATTCACGATGGGACCGAAGACCACACGGCGTCACCAACAGGGCGAGGAGTCCAAGGAACGCATCCTCGACGCGGTGATCCAGATCGCCGCCGAGCGGGGCTACGAGGGCACCACCGTCTCGTTGGTCAGCGAGCGGTCCGGACTACCGGTGAGCTCGATCTACTGGCACTTCGGCAACAAGGACGAACTCATCGCCGCGGTCATCGAGCGCGGCTTTCGAGCTTGGAGCGCGGAACAGGCGGAGCCCTTCGAGGTAGACCCCGCCGCGACCCGCCGCGAGCTGATCGCCGCGATCCTCCACCACGACGTGGGCAGCCTCGCTCGTCGTCACCCCGAGTTCCTTCGCTTCGGGCTCATGCTCACGTTGGAACAACGAGCTGAGGAACCCAAGGGTCGAACCCTGTTCCTCGAAGCGAGGGAAACCAGCCTCGAGCGCATCGTGGGCGGGCTCGCCCTCGTCCTCGAAGCCGAACGCATTCCCGATGACGGCTTCGCCCGCCGGCTCGGTCAGCTCATCATCGCGACCGTCGACGGGCTGTTCCTCGCCACGCGGGCGTCGCTCGACCTCGACGACCTCAACAGCCACCTCGACCTGTTGGCCGGGGCGATCGACCTCCTGATCGAGGAAAGGACTCCCCGATGACCGCCGATCTCTACCGGGCACGACACGCGGTCCCCTGGGACCGCGTCGCGAAGGTGACCCATTGCGTCGACTGCCTACCGGGAAGCTGCCCCATGAACGCCTTTGTCAAAGACGGCGTGGTGGTGCGCGAGGAGTCCTCCGGCAACATCCCGCCGGTGGAGCCGGGAGTACCCGACATGAACCCCCTGTTGTGCCAGAAGGGCCTCGCCTGGAGCCGCCAACTCCGCTCCCCCGACCGGCTGCTGCACCCGATGCGGCGGATCGGACCGCGTGGAAGCGGCGAATGGGAGACGATCGGTTGGGAGGAGGCCTTCGACGAGGTCGCCGAGGCGATGCTCGACGCGATCTGCCAGAGCGGTCCCGAAGCGATCGTCCAGGAATGCACCCCCAGATCGGAATGCTGGTTCCGACGATGCGTTTCGGTGCGACGGTCGGCACGACCCGCCTCGACGTGAACGCTTCGATCAACGACTTCTGGGCGGGCTTCCAGCAGGTCTACGGGAAGTTCTTCCCCACCTTCTCCTACGACGACCTGTTCCACAGCGACGTGATCCTCATCTGGCACGCCAACCCGGCGTACACCGCCATACCGCTGTTCCACTACATGACCGAGGCCCGCTACCGCGGCGCCCAGGTCGTGTTGATCGCCCCGGACGTGAGCCCGAGCCACACCCACGCGGATCTCTTCGTGCCCGTCCAGCCTGGCACCGACGCCGCGCTCGCGATGTCGATGGCACAGGTGATCCTCTCGGAGGGATCGGCGACGAGAGCTTCGTTCGCACCCAGACGGACCTGTCGCTCCTGGTTCGTCGCGATACGGGCCGATATCTGCGCAGCTCCGACGTGGAGGAGTCGGGACGGGACGACCGGTTCTTCCATGCCACGGACACCGGACCCACCCCCGCGGACCCGGCCGATCTCCTCTCGGGCTCCGGCGCACGCTTGGAGGGCTCGTGGACGATCCACCTCGTGGACGGTTCCGAAGTGGAGGTCGAACCGCTCCTGGCGATGCTGCGCCGGACCCTGGACACGGACTGGACACCGGAGAAGGCGACCGCCGTGTGCGGCGTCCACCCGGAGACGATTCGACACCTCGCCCGAATGGTCGCCGCCGGACGCACCCATGTGCTGGTACCGGCGGGGATGGCGAAGTACTTCCACGGCGACCTGATCGCCCGCGGCGTGCTGCTGGTGTTGGCGCTCACCGGCAACTGGGGACGGAAGGGTTCGGGTACCGGTGGCTGGGCGACGATCTTCGACGGGCAGTTCTTCGCCATGTCCAAGCCCACGTCCGGAATCGAGGAGCGGATGCCGTCATGGGTCTGCTCGACGGCGCTCGCTCGATGCTCGCCGAGGCCGATCCGACGTTGTCGCCTGAGCTGGCCGGGTCCGAGCTGTGGCGGAACGTGTCGCAGATCTCGGGCATGGTGCCACCGTTCTTCTTCTGGTACCAGCACGCCGGCTTCGCAGCCCGCCAAACGACCCCGTGGCCACCGATCCGACCCAACCCCGGCCGTTCGAGGAGTACTACAGCGAGGCCATGGACGCGAAGTGGTGGCCAGGCGCCGACCGCAGCGATCTCAGACCCCGCGTGTTGCTGGAGATCGCCGGGAACATGTTGCGGCGGACCAGGGGCGGCAAGACCGTGCTCTTGGAACATCTGTGGCCCCAGCTCGACAAGGTCGTCGTCATCGACGTCCGCCTCTCGGAGACCGCCCGACACGCGGACATCGTCCTTCCCGCTGCTCATTCCTACGAGAAGGTCGGATTCGGGATGCCAACCCCCTGGACGATGATCCTCGGGTTGTCCGACAAGGCGGTCGAGCCTGCGGGCGAGGCGCTCGGCGAGTGGGAGATCCTCACCGGCGTGCTCGCTGCAATGGAGCGACTTGCGGCCTCCCGAGGCGTGGAGAGCTACACGGACTCCACAGGGGCAGTGCGTCGCTTCGAGGAGCTGGTCGGACAGTTCACCTTCGGGGGCGCCCTACGTGACGAGGCGGATCTCGCGAACGAGATGATCAGGGGCGCGGAGCTCGTCGGAAACCTTCCGCAGGGAACCACATTGGAGACACTCCGGAACCACGGCTGGACGCGGTTCTCGGACTGAGGTCCGACGCCGATGTCGTTCGGTCAGGCTTCGCCGTTTCCCGTCGCCGAGACGCACTGCCCTCTGCGCAACCACGTCGAGTTGGGCCACCCCCTACCCCACCCTCACCAGGCGGGCGCAGTTCCTGTTGGAACACCCGTGGTTCGAGGAGGCGGGCGAGCAGCTCCCGACCCACAAGGATCCGCCGGCCCTCGGCGGGGACCATCGTTTCCGGATCACCAGTGGACACAACCGCTGGTCGATCCACGCGATGAACATCACGAACCCGCTGTTGTTGGGCACCCACCGCGGGAGGCCCTTCGCCCTCGTCAACGACGACGACGCGGCCGAACTTGGCGTCGAGGACGACGGCGAGGTGCGGATCTTCAACGACCACGGCGAGTTCCACGTCGAGGTGCGGACCTCTCCGGCGCAGAAGCCGGGGATGGTCACGGTGTACAACGGCTTCGAGGGGTTCCACTTCCCGGAGGTTCCGGACCCAACGAGGTGGAGCCCGGAGTTGTCAAGTGGTTGGGCCTCGCCGGCGGCTACGGCCACCTGCGCTATGCGCCGACCGAGTGGCAGCCCATCCCCGCGGACCGTTGCGTATCCGTGTCGATCGAGGCCGCGCCCAAGGGCGCGTAGTCGGTTCCAGCGAACCAGCGCGTCCGGATACCGAGAACCGCGCTCTGCCGCGCTGGTCTGCCGCGCTGGTTCCGCCGCGCCAGGGTCGCGGAGCGTTCGGCTGCGACCGCCTCCATGATCTCGAAGCGGTTGATCTGGTTCGTGCCCTCGTAGATCTGGGTCAGCTTCGCGTCGCGGAGGAGCTTCTCGACCCCGTTCTCGTGCATGTAGCCGTGACCCCGAGGATCTGGATCGCCTCGAGCGAGTTGACCACGGCCGCGTCGGAGGCGAAGGTCTTGGCGATCGAGGACAGCTTCAGGTCGGGTTGGCCGCTGCCCACTGCGCGCATCGCCTCGTGAACGAGGTGCCGTGCGGCCTCGACGCGGATCGCCATGTCGGCGAGGGTGATCTGAGTTGCCTGATGACCGACGATCGGCCTACCACCCTGCACCCTCGCCTCCGCGTACTCCAGGGCGCGTTCGTAGGCGGCGCGGGCTATCCCCACGGCGATGGCACCGACGGGTGCCCGGGTGACGCTCATGACCGCGCGGTTGAGGTCCCACCCGGCGCCTTCGGCGCCGATGCGGTGGTCGTCGGGCACGAACACGTCGTCGAACACGAGCTCCGCCGCAGGGCAGGCACGCTGGCCCATCTTGTGGAACACCTGACCGACGCTGAAACCCTCCATCTCCGGCGTGACGGCGAGGCACACCATCCGGTCCCGCCACAGCCCTTCACCTTCCACGCGGGCGAATACCGTCACCAGGTTCGCGATCGACCCGTTCGAGATGAAGATCTTCGTCCCGTTGAGGAGATAGCCCCCTCCACCGGTCGTGCCCGAGTGGCGATCCGGGCGTCCGGGTGCCCGGAGATGAAGTCGGACCCCGACTCCGGTTCGGTTGCGGCGAGTGCCGCGAGCTGCGGGCGTCACCCTCCCAGGAAGCGACGAGCGGCATGACGAAACGGCCGGTCGCGGCGAAGTCGAACGAAAGGAGTATCGGCATGATCCCGAGGCTGTTGGCACCGAAGAGGACCGCACATCCGCTGCACGCGGCTGCGATCTCCTCGGTGGCGAGCGCCCCGGCGACCGGGTCCATTCCGGCTCCGCCGAGCACTTCGGGCAGAGACATCGACAGCACGCCCGCCGCGGCCGCCTCGCGAAGGAGTTCGTCGCGCTCGGGGGAGTCGGGGTCGAGGTCCAAGGTGAGCGCCCTCGGCGCCACCGAACGTTGGGCGAACTCGCGCGCCCAGTCCCTCGCCTCGATCTGCTCGGCGGTCAGCGACGTGTATCCCACGATGATCAGCCCACGAGCGCGACCCGACCCTCGACGCGATGGACCACGTCGGCGAGCGGGATGACGTTGTCGGAGACCATGGCCACGAGTGGACCGCTGCCGCTGCGGACGAGAACGCCGAGGGATCGTCCTCCGAGGATGCCGTCGTGAGCGCCGCGGTGCCGAGCGCAACGTCGGTGGGGGCGATCTCGATGCGGCTGGATGTGATCTCCTCGACCTCGATCTCGTCGGCGGGTCCGGGAATCAGCTTGTAGTTGAAGGTCGGACGCTTCCCACCCGACATCATCGCGGCGAGCGTGTCGTTGTCGTGGGTCGGGATGGACAGGTCGCCCTCGACCTCGATGAGGGTGGTCCCCCAGCGAGTGACCGAGCCGAAGAAGCGGTCGCCGTCACGCTCCCAGACGATGTCGGCCAACTTCTTGGGCCATCCTGCGATCTCGCGACCCGCGATCATCGCCTCGTCGGTGGTCACGTAGATGTAGGGCACGTAGTTGCCTTCTTCGCCGGCGAGGGTGACCGGCACCAGGATCACCGCCTCGTTGAAGGGATGGATCCTCTGCCCGTGGCCCCACGGGTAGCTGAGCATGGTGAGCAGTGCCGTTCCCTCACCGGGTAGCAGCGGCGGTGGGAGGACATCTGCCAGAGCATCGGGATCGACTGTGATCGGAATGACGACCGACCGGACGCCCTTCCAGGAGTGGGGCGGCAAGGTGAAGACGGGTGCGGACCACGGCATCGAGCGGGGCTCTGACATCGCTACCTCCTCAGGTTCGGTGTTTGGCAGGATGCTAGCACCTTACTGAAACGATCGCTACAGTGAATGCGGATCATGATCGGTGAAGGGAGCCAGACATGCATGACGTGACCCCGGGAGCAGCAGGAGCCGAACTGATGCGGGCGGTCCGGTTTCGGGGGGATGAGCGAGGGTCTCGTCATCGAGGACATGGCCCGACCCACCCCAGGACCCGGTGAGGCATTGGTGGAGATCGCGGCGTGTGGGCTTTGCAGGTCGGATCTGCACTTCCTCGAAGGCATGCCGGTACCGTCCGCGCTGCCGCTGGTGTTGGGACACGAGAGTGCCGGCACCATCGCCGAGGTCGGACCGGGAGTGGAGGGCTGGGCGATCGGCGACCGCGTCGCGGTGCACATCGGCGACGGGTGCGGGCGGTGCCGGACCTGTCGAGCAGGGTTCCCCGAAGCGTGTCCCGCCCACGCGTACCCGGTCTGCACCGCGATGGATCCTTCGCCGAGTTCGTGGCCGTCCCCACCACGACGCTCGTCTCGATTCCCGACGGTGTCTCCATGGCCGCAGCCGCGGTCGCGACGGACTGCGTCGCATCGCCATACCACGCCCTCGCCTGTAGGGCCCGCCTTCAGCCCGGCGAGCGGGTGGTGGTCATCGGAGCCGGAGGCCTCGGCACGATGGCAGTAGTGCTGGCCCGGATCCTGGGCGCAGAGAAGGTCGTCGCTGTCGACAGATCCCCGCAGCGCTCGATCGCGCCAGATCACTCGGCGCGGACGTGTGTGTGGCCGTTCCCGAAGGCGCCGACCCGATGTCGGTGATGGGTGAGGTCCGAGCCGAGCTCGACGGCGGTGCCGAGGTGGTCGTGGAGTGCGTCGGGCGGTCCGACACCGTCACGTTGGGCAACTGGTTGATCCAGCCAGGCGGACGACTCGTCCTCGTGGGTGTCGGCATGGAGCCGCCGCCGATCGTGTTCCCCCAGGCGCTGTTCACCTTGGGCGAGTACTCAGTGCTCGGCTCCTTCGCCTCCCACGTCCACGACCTCGAAGCGGTGTTCGATCTCGTGATCCAAGGCCGACTCGACATAGACGCCTCGATCTCCCATCGGATCGGCCTTGAAGAAGTACCGGCCGGCTACGAGCGGTTGCGGGACTACAGGGACGACCCGCAGCGGATCGTCATGGTCCTTCCCGAGACCAGGTCCGGATCCGCGACGTCCTGAGCTCCCTCGCCCTATTCGGGTCGGGGCGAAGAGCCCGAAAACCGTTGCCCTAGCCACCTGACCGACGAGCGGCGAACCGTGACGGCGGAACCGTGGCCGAGGCCGACGCTGCCGCTTGACGACGGGGCCGTGCCTCGGGACGCTCCACCCCGTGTGCTGGTACCACCCGTTGTCTCGCGCGTTCTCCCGACGGATAGCTTGCAGTCCCGGGCCTCTAGCTCAGTTGGTAGAGCAGTGGACTTTTAATCCATCGGTCGTGGGTTCGATCCCCACGGGGCCCACCAACCACTGCGAGACGCTGCACCGCCGGTCGGCGGGCGGCGGTCATCCGACGCTCCGGAGGACCTGCGACCGGTTCTCGGGCGTGCCGAACAGGAGGGCGACCAACACATCCTTGGCGTAGTGGGTGAGCGGTTCACAGCTTCGCCTGGTGGCTGGCGGAGATCCGCTGCTCCCCATCACACGCGCGGCGCTCCCTGAGCGGCGTGGGTGGCGGCAGTCCGGTGCCGAGGACCTCGGAGTGGAACCGGGGCAGACCGTCGCACATGGTGATCGTGTACTCACCCCGGTGCAACAGCCGGTGGTGGCGACGCTGCAGCAACACGAGTTGGTCCACGTCGGTGAAACGCCCCGTTCACCCAGCCGTACACGTGGTGCGCATCGAGGAAGTCGGTGCAGTCGCATCCAGGGAACGCGCATCCGCCATCGCGGATCCGCAGCGCGCGACGGGTCTGATGGTTCGCCACACGGACCTTGCGCCCCATGTGCAACGGTGCGCCGCGGTGAACTACAAGCCCCTCGAGGCTGGCCCGGCAGCCAGTCAGCCACAGTGGCGGGATCGACAGGGGCGCCGTCGTCGAGGGTGCCACAACCGTCTCCGGAGCCCCAGGAGCACCTCGGCGTCGATGGTCACCGTCACCGCAAGCGGTCCTGCCAACGCCCGCGCACGTCGCCGGAGACCAACGCATCACCGGCGAGGCGGGTCAGCCGCGAGAACGCCTCGATCCACGAGATCCTCCGCTGCGACCCGATCCGCCCTGTCCGCCCTGTCCGCCCGCCGACTCCGGTGCCGCAAGCCGTGCCCCCATCGGCACCCGCATCAGCACCGGCACGCCCATCGGCACCCGCACCCGGGGATCGGGGAGCCACCATCGTCGTCAGCGGCCGACCGGCCCGCCGCATCGGCAGGTGCCGCATCGCCAAAGACCCGGTCGTTTGACTCCGCATCGTGGCGGATCGCGTCGAGCAGCGCCTTCAGAGCCGCGCCATCGGTGGTGTCGAGACGCCCGTCGATGCGCAGGTACCGGTACTCGTCCCACCAGGTGCGCAACCAGGTGTCCGGTGCACCCGGGTCGGAAGCCTCCACGTCGTCGGCTCCGGGCGAGAGCCACTCCCGTGACAGGGGCACCGGTGCCCCTCGCCATCCTGGCCGCAACCGCCGTCCGGACCGTCATCGCCCTGACCGCCACGGCCCTCGCGATCACGCCTGGCAAGGTGCTCATCATGACGGCGTTCGGCACACACCGCCTTGCGGAACGCCGCGTAGGAACGCGAGGCCTGGGGAGCGGTGGCGACCAGAGCCACACGGGTCACCTCCGCGTCGTTGGCGGGGGTTGCCACCTTCTCCGCGCACCTCAACGCCCCCACCGAGAACGCACCCGAACCGAACGCCTCGAACAGCAGCGGCAGCTCGGCGCGACGGGTCGCCAGATCGGCACGCATCCGGGCCTCGGTCACGGTGAAGCCGCAGGTCAACGTCAGCCAGTGCCCGAGCGACCTCACCCCTGAGCCGACCCAACCCTCACCCGCGTCGAACTCCGCGAGCTTGGCGACCAGCTCGGCCTCCGCGGCGTGGATCGACGCCGCCAACTCCAGGATCTCGTCACGACAGGCCACCATCCCGGGTGTCTCGCCCTGACACGCCTCGGCGGGCCGTGACCCACGAGCCCGAGGAATCACCTCATGAAGGACCGCCTCAAAAATCACCAAACCCTGAGAAGCATTCTCCTGATCGACCTTCAATCCTCCCATACCCCGACTCTATATCGAACATATGTTCGAGTCAAGGAAGGGACCGAAAATCTCCGACCCAGCCATGGCGCACCACCGGCGGCCGGCCGACTTCGGTCCGGGTGACGACGGCCGTAACATGGCACAGCGACGCGCGGCTGATGCGAGACTGGAGCTCCATGACCGACACACCCCTTGCCCCCGAAGGCGACGTGACCGCTCTGGCGACCGCCCCCGCCGAGCCCGCCTGCCCGGTACCGGTGCTCGGAAGGCTCTCCGGTGGAGAGTGCCCGGTCGCCCACGACGGCCCCGCCACATCCGAGGACGCCGCCGGCGAACAGGAGTCGGCTGCCGCGTCTTCAGCACCTCGGTGATGATCTCGGGCATCCGTTGCGTGCTGGCCTACGTGGTGTTCCCGTGGATCCTTCCGATCCTTGGCCTGGCCGACGGGCTGGGACCGTGGATCGGCGTCACGATCAGCGTCGTCGCGATCGGGTTCAACATCGCCTCCATCCGCCGCTTCCACCGGTCGGATCATCCGTGGAAGTGGGCGATCAGCGCGATCAACGTGGCGGTCATCGGCCTGCTGTCGGTGCTGCTGGTGATGGACCTCAACTCGATCTTCGGCGGCTGAGGCGCCATCAGGCGCAACGCCGGCGACCGAGGCGTCAACGGCCGAAAATAAAACCAAGCGCCGGGTGGACAACCTCGCGATCACGATCAGGGTCGCGGCCCACACCGCCAGCACCACGAGGTTGACCCACAGATCGTCCAACCCGGCTCCCCTGTTCGTGGAGTCGAGCAGCGCCTCCACCGCCCAGGCATGCGGCGTGAGCACCTTGCCGGCCACCTGCATCGCCTCGGGTGCGAGCGCCAGCGGGAACATGCAGCCACCAAGCGCCGCCATCCCCACCCCCCACCGGGACGCCGACGCTCACAGCCGCATCGGGCTGGTCGAACAGCGTGCCTATGAGAACGCTCATGCCGGCAGATACCAACCCGAACAGCACCACCGTGGGCACCACGACCGACGCGCTGCCCCAACGGACCCCGTAGGCGACGGCCGCGAACAACAGGATCATCGCCGCCAACCCGGTGGCGACCAGGAACCTCGACGCCCCGAGACCGACCAGCACGTCGGCGGTGTCGACCGGCCCCGAACGCACCCGGTCGAGGACCCCGAGCCTACGCATCTCGATGAACATGGAACCGGCGGTGAGGGCATTTATGAACATGAACAGGATCATCTGACCGGCGGCCGCGAACACGAACCCGTCGGCGCCGGCATCAGAGCCGATCGTGCGGACCTCCACCCCGGACCGACCCGCCCCGTCGACCGCTGCCGCCGCGAGGTCCGCCGCGTCGGTCACCCCGTTGTCCCGCAGGGCGTGCTGGACCGTCAACCGGCGACCGATCCTGTCGACGGCGTCGGTCAGCGCCGTGTCCACCAACGCAGCGGCCTGACCGCTGCGATCCGCGATCACCGCCACCCGGGCATCGCCCTCGCCGACGCTTCGGCCGAAGCCCTCAGGTATGACCACCGCGGCGGAGAGCTGTCCGATGCGGATGTCACGCTCGGCCTCGCGCCTGTCACGGGTCCGGTCCACCTCCACACCGGGAGCATCGGCCAGGGCATCCACCAGGCGGCCGGCCAACTCCCCTCCGTCGTCGTCGATGACCGCCACGGTCACCTTTCCGGACACGCCACCGATCAGCGAACCGATCGTGATGATCAGGATGAACGGCAACACCACCACGAAGAACAGCGCCACGCGGTCCCGCACGAGCCGTCGGAGATCGAGCCCCACGATCGTGCGCACCACGTGCAGGCGCGACCGCGCATCGAGGACCCGACGGGGTCCACCGGGCGACCCACCGGCGTGCTGCGAGCGGGAGGTCATCGCAACCGCCGGTTCAACATCACCCCGCCCACGACCACACCCACGACGCCGATCGCGAACATCCACACGATCAGGTACCACACGCCCCCGAGGCCTTCACCGCCGGGACCCGCCTCGATGAGTGCCCTCATGGCGGCCCCGTTGGGGGTGAGGTTGCCGATGACACCGAACAGACCGGGCAGGGTCGTACCGCCGAAGAACGAACCGGCCAGCACCCCGAACCCGAAGGCCATGAGGTTGGTCCACGAATCGGCCTGGGCCTCGGTGCGGGCCAACCCCACGACCAGGCCCAGCAGACCGGCCACCGAGGCCACGAAGGCCAACATGATCACCGCCACGTCCAACGGCCTGCCCCACGACGCACCGAACACGACCGTGGAGAGGACCACCACCAACGTCGCCGCCACGATGCCGGTGACCATCACGGTGATCGCCGCACCGAGGACCACGTCACGTGTCGAGATCGGCGCGGCCCGCACGCGGTCGAGGATGCCGATGCTGCGGTCCCGGACCAGTGACTTCGCGTTGACCCCCAGGCCCAGGAACAGGAACACCGACAGGGGTCCGAGGAACAACGGGGCATCGAACTTGAAACCGAAGTCGGTGAGCTCGGTGCTCACGACCTGCTGGAGGTCGCCCGGTTCGATCCCGGAGGGGTCCAGGCCGGCCGAGACGAAGCCCGCGACCATGGACCGCTGAAGGTCGGTGCGGGCGGTCACCGAACGGGCGATGCCCCCTGCGACCGCTGAACCGATCGTGTTGTCGGCCGAACCGACCACCACAAGGTCCTCGGGCTCCCCGGTGACCGAGTCACCGTAGCCCTCGGGGATCACGATGGCGGCCGAGACGTCGCCGGCATCGAGTGCCGAGCGGGCCTGCTCCACCGAATCGACACCCGGCTCGGTGCGGAGCGTCACCGGGGAGTCTCCGTCCTGCGCGTCGGGACCGAGCGCTTCGAGCAGCCCTCGGGTGATGCCCGCGGAGACGCTGGAATCGTCCAGGTCCACCAGCACGATGTCGATCTTCGGTCCGGTACCCGTGAAGGCAAGAGCCAGCACTCCACCCAACACGAGCGGACCGACCACACCCATGAGGATCACGGTCCGGTTGCGCAGGCCACGCCGCACACCGTTGCCGCCGAGGACCAGTGCCGGTCCCATGTCAGCTACCGCTGGGAACGTCCGCGCCGGGACCTCCCCCGTCCGGGCACACGCCCGGGAAAGCACCCACATCGCCACGACCGCCGGGCTTGATCAGTCACGGAGTGCCTTGCCGGTCAGGTGCAGGAACACGTCTTCGAGATCGGGGGCGTCGACCTGCACGCCACCGACCCTCACCCCGGTGCGCTCCGCAAGGTCCAGCAGGTGCGACAGGAGGGCCGCGGAGACATCTGCGACCACATCCGCGCGACCCTCGTGATCGGAGGCGTTCACCACGCCGTCCACTTCGAGCGCGGCCTTCACGAACGAGTCCAGCGGACCGTCGCCGCTGAGGCGGATCACCGGGTGGCGCCCGACGAGCGACACGAGCTCCGCGGTGGTCCCCTCGGCGACCATCACGCCCTGGTCCATGATCCCGATCCGCTCGCAGAGCCGCTGGGCCTCCTCCATGTAGTGGGTCGTGTACAGCACTGCCATCCCCACGCCGCGGAGCTCCTCGATGCCCGCCAGGATGGCGTTGCGCGACTGGGGGTCCACCCCGACGGTCGGCTCGTCGAGGATCAGCAGGTCAGGGCGGTGCACGAGGGCAGCCCCGATGTTGCAGCGACGCTTCATGCCACCGGAGTACTCCACGACGCGGTCCGCGGCACGGTCCACCAACCCGACGAGCTCCAACGCCTCGTCCACCCGCTGGGTGAGGAGCCTCCCGCCGAGGCCCTGGAGCCTGCCGAAGAGCTCCAGGTTCTCACGCCCCGACAGGTCCTCGTAGAGAGCGACCTCCTGAGGCACCAGACCGAGGTGCGCCTTGGCTTGGCAGCGGGTGACGCGCATCTCGTGGTCGTGCACCCTTACCGTGCCGCCGTCGGGCCGCAACAGCCCGCACACCATCGAGATGGTGGTGGTCTTGCCGGCCCCGTTCGGGCCCAGCAGGCCGTAGGTGTCGCCGGGGCCGATCGAGAAGCCGACGCCGTCGACCGCGACGCGCCCACCGAAGCTGCGTCTCAGGGAATCGGCGACCAGCACAGCCATGTCGTGACAGTAGTGCCGGTGCCGCGCGTCAACGACCGGGGTACGCGACCCACGCTCCGGCGACGAGCGCCACGCCCGTAGCGGTCAACACCGCCAGGGGGCACCGACAGCTCCGAGAGCCCGCCCACCAGGTCGACCGGGGTGGTGACGGCGGCGGCGACCGCCACGCCGCAGGCTGCCAGGTCGAACACCACATGACCCACATCCGGCGTCCTGGAACGCGCACCGACGCACCCGCAGTCCTCGAGGCCGGCACGCACGGCGGCGATCACGACGACCGCGAACACCGCGTAGACCACCGCCACTGCCACGGCCACGAGCGACGCCACCGCACCGGGCGACGCCATGAGGGCAGCCGCCCCGAGGAGCACCTCACCCACACCGACCAGCCTGCCCACATGGCGCGGCGCGGGGAGGCCCAGCTGAGACAGCGTGTCACGCACCGAGTCCCCGCCCGTGAGCTTGGACGCACCGGAGACGACCAGACCAGCGCACACACCCAGTAGCAAGCATCCAGCACGGTCATCACAGGGAGCGTACCGACACCCCCTCGACCACCACGCAGACCACCCCCGGACTGGGCAATCCTTCCCGGTCCTCGGAATTCCCCGGAGCCGACCCAGGCGGCGTGAGTATGGTCGGGCACAGCCGCCAAAGACCCTGGAGGTCGCCATGAGCGATCCAATCGATTCCCCCGATGCCGGGACCACCGAGGAGGCCACCACGGAGCCCCTCGGGGAGGTACGCGGATCCGGCCTGGCCAAGGGCCGGGTCGTCGCCGCCGCGGCAGCGATCGCGGTCGGGCTGGTCGCTGCGGTGGTGATCGTGAGCCTCACCAGCGAGTCCGGAGACGAATCCGCGGACCCCTCCGACACCGTCGACATCGCAGCCGAAGAGGGTACGTCCAAGAACCCTCCACGGACGCCGACGACGGGCCGACCGAAGCACGCGATGCCTGGGATGTGACCACGACCGGGCCCTTCGAGATCGACCTCCAACCCGCCGAGACAGGGCTCGCCACCATCACCGTGAACGACCGGGCCACCCCCACGCTCGCCGGGAGCGAGGCGCAGCACTGCGTGCTCGTCACGCTCATCGGTCCGGCGATGGTCGAGGCGTACGGTTGCACAGCGCTCGATGGCACCGGAACCGTCGAGCTGGCCCTCAGCGCCCCGGGCGCCGCGCTCGTGGGGTGTGCAGCGACAGCGACCAACGAGGCCGTCGGCGAACCTGGCACCGTGGAGGCCACCACCACCTCGCGGTCTCCGAAGGCGCCGAGCTGCCCGCGGGCGACTACGACGTCACGGTTTCGGCGGTCACCGGGACAGGCGACGGGTGCCCACCGGCCGACGGCTCAGCGGAGCGTGAAGCGACCGCAGAGACCACGATCACCGTCACCTGAGCCTCACCGGAGGCACAGGGAGGCTCTGCGGCGCACGGGTCGGGCACGTCGGTTCGACCGGTGGCGGCAACACTCAGCCGGCGGCCACGCTGCGGTAGAGCTCGACCCACTGCCGCGTCGCCTCGTCCACGTCGAAGCGAACCAGCCCCACTTCGGCGGCGCGCTTCCCCATGGTCGCGCGCCGTGCCGGGTCGTCGCGCAGCGAACGGATCGCCGCTGCCATCGCCTCGATGTCGCCGACGTCCACCACCAAGCCCGTCTCGCCGTCGTCCACGGCCTCACGGATGCTCCCCACGTCGGTTGCCACCACCGGCACCCCTGCCTGCATGGCCTCCTGCACCGTCACCGGGAACGCCTCGAGGCGCGACGGCAGCAGGTACACGTCGAAGGTCGGGTAGAGGTGGCGCGTCGATGGAGAACGGCCGGAGCTCGACCTGCCCACCCAGGCCCAGGTCCTCCACGAGCGCCTCCAACTCCCCGCGCTGAGGCCCGTCGCCCACCACCACCAGCCGGTATCCCGGGCCGAGCAGGCCGAGGGCGCGGATCGCCAGGTCGATGCCCTTGGCGGGATCGTGCCGGGCGAGCATCCCTATCGTGAAGTCGCCGGTGGCGCGCGGCGGCGGGTGCAGGTCCATCGACGGCACACCCGAGTGGATCACCCGGATCGACCCCTCGGGCAGATCACCCATGCCCTCGATCAGCCGGGCCGCACGATGGCCCACCCCCACATGGGCGGAGGCCCGGGCGGAGGTGAACCTCTTGAGCCGCTTCGACATGGTCGACCAGGTCGCCACCGGGGAGTGCTCCATCACCACGAAGCGCTGGCCGGGGATCGTGATCGCGGCCAGGATCGCCCACTGGCACGACGACATCGTCGAGGCGTTGAAGTGGATCACATCGGCTCCGAGACGCCTGAACGCCCGGCGCGTCGCGAGCATCCCCGCCAGGTCGGTCCGGTCCTCGATCGGCGGAAGCACCGCGTAGTGGGCACCCGGGCGCACCGCCGCCATCGCACGCACCAGGTCCTCGTCGGAGCCCATGACGGTGACCGTGAAGTCCTCGGGGTAGCGGGCGATGAAGTTCGTGATCGCGGATTCGGCGCCACCGAACACGGTCGCGTCGGTGTAGATGCCCAGGTGCAGCACGGCCTCAGTCAACCAGCACGGGCTCAGCTGAGCACGGACCCGCGGTCACGCCGGTACCGCCGTCCGTAGCGGTCCAGGTGCACCACATCGCCCACCGGCCGGCGCCTGGTGGGGCCGTACCTCCCCGGGGCCAGCCGAGGGCGACCGCGCACACCGGCTGGACCGACAACGGCAGGCCCAGGATGCGCCTCGCCGAGCACTGGTTCCACAGGGGCAGCGTGACCAGCGACGCGCCGAGGCCCACCGACCTGGCGGCCAGCAGCAGGTTCTGGACGCTCGGGTACACGGACCCGTAGTGGGTGGACTGGCCGACGCTCGCCGGCACGAAGCGGCCCGGACCGCTGAGGCAGGCGACCACGACGACGGGAACCTCCTCGAAGTGCGAGACCTGCCAGTCGACGGCCCGGATGATCCTCGCCATGGCCTCGTCGCCGGCGGTGACGCGCTCGCCGATGCCTCCGTAGACACGCCACGCCTTGCGGTACTGGGCTGCGAGCTCGCCCTTGACACGTGGATCGCGCACGACGACGAACTCCCAGTTCTGGCCGTTGGAGCCCGTCGGGGCCTTGAGGGCGAGCTCGATGCAGGCGACCACGATGTCGTCGTCGACGTCGTCGGACAGCACCCGGCGCACCGATCGTTGGGTCGTCATGGCCTCACGCAGGCTCATGTCCAAGCGATCACGGACCGCCTCGAAGGAGCGGTCACCGTCGGGGGCACGTTCGTTCACGGTCCCGCTTCCGGCCATGTCGTTGTCCATGTGTCCCCCTTGGAAGCGACCAACGGGCTCCATGGACGGATGCATTGCGCCCACGGTCCGTCCGACGACGACTGTGCACCGACAATAGGACGTCGCGTCCCGGCGCGTGCCCTCCTGGGTGAATCACCCGCCACCGCCACGACGCGGTGGGCCTTCGTCACCAATGACGCGACCATCCGGGCTCCGCTGCGTCCAACCGGGTGACGACGCGCAACGCTGCGACGACGACGCAGCAGCCGGGTACTTCGACCCAACACACCTTGCACGAGACCGATGGGAGACTGGAACCGAGATGGATTCCTCTATCGACATCGCCCGACGACCGTTGCAGACCCCGGAGCACGGTACGCAGCCGGCCGACTCCGTCGACCCGGCGCGAACCTGGGAGCGGGCCGGGACCGATCCGGTGGTCCTGCGCCACGACCCTGCACCGGTCCGCTGGGTCAGGCGCTGGCGTCGCGCCGGACAGGCCGAGGGTCGCGACCGGGAATGGCATGCTCTGCGCGCTGTCGGAGTGATCGTCACCCTCGGCCTCTTGTGGGCCTGGCAGCCGGGAGCGGTCGTCTTCGTGAGCATCCTCACGGCACTGGTGTTCCTGCACGAGCTCGGCCACTTCCTGGTCGCACGGCGGGTGGGGATGGCCCCGACGGACTTCTTCGTGGGCTTCGGGCCCACGGTCTGGGCACGCACCACCCGAGGGGGGCTCCGCTACGGCGTGAAGCTCCTGCCTGCGGGCGGGTTCGTGAAGATCCCCGGCATGGGCCCGCGTGAGGAGGTGGAGGCGTCACGTGAGCGGTTCACCTACCGGGCCGCCTCACGCAGGAAACCGCCTGGCGGTGATCCTCGCCGGCGTGGCCGTCAACTTCGCGGTCGCCGTCGTGCTGTTCGCGGCCTTCGCCATGACCCAACCGGGTGTGGGTCCCGTCCACGCGGTGGGTACCGGGTTCAGCCGGACCACCGAGGTCGCCACGGGGACGCTCGAGGGTCTCGGCAGGCTGACCTTCGGAGCGGACGACTACGCCCGGTCGGTGGCCGACGGCGAGGTCCCGGAGAACCGGATGATGTCGCCCGTCGGGGGAGCACAGCTCGCGGGCGGGCTGCTCGACGTGGCACCCGACCGGCTGCTGCTCCTGGCGGGCATCTTCTCGGCGTCGCTCGCGCTGTTGAACCTGCTGCCACTGCTCCCCCCTCGACGGCGGGCACGCAGCGCTGGTCGTCGTCGAGTCCGTGGCGGCCCGCATCGGACGACGGCCCGGCCTACGACTCGACCCGAACCGGTTCACACCGGTGGCGGTGGCGGTGCTGTTGGTGCTGTTGTCGGTGTCGGCGAGTTCCATGTACCTCGACATCCTGCACCCGCTGGGCGACATGGTCCGCTGAGGCCCGGTGCCACCGCCGGCCGTGCGACGACAGCGCCACCGCCGGAACGGCGCGGCTCAGACGCCGGTGTGGCCGAACCCGCCCACGCCTCGCTCGGTCTGCCCCAGCTCATCCACCTCGGTGAAGGTCGCGTGCTCCACGGCCTGGATCACCAGTTGGGCGATCCGGTCGCCACGCTCAACTGTGAACGACTCGTGCGGATCGGTGTTGATGAGCAGGACCTTCAGCTCGCCGCGGTAGCCGGCGTCGATCAGTCCGGGCGTGTTGAGGCATGTCACCCCGTGTCGTAGGGCCAGGCCGCTGCGGGGTTGGATGAACCCTGCGTAGCCGGGTGGTATCGCGACCGACACGCCGGTGGCCACCAACGCGCGATGACCGCCCGGAGGGATCTCGACGCGCTCGGATGCCCGCAGGTCGACACCGGCATCGTCCGGCTTCGCGTAGGTGGGCAGCTCCAGGTCGTCGTGGCTCCGGGTGACGGGGATCTCCAACACGGCGGCGACTCTACAACCGGTCTCCTCGGTCGCTGCCGACCGGAGCGTCGCTCCGGGGCGTAACCTCAAAGGGATGATCGCATGGATGGACCTCGAGATGACCGGGCTCGACGCGACCAGGGATGTGATCGTGGAGATCGCCACCCTGATCACCGACGACGAGTTGAACATCGTGGCGGAGGGTCCCGACCTGGTGGTCCACCAACCCGAGGACGCGCTCGCGGCGATGGACGAAGTGGTCCTCAAGATGCACACATCCAGTGGCCTGCTCGACGCGATCCGAAGCTCCGAGGTCGACCTCGCGGACGCGGGCGCTGCCACCATGGAGTTCCTCACCGCCCACATCGACAAGCCGCGCACGGTGCCGCTGGCCGGCAACTCGATCGGGATGGACCGGCGCTTCCTGGCCGCCTACCTGCCCGAGATCGAGGATTTCCTGCACTACCGGTCCATCGACGTCTCGACGATCAAGGAGCTCTCCAGGCGCTGGTACCCCGACAAGATGGCGGGGCTCACCAAGGCGGCCTCCGCGCACCGGGCCATGGACGACATCAAGGAGTCCGTGGCGGAGCTGCGCTACTGGAGGGAAGCCGTGTTCGCCGAGAAGACGGCATCGTGAGCAGACCCTCGCTGAACCCGGACCGCGCACCCGGGCCCGACGAAGCCGCCCCACAGCCCGGTTCGAACCTGCGCCAGGAGCGCCTGCCGGCCCGCGAAGAGGTCGACGAGGTGGCCGACGGCGTCCTGCGGATCCAGATCCCGATCATGTTGCCGGGCCTCGGGCATGTGAACTGCTATGTGATCGAGGACGACCGTGGGGTTGCCCTGGTCGACCCGGGACTTCCCGACCCGAGCTCGGCCAAGGTGCTGTCCGACAGGCTCGCGAGCATCGGCGTCCCCATGGAGCGCATCCACACGGTTCTCGTCACCCATTCACACCCCGACCACTTCGGGGCGGCCGGGCGCCTGAAGGTGGAGCACCACTGCGACGTGGTCGCGCACGACGCCTTCGCCACGCCCTTCGACCCCCAGCCCGTGGACCTGGAGCTCACCGAGCTGGAAACCGGGCCCGACGGCTCCGGACCGCCCGACGCGCTCGAGGACGTGGAGCTTCCTGAGGTCGACGGACCCGTGAACAGGCGCCTCGCGCGGGTGCTCTTCGGCGAGGGGCCCATGCCGGAGATACCTGCCATGTCCACGCCCTACGGCGAGGACGGCTACAGCCCGGGGGAGGGCGAGCTCGAGTGGATGCGCTCCTGGGACGAGATGTCGAAGAAGGGCCTCCTCAACCTGGCGCCGACCCGCCGCGTCTCAGACGCCCAGTGGATGCGCCTGGGCAACCGGGACTGGCAGGCGCTTCACACGCCCGGGCACACCGGTGACCACCTCTGCCTGTGGGATCCCGAATCGGGGGTGTTGCTCTCCGGGGACCACGTCCTTCCCACCATCACACCCCCACATCTCGGGTCTGACCGCCAGCGTGGACGCCCTGTCGGACTTCGTCGCCGCGCTGGAGCGCGTCGCGTCGCTCGACGGGGTCAGGACCGTGCTTCCCGCCCACGGGCTGCCCTTCAGCGACCTTCCCGCACGCGTGCGTGAGATCATGGTGCACCACGACGAACGCCTGGCCCGGCTGGAGGCGATCGCCATCGATGTGGGCACCGCCGGAGTGCGCACGTACAGCCGCGAGCTGTTCCAGGAGCGCTCCTGGGGACCGTTGGCCGAATCGGAGACATATGCCCACCTGGAGCACCTGCGCCTGGCCGGCCGCATGACCAGGGGAACCGACCCCGACAGCCGGTACACCTACACGTTGATCAGGTGACGGCTCCATCCGGGCCCGGCGCGATGGCACACCGGTGCGGCCCCGTTATTCACTTGACGTGACGCTACGGGGCTGGTTCAGTGAACCGGACCACGTCGGGGTCGAGCCGCACCATGGCATCCCGAAGCGAACCGAGCGAACCGATGACGACCACACCCACCAACTCAGCTACCAGGTGGCGCCACACGGTGATCGGCGCGTCGGTGCACCGCTATAGCGGCATCAGCCCGAGCGGCATCGGATCGGCTGGCTTCGACTCCACGACGACCGACACGCACCACGCCAAGTCGTCCACCTTCACGACCAAGCGTCGTCCAGCCCGACGGGGAGCTCCTCCGCACTGACCCGAGTGCAACCCAGGACTCCACAACGCCGTCGGGTTCCCACCCGGCGGCTTTTCGTTCTCGACCCAGGGGCCGAGGACGACTCCACACCGACCAGAGCACGCCGACCAGGCCGGATCGGCAGGACCACACCAGCGGGAAGCGAGACCAAGATGACTGCACAAGCACCGGAGAGACCACGACCGGAGCTGCTCCTGGGGCCCAGGGGCTGGGAGCACGCGGCGGCCTGTCGTGGCCTGCAGACCGCTGACTTCTTCAGTGACGACGTGGACGACATATCCGCGGCCAAGCGCGTGCCTGCGTTGCGAGGTGCGCTCCGAGTGCCTGGACTCAGCCGTAGCTCGAAAGGAGCAGTTCGGGGTCTGGGGCGGTCACCTGTTCGTGGCCGGTCGGATCGTGCTGTCCAAGCGACGGAGGGGACGCCCGCCGAAGGCTCCACGCCCCCAGGATGCCTTTCCCGAGGTCGCGGTGCCCGCCCCTACCGGAGTCTGGTGGCGCAGACCGTCGCCTGAGCAGGTCCGCACATCCCAGGCGCAACGGCGATCTGACCCCTGAAGCCGCCGTAGGTAGCGTGGGAGGAGCCGATCACCACCCGCACAGGCAGCGGGAGACCGACCAACGGAGGAGACGTGAGCGAGCTCACCTCCCAACGAGACGCACCCGGGGACTCCACTGACGATGCCGACAAGCCTTCGCGGGCGCGACGGCTCGATCCCCTGTCGATCGCCGCCCTCACGGTCATCTCCCTGGCGCTGGCGATCTTCCTCACCCTCGGCGCCCTGGAGGTGTTCGGCACCGAGGACGACGACTCGGTGAAGGTGACCGGCGCGCTGGAGACCTCCGGTTCCGTCGATGCCGACGAGCCGGGGGTGCTCGAGGTCGGATCACCCGCACCCAACGCCGAACTGGAGCTCCTCGATGGAGGAACCACATCCATCGAGGAGTTCCGGGGCACCCTGCTGGTGGTCAACTTCTGGTCGTCCACGTGTGGCCCGTGCCTGGCGGAGATGCCCGACTTCGAATCCGTGCACCAGGAGCTCGGCGGAGAAGTGGCGTTCCTCGGGGTGGACGTGACCGACTCCCTCGACGCCGGCCGCAGGATGGTCGAACAGACCGGTGTGACCTACCCGAACGGACGGGACCCACGAGCCGAGGTGACCGCAGCCTTCGGTGGAACAGCGCTGCCCCGGACCGTGCTGATCGACTCCGAGGGCAACGTGGCCGCGATCTACGGCGGAGCGTTGACCGCCACCGAGCTGAAGGACTCCCTCACCGAATCAGGGCTGCTGTGAGCGGCGCGACCAGGCACGCCGCCGCGACCACCCGTGTGCTCCCATGAACAGCAGCACGATCGCCCTGGCGTTCGTCGCAGGCGCCGTGGCCACGATCAACCCCTGCGGGTTCGCCCTTCTCCCCGCCTACCTCAGCTACTTCCTGGGACTCGACGACAGCACTTCCGACGACAGCACCTCCGGCAGGAGTGCGTCCGAGCGTGGAGTGACCAGCGCCGGTGTCGATCCTGTGCTCAAGGCCCTCGGAGTGAGCTCGGCGGTCACCCTCGGCTTCCTCACCGTGTTCGGGATCATGGGGGTGGTGTGGTCGTCCGTCTCGGGCTGGTTGGGGACCCGGCTGCCGTACTTCACGATCGTTGTCGGCATCGTCCTGGTGGGTCTGGGAATCGCCATGCTGCGAGGCTTCGAACCAGTCGTCGACCTCCCCAAGCTGCACCTCTCGGACCGACGCCGCGAGCTGTCCTCGATGTTCCTCTACGGGGTCTCCTATGCGATCGCCTCGCTGAACTGCACGATCCCGGTGTTCATCGCGGTCACCTCCACCACGCTCACGGGCTCGGAGTTCCTCGCCGGGGTTGCGACGTTCCTCGCCTACGGGCTCGGCATGGGCGCGACCCTCGCCGTGCTGACGATCGCGGTTGCGCTCGCCAAGGCCGGGCTGATCGCCCGCTTCCGGAGCCTCTTGCCGAAGATGAACGCCATCTCAGGTGTGCTGCTGATCCTCGCCGGTTCATTCGTGACCTACTACGCATACGTCGAGATCCAGGAGTTGGCCGGCAAGGGATCATCGGGCGTGGTTCCCTGGGTCCGCGACCTGCAGAGCTCCCTGCATGGCTGGGCGGAGCAGTTCGGCGCCACCAGGATCCTCATAGGGGCCGTCTTGATCGTGGGAGGCGCACTCGCCGTGACCGCGCTGGTTCGCCGCAACGGGCATCGATCGGTCGAACCACCCGAGAGCGAAGCCACCCGTACCAACCGGCAGTCCGATGGGGGTCGGCGAGCGCAGACATAGGTCTCCCACCCACAGACCGTGGGACGGATCGTCCTGGCGATGCCTTCCGGAGTAGTGCGCGGTCCTGGTCGCTACGTAGGATCGTGCGCAATGCACGACGCCGCGGAGCTCCCCCGAGCCCCTCTCCCGCCGCGGTCCCCCAGTCGCAGTACCTCGACGAGGTGGTTGCACGCCTGGAGCCGTGGGGGTTCACCGCTGACGCCACCCTCGCGGCCGTGTCGATCTGCCGTGACGAGCTCACCCAGCACCTGATCGCAGCGGTCACGCAGCGGTGGGGACCCACGTTCGCGCTCGGAGGCCTGGGTGGCATGCCCACGCTCGGCCGTACCGGCTGGGGTGCGTGCCTGGCCCATGTGCCCGACACCGTGGAGCGGGGAAGGCTGCTCGTGATCGGAGCCACCCACATCGGGATCGGACCGCACGGCTCACCGGGACAGAACCTGAGGCACGGCCAGGGTGATGCCACCCCCACGTGCGGTGCGCTGTGCGCGTTGCTCGCGAGCTGGGGCGAACACCCCACGGCCGGTCCCGACCACTCGGGCCTCACCGACGACGAAGCCCAGCTGCTGCGACGCCTCGTCGAGGCGGAGCTCGACACCGACCCGAGAGGGATCGTGGATCTCACCGTCGCGGCCACCCACGCCGTGGAGGTCGAGATGATGGCCCAGCTCGACGCACTGGATCCGTGGGATCGCATTGACGTAGCCGTGTTCACGGGCATCCAGGTACACCTGGACGGCGTGGAGGACCGTCTTCTGGGTGTGGGCGCGACCCTGCGCGGCGCGGGCGGTACACGTACCACACTGGGTTGAGCGACCGGGGTTGAGCGATCGGGGCTGAGCGACCGATCGAGAACGCTCCGGCCCCCGCTCAGGGAGCGAGACGCTCCTTGAGCCACCCGGCGGACCCCTCCGGGGTGCGCGTGAACCGCACCCGGTCGTGCAGGCGACTGGGGCGGCCCTGCCAGAACTCCACGACGCGCGGCATCACCGCGTAGCCACCCCAATCCGGGGGCCGCGCACCTCCCTGCCCTCGAACTCGGCCGTGCGACGTCGCACCTCGTCCAGCAGCTCCGAGCGCGACGCCAGGACCGATGACTGCTCGCTGGCCCACGCCGCCACCTGGCTGTCACGCGGCCGGCTGTAGAAGTACTCGTCGCTCAGCACGTCGTCGAGCTCTTCGGCCACACCGTCGACGCGTATCTGGCGGTGGATGGGGAGCCAGCTGAACAGCAGTGACACCGCGCTGTTCGACGCGATGTCGCGACCCTTGTGACTCGAACGATTGGTGAAGAACCAGAACCGGTCCGTCGAATCCACCTCACGGAGCAGCACGTTGCGAGTGCTCGGACGGCCCTGACCGTCAACGGTCGCCAGCACCATCGAGTTGAAGTCGGCCCCTATGTGGGTCTCGGCCTCGGCCAGCCACGCCCGGACAGTGGGTATCGGATCCGCTCCGAGGTCACCGATCGAGAGCGTCCCCATTCGTAGTCGACCCGCGCCGCCAGATCGGGTGTGGGACGCGCTCCGTCGGGCACCTCGGCGGACACTCCACTCGACCCCTGGGCATCCGAGGGAACCGGCTCCATCTGTGAAGTCAACCACCTGGGAGGGACCTCACGCACACGAACCGGCGGATGCCCACCGTCGGAACCAGTTCGCGCGGCCATCGGCTCCGCGCCCGTAACCTCGTGGACGACATGGACCTGCGCCGATCAGCCGCCATCGCCATCGGGGCCACCGCTGGTGCCGGAATCCGTTGGGCGCTGACCCGGGCGTTGGGCCCGGGCGCCGTGGATGTGTCGTTGCTGACGGTGAACCTCGTCGGGGCGATGCTCCTCGGTGCCCTCACCGGCGCGCGACCCGGGTCGGTGAGCGCCCGGACCCAGGGGTTGATCGGAGCCGGCCTCTGCGGGGGCTCACCACCTGGTCCGCACTCGCTGTGCACACCGCCACCGAGTACCGAGCGGGATCGTGGCTCGCGCCATCGGCCTGGCTCGTCGCCAACCTCCTCGGCGGAACAGCGGTGGCTGTAGCCGGACGCATGATCCTGCAGCGAACCTGGCGGGACGAGGCGGAAATCCCCGCATGACCACCGGACACCTCGGTGGGGACGAACCACGGGGCCCACGGCCGTGATCGGTGTGGTCGGGTTCGTCGTCGCGGCCGGCACCATGGCGCTCGCGCGCAGTCTCGTGACCGGGTTGCTCAACCGCAGCCGTTTCCCGACAGGCACCCTGATCGTGAACGCGACCGGATCACTCACCGCCGCGGTGCTCGTGTCGAGGGTGCCCGCGAGATGGGCGACGATCACCGCCGTTGCGGCGTTGGGGACGTTCACCACCTTCTCGACCTTCGCTGTGGAGGTGGCTGCGCTCTGGGAGGACCGACGCCGTGGTACCGCTGCGGGGTATCTCCTCGCCACCACCCTGGCTGCGGTCGGAGCCGCGTTCATCGGTCTGGCGGTGTGATCCTCTCCAGCCCGCGCATGTAGGGCCGAAGCAGCTCGGGAACCTCCACCGCGCCGTCGGGCAGTCGCCATGTCTCCACCAGTGCGGCCCAGACACGAGGTACCGCGAGCGCCGAACCGTTGAGGGTGTCGAGGACCACGGTCCCCTTGCCGTCCGACGGCCTGTAGCGGAGGTTGGCCCGGCGCGCCTGGAAGTCGCCGAACCACGACACCGAGGACACCTCCAGCCAGTTGTCCACGCCCGGCGCGTACACCTCGATGTCGAAGGTCCGCCGCGACGACGCACCCAGGTCACCGGCACACAGGTCCACGATCCGGTAGGCGAGGCCCAGGTCGCCGATGAGGCTCTCGGCCCGGGTGAGGATCTCGGCGTGGATGTCGGCTGCGTCCTGCGGTCTGCAGTACGCCAGGATCTCGACCTTGTCGAACTCGTGGACGCGCAACAGTCCGCGCGTGTCCTTGCCCGCGGATCCCGCCTCGCGACGGAAGCACGACGTGTGGGCACAGAACCTCATCGGTAGGTCGTCCTCGCGGACGATCTCGTCGCGCCCGAGCGATGTCAGCGGGACCTCCGCGGTCGGAACGGCCCAGAGCTCGTCGCGTTCGATGTGGTATGCCTCGTCGACGAACTTGGGCAGGTGACCGGTGGCGATCATGGTGTCGGTGCGCACGAGCGTGGGGGCCGGATCTCCTCGTAGAGATCCGCGTTGCGATCCAGCGCCAACTGGCACAGCGCACGCACGAGAGCCGCCCCCGCACGGCGGTACATCACGAACATCGAACCCGAGAGCTTGACCGCTCGCTCGGTGTCGAGGATCCCCAGCTCCTCGCCGATCTCCCAGTGGGGCGTTCGCTGGTGACCGGCATAGGAGTCCGGGTCGTAGCCCTCGGTGCGCATCACCACGTTGTCCGCTGCGGTGAGCCCGTCGGGACAGTCGTCCGCGGGCAGGTTGGGGATCCTCAGCATCACCTCACGCAACTCGGCCGCGAGCTCACCTGCCTGCGCGTCGAGGTCCTTCTCCTGCTCCCCGAGCAACTTCGACTGGGCCTGGAGCTCCCCGGCCTCCTCCTCGTGGCCCTCGCGGAACAACGTGCCCACTTCGTTGGAGATGGTGCGGATCTCGGCCCGGAGGCCGTCCCGGCGGGCGGTCAGGGAACGCACCAGCCCGTCGAGCTCGGCGGCGCGGTCCACCGCGGCGGGGTCCTCGCCCTACGGGCCAGCCCAGCGCGTACCGCGTCTGCATCGGAGCGGATGAGTCGGACGTCGAGCATCTCGCCACGGTAGTCCCGGCGTGTCGAGGCACAAACGTGGGTTCACGCCGATCCCACCGATCGTTGTCTGCCCGAACCCCCAGGTGCCCCCAGCGCGATCTGGGGGGTTCGCCGGATACCCCGGCACCCCGTGCCGTAGGACGCTCGTCGGGTACCCACCGAGGTGGGGTCGACCTGGACACACGAGTCCAGCGGACAATAGGAGCACAGATGAACCACATGGACACAGCACAGTTCCTGACCGAACGGCGCAACGCGGGAGTCACCCCCGAGGTGATCACCCGTGAGCTGGTTGCGAACGGATGGTCGGCGGACAACGCCGCGGCGGCCGCTCTCCGGTCGCTGCGGCGCACCGATCACCACGCCCTTCTCTACTGGACCCTGACCTTCTCGGCGGGGTTCGCGGCCCTCGCGACGGCCTCGGCGCTTCACCTGGCGATGATCCCAGAGGATCACCGCTCGGCCTTGGCGCTGGCCACCTGGATCACGATCGCGCTGGTGGCCCTGCCGCTCGCACTGGTCTCGGGGCACTTCGCCAGGGACGTCGAGGCACGCAGTGCCCACGCCGTCTGGTCACCGACCCGCCGGGCGCTGTTCGGGACGCTCGCCGGGGCCACCGCCGTGGTGGGCATGGGCCGGCTCCTGACCTACGTCTTCGAGGCCGTCGCAGCGCTCGTCGGCGTGACCGGATACGAGCTCACGCCTGCGTCGCTCCCGCAGGTGATCGTCTCGATGGCCGTCTCGGTGCCCCTGTTCGCCTGGGCTCTCATCGAGTGGCGCCGCTCCAACGTGCTCATCCGCGGCCTCGGCGACGGCGCGGGCGGGAAGGGCGCTCCGGGATCGGACGACCGCTCTGGCGGGACCGCGGAGACCGGACGAGGCGGATACACCAGGGGCATGTTCCATGAGGTTCACTGAGGACATGCCCGGAGTCGTCGTCGAGGGCCCGATGGAGATCGTGGGACGGAGTCCGATCCGTCCCACGATCTTCGCCGAGTCAGTCGCCATATCCGGCGAGGCGCTGCTCATCGGCATGCTGGTGCTGTTGGTGCTCGCGATCCTGGGGATCGCAGGACTCGCAGCACTCGTGTACCTGGGCGCCCACCTCGCGACACGCTTCAGGCAACGCAACACCACCGAGGTGGCCGGCGGGCCGGCGCCCCTGGGGTCACGGGCTCCGATCGGCCCTCCACCACCTCCCGATGAGATCCCCGCCGTCCCGTACGACCCGGGCATGACACCACACCGCGTCGGACGCAGCGGCCGGCGCCCGATCGCGGTCTGGCTGTGGGTGCTGTGCACAGCGGTGTCGATCGCTCTGATCCTGGCACTCCCGTGGGTGTGGTTCGTTGGCCTACTCGCTGCTCCGCTGCTGGGCGCGCTGGGCGCCGAAGTGACCCGCCGCATCGACGGGAGGCCCTGAGGTGGCCGCCGTGTCGGAGCTGCTGAGGCGTTGCACCGAGGGTTGGAGCCCCACCCAGTGGTTGACGACGGCGACCTGGATCTTCATCGCAGCGTTCGTGGCAGTGGAGATGCTGGGGATCCACAGCACTGCACCGGATCGTCCCCCGGTGGGCACCGCTGCGGGACCCGACCTGCGGGCGACAGCGCGTCGTGAGGCCCGCACGGCGCTCGGGATGGTCGCCGGAGCGCTGGTCGTGGGCGTGGCCTACGGAGCGGTGTTCGCCGCACTGTGGAGGTCCGTCGGGGCGTTCGCGCCGGCCGGGTTGGTGGGCTTCTGGCAGCGACATCCGGTGCTCACGGCGCTGTGCGCCTTCGTGGCGTGGGACTTCTCGGGCTGGATCTACCACGTCATCGGGCACCGCACCCGCTTCGGGTGGGCGGCCCACTCCGCCCACCACAGCGGATCGCTCTACAACGCCTCGTTGGCGCTGCGCCTCACCTGGATGCCCTGGCACGGGCTCCTGCACCATCCGCTGATCGCCCTGGCCGGGTTCCCTCTTGAGGTGATCCTGGGATGCCTGGCGGTATCGAGCGCGATGCAGGCGGTCCAGCACTCGAGCATCCTCCCGATAGCGCCCCGATGGTTGACTGCGATCGTGATGACGCCCGAAGCGCACCGCCTGCATCACGACCCCGAAGGGGCCGAGACGAACCTGGGCCCGGTGTTCACCGTCTGGGACCGGTTCGCGGGCACCTGGTACCGACCCGACACGGACCCGGCGGTCAGGGACCCGTGGATCGCAACTCCCGACAGCACCACGCCGGGAGCGTTGCGGGTCCAACTGGCCGGTTGGCGCCGGCTGATCGCGAACACGCCACTTCCGAGCGCCACCCCGGGCGGCCGGCGCTGGAGCACGCACCGGTAGATTGTGACAGTGCACCGCGTGCGAAAGGTCGCCGCCCGACCCCGGAGGCCCCCGTCACCCACCGACCGCGGCGCGCTGTTCGGACTGGGCCTTTACCGAGTCGTCACCGCCACCTGGGCAGTGGTGGTGGCCCTCATCGACGCACGATCCGGGGTGCTGGTGCGCCCTTCGGTCGCGTTCGGTGTGCTGGGTCCACTGCTCGCGTGGTCCATCCTCACCGCGGTGCTGGCCCGCAGGACACCGAGGTTCCTGCTCACCCCGAGCGCCCAGGTGATCGACATGGCCTTCGGAGCGGTGGTGGTGGCGACCGAGTGGATCACCTACGACGGCGACCACCCACTGCGCTTCGGTGCGATGTGGCAGCTCGCGCCCGTCATCGGAGCCGGCCTCCGCTACGGGGCGGTGGGCGGCCTGGCTGCGGGAATGGGACTCGGCCTGGTGAACGCAGTCTCGCTCGGTGCCACCGAGGGCTTCGACGGCCGGATCCTCGCCACGCTGTCCGCGGTGGTCCTCCTGGGCGTGGCGGGAGCAGCATCGGGGCGATCCTCGACCGCCTGCGCAGAGCCGAGGACGATCTTGCCGAGGCACGGGCGCGGGAACGCATCGCGCGGACCCTGCACGACGGGGTGCTCCAGACCCTGGCGGTGATCCAGAGGCGGAGCGACGACGCCGACCTGGTCGCTCTGGCCGCCGCCCAGGACCGCGATCTGCGTCGCTGGATCCGCGGCGAAGCCGAACGCGACCCCGATACGGACCTCGTCGAGGGACTCCACGCCATGGCCGATCGGATCGGAGCCGGTCACGGCGTAGCCGTGGACATCGTGACCGTCGGGTCGCCCGAGGTGGACCCGGTCCACCGCGACGCCCTGCTGGGTGCTGTGACCGAGGCGGTCACCAACGCCGCGAAGCACGGCGCGCCGGGCGCCGTGACGGTGTTCCTCGATGTCGACCACGACGTCCTGGTGTGCTCTGTTAGCGACGACGGATGCGGTTTCGAACCCGGGCACACCGCCACCGGCCTCGGTATGGAGAACTCCATGCGTGTCCCCATCGAGGCGATCGGAGGGCGCCTCGAGATCAGGTCACGTCCGGGGGTGGGCACCGAGGTGGAGATGCGCATCCCCTGCACCACAGGCGGCGCCACCTCCGGGATGTCCGCCTGGGAGCCCGGATCGTGAACGACCGGGTCGATGACGTCGGCGGCCGGGCGCTGCGGGTGGTCGTCGCGGACGATCACCAGATCTGGCGCAGCGGGCTCCGGGCAGACCTCGGTGAGGGCTTCGCCGTGGTTGGCGAGGCCGAGGACGCCACCGGGGCGATCGACGTGATCCGCTCCGAGGAGCCGGATCTGGTGATCTGCGATCTCAACATGCCCGGTGGCGGGGGCCTCGCCGTGGTGCGCGCGGTGGCGGACACCGCTCCGGTGGTGATCCTCACGGTCTCGGAGGCAGAGCGGGACCTGCTCGACACGATCGCAGCAGGCGCGGTCGGCTACCTGTTGAAGTCGACCCGCACAGACGACCTGCGCGCTGCGCTGCACCAGGCCGCCCGAGGTGAGCCGGTGTTCTCGCCACAGCTCGCCGCCCTGCTGATCGGCGAGTTCCGCCGTCTCGCCGCAGCGGGCGACGGGGCCGGACGCGGCACGGTCGGCGGGGGCACCGCGCCTGCACCCCTGTCGCCCAGGGAACGCGAGGTGCTCGGCCTGGTCGCACGAGGTCACACCTACCGCCAGGTGGCCGACGAGCTGTTCATCTCGCCCAAGACGGTGGAGAACCACGTGCGCAACACGATGGCGAAGCTGCATCTGTCGCGCCGAAACGAGCTCATCCGCTGGGCGGTCGATCACGGCATCGAGTGACCGCGGCGGTATGGTCGCCGGGTGATCCCCGTCGACCCGGCAGTTCACGCAAGCGATCTGGTGGTGGACCGCGGACCGGTACGTGCGGTGGACGGCATCGGCTTCACCGTCGAGCGCGGCACGATCACGGCCCTGTTGGGCCCCAACGGAGCAGGCAAGACCTCCACCGTGGAGCACCTCGAGGGATACCTCCCCCGGACCTCGGGGACGGTATCGGTGCTCGGCGTCGATCCCGTCGACTCACGCGGCGTTCTTGCCACGAAGGTCGGCCTGATGCTCCAGAGCGGGGGCATACCGACCGCGGTTCGGCCCTCCGAGCTACTGGCGCAGTACGCGTCGTTCTTCGATGACCCCGAGGATCCGACGACGCTCCTGGAGCAGGTCGGGCTGACACACAGGGCACGAACCCCGTACCGACGCCTCTCGGGTGGAGAGCAGCAGCGTCTCTCGCTCGCGCTGGCGCTAATCGGCAGGCCCGAGTTGCTGTTCCTGGACGAGCCCACCGCGGGAGTGGACCTCCAGGGTCGCGACCTCATCCGCTCGCTGGTGCGCTCGCAGCGCGAGGCCGGCCGCACCGTGGTGCTCACCACCCACGACCTGACCGAGGCCGAGCAGCTCGCGGACCAGGTGCTGATCGTCGACCGGGGCCGGCTGGTGGCTGCGGGCAGTCCCACCGAGCTGGTTGCGGACGCCTCCGAGGAGGACCTCCGCTTCGGCGCGCCTGCGGGCCTCGACATCGACGACCTGAGCGCAGCGGTGAACGCGACCGCTCAGGAGATCTCGCCCGGGCAGTACGTGGTGAGGGCAGCTCCCACACCCGGGTTGATCGCGGATGTGACGGCCTGGTTGGCACGCAACGGGGCCACCCTGTCGGAACTGCGCGCCGGCCGCCAGAACCTGGAGGACGTCTTCCGCCGCCTCACCACCGAGCCCGGGTCGGACACGCCGCCGAAGGTGACACGGGACCGGGTCGACCGCTCAAAGACCGGGCAACCGACCGGTGCACCCGATGTGGCCCGCAGGCGATTCCCGAGGCCACGCCCCTCACTGCGACGGCCGCGCCACCGCCCCGGTGACGGGCCCGCCCTGAAGGCGTATCTCGGCCAGTTGCGACTCGAGATCGCCCTCGCCTCACGCCAGGGGGAGCAGCTACTGGTTAGCCTGGGGATCCCGCTGATGGTCTTGGTGTTCTTCTCGCACCTGGACGTGCTTCCGACGGGTACCGACGAACCCATCGACTACCTGGCACCGGCCGTCCTCGCCCTCGCGGTCATGTCGACGGCGATGGTGTCGCTCGGGATAGGCACCGGGTTCGAACGGACCTACGGCGTGCTCAAGCGACTCGGAGCATCTCCCCTGGGCCGAGGTCGTTGGATCGCCGCGAAGGTCTCACTCGTGCTGCTCACCGAGTTGGTGCAGTGGATCGTGCTCGTGGCGGCAGCATGGCTGATCGGATGGGAGCTCCCGGGAGCCGGCTGGTTGGCTGCCATCGCAGGTGCGCTGCTGGGCACCGCGGCGTTCGGTGGTCTCGGCCTGGCGATGGCCGGCACGCTCCCCGGCCCAGTCACCCTGGCGCTGGCGAACGCCGTGTACTTCCTGTTGTTGCTGACCGGGGGATGGTCGTCCCCCTCGAAGAGCTCCCCGGCCCGATCGCGACCGCTGCGAAGGTGCTACCGGCCGCACCTCTGACCGAGGTGATCACCGGTTCCCTGGGTGGCCGGACTCACATCGGCGCGTGGGCCTGGCCGGTGCTCGTCGTGTGGGCGGTCCTGGCGCCCACCGTGGCCGCGACCACCTTCCGCTGGGAGGAGCAGTGACCCACCCAGGGGCGGGCAATCAGCCCCCTTCGGACACCGTGGTGGTCGTGATCTGCGGCGGAACGTCGTTGAACCAGGGGTTGCCGTTGTCGGTCCAGATGTTCATCGAGGTCATCGCCACCAGGTAGATCACCAACGCCACCAGCAACCCGAACACGAACACCCGCTTGAGCAACGCGGCATCGAACCGCAGGTGCATGAAGAAGCCTGTGATGAGGGCGAACTTGACCACCATGATGGTGAGGAGCACCGCCACCCCGATGCGACGGACCACGTCGCCCTCGCCGAACCAGGACTCCCAGAAGTAGGTCGACACCTCCATCGCGGTGAGCGCGAACAGGACCCAGAAGATCGTGAAGTACCTGCTGTCGGTCGGTCCGTGGGTGTGGCCCTCGTCGAGGTGACCCATGTGGCGGCCGTCGTCGAGCGCCCTCTCATCCGCGGCGCTGTCGTCGATGACAGCCGTCGCCTGTGGTGCCGCCACGGATCCGCGTTCGACGGTGTCGGGCGCCTCGGGCTCGCCGATGGCGTCGGAGTTCGGGTCCTCCTTGCCGAAGTACCCGGGTTCGCTACCGCTGTCGGGGTTCACGCCACTCCTCAGGGAATCAGGTACACGATCGTGAAGATCACGACCCACACGATATCTACGAAGTGCCAGTACAGGCCGATGACCTCGACCGCCTCGGCATGGATCTGGCGACGCAACGACATCCCCAGCATGGACACCAGCATGAGGATGCCGACCGCCACGTGCACACCGTGGAAGCCGGTGAGGGTGTAGAAGGCGGACGACGAGACGTTCGCGGTGTACCCGAGGCCCTCGGAGACGAACACCGTGAACTCGTAGACCTGCCCGCCGATGAACAGGGCACCCAGCATTGCGGTGGTGCCCAGCCACAATCGCATGCGTGTCGCGTCGTTGCGCATCGCGGAGGTCACCGCCAGCACCATCGTGAGCGACGACATCAACAGGATGAACGTGGTCATCGACGTGAACGGGATGTCGAACAGCTCCGAGATCCGAACGGGGCTGCCGGCGAGCCCGGGGATCTCACCCGGGCGGTTCTTGTAGATCAGGTAGGTCGAGATGAGCCCGCCGAACAGCAGCGTGTCCGACGCCAGGTAGACCCACATGGCCAGCTTCGGGTTCGAGATCCCCGTCGACGTCGCATGGGAGTCGTCGGGGAACTCCAGGTCCTCGATGTCCTCGTACGCGATCTCCGCCACATCAGCCAACGGGGGCCTCCTCTGCATCGACCCCGGCGACCAGGGTCTCGGCGTCCGAAGCGTCGCCTTCGGAGGCATCACCGGATTCGTCGGTCGCCTGGGGATCCGTGGACGGCTCGGGTTCGTCGTGGTGCTCGTGACCGGCGTCGGGATCGTCGGCCGGTTCCAGCACCCAGCCGAATATCGCCACTATCACGATCAAGGCGCCGGGTAGAGCCCACCACAGGTTGAAGATGAGCCCGTAGCCCACCAGCGGCAGCCCAGTCGCCAACACCAACGGCCAGTAGGAGGGCGACGGCAGGTGGATGCCGGTGGCACCCGGGGCCTGCGTGACGTCCTCGGTCTTCGCGATCCTGACCAGTCGGCCCTCTTCGTCGTGGCCGTACTTGCGGTGCCAGAACTCGTCGAACTCCTCGACCACGACCGTCTCCGCGTAGTTGTACTCAGGGGCGGGTGACGGGATCATCCACTCGAGGGAACGCATCCCAGGGGTCGGGGCCGGGATCCACCGGGTTGCGGAGGTGCTGACGCCTGCTGTACCAGACGTTGTAGATGAAGATCAGGATCGACACGGCCAGCGTGAACGCTCCGATGGTGGCCACGAGGTTCCACACGTTGAAGCCCTGGCCGTCGGTGTAGGTCCAGGTGCGACGCATCATGCCCTGCATGCCGAGCATGTGCATCGGACCGAAGGTGAGGTTGAACCCGATCATCATGACCCAGAAGTTCCACTTGCCGAGCGTCTCGTTGAGGAAGTGGCCGAACATCTTGGGGTACCAGAAGTAGATGCCCGAGAAGAGGCCCAGCAGAGCCCCGCCGAAGAGCACGTAGTGGAAGTGGGCGATGATGTAGTAGGTGTCGGTCTGCTGGGTGTCGGCCGGGGCGACCGCGTGGGTGACCCCGGAGAGCCCACCGATGGTGAACATCGCCACGAGGCCGATCGAGAACAGCATCGCGGTGGTGAACCGGAGGCGCCCGCCGTACATCGTGGCCATCCAGTTGAGGATCTTCACCCCGGTCGGGACCGCGATGAACATGGTGGCCAGCGAGAAGGCCATCACAGAGATCGGGCCCATCCCCGAGGAGAACATGTGGTGAGCCCACACACCCCAACCCATGAATCCGATGGCGATGCCGGATCCCACCATGAACGGATAGCCGAAGATGGGCTTGCGGCTGAACACCGGGATCACCTCCGACACGATCCCGAAGCTGGGCAGGATCATGATGTACACCTCGGGGTGGCCGAAGATCCAGAAGAGGTGCTCCCACAGGAACGGATCTCCTCCCTTCGCGACGTTGAAGAAGTTGGCGTCGAAGAGACGGTCGAACATCAGCAGGAACAATGCGACGGTGATGACCGGTAGTGCGAACACCAGGAGCACCTGGGTGATGAACGCCATCCAGGTGAACACCGGCATCTTCATCATCGACATGCCGGGGGTGCGCATGTTGAACACGGTCACGGTCAGGTTGATCGCCGAGACCGTGGAACCGATGCCGATGATGATGAGACCGACCGCATAGAAATCCATCCCGTGACCCGGGGTGAAGGCGACCCCCGAGTTGGGTGCGTAGCCGAACCAGCCACCGTTGGCCCCCCCGCCGAAGAACCAGGAGGTGTTGAAGAAGATCGCACCGAGCAACCACACCCACAGCGACAGTGCGTTCATGCGGGGGAAGGCCACGTCACGCCGCCGATCTGCAGTGGCAACAGGTAGTTGGCGAACGCGGCCTGCAACGGCATCACCACCAGGAAGACCATCGTCAGGCCGTGCATGGTGAACACCTGGTTGTACAGGTCGGCAGAGAGCAGGTCGTTGCCGGGTACTGCCAGCTGCGTGCGGATCAGCAGCGCCTCGAAGCCCCCGACCAGGAAGAACGTCAGCGACGCCACCCCGTACATGATCCCGATCCTCTTGTGGTCCACAGTGGTGAGCCACGACTTCCACCCGGTCGTCGCGGTGGGTCGCGTGAACACACCCAGTGGCCGTGCCGGCGTGGTCGGGGCACCGGAGGGGAGCTCGAGTGGTGTTCTCTCATGAACGACGGTCATGGGATCGGTTTCCTTTGCCGCTGCAGTTGGTGCACGACGTCGGTGTCGGTGGACGAGACTGGGGAAGTTACTTCAACGTCACCAGGTAGGCGACGAGTTCATCGATCTGCTGCTCGGACAGTCCGAGGTCGGGCATCCCCTGGTTGTTCTCGGGGTTCATCGGCTTGACGTCCTCCGGGTTGCGCAGCCAACGCTTGAGGTTGTTGACCGCAGGTTCACCCGAGGGGACGGCCTCGGCGGAGCCGACTGTCGTCTCGACGAAATCGGAGCTTCCCTCGTAGAGGTCGAGCAGGCTGCCGGCGAAGGTGTCGCGCATCATCAGGTGGGTCAGGTTCGGCGCGTTCTTGGATGCCAGGGTGGAACCGACGTCTTCTCCGTAGTCGGGGTTGGGGAGCCTCGCGTACCCGTACGGTGCCTCCGCTCCAGGTTCGAGCCCGTTCACCTGATGACAGGAGGTGCACTGCTGGACGAACACGTCCTGGCCTGCCTTGGCGAGCTCGTCGGTGGGCTGCTCCGGAGGAGTGGTCATCGCGTCGATCCACACGTCGTACTCCTCTGGCGGGAGCACCTTCACCTGCATCCGCATCACACCGTGCGACAGGCCACAGAACTCAGTGCACTGCCCCTGGTAGATGCCGGGCTCGGCCGCCTCCAGGACCAGGGGATGGGTACGACCGGGAACCGCGTCCTTCTTGCCGTTGAGCGCGGGGATCCAGAACGAGTGGATCACGTCGCGTGACTGGATCTGCAGGCGGACGTCACGACCGGCGGGCATCACGAGCTGCGACGCGGTGATGATGTCGACCACACCGTCGTCGTCGGTGTCGTAGCGGAACTCCCACCACCACTGCTGCCCGATGACCGTCACGTCGATCGCGTCGTCGCTCACCTCGTCCAACTTCAGGATCGCGTTGACGTTGAACACCGCGATCACCGCCAGGATCACCGCGGCACGAGCGTCCAGCCGATCTCGAGGCCGGTGTTGCCGTGCAACTGCACCGGCTCGCCCTCACCGTCGACCTCGTCGTCGTTGCGACGGAAGCGGTAGGCCATCCACAGGACCCCGACCTCCACCGCTATGAACACCACACCGGCAACCGCGAACACCGGCACCACGAGATCGTAGATGATGTCGGCCTTCTCGCCCTCCGGGCTCAGCGTGTTGAGCGGGAACGTCTTGAGGCTCGTCGCGCCCCGCAACAGGAGCCAGCCGCCGACGAGGCATGCGATGGTGCCCAGTACGAGGGCGATGGTTGCATTGCGCTTGTTCCGCATTCCGATCCTCTTGTCAGATTCCGCGCCCGGTCGCGACCGGGTCGTACTCGTCCAACGCCACCTCGTGGGAAGCAACCGCCGGCACCGCTTCCAGCGCACCTTCTCCGTGGTGCTCCTCGAAGTCCCTGGTACCGGCCATTCCGCCGGCGATGCCGGCGGCGATGATCACCAGCATGCTCACGATCACGACAGCGCCAAGCACCCTCCCCTTGAGATCCGGCCGGCCGGCGAGCAGGTTCGCCACGCCGAAGATCACCGCGGCGAGCGCGATGATGATGTAGACAGCAGCCGACTTCGGCACCGCCAGCAACACCCGTGAGATCGCCACAGCCACCACGGCGATGACCAGAGCCGAGGCGATCGGTACCTCGGCCGGCTGCAGCAGGCGGCTGCGGTATTCGGCGTTGCTCGCTGCATCCTCAGTGGCCCGCTCGGACCACGCCTTGGCGGTCCACTCGATCGCCGCAGCCACCAGGACGACCACACCGGCCCACATCAACCAGTTGGAGAACACGAGGCCCACGATGACCACACCCGTCCCGAGGCCCGCCAACAGCGGCCACCAGCTGAGTCCGGCGGGTACCGCAGCAGGGGGCAGTTGAGCAGCGTCGATCCCCTCGAGCTGTGCGAGCGCCTCGGCATCTGCGTCTCGGGTGGCGGAGGTGAATCCGCCAAGCATGGCCATGGCAGCGGCAAAGGCCAACAGAACCGTGTAACCGATGTGCTCACCGACCCAACCCCTTCCATCCGAAGGTGAGCGGTCCGATCACCGAATCGACGACACCCCCGTCGGTGAACACCACTGTGACCCCACCGTGGTCGGAGGCACCGGTGAGGAAGCCGTAGAGCAGCGCAGACAGGTAGCCGATGGCTGCTGCTGCGAAGAAGAACCTGGAAGCCCGAGTGATCATCTGCTGCTCACTTCATGATGTAGACGGCGACCCAGATGACCACATAGAGCGCGACCGCGGCGTCCCACAGGACCGCAGCGGCGGCAATGCCATCGGGGTTACGGCTGGAGTACTGCCCACCGAGGGCCCTGAAAGCCACGAACACCACGAACACCATCGCGGCCAGGACCATTGCGACATGGGTTCCGGTCACCGAATAGAACAACAGACCCTCGGGCTGGTCCCCGGTGATCGCAGTGAACTTCCACAAGAAGATCGTCTGGTTGACGAACGCCGCGCCGAGGAGGAGCGTGGCACCCAACGCAACGTAGGTGCTGGTGCGGTCGTCGTTGCTGATCGCGTACACGGCCCACTGCATGGTCACCGCAGACAGCGCCAGACCGGCCATCTGCATGTTGGGTTGGGTCAACGGGATCACATTCGATTCGAGCCATGCGGCGCCTGCGGCGTTCCGCGCCGCCACGTAGGCCCCCACGAGGGTGAGCAACAGCATCACCACGCCTGATGTGGCGAACGCGGTGCCGAAGAGCATCTCGCGGCGCCTCGGGACGGTGCGCGCGGGCGTGATGATCGCCGGGCTGGTCATCGGCTGGCCTCCTCGGTAGCAGCGAACGGGTACGGCGAGGTGAACTCCTCGGGAAGCGCGATGGTGCGTTCCGCCCCGACCGCGGGCCAGGGGACCTGCCACTCGAGTGTAAGGCCGGTGGCCTCCGACGGCCCGGTGTCCCCGCGCTCGTATGCGACGCGGGCTGAGCCCATGGAAGCCGACAACGCCGCCAGTACCCCGACACACATGAGAAGGGCGCCCACTGCCGAGAGGACACCGAGAGCAGTGGACGCGTCGACGTCGTTCGCGACCAGGAAGACATCGACTGCGAGGACGAGTCCCACGAGCGCTCCGCCGGCGGCGAGGAGGAGGCTCGCCCCGGTGACCGTGGTGGCCTTGGACCGCGCACCCCAGATCTGGGGTGACCAGTGTGCCGATCCCGCAACCACCCCGATGACCGCCGCGGTGATCACGAACAGCGACTGCGCACCCGACAGAGCCACCGGCTCGAAGTCGAACAGGGTGCCCGATCCGGCGGAGTCGAGCGCGATCACCACGCCGACGAGCACCCCGCCCAACAGCACCACCAGCGCGACCAGCGAAGCAACCAGACCACCGTCAGCCCTCGGCCTGGCATGCCTGAGTGACTCCCCCAGGCCGCCGAGGAGTCCAAGCACCGGAAGAGCCACTGCGAGCGCCCACAGCGCCCACAGGACCGTGTTGATCGACCTGGGGCCCTGAGCCCAGGCCCCGAAGGAGAGCACACCGAACGCTGCGATGAGACCCTGGAACAATCCGTAGTTGCGCAATGGCCGGCCGGTCACGTGCGCCACCGCGTCACCGGCGATGCCGAGCACCGGGATGGCCAGCATGTAGACCGCGGGACCCCGCAACACCCAGGCCATTCCGACCTCGTAGTTCTCGAACAGGCCCGCAGCGGAGTCGGCTGCGACATGTCCGAGGATCGTATAGGCCAGGGGCTGCGCCGAAGGTGACGATCCAGATGGATGCCGCGACCAGCATCGACCAGGCGAACAGCGGAACGCGCGCCAGCGACATCCCCGCGGGCCGGTGGGCCAGCACCGTCGTGGCGACACAGACCGCGGCCAGCCCGAGCGACGCCATCATCACCCCGAAGGAGATGTTGCCCAGTGCCGCTGCATCGTAGTCACCGCCACCCACGCCGCCGTCGAGTGCGATCGATGTGACGAAGATCCCCGAGGACACGAGCCATGCCCACAGGGACAGGGCGGCCGCCCGGGGGAACGCGATCGATGGGGAACCGACCTGCAGCGGCACGATGACGATGGCAAGGCCGAGCAGCGCCGGCAGCACTCCCAGGAACACCAGCGCTATCAACGAGCTCACGTCCACCATTGGAAGGTACGAACCGAAGACGCCGTTGTCGGTTGCGAAGTCGATCCCAACGACCAGTCGGATGGCGAGCCCGACCACCAACAACAACAGAGAGAAGCCGACGAACATCCGGCCAAGCGAGGTGTGATCGCCGGTTCCGATGAGCTGCTCGAACTCTCCGGCGGTGGCCGGCGTGGCGACGGTGGCCGACCCCGTTGGCTGTTCCGGGAGTGTCGTATCGGTTACTGCCATCCTCTAACCCTCGTTCCGATGCGGTGGCTCTGCCCACCCACGTCGAGTCCGTCCAGGGCACACAGATACCCCGGTGTGCGCTGCGACCCTACCGCGACGCCACACCTGTCCTGGAAATACCTCCGACATACCTGGTCCTGTTCACCTCGCCGCTCGTCAGATCCCGAATCTGACGACTATGTCAACTGCCATCGCCGCGAACAACACCGTGAGGTAGGTGATCGAGAAATGGAAGAGCTTCATGGCGTCCGACGCGGAGCCGGTCCGACGAACACGCCAGGTGAGACCCAGGAATGCCACCCCGGTGACAACCGCCCCGATCCAGTAGACCGGTCCCATCGCCTCGGCGTAGCCGAAGACGAGCGAACACACGACCATCGCCGTGGTGTGGGCAAGCATCTGCGCGGTCGTGGTCCGCAGCGATGCCACCGAGGGGAGCATGGGCACATCCACCGCGCTGTAGTCGTCGGAGTAGCGGATCGCCAGAGCCCAGAAGTGCGGCGGGGTCCAGAAGAACACGACCCCGAACAGCGCCACCGCGGACCAGGAGACGGTGCCCGTCACCGCCGACCAGCCGATGAGCACCGGCGCAGCACCGGCCGCCCCCCGATGACGATGTTCTGCTTGGAGGTTCGCTTCAGCCACAGCGTGTAGACGAACACGTAGAACAGGCACGCCGCGAGCGCCAGCCATGCCGACAGCGGGTTGACGAGCACCCACAGCCACACGAACGCGACAACCTCGATGCAGACCGCGAACGCCAGGGCCGCAGCGGGCGTCACCGCACCGGTCACCAGTGGACGGTTGCGGGTCCGTTCCATCATAGCATCGATGTCGCGATCCACCCACATGTTCACGGCGTTCGCTCCGCCGGCGCTGAGTGTGCCGCCGACGACGGTGGCCACCATGAGCCAGAGCGACGGGATCCCCTGTTCGGCCACGACCATCACCGGCACGGTCGTGACAAGCAGCAACTCGATTATGCGCGGCTTGGTGAGCGCCACGTAGGCACCGACGGTGGAGGCGATCGAGTTCCTGTGAGGAACCGCTGGAGCAGCCATAGACGCAATCGACGGTAGGACTTCACAACGTCCGATGCCAGACATACCCCGCCAGACCATCGACGAGACCGGTCACCACCACCCTCCAAGGTCGTCTGCCACCCCGTTGGGAAGTGGTCTGCCGCCCCGTTGGAAATTAGCCTTCAGACATGGTCGCCGTGGTTGGACCGGACAGTGGCGCGGACGAGTCGGCCATTGGGACAATCGGGGTGGGTCGGCCCGGGAGCAACGGAGCGGCCTACGAACACCCCGCCCGGATACACAGCATGGGTACGACCGCGCCGTCGCAGGTCCTCGAGCCGGACACTGACATCACCGAGGGCGTGGACACACCCTGGGTGGTGATCGTGTGGAACGATCCGATCAACTTGATGAGCTATGTGGCCTTTGTCCTGCGCAAGCTGTTCGGGCACTCCAGGGAGAAGGCCCACAAGCTCATGATGCAGGTCCACACCGAAGGCAAGGCCGTGGTGTCGAGCGGAACCCGGTCGGAAGCGGAACGTGACGTGTTCAGGCTGCACGAGCACGGCCTGTGGGGCCACCATGCAACAGGACTGACCCGGCAAGCGAGGGACCTGCACCCATGAACCCGATGCGGATGAACCCGATACGACGGCAGGACGAGATGTTCGTCGTGACGCTCCCACCGGAGGTCGTGGAGTCATCGAGACTCTTGTGCACCGAGCTCGAGACCCTGCTCGGAACCGCGAGCCCCCTGATCGAGCGGCTCTTCCTCCCCCCTACGGTGACGACACCGAACGCAACGAAGGCTACGCCGCACTGGCCGGGCCCGAGCTCGTGGAGCACCGCCTGGAGGCGCTGGTCACGGTGCGCACCGTCTTGCGCTCCGAAGCGGTCACCGAGGACCAGTTCATGGCATGGATGCGTTCGCTCAACGACCTGCGGCTCGTGTTGGGCACCATGATGGACATCACCGAGGACGACCATGGGGGTGCCATCGATCCGAGGCACACCGAGGCGTTCGCCGTCTACGAGCTCCTCGGAGGGCTGCTCGAGCAGACCGTCTCCGCGCTGACCCACGGTCTGGATCCCTGAGCCACAGAATCCCTCTCGGTACACCGGTTCCTTTGGTTCGGGTCGTTTGTGCTGCTATGTTGACCCGGCTCCCGGCAGGGTGCGAGCCCCCATCGTCCAGCGGCCTAGGACGCCGCCCTTTCAAGGCGGTAACACGGGTTCGAATCCCGTTGGGGGGTGCGAACCGCCTTCCGGCGGTCACAGTCCGGTCCCGTGGTGCAGTTTGGAGTGCACGCTGGCCTGTCAAGCCAGAGGTCGCGGGTTCAAATCCCGTCGGGACCGCAATCCGGGCTCCACCCGGAGGAGAAAATGCAGCCGGGTGACCTACATCGGGGATCCGGCACATACGGTCGGGTAGCTCAGTTGGCAGAGCGATCGCCTGAAAAGCGATAGGTCACCGGATCGACGCCGGTCCCGACCACTGACAGACGGCGTGGGGCAGTCAGGTGCGAACTCAGGCTGAATACGGGGACCATTTCACGAGCGTCGCGCCGAAGCTGGGGCACCAGCCGCCCTTGGACGGCCTGCGTGGCTACTTCATGGTCGCGGTGCTCTTCGCGCACTTCAGCTACGCCAACTTCGCGAGCTTCGCAGCCGCGGTCGATGTGTTCTTCGTCGTCAGCGGCTTCCTCATCACCACGCTGTTGCTCGAAGAGGACCGGAAATCCGGTTCCATCAGCCTCCGCAACTTCTACAAGCGACGCGCGCTGAGGCTGCTGCCGATGCTCTACATCGTCATCGGGGTCACTGTGGTGTCGATCTTCGTGGCAATGACCATCTACGGCACCAACACGACCGCCGGGGTACCCGACGACATCACCTACGGGCAGCTCTGGGAGATAACCAAGAGCGACGCCGTCGCAGGGGCCTTCTACGTCTACCACGTGATCCATCCGGTGGGCATCGAGATCCTCACCGGTGAGTTCCCCCGAGATCCGACCTCTGATCCAGCTGTGGAGCCTCTCGGTGGAGGAGCACTACTACGTCTTCGGGGTGTTGATCACGCTGTTCGCGATCCACCGCCGGCTCGTCACCCAGTTGATCTGCGCCTTCCTGGGCGCATACGTGATCATCTCCGTTGCACGACTGTCAGGCCACGTGGGCCCACGCATGGCGTGGTACCAACGACCCGACGCCATCATGCTGGGCGTGGTCCTGGCGTTCCTCAACGCCAAGCTCCCGGCGGATCTCCCGCCGCGCCTCGGACGCATCACGGGTCACGCGGCCACGGTGGCCGCTCTCGTCTTCGTCGGCACCGTCTTCGTCGGCACTTCCTTCGCCAAGCCGCTCGGCGTCTTCGTGCCGTTCTCCCCCGATGAGCGGTGGTGATCTTTCCGACGGGCTGTACTGGGGTGAGTTCGGCTTCACCATCTGCAGCCTCTGCACAGCGGTGGTCGTGTTCGCGATGGTCCGGACACCCGAGCACTGGTTGCGACCGGTGCTGTCCTGGAAGCCGGCGCTGATCGTCGGCGTGCGCAGCTACGCCATCTACCTCATTCACGTACCGCTGTTCGTGATCCTCGTCAACTTCGTACCCGGAAACCCGGCAGTGGCGGTGATCCTCTACCTTCCGGTCCTGGTGCTGACGACCGAAGCGGGCCATCGGTATGTGGAACGACCGCTCATGAAGCTCAAGACGCGCTCGGCCACCCCTGCGCGCTGAGAGGAGCCGTCCTCGTCATATGCACCATGGTCCTCACAGGTCCGGACAGGTCCGGTCGGCGACCACGCGCTGCAGCCACGCACCCAGGTCGTCGGGGTCGCACTCGCGGATGATGGGCTTCACAACCCACCCGTTGCGCTCGATCGCATCGTCGACGCGCTCGTTGCCGCCCAGGTAGATGGTCGGCCACACGATGTCCACACCATCGGCCGTGGTCGTCGCCGGCAGTTCCACCACGACGGCATCCTCGGGCAGTTCCCTCAGGTCGGTCACCGGGTACACCGAGACCAACTGGCTCAGCCGGTACCCGTCGTAGTGCTGTGGGTCGCGCGTCGGGCCGGGCTGGCCGACGATCAGGTCGACACCGCGCGACTCCAGGTAGGCGGGGGTGGCCATCTTCACATGGCCCGGGTAGTACATCTGGGCGTCGTCGCCGTTGCGGGCCACCTCGGCATCGGTGAGGCCCAGCATGTCGATGGTCTCCAGATCCGAGAAGTAGGAGATGACCCCCAGGGGTGCCACGGCTATGACCGGCTGGCCTTGAACCCCCGGTCCACCGGGAAAGTTCTCAGCCAGCAGGTTGCCAAGCCCGTACCAGGTGGTCGGGGATTCCGTGGGCCAATGGTTGATGGTGCGGAACGACAGCACGGGGGAACGCAACCGGTGGGACCACGAACCGGTGCGCGAGTGAGAACACGAGTAGCACGCTCACCAGCAACACCTGGGGAACCGGGTTTGCGAACCGGTCCACCAACCACGCCACGAGCATCGCCAGTAGCGGGGTCAGGATCACGATGAAGCGGTACTCCATGAAGTCGGCCCCGACGTAGACCAAGTACGCGAGCCACACCGGAACCACGGCGAACAGAGGAGCCACCCCGGGATCGCGAAGAAGCTCCTGCGGTACTTGATCATCCGCCCCACGAGCAGGAACGCGCCGTAGGACAACAGGTAGCCAACGATGTAGAGCAGGCCGTAGAGGATCGGCTGAAGCGGACCTGCCGCCGACTTCGCATAGAACGTGTTGGGGAGCAGCTCGCCGTAGTACTCGAGCTTCCACACCAGCCACGGCACCACGAGCAACACGGCGGGCAGGGCGGACAGCCCGATCGTGCGTAGGAGCACCCCGTAGCGACCCCGCCCGGCTCCCCATTGGCGGAACAGCACCGCCGCGTACAGCGCGATCAGGTAGACCACGGAGTCGAGCCTGGTGAGGATCGCGATACCGGCGAACAGCCCGGCGAAGAGGAGTCGGGCCGCCTCGATGCGGGACCGGTCGATCAGCGCATCCAGCAATGCCCAGGTGACCACCATGACCGTGAGCGTCTGCATCATGGTCTCGAGACCGCCGGTGGAGTACACGAGGAACGTCATGTTGGCGACCAGCACGACACCCACCAGGAGGGTGAAACCCGGACCGGTCGACCCCGAGCCACCGAAGACCCTGCTCGTGATCCTCAGCACCACGAACACGCACGCGACCATCATCGCTATGCCGAGCAACTGGGAGAACAACGGGGTGGACCATCCGAAGCGCTCGGGGATCGCATGGATCACAGTCCACGCGAAGTTGGTGTAGCCCTCGACCTTCTCCCCAGGGTTCAGCACGAGGCCCTCGCCCCGGGCGAGGTTGCGCGCGTACCGGTAGGTGATGAACGCGTCGTCCTGCACGAACCGGAACGCCCACGCGACGAACGCCGAGACACCCAGGAGCACTGCCTCCGCCAGTCGCTCCCGGCCGGCGGTGCGATCGCCGATCCATTCCGACATGCGACGGTCCGCAGGACCGTCCGCTGCACCCGATGGGTCCTCGGTGGCCGCAGCCATCGCGTGCTCGCCGGGCACGCCGCTCAACGACAGACGCCGTCGGCCCGTGCGGCTTGCGCGCATGCCTCGGCCACCGCCGGAGCGACACCCGGGTGGAACACAGAGGGGATGATGTGGTCAGGTGCGAGTTCGTCCTCGCCGACCGTCGAAGCGATGGCCCGGGCCGCCGCCACCTTCATGTTCTCCGTCACGCGCTTCGCCCCGGCGTCCAGTGCCCCGCGGAAGACCCCTGGGAACGCCAAGACGTTGTTGATCTGGTTCGGGAAGTCGGACCGACCCGTGGCGATCACCGCTGCAATGTCCCTGATCAGCTCGGGCCGGATCTCAGGGTCGGGATTGGCCATGGCGAACACGATCGGGGCGTCAGCCATCGAGGAGACGTCCTCCGGCGTGATCAGGTTCGGCCCCGACAGCCCGATGAACACATCCGCGCCGGGTAGGGCCCGTGAGAGGGATCCGTCGAAGCCCTCCGGGTTGGTGTTCTCGGCGAACCATTGCTTGGAGGTGTTCATGCCCTCACGACCGAGGTGCACTGCACCCTGGCGGTCACATCCCACCACGTTGCGGACGCCCGCATTCATGAGGATCTTCGACACCGCCACACCTGCTGCACCGACACCGGCGACGACGACGCGGATGTCCTCCATGCGCTTGTCGACGATACGCAGCGCGTTCTCGAGCGCCGCAAGGGTGACGATCGCGGTGCCGTGCTGGTCGTCGTGGAACACCGGGATGTCCATCGCGGCATCCAGGCGTTCCTCCACCTCGAACGCACCGGGGGCCGCTATGTCCTCGAGGTTGATGCCTCCGAAGGTCGGCTCCAGCCGAAGCACCGTCTCGATGATCTCCTCCACGTTGGAGGTGTTGATGCACACCGGGAACGCGTCGACCCCGGCGAAGTGCTTGAACAGCAGCGCCTTGCCCTCCATCACCGGCATCGCCGCCTCGGGGCCGATGTCACCCAGGCCGAGCACCGCGGTGCCGTCCGGAGACTATTGCCACCGTGTTGCGCTTGATCGTGTAGTCGTGTGCGGCGGCCGGGTTCTTCTGGATCTCCTTGCAGACCCTGGCCACACCCGGGGTGTAGGCCATCGCGAGGTCCTCCATGTCGCGCACCGGGGCAAGGCTCAACACCTCGATCTTGCCTCCCTCGTGCATGGCGAAGGTGCGGTCCTCGAAGTCCAGGATGTCGATGCCTTCGAGCTCCTCGAGCGCGGCACGCACCTGTTCCTGGTGGGCTTCGCTGGTGCAGTTCACCACGAGGTCCTCATCCAGCGCAGCGGTCTTGACCTCGAATCCCTGCAGCGCGGATATGTTGCCGCCCACCTCGCCGATGGCTACGGCCACCCGACCCAGCATTCCTGGAGCGTTGTCCATTCGGACGCGAATGCGGACCGAGAAAGCGGGAGTGGGTGTGTCTGCCATCACCGCGAGGCTACCCTCTGATTCGAAGGGTCCCGAACGCGCGTGGTACGGGTCGTTCCAGCGTTCCTCAATCACCACCGTCACCGTCGGTCTCCCACTGCTCGGCCACCGCGGGGTCCCAGCCGGAGAGGCCGTAGCGACCGAACGTGTCGACGAAGAAGAACTCGTGCAGGCCGTAGCCCACCTGTCCGTCGGCGGGCCCTCCCTGCTGGGTGAATCGCGCGACCTGGTCGACCAGGCCGAAAAGGCGGTCCGAGTCGCGTTCGTAGTCGATCTCCACACACTGGGTGACCGAAGGGCCCTGGTACATCCCGGAAGCGCCAGTCCGCGTCCAGGCCGTAGCCGGTGCCGAGCAGCAACCACGCGTCCAGCAGTGGCTCCACCGACACCTCGAAGCCCCCGCCAGGGGCCTCGGGGAACGAGACGGTTGACTCCGCGATCCGGCGGGTTCCGGGTGTGAGAACCGCCGCATGCTCAGGACGACCCAGCGGTTCCGGTTCGCGGTCCGCGTCGTTGTCTATCCGCACTGCTTCCTCGATGACGCGCGTACCGTCGTCGTGTTCGTTGACCATGTACAGGATGCTGTGGTCCTCGAACTGCATCGGGGCGTAGTTCCAGAAGCCCTGCATCTGTCCCTCGGTGCGGATGCCGGGTGGTTCCGGTTCGCCCACAGGACGCACTCCCCAGCTGCGATCCCGGGTACCCCACCAGCGATCAGGGGTGACAGCGAACCGATGACCGTCCAACTCGATCCAACCGTTCCAGCGGCCGGTCTGCGCGAGGCGCATCGTGTCGAAGACCGCCCGCCCGTGCATGCGCTGGAACTGGCGGGGCTCCTCGTAGGCCGGGGTCGAGCCGGTCCAGTGCAGGTCGAACGCGAGCCCGTAGGCCGATTCGGTGTCGTCTCGTGGCAGGCAACGGATCCGCAACTCGCACAGTGGTCTGATCACCTCCACCGAAAGCGGTCCGACCGTCGTGTCCATCCGGTCCCCGAGCTCGCGCGAGGACCGGACCACCCGGTGGACGTTCCCGGTCACCAGGAGCGCGAAAGCGTCCTGTGTCGCCAGGTTCGGGTACTGGCCGAGGCCGAACACGAGAAAGGCCTCGCCGTCGTTCGAGTGGCAGTTGAAGTAGTAGCGGTCATAGAAGTTGCGGTCGCTGGTGGTGGCGTGACGCACGGAGTCGGCGTGCTGGTGCACCGGAAAGTCGTCGAACGACGACAGCGAACCGTGCGCCGGCGGAGGATCGAACGGACTCATCGGCCAGACCGTAGCCCTGCGGCGATTGCCGACGCGGTGACGTCGCCACTTGGAGGCCGAGCCGGCCCGCGTGACCGCCAAGCCGGGCTCAGAGGTCGTCGGTGAAGCGGACCTCTCCTGAGCCCGGCACGACCACCTCCGATCACGGTTGCCCGGTGACCCGCGGTCCCGAGCACGTCGATCGCGTCGTGGAGGGCCTCGGGGGCACGACCGCCACCATTCCGATGCCCATGTTGAACACCCTGCGCATCTCGGCGTCGCTAACCCCGCCCACGAGTTGGAGTTCGCCGAAGATCCTCGGCGGTTCCCATGACCCCGGGTCCAGCACCGCGTCCAGTCCGCCGGACAGCACGCGGTTCACGTTGCCTGGAAGACCCCCGCCCGTCACGTGCGCCACTGCATGCACCTCGACCGCTTCACACAGTGCAGCGATGGCCGGAGCGTAGACGACCGACGGTCGCAACATCTCCTCACCCACCGTCGGGGCATGTGGGCCATCGAACGCCTCGTCGGTGAGCGAGCGACCGGCCACGTCGAACATGATCCGCCGGGCGAGCGAGTACCCGTTGGAGCGCAGGCCCGGGGAGGCCAACCCGATCACCACGTCGCCCGCCGACACCTCGCGGGGCAGCATCCGCTCCCGCTCCACCACCCCGACCGCGAATCCGACCAGGTCGAACTCGCCCGGCTCCATCGCCCGGGATGTTCGGCCATCTCCCCGCCGACGAGCGCACAGCCAGCCTGCCGGCAGCCCTTGGCGATGCCCGACACCAGCTGCTGCACCTGGTCGGGATCGAGGCTGCCCACGGCGATGTAGTCGAGGAAGAACAACGGCTCGGCGCCCTGGCACACGAGGTCGTCCACGCACATCGCCACCAGGTCCACTCCGATGGTGTCGTAGCGCCCGGCGGCATGTGCGACCATCGCCTTCGTGCCCACGCCGTCTGTGGTGGAGACCAGCACCGGATCGTCGTAACGGGTTTGGTCGAAGCGGAACAGCGCCCCGAAGCCCCGATGTCACCCATGACCTCGGGGCGGAAAGTGGAACGCACATCGGCCTTGATGCGCTCGACCGCCTCCTCACCGGCATCGATCGACACGCCGGCCGACTCGTAGGTCTCACCCACGCGGCTCCTCCACAACACCGGCATCCGGGTCGGAACCCGCCACCGTCGTCTCTTCGGTCGTACCGATGGTCACGTTCTCGAGGTCGAACATCGACCCCTGGAACAACGACTGGGGTTCGGGTCGGCTCGTGGTTCCACCCTCGAGCACGCCTTTGCCTGCCTCAGCAGGAATCGCAACCGGATACTCACCGGTGAGGCAGGCCGTGCAGAAACCTGCGCCCGGCGCGCCGACGGCCTCCACGAGTGCTTCCAGACCCAGGTACGACAGTGTGTCCACACCGAGGTAGTCACGGATCTCCGAGACCTCCATGTCGGCTGCCAGCAACTCCGCGCGCGTGCCGGTGTCCATACCGTAGAAGCACGGCCAACGGTACGGCGGGGAGGAGATCCGCATGTGGATCTCCGCCGCACCGCTCTCGCGCAGCATCTGGACCATCTTGCGTGTGGTCGTGCCCCGCACGATGGAATCGTCGACCACCACCAGGCGCTGACCCGCTATCTGCTCACGCAGAGGGTTGAGCTTCATCCGAACACCGAGTGCACGCATCTCCTGGCTGGGAGCGATGAAGGTACGTCCGATGTAGCGGTTCTTCACGAGGCCCTGTCCGAACGGTATGCCGCTTCGACGCGCGTAGCCCTCGGCGGCAGGGATCCCTGATTCGGGCACTCCCATGACCAGGTCGGCATCGACCGGCGCCTGATCGGCCAGGTGTTCGCCCATGCGCACGCGCGCCTGGTGGACGTTGTGACCGTAGAGCTCGGCATCAGGTCGGGCGAAGTAGACGAACTCGAACAGACACAGCTTCGGATCGATCTCCTCGTCGGCGAACGGTCTGGAGGAGTGCACTCCGGAGCCGTCTATCACGACCATCTCACCGGGCTCGATCTCCCTGACGAAGCTCGCTCCGACGGTGTCGAGCGCCGGCGTCTCCGACGCCAACACCCAGCCGCCTTCGAGCCGCCCGAGGCACAGCGGCCTGAAGCCGCGGGGGTCACGCACTCCGATGATGCGCGACAGATCCATCACCACCAGGGAGAAGGCGCCCTCGAAGCGTGGCAGCACCTCGCGCAGCGCCGCCGGGAGTGCGCCGGCGGAGTCGCGCCGTGTTCACCGATGGTCCGGCTGATCCACTCCGACATCGCCTCGGTGTCACTGGACATGGCACCCGGAAGCACGCCCGCATCCCGCGCGAGCTCCGCGGTGTTCACGAGGTTGCCGTTGTGCGCCAGGGCGAACTGGGTGTGCTCGACGTCACGGAACACCGGTTGGGCGTTCTTCCACATGCTCGACCCGGTCGTGGAGTAGCGGGTGTGGCCGATCGCCAGATTGCCGTCGAGTGCTGCGAGGGTCCGGTCGTCGAAGACGTTGGACACGAGCCCCATGTCCTTCACCACTGTCATGTGCTCACCGTCGGAGGCTGCGATCCCCGCGGACTCCTGGCCTCTGTGCTGCAACGCGTAGATACCGAGATACGTGAGGTGCGCCACCGGCTTGCCGGGCGCATACACCGCGAACACCCCACATGCCTCACGGGGGTCGCCCTCCATCCGCGGCATCCGCCCGCTCGGCGGATTCCGCATCGAAACGCACCGTTGCGCCGCCGTCGAGGTCCACCCGGGACCTGGCGCCCGTCGATTGAGGCTCACCCTCGCTCGTCACGCGACCATCGTGTCACACGACTGTGACTCACACCGAGGCGAAGCCGAGCCCGTCACACCGAGGCGAAGCCGAGCCGTCACACCGAGGCGAAGCGAGCCCTCCACCGAGGCGAAGCCGAGCCCGTCACACCGAGGCGAAGCCGAGCCCGTCACACCGAGGCGAGGTCGGGCACCCAGGGACGCCTCGGGATACCGGTCGGATCGATGTGTTCGCGGATGTCCTCGATCGTCGGTTCGTCTCCGAGCTCCGACATGCCCAACGAGGCCGCGAACATGCCCAGGACCCGCCTCGGTCCGATCCCGCGGAGAGAGATCGGCGAGGGTGACGGCACCGTGTCGCTTCGAGAGCCGTTCGCCGTCGGCACCCAGCACCATTGGCACGTGCATGTAGCGGGGGACCTGCACCCCCAGCAGGCGGGCCAACAACACCTGGCGAGGTGTCGTGTCGAACAGGTCCGCGCCGCGCACCACCTGGTCGACGCCCTGTGCGGCGTCGTCGATCACCACTGCGAGGTTGTAGGCGGGAAACCCATCGCCGCGCTGGATCACGAAGTCGTCGACCCGGACACTCAGTTGCGCGCCCAGTTCGTCGTGGACGTCGACGGTGGCCCCTTCGGCACGCAGCCGTAGAGCCGGCGGCCTCCCCGGCGGCCATCCGCTCGGCGATCCGGGCTGCGTCGAGGTCGGCACACGTGCCCGGATAGGGCATCGCGGACCCTGCGCCATGCGGAGCGTCAACCGCTTCGCGGATCTCACGACGGCTGCAGAAGCAGGGATAGGTGAGACCGGCCGCGGTCAATCCCGCTATCGCGCTGCGGTACACCTCCAGGCGTTCGGAGGATCTGAGGATCACGTCGTCGCTTCGGATGCCCAGCGCCTCGAGATCCGCCAACTGGCGCTGTTCGAATCGCGCGGCGCTCTCGGTCGTCAGATCCTCCATGCGGACGACGAACCGTCCGCCTTCGCGCTTCGCGAGACACCACGCCAGCACCGCAGTACGAAGGTTGCCGAGGTGCAGGTCGCCAGTGGGACTGGGAGCGAAGCGGCCGGTGGTCAAGGGCTCGCGGTGCGCACCGCCGTGAAAGCAACGGTGACCACCATGTACTGACCGCGCTTCCGGACTGGGCGTGACGAGTTGGTCGTAGTAGCCGATCCCCAGCAATCCCGGCTCGCTGAGCGAGGGCTGAGCGGTGCCTGCATAGCAGAGGTACTCGACGCCACCGGTGGTGTCGTGGCAACCGGGCAGGACGACCGTCACCGGGTCGGTGAAGGGGCCGACGGGCGTCTCGGCCACTCGCACCTCCACCCGGTCGGTGAACCCGGGGAACGGGCTGTAGACCATCACGTAGACGCCGTGGACCGCGTCTCGGGTGATGGTGAACGCCGACACCGGCGCTGCGACAGTGGAACCCGTCGGGGACTCGACTCCGGTGGCGAGCGCCTGGTTCGCGCTCCAATAGGCCTCGTCGGCGAAGTCGTCCCCGGCCGTCCCGGTCCAGTAGGTCCAACTCCCGGGGTTCGTGCGGCTCGCGAACGGCACACGCCCCACCGTGCAGGGCCTCGGTGCGGCCCAGTTGGCCGAATCGAACTGACCGCACTCGTAGGTGTAGATCGTGTCGCCGTCCTCGCCCAGCACGGCGGCCCGACCGTAGGGATGGGCCACACCGAACAGGTCAGCCTTGGTGACCGTCCCCTGGATGCGCTGGTCCATGGGCGGGCTCTGGGGATCGTAGGTGAGCTCCACAAGGGCCATCCCCTTGGCCTGGATGTCCAGGAAGTTCGTGCCGAGGCAGACCTTCGACATGAACACGAGGACCCTGTCGTTTCCATCGGCCTGGGGTACCGCCACCGCTGACTCGGGCCACAGCGCGGGTTTCTGGAGTGCCGGGTGAACTGCAGGTGTGTGTGGCATCGACGAACTGGTACGGCGTGCCCCCCGCCTTGACGGCATCCCGGGTCACGGTAGGGCTGCCGGCCGATGCCCAGGCGGCGGTGTTGTGCAGGAAGTACTTCAGGTTCCCGATCTTGTCGGTCTCAGAGGTGTCACCGAAGAACCACATGGTGGATCCATCGCGCAACGTCACCGACACACCGGCATCGCGGCTGGTGTAGCGAAGGGTATTCCCCGCGGGGGGAGCCACCCATGTCGGGTTCTGCGCCGCTCCACCGGTTCCGACTGCCACGTCGCCCAGCACCGTCGACCCGCAGATGAACCCACGGTCGCCGCTGAGGCCCCCGCGTCCCCCGTCCACGTCCAGCCCGACTGGACACAGGGTGTGCAGTCCGGCGCCCAGGCCATCCACGGTTACCGAGAACCGCCCGTTGAGGACCGGGACCACCAACGATCTCGCACCGGGGGTCCCCTGATCCACGTCCAGACGCACCCTCAGGCCGCTCGCGCCGTCGGGATCCTGGGCCACGCCCTCCGCCTTCACCGAACCCGCTCCGGTGGGTACGACACGGTCGAGATGCCCGTTCGGCCGGTAGTCCACCGTGAACTCGGCCACGGTCACGTATCTGCACCCCAACAGGCGATCGACGCCGAAACCGACGTTGAACACACCCACGCACACCTGGTGTCGACCTGGTGAGGCGGAGATCTGGGTCGAGTACCCGGACCTGGAGCGCTTGTGGACACGGTTCACGTCCGCGCGGGACCCGTTCGCGGTGAGCCTCGCGGCCGAATGGCCGTCGACCGTCACAGCGACCGAGGCTGGGGCCGGAGTGTTCGGATCGAAGGTCCAACCTGAGACGGCAATGCTCCTCGGCGAAGGTGACGCCACGGTCTCCAACGCACCGATGGGACTGCCGTCGGTGACCTGTATGTTGGCGCAACCCAGCAGCCGATCGTCACCCCCGGCCGACGGTGTTGTCGACCCACACGCAGATACCCCTCAGTCCCGGATCCAAGGGCCCGAAGGTGTAGTCGAAGCCGTGCCGCGGGCCCTTGCCCGGATACGCCCTACCGACATCGGGACGATCGAGGTTTGCGGTGACCTCTCGCACCACCCCGGCGACGCCGACCTTCACCTTGATAGGTGCGGATGTCTCGGGGTCGAGAGCCCATCCGCGGACCCGGATCCCACCGGCCGCGTTCACCACGACGTCGAGGCTCCCGATCGGAGCACGCCCGGTCGGATCGAACTGCGTGGGAGCGAGACACGCCGAGGCGACCAGGGCTGCCGCGAGTACGACTGCCGCCACAGCGCTCCGGCGCGGATACGCCATCGGTGATCCGATCACGGTTCCCTCCCTGAGTCCCAGTGTGTCCACACACCTGAACGCGTACGTACCACGATGCTAATGGGACCTCCCGCCGGAACCGCAACAGAGACACAGGTCACGCCGGCCGGCTGTGCCGACCGGCGTAGGTCTCATCCCTGCGTGGTGCCACCACCGAGTGCACCGGGCAGCACCGAACGCCATCTGCCGGCCACCTCATCGACCGACAGATCCACAAGACCCCTCACGATCATGCGGTCCCCACCGGCAACACCGATGCGTCGCGCAGGCACACCGACGGACTCGAAGCCGCCGGCTACAGCCTCGACGTGCCCGGGATCCACACAGAGCACAGCCCTTCCGGGAGTCTCGCCGAACAGCTCGCTGTGATCCGCCACACCCGACACGCGCGCGCACCGAGACCGCTCTTCGCCACCATCTCCGCGAGGGCCAACCCCAGCCCGCCGTCCGCGACGTCGTGGGCGCCGAGCACGCCTTCGCCCAGAACCGCCTCACGAATGGCCTCCGGCAGTCCGCGCGACAGCCTCCAGGTCGACCGGCCTGAACCGGCCCCTACCCCTATGGCCTTGCGCCGCCGCCCAACGCGACCCCGCCAGTGCGTCACCTCCGGTGTCAACGGCACCCACCAGCAGCACCTCGGCACCCTCCACCAGAGCCAACCCCGGAGCACGGCGGTGCAGCGGGTCGACCATCCCCAGCACCCCGATCACGGGCGTGGGGTCTATGTTGTCACCGGTCGATTCGTTGTAGAGGCTGACGTTGCCACCGACGCATGGGACATCGAAGGCATCGAGTGCCTCGCTGAAGCCGTCCACCGACTCCGAGAGCTGCCACATCACCACCGGGTGCTCCGGGTTCCCGAAGTTGAGGCAGTTGACCATTGCCAATGGCCGTGCGCCCACCATCGCAAGGTTCATCACCGACTCCGCCATGATTGCAGCCGATCCGGCCCGGGGATCCACCGCACACCACAAGTGGTTGCCGTCGGTGGTCAGCGCGAGGCCCCGCCGCGTGTCCTGGCCGGTCTCCGGGTGCTTCAGGCGCAGCACCGCCGCATCGCCACCCGGAGGCGTCACGGTGTTGAGGAACAACATGTGGTCGTACTGGGACCACACCCAGGACGTGTCGGCGAGCATGGAGACGAGATCCGCTCCCGGGTTGTCGCAGGGAGCCTGTCGGGTGAGTCGGCCCTCCGTCGGGCGAGATCCTCCGGCTCGGCACGCTCACGGTCGTACAACGGTGCCTCGTCCTCCAGCGAACGCGCCGGCACGTCGGCAAGCACGGTCGCGCCCGGTGCGGTGGTGCCGTCACCGGTCGCGGAGCCCGGACCGTCGGAGTCGAGCACGCGCAGCGCACCCGTGTCGGTGACCACACCCACGACCGTCGCGGAGATCTCCCAACGCCGGGCGATCTCCATCACCGCGTCCAGCCGGTGCGGTTCGACGATCGCCAGCATCCGCTCCTGCGATTCAGAGGTCATCACCTCGAAGGGCTCCATGTCAGGCTCGCGCCTCGGGATCGCACCCACGAAGACGTCCATGCCGGCACCACCCTTGGCCGCGGTCTCCGCTGTGGCACACGTGATCCCTGCTCCACCGAGATCCTGCACGCCGACCGCCAGGCCGTCGGAGAGCAGTTCCAGGCATGCCTCGATCAGGCGCTTCTCCTCGAAGGGGTCGCCGACCTGCACGCTCGGTCGCTTCTGGGCATCGGCCTCGGAATCGGAGAACCCCGAAGACGCCAGGACCGAGACCCCCCGATCCCGTCACGGCCGGTGGACGCGCCCAACAGGACCGCCAGGTTGCCGGGACCTTCGGCTCGGCCCAGGACCAGGCGCTCGCGGGGCATGACGCCCAGGCAGAGCACGTTGACAAGGGGATTGCCCACATAGGTCGGGTCGAACACGGTCTCGCCGCCGACCGTCGGCACCCCCACGGAGTTGCCGTACCCGGACACGCCCGAGACCACGCCCTCGGCTATCCAACGCGACCGCGGGTCATCCAACGGTCCGAACCGGAGGGGGTCCATCACCGCGATGGGACGCGCTCCCATCGAGAAGATGTCGCGCAGGATCCCACCGACCCCTGTCGCTGCACCCTGGTAAGGCTCGATGGCCGAAGGGTGGTTGTGGCTCTCGATGCGTATCGCGACCGCGATGCCGTCACCCACGTCTACGACCCCGGCGCCCTCGCCGGGTCCGATCAACACGTGCGGGGCCTTGCTCGGGAACCGCTTCAGGTGGATGCGGGAGCTCTTGTAGGAGCAGTGTTCGGACCACATGACGGAGTACATCGCCAGCTCCAGATGATTGGGCTCGCGACCCAGCGTCGTCATGATCATCGAGAGCTCGTCGTCGGTCAGGCCCAGAGCGCGGTGGGTCGGCTCGGGCGCTGAGTCATCGGGCATCCTGCGAAGCTATCGGGCCGACACCCGGGAGGTCACGCCCACAGGCATCGCCGCCGGCGCGGCAGTGGAGGCCTTGCGGGGACGATCAGGATCCTCGACCACCACGGTCATCGCGTGCCGCGGATGCCGGACCCCGCGTAGGCTCGCGGTCCTGCCCGGCTCCGATGGGACTCCCCGGACCGCCCAGGGGTGATTGCATGCCACAGCTGTTGAGGGTCCAGAACTCCGCAGTATCTAGCGATGGCTTCGGCGCCGGCGAGGGCCAGAGCCTGGAACGTCCCTTCGGCCACGCCGACCCTGCGGCGCTGATGTCCTGGGCCGGAGCCACCGCGAGTTGGCCGAACCGCTCCGAACCGGGTGGCAGCCGTGGACTCGATGACTACTTCACCCGGGACTTCCGAAACAACATCGGCGCCGAGATCATGGGTCGCAACAAGTTCGGGCCGGTGCGAGGCGCCTGGCCCGATCTGAAGTGGCGGGGTTGGTGGGGCGACGACCCGCCCTTCCGCACTCCCGTGTTCGTGCTCACCCACCACCCGCGGCCGTCGTTCACGTTGACCGACACCACCTTCCACTTCATCGACGCGACGCCTGCCGGCGCGCTCGATCAGGCCAGGGTGGCAGCCGACGGCAGGGACGTCCGCCTGGGCGGGGGCGTCGCCACGGTGCGCGAGTTCCTCGATGCGGATCTGGTGGACACCCTGCACATCGTGGTCGCGCCGGTGGACATCGAACGTGGCGAGCGCCTGTGGAATGGTCCCGACGAGCTCACCGACAGGTTCCATTTGGAATCGGTTCCCAGCCCGAGCGGTGTCACCCACCTGCTGTTCTGGCGCCGCTGAAGCGCCGGCAGGGCCGGTGAGGCAACGAAATGGCACAAGGCGGCAGTGACCCGACTCTACCAACGGACAACGTGGCTCTTCTGCCCGATCCGTGGTGAACCCGGCGCGCACCGTGAGGGGTGTTCATCGAGGCCGGGCCGGGGATGTGGTTGGTCGGCCCACTGCGGTCCCGCGCTCAGGCGGGTGCGGGTGGTCGCCCTACCGGTGGTTCGGGTGGTTGTTCGCCTGGCGGCCGGGGTGGTCGTGGGCGGTGTTGGGTCGGTAGTTCGGCTCCGGTGGCGGTGGTGATCGTGAAGTGGCTGTCAGGCCGGGTCTGGTCGGGGCTCTCCATGGAAGCTGTTCGGGTGGTTCAAGTGCATGGTCCAGCCGGTGCGGTGCACGATGCCGTGGTGGTGTCGGCACAACAACACGAGGTTCACGATGACGGTTTGGCCGTCGTCGGCGTATTCGATGACGTGGTGTGCGTCACACCATCCGGGTGGGGCGTCACACCCGGGAACACGCATCCGCCGTCGCGTACCACGAGTGCGCGGCGCATCGCCCGGTTCGGCAACCGGAGCCGTTCACGTACCGCTACAGGCATGCCCAGTTGATCCAGCAGGGTTTCTGAGATCGCGGAGTTGCATACCAGCAGCTCCCATTGGGTGGGGGTGAACCACAACCTGTTGCCTGCTGTGTCGGTAACCGGCACACCGATGAGCGCCCCGGACCCGGGACGGTCCGAACAGCACCCACCCGCGGTATCACCGGGGCCGTGGGGGTGGGTTCGGTGGGTGGGGTGGGTGCCGTTTAGGGCGGCTGCGAGGATCGGGTCGATCTCACCTGTGCGGTCGGTGTCGATGACCAGGTTCATCTCGGTGACCGTGCAAGGCGTGGTGTTGTTCGGGTTTGCGGCGGCACCGCGGCGGATGAGCTCGATCAGGGCTTGGGCACGGATCTGGGCTCTGGTTGGCATCTCGAGCTCTGGGCACCACCGGCGATCGCGGCTGATCTGGCGCCACATGCGGTTCGTTTCGGCTTCGAGGAGCTCTTCGAAGGAAACCCCCTCGGAGCCACACAGGGTGGCGTCGATGACCAGTTCATCGGCGCTGCGTCGCATCGACACCTTCGATTTCGCCTCTGTGGGGTCGTGCCCGCCGTCGGCATCGGCGTAACGGGCGAGGTCGTCGACCAACGCGGTGAACCGTGACCATCCCGGCTCCGCGTCCGACAGTGCCAACAACGCCTGTTGCGCGGCGCTGAACGCATCCGCGTTGCGGTCGTTGACCCGAGCGGCGATGAACGCCGCACGTTCGAAGGTGATCTCACCCGCCGCGGCCGCTCGAACAACTCATCGAGATCTGCTCGCAGACGCCTACCGGCACGAATCTCACGGTTCACAGCGGTACGAGAACGTCCATGACGACGTTCGAACCACACACCGGTGGCGGTGCCGTAACGGATGTCGCACAAACCGCGGCGGTCCACCTCGGCAAGCACTCCCGCGGATGCCGCATCCAGTGACCGGCGAGCTGCTTCGATGTCGTCGACCATCCCGAGGCACTCCTCATCCGACAGCTCCTTCGCGTCGACACCGGCCAACAGCGCGTGCCGTGGTGATCACACCAGCGGTGCTCCCCGACCCGTCCCCACAACCACTTCCCACAATCGAACCCATGTTCGATACCATAACAACCCGTGAGACACCGAACCCCGGCTCCTCACGCATCGCCTACAGGTTCCGCTTCACCGGACAACCTCACCGCACCATGCCTGCTCGACCAAGACGGCCACCACCCACCCACCACACCGAACACGACCCACGGACTGGGCAGAAGAAGCCGACAATGTCGGAATAGCCGGTGTCGTCAACACGGGAAAGGGAGGCTGTGCACACATCTGGTGATACCTTCGAACAGCCGGATTTCAGACTGTACATGCCCTTGAATTCATGGGTGGCAATGGTGTAGTAATCCGTCCATGGCAAAGCGACAGGTGAGCGAATCCCAGAAGAAGGCAATGGCAAGAGGGCGCGCCAACAGCCGCGTCGTGAAGGACTACCTGGACGCACTCGAGCGAGTCCGTCCGCGTCGCGGACGCAAGCGCACTCCCGCCGGGATCCGTAAGCGCCTCGACACCATCGCTGTCGAAATGGACGACGCATCACAGCTCGCGAAGCTGGACATGGTGCAGGAGCGGATGAACCTCGAAGCGGAGCTCGAGCAGATGCTCTCCGCGGAGGACATCACCGACAAGCAGAAGGCCTTCGTGTCGGTGGCCCAGGAGTACAGCGAGAGTCGCGGCATCTCATGGGCCGCCTGGCGTGAGATGGGAGTGCCGGCCGACGTGCTGCGCGAGGCCGGCCTCACACAGACCAGGTGATCCAGGGACCCCCGACACACCGTAGCGGTGCTCAGGTTCGCACGCCGGCGGTCGCCAACAGCGATTCGATCAGCACTCGCCCATCGGTGGAGCCGAGCAGGGCATGGGACGCCCGTTCGGGATGCGGCATGAGCCCGACGACGTTCCGCTGCTCGTTGCAGATTCCCGCGATGTCGTCCACGGACCCGTTCGGGTTGTCCACATAGCGGAGAACCACACGGTCATCCCCGCGCAGTTGAGCCAGCGTCTCGGAGGAACAGGTGTAATTGCCCTCGAAATGATTGATGGGTATGCGCAGCACATCGCCTACATCTGCTTGCGAGGTGATGGGGCTGTCGACTGACTCGACCCGCAAGTCCACGACTCCGCACACGAACCGGAGCCCTGAGTTCTTCTGTAGGGCTCCCGGAAGCAGGTGCGATTCACACAGCACCTGGAATCCATTGCATATGCCGATCACCGGCGCTCCCTGGTTCGCCATGTCGGTGACTGCCTCCATGACGGGTGAGAAGCGGGCGATCGCACCGGGTCGCAGGTAGTCGCCGTGGGCGAACCCACCCGCTATGACAACCGCATCCGCACCTCCAAGCGAGTCAGCGGTATGGAACACCACGTCGGCCTCGGCACCGAACGACCGTACGGCTTCGACGACGTCCTGCTCGCAGTTCGTGCCCGGGAACTGCACCACCGCCACCCGAGCGGCCATCAGGAACCGACCCGGGTGAGTGAGACCGCCGAATCCTCGATGACCGGGTTGGACAGGAACCGCCCGCAGAGGTCCTCGACCTCGGCCCTTGCGGCCGCCTCGTCGGTGCTCTCCAAGCTGAAGCGGATCGACTTGCCGACGGCCACCCCGCTCACGCCGTCGAATCCCAGCGCGGGCAATGCTCGCTCGATCGTCGCACCCTGCGGATCCGCTATCCCGGGCCTAAGGGTCACCTCAACCACCACGTCAAAGACCATGTGCCAACTCTCCCACACCACACCACGACGGCGGGACTCCGTTGGATCCCCCTACGGTCCCGCACCGATTCACGCGGTGCGGGAGACGACCGGTCAGCGGGTTGCTCCCGGATCCCGAGATGTGCCCGGTCAGGCCCCGGGCCAGTCGTCGAGCGATGACCCGCAGATCCGCTCGTAGGCGAACCGGTAGCGCTGGGCGGTCTCCGCCACGACCTCGTCGGGAAGCTGCGGAGGCGGCGGGGTCTTGTCCCACCCAAGTCCGTCGAGGTAGTCGCGCACCGGCTGCTTGTCGAAGCCATGTGGGGTGGCTCCCGGCGACCAGTCCTGCACAGCCCAGAAGCGGGACGAGTCGGGGGTCAACACCTCGTCGCACAACACGAGGCCGTCGTGTGTGCCATCGGCCTCGGGAAGCAAGCCGAACTCGAACTTGGTGTCAGCCAGGATGAACCCGGCGGACTCGGCAATCGGCAAGGCCCGTGCAAACACCTCGAGGCTCACCGAGCGGAGGCGCTCCGCCATGTCGCCACCCACCAGTTCGACGGCCCGGTCGAAGGAGATGTTCTCGTCGTGATCGCCCACCGCGGCCTTCGTCGAGGGTGTGAACATCGGCTCCGGCAGCCGGTCGGCCTCGCGCAACCCGGCGGGCGCAGCCATCCCGTGGATGGTGCCCTCGGCGCGGTACTCCTTCCATGCCGACCCGGTCACATGGGACCTCACTATGCACTCCACCGGAAGCATCCGAGCCCGTCTGCACAACATGATCCGACCTGCCAACTCGGAACGGCGCACCGGCTCGGGCAGCGAGGACAGCTTGGTCGAGAGAAGGTGTCCCTGCACCACATCGGCAAGTTGAGCGAACCACCAAGACGACATGGCGGTCAGCACCCGGCCCTTGTCGGGAACCGGCTCGGCCATCACCACGTCGAATGCACTCAGTCGGTCCGTTGCGACCATGAGCAGAGAGCCGTCGGCAAGCGCGAACAGATCGCGCACCTTGCCGCTGTGAAGGTGTTCGAGCGGGAGATCGGGCACGCTCGCCAGGGTGCTCACAGCACCTCCTCGTGCTCGTAGGTGCGGGCATCTGGATACCGCTCGAGGATCTGCGACACGCGCGCTACGAAGGTGTCCACCTGAACATCGGCCGCACCCGTGAAGCCCATCGGCTCACCCAGCGCGCGTTCCAGCTCACCGCGATCCAGCCCCAGGGCGTCCTCCCGGCGAGGCGCTCGATCAGGTCGTTGCCTTCGGCCCCCCGTTCGCGCATCGCCAGCGCCACCTCGACTGCGTGGGACTTGATCGCCTCGTGGGCGACCTCGCGGCCCGCTCCCGCCCGCACTGCTGCGGTCAGCACCTTGGTGGTCGCGAGGAACGGCAGGTACCGGTCGAGCTCACGACGGATAACCGCCGGATACACACCGAAGCCACTCAGCACATCCAGCAGCGTCTGGAACGACCCGTCGGCTGCGAAGAACGCATCGGGGAGCAGCACGCGTCGCACCACCGAACACGACACGTCGCCCTCGTTCCACTGGCCGCCCGCGAGGCCCGCCGCCATGGTGAGATGACCGTCCAGGATGACCTTGAAACCGCAGATCCGCTCACAGCTGCGGGCGTTCATCTTGTGCGGCATCGCCGAGGAGCCGACCTGGCCTTCACGGAACCCTTCGGTCACGAGCTCGTTGCCCGCCATGAGCCGGATCGTCGTGGCGAGCGACGCCGGAGCCGACACGAGCTGGACCAGGCGGGAGACCACGTCGAGGTCCAGCGACCTCGGGTAGACCTGTCCCACGTTGTCGAGCACCGCCTCGAAGCCAAGATGTGCCGCCACGCTGCGCTCAAGTCGGGCCAGGCCCGTCGCGTCGCCCCGAGGAGATCGAGTTGGTCCTGCTGGGTGCCCACCGGCCCCTTCAGGCCACGCAGCGGGTAACGCCCGATGAGGTCCTCGATCCCATCGAACGCCACCAGCAGCTCCTGGCCCGCGTTCGCGAACCGCTTCCCCAAGGTGGTCGCCTGGGCGGCCACGTTGTGGCTGCGACCCACCACGACCAGCTCCCGGTGCTCCACCGCCAACGCAGCCAGGCGCCCAGCACAGCAGCCACCCTCGTGCGCAACAGAACGAGGCCGTCGCGAACCTGCATCTGCTCGACGTTCTCGGTCAGATCGCGACGTCATCGCCATGTGCGCGTACTCGTGGCCGGCCAAAGCTGAGAACTCCTCGAGCCGGGCCTTGACGTCATGGCGGGTGATCCGCTCGCGTTGCGCGATCGATGACTCGTCGACCTGATCCACGACGTTCTCGTAGTCCTGGATGGCGGTCTCGGGGATGTCCACGCCCAGCGCCGCCTGAGAGCGCATGACGGCGATCCACAACCGGCGTTCGAGCACGATCTTTTGGTGCGGTGAGAACAGCTCGGCCATCTGCGAGCTCGCGTAGCGCTCTGCCAGGACGTTGGGGTTGCGGGGGATCCATCCACATCGCCATTCTGCTCTGCGGGGTGACGTGAGCCGAAAGATCGATCGCTCTCGAGGTGCCCCACGGTTCGCAGCGAGCGGCTCAAGCCAATCGCCGGATCTGCCGATCCGCAGAGTGTGGCAAGTTGTGTGAGACACCCGATGTCGGTCTCCGAGGAGGTGTGCCGCCGTTGTGGACACGAGTTCTGCAGCGAGTGCGTGGTCTACCCCTTCGGGGTGGCGAAGGGGGCGATGTGCATCTCCTGTGCACTCGAGGCGGGCGGCGTCAGCCGTCAGAAGACGGGTCGGCCCAAGCTCGGCAACAAGGTGATACGCCGACGTATCGCCGATCGCTCGGCTGAGTTGCCCGAACCCCAGGTGGTCGAACCAGAACCCGCCCACGACCCGGAGCACGACCTCGACCAGGCTTGGCTCAACGGGGATGTGGATGCCGGAGTCACTCGGTGGGTGGTCGCGCGTCTACTGACCCGAAGCTTCCTGGTGCCGGCACCGGCTCTCGATTCGGGGCGACCTCTAGCGTGGCAGTCCCCTGTCCTGGGAGACCGAGTACTCGACCAGGCCCAGGCGGTACTCCTCCAGGCGATCGGCGAGGTCGTCGTCGCTCACAGCCAGGATGCGCGCGGCCATCAGTGCGGCGTTGCGGGAACCCCCGATCGCCATCGTCGCGACCGGCACGCCGCCGGGCATCTGGGCGATCGACAGCAACGAGTCGTGACCACCCAGGTGCGCAGTCGGCACAGGCACTCCGATCACCGGCAGCGTGGTGAGGGATGCAACCATTCCGGGGAGGTGTGCAGCCCCACCGGCTCCCGCGATGATCACCGACAAGCCCCGTTCACGAGCGGTGCGGGCATACTCGAACATGCGCTCCGGGCTGCGATGCGCGCTGACGACCCGGAGCTCGTGGGTTATGCACAAGGAACCCAGGACCTCGATCGCGTCGGACATGACGTCCGCGTCCGAACTGGACCCCATGATGACGCCGACGGCGGCCACCGCGGTCGCCGCTGCTTGCGAGTCGTCGTTCACCGAGTTGCCCATCAGGGCATCATCGCACGGGCGGCGGGTGCTCCACAGCACCCGACAGCAGTCCGGCAGCACGAGCGGCCGATGATCGGACCGCCTCGCGGTCTTCGCCGAGCACCGTCACGTGCCCGATCTTTCGGGCGTCACGCGGCGTCTTTCCGTAGAGGTGCAGGTGGGCCTCGGGAACCTCCGCAAGTGCCGGCCGCTGGCGTCGTCGGGGATCGGTGTCGCCACGGCCCACGACGTTCGCCATGACCACCGTGGGCGCCAGCATCTCGGTGGGTCCCAGTGGCCAGTCGAGGATCGCCCGCAGATGCTGTGCGAACTGTGACGTCGAGGAACCCTCGATGGTGAGGTGCCCGGAGTTGTGCACCCTTGGTGCGATCTCGTTCACCAGCACACCGGCTTCGCCCGTCACGAACAGCTCGACAGCCAACACGCCGACAGCCCCGGTGATCTCCGCCACCACCGCGGCGACCTCACGCGCACGCCTCGCCATGGTCTCGGTCACCGGCGCGGGATACACCACCTCGTCGCACATGCCGTCGACCTGCACCGTCTCGACCACGGGCCACGTCCGGACCTCGCCACTCGAGGTTGCGCGCGACCAGCACAGCGAGTTCGCAGTCCAACTCGACGCGCTCTTCGAGCACCAGCGGCGCGCCGGAATACCGCGCGACGAACGGCACCACCTCCTCGGGTGCAAGCATCCAGACGGCCCGGCCGTCGTAACCACCACGTGATGCCTTGGCCACGACACCGCCATGGACCGACTCTGTGAACCTCGCGGCATCGGCCACCGCGCGCGACGCGTTCGCGCCGGGATCAACCACTGCGAACCGGGGCACCGGGATCCCGGCCTGCGTGAAGGCGCGCCGTTGGTGCGCCTTGTCGGAGAACCCGAGGGTGCGCACACCGGGTCGCACGGCAACACCATCGGCCTCCAGGGCCGCGAGGACCGAATGATCGACGTTCTCGTGGTCGATGGTGAGCACGTCCACCCCGGCAGAGAACGATCGGATCGCTGCGGCATCGGTCGGGTCGCCGACGACGAGCTCGGGAGCCACCTCCGCCGCTCCCTCGTCCCCGGGTGCTGCAAGCACCCGGAGGCGCACACCCATGGGCGACGCGGCCTCACACAACATCCTGGCGAGCTGGCCGCCGCCCAGGACACCCACGACGGGGCCCGGACCCGCAGCGGAATCAGCGGATCCGGCGACCACCTTCAAGATCCCTCTGTCGCCGCGATAGCCGCGATGTCGGTGCGGTACTGCATACCCGGCCACGACACGGCGGCGACGCCCTGCATGGCCAGCACCCGCGCCGCTCCGATGGTGGGTGCGCGACCGGTGACGTCGAGCACCCGGCCGCCCCCGGTCCTCAGGTTCCCGGGTTCGCCGGAGACACCGGCGACGAACACCTCGACGCCCTCGATCTCCTCAGCCGCCTCCAAGCCTCTGATCATGTCGCCGGTGCGAGGGGCGCGGGATAGCCCTCCGATGCACACACCACGGTGACCATCGCATCATCGGAGAAGGTCACCTCGGTGTCGATGCGGCCGGCCGCCGCTCCTGCCAGCAACGCCGCCAGGTCACAGGTGAGCCTGGGAAGCACCACCTGGGTCTCAGGGTCGCCGAAGCGCACGTTGTACTCCAGGAGCCTCGGACCATCGGCGGTGAGCATGAGACCCGCATAGAGGACTCCGCGGTAGTCGATGCCCCGCGCGCGAGTGCCGCCAGGGTCGGCAGCACGAACTCGGTGCGCACCACCTCCATGAGGTCTGCGGTGACCGCGGGAACAGGGCTGTAGGCACCCATGCCTCCGGTGTTGGGGCCCTCGTCGCCGTCACGAGCACGCTTGAAGTCCTGTGCCTCGGGCAGCAGCACCGCTGTGTTGCCGTCACACACCGCCAGCACCGACAGCTCGCGGCCCACCAGGCCTTCCTCGATCACCAGCCGCAGACCGGCGTCTCCGAACGCGACCCCCGAGAGGTAGTCCTCCACGGCGTTGCGGGCCTCTGTCAGTGACTCGGTGACGACGACCCCCTTGCCCGCTGCCAGGCCGTCGGTCTTCACCACGAACGGTGGAGCCATCGTGTCGAGGAACTCGAGCGCGGCTTCCCTCTCTGTGAAACTCCCGTGCCTCGCTGTAGGCACCCCGGCTTCCACCAAGAGGTCCTTCATCCACGCCTTGGAACCCTCGAGGCGTGCCCCGTCGGCACCGGGACCGAACACGAGCCGACCGGCGGCCCTGAGGCGATCAGCCAGGCCCTCCACCAAGGGAGCCTCCGGCCCGATGACGAACAGATCAGCCTCGAGCTCCTCGGGTGGCACGTCCACCGATCCCACGACGCCGGGGTTGCCGGGGTCACCACCACTTCGGCGGTCCGCCCCAGCACCGAGGCAAGAGCGTGCTCACGACCGCCCGAACCGACCACGCAGACCTTCATCGGACACCCCTTCATCGGCAAGGGCCGTTCACCGCTGGACGACCACTGGTTCAGGGAGCCGAAGTGTACGAACTGCTCACGGCCCGGTCCGACGCCGACCAGGCCTATGGGCGCCCCGATCTGGTCCTGGAGGAACTCCAGGTAGTCGACCGCCTGACCAGGAAGCCCGTCGCGGTCACGCACACCGGTGATGTCGACTCCCCACCCCGGAAGCTCCTCGTACACCGGCTCGGCGGCATGGAGGTCCGACTGGTGATACGGGAGGTGCTCGTGACGCCGGCCGTTCACCTCGTAGGCGACGCACACCTTGAGACGTTCGAAGCCGTCGAGGATGTCGAGCTTGGTGATGGCCACCTCGGAAAGCGAGTTGAGCCTCACCGCCTGGCGCATCATGACCGCGTCGAACCAACCCGGCCGCCGCCTCCTGCCGGTGTTGGTGCCGAACTCGTGGCCACGTTCCACGAGGGTCTCGCCATCGGCATCGTGCAGCTCGGTGGGGGAACGGGCCGGCTCCCACCCGCGTGATGTACGCCTTTGCGATACCGATCACCCGCTGTATGTCCCGTGGACCGACCCCTGCACCGGTGCATGCGCCGCCGGCTGTCGGGTTGGACGAGGTGACATACGGGTAGGTGCCGTGGTCGAGGTCCAAGAAGGTGGCTTGCGCGCCCTCGAACAGCACCTGTCTGCCGGCATCCAGGGCGTCGTGCACCAGCCCCACCGAGTCAGCGACGTACGGCGTGAGCCTTGGCACCACCTCGCTCATGACCCGATCGGCCAACTCGCCGGCATCGACGGGAAGGCGGTTGTAGACGCGCGTGAGCACGGTGTTGCGGTCACCGAGGACGGCGTCGAGCTTCTCACGGAAGATCTTCTCGTCGAGGAGGTCCTGCACGCGGATGCCGGCGCGCATCGCCTTGTCGGCGTAGGTGGGACCGATGCCGCGCTTGGTGGTCCCGAGCTTGTTCTTGCCCAGGTAGCGCTCGGTGAGCATGTCGAGCTCTTGATGGTAGGGAAGGATGAGGTGCGCGTTGCCCGAGACCTTCAGACGGGAGCAGTCGACGCCCTTGGATTCGAGGGTGTCGATCTCGGCCAGCAACACGAACGGGTCGACCACAACACCGTTTCCGATCACGGGCGTGATGTGGTCGTAGAGCACACCCGATGGCACCAGCTGCAACGCGAACGACTCGCCGTCGACCACCAGTGTGTGCCCGGCGTTGTGACCGCCCTGGTAGCGCACGACGAGGTCCATCTCCTTGGCGACGAGGTCGGTCAGCTTGCCCTTTCCCTCATCACCCCATTGGGTACCCACCACGACCGTTGCCGGCACCGGCCATCACCTCGTCACGTCTCGGAGAACGTTCGATGTTACTCCGCGGGGTTGTCCGCGCCCACGGCGAACTCCCCGTCTACGACACCCAGGTGCACCGTCGCGCCCTCGGCCAGCTTGCCCTCGAGGATCTCCATGGCGAGACGGTCGCTGATCTCGCGCTGGATGAGCCGCTTGAGGGGGCGTGCCCCGAAGGCCGGGTCGTAGCCGTCGTGGGCCAGCTTGGCCATCGCATCGCTGTCGACCGACAGGGTGATCCGGCGATCCTCCAGGCGGGCACGGAGGTGCTCCAGCTGGATTTCCACGATGCCTTCGAGGTCCGCTTCAGTCAGCTCGCGGAAGCGAACGATCTCGTCCACCCGGTTGATGAACTCCGGGCGGAAGAAGTCGCGGGGGTCACCCGGGAGGTTGGAGGTCATGATCAGCACGGTGTTGGTGAAGTCGACCGTGCGGCCCTGGCCGTCGGTGAGTCGACCGTCGTCGAGGAGCTGCAGCAACACGTTGAACACGTCCGAGTGCGCCTTCTCCACCTCGTCGAGCAACACCACCGCGTACGGACGGCGGCGTACAGCCTCTGTGAGCTGGCCGCCTTCGTCGTAGCCGACGTACCCGGGGGCGCGCCGATGAGCCGGCTCACGGTGTGCTTCTCCATGTACTCCGACATGTCGATGCGGACCATCGCGCGCTCGTCGTCGAAGAGGTAGTCCGCGAGGCTGCGGGCCAGCTCGGTCTTTCCCACCCCGGTGGGTCCGAGGAACAGGAAGCTGCCGATCGGCCGGTTGGGATCCGACAACCCGGCCCTGCTGCGACGGATGGCGTTGGCCACCGAGGCGACCGCCTCGTCCTGACCGACGACCCTCTCGTGAAGGACGTCCTCGAGGCGGACCAGCTTGGCCATCTCCCCTTCCATGAGACGGCTGACCGGCACCCCGGTCCAGCGGGCCACCACGGCCGCTATGTCCTCCTCGTCGACCTCTTCCTTGAGCATCTTGCGCTCACCCTGCAACTCGGCCAGCTTCGCCGTGGCCACCTCGATCTCCTTCTCCAGCACCGGCAGGTGTCCGTAGGTGATCTCCGATGCCCGCGACAGGTCACCCTCGCGTTCGCAACGCTCGGCCTCGGCTCGGAGCTGCTCAGCGCGTTCCTTGATCTCGCGGATGGCCCCGATGTTGTCCTTCTCCATCTGCCAGTGGGCGCGCATCGAGTCGGACTGCTCACGCAGGTTGGCCAGCTCCTCGTCGAGCGCGGCAAGGCGCTCCTTGGACGTCTCGTCGGTCTCCTTGTCGAGTGCCACGCGTTCGATCTCGAGGCCTCGCATGCGCCGCTCGACCACGTCGATCTCGGTCGGCACCGAATCGATCTCGATCCGCAGGCTGGAGGCCGCCTCATCCACGAGGTCGATCGCCTTGTCGGGCATGAACCGGCCGGTCAGGTAGCGATCCGACAGAACGGCTGCCGCCACCAGGGCAGGGTCCTGGATGCGCACGCCGTGATGCACCTCGTAACGCTCCTTGAGGCCACGCAGGATCGCGATCGTGGACTCGACCGACGGCTCCTCCACGAACACCTGCTGGAAACGACGTTCGAGGGCGGGATCCTTCTCGATGTGCTTGCGGAACTCGTCGAGGGTGGTCGCACCGACCATCCGCAGCTCCCCGCGGGCCAGCATGGGCTTGAGCATGTTGCCGGCGTCCATGGCTCCCTCGCCGGTGGCTCCGGCGCCGACCACGGTGTGCATCTCGTCGATGAAGGTGATGATCTCGCCCTCGGAGTCCTTGATCTCAGCGAGCACCGCCTTGAGGCGCTCCTCGAACTCACCGCGGTACTTCGCCCCGGCGACCATCGACGCCAGGTCGAGCGAGATGAGGCGCTTGTTGCGAAGCGAGTCGGGGACGTCACCCTCCACGATCCGTTGCGCGAGGCCCTCCACGACCGCGGTCTTGCCCACACCCGGTTCGCCGATCAGCACGGGGTTGTTCTTGGTGCGGCGGCTCAGCACCTGGATCACGCGGCGTATCTCGGCGTCACGTCCGATCACCGGATCGAGCCTGCCGGAGCGGGCCGCCTCGGTGAGGTCCTGGCCGTACTTCTCCAGTGACTGGTAGGTGTCCTCGGGGTTCTGGCTGGTGACCCGCTGGGAGCCGCGCACCTCCGAGAGCGCGCCAAGCACGGCCTCGCGAGTGGCCCCTGGGAGCCTGCGGTCGGCCTGCGAACGGCCGACGTCCGCGTCGAGGGCTGCGAGCAGCACGTGTTCGGTCGACAGGTAGTCGTCACCGAGATCGGTGCGGGCGGTGTCGGCTGCTTCGAACAGGGCGGTGAACTCCCGCCCGATGCGCGTGTCGGTTCCGTACGCCGTAGGCAGCGCGGCCAGCGCCGATTCGATCCGATTGCGGAGCTCCATGGGAGACAGGCCGAGCTTGCGGACCACCGGCAGCACCACTCCGTCGTCCTGTCCCAGCAACGCGGCCAGCACGTGGTCCGGTGTGACCTCTGCATGCGAACGTGCCTTCGCGTCCGTCATGGCCGCGTTGACGGCCTCCTGTGTCTTGAGCGTCCAGGTGTTCGGATCAATCGCCATGCTATCTATCCTATCAGGAAACTTGACAGTAGTTGACTCAAGTCTGAGAACGCGGCGCTCTCGTGCGCCACAACGACCACAGAGCAACGCCCACGCCACCGCACACCAGGGCTGCGGCCATGAGGACCGCAGCCACCGCCAACCCTCCCGGCCCGATGAGTGACTTGAACGAGTCCGCAACACCGGGAGCCCCACGAACATCACCGCCTGGAGCGGTGGTCCCGGCGGCTGTCATCGCCGAAGGAGCCGGATCATCATCCCGATCCGGAGAATCCGCCGGGGACGTTTCTCCGGCGGGTCCAGATGCAGCGACTTCCGACTGTGCACCTTCGATCGCCGCGACGACTGAGGCCACGAGGAACCCGCTCATCGTCTCGATGCCGGTCGGAGTCAGGTGCAGGCCATCCGACGCGGTGACACCCGGAGCCGCGGCAAGCGGACTCCACTCCAGCACCGAACCACTCGTCCGTGCCGACATCTCCTGGCGCAGCACTTCGTTCGCCGCGGGGTAGTAGTCCCGCACCTCGGGGATCGTCACCCAGGCGAGCAACGGTGCGCCCTGCGCCGCATCGATCACCGAGCGCACCCGTGTGCGGAAGGTCTCGGGGTTCCCGGCGTCGTTGGCGCCGAGCATGACCACCACGGCATCGGCTCCCATGGCGGTGTAGAACCGGACGAGGTCCACACCGGCAAGCGTCGATCGGCTCACGGCGGTGTCCACAGCGACCTCATATCCGGCTGATCGGAACGCCTCTTCGATCCGCGGCGCCGCGCCCTGCATGATCGAATCACCCACCGCGACCACCCGGGCCGCGCCGTCTCGGTTCAGGTCCCCCGACACCGGATCCTGCACCTCGGAGTGATCCTGTGCACCGGAGGCACCCGTGGGGTGGGCACCTGCGAGGAGGAGCACCGCTGTGAGCACCAGGACGCAACAGGAGCGCAGAGGTCCCACGCGGGCGACGCAGCCTGCAGATGGAGGGAACCGGAGCGGAACCGTGTGTCCTCGCAATCGGAGGCACGGTCAACCTCGCCGACGACTTCCACCGAAGGGGAGCACCGCCTGGCTCAACGGGACCAGGTCGCGTCGATACTGCCTGTGGACCGACTCGACCTGATCGGCAACACGCTCACGATTGGCAGCCAACTCCGGACCGAAGTGCATGCACCTCTGCCTCGAGTTGCAGCACACGCTTGACGCCGGCCAGGTTCAACCCGTCGTTGGTCAGGTCCTGGATCCGCCGGAGCAGTTCGATGTCGGCTTCGCTGTACCGTCGCGACCCACCCGAGGTGCGCCCCGGTTCCACCAGGCCCTTTCGCTCGTAGATCCGCAGGGTCTGCGGGTGGACCCCGGCGAGCTCCGCGGCCACCGAGATCACATAGACGGCTTGGCGGTACTCAGGCATGGGTCGGCTCTCCTGGTCGTGCGCCATCCTCCCACTTGCGCGGCGATGGCGTCGCCGAGGCGTACGCCTCGAGGGCGGAACGCTGCCCGGCGGTCAGGTCCGCAGGGACGTCCACCTGCACCGTCACCATGAGGTCACCGATGCTGCGGTCGGTCTTGACGCCCCGCTTTCGTACCCGCAGCGTCTTGCCCGAGGGCGTCCCGGCAGGAAGCCGGATCGTCACGGCGTCGCCCTCCAGCGTCGGGACCGACACCTCGGCGCCCAGTGCGGCCTCCGCGAGGGTCACCGGCACCGACACGGTCAGGTGGTCGCCTGTGCGGCCGAAGGTCTGGTGAGGCTCCACGTGCACCCTCACGAACAGATCTCCGTCAGGACCACCGTTCGACCCGGCACCTCCCCTGCCCTTGACCCTGATCCGCTGCCCGTCGCGCACTCCGGCGGGGATCTTCACCTTGATCTCCCGGGGCCGGCGCACCGACCCTCCGCCGCCGCAGGCGGAGCACGGCGACTCTATGACCATGCCCCTGCCGGCGCAGGAGGAGCACGGCCGGCTGAAGGAGAAGAAGCCCTGATCCTCCTCCACCGCGCCACGCCCTCCGCAGACTCCGCACGCCCGCGGGACGGTCCCCGGCGCCGCACCAGACCCTGAGCAGCCGGGGCACCTGACATCGGAGGTGACCTGCACTGCGGTGGTGGCTCCGGCGATCGCAGCATGGAAGGGCATCGTCAGCGCGGCCTCCAGGTCGACTCCGCGCTGAGGGCCGGTGGGCCGGCTGCGTCCTGCGCGCCTTTTGCCGAAGAGGTTCCCGAGCAGGTCACCGAGATCCGCGCCCTGGAACCCGCCGGCTCCCGGACCACCGGGTCCGAATCCGCCTGCCATGGGTCCCATGGCACGCACTTCGTCGTAGCGCTTGCGCTTCTCGACGTCGCCTATCACCTCATAGGCGGCCGAGATCTGCTTGAAGCGTTCCTCGGATGCCTCGTCGCCGGGATTGGCATCAGGGTGCAGCTGACGAGCGAGCTTGCGGTAGGTACTGGTGATCTCCTTGGCTGTGGCATCCGAGGACACTCCGAGGATCCGGTAGTAGTCCTTTTCGAACCACTCCCTGTCGACGTCCATGTCTCCTCCCGCAGGGTCCTCAGCCCCGCACTCGAACCATTGCGGCACGCGCCACGCAGCCGTTCCACAGATAGCCGGTGCGCATGACCTCGGACACGACGGCCTCGCCGTCGCCTTCTTCGTGCATGACGGCCTCATGCACGTTCGGATCGAAGGGCACCCCTGCAGAGGAGAGCACCTCCATCCCCAGCTTCTCGAGGGTCTGGATCAGCTGGGCCTGCAACGGCTGGACCTCTTCGTTGCCGTGGGACACTGCTGCGTCGAAGGCGTCCAGCACCGGTAGGAGCTCCCTCAGAAGAGCGAGGAGGCCAGGTCGCGCTGCTCCTCCTGTTGCGCGGACACGCGCCGCTTGTAGTTCTCGAAGTCGGCCTTCAGCCGGCGTAGCGCATCGAGGTAGTCGTCGCGCTCGCGCTCAAGCCGCTGGGCGAGCTCCACCGCTTCGGCAACCGCCTCCTCCGAGGACTGATCGAGGTCACCGACCGAGGACAGCTGATCGTCGCCGGCAGGGACCATGCCGGCGTCCTGCTCCACGGAGGCCTCGGCCGGTCCGACGTCGAGCAACTCCTCGCCGTGGAACCGATCGGGGTCATCGCCGGAGGACGACTCGGCGGTGCCACCGGCGGGCCCTGCGGCAGCGCCGCCGGCACCGGTGGCACCCTCGTCCGACATCACTGGGAGGCCCCGGGGTTGTCGTCTCCTTCGTCGACGACCTCCGCGTCGACCACGTCCGCGTCGACATCGGCGAATCCGTCACCGTCGCCGCCGGGTGCCGGGCCACCTGCAGCCGCACCCTCCGCGGCAGCCTGCTCATAGAGCAGCTGCGATACCTTCTGGCTTGACTCGACGAGCCGGTCGGTCGCGGCAGTGATGGCTGCTGCGTCGTTGCCACCCAGGGCCTCCTTGAGGTCCGACAGGGCGGCCTCGACCTGCTCACGGTCGTCCGCTGGGAGCTTGTCGCCCTGGTCCGCCAGCAGCTTCTCGGTCTGGTAGACGAGCGAGTCGCCGGTGTTGCGGGCATCGGCCTCCTCGCGACGTCGGCGGTCCTCCTCTGCGTGCGACTCCGCGTCGCGCACCATCTGATCGATCTGATCCTTGGAAAGGCTCGACTGGCCTGTGATCGTGATCGACTGCTCCTTGCTGGTGGCGCGGTCCTTGGCCGAGACGTTCACGATCCCGTTAGCGTCGATGTCGAAGGTGACCTCGATCTGGGGCATGCCACGCGGCGCCGGCGGCAGATCGACCAGCTGGAACTTGCCGAGGGTCTTGTTGAAGTCCGCCATCTCGCGCTCACCCTGCAGGACGTGGATCTCCACCGAGGGTTGGTTGTCCTCCGCGGTGGTGAACACCTCGGTCTTGCGGGTCGGGATCGTGGTGTTGCGCTCGATGAGCTTGGTCATGACCCCGCCCTTGGTCTCGATGCCGAGCGACAGAGGGGGTGACGTCGAGGAGCAGGACGTCCTTCACGTCGCCCTTCAGCACACCGGCCTGGATGGCGGCACCCATGGCCACCACCTCGTCGGGGTTGACCCCCTTGTGTGGGTCCTTGCCCGTCATCTCGTGCACCAGCTCCTGCACCGCCGGCATGCGGGTGGAACCACCGACCATGATCACGTGGTCCACCTCCGAGCGGCTCAGCCCGGCGTCGGTGAGTGCCTGCTCGAAAGGCGACCGGCACCGTTCGAGCAGGTCGGAGGTCATCTCCTGGAACTTGGCCCTCGACAGAGTCTGATCCAGGTGCAGCGCCCTGAGTCGGTGGCGGTGACATAGGGCAGGTTGATCTGGGTCTGCGCGACCTGGCTCAGTTCGATCTTGGCCTTCTCCGCGGCCTCCTTGAGGCGCTGCATGGCCATCTTGTCCTTCGAGAGGTCCACTCCGTGATCGTTCTTGAAGGAGGTGACCAGCCAGTCGATGACGCGCTCGTCCCAGTCGTCGCCTCCGAGGCTCGTGTCACCGTGGGTGGACTTGACCTCGAACACGCCGTCGCCGATCTCCAGCACCGACACGTCGAAGGTTCCACCGCCGAGGTCGAACACGAGGATCGTCTGGTCCTCTCCTTCGGCGTCCATGCCGTAGGCGAGCGCGGCGGCGGTCGGCTCGTTGATGATGCGCAGAACCTCGAGGCCCGCGATCTGGCCGGCCTCCTTGGTGGCGGTCCGCTGGGCGTCGTCGAAGTAGGCAGGCACCGTGATCACGGCCTGGGTGACGGTGTCACCGAGGTAGGACTCGGCATCCCGCTTGAGCTTCTGCAGGATCCGAGCCGAGATCTCCTGGGGCGTGTAGGTCTTGCCGTCGATGTCCTCGCTCCAGTTGGTGCCGACGTGGCGCTTCACCGAACGGATCGTGCGATCGGCGTTGGTGACCGCCTGACGCTTGGCCACCTCACCGACCAGCGTCTCGCCGTCTTTGAACGCCACCACCGACGGCGTGGTGCGCGCTCCCTCTGCGTTGGGGATCACCACTGCGTCACCTGCTTCGAGGGCGCTCACTACGGAGTTGGTGGTTCCCAGGTCGATTCCTACTGCCTTGGGCATCTTCAGGGCTCCTGTTCAGGGTCTCGGCCGTCGGTGGCATCCGTCGGCCAGGTGTGCATTCGTCTCATCGCCTTCTGGGTGAAAGCGCTACTCGAGTGACGCTCGGAACCCCATTGCTACAGGGTCCGGAGAGGATCCACAACATGATTGGACGTGACAAGTGTAGCAAACTTGAGCGCGTTGTTGTGGAACTTGATGGAGCGCATCCCACGTGATCGTCAGGAACGCCGGAGCCGCAGGGCCCTGCGGAACGCACCGGCGGTGTTGCGCAGCCATGAGTAGCCGACCCCACCCACGAGCCCCATCGCCGTGGCTGCAGCGCCCAGGCGCCAGAACTCGGGATCACGCACAACGGCCCGATGATGACGTCGGGCGGAACGCCGGTAGGCCTTCGCCCGCCGCGGATCGCCTAGGGTCGTTGAGGCTCTGCCAGGCGAGGATCATCTCGACGCGGGCGACTGCTGGAGCGAGCAACCAGCGACGTCTCGGTGGTTGGCCGTCGAACACCTTGGCCAGCAGGTGCCTGTAGGCGGAATCCAGGGAGTCGACAGCCACCGAGGAGTTCGAGCTATGGCGTCGGTACAGGCAGAGGACGTCACGAACCAGAGCCACGCGGTACCCCGCACCTGCGATCCGAATCCAGAGCTCCCAGTCCTCGACATCCACTGGGAAGCGATCCCGGTTCACCTCGAACCCGCCGAGCTGTTCGAGGATCACCGTCGGCACAAGCGTCGCCCCGGTTGCCACGGGGTTCGACACCACGAACTGCTCCCACACCACACCCTCGGCATCACGGGCTTCGACACGGCCTACAGGGTGACCTTCTTCGTCCGCGATCTGGTACCAGCCGTAGACAAGGCCCACCGGTGGCTCGCCCGCGGCACACGGGTCCGCCACCGCCTCGTCATAGCGCTCGACCAACGACGCGAGCGTGTGGGGTAGCCAGAGATCGTCGGAGTCGAGGAACGCCACCAGCTCCGCCCGCGCCTGCGCTATCCCGTGGTTGCGGGCCGCAGCGACGCCGGCGTTCTCCTGGCGCACCACTCGGACACGGTCGTCGTGGAGCGACGAAGCCCAACCTGCGAGGTCGTCGTCACCGCCGTCGTCCACGAGCACGACCTCGAAGTCCCCGAACGACTGACCGAGAACCGTCTCGAGCGTCTCCGGCAACCGTCGAAGGGAGTTGTGACAGGGGATCACCACCGTGACCCTGGGATCACCGGTCACCCGTGAGCCTCGCCTCGACACCGTCTGTGGGGCCATCGCAGCGAGTGTACGCATCCCCGGGCTCCTGCCTCCTCGCTGCGACGGGGCGCTTCCTTGTGTCGAGTTGGCCGGTGGGGCACCATCGGGCCCGTTGGGAAGCCCACCCGAAAGGACCATCTGATGGCAGAGCTCGTGCTGCTGCGACACGGACAGAGCGAATGGAACAAGGCGAACCTGTTCACGGGTTGGCACGACTGCGACCTGACCGCCACCGGCGAAGCCGAGGCCCGCGCCGGCGGGGCGATGATGGCCGACGCCGGCTTCGCACCCGATGTTGTCCACACGTCGGTGCAGGTACGGGCAATCCGCACCGCGAACATCGCGCTGGCCGAGATGGGAAGGTCATGGATCCCGGTGCGGCGCCACTGGCGCTTGAACGAACGCCACTACGGCGACCTGACCGGCCGGGACAAGGCCGAGACCGCTCAGCTCTACGGCGCCGATCAGGTGAAGGTGTGGCGTCGCAGCTACGACACGCCACCCCCACCGATCACCGAGGGCAACGCTCACAACCCCAACGACGACGAGCGCTACGCCGCTTTGCCCCCGAGCTCGTGCCCGCCGCGGAATGCCTGGCGGATGTCGTGGAGCGGATGCTCCCTATTGGTACGACGCCATCGTGCCCGACCTGGTGGCGGGTCGCCGCGTCTCGTGGCAGCCCACGGAAACTCGCTTCGCGCCCTGGTGAAGCACCTCCAGGGATCTCCGACGACGAGATCACCGAGCTCAACATCCCCACCGGCGTGCCGCTGCGCTACGAGCTCGGGCCGGACATGGCACCCTCGGCGGAACTGGCCGTCGACGAGCGCTACCTCATGGACCCCGACGAGGTGGCGGCGCGAGCCAAGGCCGTGGCGGAACAGGCCTCGGGCGGCTGACACCGAGCAGTCCCGCCGTGAGACCTCAGCCGAGATCGAGCGTCTCGCGGATCTCCTCCCAGAGCTGAGCGAAGGCGACCGATGAAAGACAGCGTGGCGACGCCAACACTGAGGGGCATCTGCTCGAGGCCCATGCGTTCCACCGCGTCTGACAACGGGATCGCGGTGCGTGCGAAGTGCTCGGAGGACTCCACACGCCCGAGCACCTGCCGGTGCAGCACCTTGCGACGATCGACCATCGACAGCACCGCCAGGATCTCTGAATCCACGTCGTTGGCCTCGAAGAACGCGAGTGTCTGTTCGAGCCCGCGAATCGCCAGCGGTGCAGGCACGATCGGGGTGAGCACCAGGTCGGCGGCGCCGAACACCGCCTCGGCCAGCAGGCCCAGACCGGGCGGACAGTCGAGCACGACCAGGTCGTAGTCGCCGGCGAGTGGGCGCAGCAGCTTGCGGATCGCGCGGTCGGGCCAACGGCGCTCCGCCAGTACCGCCTCGGCCGACCTGAGCGTCGCATCGGCAGGGACCACGTCGAGGTGCTCGATGAACGACGGCCTCACGAAGGCGTCCAGGTCACGATTCCCCGCCGAGCATCTTCGCCGCCCCGCCATTCATCGTCACGTTCATGCGCAGGCAGTGCGTCGATGCGGCCTGCGGATCGAGATCCCACAGCAGCGAGCGCACTCCGGCTCGCGCCGCCAGGACCGCCAGGTTGACCGCAATGGATGTCTTCCCGACGCCGCCTTTGGCGGCCGCCGTGGCGATGACCTTCATCAGCCCCCTTTCCGGTGGTCATATTCAACTCGATCCGCACCGCCCCATCCGCGCCGCCCCCATGCCGACCGTCGCACACCGGGACGACCGAGGGCTTCCCGGGTTCGCTCGACCTCCCCGGTGACCACTCCACACGAGGTGCACCTCGGGTGCAGTCTCTGACCGACCGATCGTCATCGGCGGCACCGGAGTCTGCTCTCGCAGCGACGCCGCGGTAGGTTGAAGCCGCTATGACTGCCACCGAGACAGCATCCGAAGAGGCGTCCGAGACCGAGGTTCCGGGCCCGGCACGCCTGCAGCCGTATCAGATCGCGATCACCATCGGCGTGGTCGTCGCGCTGATCGTGGTGGGATCCGGGATCTTCGCCTCGATCATGCAGTGGCACGACGAGAGTCCGATCACCCGCGAGGTGTTCGAGAACATACCAGCCTGGCTCAAGGTCGCGTTCTACACGGTGCTCCCAGTGGTCATCGTCTACGGCGCCTTCATGTTCGCCCAGCGGATGAAGAACTGGGTGCGCGGTGGCCCCGACCGCCGTGACCTCACGCCTGCGAACGCCAAGAGGCGCCTGGAGAACCTGCGTGCGGGCCTCTACATGCAGACGCTGCTGCGTGACCCCGCTGCGGGGGCCATGCACTCGATGATCTACTTCGGGTTCCTGATCCTGCTCGCAGTCACCACCGTGCTCGAGATCAACCACCAACTGCCCGAAGGCGCCAAGTTCCTCCACGGCACCCTCTACCAGGCGTACTCGTTCGTCGGGGATGCAGCAGGCGTGGTGTTCAGCGCAGGTGTCATCTGGGCGATCGTGCGCCGCTACGGCCAGAAGGTCTACCGGATACGCATCAAGACCAAGCCCGAGCACGCACTGATCCTCGCTGTGCTCCTCACCTTGGGCATCACCGGCCTGCTCACCGAGGGTGCCCGCATCGCGTACGACGGCATGCCGGACTTCGAGAAGTGGTCCTTCGTGGGCTATCCGCTCGGAGTGCTCTTCGAGGAGCTGCCCGAGAGCGGTTTGTCCGCCACGCACCAGGTCCTGTGGATCATCCACGTGGGCAGCTTCGTGGTGTTCCTCGCGATCCTCCCGATCACGATGCTGCGCCACATCTTCACCTCGCCGCTCAACATGTACCTGTCGGCCAAGGACCGCCCGAAGGGCGCCATGAAGGCGATGCCCAACCTCATGGAGACCGGAGCTCGAGTCCTTCGGCGCCGTTGCGATCGAGGACTTCACTTGGAAGCAACTGCTCGACCTCGACGCCTGCACGATGTGCGGGCGCTGCACCGCCGTGTGTCCGGCGCACGCCACCGGAAAGCCACTGGATCCCCGGGAGATCGTGCTCAAGGCCGGTGAGGTCATGGCGGCCACCGGCCGCTTCGCGGTGTCGCCCCCATCGGTGTCGACGCCGAGATCACGGTTTCGGCCGACTCGGTGTTCGAGCGCATCACGTCCGAGGAAGTGTGGTCCTGCACCTCCTGCAAGGCCTGCGACGAGAACTGCCCGGTAAACATCGAGATCCTCGACAAGGTGCTCGACATGCGCCGGTACCTGTCGCTCATGGAGTCCGACTTCCCCACCGAGTTGGGAAGCGCATACCGGGGCATGGAGAACTCGGGCAACCCCTGGGGCATGTCCCAGACCGAACGGGCCGACTGGGCCAAGGACCTCGAAGGGATCGAGATCCTCGACGGAGGCGACCCTCTCACCGCGGGAATACCTGTACTGGGTGGGCTGCGCAGGCTCCTTTGACGACAAGAACAAGAAGGTCACGCAGTCGATGGCCAGGCTGCTCCAGCGCGCGTCGGTGAGCTTCGCGATCCTCGGACCGGCGGAGAACTGCACCGGCGACCCGGCGCGGCGTTCGGGCAACGAGTACATCTTCCAGATGCTCGCGATGCAGAACATCGAGACGCTCGACGGCATGGGGGTGCGCAAGATCATCACCCAGTGCCCGCACTGCTTCAACACCCTGGGCAACGAGTACCCCCAACTGGGCGGTCATTACGAGGTGGTCCACCACAGCCAGTTCCTCGAAGAGCTCATCGAGTCGGGTCGCCTCGACATGACCGGTGCCCGCCTCGACGAGCGCATCGTCTACCACGACGCCTGCTACCTGGGCCGCCACAACGACGTGTACACCGCTCCGCGCAACGTGATCGGCACGCTCGCAGGGATCGAGATCGTGGAGGCGGGCCGCAACGGCACCAAGTCCATGTGCTGCGGCGCCGGCGGTGCGCGCATGTTCATGGAGGAGAACACCGGCAAGCAGATCAACGTCGAGCGTTCCCAGGAACTGCTCTCCACGGGTGCGACCCGCATCGCCACCGCCTGCCCGTTCTGCTACATCATGGTCGACGACGGCGTGAAGTCCCAGGGAGTGGAGGACGACGACGTAAAGGTGGGCGACTTGGCGATGCACCTGCTCGAGGCGCTCGAGAACGCCGAGCCGGTGGCGGTCACCGCCAACGCAGGCGCCTCGGACGGCCCGGATGCCGGCTCCGGCTCGGACTGACCCGCAACAGCGCGTGCTTCACAGGACAAGCGCACCAACGAGGCCGCCGGTTGGCGCAGCGGCGGGCTGCTGAGATGGAGCACACCCACCCCAGCGGCCGACTCGAGCCCGCGATCTGGGACTACGGCTACCACAGCCTGCGTCAACTGGCCGGCGCGCTCCGCTCCGAGAGCGACAGGTGCGCGGATGGACTGCTGATCGACCTCGGCTGCGGGGGAGAAGCCGTACGCACCGCTGTTCAGGGCCCGCACGATCGGGGTGGACAGGACCTATCGCCATGGGGACCCCGACGTGGTCGGCTTCGCGGAGTCGCTGCCCATCCGCAGCGGTGCAGCCTCGACGGTCCTGTCGACCCAGAGCCTCGAGCACGCTGACGATCCCGCCGAGCTGCTCGACGAGGCCCACAGGGTGCTCGAGCCGGGCGGCACCATCCTGTTGTCGACCCACGGTGTGTTCATCCACCATCCGGATCCACACGACTACTGGCGCTGGACCGAGGAGGGCCTCACGCGATTGTTCGAGTCGCGGGGGTTCACAGTGGAGCGCGTGCACCATCAGGGTGAGGTGTTCCTCACCGGACTGCTTCTGCGGCGTACCCGATCGGGGCGGCGACGTTCAGCACCAACCCCGTGGTCAGGTTGCTGGCCCGCGCCGCCACCGCTGCGATCAACCTCTTGGGCTTCGTTGCCGAGGTGGCCGCCAAGCCGCTACCCCGCCACTACTCGAGCATCACCTATCTCGTGGTGGCGCGGAAGGCCTCCCAGCAGTAGTCGACGCTGCTGTGTGGATCCGGCACCGTCGAGATCAAGAAGACCCGAAGTTCTTCCAGTACTGGCTCGGAGTGGGCCCGACCTGACCCGCGTACTTCGAACCGAGCGATCCCGCTCCGTAGGGCACCTCGGCCGGCCGGTCCATGCGCAGGAAGCTGATCTGTCCGATCTTCATCCCCGGGTACAGGGTGATCGGAAGAGTCGCGACGTTCGACAGCTCGAGGGTCAGGTAGCCCTCGAAGCCCGCGTCGACGAACCCGGCGGTGGTGTGGATCAGCAACCCGAGCCGGCCGAGGGAGCTCTTGCCCTCGATCCGGCCCACGATGTCGTCGGGAAGGGCAACCCGTTCGGCGGTGGAGCCGAGCACGAACTCCCCCGGGTGGAGGATGAAGGGGCTCACCGTCGTCGGCCCGGACCATCTCGGTCAGATCCGACAGGTCCTCCTTGACGTCTATCACCGCGCGTGTGGGCTGCGGAACACCAGGAAGCGGGCATCCAGGCGCACGTCGATGGAGCTCGGCTGCACCATCGCGTCGTCGAACGGGTCGATCACGATCCGGCCCGATGCGACCTCGGAGCGGATGGTTGCGTCGGAGAGGATCACGGCTGGCACCGTAGCGTCCGCGAAGGGCCCACGGCACCGCCGGTGCCTCGTGAACGGCCCCGGGGCGCGAGCGAGGGTGATCGCAGCTACCCCACCTGCGATCACCCCAGCTTGGCCGGTGATGCCAGGACCCGGCTGACGGACCCCGGCACCGCCGATGCTCAGTCGGCCGCCGGCCTGCGTCGTTGCGCCGTGATCACCAGGGCCAGCCCGGCGACCAGGACCACGAGCCCACCGAGTGCCAACACCAGCGCCGTGCCGCCGGTGAAGGCCAGCGGTGCCCGCTGGACGCTACCGCCGGGTGCGGCCGCCGGCTGCTGAACAGCCGTCTCGGTCGCCACGGTGGGAGCGGGACCCGCTGCCTCCGGAACCGTGGTGGTCGTGGTGGGGACCGGTTCGGTCACCACCTTGACATCCACGTCGTCGGTGTTGTCGGTGTCATCGGGATCGTCGGTTTCGGAGTCGACGACCACGACGTTACGGATGGTCCCGGGGTCAGCGGTCACCTTGGCGACCACGGTCACCGTTGCGGTGCTCTCCGCCGCCAGGGCCAGCAGCCTGCACGACACCACCTTGTCGGTGGAGGCCTCGCAGTCCCATTCCTGGCCCTCGGCTCCCTCCACCGAGAGCAGTTCGAGTCCCTCGGGCAGCTCGTCGGTGAGCACCACCTCCGAGGCGGTCGACGGCCCGGAGTTGGTCACCTTCAGCGTGTAGGTCACCTGGTCACCGGAGTTGACCTCGTCGGCGCTCACGGTCTTCTCGACAGCGAGGTCGGCAACAGGATCCACCGGCGTCTGCTCGTCGTCGGTGTCGGTCGCTGTGTTGTCCTCGTCATCGGTCACCGTGGCGGTGACCACGTCGAACACGTCGCTGCTCCCGTCACCCTCGACGGTGATGTCGAAGGTGCACTCGTAGGTCTCACCGGGAGCGATGACGCCACCCAGCTCACAGGTCGTAGCGGTGATCGGATCGGCCACGACCGTCACGTCGATCGGAGCCCCACCGTTCACGACATCGGTGATGGACGTCACCGTGACCGGCTCGACCGACGAGTTGGTGATCTTCACCGTGTAGGTGACCTCACCGCCCGGGGCGTCGACGGACGCCTCGCCGTCGTCCTTGGTGACCTCGATCACCGGCAGCACGTCGGTGACGTCGACGGCCTCGTCGTCGTCGCCGGTGGCCGTGTTGTCGTCGTCATCGACGGCTGTGACCACCACGGTGTTCTCGTGGAGATCGCCGGCGTTACCTGCGATGAACCGGGTGATCTTGCACTCAGCGGTGGCACCCGGAGCCAGCACATCGCCGGCCAGACCACACTCGGCGCTCAGATCACCGAACACCGAATCCACCAGCGACGTGATCGTCACGTCCTCGACCGAGGTGTTGCGAACCGTGAAGGTGAACTCCACATCCGCACCCGGCTCGGACACCTCCGACACCGAAGCCTCCTTGGTGACCTCGACCGTCGGCAGCACGTCGTCCACATCCACGGACTCGTCGTCTTCGTCAGTGGTCTCGTTGCCCTCGTCATCGGAGCCGGTCACGACCACCACGTTGTGATGGACGTCGCCGGCGTTACCACCGACGAACCGGGTGATCTTGCACTCAGTGGTCGCACCAGGAGCCAGCACATCGCCGGCCAGGCCACACTCGGCGCTCAGATCACCGAACACCGAATCCACCAGCGACGTGATCGTCACATCCTCGACCGAGGTGTTGCGAACCGTGAAGGTGAACTCCACATCCGCACCCGGCTCGGACACCTCCGACACCGAAGCCTCCTTGGTGACCTCGACCGTCGGCAGCACGTCGTCCACATCCACGGACTCGTCGTCTTCGTCAGTGGTCTCGTTGCCCTCGTCATCGGAGCCGGTCACGACCACCACGTTGTGATGCTCATGACCGGCGTTGCCACCGACGAACCGGGTGATCTTGCACTCAGTGGTCGCACCAGGAGCCAGCACATCGCCGGCCAGACCACACTCGGCGCTGAGATCACCGAACACCGAATCCACCAGCGACGTGATCGTCACGTCCTCGACCGAGGTGTTGCGAACCGTGAAGGTGAACTCCACATCCGCACCCGGCTCGGACACCTCCGACACCGAAGCCTCCTTGGTGACCTCCAGCCCTGGAGCCGAGTCGTCCACATCGACGGTCTCGTCGTCGTCGTCGGTGGTGGTGTTCTGCTCGTCGTCGACGGCTGGTGACCACCACCGTGTTGTGATGGACGTCGCCGGCGTTACCACCGACGAACCGGGTGATCGTGCACTCGGTGGTCGCACCCGGAGCCAGCACATCGCCGGCCAGACCACACTCGGCGCTCAGATCACCGAACACCGAATCCACCAGCGACGTGATCGTCACGTCCTCCACCGAGGTGTTGCGAACCGTGAAGGTGAACTCCACATCCGCACCCGGCTCGGACACCTCCGACACCGAAGCCTCCTTGGTGACCTCGACCGTCGGCAGCACGTCGTCCACATCCACGGACTCGTCGTCTTCGTCAGTGGTCTCGTTGCCCTCGTCATCGGAGCCGGTCACGACCACCACGTTGCGATGCTCATGACCGGCGTTGCCTGCGATGAACCGGGTGATCTTGCACTCAGTGGTCGCACCAGGAGCCAGCACATCGCCGGCCAGACCACACTCGGCGCTGAGATCACCGAACACCGAATCCACCAGCGACGTGATTGTCACGTCCTCGACCGAGGTGTTGCGAACCGTGAAGGTGAACTCCACATCCGCACCCGGCTCGGACACCTCCGACACCGAAGCCTCCTTTGTGACCTCCAGACCCGGCGCCGAATCCTTGATGTCGACGGTCTCGTCGTCGTCGTCGGTCGCCTGGTTGCCCTCGTCATCTGTGACTGTGAAGCGCACCGTGTCGGTGACCGAGGCTCCGGCATTGCCCGACACGACCACGCTGAAGGTGCAGCTGTAGGTGGTGCCCGGTGCCACGACAGTGCCGATTGCGGCTCCGCAGTCGGTCGCGATGACCGGAGGCGACGCCGTGGTGATGTCGAAGGGGGCACCGCCGCCGATCGCGTCGGTCACCGAGGTGATCGTGACCGGCTCGGCGCTGGTGTTGGTCATCTCGGCGGTGAACACCACCGGCGCACCCGGTTCGGAAACCGAGGCGACGGATGCGTCCTTGTCCACGGTGATCGTCGGCAACACATCGGTGATGCCGACTGTGGCGTCATCGGAGGCGGTTCCGGTGTTGTCGTCGTCGTCTGCGACCACGATGGTCGCCACGTTGTGGTGCTGGGCACCGGCGTTGCCCATGACCGCCCTGGTGACCTGGCACAGGGCGGTGTCGGGCCCGGAGCCGGCGTTGCCGTCGGCGGGAGCGAGCACATCCCCCTCCAGATCGCACTCGTCGGTGAGATCACCGAACACGGTGTCGGTCAGAGACGTGATCGTCACTGCTTCGGGGCGGTGTTCTCGATCAGGAACGTGAAGGTCACGTTCGCCCCGGGTTCCGCCACCGTGGCCGACCCGGCGGTCTTCGTGATCGCGACCGTGGGGACGACGTCGTTGATGTCGACCGTGGCGTCGTCGGTGTCCGAGACGTCGTTGCCGTCGTCGTCACCGCCGTGGACGGTCACGACGTCGCTGACCGAGGTGCCGCCGTCACCGCTCACCCGGACGGTGAACACACAGGACTTCGACGCACCGGGAGCGAGGGTGGCACCGATCACGGTGTCACAGGTCGTCGCCTTGACGACCGGGCCGACGGCCCCAGGTCGACCGCGGGCCCACCGGAGATCGAATCGGTGAGCGAGTCGACCGTGATCGACTCGCCACCGGGGTTGCTCACCGTGACGGTGTACTGCACGTCACCGCCGGGCTCATCGACGCTGGCCACTCCAGCGACCTTGTCCACGCTCACCTGCGGTTGCACGTCCTTGACGGTCACGATCTCGCCGTCGTCGTCGCTCACGGGTGTCTCGTCGTCGTCGTGGCCCTTCACCTCGACCACGTCGCTGACCGCGTCGCCGGCGTTGCCATCGACCCAGAGCACGAAGGTGCAGCTCGCAGATGCACCGGGTGCGAGGGTGTCTCCGATGAGGTCGTCACAGGTGTTGCCGGGCAGAGCCGTGACGTCGAAGGGGGCACCGCCGCCGACCGCGTCGGTGACCGAGTCGATCGTCACCGGCTCGATGCTGGTGTTGGTGACGTTCACCGTGAAGGTCACACTCGCACCGGGCTCCGCTACCGAGGCGACGCCTGCGGTCTTGGTCACCGACAGCGTCGGATCCGGAGCGACGTTGGTGAACGTGCACACGACGTCCCTCACCCGGGCCGACCTTGATGCTGCCGACGGGCGAACCGTCGTCGCACACCGCGGACTGCTGGGTCCACGGTGCCAGAGCCCGACTCGACCACCGAGTAGGTGCCGGGACTGACCGGGACTGCGCCGGTCTGTGCCGCGCCACCGGTGGTGGTGAGCTGGAAGTCACCGTTGAAGTCCGACTCGAACGCGAAGGTCCCGTCGGCTCCCTGCGCGACCTTGCGGACCGTGATCGAGCCCTGGTCGGCTGTGTTGGTGAAGGTGCACAGCCAGTGCTCGCCCTCCGCGACGGCCACAGAGCCTGCGTCCACGTTCTCCTGCGCCTGGGTGCCGACGTTGTCGCACACAGCTGAGGTGAGGCTGTAGTTCGCGGCCACGCCCTCGCTCACCGCGTAGGTGCCCGGTGCAACGTCACCGAAGCTCTCGGTGTCGCCGTGGGTGAGGTCGTCCAGCTCACGGACCGGACCGGGTCCGGTGAGGGTGAAATCGAACTTGCCCGGCATGTTCGCGGGTACCGTGATCTTGCGCACGTCGATGCGACCGGGCGCCACCTCACGGTTGCGGACGTTGCAGTTCACCGAGTCGGCCGGGCCGAGGCCACCCGGTATCGCCCACTGCACGGAACCATCGGAGTTGGTCTGCGGGGTGAGCGTCAGCTGGGTGACCACGCCGGTGTCGTAGTTGCGACGCTCGCAGGTCGCCGACGAGAACAGCCATCCGTCGCGGGGTTGCTCGGTGACCGTGGCACCCATGGTGCCGGTTGCACCCTGTTCCCATTTGAAGTTCACCTTGCCGTCGTCGGTCACCTGCGAGGCCGAGGTGTTCGAAGCCGGTTGTGTGGGGTTCTCCCACTTCTGCGGGGCACTCGCCAGGTCGAGGCCGAAGGTCCAGCCGTCGCCGAGGCGCTCAGGGCCACTGAGCGGGATCTCGGTCTTGGTGATGTTCAGCGACGGGGCGCAGAGCTCCTTGACGAAGTCCTCGAGAAGTCCCTTCAGCTGGCTGAAGCCCACCGTGGTCCAGTCCGCCTCGGCAAAGCTCATGCCGTTGTTCGCGGTCAGCCGTTCGTCACCGGAGATCTTCTCGAGGTTGGCGGTGTTGATGTCATCACCGATGCCGACTGCCAGCATGTGGGTACCGGCGGCCTTGAGCAGGTCCGCCTCGGCGACCGCCTTCGCGAGGTCGGTGGCGCTCGTGCTGTAACCGGTGCCGCCAACGGAGTTCCCGTGACCGTTCACGCCGCTACCGGTGTTGTGGTAGGTCGGGTTGCCGTCGGTCAGCACGACGGTGAGTGGGGTGACCGCGGGTTGACGCCTCGCCATCTCGAGGGCGTCGTCCCAGTTCGTGCCGCCGCTGGAGGTGTACTTCGTCAAGTTGACGTCCTCGGCCGGCAGGAGGCGAAGGTCACCGATGTTGTTGCTCGACCCCACGCCACCCGCGAGCGTGACCGCTGTCGCAGTCGTCGCGAACGAGATGACCTGCACCTTCGAGCCGGTGTTGGACACACCGTCGATGAGCGCGTTGGCCGCGTCGATCATGTCGTCGTTGTAGCTGCCGATACTGCCCGAGCGGTCGATGATGATCGTCATATCGAGTCCGCATTTCTGCGGAAGATCGGGGTTGCCATCCTCCGCCGGGGTTGCCGACACTGCGGTACTCGGCAGGTACGACAACAACATGGCGAGCAGCCCCAGCACCGCCGCAACTGCGATGCTGCGTTCCCGCTTCGATCGGGGTACTGGTCCTCGGATTACGTGCCGGACTGACATGGCGGTGCCTCAAGGGGTCTTGGCCCGAGCCGGTTTCGCCTCGCTAACCCCACACCTGCGACCAACGGTGGTGTGGAGATCGTCGCTTTCCCGGACCTGTACATCTCCCTTGGTACCGCCACCCTGGTCACCTCCAAATAAGCAGGTGCCCCAGCAGTGGGCCGTTCGACCCAACCAGGTGCGCCCACCGCCAGCAACACACGCACCTCAGGGACCACCGGGTGCCGGGGTGAGGATCCTGGGCGCTAGAGTTGCCACCGCCGAAGGGCCGACCGGTTGGAGAAGCGTCCCGACGGCGAAATCACGCGGGTGTAGTTCAATGGTAGAACATCAGCTTCCCAAGCTGAATACGGGAGTTCGATTCTCCTCACCCGCTCTGGAGCGAAACCCCTGCAACTGCAGGGGTTTCGTCGTTCCCGGCGCACGCACCGACTCGACCAGATCCGCGATGTTGCACAGATGTTGCACATGCCGATCCCGGCAGGGTCAGCCGGGCATGCCCGGCAGGACGAGAGCGCCTCGTCCTCGCTGAGCGCGAACGCCTCCACGACCTGGGTGTGGTCGAGGAGGGTCCGAAGGACCGTGGCGGTCGACGCATTGCCGATCCGGAGCCACACGACCTTCGGAGGTGGGCCGTGGAGAAGCGCTGAGCTGCCGGAAGTCGGAGTCCTTCGAAGCGGTGACGTAACCGTGCTCGCCGGCGTAGTCCCAGATCTCTCGGTCCGTCGCCGTGTCGAGACCGAGCGCCGTCACGTGTTGGCTCTCCGGAAACACGTCTCGCAGGCCGCCGACGAGCGTCCTCGACGGGTTCTGGTCGAACAGGAGCCTCACGCTGTGGCGAGGCGGCGTTCACGAAGAGCAGCGAACTCGATGGCGGCCCGAACGTGCTCCGGCGTCAGCTCCGGGAAGTCGGCAACGATCTCCTCGGTGGTCATCCCCGAAGCGAGATACTCGAGGCGTCGTAGACCGCAATGCGGTTCCCGACGAAGCAGGGCTTGCCGCTGCGCACACCGGGGCGGGTCTCGATGACCGTGGTGAGATCCATCAACACAACGCTACTCCCGTCTGCCGACCGACGGACGGGGGGTTCACATCGACCTGGGGCCGAAACACATCGAGCTTTACGGCGATCTCGGCATCACGGACTTGCGCTGCGTGCTGGTAGCGAAGCGCCGCGTCGTGGGTGGAGTGGCCGAGCCGTGCCATCAGCTCCTTGGTCGTGGCGCCCGTCCACGCAGCCATCGTGCCGCCGGCGTGGCGAAGGTCGTGCAGGGTGAGCTGGGCGAGCCCTGTCGCCCGCCGGGCTTCGTCGAAGCACGCCTGCAGCGACACGGTTCCGAGCGGTCCGCCCCGTTTCCCGACGAAGACGGGTGAGTCTGGCTCGGGCGCGGTCCATGTCGTGAGGTGCTCCTTCAGGGCCTCGGCGACGAACGGCGGCAAGCTGACCGTTCGCACACCCGCCGCGCTCTTCGGAGGCGTCACCTTCCGCGTGCCGTCCTTCAGGTAGATCGCTTGACGCTGTACTGACAACTGGCCGGCACCAAGGTCGAGGTCTCGACGCTCCAGTCCGAACAGCTCACCTCGGCGCAAGGCACCGAACGCCGCGAGCAGGACGAGGGCCCTGAGGTGCGGACGGATCGCTTCGGCGAGCTGGTGGATCTGCTCCGCAATCGCCAGCGGCCGCTCGCCCGAGTGCTCCTGTCCAGCACCGCTGATGACACACGGATTCCGGGCGATCACCGCGTCACTGACGGCCACGTTCAGGATGGCGCGAAGGAGACGGTACGCCTTGGCCGACTGCAGCTCGGACGAGTCGTTGCGGACCCGGCTGAGCCAAGCCCGAACGGCTTCGGTGGTGATGGAGCCGATCGGCACGTCGCCGAAGGTCGGGAGGATGAAGCGATCCAGGAGGTTGCGGTACAGCTCCAGCGTCTTCGGTGCGAGGGGCGGGGGACGGTCCGTCAGGAACGACTCCGCGCGATCAACCAGGAGCGCTCGCCCGGCGGCCGGGTCGACCCACCCGCCGTTGCCTTGAGACGTGAGCTGGTCGCGCTCCCAGCGCTCGGCAGCCTTCCGGGTCGTGAACGTCTCGCTGTACTGGCTGCCATCTGGTCGGCGCGGCCGGACCTGCCACCTCGGCCTACCGTCCGCATACGCCCGCCCGTTGCTGTTCGTCTCCCGACGCGTGATCGCCACGGCTACCGCTCCTCGATGCGAGATGGAGAGGCCGTGAACGACGGCGATACGGCGCTCACGTTACAGACCTGCTCCGACATCGGGCTCGGCGTCGTGGTCGATCCCGAGGTGTTGGGCTCGTGTCTGTTCGAGTGCGTAGGTGAGCACGTCGAGCGGCTCTCGGTCCTTGCGGAGTTGTTTGGGGATGTGGGCTTCGGGATCGGGTGTGGTGGAGACGGCGTAGATCCGGTTCGACTCCCTACCTCGGGAGAGGCCGACGTAGCCGGATTCTCGGTAGAGCTCGTCGCTGCCGAGGAACAGCGCGTGGTCACATGTGATGCCCTGGGCTTTGTGGATGGTGACGGCGTAGCCGTGACGAACGTGCCCGTCATCGAGATACTCGCCCGGTAAGCGCCGGGTTCCGTCGGGGGTGTCGATGGTGAGGGTGCGGTGCTGGTGGTCGATGTGGGTGATGTTGCCGACGGTGCCATTGCGCACGTTGAGATGCCGGTCGTTGCGCAGGCACACCACGCGGTCGCCGAGCTGGAACGGCCGGTCGTCGAGGTGCAGCGGTTCGCCCTGGAGGTGGCCGTGGTCGGCCATGAGCTGATGAGCCCGCCGGTTGAGGTCGTCGACGTCGCTGTTGCGGCTCGCCATCATCACCGCAGAAGCCCCGCTGCTGCGGTGGTGGTCGAACCAGTCGTCAGCCATTCGTTGTCGGACCAGGTCGGCGTTGTGGCCGACGACGACACCGTCGTTCGCGGTCATGCGTTCGAGCGCTGCGTCGACGCGGCCGTGGGCGAGGTCGCTGATCGTGTCGCGTTCCCGAGCCGACGCGCTGACGCCGGTTCTCGGTCAGCGTATGCACGTCGTGGTGCTGGGCGAGGTGGCGGAGGAACCCGCCTGCCTCGATCTCGGGCAGCTGCTTCGGGTCACCGACCAGGACCACCTTCGCTCCCGCTGTCGCTGCCTGGTCGAGCAGCGGCGCGAGGGCGCGGGTGCCGACCATGCCCGCTTGATCCACCTATGTCGACATCGACATTTAGTCGACGAGGGCGGCTTGATGGGTGCTGTGGCCAAGGTGGTACATGACCTCCTTGGTGCTGCCGCCCGTGCTCGCCGCCAGCATGCCAGCCAGATGGCGGAGGTCGTGGAGGTGGATCTCGGGAAGGCCGACCTCGGTTCGCGCCTTGGCCCAGGCGTCCTGCCAGACGCGGGTGCGAGCGGCCCGCCCTTCTGGCCGGTGAAGACGCAACCATCGTCGCCGGCCTGGGCGTAGTCATCGAGATGGTTGCGTAGGTCGGCGATCAGCGACTTCGGGATGTCGAGGACCCGCCTCCCGGCCTCGGACTTGGGTGGCCCGACGAGGTGGTTGCCGTGGCCGTCGAGCGGACGCTGACGAACGATGGCGATCTCTCGAAGGTCGAGGTCGATGTCCCCACGGCGGAGACCGAGGATCTCGCCTCGTCGCAGACCGACGAACGCTGCGAGGAGGACAACGCATCGCATCCGCTCGGGTAGTTGCTCTACGAGGTCGTGGACCTGGGCGACGGTGGGGATGGGGCGCTCATCTGCTGGTTCGACGCCGGCGCCCTTGATGGTGCAGGGGTTCGAAGGGATCAACCCATCCTCGACAGCGGTCGCCAGGATCGAGCGCAGCAGTCGGTAGCCCTTGGCCGCCGTGCTCGTGCCTGGCCCCTCCGGTCCTCGCAGACGAGCGTTCCAGTCGCGGACCTGGGCGGTGGTCATCCGGGCCAGTCGGCTGGTGCCGAAGGCAGGGACGATGTGAAGCCGAAGCTGCATGAGGTAGAGGTCCTTGACCCGTGGCAGGACCGGCTCGCCGCGCTTCGTGAGCCGGGTGTCGACCCAGCTCGACGCGTAGTCGGCGAGCGTCGGCGTGGTGACCGCCGACGGGGTGGCGCTCTTGCCGTCGGCCTGGTCGGTGACCGACCGGCCGTAGGCGGCTTCGGCGGAGCGCTTGGTGGGGTGGGTGCCGAGGCTGAGGCGTCGGCCGCCGGGGGTGACGATGCGGACTCGATAGCGGCCCGAGGGGGAGGCGGTCGATCCTGCCTCCGGCGTCGCCGTTGCGTGGTATGGCCTGCTCCGGGAGGGACGGGCAGTGGTGGCTGCCGGTGGAGAAGGCCCGTCATGTGCGGCCGGGCGACGCAAGACCCGGGGTACCGCCGGGCTACAGACCGAGCGACGGACCCGTCGGCCGGGTCGGCAGCGGCGCGGTGGGGGCGATCGGGGGCGTCGGCTCCGGGTCGACAACAGTCGGGGACTCGGCCGCGTTCATCGCCGCATCGGCGCGTCGCAGGTCGGCGAGCGCAGCCCGGGTGGCGGCGATCGGGTGCGGGGGTTCGAGTCCGGCATCGCGGTGGAGGCGGGCCTGGACGGTGGTGTCGTCGTGCAGGCGGACACCGCCGGTTGCGCCGGGATGCGCCAGATACTGGATCTCGCGGTTGATCGCTCGGGCCGTCTCGGCGTTGGTGGTGGTTATCGCGACGGTTCGCCCGGCCTGGGCACGGCCGGGATGTGCCTGGGCCACCCGTGACCGGACGGTCGCCGGATGGCGCTGTGGATCCTCCGCGGGCGATGTACGCGTCTGCGGCTTCGGGCCGGCCGGGCGCAGGGCGAGGCTGGCCTGGGCTTCCCACTGGTGCTCGAAGCGTCGTGGGGTGTCGAGCGTGTGGTGCGGGAGGGTGTCGCACCAGTGGGCGAACACCCCGCCGCGCCCGACGGGGCGAGCCCGACCACCGGGCGCCGAGTGGTGCGGGTGGCCCACGTCTGGAACGCCTGTTCCTATGTGAGCAGAGCGGGGGTGTTGAGGTGGCGGGTGGGCTCGAACCGGCGGCGCGGACTTCGGCCCTCCAGTGGGCGTGGAGCTCAGCGGCGTCGACGCCGTGGACCTTGTCTGGCCGGGAGTGCAGCACGGCGTTGCGTTCGAGGCGGGCGGCCGTGCGCGGACCAGGGTCTGAGCCGTCGTGTGCGTCCGACCAGGCACGCACCAGCTCGGCCAACTTCGCCTCGACCTGCTGCGTGCGGGACGAGAAGGCCTCGCGGACCTTCTCGGGGACGCGCCCAGGTCGAAGACGCCGTCGCCCCGGTCGACCCAGGCGACGCCGAGCCGGCGGTGAGCTCGGCTCGCAGCGCGGCGTCGTACACCCAGCCGATGCTGCGCTGCCGGCACTTCGGGAAACGGGCGTCGAGCGCCAGTCACCGACCGGTCTCGTCCTGGACCTTGGCCGAGACGATGGCGTGGGAATGCAACTGCGGGTCGACTGTTCGAGGCGTGTGCTGACGGAACACCGCGGCGGGGATCCCGAGTGTGTCGACCTGGAGCACGCCGTCGGTGCCCCGGCGGGTGACCGCTCCGTGGCGCTCGAACCAGCCGAGCGCGGCGTCGAACGCCCGGGCCGATGAGTGGCCGAACCGGCGGCCCAGTCGGGCGCCGGTTCCCGGGTGGGCAGCCTCGAGGAGCGATCGGAGCTCCGCCCCCTCGACGTCGCCGTCGAGACCCAACGCATGGCGGCGGTGGCCTTGAGCGTCGTGGCGCGCATCACGACGACCACCAACCACACCGACCTCCCGCCAGGTATCCCGCCGGCGCGAATGCACTCGTCTGTCGCTCCATGCCTACGTAAGCCCGATTCGGACCCGAAACTCGACAAGGAATCTGGGGATCCCTTCAGGGGAGGCGGAAGGCATCGAGCCAACGCGAACGGTTCAGGGCAACACGTGCCGATGCCGACCGTCGTTCCAGCGATCGATCTCTGATGCCGTCGTTGGCTGAGCTCCTTCAGCGGTTGCACCCCTTGTATTTCACGGTGCTCGGCCACGGCTGGGCCAGGCACGGCCGTGACTACCTGATCGTGGTCCAGGACGTACTCGGATCCGATCCCGGAACCCACGAGCTGACCTTCACCCACTGCGTGCGGCTCGACTACGAGACCCGCGTACGTCACGACGTGTGGCCGAGGTCCTGGTCCGATGAGTTCGTCGACTACCAAGCGTGGCTCGATGCCGGTGGGCCTGACGGCTACGTGTGGGGGACCGACCGGTCGAACGCCTACCCAGCCTCTCGGTACCCGAGCAGTCGGACCTCGCCGACGACTGGAAGCAGCGGCTCGGCAAGGACACGGCAGAGGTCGGTCCGGAAACCGACCGATTCCTCCTGCGCCTCGTCTTCCACTCCGTCTTGTGGCGGAAGCTCGACGACGACGTCGGGACCATCTCGCAGGTGCACATTCCGCTCTGATCAACGGTCCCAGTAGCGCGCCCGGGGCGCCAAGTCCGGACGCCCACCCCGAGGGCTGAGTGTCCGGTTTGGATGGTGCTCCAGTAGGTGCCTGTTCGGATATTTCGTTTGGAGCTACACTGCTCACCATGAGCGCAGTCACCGAGAAGGACCGAAACCAGGCGCGCGAGGTGCTGCCGCGCTCGGTAGCAGCCGTCCGCGCATCACCGCCGGCGACGGCACCGTGCTCGACCTTCCCAGCCGGTGCTCGAGGCCCTGGCCGAGTTCCTCGAGGCGGCCGCCGACGGCGAGCGGGTACTTGTGCTGCGCTCTCCCGAGGACCTCACGACGGAACAGGCTGCAGCGGTCCTCGGCGTGTCGAGGCCCACCGTCGTCCGCCTCATCGAGGCGGACAAGCTGCCTGCCCGGATGGTGGGCACTCATCGGCGCCTCTCGCTCGGTGATGTGCTCGCCTACCGTGAGGCCTCGGCCGCGAAGCGGCATGCAGCGCTCGACAAGATGACCCGGGAGGCCGAGGAGCTGGGTCTCTACGACTGATGCAGCGACTTGTTGCGGCTCTGGATGCCGATGTCCTCGTCCCGATCCTCTCCTGCGACTTTCTGATGACCGCGTTCGACCTCGGGCTCTACGAGCCGGTCGTGTCGACTGAGGCCGTCGCCGAGGTCGAGCGGAACCTCATCGAGGACTTCCCCGCACCTCGACCCTGCCGGACTTCGTCGTCGGGTCGGCCACATGTGCAAAGCGCTCGACGACCAACTCATCGACCCCGGCTCGGTTGACGCTCCCGCCGCCATCAACTCGAAGGACCAGCACGTGATCGCCGCCGCCCTCGCCGGCGAAGCATCGATCGTCGTCACCAACGATAAGCGACTGCGGGCCGAGACCGAGTCTGCCGATCTCGGACTGCTGGCGATGACCGCCGACGACTTCGCGACCCACCTCTGGACCTTGGCACCCGACGACGTCGACGAGGTCATCAATACGCTCGTCGCCAAGCGGACGAAGCGGCCAGTCACCGCCCACGATCTGATCGAGGCGATGCTCGGCTCGTTCCCGACGATGACGGCCGCCTGGCTCGCGGGCCCCGCCTGACGCCGATTTCACCGCCACGATGACGGTCGGGCTGAGTACGTCGAGAGCTAGCGGCGTGGCCCTGCGGAATCGGATCCGGGGTGCCTGGCGGGTACGCACCGCCACTCGAAGTACGGCCTGACCAGGCTGTACGCCGAAACCCGCAGGTCAGCGCACCCGCTCCGATCAGCTTCCCAAGCTGAATACGGGAGTTCGATTCTCCTCACCCGCTCCACTGTGAAGGCCAAGGTCAGCCGGTGCTTCTGGCGCCTGGGCCTTCCTCGTTCGAGGGCCCGAATCGGCCGGCGTGACCCTGGCGTGACCCTACGGATCGGCCGCACGCCGGATCGCCGACACCTACCCCTCCACCTCGGCGTCACCGATGGGCATCCGTGCGTCTGCGACGGATAGCCGAGCGCGGCCGTCGATGGGCAGCCCTGCGAGATCGCAGTAGCGGGTCACCCTCGGCGCCGCGCTCTCCACATCGGTCAAACGATTGATGAAGTAGTCTCACGCCGTCGGAGCGCCTCGACGAGCTCGCTCCGGCTGATCAGGAGCGGAGCGGTCGGGTCGTCCCCGGTCGTCGACTTCACCTCGAGCTAGATCCGAACGCCACTCGCGTCCAGGCTCTCGATGTCGGTCGATCAACGACCGAGCAAGCAGCGGAGGTCCTCGGCGTGTCCAGGCCCGCCGTGGACCGCATGATCGACGCCGGCAAGCTGATCGCCCGCCTGGTCGGCTCGGAACGCCACGTCCTTCTCGATGACCTCCTCGCCCAGAGGGACGCCGCGGCGGCGAAGCGCCGGACCGCCATCGACGAGATGACGCAGAACGCTGAGGAGTTGGGCCTCTACGAGTTTGGGCCCATACGAGTGATGACGCCCCCGGTTCTGGCGACGCCTCTGAATCCGCAGAACACCGGATCAGAGGTACACTCCGTCCATGATCCTCGCATGGCCGCTCACCACCTCGACCGAGCTGGCCCAGGTGCTTCGCCCCGGCGGGCATCTCCGGCCTGACTCAGCGTTCGAGTACCAGATGGGCGGCGACTGACTAGAGCGGCGACTTCCGGTATCCGGGTATACCCGGAAACCGGAATCGACTACACTCCTCTCATGGGCCGGCGCTCGACCGACGTTCTCGACCGGAGCCTGCGCGAGCAGGCAGTGGCCGCTCTCATCGAGGCTGTGGGAGGCGTGCAACCAGCGGGCAACTCCACGGAAGACCTCGAGATCGAACTGGATGGTCACTGGGCAAGCATCGAGGTGAAGACAATGGCCTACGCGACCGTCGACCGCGTCGAGGCACTCAAGCGAAAGGTCCTTCCATCTGGCGACCGGTCGGTGTTGGTCGTCGCCGACCGGATCAACCAACCGGCCCAGGTTGCGCTCAGGGAAGCGGGTTGGGGCTACCTCGACCTCGCCACGGGGAGGTTGTTCCTGCGTGCTCCCGGCATCCGGATCGACACCACCGTGGACGTCGTGGAGCCAGGCGAGCGACCCAAGCCAGTCGGAGTAGTCGGGCGGGCCGGACGAGTCGTGGCCTACGAGTTGCTCCGGCGTCGGTACGACCGAGATCCGCGCCCGGTCCTGACCACGACCTCGTTCGACCAGTTCGACCTCGCCCGCTCCTCCACCAGCGACGCCCGCCGGGCCCTCATCGGCGCCGGGCTGCTCACCGAGGACGGGGAACCGGTGCTGCCCGAGCTGTTCTGGGCCCTCGCCCGGGAGTGGGCGCCGACGGACCGGCGCTGGCTCGCCAGCGTCCCGGACCCGAAGGACTGGGACCGGGCCCACGACCCGACCGAACCCACGTGGCGTCTCGGGGGCACCCAGGCCGCGATCGCCCTCGGCGCGCCCATCGTCAGCGGAGGCGAGACACCGGCTGAGTTCTACGTCCCCGGTCACGTGCTGCTCTCGATCGCCGCTAGACGCTACGGGTCCTCCGACCCCCTGGCGGCCGCGGCCTCCGTCGCCGTCCCGGTCGTCCACCAGGTGACGGCGCCCCCGATCCGACATCGGGTGAACGTCGCCACCGCGGCTGGCTCGTGGTCCACCCGGTTGCCGCCGCCCTCGACCTGGCGGCGGCGGGCGACGCGAGGTCGCTCCAGGTGCTCGCCGAATGGCAACCCGATGGCGAGGCCGTGTGGCATGAGCACTGACGTCCCCACCGTCGTCCTCACCGGCTCGGCCATGGTGCCGCTCGTGCGGGCGGCAGCCGCGCTCGAAGCCGAGAACATCCCGCCCTTCGCGGTGATCGGCGGCGTCGCCGTCACCGTCCGCCTCGGTAGGACGTTGCGAGCGACCGCCGACCTCGACGCCGTCACCGACCAGCGCTACACGCCGACCGCGCTCGAGGTCCTGCGCGCTCGCGACGACGCCACCTACGATGCCGCCGACCCGCACACCATCACGATCAGCGGGGCGGAGGTCCAGTTCCAGGACGTCGAACCGGTCGACGACGCCGACGTGTCGCACCTCGACGACAAGGACCTGCTCTACGTCGCTGCGCACGCCCATGCGCTGGCCGCCGCGACCCCCGTGCGGCTCCTGGCCGCCGAGACACGGACCGAGGCGACGGTTCCCGTGGCCACCACCGGCGCCTCCTCGCCACCAAGCTCCACGCCTACCTGGACCGGCGTCGCGTCGCCGGCCCCGACAAGCGACCCGGCGACCTCTGGGACATCTACAACCTGCTCCTCCACCTCGGCGGCGACGCTGCCGCCGACCTCGCAGCCGCGAACCCGAGGCTCGCCCGCGTGGTGGCGACGACCATCCGCGACCAGCTCGTCGCCGGCACGGCCGGGCCCGGGCCGTGCTGCTCATCTCGAACGACGAGCGCTACCAGGCCATCACCGCCGAGGAGATCAGCTACGCCGCCGCAGCGTTCCTCGACTCGCTCGGCGGGCGATGATCGCGCCCTCGCCTACAAAGACGCCGCGGCGACGAAGCGCCGGACCGCCATCGACGAGATGACGCAGAACGCCGAGGAGTTGGGCCTCTACGAGTTTGGGCCCATACGAGTGATGCCACCCCCGGTTCTGGCGACGCCTCTGAATCCGCAGAATGCTGGATCAGAGGTACACTCCGCCCATGATCCTCGCATGGCCGCTCACCACCTCGACCGAGCTGGCCCAGGTGCTTCGCCCCGGCGGGCATCTCCGGCCTGACTCAGCGTTGCGGTCGTTGCGCGACAAGGGCCTCGCCGCCGAAGCGATCACGGTCGTGCCGCGCTCCGGACGGGGCGCGCACGGCAAGGTGGTCTGGTACTCGTCGCTGACGATCGACGTGGCTCGGCTCGTGCGGAATGAGCGCTTCGACGCCGCTCGCGCCGCTCGCGCCGAGGCATCCCGGCTGGCCGGTCACCGCTCGGCGCGCTTCGTCGCCGAGTGGCTGGCCGAGCACGGCGGACCCGACCCGGACCCGGCATCTCTCGACGAGGACACCGGCGGCGCGCTCACCCGCCTGGCGACGCTCACCGCGTCGGCACGGCAGCGACTGCTTCCCGACCTCGGGGTCGCGACCTTCGCGGGACGGGTCGCCGACGTCTCCGGTCGAGTCGCGTTCGTGCTCGACGAGGATGGGCAGTCACTCCCGATCCCGGCGCCGTCGGAGCCCTCCACCGAGTGGAGCGGTGCGCTCGTCACCGTCGACACCGAGGATCTCCCCGGCGGTGCGACAACCATCTGGGTGCGGCCGGCGTTCGACCCCGAGGCCGACCCCAACGAGCGGGTCCCGGGTGGACCCCGACTGCTCACCCCGGCCGAGCGGGAGCGGCTCGGGCGATCCGCCACCGCCGCTTCGTGAACCTCCGTCCCTTCGACGCCGCTGCTGGCGACGCGGCACCGCTGGAGTGGTTCCGATGCACCACCGGCGCGCCGTTCGAAGACGAGGTCGAGGCGTGGATCCGCACCGACGCCGTGGGTTGGGCCAACGACCTGCCCCGGGCGCTGTTCCAGCGTCGGACGCTCGCCCTCATCGAGGACGGTACGGCGACCGTGGCGGTCGTCGCGTGGCAGGACATCACCAGGGTCGACCTGGAGGGGATCTGGCTCGAGGTCCTCGCCGCTTCGGCTGGAGCAGCGTCGCTCCCTGGGACGACCACGAGCTGTGGGTCGGCTCGCTTTGACCGACCGCTCGTTCGACGCCTTGCGAACACCAGGCTGAGTACGCGGGCCCGGCTGGTGTGACCCTAGCGTGACCCTACGGAGTGGGATCAGGGGTGCCGCAGCGATACGGCATGGCACGCGAAGTACGACCTGACCAGGCCGTTCGCCTGAAACCGCAGGACAGCGCGCTCCCCGCTGATCAGCTTCCCAAGCTGAATGCGGGAGTTCGATCCTCCTCACCCGCTCTGACGCAGAAACCCCTGCTGTGGCAGGATCTCCTCGTTCTGGGCGCCGTTGTGCTCACGTCGAGACGCCATGGGGTTGGTCCGTCAGGCATGGGACTACCGGATGGGCGGCGAGGTGCCGCGACAGGTCCTGGTCGAACAGGGAGGCCTCACGCGGTGGCGAGGCGGCGTTCGCGGGTTGCCGATACGTTTCACCCCCGAGGATGAGGACGTGGAGGAAATCACCGGGCGAGACTGGAACCGCTGGATCCGGGCCCGTCGGTCCGCACCATCACCGTGACCCGAGAGGACGACATGCCGAAGCACTTCAACGGCCGCATCGAGCTGGACATCCGGGATTCGGAGCCCGACTGGACGCCGTACCTGGCGCCCAAGGCACCGGAGGGCGCTCCGAACGTCCTGTTCCTGACCTGGGACGACCTGGGGTACGCCACGATGGACATCTTCGGCGGACCGGTCGAGTGCCCGAACATGCGCCGCATCCAGGAGAAGGGCGTCACGTTCTCCAACTTCCACACCACGGCGCTGTGCTCCCCCACCCGGGCGTCGTTGCTCACCGGACGCAACGCCACCTCCAACGGCATGGCCACCATCGCCGAGTTCGCGTCCCGGATTCCCCGGCATCTCGACCCGCATCCCGTTCGAGAACGGCTTCATCTCCGAGGTGCTCGCCGAGCGCGGCTACAACACGTACTGCATCGGCAAGTGGCACCTCACCCCGGGTGAGGAGTGCAACCTGGCGGCCTACAAGGGCCGCTGGCCGTTGGGACGCGGGTTCGAGCGCTTCTACGGGTTCCTCGGCGGCGAGACCAACTCGTACTTCCCGGACCTGGTGCACGACAACCATCCGATCGAGCCGCCCGCTCGGCCCGAGGACGGCTACCACCTCGCGGACGACCTGGCCGAGAAGGCGATCTCGTTCATCCAGGACGCCAAGGTCATCGATCCCGACAAGCCCTTCTTCATGTACCTGGCGCCGCAGGCGGGACACGCGCCGCACCTGGTGCCGTTGGAGTGGGCCGACCGCTACAAGGGGGTGTTCGACGAGGGCTACGAGGCGATCCGCGACGGGATCCTCGCTCGACAGGATCGAGCTCGGCCTGATCCCGCAGGGTACGCAGCTCTCAACGATCAACCCACACGGCGAACCCGGGCGCACCGGTCCCGACGGCCGGCCCTGGCCGCAACTCGACACGGTGCGTCCGTGGGACACGCTCACTGCGGACGAACAGAAGCTGTTCACCCGGATGGCGGAGGTGTTCGCCGGCTACATCTCGTACTACGACGACCGGCTCGGACGGGTGCTCGACTTCCTCGAGGAGTCCGGCGAGCTCGACAACACCTTGATCGTGGTGACCTCCGACAACGGGGCGAGCGGAGAGGGCGGCCCCAACGGCAGCTTCAACGAGTGGCGCTTCTTCAACGGCGTTCCCGACACCTTCGAGACCACCAACCCCCACATCGACGAGCTCGGCACCCGGCGTCGAACAACCACTACAACACCGGATGGGCGTGGGCACTCGACACGCCGTTCCCGTACTGGAAGCGCTGGGCCGGCGCCGAGGGTGGGGTGTCGGACATGTGCATGGTGTCCTGGCCCGCCCGCATCCCGGCCGACCACACCCCTCGGCCCCAGTACATCCACGCGGTGGACGTCGTGCCGACGGTCTATGAGCTGTTGGACATCGAGCCACCCGAGGTGATCAAGGGCCACGTGCAGAGCCCGATCGAGGGGGAGAGCTTCGCGGCCGCCCTCACGGATCCGGCTGCGCCGGGCAAGCGCACGCAGTTCTACACGATGCTCGGCCAGCGCTCGATCTACCACGACGGCTGGCTCGCCTGCACCGTGCACCCGCCCCTGTCGAGCTGGGGCAACTTCGGCAAGGACGAGTGGGAGCTGTTCCACCTCGAGACCGACCGCTCCCAGAGCACGAATGTCGCCGCAGACAACCCTGACAAGCTCGATGAGCTCAAGGGCCTGTGGTTCTACTACGCCGGTGTCCGCAACGGGCTGCCCGTCGATGACCGCAACGCCCTGGAGCAGGTGCTCGCCGAGCGACCGCACGGCGCGCCGGACCGCGACCAGTACGTGTTCTACCCCGGTGCCAGTGACGTCCCCGAGTCGGCAGGGCCGCAGATCCCGGGCCGCTCCTACACCATCGCCGCCGCCCTCGACGTCACCTCCGCCGAGGTCGAGGGCGTGATCTGGGCCGCCGGCGGCGTGCCAGGCGGCCACTCGCTCTACGTCAAGGGACGGCACGCTGCGCTACACGTTCAACTGGGTCGGTTCCCACCTCCAGGACGTGGTCGGCGAGACACAGCTCGCCACCGGTCGGCACCTGTGCGTCGCCGAGTTCGCCGCGTCGGGACCGAGCAGCAACCCGGACATGCCCGGCACCGAGGGCACCCTCACGCTGTACGTCGACGACCGGCAGGTCGCCCAGGACACGATCGTCACGCAGCCCGGCTACTTCTGCCTGACCGGTGACGGCATCTGCGTCGGGCGCGACAGCTCCTCAGCGGTGACGCCCGACTACGCGGCGCCGTTCCCGTTCACCGGTGGCACGATCGACAAGGTGGTCCTCGACGTCTCCGGCGACGGCTACGCCAACCACGAGCAGAAGGTCGCGGCCTGGTTCGGGATCGACTGAGCCGGCACACCCCGGAGCGAACCGGAAGGTTCAGAAGCGGCGATCCCGTCGATCGTCGCGTCGGTCCTGGCCGTCGTCACGGCGATCCTCACGGCGGTCGCCGCGCCGGCGCACCCCGTGCACCGCTACGGCGGCGGTCCCCGCGACTGCTGCGGTGCGGGCCACTGGTGCCCCGATCACCCCCACGGCGGGCGGCTCGTGCTGGTCGTAGTGGCATGTCAGCCTCCTTGTTCGATGTCGTGTTCCAGCGACGCGAGGATCGCCTGGGTGGAGATACGACCGCTCGCGATCAGCTGCCCGCCGGACTCACGTGCCGCCACGGCGAACGGGGCGGCCCAGCTGTTCTCCCACACGAGCACGCCCGCTGCCGATCCCGGTTCCATGGCCGCAGCCAGGTGCTCCACGTCTTCAAGCGCCAGCAGCTCGCCAAGCTGGCCTCCCAAGGCCTTCAACGAGTCCAGGTCGCCGAGATCCTCGATCTCGAAGGCTTCCACCTGGCCGTCGGCGTCCTTGACCAAAATCAGGAGATCGAGCACCTGGATCACTCCCGAATCCACCAACGCGGCCAGCTCCTCGGCCATCGCGCCGCTGAAACGCTGTTCGCCGGCCGGGAACTCGACCACCAGGTAGTCGATCGGTCCGAGCTCTTCATCCGGTACATCTGACATGGCCGGCACCTCTCGTGATCTGGACCGACCGTCCAAGGGGCCGAGCTGGTGGTCCCTTCTGATCATGGGTCCCGCGCCGTCGAGCGTGATCACCCGCGGCGGATGAACACCGATTCGCGTCGGATCAACACGGTGAGGTGGCGATCCAGCGGGGTCAAGAACCAGTGGGGCGAGCCGGACCACATGCGGTGACGGCGCCCTCCACCATGGCGTGGAGGTGGTCCGCACCGATCAGGTCGGTGAGGCCGACGTCATCGAAGCGCACCAGCAGGTCCGCGGCGGCCCGGGCGACGTGGAGCTCGATGTTGCGATCCCCCAGACCGCTGACGATCTCGCGCATGGCCACCTCCGCGCTCGCGTCGATGTCGCTGATGAACGACGCGTCCAGGACCAGGTGGCGAACCGGCTTGGGAGCACCGTCGACTGCTGCCCACAGCCGTCGCTTGAAGTAGTGGGCGTTGGCGAAGAAGACCCGGTCCTGGATGCGGTACACCACGACGCCGGGAGTGACCTCTGCATCGGGGTGGCCCCTGACATCGACGTAGCGGTCGTCGGCTGCGGACCATCCGAGCACGGCGTCGTTCGGTCGGGCGGCTCGGCGGATGACGTCGATGACCGACAGCACCACCTGCGGCGACGATCGCGGCGATCACGCCGATGGTGACGACGAACAGCGCGGTGACCGCTGCGATGACGACCTCGGCCCGGCTGCTGCGGGAGAGCGACCGCCACTGGTCGGGTTCGATGAGCTTCGACGCGGCGAACACGATCACCGCTCCGAGGATCGCCGAGGGCAGGTACTGGATCGGGCCGGTGAGGAAGATCAGGATGACGGCGATCATCGCTGCAGCCACCAGCCCACTCACCTGGCTCGTGGCTCCCATGTCGTCGTTCACCGCCGATCGGGAACCGCTGGTGCCCACGGGGATGCCGCTGGTGAACCCGGATGCGATCTGGGGAGAAGCCGAACGCCAGGAGCTCCTGGTCGGCGTCGACGGATTCGTGGTGACGGGCAGCGAAGGAGCGGGCGGTGAGGGATCCCGTCGGCGAACACCACGAGGAAGATGGCCACCGCCGATAGAGCCGAAGCGACTCGATGTCGGAGCGCGACACGTCCGGCATCCCGAACGACGGCAGGCCGCCCCGGTACCGACCCGGTGATATCCACCCCGCGGACGCCAGGTCGAACGCCCACGATGCGGGCGATCCCGAGCACGACTCAGCACGAGCGCACCGGAAGGCGCTTGTCGATCCGCGCGGTGAGGACGAGGAACGCAAGTGAGACGACCCCGACGACCACCGTCGCAGCGTTGGCCTCACCCATGTGTCGCAGGATGTCGAACGCTTCGCGGATGGCCCCGTCCTGATCGCTCGAGATCCCGACCAACTTGCCGAGCTGACCGAGGATCAGGAGAACCGCGACACCCGAGATGTAGCCGACGAGCACGGCCTGGGAGAAGTAGTCGGCGACCCAGCCGAGACGCAGGAGCCGGGCCGCGAAGAAGACCAGTCCCGCCATCACCGCGAGCATTGCGGCGAGGGCCGCGCACTCGGCGCTGCCCGACGCGGCGAGCGGACCGATGGCCGTCGCGACCAGCAACGCGACCGCCCCCACGGGCCCGACGACCACCCGGATCGACGACCCGAACGCCGCGTAGGCGAGAACTGGGAGCAACAGGGCGTAGAGGCCGGCGCTGATCGGCGCACCGGCGAGCTCGGCATACGCCATCGCCGAAGGGAGCGTGAGAGCGGCGACGGTGAGTCCCGCAAGCGCGTCGGTGCGGAGTCGGTCCCCCGAGTAGCCCGACACCGATCGGAGGATCGGAACGAACCGCGTGGTGATCGGCGGCCGACTCTCCGACGCGAAGGCGTCGCGGTCGCCGTAGGCATCCCGGAACGGCTTCACCGCTCCAACCACACCACGTGCTCCGACCTCTGACATCACCCGCGCCGGGTGAGCGGTGCACGCCACGGGATCCGACCTCGGCCCCGAGCAGACTCGACCGGTCGCCAGGCCGATGGGAGCTCATCCATGGCGAAGGAGCCCGCAGGTGTCTACCTCCCACAGCGACGGCCGTCCGCTGCTCGGATGCAAGATCCACGGCAAGTCGCAGCGTGAACTCCGCGATCTCGGCCTGATTGCCGAGCCGGCGCAGGAGGCGCCGTGGGCCAGTCACATGCACCCGCAGCGGCGAGCGCAACCGGGCGTTGAACCGATGATCAGCCCGCTGTGGCGGTCGTCGATGGCGCAGTGCTCGTGGTCGAGGCGGTGCCCCCACCGACCTTGAGCACGACGACGACATGGGTCGTGCCGTCGACTGACGTCACCGTGATCGACCCGTCGTACTCGCCGCCGATCTCCATCCGGCCCACGAAGGCGCTCCCCGGCGAGAGGGATTTCACATCGGACGGCTCCAACTCGCCGTTGGACTTGTAGGAGTCGAACACGTCGGTGGCCGACTGCCGAGTGGTGTACACCCCGACCATCGCGCCCGGAAGACTCCCCGGCCAACGAGCCGGATCCGGCGACCTCGGACTGCTTGGGTGCCGGGAAGTCCTTCGGCCAATTCGGCGGGAGCTCACCGTCGAGCGACAGCGAGGCCTGACCCTCCGGGGTCTCGACCGAGAAGCTCTTCGACCCCGATCCACCCGGCGCGCTCTTCGGCGAGTCCTCCCTGGTGGTTGTGGTCGACGACGACTCGTCGTTCGAACAGGCAACGGCGACGACGGACAAGCCCAGGAAGACCACGGCCATGAGCAGTGACTTGCGCATCAAGCACCTCCATTGGGATTCTGCGGACAACACGAACAGTCGGGGTGAGCCCCGGATCAGTCCGCCCCGTGAAGGTGCTTCTGGATCTCTGCCTCGTCCTCGGCGCTGAGCGACGTCTTGATGACGTTCCCCCCCCGAACTTCGACAGGCCGTCGAGCGCCTTGTCGGTGGTCATCTGCTCGACGATCATGAACAGCGCCGAGGTGCCCGGCTGCATCGCGACCCGGACCTGGTCCTGGAACTCCTTGCCGATGGAGCCCTTGGCGAGCTTGCCGCCCAGCGCACCGAACGCAGCCCCCATGGCCATGCCGAAGATCGGCACGAAGAACAGGATACCGAACAGGAGTTTCCAGAACATGCCCCAGGTCGCGCCGGCGCCGACCTCGTGCTGATTGGTGACGGTACGGAACTGCCGTCCTCGCCCCGGATCACCGCCGCGACGGCATCGGGTTGATGACCAGGTCCTGGGCCAGGTGGCCGACCTCGTCCATGGCCGACAGGGCGGTGGTGGTGTCGGGGTAGCCGATGGCGATCAGGTCAGGCATGGCTTCTCCTCTGGTCGTAGCTCGAGCTGCCGTTCGATGCTCTCAGTCCGGCGTGTCCCACATCACCCGACCCCGATGATGCGGGACACGCGGAGCACGCACTGCCAGTACCGTCCGTCCGATCCAGCGATCAGAGGAGCCCGAGCGACCTCGCCCTGTCGACAGCGGCGTCCCGATCACCGACGTCGAGCTTCCGGTAGATGTTGCGGAGGTGGGTCTTGACGGTGTTCACCGACATGAACGTCCTCCGCCCGATGTCGGCATTGCTGAACCGGGTAGGAAGATAGGCCAGCACCTCGAGCTCGCGCTCGGTGAGTGGATCGATCAGCTGGGCTTGCCCCGACCGCACCGAACCCGCCTCACGTGTGGCGTCCATCAGCCGTCGGAGGAACGGTCGCGGCCTGCTCCGTCCCGTGCGCTCGAGCAATTTGACCGCAGCGGAGCACTCGAGGAACGGGCCGACGAGCCCTTCGGGCTCAGCCGTCGCCACGACCCCCAGCACGGCCGTCGACGACGACGCCGACTCGCCTTCGGCGTCGAGGAGCACCGCGTCGCGGAGCCCGTGTTGGACCCGGTCGAGCAGGTCGTCGACATCGGGACACCAACGCTCCAGGACCACCCGGCCGCAGACCGGTCACCGGCGGCCATCTCCAGGTCGAAGCGCACCGGGTCGACCAACCGGTCAGGGCAACCCGAACCGAGTGTGATCCGCGCCGAGAACACGTCTCCGGTCGCCAGCTGCTGACGGGCGCGCAACGCTCGACGAGCCTGCCGGAGGATCGGCGGTGGCTCCGCTCCGAGCATCGGTTCGTCCAGCAGCGCGAGCGCTGCGTCGGGTCCGTCGCGGAGCGAGGCGAGGCGTGCGAGCAGGTACGACCGGGTGTCGAGGTCCGTGGATCCACGGACCGGGAAGGTCGGATTGCCCGCTGCTCCGAGGTACTTCGCCGACTCGAGTGGAGCATTCCGCTCGATCGCGACCAGCCCGAGCGCGAGGCGGGCACTGCTGAGAGCGACATGGCGCTGGACTCCCAGCTCGACAGCGAACGCGACCGCCGACGACGCCAGCCGCTGCGCATCGTCGAGGTGTCCTGTCCACGCCCGGACGAGCGCGAGCGCACCCAGCGTGTTCATCCGCCACATCGGATGCTGCATGCCCGGCATCGCGCAGGCCGCCTCCAGAGCGGCGACCGCTTCGGCCGATTCACCGAGGTGGAAATGAGCGAGTCCTTTGATGCAGCCGGCCAGGATCTCGATGGAGTCGCGGCCGCCGGCAGACAGGAAGTCGATCGCCGCGGTGGGGGCGAGGTCGGCCTCGTCGAGCTCGTCCAGCACCCGTGACGTCACCTCGACAGCGCGGCCCGCGGAAGCCAGTCGACGGCGCAGCAGGAGTAGAGCGCCTCGACGGCGACGCTCGCGCCGCGTGGGAGGTCATCGCGCTGTCGGAGTCGGCGGTGCGTCTCGCCGGCCGGGGTGAACTGGCATGCTGCGATCTGGGCCGCCATGAGGTTGATCGGAATGGCCGCCGGGGCGTCACGGTCGTGACGGTCGATGCGGCTCATCCAACAGGCCAGCGTCGCGGCCTTGCCCTGTTGGAAGAACTGGTCGCCCGCGTGCCTCACCAGATCGAAGCCGTCGGCCCATGCCTCGGCGTCGAGCAGTTGGTCGACCGCTTCGGAGACGGCCCCGTGATGACGGAACCACTCCGCTGACGAGCGACGGAGATCGGCGAGCTCATCGGCACCCAGCTCGAGTGGTCGCGGCGTGCAGCAGCAGCTGCGGAAGAGGTGGTGATAGCGGTAGCGGGTACCGCAGCGGTCCAACTCGATCAGGAACATCGAGTGGCTGTCGAGACGGTCGAGCAACTCGCGGAGTCGTCACGACCGGTGACCGCAGCACACAGGTCGGCGGTCAGCCACGGCAGCACCGAGGTCCGCAGGAGGAACGATCGCGTTGGCGCGTCGAGTTGGCACAACACCTCCGCGGTCAGGTACTCGACCACGAGCCGATCGCTCCCCGCGAAGTCGTGGAGGGAAGTCATCGCGATCGTCCGCTGTCCTCAGCGAGATGGAGGCAAGTTGCAGCCCTGCCGCCCACCCTTCGGTGCGGTCGACGAGGAGCTCGACCTGTCGATCGTCGAGCTCGTGTCCGCTCAGGGACCGGACCATCCGACGGGCTTCCTCAGGGGTGAACGCCAGCTCAGCGGCGCGCACCTCGACCAGCTTCCCGGCCATGCGCAGCTGGCGCGTGCTGAGCGCCACGTCCCAGCGCATGGCAGCCACCACCCGGACGTTGGGAGGTAGACGCTGTAGGAATCGCCCGAGGTCATCGAGGATCGCCTCGTTCGTCAGCTGGTGCAGGTCGTCGAGCACGAGGACGATCTGACAGGGCTGAGCGGCTAGGTCGGAGACGAGACGGTCGAAGAAGTCCGCTCCGAGTCCTGCGGACCCGGACACGAGGTGCTCCCGGAGGTTCGGGTCGAGCGGTCTTTCGAGGTCGCCGAATGCCTCCAGCAGGTCCGCTCCGAACGACATGGCGTCGTTGTGCCGACCAGCGACCGAGATCGACGTCACGTCGGTGGAGCCGTTCGAGGCGAGCCACTGCGCGATGAGCAACGACTTACCCCACCCCGCGGCGGCGACCAGCAGACCTACGCCACCGGGTGGGACCGCGTCCAACACCTCCTCGAGGCGAGCGCGCTGCACCGCGAACGGGGGTACCGGCTCGACTCCCGGTGGGTGAGCCATCACCCGGACTCCATCGCCACAGGTTTGCCAACGAGGGAGCCGTGCACAAATCCAGCTTCGTCACCCCTCAGCTGACGTCGAGACGGCGAACCTCGAGCAGCCCGACATGGAGGCTCTGAAGTTGCCGGAGCGCTCCGTACAGCGCTGCTTCGTCTTCGACACCCACGACCAGGCGACAGCGCCCGGGCGGAGCCGGAAGCTCCCTCGCAGGGATCGAACATGTCGGTCACCAGAGGGCTGGACGAACCGGTGATGAGCAGCTCATACCTGGCGGACATCGCTCCCCCGTCATGACGGTCGGCACGTGATGACCAAACCACGACCCCGGGCGTTGTGCATCACCCGCGCGGGGCGATGCACGACGCGGATGACCGGGCGAGGATGCCAGGAGGAGGTCCGATCCCCGTGTTGGGGGGCGAGTCGCATCGGGCGTCCGAGCAGGAGGCGCATCGGAGGTTCCGGTGCGTGGAAAGGATGTCGATGTCGGATCAACCGAGTGGATGGGCGGCCGGCTACGCCGGCTTCGCCGGTGTGTTGCTGGTGGTCGTCGGGTTCTTCCAGGCCGTCGCCGGGTTGGTTGCGTTGGTGAACGACGAGTTCTTCGTCGTGGGACAGGAGTGGGTCTTCAAGTTCGACGTCACCACATGGGGTTGGATCCACCTCATCGTGGGCATCGTCATCCTGGCCTCGGGCTTCGGGATCTTCACCGGCAACGCCGCGGCGCGCACAGTCGGGGTTCTCGTGGCGGTCCTCAGCGCCGTGGTGAACTTCCTGTGGCTGCCGTGGTACCCGGTGTGGGCGATCATCGTGATCGCGCTCGACGTCGCGATCATCTGGGCGCTCACCGCCCACGGCCACGACATCCAGCAGATCTCCGACGCCGGCTGACGACACGACCTGTCGACAACTGAGAGACATCGGCTCCATGGGGCAGGGCATCAGCGCGGTCGTCGGGTTCGCGGTCGGTGTAGCGGTCAGTCCGTTCCCCATCATCGCCGTGATCCTGATGCTGTTCACACCACGCGCACGGGTCAACGGCCCGATGTTCGGGCTCGGATGGATGGTCTCGCTCGCCGTGGTGAGCGGCGCGGCCTCCGCGTTGGCCGACATAGGCGATGCCTCGACGAGCAGCGGGGTCTCGGACGGCATCGCGTGGGGCAAGGTCCTGTTCGGACTGCTCCTCCTGGCAGGCGCTGCCCGCACGTGGAAGCGGCGCCCTGCACCGGGGGAGCCGACGGAGATGCCGAAGTGGATGTCGTCGATCGACACGCTGACCCCGGGCAAGGCACTCCGGGCTCGGCGTGCTGCTCGAAGGCGTCAACCCCAAGAACCTGATGCTCACTGTCGCCGCCGGCACCTCGCTCGCCCAACTCGGGCTCGCCACCGGTGACGTCGCTGTCTCACTCGTGGTGTTCGTCGTGGTCGCGAGCCTCACCATCATGGGACCAGTCGGCTACTACCTCGTCGGCGGCTACAGCGCCGAGCACGCGCTGGACGACCTCAAGGGCTGGCTCGGCACCCACAACGACGCGGTCATGGCCGTGCTGCTGCTGGTGTTCGGCGTCGACCTGTTCGCCAAGGGCCTCGGAGTCATCGCATGAGCACGACCCACGGCATTCCCGCTCCGATCACGACCATCCCGATCACCAGCAAGGACCTCACATGAGCACCGAGATCGACGAGCTGACCGAACTGGCCTACGAGGGCAGTACCCGACCGCTGACCTCCACGCCGGTGGTCGGCTCTCCGGGGGTGACCTACGCGGACGTGCTCGCGCCCGGCGCCGAGGACATCGCCGCCGACGAGATCCGGGTGACGATCCTGGGCAGCGGCGACCCGTTCGTGAACAAATGCCAGGCCTCGGCGTCGGTGCTGATCGAGGTCGGCAACGAGCAACACGACTTCTTCTTCTTCGACCTCGGCTCCGGGTCGCTCGCCAACTTCGACGGCCTCGGCCTCCCGGTCACCTCGACTACCAAGGTGTTCATCAGCCACCTCCACGCCGATCACGTCGGTGACATGCCGACCCTGCTGTGGAGCCTCGCCAAGCCCGGCGCGCCCCTGAGCCTCGCCGAAGCGATCGTCAACGGCGTGCACACCAGCCCCGCCATGGTTGGCAAGGTCTTCGAGCTCGCCGGCGCCCGCATGTCCGCCATGTGGCACCTCGCGATCGACCACGAGACCGTCGGCTCGGTCATGACCGAGATGCGCACCCGCCACGACGGCCCCGTCGTCATCTCCCAGGACCTCACCGTGTTCAACATCACCGAGGCCGCCGTCATCGCACGACAAGCAACCATCGACCCCTACGCCTGGCCCATCGTCGGCGGCACCATCACGACCGGTCCGCCCATGTCACCCTTCCCCGAACCACCCGCCTGGTGGGCCGACGCACTCATCACCGACTGACTATTGCGTCGTCGAGGCGTCGAAGCTTCGAGTGGTGCACAGATGTTGGACACGCCGAATTGGGTCCGGGTGAGCTTCCCGAGCTGAATACGGGAGTTCGATTCTCCCCACCCGCTCTCGTGTGGAAGCCATGCCACGGCGGGGGTTCCGTCGCTTTCGCCACCCCTGGCAACCTGCAGCGTCGCACGCCCTTACCGTACCGTTCCGTCCTCTCGCCCGGCTCCGGCTCCAGCCCCAATCAGCCGATCTCGGCGCAAGGATCGGGCCGGGCGACCGTGGCATGAGTGCCCCCAGGGTGACGGAATCACCCGAGTGGGTGATAGCCGGGGACTGCGGACAGGGGCGTGTCGAGGTACACCTTGGCTTCGGGATTGCCACGGAAGCGCCCGTGACTCCAACGGATCTCGATGTGGCCTTCGACCGTGCGCTCGCATCCGGAGATCCGATCGATCACGGTTGCCTGCCATCCGACTTCTGGCTGGCCTGCCGGGCGCGAGTCGACATCGAGTGCCTTGAGGTCGTATAGCTGCGCCCAGTCCCAGGCGGAGTCGATGCGCAGCCGGAGAGGTGAGCGTCGATCGGCACCGAGAACGAAGTAGGTCGCAGCGGAGATACGTAGCATCCTCCACAGGAGACGACGCTTCACGTACGCAGAATCCAGGTTCTTGTTCCACCGCTCGACGGTCCGAGCCGACACCGCTTCACACAGCGACATCCAGGCGGGTTGCAGCTCGCTCGGCAGTATCCGTGCGCGTAGGTGATCGCGCAGGTCCCCCTGTTGCTGCTTGTCCAGGCCCACGACCCGATCGGGGAAGCCGCGGATGCCGAAGTGCAACAGGGCACCTTCGTAGAAGGACTGGAGCTCGGGTTCGGCGACTTCGACGAACCAGTGCGGGCTCTGACGGCCGTCCCCCACCAGGAGGCCGTCGAAGAGGCGGGCCGGGCTCGGGTTGAGCAGCACCTTGGACAGGTACTTGCAACTGACGAGGTACACCCAGTCGATGCGAAGGTCCGCGGGGATGGCGTCATCACCTGGTGGCCGCTGTGGGCCTTTCCACTCGACGCGTCGGGGACGCCGACCTCGTAGGCCATCGGAGGCATGCGCAAAGGAGCGGCCGTTCTCGAATGCGGCGGTGAAGACCTCCGCACGCTCGCCGGCCTCCCAGGCCTCACGCATCCGTTCCCAGGTCGGCTCGTCGACGTTGACCAGTGCGGCCGGCCGGGCGGAGAAGGCATGTTCGAGGGTGGGGGCGAGCATGCCGAGCGCCGTCGCGAGCTCGGTGATGTCGGTCAGCTCGCTGGGCAAGCCGCTCGGTCCTCGACCAGTGGGGCGGGCTCGAGCTCCTTGCCGGGCGTGCGCGCAGCGAACTCGAGCGCAAGTACCCGGTTCAGAACCTTCTGGTCCTCGACTAACGAAGACCTCCCGAGGATCATCGCGTACGACTGCGACGGCGATGGACCTCGGCATGTCATCGGTCTCGATCGAGAAGGTCGCGTTCGGTCCAGAATCCGACCTTGGGTTTGCCGCCCACGAACCCCCGGACGCGTACAGATCCGAGACGGGCACGTCCTTCATCGGAGAGCATGTCGACCGCGTCGAAGAACGCGTGCGGCCCTGCGGCCCGAAGGGCCGTGTCACCCTCGCTCGGTCGTTTCGGCAGGTTGGTCGTGAGGAACACGAGCGGTGCCTCAACCCCCTTGCCGCGCAAGGCGTGCGCCCGACCCAGCGACTTCCACACGGCCTCCGCGCTCAGCAGTCCGCCGCGGTGGCTGGTGAACGCACCGGGCACGTCGAAGAACCACCTCTCGCCGTCGAGGTCCTTCGCTACGTAGTCGATCGTCACGCCGGTCCTGCGAATGCGCTTGTCGGTCTCGACGATCTCGAACCCGGCTCCTGTGAGGACTTCGAGTGCGAGCTTCTGCGCCGCCTTGCCCTCCCGGCCGGCCCGACTCCGGAAGTCGTCATCAGCGGACGGCTCCGGAACCGTCTGCTCCGGGACCGACGGCCTGCGGCGCGTCCGCTTCGGCATCAGCGGCGGCGTCGGCTTCTCGCGTGGCTCACCGACCTCGTCGGCGAAACGTCGCCGGGCGATCTCGACATAGTCGGGGTCCAGGTCGTATCCGGCGTAGCGACGCCCGAGTCTCGCCGCAGCGATGAGCGCTGAGCCGCTACCCATGAACGGGTCGAGGACGAGGTCGTCTCTGTAGGTGTAGAGGCGGATGAGCTGTTCGGGGAGCTCGACCGGGAAGGGAGCCGGATGCCCGACCCGACGCGCGCTCTCGGTCGGGATCGACCAGACGTCGAGCGTCAGCGCCATGAAGTCGTCGGTCATGAGGGTGTTGTCGTGGGGCAGACCCTCCGCCGCGCGCTGCTTGATGGTCCTGGCACGATCGAAACGTCCCTTGCTCGCCACGACAACCCGCTCGGTGACGTCCCGCAACACGGGGTTCGAAGCACTCCTGAACGAACCCCACGCGCACGAACCGGTCGCGCCTTGCGCCTTCTGCCAGATGATCTCGCCACGCAGGAGCAGGCCGAGATCGTCCTCGAGGATCCGGATCACGTCCGCGGAGAGGCTGCGGTAGGGCTTGCGTCCGAGGTTCGCCACGTTCACGGCGATGCGGCCACCTGGTTCGAGCTTGCGCACGCATTCGGCGAACACGTCCCGGAGCAGTTCGAGGTATTCGAGGTAGGTGGAGGGAACACCGTCGCGTTCCAGCTCCTCCTCGTACTGCTTGCCCGCGAAGTACGGCGGGAGGTGACCACGAGCGCGACCGAACCGTCCGCGATCGCGTCCATGCGACGCGCATCGCCGGTGAAGAACGGATCCGCGATGGGAACCGGCTCGAGAACCGTGTCCTCGTCGCTCAGCACGGGTGGACGGAACCGCGCATAGAAAGCCGAGGAATCGTGACCTTCGCGAGTGCTCACGCCGAAGTTCGACGTTGTCGTCAAGACACGCTCCTAACCGTCGCAGGCTGCTGCGACCACGACAGTACCAGGCGATCGAACATACGCGCGAGGGGCGACATCACCGGCCTGTCGTCCCGGACGTAGCGAACCGCGCATCGCAGACGCCGGCTGCGGGGTCAACGGTGGTCCGCTCGGATCATGTCGGCGCACTTCTCGCCGATCATGGATGACCGGGGCGTGGATGTTGTTGCTGGTGATGACGGGCATCACCGGCGCGTCGGCGATGCGCAGACCGTCGATCCCCTTCACCCGGAGCCGTGGGTCGACCACGGCCGTCGGGTCGCCGTCGGGCCCCATCCTCGCGGTGCCACACGGGTGGTACTCGGTGTCGGCGTGATCACGCAGGGTCGCCTCGATCTGCGCGGGGTCGTCACGTTCGTAGCGGATCAGCATCTCGCCGCGGTGACGATCGAAGGCGGCGTCCTCCATGATGTCGAGCGCCACCTGGGTCCCTTGACCAGGGTGGCCATGTCGTAGGGGTGGCTGAAGAACCTCGGGTCGATCAACGGATCCACATGGGTGTCGGGGCTCGCGAGGCGGACCTCGCCGGTGCTCTTCGGCCGTGCGAGCAGCAGATGCGCCGAGTAGCCGTGGCCGGTGTGCAGCTTTCGGCCGTGATCGTCGCCGATGCCGACGATCAACTCCATCTCCATGTCGGAGACCTCCACGTCGGGAGCGCTGCGATAGTACACACCGGACTCCGCCGCGCAGCTCGTCACGAGACCCGTGCGATGACGCCTCCACTCCCACATGGCAGCGAGGATGCGCCCGATACCCGACGGTGTGATCCCCACGGTGCCCTCGGGGATCCGCGCCCGGTAGATCAGAAGCGCCGAGATGTGGTCCTGGAGGTTCTGTCCCACCCCCGGCACATCGAGCACCGGGGGTGATCCCGAACTGCTGGAGGTGCGCACCCGGACCGACACCCGAGGCCATGAGGATCTGAGGCGTTCCGAACGCCTGCCGACACGACGACCTCGCGGCGCGCCCGCACGGAGCGGACCTCACGACCACGGTGGTACTCGACCCCGCTCGCCCGCCGGCCCTCGAAACGGACCCGGGTGATGTGCGCTCCGGTGCGCACATCCAGGTTCGGGCGGTCCAGGTTCGGGTGGATGAACGCGGCAGCCACCGAATGACGCTCCCCGTCGCGTTGGGTGACCTGCACGTTGTAGCAGCCGTGGTGCTGCTCGCCGTTGTAGTCCTCGTTGTAGGGGGATGCCCTGTGACCGGCAGGCCTGCAGGAACACCTCGTTGAGGGGGCTCGGGCTGCGCAGGTTCGTCACCTGCAGAGGACCGTCGACACCGTGGTACGGCGAGTCGCGGTGGATCACGTTCGCCTCGGAGCGCCTGAAGAACGGCAACACGTCGTCGTAACCCCAACCTGTGTTGCCCAGCGCCTCCCAGTTGTCGTAGTCCGAGCGGTGACCCCGCGCGTAGATCATCGCGTTGATGGTCGAGGAACCGCCGAGGGCCTTGCCGCGGGGCTGGAACCCCCGGCGGCCGCCGAATCCGGCCTGGGGCACCGTGTGGTAGTCCCAGCTGTTGATGCCGTGAGGCATCCCCACCACGAACCCGAGCGGCGCCCGTATCAACACGTTGCGTCCCTCGCCGCCTGCCTCCAGCAGGCACACCGTCACCGAGGGGTCCTCGCTCAGGCGGCTCGCGACCACGCAGCCGGCCGAGCCTCCTCCCGCAACCACGTAGTCGAACTCGTCCATGCCCACACAGTAGAAGGATCATCGACCGCGCAGAGCGGGAGGGTGTGGCCGCGTCGGGGCCGCAGGTCAACCGATGCTCGAGCCTCATCGTTGCCTTGGGGATGCCGACTGGAGCACCATGAACGACCTCCAGCAGATCGTCACCCCGGGCGCCGATGCGCCACGAACCCCGCTTCCGCGCCTCACCAGGCGGTGTTCACCGATCTCGCCATCTGGATGATGGGTTTTGGACTCCTCATGGGGTTGGTGTTCCCGTTGTTCGTGATCCTGCTCGGCGTCCCTGCCGAGCTGGTGCTCACACCGGTGTTCTTCGGCGCCACCATCGCAGCAGGCCTGTTGGTGGGCGCTATCAACCAGTTCCTGTCCCGCCCGTGGTCGAGTCGAAGCTGAGGTTCCTGCGATCACGGATGGCGCGGGTGGAACAGACGCTCCGCGACGCGCTGTACTCCGACGGCGCTGCGGAATGCACCCCTGAGAGCTGCTCGGTGCCGGTGGACTCCGACGACGAGATCGGCGAGGCTGCCGCCTCGTTCAACCGCCTGGTCGAGGCACTCGCCGAGAGCCACCACGTGACCGATGTGTCGGGTGAGTTCGCGCGCACCCTGTCCTCGCACATCGAGGTGACATCCCTCTCCGACGCCGCTCTGGGTGAGCTCCACTCGGCCGGGGGATTCGTGGCATCCGCGCTGTGCGTCGTGCGTGACGGGGAGATGGTGACGGTGGCGTCCAAGGGCCTTCTGGATCCCGAGCGAGTCGCAGCCAGCGAACCTGTCAGCCGGGCATACCGGACGCTGGAGACGATCCAGCTGGCACTCCCCGAGGACATCGCCGTGGACGGCGGGGTGATCGAGTTCACCCCGCGTTCGGTGATCGCGTTCCCCCTCCATCTGCGACTCGTCCCGATCGGAGTTCTGCTGGTCGCCTCCACCGGCGCAACCTCCACCGAGGAGATGCAACTGATCAGCGGACTGCTCCCCAACTTCGCGGTCGCGCTGAACAACGCGCTCAGCCATGAACGGCTCCAACAGGTGGCTGCCATCGACAACCTGACCGGACTGTTCAACCGTCGATTCGGCCTCGAGCGACTCAGCGAGGAGTTCAGCCGGGCGGTGCGTTCCAACGAGCCGCTCGGGGTGATGCTGTTCGACATCGACCACTTCAAGGCGATCAACGACAACCACGGTCACCAGGCGGGTGACCGGGTTCTCACCGCGGTGGCGGGCGCGGCTCGTGGCGTGCTGCGGGAGGGCGACACGTTGATGCGCTACGGCGGCGAGGAGTTCCTCGCCGTCCTCCCAGGGGCCGGCTCGGAGGACCTCCACGACCTCTCCGAACGGGTGCGGCGGGTGATCGAGACGACCGTCGTCACCGACATGCGACAGGAGCTGCGCGTCACGGTGAGCATCGGCGCGGTTGGCTTCCCCTCCACCGAGGTGACCGACACCGAGGATCTGGTCCGACACGCGGACGCCGCCATGTACGTGTCCAAGTCCGCGGGCCGCAACCGCCTGACGATGGCCGGCAGGTGAGCCCCCACGCTTGAGCCGGGCCACCCAGGTGAAGGCTGCACCGGGTGACGCTCCGGCGGGGTCCCGCTCCCGGTCACTCCTCGCTGAAGAAGATGTTCTTCACCTCGGTGTGAGTCGTCCATCGCAGCCATCCCCAACGCCCGGCCCACACCTGAGTGCTTGAAGCCCCCGAAAGGCGCCTCGGTGCGCACGCTGCGGGCCGAGATTCACCGAGATGACACCGGTGCGGATCGCGCGGGTCACCCTCACCGCGCGTGCGAGGTTGCCGGTCCACACCGTGCCCGAGAGGCCGTAGCGGCTGGTATTCGCGAGGGCGATCGCCTCGTCCTCGGTGTCGAAGGCGATCATCGCCGCAACCGGCCCGAAGATCTCCTCCTGTGCCACCCGCATGTCGTTGCGCACGCCGGTCAACACCGACGGTGACAGGTACCAACCCGGATCGCTGACCACACCTTTCACAGCGATTGCGGCACCCTCCTGTGCCGCGATGTCCATGTAGTCGAGGCTCACCTTGCGTTGCGCTTCGGAGATCATCGGCCCGAGCTGCGTCGCCTCCTGGAGCGGGTCACCCACCACCAGCTCATGGGTCCGCTCCACGAACCCTGCGACGAAGTCGTCGTAGATCCCACGTTGCACCAGGAATCGGCTGCGGGCACAGCAGTCCTGCCCGGTGTTGTCGAACACCGACATGGGCGTGGACGCGATCGCACGCTCCAGGTCCGCGTCGTCGAACACCACGCAGGCCGACTTGCCACCCAGCTCGAGTGAAACCCGTGCAATGTTCGGTGCGGAGGACCGCAGTATCCCAACTCCCGTGGCCGTCTCACCTGTGAAGCTGATCTTGGCCACCCGGGGATCGGCTATCAACTGCTCGCCCACGGTCCGCCCCGGGCCAGCACCACCGCTGACCGCTGCCGGTGGGACCCCGGCCTCGAGCAGCACCTCGGCCAGCATCAGCGCCGTGATCGGGGTGAGCGACGCCGGCTTCACCACCACCGGGTTCCCGCACGCCAGGGCGGGAGCGACCTTCCACGTGGTGATCAGCAACGGGAAGTTCCAGGGCACCACCAGCGCGCAGACCCCAACCGGTTCACGAACCGCCACGTCGAGTCCGGGATCCTGGACGGGGATCACGTCTCCGTAGTGCTTGTTGGCGGCCCCTGCGAAGTACTCGAACACGTCCGCCGCGGTTCCCACCTCCCATCGGGCGTTGCCGATCGGATGACCGGCCCCTCGCGCCTCGGCGACTGCGAACGCCTCGGCGCGCTCACGCAGCAGTGCCGCCACCCGTGACAGGACCCGGCCGCGATCGGTGGCGTTGGTCCGTCGCCACTGGCCGGTATCGAACTCGTCGCTCGCCGCTCGCAACGCGGCTTCGACGTCATCCGCACCGGCCTGGGCGACCGTGGTGAGCCGCTCGCCGGTGGCGGGTTCCGGTCAGCTCGAAGGTCGCTCCGTCGGCTGCGGGACGACGCTCCCCTCCGATGACCAGGTCGAACGAGCTCGGCATCGCCTCACGGGTGGAGTCGGACATGGTCGCCGAGCGTATCGTGGCAACCGGAAACCCTCGATACCGAACCAGGAGCACTGAATGGGTCGCCTGCAGGACAAGGTCGCAGTCATCACCGGCGCCGGCCACGGCATGGGTGCCGCAGCCGCGGCGCGCTTCGCCGCCGAGGGAGCCCGTGTGCTCGTGGCCGACAACGACCCCCGATGCGGCCGAGGCCGTCACCGCCGGCATCGTCGAGGCGGGCCACGAGGCACTCGGGTTCGAAGTGGACGTACGTGACGCAGCAGCCACCGAGGCGATGGTCGCGAAGGCGGTCGATCGCTGGGGAGGCATCGACATCCTCTACAACAACGCCGGTGTCTCACCTGCCGGCGACGGCGACGCCACCGAGACCAGCGAGGAGGTATGGGACCTGACCTTCGACGTCAACGTCAAGGGCGTGTTCCTGTGTTGCCGCGCAGGAATCCCCGCCATGCTCGCGAGTGGCGGCGGTTCGATCATCAACGTGGCGAGCTTCGTTGCGCGCCTGGGCGCCGCCACACCGCAGCTCGCCTACACGGCGTCGAAGGGCGCAGTGCTGTCGATGACCCGCGAGATCGCGGCAATCCACGCGAGGCAGGGGATCCGTGCCAACGCACTGTGCCCGGGACCGGTCCTCACGCCCTTGCTCGCCAAGTTCATGCAAGACGACGCGCAGCGCCGGCGTCGCCTGGTGCACATCCCGATGGGCCGCTTCGGAGAGGTAGACGAGATGGTCAACGGCGCCCTGTTCCTCGCCTCCGACGAGAGCTCGTACATGACGGGGCAGTCACTGCTGATCGACGGCGGCATCACCAGCGCCTACACCACACCCGAATGAGCCGACCACCGCTGCACCGAAGGCCGCCGGCTGCGCACGGGGGTTCGGACAGGTACGAACGCCGCGTGGATGGCCTACGGTCGTGACGGCGAGCACGACAGGAGAACCATGTTGAGCATCGAAGAGCTGACCAGAAGCTCGTCGGCCGCGGCGAAGTCGACACCGTGGTGGTCGCGTTCTGCGACATGCAGGGTCGCCTCATGGGCAAGCGGGTGGTGGCCGAGCACTTCCTGGCGGAGTTGCCACGGAGCGGAGGCGCAGTGGAGTGCTGCGACTACCTGCTCGCGGTCGACGTGGACATGACCGTGCTGGAGGGTTCAGGTTCTCGAGCTGGGAGACGGGCTACGGGGACTTCGTGTGCAGGCCCGACCTCGACACGATCAGGCCGTTGCCATGGCTCGAACGCACCGTCCTGGTCATGGGTGATCTGCTGGATCACCACGGCGCCCTCATCGAGGTGGCACCCCGTTCGATGCTGCGCCGCCAACTCACCCGTGCGGCGGATCTCGGGTACGACGCCTACTTCGGGACCGAGCTCGAGTTCTACCTGTTCCGCGAGTCGGAGGAGGAGGCCAGGGCAAAGGGGTACGCGAACCTGACCCCGTCTAGTCCGTACATCATCGACTACCACATCCTGGGTACGACCCGCGACGAACCTGTCATCGCGAAGCTGCGCAGCGGCATGCTCGGAGCAGGCCTTCCGGTGGAGAACTCCAAGGGGGAAGCAGGTCGAGGCCAGCACGAGCTCAACCTGCGTTTCGCCGAGGCGCTCGTGATGGCCGACAACCATGCTCTGTGCGAACGGGGCCAGGGAGATCGCCGGGCTGGAGGGCCGCTCGATCACCTTCATGGCCAAGCCGGTCTTCGACGACGCCGGATCCTCGTGTCGCATCCACTCCTCGCTGTGGGACACCACATCGGGCCGGTCGGCGATGGCGGCCGACGACCCGGACCCCGACGTGGACCCACGGGAGGAGATGTCCGAGATGTTCCGGTGGTACCTGGGCGGCCTGCTCGCGACCGCTCGTGAGCTGTCGCTGTGCTTCGCACCGTTCGTCAACAGCTACAAGCGGTACCAGCCGGACTCATGGGCGCCAACAGCAGTCGGTTGGGACACAGACAACCGCACGGTCGGGTTCCGGGTCGTGGGTACCGGCCAGGGCGATGCGCGTCGAGAGCCGCATCCCCGGCGCCGACTGCAACCCCTACGTGGCACTCGCGGCGATGCTCGCCGGTGGGCTGCACGGCATCGAGAACCGCGTCGAACCTCCTCCGGCCACCAAAGGCAACGGGTACGCCGCCGACCTGCCGCGGATCCCCTCCACCTTGGTGGACGCGATCGATGCCTTCGAGCACTCCGAGGTCGCCAGGTCTGCCTTCGGCGACGACGCCCACTTCCACCTGCTGCACATGGCCAGAGCCGAGTGGAGGGCGTTCAACAGCACCGTCACCGACTGGGAGTTGCGCCGCAACTTCGAGCAACTGTGAACGCGCCACTTCCCCGCATCGGTCTCACCGCACGTCGCGAGGGAGGTCGACCATCCCTATCCGTTGGTGGACTCGGTTGCGCTCCAGGCCACCTACTCCGACGCAGTCGAGCGCGCCGGTGGGTTGCCCGTGCTGCTCGCCCCGAGGCGGCTCGACGCACGCGATGCGTCGCAGGTCCTGGCGAGCATCGGCGCGCTGGTCCTCACCGGCGGATCGGACGTCCACTCGCGTCGGTACGGGCAGCCCCTGCACGAGACGATGCGCACCGTCGATGAGCTCCAGGACGACTTCGAGTTCGCACTGCTGGCTGCGGCGATCGACACCGACCTGCCGATTCTGTGCATCTGCCGGGGCCTGCAGGTGCTCAACGTCCTCTGTGGAGGCGACCTCGATCCGCACATCATCGGCAAGCCGGGTGTCAACGAACACGGCATCCCCTTCGGCGGTGGCGGCACCCTCCACGAGGTGCGGGTCGATCCCGGATCCCGCCTGGCGGAAGCGCTGGGAAGCACGACACCGACGGTGGAGTGTCACCACCACCAGGCGGTCGACAACCTGGGCGACGGTCTCGAGGTGGTGGCCCGCGCGGCCGACGGCACTGTGGAGGGCATCGACATGCCGGGCCGCGACGCGTGGATGATCGCGGTGCAGTGGCACCCCGAGGACACCGCCGGCACCGACCCTGTCAACCAGCGCCTGTTCGATGAGTTGGTGCGCCATGGTCGCGCATCCTGATCCTCATTTGAGCCACCCCGTTGCCGGTCGGCGGGCACGACGCGGTCCTGCATGAACGGCGGTACTGCATGAACCCTGTGCTGCTGGTGGGCATGTTGGTTCTTGCCAACGCCATGGGCATCGGCATGACCGTCCCGCAGGTCGTGCGCCTGCACCGGCTCCGCAGCGCGGACGGAGTGTCAGGGGTGTGGATCGGGGTGGGCATCGCCATGAACACCTGGTGGATCGCGTACTGCCTCGCCGAATCGCTGTGGGGCATCCTGCCGGTGTCCACGGTGGCAGCCCTGCTCTACACGGTGATGGCCGGCCAGTACCTGGGGTTGGTGGGTCGCCCCGGACGAAGGCCGCTGCTGAGTGGCCTGCTGGCGGTGGGTCTGTCTCCGGTGCCGTTCCTCGTGCTCGGCGGTTGGGCCGTCACCGGCGCGGTCATCGGACTGGCCTACGCGCTGCAGTTCTCGCCGGCTGCTGTGACTGCGTTGCGCTCCGACGATCTGTCGGGCATCTCCCCGTGACCTGGGCCATGGCATGGGTGGAGGCCGCGATCTGGTTCGTCCACGGCCTCGCGACCGGCGACCTGGCGCTGCTGGTCGGCGGCGCCGGTGGAGCGTTGGCAGCGACGATCATCCTCGTGAGGCTGTTCATCCCTCGTTCTGTGGGGCGTGCGTGGCGCTGAGCGCCACGCACGCCCCACAGAACGAGGGTGGGGTGACGACATGCTCTAGGGTCTGGGCATGTTCCAAGGTCTGTTGATATTCGCGATCGCGGGAATCGTGGTCGTGATCGCCTACCTCGCCATGGTGTCGAACCGTCGCCGAGAGACCTCCGAGCTCCCACCCGAGGACCGCCTGACCGACGAGCAGTTCCGCAGGATCGAGTACGGCGACGACGACTGAGCACAGATCCCAGCCACCGCTGGGTACCCTCAGGAAGGTGTCATCTCCCCCCGTGACCTCCCCTGTTGCCTTCCGCCTGCTCGCCGTGCTGGCCGCCGTGACACTCGTGGCCGCCGCCTGCTCCGCCACCTCCGACGACGTCGCGCTCCGCGCGAGCAACACCCGTGGAGGATCAACCGACGACAACGGCCGTGAAGAGCCTGACACGGACTCCGGAGGGAGGCTTGACTGGGGTGCCTGTTCTGTTGACCTCGCGGCAAAGGCGGGTCTCGAATGCGCCACCCTCGCGGTCCCGATCGACCGATCCGTCGAGGACTCCGACGAGATCGACCTCGCACTGGCGCGGTACCCGCCGGCGGTGACCCCGACGAGCGCATCGGATCGTTGTTGTTCAATCCCGGAGGCCCTGGGGGTCCGGCATCGAGTTCCTGGCAAGTGCATCCCTGATGGTGCCAGAGGAGCTTCGGGAACGGTTCGACCTCGTCAGCTGGGACCCTCGGGGAGTGGCGGAGAGCACACCCGTGCACTGCCTCACAGACGATCGCAAGGAAGCTCAGATCGAAGGGGACCTGAGCCCGGACGACAAAGCGGAGTGGGACCGCGTCATATCCGACCAGCAAGAGTTCCTCGAGGGTTGTGAGCACGAGAATCCGTCGCTGATCGAACACATGTCGACCGCGGACGTGGCAGGCGACCTGGACGAGATCCGTGAGGCGTTGGGCGACGAGAAGCTGAACTACGTGGGGTTCTCCTACGGAACAGCGATCGGTGCCACGTACGCGACGATGTTCCCCCGGAACCTCCGGGCCATGGTGCTGGACGGCTCGGTGTCGCCCACCGCGACCAACCTGGAGCAGACCACCGCCCAGGCAGAGGGCTTCGAGCGGACCTACCTCAGCTTCGTGGCGACCTGCGATGCGGACCCCGGATGTGCGCTCTCCGGGGGCACCGCAGCAGCCGTCGACGCGATCCGCTCCAACCTCGACGCCGAGCCCCTGATGGTCGACACCGATTCGGGCAACCGGGAGCTGACACGCGACCTGTTCGACATCGGGCTTGCCACGGGCCTCTACGACACGAGCGTGTGGGGCACACTTGCCAGGGCGATCGACGACATCGAGGGCGACGGCGCCGAGCTGATCCTGTCGCTCGCAGACCGCCAGCTCGGCCGGAACCCCGACGGCACCTGGGACAACTCCGCCGATGCTCAGACGATGGTCAGCTGCGCAGACGCCAAGGAGAGACCGACCGTCGACGAGGCGATCGCACAGACCGAGACCGTCGCCGGTGCGGCGCCCACCTTCGGCGAGGTGCTCAAGACCGGGCCACTCGGCTGCATCGACTGGCCGATGGCTGCCAACCCCGTGCCCGATTGGGCTGCGCCTGATGCACCTCCGATCCTCGTGGTGGGGACCGTCGGTGACCCCGCGACGCCCTACGAATGGTCCGAGCAGATGTCCAAGGCGCTGGAGGGCTCGGTGCTGCTCACCTATGAAGGCGACGGGCACACCGCGTTCATGCGTGGCGGGCCCTGCATCGACGACGCCGTGGTGGCATACCTGGTGGACCTGGAACTTCCGGCTCCCGGGACGAGCTGTCCGGCTACGGAGGCGGCCGGGGGTTCCGGCCTCGACGACCTTCGTGAGCAGCTCATCGACGAGTTGAGTGCGGCCGGTTTGCCCGCCCCGGTCGCGGAGTGCATCGCGGAGCGTCTGGAGGCGGACCTGGGCACCTCTGGGCTCGAGGACCTGCTCCTGGGTGGTGACACCGATGAGCTCACCCAGAAGGTGACCGAGATCACCCTGGCGTGCATGGACGACGGTTGAGGATCCACGCCGGCGGATCATCCGGGCACTAGGCCAGCAACGTCGCGAGGCTCCACGCCGAGGCCGCCAGACCAACCAGGATCATCACCGAGGAACGAAGCACCGGTGGCCGCTGTGGTGAGTCGGACCGGGAGTCCGAGTCGTCTGGGTCGTCCGAGGAAGGTCGGGGTGGCCTCGCAAGGGCGAGCACGTTGCCAACGACCATCGCTGCGCCAAACGCGAGGATCATCCAGGGAAAGAAGTCCTCTCCCAGGAGCAAGGTCGGCGACGAGTCATCCTGGGCGAACCACATGTGCACCTCCGCGGAAGCGGATCGAACTGCAGGGGGCGCCGAACCGGCCGAACCAGAAGAATCTCTCAGGTTTCCACAGAATGGTGTTGAGCTCGGCGCAGAAAGTGACGATACTACAACTACCGATGGTTTCGCCCCCATCGGAACACAGCCGGGGCAAAGGAGCGAGGGACACCCAATCTCCTTCCAAACGCATCGCCACCCAGCGCTTTCCAGGTGCTGGCGCCTTGTGGCCCCTCGCTCCGCCCCGCCGCTGTGGGAGACCCGGATCCGTCCGGGTCTTCTTTCTTTTCCCAGCCGACGACGCCGGCGATGCCCTCAGATGCAGGACACATGGATCACGCCGAGGCTCATTGTCGGGAAATCGCCGCCAACAGGCACAATATGGTCATGGCAGACCCGGCTGAAGCACAGAGCACCCCAGCACGCCTTCCCGAACGCGACCGTGCCTGGATGATGCGCACCTACTCGGGGCATTCCACCGCCACGGCCTCCAACGAGTTGTACCGGACGAACCTGGCGCAGGGTCAGACCGGCCTGTCGATCGCTTTCGATCTCCCCACCCAGACCGGGTACGACCCCGACCACCCCTCGCTCACGGCGAGGTCGGCAAGGTCGGTGTCCCGGTCGCGCACCTGGGCCACATACGCACGCTGCTCGCCGGCATCCCACCCGCGGAGATGAATACATCGATGACGATCAACGCCCCAGCGGCATGGATGCTCGCGCTCTACATCGCGAACGCCACAGAACAGGGCGTCGACACGACGGCGCTGCGCGGCACCACTCAGAACGACGTAGTGAAGGAGTACCTGAGCCGGGGCACCTACATCTTCCCCCCCGAGGCCAGTCGACGCCTGATCGTGGACATGTTCGCCTACTGCAACACCCACGTTCCCAATTGGAACCCCATGAACGTGTGCTCCTACCACCTGCAGGAGGCCGGAGCGACACCCACCCAGAGATCGCGTACTCCCTCGCGAACGCGATCGGGGTGCTCGACGCCGTTCGCGATTCGGGCCAGGTCGACCCAGATGCGATGACCGGTGTCGTGGCATCGGTGAGCTTCTTCGTGAACGCCGGCATGCGCTTCGTGCAGGAGACCGCGAAGATGCGGGTGTTCACACGCATGTGGGACCGAATCACCGCTGAGCGCTACGGCGTGACCGACCCCAAGGCGCGCCGGTTCCGCTACGGAGTCCAGGTGAACAGCCTGGGCCTGACCGAAGCCCAGCCGGAGAACAACATCCAGCGCATCGTGCTGGAGGCACTCGGTGTGACGCTGTCACGCGACGCCCGGGCGCGTTCGATCCAGCTCCCGGCCTGGAACGAGGCGCTCGGGCTGCCCCCGCCCGTGGGACCAGCAGTGGTCGCTGCGCATCCAACAGGTGCTCGCCATGGAGACCGACCTGCTCGAGTACCCCGACATCTTCGAGGGGTCCGTGGTGATGGACCGACTGACCGGGGAACTCGAGGAGTCGGTGCAGGCGGAGCTCGACGAGGTACTTGCCATGGGTGGCGCCTTCGAGGCGATCGACGAGCTCAAGGGGCGCCTGGTGCGCTCCCACACCGAACGGCTGCGTCGCATCGAATCGGGCGACCTACCGGTGATCGGTGTGAACTCCTTCACCGAGACCGCCGAGTCGCCCCTGGGAGGAGCGGACAGCATCCTTCGCGTCGACCCCCGCGTCGAGCACGACACCATCGAGGATCTTGCCCAGTGGCGTTCCCGGCGCGACGACGCGGCAGTGAAGACGGCGCTCGACGAGCTTCACCGAGTGGCGACGACCGACGAGAACCTGATGCCGGCCACGATCACACTCGCCCACGCAGGAGGCACCACTGGCGAATGGTCACAGGTGCTGCGTGACGCTTTCGGTGAGTACCGTGCGCCGACCGGGGTCTCAGCCGCTGTGGGTGTGCGCCGCCCACGGTGACGTCGGGGAAGGGTTGGCCGCGATCGCGGCACGCATGCGCAAGGTGCCCGGCGGACCACCCCGCCTGCTGGTCGCCAAGCCGGGCCTGGACGGACACTCCAATGGAGCCGAGCAGGTAGCGGTAGCGGCACGCGATGCCGGCTTCGAGGTCATCTACCAGGGCATCCGCACCACACCCGAGCAGATCGCCGCCGCCGCGCGACGAGGACGTGGACGTGATCGGTCTGTCCATCTTGTCGGGCTCGCACATGGAGCTGATCCCCGAGGTGATCTCGCTGGTGCGAGCCGAGGGTGTCACCGCTCCGGTGTTCGTAGGCGGAATCATCCCCGCTGGAGACCGCGAGGCGCTGATCGAGGCCGGCGTGGCAGCGGTGTTCACCCCCAAGGACTTCGAGCTCGTCGAGATCATGGACCGCATCGCCGAACTGGCTGTCACTCAGCGTGGGTGAACAAGGCGCCCGCGGTGAACTTCGCTAGCGACAACAACGCGGGAGTCGCCCCAGAGGTGATCGGCGCGATCTGCGCCGAGGCCGAGCGATCCGACGCCGCGTACGGTTGGGACACCACCTCACAACTGATGAACGATTTGTTCGCGGAGGTCTTCGAGCGCCCAGTGGGGGTCTACTGCGTCTCCACGGGCACCGCGGCGAACGCACTCGGGCTGGCCGCTTGAATCCTGCGTGGGGTCGGTCATCTGCCACGAGCAGGCGCACATCGTCACCGACGAGTGTGCTGCACCGACCGCGATCGGCAACGGTCTCACGCTGCTCGGCCTGCCAGGTGAGCACGGCAAGCTGACACCAGCAGGTATCTCCAGATACCTTGCCGAGCGTCGCGACACCGGGGTGCACACAGTGCCGGTCACGGGCATATCGGTGACACAGGCAACCGAAGCCGGCACACGTTACGGACCCGATGAGCTGGATGCACTCAGCGAGCTGGCCCACAGCCGTGGCATGACCGTTCACATGGACGGGGCGCGCTTCGTCAACGCCGTCGCGGAGGCCGGTTCGACACCGGCGGAGCTCACCTGGCGCGCCGGCGTGGACGTCATGTCCTTCGGTGCGACCAAGGGCGGAGCCCTCGGAGCCGAAGCTGTCGTGGTGTTCGCCGATCGCGCTCGCGACGACATCGAACGACTCCGCAAGCGCACCGGTCACCTGCTGTCGAAGCAGCGCTTTGCGGCGGCCCAGTGGGTGGCCTGGCTCGCAGACTGGAACCTGGCTCGCTCTGGCAGATCACGCAAACCAGATGGCCGTTCGCCTCGCCGACGGCCTGACGCGTGCCGGCATCCGGCATGTCGCACCCCGTGGAGGCCAACATCGTGCACGCCTGGTTCAGCCCGACCGCGATTGCCTCGGCCCGCGGCGTCGGGGCCGAGTTCTACCAGGACTCGCCATGTGCCTCCGACGACGGCTGCATCGCGGTGAGGCTGGTCACGAGTTGGTCGACCAAGCCCGAAGACGTCGACACGCTCACAGCAGCGGTCCAATCCGCTGCGGGGCGACTTCGCGGGCTGGGAAGTCCGCCGAGCCCGATCCCCCACGACCTCTGACCACATGACAAGCTCTTGTGCAGCTCACCACCAGATCCCGACGAGACCCACTCCAAACTCAGGATGCATACCGACCCGTCCGATGGAAGATCTGTGATCGAAACCCGAACACTCGCGCTCGTACGTCGGCGCGGCGAGCCTGGCGTTCGGCATAAGGGCCGCCACAGGTGCCCCGTCGGAGGTCGGCCTGCTGGCCGGCGCCACTGGGCCTCATCGCCGGGTTGAGCCACCATGGTGCCCCCGAGGGACCCGTGAGGGCGCACCTCGACCACCGCAACCTGACGGCTGCGTCTGGTTCCGACCAGACCCTGGACACGACCACTGGTGCCGAAGTCAACGAAGATGGGTGCCACCGGCGTCACTATGGCCGACGGCATCAGGGCTTCCGCGCCAGGACACCTCGGACTCGACCAGGCCCACGATCAACCGAGTGGCACACCGACAGGCTCCGACGCCGCCACTGGCCATGCCGAACCTACTTCTCTCAAGTCATCGCGTCCGAGACCACGACACCGTGCAGCCCGAGGACGACGGCGGCAACGTGACCGCCGCAGCGACACGCTGACAGATCCGCTCACCGGCCTGTTCTCCGAGGGACTACCTGGTCGTCGCCCTGGAGGGTCGCCTCGCGTCGGCACGGCGGCATCTCCGTCCGGTTGCGCTTGCCGTGTTGCAGATCACCCAGGGACTGCCCGACACCGGATCACGGCGCGCGGATCCCCGGGTCGTGGCCGACGCGATCAGCGAAACCGTTCGCGACTCCGATATCGCTTGCCGGCTGGGTGACGGCACCTTCGGCGTGATACTCGAGGACACACCCGAGAACGGGGCGGTTTGGACCGTGGAGCGGATAAGGCGCAACCTGGTCAGCAGTTCGGGTCACCACACCCTGTGGGCCGGTGTCGCCTGCTATCCGGCTCACGCGTTCGACGCCAGGAGCTCATGACCCAGGTGCGGGTCGCGCTCGACCTCGCGAGGGGAGTGGAACCAGGATCGCATCGAGGTAGCCGTCGCCGAGTGACCCGGAAGGCACTCAGCACCTGTGCGGGCCTCCTCCGTCCCGGCGGCTCAACTCGGTACGGATATCCCCCGCATCGGCATCCAGTGGACGACCGGCCCAACGGATGGCACCGGGGGTGACCGAGAGCCGGGCGATCAGCTGTTGCATCGGCACCCCGTCCACCTCTGCGATGGCGCCACGCGCCTCGAAGTGCTCGTCGGCGAAGATGTCCGCCATGTCGTACACCGGCGCTGCTGCCACATCGGCTGCGGCCAGTTGCTCCAACGCCTCGTCTCCGGTGCGTGAGGACATCCATTCGGCCACCGCGGCATCGATGCGGTCACGGTCGGCCTGGCGGGCCTCGAAGGTCGCGACCGACTCCCCTTCGAGGCCGACCACCGCCATCAGGCGTTGCGCCACAGATGCAGCAGTGGTCGACACCGCGACCCACCGCCCGTCGGAGCAGCGGTAGGTGTTTCGGGGAACCGTGTAGGGAATACCGGCTCCGAGGCGCTCCTGGACCTCACCGGTCAGACCGTAGAGGGCCACCAGCGGCCCCATCATCTGCAGCATCGACTCGATCAGGTTCACGTCCACGACCTGTCCGACTCCTGAATGGAGCGCCACCATCGTGGCGAACGCGGCGGCCAGCGCCGTCACCTCGTCGGTGAGGGCGATCGGAGGCAGCAACGGCTGACCGTCGACCTCGCCCGAGATGGCCGCGTACCCCGAAAGGGCCTCGGCTTGTGTGGCGAACCCGGGTCGGTCCGAATAGGGACCGTCCTGGCCGAAGCCGGTGACCCTGGTGATCACCAGGGCGGCGTTGCGCTCCCACAGCACCTCGGGTCCCAACCCGAGGCGTTCCAGCGTGCCGGGCCGGAAGTTCTCCACCAGCACATCCGCGGTCGAACACAGGTCGAGCATCACCTCCAGGTCCTCGGGGTCCTTCAGGTCCAGCGATATGCAGCGCTTGTTGCGAGAGACCAGCTTCCACCAGAGAGTCTCGCCGTCGCGTGGGTCACGCCAACCAAGCGAGCGCACTGTGTCGCCTGATCCGGGGCGTTCCACCTTGATCACATCCGCACCGAAGTCACCCAGGTAGCGCGCCGCTCCAGGCCCTGCGATCACCGTGGCAACGTCGATCACCCGTAGGTCACCCAGAGGCCCGGTAGTGGTGGGATCCATCACCGAATGCTGGCTCGCCCGGACGCGGTGCGCCAATGCCCTATCGTGCGTTCCATGAGCACCCGGCCGCGCCGACCCGCCGTCCTGTTCATGGTTGTCGCCGTCCTGCTCGGCGCGTGCACCTCCGGTGAGGATGACGCCGCACGACGCTCCGATGCCCCGGTGCGTATGTCGACCACGACCACGACCACCATTGCGGATCTCGCAGCGGAGTTGGAGTCACCGGGTGAGTGGGCTGTGGGGGTGCGCACCGCCACGGTCACCGGCGCCAGGGGCCGAGCCCTGCCGGTGCAGATCTGGTATCCGGTCGACCCGGAGGGCACCGATGACGCCGAACCTGCGACCTATCCCTTCCCCGGTGTGAGCATCCCCTCGGAGATGGGGTTCGCGGACGTGCTGCCTGCTCCTGGGCCGTTCCCGCTGGTGGTGTACTCCCACGGCAACGGCGGACTGGGATACGTATCGGCGTTCCTGACAGAGCATCTTGCATCGCACGGTTTCATCGTGGTGGCACCGGATCACGTCGGCAACACCGCCATCGACGCATTCGCCGGCACGAGCGAGGAACAGACCCAGGTGGCTCTCGACCGTCCCGTGGACGTCTCCGGAGTCGATCAGCGCGGCGCTGGCGGGAGAACCCGGCTTCGAGGGGACCGCCGAGCAGACCGACCCCGAGAACATCGCCGTGATCGGGCACCAGCTTCGGCGGGTTCACCGCACTGGCCACCGCAGGCGGGATCGCTGATGAGCCCCCGATCAACGTGTCGACGCGACCGTGGGGCTGGCAGCCGCCACCACCGCTCTGAGCGACAAGACCCTCCGCTCGGTGGAGGTTCCGACGATGCTCGAGTGGGCGACCGACGACAAGACCGTGGACACGGCCACCAACGCCCCCTCGGCCCGACGACCTGATCCCCGGCAGACCGTATGTGCGTGCCGACATCGAAGGAGCCGGGCATCAGAGCTTCACCGACGTGTGCAGCTACCAGGAGCTCCTGGCCACGATGCCCGATGCACCTCCGGCCGTCGTGGACGCAGTCGACGAGTACGCTTCCGAGGGATGCGAGGAGGGCCAGCTCGACATCGACGAGGCCCACCGGATCATCCGGCGACTCACCACCGCCTTCCTGTTGGAGCAGCTGTGGGGCGACGACACCTACGTACCACTGCTGAGCGACGACGCAGGTGCGGATCCGACCCTCGCGTTGTTGGAACGCCGGGAATGAGCGGCACGCCTGGTTGACCTGAAGCAGGAAGAGGTCGGCTTCAGCTGAGCAGGTTGGAGTGCTCCGGCAGCGTCCCACGACCGGTCATCGCCCGCACGACCACCACGGGGTCGAGCGCCTCGGGCCGACACACGGCAAGCTCGGCAAGCGTCTCGAGGGTCACCTTCATGGGTTCCAGAGGGACCTGCGGCTCCACTCCGAGCGCCACGGGAGAGGTCGATCCCGGTGAACCACCAGCTCCACGATCCGAGTGGGCAGGTAGTCCTCCAGGGTTATCCCACCAGCGAGAGTCGCCAAAACCTGACCTGCCGGAGTTCGCTGAAGTGTCTGCTCCGCTTCGGCGAAGACACGCCGCAGGTAATCGGGCACCGGCTCGTCCAACTCCGCCGCCTGAACGCGGGTACGTTCAGCTACCGCTTCGTGGATCCCATCGCCTTCGAGCACGGCCAGGTAGTACTCGGCGGCCGAGGTGAGCGATCGCTGCGTCGGCTCGTCCGAATACGCGCTGATCGTGGATCCTGCGCGGGAAGCGTGCACGAACAGCTCTCGCACGCTCCAGGTACCCAGCGCCGGAGCCGACCACTGTGAGTCGTCGACCAGGTCGGCAAGGCCGATCACGAACTGCGTCGCCTCGGTGAATGCCCGCCTCAACCGCACCGAGTTCGTTTCCACGACCTGGATTCTAGGGAGCAGCACAGCGGCCGCATCCAACCGGCGCCGTTGCCCGCCTACACGTACTCGACGTTCGGGCCGTCGACCACGAAGCAGCGGTCCGAACCACGTCCCCGTGCATACAGCGGGTAGGCGCCACCGAACATCGCGCGGGTGCGTTCGCTCCATGCGAGGGCGTCGGGGGTGGAGATGCGGCGATGCACCTGCAGGATGCCGCCGTCGAACACCCTGTACTCCGCCCACGAACCCGGGTAGTCCTTCACGCAGGCAACCTCGGCGAAAGGAACCTCAGGTCGTTCGGGCCTGCGTACGACACGGTTCCGGTGTGTGTGCCCCGCGAACCAGCCGACAAGCCGCGGCCTGCGCACGAAGGTCGCTACCAGTGCATCGGTGGCATCGGGCAACAGACCGAAGGTCTTGTCGCTGCGGGGCTCGCCGGCCGCGTCCCAGACCGGATGGTGCCCGAACACCAACACGCTGCGATCCGCCCGGGAGCCCAGCTCGTCGAGCCATTCGAGCTGATCTGCGGTGAGGTCTCCGTTGGGGTGACCCTCACGTGAGGTGTCGAGCAGTGCCACGATCACCCCGGGAAGGCGCCGCTCCTGGTAAGGGGGCGTCGGCAACGGCCAGGTGGTGGTAGCTCTCGTGGTTCCCGCGCACCGCCATCAGGCGGTCCCCGAAAGCAGGTTCGTAGACGGAGCGGAACCATTCGTACTCCGATCGTGTGCCGTTCGAGGTGAGATCACCCTTCACGACCACCAGGTCAGGATCCCACGAGGCGATGTCACCCACCGCGCCCCGGTTCATCACCTGGGGGGTAGGGCTCGGCGCCCTCGGGCACCGAGAACGTCTCCAACCTCGTCGCTGTCCCCGATGCGGCCTGCCTCGGTCTCACCGAAGTGCACGTCGTTCACCGTCGCCACACGGCACAGCAGCTCACCGAACCTGGGTAGGGTCCGCTCCTCGATGCCGTCGCTGTCGATGACCGTGTCGGGAGGCAGCTCCGAGAGGCACCGCGGGACGGCTCCGTGCCAGAGGATCAGCTCGTCGTCCGCGACGGTCAGCAGCTCGGGTGGTTCGTCCACCGACAGAGGTTACGGTGCGCCTGAGCGGATTACCCACCCACGCGTTGGCGATCAGCGCCCGTTCAGGGTCGGGCACGACGCGCCGACACGGGGGCCGACCACCATCGGCCCGAGAAGCGCCACCGCGGCACCGTGGGGGTATCCGCCGGTTGTGCCGCTGTCTCGGTGACGACTGTGATCGCCGCAACGATGGCAGCGGCTTCGGCATCCGTGGGCTCCGGTGTGATCCGCAGGTCGTCCATGTCGCTCACCCGGATTCCTCCCGACGGCGCTCAGTGCGGTCGCCGCCAAGCGCGCCACCGCAACCGCCAGATGTTGCCGTCTCGTAGCGACATGTTGCCATGTCATAGCGGCATGTTGCCATGCTTGCGGTTGGGCAGCTCCTCGCGCTTGGTGCGCAGCATCTCGAGGCCCGCTATGAGCTTGGTGCGGGTCTCGGCAGGATCGATGACATCGTCCACGTAGCCTCTGTCGGTGGCCTCCCACGGGTTGAGGTGCTCCTCTTCGTAGGCCGCTATCAGCTCGGCGCGGGTCGAGTCCGGGTCGTCGGATTCGAGCAGCGACCGGCGGTGCACGATCTCGACCGCGCCCTGGGCGCCCATCACAGCCAACTCGGCCGAGGGATAGGCGAACGCAAGGTCGGATCCGATGGACTTGGAGTCCATCACCACGTACGCCCCGCCGTAGGCCTTGCGGGTGATCACCGAGATCCGTGGCACCGTGGATTCGCAGTACGCGTACAGCAACTTGGCACCGTGACGGATGATCCCGCCGTGCTCCTGGTCCACCCCTGGAAGGAACCCGGGCACGTCCACGAAGGTGACCAGCGGGATGTTGAACGCGCCGCAGGTACGCACGAACTTGGCGGCCTTGGTGGAGGACTCGATGTCGAGCACGCCGGCGAACATCGCCGGTTGGTTTCCGACGATGCCCACGCTCTGTCCACCCAGGCGGGCATACCCGCACACGATGGATCCGGCCCAGCCGGCTGAGTACTCGAAGAACTCGCCGTCGTCGACGACGGTGCGCACCACCTCGCGCATGTCATAGGGCTGGTTGGGTGACGCCGGAATGAGGTCGTAGATCTCCTCACAGCGCCTGTCTGCCGGATCGTCTGTGGGTTCCTCGGGGGCCACCTCCAGGTTGTTGGAGGGTAGGAACGACATCAGGTACTTCACGTCGTCGAGGCACGACCGGTCGTCCGCGCTGATGAACTGCGCAACACCCGAGGTCGCGGTGTGCACCCGGGCGCCACCCAGATCCTGTTGGGAGACGTCCTCGCCGGTGACCTGCTTCACCACGTCGGGCCCGGTGATGAACATGTAGGAGGTCTCGTCCACCATGAACACGAAATCGGTCATCACCGGGCTGTAGACCGCCCCCTCCGGCGCACGGGCCCATGATCACCGAGATCTGCGGTGTCACCCCCGAGGCCTTGACGTTGCGGTAGAAGATGCCTCCGTAGGAGGCGAGCGAGACCACGCCCTCCTGGATGCGCGCCCCGGCGCCGTCGTTCAGGCCGATCACGGGTGCGCCCACCTTCAAGGCGAGGTCCATGAGCTTGTGGATCTTCTCGGCGAACACCTCACCGAGCGCTCCGCCGAACACCGTGAAGTCCTGGGAGAACACGAACACCCTGCGACCGTCCAAGGTGCCCCAACCCGTGATCACCCCGTCGCCGTAGGGACGCTCCGCCAGCGCGTCCTCCGAGCGGTGGCGCGCGAGCATGTCGAGCTCGTGGAACGAACCCTCGTCGAGCAGGTACTCGATCCGTTCACGAGCGAGCATCTTCCCGCGCTCGTGCTGGCGGTCGATCGAACGCTGCGAACCGGGTGAAAGGGCCGCCTCACGACGACCGGTCAGGTCCTCCACTCGCTCTCGGATTGGGTGTTCCATGACCACCGAAGTTACCCGTGGTCCAAGCTTGGCCACCAAAGGCCGCTATCCGGCCGTGATGCCGGGTCGCGGCCGGGTTCCCGTACCCTGACGGGGGTGACCCACATGGATCCAGACCGACCGCGGCCACGCATAGCGGTCTACTGCGCGTCGAGAGTCGGCAGCGATCCCGCATTCGCCGAGGTGGCACACGACGTGGGGGAGGCCATCGCGGCGCGCGGCGCCGATCTGGTCTTCGGTGGCGGAAGCATCGGACTCATGGGTGTGCTGGCCGACGCCGCGCTCGCCGGTGGAAGCCATGTCATCGGTGTGATCACCGAGGCGCTCCTCGGGCGCGAGGTGGCCCACCGGGGTGTGACCGAGCTGAGGATCACCGCCGACATGCCCGCACGCAAGCAGCAGATGTACGCGGAGGCCGATGCGTTCTGCACCCTGCCTGGGGGCATCGGGACCATGGAGGAGTTCTTCGAAGTGCTCACGTGGGGCTACCTGGGGATCCACCCCAAGCCGATGGGCCTTGTGAACGTGAACGGGTTCTACGACCCGTTGCTCGGATTCCTGGACCACGCGATCGACCAGGGCTTGCTCAGACCGAGCGTGATGGAGTTGCTCGTGGTGGGTCGCGACGCGGGGGTCATCGACGGCCTGTTGGACTCGCCGGGGTTGCAGACAGCGGGAGGCGCCGCCGGCTGTCCCGGTGGCCTTGTGAGCGACACGGGGTCACGGTGATGGACCTTCCCGTGATGCCGCCTGTGAAGCCGATGCTGGCTAAGGCATCCCGGGAGTTGCCCGAGGGCGACTTCCTCTACGAACCCAAGTGGGACGGGTTCCGGGCGCTGGTGTTCCGCGACGGCGACGAGATGGAGATCACATCGCGCAACACCAAACCCCTCACCAGGTACTTCCCGGAACTGCTGGAGCCACTTCGGGCGCAACTCCCCAGACGCTGCGTGATCGACGGCGAGCTCGTCATCCCCGATGCAGACGGGCTCGACTTCGACCTGCTCGGACAGCGGATCCATCCCGCAGCGTCACGAATCGAGCACCTCGCGGCTGAGATCCCGGCGCATCTGGTGATCTTCGACATCCTCGCGCTCGAAGACCTGGACCTGCGTCCCATCGCCCTCGCAGACCGGCGCGCCACCCTGGAGTCGGTGTTGGAGGATCGTCCCACCGCTGCACCTGACCCCGGCCACCACCGACGCGTCACTTGCCATCGAGTGGTTCGCTCGCTTCGACGGAGGCGGCTTCGACGGGGTGATGGCCAAGCCCGCGGCCGGCACATACGAGGAGGACCGCCGGACCCAGGTCAAGGTGAAGCACCATCGCAGCGTCGACTGCGTGGTGGCCGGCTACGCGGAGCACCGCAACGGTGGAGTCGGCTCCCTGAGGCTCGGCCTCTACGAGACCGGCGCGGGTGATCACGGCGCAGCAGGTTCCGCGTCGGGGACCGCCCGCAGACCGCTGTTGCACCATGTGGGGGTGGCGAGTTCGTTCTCCACTGCGCAACGCCGCACGCTCGTGGGTGAACTGGAGCCATTGCGCGAGAACGCGACCGCGGACCATCCGTGGGCCGCCGCGTTCACCGATGCCGGCAACGGCAACGAGGACGTCGCTTCCACCGGTTCCTCTGCCCGCCTGCCAAGTCCGCCCAACCGCTGGTCCGGTGGCCGCCGCAGCGCCGACTGGGTCCCTCTGCGACCCGAACGGGTCGTGGAGGTCACATGTGAGAACGTGGGCAACCATCGCTTCCGTCACCCGGCGCGATTCGTGCGGTGGCGACCCGACAAGGATCCGTTGCAGTGTTCGATCGACCAGCTCGACACCGTGACGCCCCCTGAGTTCGATCTGCTCTTCGGAAGCTGAACCGAAACCCCACACCGTGCGCATCACGCCGACGCGGAGTGCTCCGGCGCCTCAGAGGGCATCGGAGAGGCGACTGGCCTTGGTCAGCACATCGGGGGCGTCCAGGCGGTCACACCAGTAGGCCAGGTCCGCTGTCGGCCCCGTCCAGCGCCAGTCGTCCACGGCGCCGACGTCGATGTCGGACACCAACCGCGCGAGGGTGCGGAAGAGCATCGCGTCCTCGTGCTGCTCGGTGAGCGTCGCAGCGAGCTTCGATGCACCTCGCAGCCCCGGTACGTCCCACTGCCCGGGTGATCGCGGGATCTGCTCGATGTGCCCGTAGCGGCGCAGCACCACCGCAGCGCTCTTTGCCCCCATCCGGGTAGGCCGGGGAAGCCGTCGGCCGAGTCGCCGACCAGTGCAAGCCAGTCCGGGATCGATTCGGGAGCGACGCCGTACTTGTCGAGCACCTCGGCGGCCCCCGGAACTCGCCGGCCCGGCGGTCGTACTGCACCACCCGTTGCCCCTTGACACACTGGGCGAGGTCCTTGTCGGGGGTTGCTATCACAACCCGCTCGACGCGCTCGTCCGCGTCCGCAACCGCCGCGGCAGCAGCGAGGGCATCGTCGGCCTCGTGGTCCACCATGGCCCACACGGTCACGCCCAGCGCCCTCAGCGCATCCTCGAGCCACGGGAACTGCGCCCTGAGGTCTGCTTCGATTCCAGACCCGTCCTTGTAGCCGGGCCACAGGTCGTTGCGGAACGACTCGATCACGTGGTCGGTGGCCACCCCGATGTGGCTCACGCCTTCGGCGAGCATCGACACGGTGCCCCGCAGCACGCCACGGACCGCACCCACCTCCTCGCCCACCCCGTTGGTGTGCCCGCCACGGGGTGCATAGAAGTTGCGGAACAGCTCGTAGGTGCCGTCGACGAGGTGGACCTGCATGGGAGCAGCCTGTCACAGGCTGGAATCCAGTCATGCGGCGCAACGCCGGTGACCACCACAGCGAACTGAATGGCCACAGCCACCGATGCGGTGGGCCACACCATTCAGAACGCATGGTTGGTAAGGGGGCGCTGCTCGATGCCTCGGTTGCAGACAACGTCAGGTTCTTCCGTGATGTGAGCGACGACGCGGTGCGCTCCGCCCTTCATGAAGCCCACGTCCTCGAAGAGGTGGAGCGCCTTCCCACAGGGATCGACTACCGCGTCGGGGAACGAGGATCCCGCCTGTCGGGTGGGCAGCGTCAACGGATCTGCATCGCACGCGCGCTCGTAGGTTCGCCCGAGCTCCTGGTGCTCGATGAGCCGACCAGCGCGCTCGACGATCACTCCGAGCGCGCAGTGCGCGCGACCATCGAGAATCTACGAGGGACGGTGACGGTCATCATCGCCGCACATCGGAGCCAGACCCTGGCGATGTGCGACCGCGTGCTCGAGATCGTGGACGGCACGGTCAGGACAAGACGCGACTCCCACTGCACGTGACCCGGCCGGCCTCGGCTGAGCCGTGCCCGCTACCCGACACACCGCCCCCGGCGAAGAACCCGAGAACCGTGACATCGAGGACATCGAGGACACCGATGACCTCGGGAACCACCGGGCCGTCACACGTGACATGTAGCTTGGCGTCGATGGGAGGCGAGAGCAGTGGTTCCGAGCGAAATGCCCACCGGCTCGCGGCCCACACGCTGCCCCCGCCGCTACTCGCTGCACCTCACCGTCGATCCCGACGGGGAGGGATTCACCGGATCGGTCACGATCTCGGTCGAGCTGGCCGAGGCGACCGACGTGATAGTGCTGCACGCACTGGATCTCGATGTCCACTCGGCGTGCATCCATCAGGCCGGTTCGGCGCACACACCGTCGATCACAGTCGACCTGGAGCACCAATGGATCACCCTCGCGACCGGCGGCTACCTAGAAGCCGGAGCGGCCGAGGTGCAACTCGAGTACTCGGGCCGCTACTGCGAGAACCTGGTGGGGCTCTACGTCTCGGAGTTCGAACTTGACGGCATCACTCGGCGCCTGGCCGTGACGCAGTGCGAATCCACCCATGCACGGCGGTTTATGCCGTGCTTCGACGAACCTGCCTTCAAGGCGACCTTCGAGGTGACGCTCGAGGTTCCCGCCGGGTTCACCGCCATCTCCAACAGCGCAGAGGTCGAGCGCACCGTCAACAGCCCCGCTGAGGGTGACCCTGGCACGGTCACAATCCGCTTCGCCCACGATGGTCATGTCGACCTACCTGCTGGCCGTCGTGGTCGGCCCCCTGGAGATCACCGAGGCCCCCGCCGTCCAGGGGGCGTGAGGGCCCGATCCCGCTGCGGGTGGTGCACCCGCCCGGAAAGGGCCACTTGAGCGGCTTCGCGATCGAAGTCGCCGCCGCCGCACTCGGGTTCTTCGAGGAGTACTACGACCTGGCCTACCCGGGCGACAAGGTCGACCTGGTGGCGATCCCCGACTTCGCGTTCGGCGCTATGGAGAACCTCGGCTGCGTGACGTTCCGTGAGGTCCTGTTGCTGGTCGACCCCGACCGCGCCACCCCCGCTGGAGCTGCAGCGGGTGGCCGACGTGATCAACCACGAGCTCGCCCACATGTGGTTCGGCAACCTCGTCACCATGAGCTGGTGGAACGGCATCTGGTTGAACGAGGCGTTCGCCACCTTCATGGAGATCTCCGCCTCGGACGCGTTCCGTCCCGAATGGGACGTGTGGACCGCCTTCGGCCTGGCCCGCGCCGGCGCGTTCGACACCGATGCCCTCGCGAGCACCCGTCCCATCGAGTACGAGGTGGTCACCGCAGCGGACTCCGAGGCCATGTTCGACATCCTCACCTACGAAAAGGGTGCCTCGGTGATCAGGATGCTCGAGCAGTACCTGGGCACCGAGGAATTCCGCGACGGCATCCGCGCCTACCTGCGCCGACACGCCCACGCCAACACCGAGACGACCGACCTGTGGGACGCCCTCGAGGAGGCCACCGGCCAGCCGGTGCGCCGCATCGCCGAAACATGGATCCACCGCGGCGGCCACCCGCTCGTGTCGGTGAGCAGCGGACCCGATCCCACGACACTGCTCATCGATCAGCAGCGGGCCCCTCTACCGGCCCTCCCCACCGGCAAGGCGCCGGCGCCGTTCCCGATTCCAATGCGGATCCTCACCCGTTCGGCCTCCGGTGAGGAGAGGGCGCATCGCTTCGTCCTCGAAGGACCCACCGAGATCCCCTCGCTGAACCACCGCAACTCCTGAGAGCGAACCCGGGTGGAGATGGCTTCTTCCGGACTCTGTTGCCACCTGATCAGCGCCGTGCGCTGCTGACCGAGGTCGAGGTCCCGCTGGAGCGCTTCGTGACGCTCGACGACACATGGTTCGCGGTGATGGCCGGTCACACCCCACCCGAGGAGATCCTGGCGACCATCGCCGAGCTTGCCGAGGCCGGCGAGAGCGACCCGTCGGTGTGGCGACGCGCCACCTCGGTGCTCGCCGAGCTCAACCGACTGCTCAGCGACACCCAGCGAACGAAGTTCGAGCCTTGGGTGCGCTCGACACTCGGTGACACCCTCGAGGCGTTCCCGCCGCTCGAGTGCACCGACCGCTCGGCCGAGGTGGCGGCCACCCTCATGGTGACACTCGGTGTGGCCGGCGTCGATCCCGCCGCGAGAGACCTCGCTAGATCGGTGTTCGACGGCGAGCATCCCGAGATCCACAGCGCAGTGGGAGCGGCCTCACTGGAGGTGATCTCACACGACCCCGACGACGACCGGTACGCGGAGATCCGCCGGCGTTGGAAGGAGGCGTCCAACCCTCAGGACGAACAGCGGCACCTGGGAGCGCTCGTGGCGACCATCCACCCCGAGCAGTTCCACAGCGCACTCACCCTCTGCCTCGGTGACATACGGAGCCAAGACGCGCCGTACGTGCTGCGCAGGGCGCTCTCGAACCGTGTGCGGGGCACCGACGCCTGGGACTTCGTGGTCGACAACTGGAACGCGCTCAGCGAACGCCTGCCCTCGGGCTCACTGCCCAGGATGCTCGAAGGCATCCGGGGGTTCACCGACGAATGGACCTCGCTGGCCGTGGAGAGGTTCCTGGGCGACCATACGTTGCCCACCGGTGAACGCCAGGTGGCTCAGCACCTCGAACGCATGCAGTCCAGCGTCGCCATCGCGGCGCGTATCCACACCTGGGATCTTGCATGAACACCCTGGCCTGAGCCGCGCACTCATCCCTCATCCGCACCGGCCACATCGTCGCCGGTATCGCCGGTACCGCTGGTGCCGGCCTCGCCGAATAGGTCCTCCAGGCGGTCGACCAGCGCCGTGTCACGGTCCGTGCCGGTGTTGGAGAGAACCACGATCACCAGGTCCTCCTCGGGGACCACGGTGATGCTCTGACCGTTGAACCCCGACGCGTAGAACCGTGCCGGGTCCGCCTCGTCGATCCACCAGTGCGCGCCGTACTCGGGCTTCTCCGCCGTGGGGGTGGGCAACCTGCTGTAGTCGACCCATTCCCTGGGCAGCAGCTGCTCCCCGTCCCATTCGCCACCGCGCAGGTAGAGGTAGCCGAAGCGGGCGAAGTCGACCGGCCGCATCGCCACCCAGGAACCGCCGTTGATCACCCCTGCATCGTCGATCTGCATGTCGGCACCCGCAATCCCGAGAGGCTCGAAGAGGTTCTCGGTGATCCATGCAGAGAACTCCTCTCCGAAGCCGACCTTCTCGGCAACCTCCCGCGCGACGATGTTCGCGGTCCCCGTGGAGTAGTACCAGAGCGTGTCCGGCTCGTCCTTGAGGGGTTTCGACGCGGCGTACCCGGCCCGGTCGGCAGCCCCTTCACCTCCGAGGATCGTCAGCACGTCGCCGTCGGGATCGCTGTAGTCCTCGGTCCACTCGAGCCCGCTGCTCATGCGCAACAGGTCGTCGAGGGTTATCGCATGTCGAGGGTCGGCGGGATCGGCCCACTCGGGAGCCGAAGCCGGCTCGAACACGTCGATCTCGCCACGGCCCGCGAGGATTCCGACCAGCGACGAGGTGACGGACTTGGCCATCGACCACGACGGGTGGAACTCCTCGGGGTCCCACCCGTTGTAATCCTCGACCACGAGACGACCGTCCTTCACGACCAGCACGGCGTCGATCACGTCGCCCTCACCCGATCCCGCATTGAAGGCATCGGTGATCGTCGTCTCGACGGCAGTGGCGTCGACCCCTGCGGGGATCTCGCCCGTGGGCCATTCCCCTGTCGGCCACTCGACCCCTTCAGGCTGTGGGGGATAGTCGATCGTTGGGAACTCGAAACCCGCCTCGTCGACCCGCTCCAACAGCTCGTCGGGGATCTCGAAGGTGCCCGACTCGCTCGGCGCGGTCGTCACAGATGTCGCGGTGGTTCGCTCCGATCCCTCACCGGACGAACCTGCCGGCTCGGAATCCGAACAGGCCCCGAGGGTGACTGCGAGTACGGCGATGATCGCTACGAGTCGGCGCATGTCGGCACCCTAGGCCACGCGGGTCGCCACGGCGGCCGAAGGTCGTAGCGCACGGGAGGCCGGTTGTCACATGCGGCGCATACGTGTGACTTCCCGATCTAGTCTCGGGTCATGGAGCACAGGTCGGAGTCGACCGGGGGCATCGTCAGCGTGAGCCGGGAGATCGCAGCGTCACCCTCGACGGTATGGGAGCTCGTGAGCGACCTCCCCCGTATGGGTGAGTGGTCGCCCGAGGCAACGGGTGGACGATGGAAGGGTGGTGCCAGTCGGGCGTTCAAGGGAGCCAGGTTCGTCGGGCACAACCGACACGGCTGGCGACGCTGGTCGACGCTCGCGACCGTCGTCGAGTGCAATCCCGGGAAGTCGTTCGCTTTCGACATCACCGCCGGGCCCGTCAAGGTCGCCAGATGGCGCTACGACCTCGAACCGACCGAGCACGGATGCACGATCGCCGAATCATGGGAAGACCACCGTTCGGCACTGTTCGCCCGCACCACCTCCCTGCTCACCGGGGTGACCGATCGCGCCGGACAGAACCGGCGGAACATGACCGCGACCCTCGATGCGCTCGCCCGCGCAGCGGAAGCCGGCGGCGATGGCTGAGCCCCACGGCCGCATCACGTGGACCATCGGGTTCACCGCCACCACACGTGAGCTCCGAGGCGTCAGTCCCCTTGCATGAACACCGCCAGTGGCAACACCGGCAGGGCCCACTCGGCCAGCGCCTGCAAGGAAGGCAGCGCGAGTGCATACCGTCGGGGCGTGTGTCACCGTTGTCGCCGAGCTCGCCGAGGAACCGCTGCACATCCAATACCGGGATCCTGCGACTGTCGGCCACGATGATCACAGAATCGGTCCACGCGGGGTGACCACCGGGTCACACGGCGTTCCCCTCGCGGTGTCCACCACAGAAGAACAGCCCCTCCGGCGGCCTCGGTGATGGAGGCGCGACGAACACCAGCGCGGCTCCTTGAGACGACAGCAGGTCGGCCGCCTCGTTGAGCACAGCTACCCGTTGGAGCTCACCCTCCTCGGAGAGGAACTCCGCATCGTCCACTCCCTTGATGTCGGTCACCGGATTGACGTAGAGCACCACCACGTCGGGCCGGACGCGCGCCACCTCAGTCGCCCATTCGCTGCGCCAGTCGGGACAGTCCTCGTCACCGAGCGAACATCCCAGGGTCGTGCGGTCCCACACGCGGATGTTGGGATCACCGAGCTTCGCGAGCCCGTTGGAGAAACCCCCGCCCGGTGGAGTCACCGACCACCATCACATCGAGTTGCTGATCACACGCCACTGTGCTGGGGTCGGCCAGCTCCTCCACGGTGCTCGGGTCGAACCCTTCGGTGACCGTCGGCCAATCCTCGGTGGCACCGGCAACCAACGTCGGGACACACGCAGTGGTCGTCGTGACCGAGCCCGCGGGGTCCGGACCGTCGGGTATGGCTGGTTGAGTCACCTCCGGCCCCGAGGACTCCATCGAGTCTCCGCTTGCGGGATCCGAGATCACCTCCAACCCTCCGCCACGTTCGTCGTGGGCGTGGTGTCGGGAACCGCTGCCAGGAGTGCACCGGTTGTGACCACCGCCAACACACCGGTTCCGAGGAACTGCGTCGACGGCTTCCAACGACGCGCGATCAACGGCTCTTCGATCAGATGGTGAAGCGCTGCCGCTCCGAGCAGCGTGACGGGGATGACCACGAGAGCCACCGACCACGTCGGGCGGCCCGGGCCCATCGCGACGATCAGGGGCCAGTGCAGGAGGTAGATGCCATATGAGCGTCGACCCAACCAGACCAGCGGGGTGACCGACAGCCACCCGCGGCGGCCCGGGATGACAGCCACCGCGGTCAGGCCCGCGGACGCCACCGCAACGACAAGGAACCCGCCGCGGGCCATGATCTCGTCGTGCGGATGCAACGTGGCCAACCCCACTACGAGCGCCATTGCACCGACCACAGCCCACGCCCCGATCACACGATGCAACCGCCTGCCCGAGGGCGCCGACAGGGGCGTGTCCGACCACCACCATGCGAGCAGCGCTCCCACCACCAGTGCGATTGCCCGTGTCGCAGTACCCAGATACGCCTGCTCGGGACTCACCACCAGCCCGGTGAGGAAGCTGGCCACCCCGAGCACGGTCAAGACCACCCACATAGCGCTGCGTCCGTAGCGTCGCACCGCACCAAGTGCGCCGAGCATGGCCAGGGGCCACACCATGCAGAACTGCTCCTCGACCGCCAACGACCAGAAGTGGCGAACCGGCGATGGAGCCGCGAACTGGCTCAGATACCCGCCATGACCCAACACCCAGTAGTTCTCGATGTGCGCGACCGCGGCGAAGATCTCCCCTGGGCAGCGACGACTGGCGATCGGCTCCCCACAGGTTCCACAGTCCCGCGAGGGCGACCATGGCCAGCACCACCCACGCAGCGGCCCACAGCCGGCGGGCACGTCGCTTCCAGAACTCACGTAGGGCTATCGACCCACTCCGACGGTGTTCGGCCACCAACAGCGAGGTGATCAAGTAGCCCGACAGGACGAAGAACACGTCCACACCGAGGAACCCACCGGGAAGGATCCGGTCGTCAAGGTGGTAGACCAGAACGGCCGTGACCGCTACGGCCCGAAGGCCGTCCAGTGACCCGAGCCTCCGTTGCGGCCTCGACACAGCGGCTGGTTCCGGGGTTCCGCCGGTGCGGAGCTGTTCGGTGACCAACTGTTCCTTCCTCCGGTCCGGGTCGTCGAGGCTATTGGTCGGTGGCGCTCAACAAGTGTGCACCGTAGTCACATCGCACACCTCGCGGGCCGATCTGACAAGGTGGCAGAACCCCCATCGGACCCCCAGGCGGGGAAGGATCACTCCTCGACGAGCTCTATGAGAGTGCCGAAGGCTCCTTTGGGGTGGATGAACGCAACCGTCGTGCCACGGCTACCCGGCCGTGGTGCCTTGTCGATCGGTGTGGCTCCCGCAGCCACCATCGCCTGGAGTGCGACCGCGCAATCGTCCACCCGATAGCCGACGTGGTGCAGACCCTCGCCCTTGCGTTCCAGGGAACTTGGCGATCGGCGAATCGGCGCTGGTGGCGGCGGTCAGCTGGATGTAGCTGTCGGCGACCTTCACCAGCGCCTCCTCCACACCGTCGCTGTCGACGGTCTCCCGGTGGGCCACCTCGGCCCCCGAAGGCGTCGGAGTAGAACCTGATCGCCGCGCCGAGGTCGTTGACGGCGATTGCCACATGGTCGATTTCGGTGAGGATCATCTCAGCAGTCTGCCGAAGAACCTCCGCCGGCGGTAGTCAGCGACCCAGGCCCAGGCTCGTGCGCCGGAACCTGCCCGAAGAGACAACCTCCACCCCCGAGGAGTCTGGCGACCAGCCCCCTTGTCGGAGGTCACCACGGTGATGGCGGTCCCCGCGAAGAGATCCTCCACGAGCCCCACAATCCGATCGTCGGCTGCGTCGCGCCCCGGCCTCGGTGCGAACTCGATCGACAGTGTTCCACCCGCCAACTCCGACACCGCCGGAACGGGGCGACCGTCGAACACCAGGATCAGCCGGTCATGCCGATGGGCGTCCTCCCGACCTCGGCACCAGACCGCGATCTGCTGGGTCAGGCGGGTGGCCGCGGCCGCCGGATCGTTCCACCAACCGTCGGGTGCCGAGCCCATCACGTTGTTGCCGTCGATGATCCAGAGCACAGCCAAATGATGGCCCGGGTGACCGGGCGGGCAGATGATGGCCCGGGTGACCGGGCGGGTCGACGTCCTGGAGCGGCCGGGGTCAGCTCATGCGGCGGAACAGGGTGATGCGATCCTCACCGATTCGCGCACGCTTGTCGGCGTCTGTGATCCCCAGACCCTCTCCGGGAGCGAGGCACAGCACCCCGAGCTTCCCCTCCACCTCGTTGCGGTGCACAGCGAGTGCGGCGTCACCGACGTGCTCGAGGTCGCGCACATCGGACAGCACGGGCTGGATCGCACCCTTGTCGATCAGGCGGTTCATCTCCCATGCCTCGGCGTAGTTCGCGAAGTGCGATGAGACGATGCTCTTCAGCTTCATCCACAGGTGGCGGTTGTCGTATTCGAGCATGTAGCCCGACGTCGCCGCGCAGGTGACGATCTTGCCGCCCCGCTTGGTGATGAACACCGACGCACCGAAAGTGGAGCGTCCGGGGTGTTCGAACACGATGTCGGGATCCTCGCCGATCAGCTCACGCACCTTCTTGCCCAGGCGGCGCCACTCACGCTCGTCCTGGGTGTGCTCGTCGGACCAGAAGGCATACCCCTCGGCCTTGCGGTCGATCACGTGCTCACAACCCATGGCCCTCAGCAACTCGGCGCGCTTCCGCTCGAGACCACCCACACGGGTACCCCCGCCGTTGAGCACGAGCTGTATCGCGTAGGCGCCGATGCCGCCGGTCGCTCCCCCATACGAAGACGTTGTCGCCCTGCTTCATGCGCCCGGCGTGATCACCCACGAGCATCCTGTAGGAAGTCGACGCACACAGCGCATTGACCGACGCCCCCTCCCAGCTCAGATGACTGGGTTTCGGCATGAGCTGGTTGGCCTTCACGATAGAGAGGTCCGCCAGGCCCCCATAGTTGGTCTCGAATCCCCAGATGCGTTGGTTCGCCGCCAGCATCGAGTCGTTGTGAGCCGAGTGGTCCTGGTCGTCGACGTAGTTGCAGTGCACCGTCACGTGCGCCCCGGGGACCAGTTGCGGACCGCAGACCCGACCTTCAGCACCACGCCGGCCGAATCCGATCCCACCACGTGGAAGTCCTGGGCGTGGCGGGCCCCCCACACCGACTCGCGTCCCAGCCGGTCGAGGAACCCGAAGGTGGGCAGGGGTTCGAAGATCGACGTCCACACCGTGTTGAAGTTGATCGAACTCGCCATGTTCGCGATCACGACTTCGTCAGGTGCGAGTTCGGGCATCGGCACCTCGCCCACGTGCAGGCTCCTACGGGGGTCCTTGTCGGCGGATTCCACTCCTCGAACATGTCCTGTTCCGATCGCAGCACGTGTGCCGCCCGGTATGACTCCGGGAGGTCGATGTTGGCGATGTCGTCGCCGGTGGCACCGGCGGTGATTGCGTCGAGGATCTCCTGCATGGTCCCGAAAGCTACAGGCGCGGCCGGATCTCACGCACTTCCGACCGAGCCCCGCTTCCCCGTCGCGCCCTGTGGTGCCCTGCGGCGGCGCGGCCCGCTTCGATTCGACCCGTGCGACACCGGTAACGTGTGGCCCACCAGGTCGAGGACCCAACCGGGTCCCGAGGGACACAAGGGGTCGTCAATGGCTGGTTCAGTGATCATCGGAGGGGCACGCACCCCGTTCGGCAAGATGTCCGGGAGCCTCTCGGGGTTCTCCGCTGCGGACCTGGGCGGGTTCGCCATCAAGGGTGCGATCGAACGGGCAGGGATCACCGCAGACGACGTCGACTACGTGCTCATGGGTCACGTGCTGCAGGCCGGCGCCGGTCAGATCACCGCCCGGCAGGCCGCCGTCTCAGCCGGTGTGTCCATGGACGTACCCGCCATGACCGTGAACAAGGTCTGCCTCTCGGGGATGAACGCCATCGCCCTTGCCGACCAGATGATCGCGACCGGCGCAGCCGAGGTGGTCGTCGCCGGCGGCATGGAGTCGATGACGAACGCCCCCTACCTGCTGCCGGATGCACGAGGCGGCATGCGCCTCGGAGACAAGTCCGTGGTCGACTCGATGATGTACGACGGGCTTTTTCTGCGCCTTCGACCAGGTCGCGATGGGTGCGGGCACCGAGAAGTACGCCGCATCGATGGGGCTTCCCCGTGATGTCCAGGACGACCTCGCGGCCAAGTCGCACGAGCGCGCGGCGCGAGCCCAGAAGGACGGCCTGTTCGACAACGAAGTCGTCGCCGTCGAGATCCCCCAACGCAAGGGCGACCCGATCAACTTCGCGGCTGACGAGGGCGTGCGGGCCGGCACCACCGCCGAGTCGCTGAGCAGCCTGCGCCCGGCGTTCGACAAGGCAGGCAACATCACCGCAGGGAACGCCTCGCAGATCTCCGACGGTGGCGCGGCGGTGATCGTGTGCTCCCCGCAGCCGCCGAGCGCCTCGGTGCCACCCCGATCGCCGAGGTCCTGGCGAGCGGACAGATCGCGGGCCCCGACGCGTCGCTTCTCACCCAGCCCAGCCGTGCGATCAAGGCGGCACTCGAGTCCGCTGGGATCGCCCAGGGCGACATCGACCTCTACGAGCTCAACGAGGCCTTCGCCGCAGTGGGTGTGGCCTCGATGACCGATCTCCGGGATCACCGACGAGGTCACCAACGTCAACGGCGGCGCGATCGCGCTGGGTCACCCCCTCGGCGCCTCCGGCACCCGCATCTCCCTCACGCTCATCAACGAGTTGCAGCGTCGTGGTGGCGGAACCGGCGGCGGCGCTGTGCGGCGGGGGCGGTCAGGGCGAGGCCCTGATCCTCAAGGCCTTCGCCTGACCAACCACCCCCTCTTCCGCCTCCACCTTCTCTCAGCCAACTGAAGGGCGTGAGCCCCCATGCGGGGGCTCACGCCCTTCAGTTGGCGGTACTGGACCGCTCAGTTGGCGGTACTGGACCGCTCAGATCACCCGCGGTGGGCATCAGGGCTGCGCTGCCTCCACCGTACGGCGGCCCTCCAGTGCACGACCGAGGGTCAGCTCATCCGCGTACTCGAGGTCGCCACCCACGGGCAGGCCGCTTGCGATGCGACTCACGGTCAGTCCCGGCATCGACAACACCCGGCTCAAGTAGAGAGCCGTGGCCTCTCCTTCGAGATTCGGGTTGGTGCAGATGATCACCTCGGTGACACCTTCGGATCCGATCCTCGCGAGCAGCTCACGGATCCTCAACTGGTCTGGACCGACCCCCTGCAGGTGGTCGATGGCACCTCCGAGGACGTGGTAGCCACCACGGAACTCCCTGGTGCGCTCCACCGCGATCACATCCCGAGGTTCCTCGACCACGCATAGGACGTGCCCGTCACGGCGGTCATCCGAACAGACCGGGCAGAGATCACCCTCGCTCAAGTTGAAGCAACGTTGACAGAACCCGACCCGTTCCTTGGCGGCCGTTACGGCCTCGGCCAGTCGACGGCTCTCCTCCGCATCGGACTTCAGCAGGTGATACGCGATCCGCTGGGCCGACTTGGGACCGATCCCAGGTAGACGCCCGAGGGCATCGATCAGCTCCTGGACCGCCGAGGTCTGCGCCGATGCCACCTCAACCACCACCCAACAGGCCGCCCAGGTCCCCACCCAACGCAGCGCCCAGTCCGCCCAGTGGATCGGCGGCCGCCTGCAGACGCGCCACCTCGTCGTGAGCGTCGCGCCAAGCCGCCACCACGAGATCACCTACGACCGACGGGTCATCGGGATCCACCGCTGCGGGATCGACCACCACCTCGAGCAGGTGCAGGTGCCCGTTGAGCACCACCTTCACGACCCCACCCCCGGCGGTCCCCTCGGCCCTGGCCTCGGCAAGCTCGGCATGCGCGGAGCCCATCCGCTCGGACATGTCCTGGGCCATCTGCATCATGGCGCCGAAGTCCATCGCGCCCTCACCGCCCACTGCAGGCCATGGCTCCGGCTCACCACCGGCCTCGGCCACCGTCGGCTCGGCACCCACAACCTCACCCGGGATCACCTCGGGCCCTGGCTCGGGTTCGCCCGGGCGGGGTGACACATCATCACGCGACATCAGGTCGTCTCCTCAGATTCGATCAGCTCCGCTCCCGGAAAGGCCGCCGTCAGACGGTCGACCGTGGAGATCTGCACGTCGGCGTCCTCGAGCTCGGACACCTGGGCCATGATCTCAGCTTCGTCGTCGCTGGCGGGGCTCTCGTCGCCCTCGATCACCAGGCGAAGCGGCACGGCAACGGCGAACTCCTGTGAGAGCAGCGATTCAACCTCGGCGCGGTACCGCTCAGCGCGGTCACGCGTGGGGGCGTTCTCCACCGCGAACACGGCGTGGTCACCGGCCACCGACACGAACCGCCCCTGGCTGTAGATGGCCTTCGCTATCCCCTTCAGCTTCGGAACGACCGAGTCTCCGAAGGCCATGACCAGCGAGTCACGATCAGGCAGCGAACCAGGCGAGGGTATCGGGTCGCGGCGACGGTGCGGCCGAAGCGGCAGGTTCACCCTGGGACTCCTCCGAACGATGATGCGCCCAGGGCTCACTGGTCGGGCCGGCCGCCGGTCGTGGAGGCTGGGGCGCAGGCGCCCTGCGCTCGGTGGGTGCACCTGACCTGCTCCGAGGAGGAGGGCGGGGGCTTAGCGCGCTCGGTCTGCTTGAGTGCGGCGCGGGCCTCGGCGGCCTTGGAGGAGCCGCCGGCACCGCCGGAACCTCCGGTGCCCGCAGACGTCTTCTCCGAAGCGGAACCCCCGCGGCGTGTTGCAGGTTCGCTACCCGTGGCGTCCCCGCGGGGGGCTTCCGTGGCCTCCACACGAGGCATTGCAGGAACCCGACCCTCGGCAAGGGCCGCCTCCAGACGCTCGACACGGGCACGCAGGTCGGTCAGCTCCGCTGACCTGCCCGATTCCCGGTCATCTGACCCACCGGACCCAGGCAGCGTCGGAGCCCGTCGTCGGCGCTGCCGAGGACACTGCGGTGAGCTGGATCAGCGCCACCTCGAGGGGTACCCGGGGATCCGCAGCGGATCGCATGTCGACGAGTGCCAGGCCGATCCGTTCCATGGCCCTTAAAGCTTCGCCGGGCCCAGCTTCTCCGCCCACGCACCGAGACGTTCGCGATCGGAGTCGACCAGCCGCAAGGCTTCGGCACCGATGGACAACAGGAACGCTTCCCGGATCTCGGCGACGAACGCCTCGGCCAAGGTGCGGGGGTCGTGACCTTGTGCGACGGCATCAACGACGGCGAGCAGGGCGGCCCCCCGCTACCGTCCGCGAGCGCCGAGAACAACTCCTCCAGCGGTGCCGGGCGCTCGAACACACCGCCGGTGGCGATGACCTGATCCAACGCCGAGAGCATGTCGCGCACCGACCCCCGACCCTGCTTGACGGCGTGGGCGATCGATGTCTCGGCGACCTCCAGCCCGGCATCACCACAGACCCAACGGGCATGCTCGGTCAGCTCGTCGACAGTCAGGAGACGGAACTCGAAGTGCTGGGTTCGGCTGCGGATGGTGGGCAGCACCTTCTGAGGGTCGGTCGTAGCCAGGACGAACCGAACGTGTTCAGGGGTTCCTCGAGGGTCTTCAACAGGGCGTTGGAAGCCCCTCTGCTCAGCATGTGGACCTCATCGAGGATGTAGACCTTGGTGCGCCCCGGCGACACGACCATGGTCCGTTCCACGAGGTCACGGATCGCCTCCACCCCGTTGTTGGATGCGGCGTCCAGCTCGAACAGGTCGAAGCTGGTGCCGGCCTCCATAGCCACGCATGACGCGCACTCACAACAGGGCTCACCACTCTCCAGTGAGGTGCAGTTGAGAGCCTTCGCAAAGATGCGCGCCGTTGAGGTCTTGCCAGTGCCGCGGGGGCCCGAGAACATGTAGGCGTGAGCCGCGGAGTCGCTGTCCACCGCGTTGCGGAGTGCTGTGACCACATGCTCCTGGCCCTTGACCTCGGCGAAGGTGCGTGGACGGTACCGACGGTAGAGCGATTGGTGGGCCACGACCCGATCCTACGCGGCCTACCAAGGGTCGTCCCCGCCAGGGAGCTCGCCCCGGCGGATCCGTCTGGGCCAGCCGCCGGTCCCGCCACTCACGAAGCGCGTTCGCGCCTTCAGGAGGCGGCCAGGCGATCTGCGGCACCCCACAGGATCCGCTGAGAGCTGCTGCCTTCCGGCCCTGACCCGGTTCACGGTCTGTGGTTGCACAGGACCCGGCCGCCACCTGAAGGCGCGAACGGTTGACCGAGTGTAGCGGTGCCCGCCGGTAACATCGGAGTCGGTTTTTCCAACCGCTGATCCCAGCAGCGAAGTTGTCATGGCGGCTCAACTGGGCAACAGTTGGCACCTGCAACCTGGAGAGGTGCGAGAGCGGCCGAATCGGCACGCTTGGAAAGCGTGTGTGGGGGCAACCTCACCGTGGGTTCGAATCCCACCCTCTCCGCTGCTCGACCGAGCGGACACCGGAAATCGCCGGGTCCGCTCGGTCGCCACCTGAGCGTCGCACGCTCACTCGACCGGGGTGGATCGCGACACGGCGACCGCAGCGGTCCTACCGACACCCTTGAAGTCGAAGGAACGTCCGACACGACGAACCGTCAGGTCCTCGTCTCCCTCGAACAGTTCCGTGTCGCCCTTGGGCATCAGGATCCTGCCTCTGCGGGCCACATCGGTGAGTCGCTTCGCCAGGTTCACCGTGTTGCCGAACACGTCCCCCGCGACCGTGACCGTCGAGCCGTATGCGATCCCTCCGTGCACGTCGACGTGCGGATCGCCCGCGCGCATCCGATCGACCACCTCGAGCGCCACACGAGCCGCGGTGGGCAGGTCGGGGGCGACGAAGAGCGCCTCGTCGCCGATGAACTTCACCACCCGGCCGCCTTCGGTCGAGACCACATCAACGACCTCGGATTCGAATCGTTCGATGACCTCCGCGAGCACGCCTGAATCCAACCGCTTCGACATGTGCGAGAACCCCGAGATGTCCACGAAGCCGACCGCCTGGGTGTCGTGATCGGGATCGACTCCGATCCACCGACCCAGCGACGCGAACAGGTGCCGCCGCCAGACATAGAGCATCGACTGCTCGAACAGCTCGATGAGGGCACTGGCCGGCTCGCTGGCCAGCGCGGCCGAACGGTCGGCCGCGGTATCCATCGCTACGCCAGGCTCGAGGTTGGTCAACACGTCCTCGATCACGCTCACCTGGGCCTCTGAGATCCGCGACAGCGAACCACCCAGCAGGCGGGCGAGACGCAACACGTGATGTTCGCTCGCGTCGCCTTCGGCTAGCACGGCCTTGAGCGCCCGCACCATGGCAAGGTCATCGGCGTTGAAGGCGACCGTGCCGTGAGGCACTTCGACGAGCCCCATCGCACGCCACCAGGTGGCGATGTCGGTATCGCCTGCGTCGACCTTCGACAGGAGTTCGTCGCGGGTGTAGCGCGCCTTGGACAGACCGACCAGCTCGGCGACGTCGGCTGCACGCCTGACCTCGGTGGTGTGTGACTCGTCGGGATCGGTGACCGGTGCGCTAATGGTCGCAGCAGTCCGTTCCGAGGAGACCGCCACCACGGGCAGTTCGGCGGTGTCCTCGAAGGCGTCGTCATCGGACGACGCCTGTTCCTCTGGGTCCGCCGGGTCCGATTCGACCGGCTCGACCGCTTCGGCGTCGCTTCGGCGCTTCTTCACGACCACAGCATTGCAGCGGTTGACACCCGCAGGTGACCCGACTGCACAAAGATGGCTCAGTGGATCGATCAGCACTCCCAGTAACCACCGTCGGCGGGCACACCCTGGCCTCCCATCCGGCCTTCGATGCAGCGATGGGTCAGGCCCTCGGCGCAGCTCGATCATCGGCCGAGGTCGGCGACGTGCCGATCGGCGCGACGGTGCTGCACATGCCTGCCCAGGCGGACCCGACCGTGCTTGCAGTCGCTGGAAACGAGCGTGAGCGCACCGGTGACCCCACCGCTCATGCCGAGATACTGGCGCTGCGTTCCGCAGCCGAGCACCTGGGACGGTGGAGGTTGTCCGACTGCGTGCTGGTGGTGACCCTGGAGCCATGCCCGATGTGCGCCGGTGCTGCATGGGCGGCGCGCATCGGCGGAGTCGTGTTCGGCGCTGCGAACACCGACGCCGGTGCCACGGGGTCGCTCTACCACTTGGGCCAGGATCCCCGCCTGAACCACGAGTTCCCCACCCTCGGCGGTGTTCGCAACGACGAGTGCGCCGACCTCCTGCGTTCCTTCTTCGCCGACCTGCGCCCATGACGGTGCTGGAGCAAGCCAACCGAAGCGAACCTGCCGATGCGAACTGAATGGTGTGGGCCACCGGTACGGTGGCCCACACCATTCAGTTCGCATGTGAGTGGGTCGCCGGGAGGGGCGAGCCGTCCGGCGCGACAAGAACACCTGCTCCGCTTCGCTCGACAACGCCGGGGCAACTACCGTCGTGGACGGAGAGTTGCCAGAGCGGACGAATGGGACGGTCTCGAAAACCGTTGAGGTCGCAAGGCCTCCGAGGGTTCGAATCCCTCACTCTCCGCCACAGATCCCCCTCCCACGCCAACTGTCCGGCCTCACGCTCGGCTTCCGCGGCTGAGACCGGACAGTTCGCAGGGGGAGGACAGTTCGCCGGGGGAGGCGTGGTGCTTACCGGCCGGGGTTGCTTCGCGGCGACTCCGGAGGCTCGGGCCGTAGCGACGGCACCACCGCACCCAGCAACCCACGCCCGATCGCGCCAGGACGTCGAAGGTGTCGAAGTAGTCCCGCCACACGGTGATCAATCCGTCTCGCACCTCGAAACGACCGCACACCCAGAACTGCGTGCGCACCGGGCCGAAGATGATCACGTCGGTGCGCTCGTTCAACACGACGGTCCCGCTCGTTGCACTCGAGTGGATGTACACCTCGAAGCCCATGTTCGACCGGTCGAGGGCCTTCATCACGGTCGTCACATCCGGTCGGCCACGGATGACCGACAGGCCCACGTTGGTGTAGACCACGTCTTCGGCCAGGTAGCTCGCGGCACGCTCCACCTCGCCCGAAGCGAGAGCCTCCAGGAACGCCTCGGTGACCTCCATCGGTTCGGTGGGCATGACGCCACTGGGTGCTGGTCGCGGGTGCAGTCCGATGGGCATGGTCAGATCCTAGGAGCCGGGGCTCCGGGGATTCGCGAGCTTCAGATGCGACCCCCTGCGAGACCCGACGACGTCATCCCGGTAGCTCCACGATCACGTTGGTGGACTTCACCGCGGCGGTCGCCAAGTCGCCGACGGTCAGGTTCATCTCCTCGACCGCCTCTCGGGTCATCATCGAAACGAGCCTATGAGGAGGTGCGTGGATCTCGACCACAGCCACGAGACCCTCCACCTCCACCTTGGTGACGATCCCGGTCAGCCGGTTGCGGGCCGACTGCGCCATCACCGAATCGGGTTCGTAAGCCTCGGCCGAGCGGGTCAGGTAGGCCGCCAGCGACTCGCCGGGCACCTCGAAATGACCTGACTTGTTGCGCTTCAGCTCCAAGCGCCCATCCTCACCCCAGCGCCGCACGGTGTCGGGGCTGACCCCGAGGGCTCGGCGACCTGGGGTATCCGGAAGTCGGCCATGGCCCGAAACTACCCACCCCCATCGGCCGCGGCAACGCTCTCGATCACGCTCCCGTCCGGCGGATCTGAGAACACGGCGACTGACGTAGGATCCCCCGTCATGGACGCAGCCCGCTGGGACGAGCGCTACCGATCGAGCACCTCACTGTGGAGCGCCGACCCGAACCCCCAACTGGTTGCCGAGGTCGGTTCCGCCACGCCGGGTCGGGCACTCGACTGCGGGTGCGGCGAAGGAGCGAGTGCCCTGTGGCTCGCGGAACAGGGTTGGAACGTCACCGCGGTCGACTTCTCCGAGGTCGCGCTGCAACGGGCAGCGGCCCGCGCCGCCGAATCGGGTGACGAGGTGCGGCGGCGCATCGACTTCATCCAACAGGACCTCACGAAGTGACACCACCTACAGGTGCGTTCGACCTGGTCACAGCGCAGTTCGTACACCTGCCGGCCGCCGAGCGAAGCGAGATGCACCGACGACTCGGCGACGCAGTTGCCCCGGGCGGGATCCTCGTGCTGGTCGGACACCACCCACTGGACCTCGAACAGGGTATTCGCCGACCGGTGAGGGAGAACCTGTTCGAGGGATCTGAAATCCTCGACGCCCTGGCAGTGCACGAACCCGGTGCTCCCTGGAGCATCGTCACCGACCAGGTGCGGGCCCGTGAGAGCACCGACGCCGACGGCACCCCCGATCACGCTGCACGACACGGTCGTTACCCTGCGCCGCCGTTAGTGAGGTAGTCGACGATCCACCCTTCCCACGGCGACACAGGTGGTGGCGGCCGACCACAGTGCGTCCACTGCGTCGATCCTCGCAGTCAGTCCAGGCGTACCCGTTCGCCGTGGGAGGCGACGACCGTCTGATGTGCGTCGCGCCCGTCGAGGACCGCTTTTGAGCGCCTCGGAGGACCGAGGTTCGCCGTGGACCAGGTAGACGACCTCCGGTGGACCGTCGGCGGTGTCGAGCCAGGCCAGCAGTTCGCCCTGGTCGGCGTGCACCGAGAACGCACCCAGGTCCACGATCTCGGCGCGCACCCGCACATGGCGTCCGAGCATCTTCACCTCACCCGCACCGTCGGCCAGCATCCGGCCCCTCGTACCGACCGCCTGGTATCCCACGAGCAGGACGGTGTTGTTGTGGTTGGGCAACAGCCGCCGCAGGTGGTGCACGACCCGGCCGCCGGTCGCCATGCCCGAGGCCGACACGATGATCATCGGACCGTGCAGATCGGCCAGCGCCTTGGACTGCTCGACGTCGCGCACCTCGGTCACCCGACCGCCGTCGAAGAGGTCGACCTCACGGGCGGAGGCCGCGACCTCGGGCGAGATGTCGGCAGCCGGCTCAGCGATCGCCCGCCGGTACACCGCCAGCGCGCTCAACGCCATCGGCGAGTCCACGTAGATCGGCACGTCGGGCACCGCTCCTGCTTGGACCAGGCGGCGCAGGTGGAACAGCACCACCTCCGTGCGGTCGACCGCGAACGCCGGGATCAGCACCGTGCCCCCACGAGCAACGGTCCGCGACACCGCTGAGCCAAACCGGTCGAGGGTGTCGACGTCGTCGTGGAACCGGTTTCCGTAGGTGGACTCCATCACGACCACATCTGAGGAGCCGATCGGAGCCGGAGGACACAGGATGGGGTGATGGCTGCGTCCGAGGTCGCCGCTGAAGGTGATCGTCCTGTCGGCTGCGTCTCCCAGCCGCAGGCTCACCGTGGCGGAACCCAAGATGTGTCCCGCCGGGCGCAAGGTCATGTGGACTCCCGGCGCGATCTCGGTCTCCACCCCGAAGGGCCCCGGCCGAAGGCTTCCCAGGGCCGTGTAGGCATCCTCTTCGGTGTACAGCGGCAGTGCAGGGTGGTGCTTGGAGAACCCTTTTCGGTTCGCGTAGTCGGCCTCCTCCTCCTGCAGGTGACCGGCGTCGGGCAGCACGATTCGCGCCAGATCCGCCGTGCCCGCCGTGGTGTGCACGGGAGCCGACATCCCGTCTCGCACCAGGGCTGGCAGGTACCCGATGTGGTCGACATGGGCATGGGTGACCACTGCCGCGTCGATACCGGCCGGATCCACGCCGAATCGATCCCAGTTGCGTTGACGCAGCGGCTTCAGGCCCTGGAAGAGACCGGCGTCAACGAGCACCCGGGCACGCTCGGTGTCGACGAGAAATCGGCTGCCGGTGACCGTGCCGGCAGCTCCGAGGAACGTGAGAACCGGAACCCTCAATGCAACATCTCCCGTCGCTCAACTTGCACCAGGCGTGCCATGCCATTGACTCGCCGCAGATCGTAGGGCACCTTGGGGGAGGTGCGACGCGGGATCGTACTCGGCGTTCCCGGTTTGGCGATCGCCACCGGGGCGGGACTGTGGGTTGAGACCCACCGTGTTGCGACCGCGCCCCTTCCGAGCTTCGATGACCTCGATCCGTCGGGCACCTACGGTGACCCGAACGGCGCACCGCTCGCCATGACCGTACTCGGTGACAGCACCGTGACCGCTCCCGGACTCCGCAGCGGTGCTGAGTCATGGATCGCCCAGCTTGCCGCCGGGCTGCCCCGCTGCACCACGCTGCGGAGCCTCGCAAAGGGGGGTTCACGGGTGCACGACGTGCTCGACGACCAACTCGGTCCGGCGCTCACGGGCGGAGCCGACCTGTTCGTGGTCGCGGTTGGCGCCAACGACGCTCTGCACGGCACGAGTTCGCGGCGTTTCAGAGCGGACCTCCGCACCCTGCTGACGGAACTCGGCCACCAAGCCCCGGTGGTCTCGCTCGGTATAGGTGATCTGTCGGTGATCCCGAGGATCCCTGTGACCCTGCGAGGCCTGCTCAGATGGCGTTGCGGACTGCTCGACAGGGTCCACGCTCAGGTGACCGCGGACCTCGACCGCGCGGTGCGTGTCCCGGTTGCAGAGGTGGCCGACCCGAGCTTCGCGGTCGCACGTGACGAACTGTTCACCGCCGACAGGTTCCACCCCAACCACCTCGGGCACACGTTGTGGGCGGCGTCGTTCGTACCGTTCGTGCGTGAGACGATCGCACGGTTCGGAGGCGAAGCGGCGGGTGGCGGTCCTCGAGGCCGGCACCCGCCACATCGCGCCACCGCACTCCACGACGGCCACAGCACACCTGCGATCCACCGCCCGTAGGATCAAACCATGGCAACCAAGAAGTCCTGGTCCGACCTGAGTCCCCTGTCGAAGGTCTGATCGTCATCGGATCGATCGCCGAGCTTGTGCTCACAACGGTGGCGCTGGAGCGACCTGCGAAAGCGGGAGCGTGCGACTGTGCGTGGACCCAAGTGGGTCTGGAGCCTGGTGTGCCTGGTGCAGCCGGTGGGCCCGATCCTGTACCTCCTGGTCGGTCGACGGAGCGACGGCGCTTCGTGATCCGCATCGACGCCGGCGGTTGGGGTGCCACCTATGCCGCCGACGAATCGGGCAGGCTGCACCAGATCGCGCTCGGCCCGCAAGGTCACACCACCGAAGCGACAACCGACACGTTCTGGTACCCCGACGCGTACCCGTGCTGGGGTGACTCCGACCCGTTCCGAACCGCAGCGTTGCGGGTAACCCACCACGACGGCACCCTGACGACCCGATTGCGCTTCGAGTCCACCGAACGCCACCCACGCGACGACGGCCGGGAAGGGATCCACACCACGATCACGTGCCTCGACGAGCTGTTCGAGCTCGGTGTCACCCACCACTTCCTCACCCATCCCAGCAGCGGGGTGCTCGAGACCTGGACCGAGATCGTCAACGGGGAGCAGGGCCCCGTGACCCTCCCACGACTACGACTCCGTCTCCTTGGCCATGCTGGTTGGCACTCAGGCCCGCCTCACCCAGTTCGGCGGATCGGGTTGGGCCGACGAGTGGCGTTGGAGCACCCACGGTCTGGATCCGGGTCTGCTCACCCTCGCCAGCCTCGGCGGGGTCCAACCGCACCTTCAGCGCGCGCCGTTCCTGTTGCTGGACACCGCCGCGGGAGTCCGCCGAGAGCGCGGCCGAGGGCAACGACACCGAGGTCCTGGGCTTCTCGATCCAATGGATGGGAAACACCCGGTTCACCCTCGACGTCCGACCTGCGGCGGATCCGGGGGCGCCGCGGTTGCTGAGCCTCCGCGCCGGCGCGAATCCATACGGCGCCGACTACGTGCTCGACCCTGGGTGCAGCTTCGTCACGCCGTCGGTCGCGTGGACCTGGTCGAGCGACGCGCGGCGTGGGGTGACGCGCAGCTTCCACCACTGGACCTGCGAGGGTGGTGCTGCGGGAGCCGCAGCGCCTGCGTCCCATCGTGGTCAACAACTGGGAGGCCACCGAAATGGCCTTCGACGAGGCACGGCTTGTCGACCTGATCGACCGCGCCGGCGCGCTGGGTGCCGAGGTATTCCTGCTGGACGACGGATGGTTCGGCACCACCTACCCCCGTGACGACGACACCCAGGGCCTCGGTGACTGGGATCCCGACCCCGCTAAGCTGCCGAACGGCTTCGATCCCCTGGTACACGCTGCGCAGAGCGCGGACATCCGTTTCGGGACCTGGGTGGAACCCGAGATGGTGAACCCGCGCAGCGACCTGTTCGAGGCGCACCCCGACTGGGTCGTGCGTGATGCCCGCAACCTCGCGAGCACCGCCAACAGCTCGTGTTGGATCCGACCATCGATGCGGTCGCCGGGTTCGAGATCGGGGTGTTCGAGCAGGTCCTCGGCGGGAACCCGGGGATCAGCTACCTGAAGTGGGACGCGAACCGGCCCATCACCGACCCTGGATCGCGTTCGCTCCCAGCCGACAGGCAGGCGAACCTCTGGGTCGACAACGTGGCCGCCACCTGGGCCTTGATGGACGACGTGGTGGCCCGTCAGCCCGAAGTGGAGCTCATGCTCTGCGTCCGGCGGGGGACGCAACGACCACGGGACACTACGGCGGTTCCACGAGTTCTGGACCTCCGACAACACCGATCCGGTCGCCCGGGTGCGGATGCAGTGGGCGTGCTCGCACTTCTTCCCGGCGTCTGTCATGGCGGCACACGTCACGCGTTGGGGTGAGCGACCGCTCGAGTTCGCCTGCGCGGTCGCACTGTCGGGCCGGTTCGGCTTCGACATCGACCTCGCCGGGCTGAGCGAGGACGAGCTGGACGTGTGCCGCCGTGCGGTCGCGCTCGCGAAGCGCAACGCAACGGTCATCCAACAGGGCTGGATCGAACACCTGGTCTCCCCGGTCGAAGGAGATGACCTCTCGCGCGCTGCTGTCGCCTACGACTCGAATGACGCCACCCGTTGTGTGGTGTTCGCCTACCAGTTGGAGGACTCGACCAGCCCGCCGCCACGGATTCATCCGGCGGGGTTGGAGAGATCACTGACCTACGAGGTGACCTGCACCGACCTGACCTCGGATCGAGCGCTCACGACCGCGAAGGCGACCGGAGCCGAACTCACCACCGAGGGGCTCCAATGGCCCCTGGCGACACCGTGCACGGCGCGCATCTGGGAGATCACGGCAAGCGGCGAGTAGTGCCTCAGCGCATCGGGGTGAGCGCACCCGGCTCACGAGTCGGCCCACCGTGTTCGGCTTGTCACGTGTCGAGCCCCCAACTCAGGCGTCTGGGGCCGGCCAGCCGTTGTTCACCACGTCGCCGAGGATCTCCAGCGCTGTGGTGATCTTGGCGAGGAACGACGCCTTGTGGGCGATGAAGTTGAACCCGGGGTGCGCCGACCAGAGCTTGCGCAAGCGGGCATCCAGCTCGACCGCCTGGCGGTTGTCCTCGGTGCGATAGCGGTTGCCGCCCTCGAACGCGATGTTGCCCACGGCCGCAGTCTCGAAGAACAACACCACGTCGTACCGAGAGAGCTCCGCGGCATGCGTCGTTCCCATCGCCTCGAAGAACCCACCGGCGCCGTCGGACCAGTAGGCGGCGCGCCGTCGACGGTGCCGCGGTCACACAGCAGCACACGCTCGGGATACAGCTGGGCATGGATCTCCTCGGAGCTGCGTTGCACCTCGAACACCGCGCGCTGGATGGAGCGCTGCACCTCGTCATGATCGACCCTGGGAAACCCACCGGCGAACAAGGTGGTGGCCGACTCCGGCACCACGACCACCGGACTCACCGATCTCGCGCCGGAACAGGTCGGCCGCGGTGGTCTTGCCCCCACCGGGCCCACCCGTCAGCACGATCTTGGAGACCCGCTCGCCCGCGCTCGCCGTCACGGGGACATGTTCGCACAGCGAGTGGACGAGCACCGCAGGCCTCCTCGGCGCGGTTGACCCTGCTCCACCGAACAGCCTTGACGTGTGCGATCGCGCGATGTGGGCTGACAGCATGCACGTGTCGATGACCGTTCCCACCGACGACCTCGTCGGGGCCCGCAGCATCTACCGGACCCTCGAAGGAATCGGTTACGACCGGGCGTTCTCCTTCGAGGCGAAGCACGACCCGTTCATACCGCTGGCCGTGGCGGCTGAGCACACCAGTCGCATCCAACTCGGCACCGCGGTTGCGATCGCCTTCGCCCGTACGCCGATGACGCTCGCGAACCTCGGCTGGGACCTGCAGACCGTCACCGGCGGGAGGTTCACCCTGGGGCTCGGATCCCAGATCCGTCCGCACATCGAGCAGCGCTTCTCGATGCCTTGGTCACGACCCGCGGCACGGATGCGCGAGATGGTGCTCGCCATCCACGCCATCTGGGACACGTGGAGCGACGGTCCGGCCACTCGACTTCGACGGCGAGTTCTACACCACACCCGCATGGCGCCCGCGTTCGACCCGGGCCGAACCCCTACGGGCGTCCCCGGATCATGGTGGGCGGCGTCGGTCCGGCGATGACAGCCATCGCAGGCGAGTTAGCCGACGGCCTGCTCGTGCATCCCGTGAACACCCGGCGCTCCCTGCTCGAGATCACCCTTCCGGCGCTGAGCGAGGGTGCCGCCAGATCCGGGCGCAACCCTGATGAGATCGAAGTCGTGTGCGTGACGATCGTGGTGACCGGTCGTGACGAGCACCAGATGACCCGCAGCAGGGAGGCCGTGCGCAAGCAGCTCGCGTTCTACGCGACCACTCCCGCCTACGAACCCGTCTTCGAGTTGCACGGCTACGGCGGGCTGCGCGCCGAGGCGGCCAAGCTGGCCCGTGAGGGTCGATGGGACGACATGGCGCACCTGATCGACGATCGGCTGATCGAGTCCATCGCGGTCGTCGGCGAACCCGGCGAGATCGCGCAGCTTGTGCAGGATCGCCTCGCGGGCATATCGGAGTCGGTGAGCCTGGTGAACAACCGCGCACCGGACCCCGAGCATCTGGCAGTGGTCGTGCAGGACCTCACGGGCCGACCCGGAGCAGGCCCGTCCCGGCACCGGTAGTCTCGCTGGCACCATGACGAACCCACCCACTCCCACCCAGGCCGCCATCGATTCCGCACCGGCCATCCATGACCTTCCGGCGAACTTCATGCTCGATGCGCCGACCTACATCGCGGCCGCGGAAGTGGGCTACGAGGGGATCTCCTTCTACGTCGCGGGCCGTGGCGGAGTGCTCGGTGATGTGGACGCCGACGCCGTCACCGAGGCGTTCGTGTTCTTCCCTGCCGAGACGATCAGCACCGCTTGGGAGGCCACCGCGGGGTTGGAGTCACGAGATCGTGCCGCCAACCGCTTCGCCGAGGCAGCCCACCGCTGGGCAGCGGAGCACATGACGGAGGAGCGCCGTGGACTACCGACGTCTCGCCGAGCTGGCCGGCAAGGTGATCACCGCCGCCGACGGTTCGGACGCACCGATCTTCTCAGGCTGGCGTGAGCTGCCTGAACCGGCCGGTGACCGTGAGCTGGTGCTGCACAGGCTCAACGCCCTGCGGAGCTGCGCGCCGCACGCCACGGCGACGCGGTCAAGGAGGTCGGCCTCGAACCGGTGGAGGCCTTCATGGTGAAGTCGCCCTACATGGCTTCGATCTTCGGTTGGCCCGAACCCGAGTCCCCTCCCGACGAGGAGACCCGCTAGAAGTGGGACCGGGCAGAGGGAGCTGACCAACGAGCGATTCGGTGCGGACCTGGCGGTGCTGGAACCCGACGAGCTCGGGGAGTTCTGCGAGTTGGCCGCGGCCGCCAAGGCAGCAGCCAACTAGCCGCGCAGCCTCACGCTCGCGGGACGCTCTCGGTCAGGCTATGGGTTCGACACCAGGGTCGGGTGTGAGCTCTGAGCGGCCGACTCAAGCCGACGAGTCGGCACGGGCCTGACGCCTGGCGGCCCTGCGCTCCGCAGGCGTCGTCCGCGGCTCCACTCCATCGGGTCGAAGTCCTCGGGATCCGCCGGGACCGAAGCCGGGTCCACGAGCGCGCCGCCCATCACCATCTCCACCAACAGCGGGCGCTCCAGGATCTCCCCGCGCAGTTGACGCCGCCGACCATGGTCCCCGCCACGCCGTGGCCCGAGGCGGTGTTGGCACCCACCAACCACAGCCCATCGATCTCGGTGCGGTGCTGTGGACGGTTCGCACCGGACTGCTCCGGTGAGTGCACGTACCCGTAGCTCGTTCCTCCGGTGGAACGGGTGTAGCGCTCCTGCGACAGCGGCGTCGCCGTCTCCACGTGCACCACGTGGTCGCGCAGACACCGGCCGCCGAGCACACCCTCAAGTGCCCGTTCGGCGGCGTCGATCAGCGCGTCGGTGAGCTGTTGCTTGCGTTCGCGGTAGCGCTCGTTGCGCCGGTAGCGGCCACCCTCGCCGGGCGACTGGTCCACACCCCCAGTACTCCAGACCCCGTGGGGCCAGGGTCATGATCTGAAGGTTGGTGTGTCCCGGGGGGCAGAGATGGGTGTTGCCCGGGTCCTTTCGCGAAGCCATGGCCACGTACGCGAACGCCTCGGTTCCCTCGAGTTCTCCCGCGTCAAGTGCCTCGTAGAGGCCATCGGTCTCGTAGCCGGGAACACGAAGTAGTTGGTGTTGGGCCCGTCGGTGAGGTCGAGGTCCACCACGAGGTACACGCACACCAGCCCCAGGGTCATCTCCGCCTCCTGGGTCCAGCGCACGGTGGCCGGATCCCAGTGCTGCGCGCCCACAAGTGAGAACACCGTGCGCATGATCAGCGTTGGAGATCACGACGTCGGCTGCGATCGTGGCGCCGTCGTCGAGCTCCACGCCGGTGACCTGCCGGTCCTGCACCACGATCCGCTTCACCGGCGCCAGGGTTCGGACCTCACCACCATGGGCCTCGATCACCTGGACGAGACGGGCCGGGATCATCTGACCCCCACCCTCGGGGTAATACGCGCCACGCATGTAGTGGTCGATGATGGCGGCGTGCATGGCCACCGCGGTCCGGCGGGAGCACCCGCATAGAGCCCTGACCAGTGGTCCAACACCGCCTGGCAGCTCTGGGACAGCTCACCCTCCGTGAACAACTCCGAGAGCGGCCGGAACGCCCACCGGTCGAACGTCGGCGTCTCCACGCCGGGGATGACACGCGAACGGCCCTCGTCGGCGACGGCCTGAAGCGTGCCCACCACGCGCTCGATACCGGCGCGCTCGTCGGGGAACGCCTCCACCAGACGGTCGCGGTACCGGTCCCACCCAGCAGGGACCACGAAGGTCATGTCCGGGAAGCACAACGTGTCGAACCCCTCGGGATCGAGCGGAAGGAACCTCGTCCGCTCCCCCACCCCCAGCGCGTTGAAGACACTCGGGAACAACCCACCGGGACCACAGTCGCCGATGTAGTGAACGCCTACGTCGAACTCGTATTCGACCAGCGTGTCGTCGTCTCGGCGGCGGTGGCGCCGGAACACCTGGGTGTTGCCGCCGGCCAGAGTCATGGGCCTCGAGCACCAGCACCCGACGACCGGTTGCCGCCAGGCTCTGCAGCTGCGGTTAGCCCACCCGGCCCGGAGCCCACCACGACCACGTCCCACGATTCGTCGGTCATCGTGGGCCGCCTCGCCGGTCGCTCAGGTCACTCCCCGATGATCGTGGTGGTCCAGAACAACGGGTTCAGCGCGTCCGGTGTGCAGGAACTGGGCACGGAAACCCCGGAGACCGACGCCACAGTCGAGAGGCGGGTCATTCGCACATCGACTGTGCTGCCGGGGACACCAGTCGCCTTGAAGGTCAGGCGGACCTTGGGCATCTGCACGGTTGAGCCGGGGACGAAGGGCCCGGGCCGCGGTACAGCATGTCGGTGCCCGAGATGGTCAGGCTCGGATAGCCGGGACCCATGTTGATGCCGGCCGACATCACCGAGTCGACGAACTGGACGTTGGACGACAGCGGGAACCTGATCGTCACAGAGGACATCGACGACAGGTTGTAGCCCTGCACATTGCTCGGGATCACGAATGGTCCCGGTGCAACCATCATGTCGAAGGTCTCGCCTTGGGCCACCGTGAGCGGAGCCTCGACGTTCACCGAGGCATCCTGTGGGAAGTAGTAGTTGGTTCCCAGCACGTTGACGCTGCACGTCATCGAGAAGGGTGTCCACACACCCGTCGGTTCGGACCACGGAAGGGTGGTGGAGGTCGTCGTGGTCGTGGTGACCCCCGGATTGCTCGGCTTGGGCGCGCACGCGGCCATGACCAGAGAGGCGGTGACAACACCGATCACCGCCATCGACTTCATTGAGACGCCCTTGTTGATTGATCGCATGAGTCCCCCTCGACGGTGTGCGTTCGGCACACGCTAGCACCCGCGTGGTCACTGACTCCCACCCACCGCCGCTTCATCTTGGTCGGGTGCTGCGACGGTGCGCGGCAGGTCTCTGGTGAATGCAAGCGAGGCCAACGCCAGCAGCCCGGCGACCAGCAGACCTGCCTTCAGCGACATGATCTGGGCATCCTCGTAGTCCTCGACGAGCGCCGTCGTTGTGGCCTCGTCCAGACCGGCCTTGTCGGCTGCACTGGCGATGTGGTCGGTGTCGACGAAGCTCGCACCGGAGGACACCCTCACGCCAACCTCCTGTTGAACCGCTGCGCTGATGCGGTCGTCCTGGTCGACCTTGGACATGAAGACCCCTGTCAATCCCGCCAGCACGATCGCACCGATGAAGGCCACGCCCAGCGATGAGCCGAGCTGCTGACCGGTGTACTGCAGGCCCCCGCCTCTCCACGGCCTGAGGCATCGACGGACGACTGGACCACGTTGCCGAGTTGGGAAGCCAGCAGGCCCATCCCAAGACCCATCCCGCCCATCGAAACGGCGAAACCGGCGTCGCTCAGGTCAGGCCGCACCATCGCCAGCAGCAGGAAGGTCGACAGCGACACGATCGTGAGTCCTGCTCGAACCACTGTCCGCACGGGCCACCTGGCAGAGAGCCTGGAGCCTGCGGCTGAGGCAAGGAACATCATGATCGAGACCGGGAGCATCTTGATCCCCGTGTCGAGTGCGTTGTAGCCGAGCACCATCTGCAGGTAAAGCGGCACCGTGAAGAACACACCCATGAGGATCAGGTTCTGGCTGAACAGCCCGATGAGCCCGGAGCGCAACGGCAGCACCTTCAGCAGGTCGAGGTGCACGAGCGGGTCTGTGGCCTTCGCCTCGCGGTGACGCTGCCAGCGCACGAACCCCAGAGCAGCGCAACACCCCCGGCGATCACGAACACGGTGAGCGAGAAGCCGAATGGCTCGACCGGTGAGTCCTTGGGCTTCACCCAACCCCAACTGCTCGATTGCAGCGTTCCCAGGACGATCGCACCCAGGCCCGAGGCTGCCAGCACGCTGCCGAGCAGGTCGAGGCGGGGGGCCGGCCCGCTGCGTTCGGCATCGGCGACGAAGCGCACCGTGGCGAGGATGAAAGCCACCAGCACGACCTCGCCCGCGAACACCACCCGCCAACTCAACTCGGTGGTGGCCCAACCCCGAGGATCGGCCCGACAGCGATCCCTGCGCCCGCAACCCCGCCGATCACCGCGTAGGCCAACTTGCGTGACGCGCCCTCGAAGTTGCCGGCGATCAGCGCGGCCAGCGCAGGCAACACGAGAGCGGCGCCGACCCCTCGAGTACCGACCACCCGAGGGCGAGGATCGCGACGGTCGGAGCCGCCGCGGTCATGGCGGAGCCGCACGCGTAGATGATCAAGCCGATCACGAAGGCCCGACGACGACCGAGGATGTCGCCGATCTTCCCTCCGGTCAGCATCAGCATCGCCATCATCAGCGTGTAGAGGGTGATGACGCCCTGGATCGTGGTGACGGTGGTGTCGAAGTCGTCCACGAGTTGTGAGATGGACACGTTCATGACCGACTGGTCGAGCACCATCACGAACTGCGCGGTGGCCAGCGACACCAGCGGCCACCACCGCATCTTTCCCGCGGTCGGCGCCGCCGCGCCCTGGGTGGACGTCATGCAGCGCTGCGGCAACTGTCGATCACAGATCCAACCTACTCGCCTGACGACCGAGCGGACCTGGTTCTGTGGGGTGTGCGTGGCGCTACGCGCCACGCACACCCCACAGAACAGCCAGGAGGGCCCCCTCTGGTGGTCGAGGACCGCTACTCGGCGGTGTTCAAGTCGTAACACGTCACCCGGTGTGTTGGCCGAGAGTCAGCTCAGATTCCCAGAGGTACCGAGTGTGCCGCAGAACCCCCCGAGGTGAACTTCCGGTGGCGGTCCGTGAGGCCTTCGACGCCACGCCAAGGGAGCGAAGCCCGATGTAACTCAGAGCCCGAGAGGAGAATCGAACTCCTGACCTGCTGTCTACAAGTCGTGGGTCAAGTGTCCACCCAGGTCCGTCGTGGCCCGCCCTGTCCGGGAATCTGCGCTGACGTCTCACGTGATTCAACCCCCGATATCCGTGTTCGTCCAGAGATTCGTGAGACAAGCCGTGAGGCAGGGGCGGCGTTGGGTACGGTCACGCGATGGTCGATGCAGATGTCGTCATCCCGCAGTGGAATCAGCTGTTCGGTCCGACGATCGAGGCCCTGAAGATCCTCGGTGGGTCGGGAACGATCCAGGAGATCGTCGACAAGGTCATCGAGCATGAGCGGTTCAGCGAGGACCAGCTCGCCGTACCGCACGGCGACTCGAGCAAGTCGGAGATCGAGTACCGCCTCGCCTGGGCTCGGACGAACCTGAAGAACCTCGGCGCGTGGAGAACAGCGTGCGAGGGGTTCTGGTCCTTGACCGACTACGGCCGAACGGCCACCGAACCCGAGTTGATCGAGCGGGATCGGGAATGGCGCAAGGAACTCGCAGCACAGCGGGCGGAACGCCTCAGGCAGCCGCCGCCTGACGATGCGGCCGAGACCGACGCAGCCCCTGAAGAGCTCGATGAGCTCGACTGGAAGCGACAGCTGCTCGACCGCCTCTTGAGCATGCCGCCGGACGGTTTCGAGCGCCTCGCCCAACGGCTCCTCCGAGAGGCGGGCTTCGTGAACGTCACCGTGACGGGCAAGTCCGGCGACGGTGGCATCGACGGGGTGGGCGTCTATCGGCTCTCTCTCGTCAGCTTCCAGACCTTCTTCCAGTACAAGCGGTATCAGGGAAAGGTCGCCCCTCATGCGGTACGCGACTTCCGTGGAGCGATGGCCGGTCGTGGCGACAAGGGGCTCTTGATCACCACCGGATCGTTCACAAAGGAGGCACAGAGCGAGGCCACTCGCGACGGCGCCCGCCGATCGAACTCATCGATGGGGACCAGCTGTGTGACTTGCTGAAGAGCTACGAACTGGGTGTCCGAACGGTCACGAGGGTCGAGGAAGACGTCGTGGTGTCGCCAGAGTTCTTCGACGACATCTGATCTCTGCCTGCAAGCCGCCACCGGTGGCTCCCTGTCGCGGTAGCGTTGGGCGGGGGTCCATGCAGGGCGATCGCGCCGTCGCGACCTTGGTCATGCATCCGACTGCCCGGAACGAGCCTGGGAGAAGCGGTCAGCTCGCCGGGCGGAGAAGGACCGCGACTTCGAGGTTCAGCGCGGTGGCGACCTTCTGCAACGTCGTGAGCGTGGCGCCGACCCCTCCGGCTTCGAGACGGGCGATCGCCGCCTGGCTGGTTCCCATCCGCGAGGCGAGCTCGCGCTGGGTCAGGCCCGCCGCCTCCCGCGCGTCGCGGACCTGTTCACCGACCTCGAGCGCCAACTTGGTCGCGGCGTAGGTAGCGTCGAACTCGGCGAGCTCTGCCTCGGACATCTGGCCCAGGCGTCGGGCCTTCAGGTCATCGATCGTGGTTCGTGCCATCAGTCGTCCTCCTCTGCGGTGTGGGCCTCAGCGATGCAGCGGGTCATCGCCGCTCGAGCCCGGGTGATCTCTTGTCGCTCGTTCATGCGCTGCTTGCGGAACACCGTCAGCAGCACGATCCTGCGCTCGGGCACGAAGAAGAACGGAATCCTCCACGCCGCATTCGACATGTCGAACCGGAGTTCGAACAGACCGTCGCCCAGTGGCCTCGACGCCGGCATCCGCAATGCACTGCCACGATCCGCCAGCCGCTCGATGTGGGGAAGCACGGTGGCGAACTCGATTGTGCTGAGCGTGTCGAGCCATTCCTCCACCTCTGGTTCGAGCTCGACCGACCACATGATCTCAGAAATGATATCAGCGATCGGGGGTAGCCGGGCAGCTGTCAGGACTCGCTCCAACCGCCCCCCGCCTGTTCCGCATGCGGAACAAGCCAGTCTGTGCCACCTCCTGACCACCGCAACTCGCCGATGGCTCGGACCCGTCGAGGCGTACTCTTGCCGACATGAGCACGGTCGATCTGTCCGACGAGGTGGTGCGTGAGTTCGTCGCCGAGTTCGGTGAGGACGCACCGCAGGTGGCGGAAAGGCACTGCGTGGCGAGATCACCTGGCACCGCATCGAGCGGGCGGTCAAGCAGGGGACCGATCCCGCCGCAGCGGTGGCCGAGGCCCCGGCCAAGGACCCCGAGTTCGTCGCCGAGGTCGAGCGGCTCGACGCCGCTGGTGGGCAGCCAGCTGACGACCTCGAGAAGCGCCTCCGCCACTCGGCCGGGTGAGCTTCCAGCCGACCCTGCTCGAGGACTGCCTGGATCCCTGGCTCGCCGTCGAGCCGATCGCACCGCCGGGAGACCGTGATCCGGTTCCCGATGGCGCTGTGCAACGCTGAGGGCCGCTGGGACGATGCTCGGCCGGTACCGGCACGAGCCCGGCGTTCGCCGCGATGGTCCCTGAGCAGGCGTCGTGGTCGTGTGGGTGATCGCAGAGCGATACTCCCAGCTCGCCATCAGGTACCCGTACGACATCTCGACCGGGTAGCGCTTCGGCGGTTGACGACAGCTCCGATCCTGCAGATTCGGACGTGGTCAGGAAGTGGCACAGACTGGCTTGTTGCGCAAGCGCAACCAGCTGGCGATCGACCGCTGGTCGCCTACTGGCACTCAGGGGCAGTCATGGTTCCGACCGCTCCTCCACTGGTGTCGAGGCACGGTGTCACCGCTTTGCCAGTCGTGGAGTCGACGATCCGGCGGTCACCGAGCGCCGACGCCAGCGTCACTCGCTCGAGGTCAGCGCAGTCGCCCTTGTAGCTGTCGACACGGAAGCGGAGCCGCACCTCGTCCTCGGACTCCCTCCACCTCGACATCGGCTTCCTTGTGGCAATGCCAGCCCACGTCGAGCGAACGACCGTCAGCTGACACCAGGACGCGACTGATCGGCTGGTCCTGCCAACCGATCGCACAACCAGACGCACCGAGGGTGCCCGTGCTGATGACCGCTATGACGAACGCTCGACACAACGTGCTCGGCTGCATGATCGTCTGACGATCGTATGCCCGCTCCGGTTCCACCGGTGGTCTGGCCGGCCCGCTGCTGGAGCCGAACGGTCACCCCTTACCTAGCACCGTGTTCAGGGCTGACCACGTTCCGCCGAGCCCCAGATCCGACCGCCCACCACCTTCGCAGAATGTGCGTCGGACTCCTGGATCCAGTGGGCGTAGATGTTCGTGGTGGTCGACGGATTGCGGTGGCCGACTCGACCGGAGACGCTGCGCAGCGGGATGCCGGCGTCGAGGAGCTGGGTGACCTGGAGGTGGCGAAGGCCTTGCAGGTGGATCCAGCTCGGCAGCTCCATGCGGTCGCGCAATCGGCTGAACGCTCTGGTCGCGCTCGAAGGGTGCAGCGGCTTCAGCCCGCCGGGCTCGGGTGCGAGCACGCAGGCGTCGTCACTGAGCTCGATGCCGCACAGCGCGCACGCCTTGGCGTGGCGGTCCCGGTGGTCGAGCAGCCAGTCGAGCGCGAACGACGACAGCGTGACCGTGCGGTGCTGGTGGGTCTTGGTGTCCTTCTCGTAGACGACGTTCGTCTCACCGATCGCCGCCTCGATCCGCAGGGTGCTCGCGGCGACGTCGACGTGTCGCCAGCGCAGCGCGCACAGCTCACCGCGTCGCGCGCCGGTGTCGGCTGCGAGCACGATCAGCGTGGCGAGCGTCGGGTTCACCTTCGCCGCCTCGTCGATCATCGACCTCGCCACGTCGATCGGCACCGGCTTCGGGTTCGACGTGTGCTGGCGAGGTGGGCGTGCGTCGCGTCCGACGTTGACAGCGACCCATCCCCAGCGCTTCGCCTGGTCGAGCACCCGGCACAGGAGCACGTGACAGCCGCGCACCGTCGAGCGCGAGTAGCCCGCCTCGACCAGCGCGCCGTAGAAGCGGTCGAGGTGCTCGGCGCTCAGGTGCGACAGCCGACGTGACCCGAGCGCCGGCAGCACGTGGCACTCGGCCGAGGTGCGGTAGTTGCGCAACGTCGTCGGCTCGAGCCCTTCGAGGCTCGGCCTGACGCAGCCCCGCCTCGACCGCGTGCGCGACGGTGCGCTGGCCGACCGACACCTGGCCGCGAGCTGACTTGGTGATCAGCTCGGCCAACGCGACGTCGGCCTGGCGCGAGGTGCCGTGGAAGGTCACCGACTTCTGCTGACGCTTGCGCGTCAACGGGTCCTCACCGGCGTCGACGCGCAGCTCCCAGGTCCCCGGACGTCGTCCCTTGCGCTTGCTGCCCTGCATCCTGTCTCTCCGTTCTCGCACCGATTCGTGAGACGTCGGTGGGATTCCGTGAGACACGGTGACGGTCGGGTCTGAACACCAACCTGACCACGTGCCGAGAACCCCTGCAATTCCAAGGGCTTCGGCGGGTCTGAACAGAGCCCGAGAGGAGAATCGAACTCCTGACCTGCTGTTTACAAGGCGTCCTTGGACCGTCCACACCGTGAGGCTGCGTCGACTGTAGCCCGGAAACTCAAGGGTTTCGCGTCCACGCCGTGCCGCTCGATCCACCCGATTCGCCACCGCGGATTAGCAAGGGATTAGCAGAGCCAGTGGCACGTCGCGGGAGACTCACCGGGTGAGCGACGAGCCGATCGACCTCGCTAGCGGCGACACCGGAAGTGGATGACACCGGGAGTGGCTGGGATCGGTACCGCCAGCCTGCTGGCGGATGTCGGCCACGAGGTCCCGACCGGCGTTGTTGCCGTCCCTGCTCACCTCGACCCTCGGCGCTCCGGCCTCGGCGCTGGGGGTGATCGAAGGGGTGAGCGACGCGCTCGCCGGGGTGGCGGTTCGCCGGCGGGGCGTTGGCGGATGAGCCGGAGCGGCGTCGCACTGTCGCCGTCGGCGGCTACACGACCACCGCTGTGCTCTCCGCCGGCATCGGCGCTGCCACCGGCGTGTGGCAGGTCGCGTTGTTGCGCGCCGGGGCGTGGACGGCGCGGGGTCTGCGGGTGCCGGCCCGAAATGCGCTCCTCGCGGACGTCGTGCCCGCGACGGCCTATGGGCGGGCCTACGGATTCGAGAGGGCCATGGACAACCTCGGTGCCATCCTCGGACCGGTGCTGGCCATCGTGCTCATCACGATCGTCGGCACCCGGTGGGCGATCGGCTTGTCGGTCCTCCCGGGCTCCCTCGCTGCGGTGGCGATCATCTACGCCATCCGCCACACCGAGAAGCCGGAGAAGGTGGAACGCAAGCCGTTGCGGATCCGAGTGCGACCGGTGCTGGTCGGTCCGTTGCGGTCGCTGTTCGGTGGGATCACGGCGTTCGAGGTCGGCAACTGCGCCGCCACCCTGTTGATCCTGCGGGCCACCGAGCTGCTCACCCCCGGCCATGGCCAGAGCCGGGCTACCACCATGGCCTTGTGGTTGTACGTCGGCTACAACATCGCCGCCACATTGACCAGCGTCGCAGCCGGGCACCACAGCGACCGACGCGGTGCCACCCGCGTCCTCATGTTCGGCGTCGCCGCCTTCGCTCTCGCCTACCTCGGCTTCACCCGCGACACGACCGGCTGGGCGATGCTGCTGCCGTTCTTCGTGCTCGCCGGAATCGGCATCGGATGCGTTGAGACTGCCGAACACGCAGCTGTCGCCACCCACGCCCCCGACGAACTACGCGGCTCAGCGTTCGGGCTGCTCGCTGCAGTGCAGAGCCTCCGGTAACCTCGCCGCCAGCGCCATCGCCGGCATCCTCTGGAGCGCGCTCAGCCCTACCTGGGCCTTCGCCCACCTCACGGGGTGGATGCTCGTCGCCCTCGTCGCACTCCTCCGCCCGAGCAACCGGGTGCCACAGCTGCAGGAGCGGGACGCTTGAACTGTTGGTTCAGTCACGAGTGAGCCGGGACCATCTTCCTCCTCCGGTGGAGTCCCGTCCTCGACTCATGAGAGCGCTTCAGGGACCTGTGCCCCTGAGCTGAATGATGAGGCTGCGAGCGGCATGGGTGGCGGACCGAAGTTCCCGAGTGATCACGGCGCGCTGCGCACCTGGGAAGGCTGCGGCGGTGGGTCCAGCGCTGACCCCCCCGGTGAGCAGGACGACGGCGAGGACGGCGACGACGGCTCCGGCGATGACGAGGGGTCCGCGGCCGTCGTGTCCCCAGGCGAGCCCTGCCCAGAGCGACGCGGCGAAAGCGCCGATGCCGGTGATGCCGCCGTGGACGCCGAGCGCGGTGCCGACCTCGGAGCGGGGTGCGAGGTCGGCGACCCAGGCTCGGCTGATGCCGTCGGTGAGGGCGGCGTACCCGCCGTAGATGGCGAACAGCACCCAGATCGTCGCGCTGGAGGTCGTGAGTCCGAGGCCGATGTAGGTCGTCGCGAAGAGCAGAGGCCGACGGCGAAGACGATGCGGCGTGGCATGCGGTCCGACACAGACGCCGGCGGGGTAGCTGAGCAGCGCGTAGCTGGCGTTGTAGAGGACGTAGACGAGGATGACCGAGGGTGACGCTGAAGCCGAGGTCGTCGGCGCGGAGCAGTAGGAGGGTGTCGGAGAAGTTGACGAAGGCGAACGCGCCGAGGAGGACGACGACTCGCCAGTAGCGGGTCGGGAGGCCGGACACCGAGAACGGTGCGGCGGCTCGGCCTTGGAGCCGCGGGTGGGGTCGGTTCCTTGACCAGGAAGATGAGGCCGACGCTGATGATGGCGGGGATGAAGGCGATGAAGAACAGCGGTCGGATCCGCTGTCCGATCAGTTCGTAGAGCACGAGTCCGATGAGCGGTCCGACGACGGCGCCGGCGGTGTCAGCGGCCCGGTGGAACCGTAGGCGCGGCTGCGGTTCGCAGGGGGTGGGTGTCATCGGCGATGAGCGCGTCGCGGGGCGAGCCGCGCATGCCTTTGCCGACACGGTCGGTGAAGCGGCCGACGAGGACGAGTGGCCAGCCGGTGGCGAGACCGATGAGTGGTTTGCTGATCGAGGAGATGGCGTAGCCGGTGGCGACGAGCGGTCGGCGGTGGCGCAGGTCCGCAAGCCGCCCGGAGGCGACCTTGCCGATCGAGGCGGTGGCCTCGGCGATGCCCTCGATGAGGCCGAGCACCGCCGGGGGCGCGCCCAGTACGGAGGTCACGAAGATCGGCAGGAGCGGGTAGAGCATCTCCGAGGCGGTGTCCTGGAAGAACGACACCAGCGACAGGATCTTGATGTTGCGACTCAGCCGCTCCGGCTGATCGGCGGGATCCGGCTCTGGTGGCGGGTCGGTCGGGGTCACGGTGTGATCTCCGAGCGCAGCGCGTTGACTCGTTGCAGGGTCGGAAGTGGGCCGAGTCGGTGGTGGCCCGGTTGTCCTGGGCGAAAGTCGGCGGCCCTGTTCGGCGCCCTGGGTGATGGAGGCGATCACTGCGTCGAGTTCGGATTCGGCGGACCGCTCGAAGTCACGGCGGGCTGTCTGGAGTTGCTGGACGAGTTCGTAGTGGACACGGCCGGAGTTGCGGTCGAGCAGCTGGTGGAGACGCCTCGACCGCCGATCGGGTGGCTCGTCGTCGCCGGATAGGACCGGGGAGCATCGCCCGGGCGAGATGGTCGACGGGTTCGGTGACGCTGGTCTCGTGATGGAAGTTGAGCGTGAACCGGCCCTCGACAGCGGTGACCGGCACCGGGTCGAGCGGTCCGAGGTGCACGTCGAACACACCGGGCGCGGTGGCACGGATCGAGGCAACTCGCTCGTCGAGGCGGCCCCGGAACCAGGCGGCGAGCTCGGACCACGCTCTGGTCGGCCCGTGCCGACTCAGCCGCGAGGGCTCGGGTGGCTTCCTCCGCGACGATCGACTCGGTCAGCGTCGCCAGCCGTTCCTCCAGGCCCCGCACGGCCGGCCCCGTCGGCGGCGGCCCGTACCTCGCCAACGGGCAGCGGTGAAAGGCGTCGGTCACGAACTGTTCGAGGTGTTCGCCGACCGATCCGGCACAGCTCGTCGAACCGCTGGTTCAACAGGAGCTGGTCAGCTGCGAAGGACTCCGTTCGATCTCAGTTGCCCGTTCAAACGCGTCGACCCGTGCGGTGAGGGGTCCCGGTGTCGAGGCGGGCGCAAAGCGGCGAGCTCCAGCTGCAGGCGTTCGGTGAGTTCGGCGGCGATGCGATCGAATTGGTTCCGGTGGCCGTGTCGTGGCTGCGACAAGCTCGTCGTCGACGAAGCGGCGCACCGCCGCTGCGAACTCGTCGAAATCGCCCGCGTCGCCGCCGTCGCTGCCAGGTGCGTCGGCGTGGAGGGCGGCGCGGCCGACACCATCCAGATCGGCGCGTCGACCTGTTCGCCGACGAAGGCCCGCACCTGGGCGAGGTCTTCGGCTCGGAGGTGGTCGCAGCGGTTGACGACGACGAAGGTCCTCATCCGGCGTTCGTGGAACATCTGCAGGATCGACCGCTCGGCGTCCGACAGCGGTGCATCCGCGGCGAGGACGACGACCGCGGCGTCGCTCTGTTCGTACTCGGCGTAGGCGGCGTCGGTGTTGTGGGCGTGGATCGACCCGATGCCGGGAGTGTCGACGAGCACCAGCCCGGTGGCGAGCAGCGTTGCCGGTGCACGGACGGTCACCCGGTCGACGTGGCGGCGGTTGTCGGGGTTGCCGGCCTCCGTGACGTAGTCGGCGAGCTCGTCGAGCTCGATGTCGGTTCGGGTGCCGTCGAGGCCGATCACGGTGGCGCCGTCGGGTCCATGAATGACCTCCGTGGCGACGGAGGTGAGTGGCAGACGCCGGTGGGCAGCAGCGGTCGACCGAGGAGCGCGTTGAGCAGCGTCGACTTGCCCCGTTTGAACTCGCCGACGACTGCGATGTGGAACCGCTGCGGACCGGTTCCGCTCCGCAACGGAGCGGGCGCGGTCGACGAGGTCCGGGGTGATCGGCGGCCAGGCCGGCGAGTTCTGGGGCGACCGCCGCCCATCGGTCGGCGCGGTCGTCGGTGCCGTGCCCGGAGGTGTTCGAGGGGTCCGGGATGCTCACGTGGGTGGGGCGACGCCGTAGGGCATGTCGGGTTCGGTGCCGGCGATGGCGAGGAGCCGGTTGTACTTCGCGACGCGTTCACCGCGGGCGGGTGCGCCGGTCTTGAGCTGACCGCAGCCGGTCGCCACGGCGAGGTCGGCGATGAACGTGTCGGGGTCTCGCCGGAGCGGTGCGACACCATCTGCGCGCACCCGGCGTTGCGGCAGATCGCGATGGCGTCGAGGGTTTCGGTGACGGTGCCGACCTGGTTGACCTTGATCAACGCAGCATTGGCGATCCCCGGTCGATCGCAGCGGCGATGATCGCGGGATTGGTGACGAAGTTGTCGTCGCCGACCAACTGGACCCGGTCGCCGAGGCGTTCGGTGAGTCGCACCCAGCCGTCGTCGTCGTTCTCGGCGAGGCCGTCCTCGATCGACCAGATCGGGAACCGGTCGATCATCGACTCGTACCGGTCGATCAGCTCGTCGCTCGTCACCGACTCGCCCGCCACCCGGTAGGTGCCGTCGTCGCTGCGGAACTCCGACGCCGCCGGATCGAGCGCGATCGCCACCCCACCCCTACCCGGCGTGAGCCGGCGGTCTCGATCGCCGCCACGAGCAGCTCGAGAACCTCCCTCGGGAGTCGCGAGGTCCGGAGCGAACCCGCCCTCGTCGCCCAACCCGGTCGCCATGCCGTCGGCGTGGATCCGGGCCCGCAGCGCCCGTACACCTCCGCACCGGCACGCACCGCCTCGGCGAACGACCGGGCACCGAGCGGGGCGAGCATGAACTCCTGGAAGTCCAACGGGTTCTGCGGTGGGCACCGCCGTTGATCACGTTGAAGTGCGGCACCGGCAACCGGAGCTCAGACCCCTCCGGCGACAGCCACCGATACAGGAGAGGCCGTCGGCCGCCGCCATGGCGCGCGCCGCGGCGATCGATACCCCGACGATCGCGTCGCACCCAACCGGGCCTTGGTGTCGGTGCCGTCCAGATCGATCAGCGCCCGGTCCAGGGCGCCGAGCGAGTCGAACACCCGGCCAGACACCGCGTCGGCGATCTCACCGTTGACGTTCGCAACCGCCCCGGTGACACCCTGGCCGCCGTACCGGTTCGGGTCGCCGTCACGCAGCTCGACCGCCTCCCGGGTGCCCGTCGACGCTCCCGACGGCACGCCCGCGGTCGCGGTGTGCCCGTCGACGGTGCAGGTCACTTCCAGGGTGGGACGGGCACGCGAGTCCAGGATCTCGATCGCGTGGACCGCTTCGATGCGATAGGTCATGTCAGGTCTCCGGTGCTCGTGTCAGGTGTCGGACAGGTCGGCGGTGGTGGCTGCGGGCGGGCGGCGTTCGGGAAGCCAGCGACGCCGGTCCGCAGCGACCCCGCCGAGGGTCTGGTCGTGGTGCAACCAGCGGGGCAGCTTGGGGGTCCCGACGCTGGGTGCCATAGATCCCGGTGTGACGAGAACACGTAGCTGATCACACACGCCGCCGCGAAATACGGGACGGCACCGGCGCCGAACAACTCGACTCCCATGATCGTGCACGCGAGCGGAGTGTTCGCAGCCCCGGCGAACACCGCCACGAAGCCCAACGCCGCAAGGAACGGCACCGGCACGTCCAACACTCCCGCCAGCGTCGCGCCGAGCGTGGCGCCGATCACGAACAACGGCGTGACCTCCCCGCCGACGAACCCCGACCCGAGCGTGACCGCAGTGAACAGGATCTTGAGCGCGAACCCCCACGTCGGCACATCGCCGCCGAACAGGCTCACCTCGATCAGCCCGAGTGACAGCCCGTTGTAGGAAGCGGTCGCCCACCGCGAGCGTGAGCCCGATCACCAGGAACCCGCCGATGAACGGCCGGCCCGGCGCCCAGCTGACCCACCGGCCGAAGGCCCGCTGATGCCGTGCGCGAGCTCGGAGAACACGACGCTCGCCAACCCGAACGCCAGGCCGGCCAGCATCACCTTCAACAACAGCCCGCCGGACAGAGCGACATGGCCGAGATCAGGGGTCGCGGTGTGGTGCACACCGAGCCCGGCCACGACGAGGTCACCGACGACCGACGCCGCCAGGCACGGCACCAATGCCTCGTACTGCACCCGACCCACCGACTGGACCTCCAGCGCGAACACCGCACCGGCGAGCGGCACGCCGAACACGGCACCGAACCCGCCGGCGATCGCGGTGATCAACATGATCCGCCGGTCATACGGGTCCAGGCGAAGGATCCTCGACGCGGCGTCGGTGAGGCTGCCGCTCATCTGGATCGCCGTGCCCTCACGGCCCGCCGAACCACCGAACAGGTGGGTGACGACGGTGCCGACCAGCACCATCGGCGCCATCCGTCGCGGCACCCACGCCTTCGGCTCGTGGATCTCGTCGATGATCAAGTTGTTGCCCTCGACCGACCGCCCACCCCCGTAGTGGTACGCCAGGCCGATCGCCAGACCACCCAGCGGCAACAGGTAGAGCAGCCACGCGTGTTCGTCGAATGACTCCGTTGCCCACCTCAGCGCGGTCAAGAACACTGCGGACGAGATCCCGCCCAGCACCCCGACCAGCGAGCCGAGCAGCACCCAGCGCAGCATGTGGCTGATCAATGCCACCTGCTCGCCGGCATCGAACCCGACCAGGTCCCGCACCGAGTCGTACCCGTGCTGCAGCACCGATCGAGCCGTTCCTCGGGTGTTCCGGTCGACCATCTTCTGCTCCCACATCTGCGGTGCATCTGGTCTGAACCCGGACGACGCCTACCGGCCGAGTGCACACCACATGCACTGGATTCGGTAGGAGCCATCAGCCGGAACGGCGGTCAAAGGCGAGCTCCATCGCCTGTTCACCCACTGTAGCGGCCCTGAACCCCCGTTCGCCCGCTGCAGGTAGGGTTCCGGCACACCGTCCGGGACGGTCGTCCCCTGCAGTTGCGTTGCAGATCGTCGCCTTCCTCTTGACCGGTGTCGCTGGAACGCTCCTCACCTACGTCGGGACCGAGAAGGTGCTCGACGCGGAGACCTCCCACCAGCTTGTTCAGAGTGACTGCGGCAACGGTTGCGGCGGCAGCGCTCCTCGCTGTGGGCTTCGCGCTCTTGGTTCGCGCTGCGCTTCCGACCGACGAGCGGAACGCGGTCATCATCAACCTGGCGGTCTTCTGCATCAACGGCACGCTCGTCGCCCTGGTCTTCCGGTTCCTCGACCGGGCGCCCCCGTCCGTCCCGGGACCTCGCTTGGACGGCCGCACTGACCGCCGGTTCGGCGGTGGCGGTCGTGCTCATCGGACTCCCGTTGAGCGGCGCCGCATTAGGTCCTCGTGCTGGCGCGGCCTTGCGTGTCGGGAAGGGCTGCCCGGTTCCGATCTCGGGGACTGGCTGCGCGCTTAGGGCACCTGAGGACTCGGGTGCGCTGGATCGACCAGTTTCCACCGGGCGACTCGGAGGTGACCCAGTGGAACAGATGGAACGCCGCACTCTGTCGGTGTCCGAGGCGGCTCAGGTCCTGGGGATCTCCCGGGCTCACGCGTACGACTGCGTGCGTACCGGGGAGCTGCCATCGATCACGCTCGGTCGGCGCGTCGTGGTCCCACGCCAGGCGATCGAGGAACTCCTCGCCTGTCGCTCCACTCGAGAATCGGCGGCGCACGAATGAGGACGGTCTGCGCGCAGCAGCACCCGCGCCAATCGAGGTCACAGACTTGCATCACCGATGCGGCCGGCCTCGGGTCGATGTGGTGGTCAGGGTGTTGAACCTCCACCGGCTGGCCCCAGGCGCCGAGTCGTACTACCTCGACCAGGTCGTTTCCGGTGTGGAGGACTATTACGCCGAGGCCGGCGAGTCGCCCGGCTACTGGCTCGCCTCATCGAATCTGCTCGGCCTCGATGGCGTCGTTGACGGCGATGACCTGCGGGCCGTGCTCAGCGGGCACCATCCCGAGACAGGCGTGCGGCTGCATCGGGCGAAGAACCGCAAGGTGCCCGGCTGGGACCTGACGTTCCGGGCGCCGAAGTCGGTGTCGATCCTCTGGGGGCTCGGGGAACCGGACGTCACTCGCCAGGTCGCCGCCGCGCACGATGCTGCCGTGGGTCGGGCCGTCGCGTACATGGAAGAGGTCGCAGCGTTCACACGCGCGGGCCGCAATGGGATCCACCGGGTGGAGGCGGACGGGTTCATCGCCGCGGGGTTCCGGCACCGCACGTCCCGCGATCGTGATCCGTTGCTGCACACCCATGTGCTGGTGGCGAACTCGGTGCGTGCCGCAGACGGGCGATGGCGGACGATCGACGCCACGGCGCTGTACGACCACGCCCGCACCGCGGGCTACCTCTACCAGGCGCACCTCCGCAACGAGCTGACCGACCGGCTCGGCGTGGCCTGGACGCCGATCCACGACGGACTGGCTGACATCGCCGGCATCGACGAGAGCTGATCGACCTGTTCTCCAAGCGGCGCAGCAGATCGAGCTGACCATGGCCGAGTGGGGCCTGACCTCGGCCAAGGCCGCGCAGGTCTCGACCCTGGAGACCCGAGCAGCGAAGGTGGTCAGCCCTGAACGAACACCTGACCAGCAAGCCCGGTGGCGCTCCGAGGCCCTGACCATCGGTATCGACCCGGCCGATCTGGCCTTGGTCATGGCTGACCATCAGGTCCCGTCGTTTGACGCTGACGAGACAATCGCGCTGTTCGACCGGCTCACCTCATCCAGCGGGTTGACCGAGGCACACTCGACGTTCGATCACCGCGATGTGCTCCGTCGTCTGATCGACGAGCTGCCAGCAGCCGTCCCCGTCGGGGTGATCGAGTCGTTGGCGTCGCAGTACCTGAAACGCCCCGAGGTCGTAGCCGTCGGCTGGGAGGAGCGGACCGGAACCAGCTTCTCCACCGTCGAGCTGATGGACCTGGAACAGGACCTCGTCTGGCTCATCGGCGAGGGGGTGGGCGCCGGCCGTGCGGTTGCGTCGCCGAGCGCCCTCGCATCAGCCTTCGACGCTCGACCAACGGTCAGCCCCGAACAGGCACACGTCGTCACCGAGATGTGCAGTTCCGGCCATTCGGTCGACGTGCTCGTCGCCGCCGCAGGGACCGGCAAGACGTTCAGCCTCGATGCGGCACGAGAAGCGTGGCAGCGCAGCAGCTACCGGGTCATCGGCTGCGCCCTGGCCGCATCCGCGGCGCATGAGCTCGAGGCCGGCTCGGGCATCCCGTCGAGCACCATCGCCAAGCTCACCCTGGACCTGGAACGCGACCGCCAGCGGCTGGATCGACGTACCGTCCTGGTGATCGACGAGGCCGGCATGGTCGGCACCCGGACTCTCGGCCCGCTCTTGCAGGCTGCGGTGGCGAGCGGAGCGAAGGTGGTGCTCGTCGGCGACCCGAAGCAGCTCCCGGAGATCAAGACCGGTGGCGTGCTCGCATCGCTGGAGCGTCGCCATCCGATCCTGACGCTCAGCGAGAACCGCCGGCAGCGAGACACCGTCGAGCGCGACGCCCTCGACCAGCTCCGCTCCGGAGATGTCGAACGTGCGATGCGGTCGCTGCGTGAGCACGGCGACGTGGTGACCGCACCGAACGCCGAGGCGGTGCGCGATGGAATGGTCGGCGACTGGCTGCGTCATCGGAACGACGGCCGGACCGCGCTGATGATGGCGAGGCGTAATGCCGACGTGGACGACCTGAATCGCCGGGCACGGCGCGTCGTCGCTGCGGCTGGGGGAGCTGGAGCGGCGAGCCGATGATCGTCGCCGGGCGGCCGTTCCAGGTCGGCGACCACGTGGTCTGCACGCGCAACGACCATCCGAACGGCGTCCGCAACGGCACCATCGGGCAGATCATCGCCATCGACCACCGAACGACGACCGTCACCATCGCCACGGAGGAAGGCGACCGCGTGCTCGGCTCCGACTACCTCGCCGAAGGAAGGATGCGGCACGGCTATGCCGTGACGGTCCACAAGGCCCAGGGCCGGACCTGCGACCACGGCCTGCTGCTGGCCAGCGACGACCTGCACCGAGAGATGGGCTATGTCGGGCTCAGCCGGGGCCGCGAGTCGAACCGCATGTACGTCGTGTCGACCGAGCTAGCCGAGGAGCTCGAACGCCACGGACGACATGAGGAGCGTGCCGACCCCTACGACGTCGTCGTCGAGTCGCTCCACAGGAGCGCCGCCAAGGAGCTCGCCATCGACCGCGGATCCCGATCCCGACCCCGGCGCCGACGACGACCTCTGACCTGGGCTGGTGAGTCAGGTGCCGAACACGACGGCGCCGATCTGCTCGGCAGCCTGGGCCTGCATACCGTCGAGGACATGGCTGTAGAGGTCGAGGGTGATGCTGACCGTCGCGTGACCGAGGCGTTCGGAGACCACCTTCGGATGGATGCCGGCCTTGAGCGCCAGGGTCGCTGAGGTGTGGCGCAGGTCGTGCAGACGGATCTGGGGCACGTCGAGGTTGTGGAATGATCGACTTGAACGTCGCGGTGATCGTGTCGGGATGCAGCGCTGCGCCGTCGATGCCACAGAAGACGTAGCCGGACTCGGCCCACGCTGGGCCGAGACGCATCCGCTCCTCGAGCTGGGTGGTCCGGTGTGCCCGCAGCACCTCGACCGAAGTCACGTCGAGTGCGACGTTGCGACGCCCACGTCGAGTCTTGGGCTGGTGCGTGCTCACCGCCTTACCTCGCCCGGCCGAGACCCGGTTGCGGACGATCGCCATCGACGCCCGATCGAGGTCGACGTCGTCCCATCGAAGTCCGGCCACCTCTGCCGCGGCGCACACCGGTGGTCAGGAACAGCACCCACATCGCATACAGCCGGTCGCCGGCCACGGCGTCGAGGAACGCTCGGGCCTGGGTGTCGGACCATGTGACCATCTCGGCGTCCACCACCCTCGGCGGGTCGACTGCGTCCATCGGGTTGCGGATCAACAGACCCCACCGCACGGCGTCCTTCAGCGCCTGGCTCAACACCCGACGACATGACGCCACCGACCTGGGCGCCAGGCCGCCCTTGCCGTCGACCCGTCCGTCGCGCAGCAGCTCGGTCTGCAGCGACCGCAGATGCATCGGCGAGACCTCGGCCAGGCGCACGGACCCGAGCCTCGGCACCACCCAGTTGCGCATCGACTGCTCGTAGGCGCGGAACGTCGTGTCGACGACGTTCGACTCCATTGCGGCGAGCCACTCGGTCAGGTACTCGCCGAGCGTGGTGACGCCGGGATCGACCCACATCCCGGTGCGCATCCGTTCGAGCGCTTCGGTGAGCGCGTCCTCGGCCTCCTTCTTCGTCCGGTGGCCGCCGACCCACTTCTGCTGCTTCTTCCCCGAGGCATCCCGTCCCAGGTACAGGACGTAGGTCCACGTCGAGCCCCCGCTTCATCACCGATCCGCACGGCGTCTCCGTTCGTCACGCCCGTGCGACCTAAGCGCGCATCGAGCTCGGAGCCACACGGCGGTGACGGTCGGCGGATTAGCAAGGGATTAGCAAGCGCCGGATCCTGCGAGTTCCGAGGGCCGAAAACCCCTGGAATCTAGAGCCCGAGAGGAGAATCGAACTCCTGACCTGCTGTTTACAAGACAGCTGCTCTGCCAACTGAGCTACTCGGGCGGGATTGGCCGAGTACGTGGCAGACAATCCCGCCGCGAACCAGCCAGCGCCTGAGTCTACGAGCCAAGCCCGCGGAACATGGTCCTTCGGCGCGACACTAAGACGGCAAACACGAACCGGCCCGCGATTGATCCACGCTGGACCGTGTTCCGGGAAGTTCAGGCAGCCAGCGGCGGGCCGAGATCCGCGCAGTCGCGGCAGTGCTGCGCTGCTGCGGACGCGTTGCGCACAGCGGCCCACGAGAGCACGTCGAGCAACTGCCTGCCCCGCCCGACGGTGTGGGCGCGCTCGCGCAGCATCGAGTCATCGAGCAGCCGGTTACCGGATTCGGTGTCGTTCCTGCGCGAGTACAGGCCGTCGTGGTCGGGGTCATTCGGTGGGATCGCGCGCAGGTGTTCTTCGCGATTGAACCCGGACTTCTCGTCCTCCGCGGTCTGGTCGAGGCGCAACCGGACCGTTCCGCCACCGTGCAGCGCGGGTACCTCGTAGAGGTTGTAGAGCCGGTAGCCGTTGAGGTTGCGACGCCGTTGGGTCTGCACCCGTGTGAGCGGGGTGACGACCGGCTCGCCTTCGACGTTGAAGGTGCGCACGCATGGTGAGCCGTTCACGAGGTGGATGTCGACGCTGGCCTTGTTGCCACCCGATACGGGCACGATGCCGAGGTGTCGGTCAGGCACGGTGCCGTGCTAACCGGAGTGCATCCGCGACACCGGCACGACGCCGTGGTCCTTGATCAGCTCACGCAGGTGCGTGCCACGGAACGCGCCGTCGTAGACGACCGCCTGCGCGCCCGCCAGCAGCGGGAGCGTGCGGTGCCAAGATTCGATCGCCCACTTCGCCTCCGCCACCCTTGCCGGAGTGGATCGCGTCCAAGATGATGCGCCGGTTGCGTTCATCCCCGCGCGTTGAGGTGGGCGCGAACTTCGTACCGAACACGCGCTCACCACCGCCGGTCACGTGCAGATCCGCGTCCGGATCCAAACGCTTATCGCGGATCTCACCGGTTTCGGTGCTCACCTGCTGCCGACCGCGCGGGTTGGTCTTGTAGCGCGGTGTGACCACCTTGCCGTCGCCTGCGGTCACCCGGTCACGCGACGGATGGGTTGTCGACCCTCCACCTTCGGGATCACACAGCCCGATGCTCTCAGCCTGCGCGACGGCCACGCAGCGGAACACCTCACCAACGATCTCCAACCCCGGTCGGACACAAGATACCGCTCACGCAACCACTCGTAATGGTGCCGCCGCATAGGCCGCTCCGGGATCGACACGCCGGGCCGCATCCTCGATTCGGCCCGTCTCACCTCACCCCGGCAGACAGGGGAACAGAGCCATCTTCGAGGCGGGTCACCGAATGGTGGTCATCGTCGACCATGACTGCATCCCAAGAGTCGACCTCGACGCAGGTTACCCGTCAATGTCGGTTGGTTCGGGACGCCAGTTGCGGGGCGCGAAATACGGATCGACCACGTCCCACGCCCGTTCGTAGCTTTCAGCTATCTCGGCTGGCTGGAACCGTTCCACATCCGACAACGGCCGCAGATCGTAGAGTTCCGGGGTGAACGGGTTCGTGATGCCGGTCACCGGGATCAGCCACACCTGCGGATCTTCGCCAGTGTCGTCGAGTTCGGATATGACGAACATCTCCGGGGTGTCAGGGTCATCACCGACGGTGCCCCACAACCTGACATGCACATCCGGGTCGGTCCAACGTGAGTGCATGTCGAAAACCGCGTTCCACTTGTCTGACTGCTCTCTCCCGCCGTCCGCGGTCGGATCGATTCTCATCGTACGGCCCCCTCCTCTGGTGGTTCCTCTGGTGGGTTGGCCGGTTCGATCCCCGGCCTACCGGCGCCGCCCCGTCGACGGTGTTGCGGTGATTCGATTGTACCGTCACGGTCGACCCAGTCAGCCCGACGGCGAACTTCTCCGGCACGCCGCTGCGCGATGCGGGGATCGTCAATCCTCAAGCCTGCTTCGCGCATCGGAGGACGATCTGGCTGTCACACCCCGGCGCGACACTGTCGGTACAGAGCTGATCGAGGGAGACGGCCATGGTTGAAGTTGCGTGTCCGCTGTGCGGGGGGAAGGGTTTGGAGATCGTCTGGGGGATGCCCATAGACCAGACAGTGTTCGAGGACGATCCGAACATCGTCTCCGGCGGATGTTGCATCGAGTTGGGTGTCACGCACCAGTGTGCAGATTGCCACCACCGTTGGGGCCTCGGCGAAGATGCCCACTACGGCGCGCTCGGATGGTTGGGCGAACGCTGCGGAGTCGACGTAGACCATCTGCTCGACAACCTCGACGCGCGGTTCCTGCCGATGTACCCGCGAGATGCGCTGCAATGCCCGGATCACGGCTCTCCGTTCAACGGTGACCAAGTCGTACTCGGATCACCGGGGCTGGTCGTGCTGAGCGCCTACGGCTCCGGAACCGTGGAAGTGGCCGAGTTCGGGACGATCATCGCACAGCCGGGTTTCTACGTGTCGATTCGTGTACGCCCGGTGCGGTTGTTCGTTGATGACACGCGGGGAGGGGTCGACCGCGCGGATCACCTCGCGCGGGTCATCAAGGACGCTTCCCGTCGACGTCGCGCTTCGTTCCGTTCTTGCGCGTCGTGTGGGCGAAAGACCCCGCCTGAGTGGAACCTCGACGACCACCGTTGCATTCAGTGCGTCGCAGAAGCTGGTACCGACAGCCCAACGCAGACCCAGCTCGCGATCGCGGGGTTCGAACCGGTCAGCGAAACCGGACTGTGGTGGGTTGGTGATCTGAACGGCGTGAAGATCGTCGCGGAAACGGACGAGCCTGAGGATGACACAGAGGTGTGGTCGGAAGCCGAACCGGACAACCGCATGACTCTCCAGGAGTTCGACGACGCCCAAGGCGAGGGTGTGGTCGGCTGGTTGGCCGAACCCGAACCGTACGAGGCTGATCCGCCCACCTTCGAGGACCCGGACGATCCGAAGGTCAGCCCGGACTTCAGTGACCCCGACGCGTTGGACATGCGCGGGCCGCACCTGCGCGGCAAAGGGCGTGCGGGGCGAAAGCCACCACAACGCGGTTCGACTCGACGCAAGACGGTGCTGGCCCCAGAGGCGGCGGAGATCCTTGGTTGCACGGTCGCGGAACTGACCGATTGGCGTCGCAACGTCCTGCCGGGCATGCCGCGCTGGTCACGACAGGAGCCCGACGAGTTCCGTCCGCAGGAGGTAGTGGCCATCGCGGTTGGGAGATGGCTACGTCATGTCCCGAAACGCACGACGCGAGCATCGGACTACTTCGTTTCACACCTCGTCGCCAACCCGCCCACCGGTGAGGACTGGGTCGTCGTCCGTCAAGGTCCACGCAAGATCGAAGTCGTGTACGGCATGGCGAGCTTCGACATGGCTGCCCGCAAGCGCGCACCGCACGTGTACAGCCCGGCACCGGTCTTCGATGCGCTCCGCAACCGGCGAACGGGAACCTGATGTCACCTCTGCGGAAGGTTGCCAATCATCCGCTCGTAGAGCTTGCGAGCCAGCGCCTCCCTGTCCCTCGTCGGACAGATCGCCAGGAGGTATGACGACCGCACCCAAAGGCTCTGGTCCGCTGTCAGTTTCCGGGTCCTCGACCGCCGGGTCTTCGCCGTGCCCTGTCATTCGCCAAGCATACCGCTGTCCACCGAGGGGCGTTCTGACGATCCGCAGCGGGCGGGCTGTGACACCGGCGGCCCGTGGACAGAGGTACTGGTGACATGAGCGAGACTGCGTTCATGGTCACCCTCGATGACCGCACCACGTCGCACCGATCGTTCGGCGGTGCCGCACAGCGCCTCGCTGGGACGATCGGCGACGCCGAGACCATCGAACGCGGTATTCAGATCATCGAGTTCAGCGAGGATGACGGGATCGTGTTGACCCGGACTTGGACGCCACGGATGATCGACGGTGAGATCGTATGGACGGACTCGAGCCGTTTCTGGTAGCCGATCTGGGCTCGGGGGAGGGCACACAGGGCCGCTCGGCGTGTCGGAGGCGCGTCGTGCGCTGCGTCGCATGTGGACTCACACCGACCAGGGATTGCGGCAGCCCAGAATTGCCACACGGCCAACCAGGCGTTCCCGATTCGCCCCCTCCAGCGCTCCACCCGCAGATCCGCGTCGCCTGGATGCTTGCGGGGACTGGCGTAGCGAGGTTATCTGCCGATCCCGCTCGGGCGGGACTCGACGTCTCACATGCCGGATCGTCAGCGACTGTACGTGATGTCGTGGCCCGGCTCAGTCGTCGCAACACAGCCTCACGAGCACAGCAGTGACACGGGAGTGCCCTGCCCGAAGGCAGGGCACTCCCGTGTCACTGGATCCCGCACCTGTGGTTCAGGCAGCCTTCCATGTGTTGAACAGCTGCAGCTCGGCGTTGCCAAAGCACGGGCCGCTCATTTGGGCACCGCCGTACGGCTTGTGGCTGTTGACCGAGTTGACGTAGCCGAAGAACCGGCTATTCGGGCTGATGATCCACGGGCCGCCACTCGATCCTCCGGTCATGGTGGACCTGATCCACATCGTGCCGGGCTTGGTCGTGTCGTAGGTGTCCCTGGCGATGGCATAGATGAGATCCTCGCCGTTGTACCTGTACTGCGGCCAGCGGCCGTCTGGCGCTGGATACCCGAAGGTGTACCGCTTGAGTCCGACGTACTGGTTGAAGATGATCCCCTGCGAGCCGGTGACATCCTGGATGTAGCGGTTGGAGCGATCGCGGTTCAACAGAACCACAGCGACATCGTCCCTGAAGTCGTACACGCCGTTGGTCCCGTAGTACCAGCCCGGGGTCGTCGACACCCTGCGGTACTTCCAGGAACCCATCTTGCATCCGCACTCTCATCCGGGGCAGAACTGGATGTTCGCGAACCAGTAGCCGTTGCCGTCCACGACACCGTCGTCATCAGGATCGGGATCCAACACGCAGTTGCCCGCTGTGATCACGTGGACTTGTTGGCAGCGGTCACGGCCGTGGCAGACGGTCCGCTGGAGCCACCCACCTTGCCGTCGGGCCTCGAGCCGACCCGGCCTGCCTTGCACAGCCACTTCGGGACCGGGTCGCGCCCGCTATCGGGTCGCCGGCGGCAGCCGGGTCACCAACGATCTTGACAGTCCCCGAAACGCCACCGTATGGTGCCGCACACAACCGACTTTGTGAGGGGGTTCACATGAACACGCATACCACCATCGACACCACCGTTGTTGCAGAGGCAACAGATCGCTCACGGCGAGCCCGCCGTGTGGCCCGAGTCTCGGCTCTCGCCGGAGTGGTCGGCGGCACGGCAGTGATCAGCTCCGGATGCACCTTGAGTGACATCTCGGCGATCCTGTCGATCCTGCGCCTGCTCGGCATCCTCTGATCGTCCCCCGGACGACCTGACTCCTGCCTGATGTGAGGACTCCAGCCGAGGGCGAGCGGGCTCCCTCACGTCAGGCAGCCGGTGATCCCAGGGGATCACCGGCGATTCGATCCGGTTCAATCCGGTGACTACACGCGACCGGATCCGACCGGCTCGATGCCGAGGTCGCGGTAGGTGAACACCGGGCGGTACACGACCTCCTCGGCAGCGAAGAACGACGCTGCCACCTCGCCCCTGTCGACCAGCGTCACCGCTGCCACGACGACCGCTCCGGTATCGACCACATGGCGATACGCCTGTCGGATCGACCCACCCGTGGTCACCACATCGTCCACGAGGAGCACCCGGGTGCCCGGACCGAGGACAGCCCCCTCGACGAGCTGATCGGTGCCGCGACCCTTGGGCTTCTTGCGCACCACGAACCATTCATGGTCGTCGTCGAGGCATGCGGCCACACCGTGGGAGAACTGGTCGGCCCCAAGAGTCAAACCCCCCACTGCGTCGAACCCGATCCCGGCGTCTGCGATCATCTCTGCGATCACCTCACAGGCCAGACAGAGATCGGCGCCCCCGGCTGAGTCCCCGCTTGGCGTCGATGAAGTCCCTGCTCATCTCACCCGAAGCCAATTCGCGGGGTTCGTCGAAGGTGGTCAGTGCGCGATCAATCACGATCTCCAGGAGCCGCGCCCTGCGGGCCTCGAAGGTCTCGTCGTGGACAGGCTCAGCGGACATGGCCATAGTCTCGCAGTGGTCACGCCACAAGCCACAACGCAGCGTGCCCGGCTGTGAGTGCGGCCGCCGTGGTCGAGCGGCGGAGCATCCATCAAGGCACGAACCCGTCGATGGGAACCGCGGCGCAGGACACGGGATGTGGCGATCGGACCGACGACGACACCACATCCACGCAGCGGAGCTAACAATCCGGTGCGGACCTGCCGATCCGTGACGCATGGATTGGAACCGCTCTCTTCTCGGCCGGGCCGTCGCAGCGACAGCGGTGATCGCATCGTGCGTCACGTTCGGAGCTCCACCAGCCGCATCATCGGATCCGGGCACCGGATCGATCTCCGGGACGGTCCTCGATGACCAGGGCATGCCGCTCGGCGGCGTCTGCGTCTACGCGCAGAACGTGACCGGCACCATGACCGGCCCCGGCGGCACCTACCTGATCGACAACGTGCCGGCAGGTCAGCACCGCGTGCAGTTCTCGGACTGCAATCCAGCACCCACCTACCTCACACAGTGGTACCTCGGTGCAGCCGACGAGTCGACCGCTGCCCTCGTGAACGTGGCCGACCAGGCCAACACCGCTCTTGCCGACGTGCACATGGTGCCTGGTGTGTCGGTGACGGGCACCGTGACCGACACGGCGAACAGCCCACTTCAGGACATCCGAGTGGAGCTCCAGCCACAGGATCCACCGAACGACTACATCTCTGGCTACACCGACTCCAACGGCCAGTACCGCACCGGCCCTGTGAAAGACGGCCAGTACAAAGTCCGCTTCGTCGACAACCGCTACCCGGCTCAGTACGCAGCCGAGTTCTGGAACGACGAGTACCTCGAGGCCGATGCTCAGAGCCTCGACCTCCGGGTGGCCAACGGAACCCTCGTGACAGGCATCGATGCGCAACTGGGCGACGGAGCGACCATCGCCGGCAACGTCCGGGATCAGGACTCGTCACCCTTGAGCCAGGTCTGCGTGAACGCCATGACACCGCACCCCGACGACCACCACCTGGCCGGCGCCAACACCGACGCGTCCGGCAACTACTCGATCAGTGGTCTGCCGCCGGTATCCACTGTGGTGTCGTTCCACGACTGCAACTCTCCGGCCACGCATGCCGACCAGTGGTACGACGGCGTCACAGACCGAGACGACGCGCAGCATCTGTCTCTCAGCCCGGGCACCACCCTCAACGGGATCGATGCGCAGATGACGCTGGGCGCCACCATCTCGGGCAAGGTCACCGGTACCGGCGGCGCGCCGGCCGCGAACATCTGCGTGCAGGCAGTGACCGGCACCGACGACGACTGGAACAGCGTCGGATGGGCCCAGACCGACGCCTCGGGGAACTACGAGCTCGAGCGCCTCCCCACCGGGAACCCACCGTGTGAACTTCGAGGACTGCAACGACACCGGACCGTACCTGGAACAGTGGTACAGCGGCAGCGACAGCTTCGACCGCGCCACCACCATCGAGCTGACAGCCGGCCAGAGTCGAACCGGCGTGAACGTCCAACTGCAGCCGGCGGCACTGATCACCGGCACCGTGACCGACACAGGCGGCACCCCACTGGAGGGAACCTGCGTGCAGGCCACGACCGACAGCTTCGTCGGTGGCATGGCGGAGACCGGATCCGACGGCACCTACTCGATCACTCTCTCGCGAAGCGTGCAAGTACAAGGTGCAGTTCGTCGACTGCGGCGATCAGAACGCCGAACCACCGATCCCCGGGGGCACCTACCTGGCCCAGTGGTGGGGCGGAGGCCTTGAACCCGCTTCTGCCAAGACCGTCGAGGTCTCCACCGGCGCGACCGTCGACAGCATCGACGCGAAGCTCACCACCGCCGGAGGCACCGGAACGGTCTCGGGGCGCATCACCAACGTGAGGGGCGAACCACTCGAGGCGTGCGTGGCGCTGTACCTGCCCTTCGACCACGTCCGCTTCGTACAGACTGACGCCGACGGCAGGTACGCCTTCAGCGACGTACCCACCGGCACATGGACCCTCGCATTCGTCGGCTGCGGCTCCGACGACGTGGCTCCGGTGATCCCCGACACGGGTGCCACAGGCGTGTTCTTCAACGCCGTGTGGTACGACGGAGTCCCACTGGAACTGGGCGACAAGGGCCCCGACCCCATCACCCAGGGAGCGACCCTCATCACCATCGCGCCAAAGGAGAGCTTCACAGCCGACGTCTGCTTCGGATGTGGCTCCGTGACGGTCAAACCGCCCGAGATCGGCAAGGACTTCATACTGGTGGACTTCGACACCACGGGCCTGGCGCCGGATGGCGGTCTGAACGCGAGAGCCGGCAACGAGCTCACCTACTCAGTGGGCTGTGAATCCACCAAGGGCACTCCCACCAGCGCATCCCAGGGCAGTTTCCCGGTGAAGGTCTCCGGGTTCACTCCCGGTGCACCCTATGTGTGCTCCGCCCGCATCCTCAGCAACGGTGTTGAGGTTGCGGACTCGACGACCTTCGAGGTCACCGTTGGCAGTGCCACACCGGCAGCACCCGACGAGACCGACGACGACCCCACGACCCCGTCCCAACCCGGCGACACCGGTGGGGACGGCACAGGCGAGAGCATCCCCGCATCCTCGGAGCAACCGGTATCGTCCCCGGTCAAGCTCGCCTACACCGGTTCCAACACCGTCGCCATGGTGACCCTCGCTGTGTTCCTGATCCTGATCGGGGCCGGAGCCGTTGCAGCCACGATGCGAACGACGCACCGTCAGCAACGACGCCGGGCCACCTCGTAACAGGCGACTGCACCGGCCGCCGCAACGTTGAGCGAGGCGAGTCGGCCGTGGAGCGGGATCGACGCGACCACGTCACAGCGTTGCGAGACCAGCTTCGACAAGCCCCTCCCTTCTGCTCCCAGCACCAGGCACACCGGTTCGTCCGCCACCGGTAGCTCGTGGATCGACGTCGTCCCGCCGGAGTCCAGGCCCACCACCCAGACCCCCAGCGAACGCATCTGCTCGATCGCGGCAGGAATGCCGGCCACCAGTGCCATCGGGAGGTATTCGATTGCTCCCGCCGCAGCCTTCGTGACCGTGGGTGTCACGTGGGCCGCTCTGTGACGCGGCAGCACCACTCCGGTCACCCCGGCACACTCGGCGATACGTATGACCGCACCGAGGTTCCCGGGTCGGTCACCCCGTCGAGCGCCAGCAGGAACGGGGTTCGCGCATCGGATCGCTTGCACAACACGCCGAGCTCCTCGGCCGGCAGCTGTTGGGCGATGGCCACCACACCCTGGGGGAATCGGTGCGTGCCATGTGATCGAGCTTGGTACGACTCACCGCGCGTAGCGGTACTCGAAGTTCCCCGGCGAGCCCGACTATGTCCTCGACGATGTCGACACGGTCTGCGTCGTTGCTGAGGAACACCTCGATCACGTTCCTACGACCGGCCAACAGGAGCTCGCGAACGGCCTGACGGCCCTCCACCTGCGTGCCGTCCAGCCCCGCCGGCCGCTTCCGTTGTGACTTCGCGCCGCTCCGACGAGGGGCACCCGGCCGTCCGGCACCACCCCGGGGCGGAGTGCTCGCCCGGCCGCCATCGGCGCCGCCGCTGCCTGCACCCGAGCGGCGCGGCCTACGCTCAGGAGACCCCTTGGAAGTGCGGGAGCGACCGCCCGAGGTCGACCGCGACGAACCACCACGACCCGAGCCGGGACCACCGGTTCGTCTCCGGTCTCCGCTCACGCCACAGCCTCTGTGTCGTTCGACACCCGAGCGCGCACCAACAACGCGGATGCCATGGCCGCGATCCCCTCACAACGACCGAGGGCGCCGAGGCCCTCGGCCCGCCGGCCCTTGACCGACACCGGAGCCCCGACCACGCCGGCAAGGTTCTCCTGGATCAGATCGCGGTACGGAGCGAGCTTGGGACGCTCCGCTATCACCGAGCAGTCCACGTTCGTGATCCTCCAACCCGCTGCAGCCACCTCCTGCACGACCAAGCGCAGCAGCTCCAGGCTGTCGGCGCCACGGTAGCGGTCGTCGTCGTCGGGGAAGTGCGAGCCGAGGTCCCCAGACCCGCTGCACCGAGCAGCGCCTCGGCCACCGCGTGAGCGATCACGTCTGCATCCGAATGACCCTCCAGGCCCGGATGATCCTCGAAGCGCACGCCACCAAGCACCAGTTGTCGTCCAGCGTCCGCGGAGAACGCATGGATGTCGAACCCGTTGCCCACCCTCACATCCACGTCCGCCTCCTGACGATCCACCGCTCAGCCTTGCCCGGACTGCCCCACGACAGCCCTTGCGAAGAGTAGGTCAGCCGGAGTGGTGATCTTCCGGTTGATCGGATCGCCTGCCACCATCCGCACCTCATACCCTGCGGCCTCGACAGCGCCGGCATCGTCGGTGGCATCGGCACAGTCGTCCAGGGCCTCGCGGATTGCCGCCGCTCGGAACCCCTGGGGCGTCTGCACAGCACGGAGCCGATCGCGATCGACCACCGGCCCGTCGACCTCGCGGATGGTGTCGGCGATCTCCACCACCAGGACCACGGCCGCAGCACCGGAGCGGACCGCATCGATCACCCGAGCGAACACGCCCGAGTCGGCAAGCGGCCGTGCTGCGTCGTGGACCAGGATCACCCCAGCCCGGCCGGGGAACCGCACCCACGCCGGCCCGCGACGACCTCGGTGCGCGTAGCCCCCCCACCTACCACCACATCTGCAAGTGGCACTTGGCCGTCAGCACCCTGCAACACGTCACCCGGCAAGACCACCACAACGCCGTCACACGATCCCGCCGCGATGCGAACCGAACGATCCACCACCCGTTCCGGGCCCAGGGCCTCGAACTGCTTGGCCGACCCGAACCGTCGACCCGATCCGGCCGCCACCACGACACACCAGACCTCGTCGACCACGCTCGATGGCCGGGTCCCATGGGATGGCGCCGGGTGTGTCACGTTCGCTGGCCCACAACCCGGTTGCCCACCCGGAGAACCCTAGAGGATCAGCGGACAGCTTCATCCCCGTGCACCCGGGGGACCACGAACAGCAGCCACGGGCGAACGCCAACGGAAACAGTCCCGCCGCCGCAGAGCCCCGCGATTGCGGCAGTTGGCCGCCGACACCTCAGGGCGTCTCCTAGACTGCGGTCGCCATGACCACCGATGACCACAACTTGCTGCTGCGCGAGGTTGAGCTGTTCGAGCTGTTCGACCAGGACGACCACACCCGGCTCTTGCGAGGCCGCCGGGTTGCTCGAGCTGACCCGCAACGACGTGGTGTTCGAAGAGGGAGCGGAAGCCAATGCCTGCTACGTGATAGCCAGCGGACGCATCGCCATATCCAACAAGAGCGTGGACGGGCGCGAATCGATGGTCGCCATCATGACCAAGGGCGACCTGTTCGGAGAGATGGGTCTCTTCGACGAGGGAGGTCGGTCCGCGGAGGCCAGGGCGCTCGAGCGGTGCGTGGTCGTGAGAGTGCCCTACACCGTGTTGCGCCTGATCTGGGAGGACCGCCCCGAGTTGCTGTGGTCGGTCGTGCGCATGCTGTCCAAGCGGATCCGCGCAACCGATGAGGCACTTGCCGACTCGTTCTTCCTCGATGTCACCGGCCGTACCGCAAAGCACCTCCTCGACCTGGCAGGCGACGACGACGTCTTCGAGATACCGATCACCCAGGAGGAGTTGGCAGGCCTGGTCGGGGCGTCACGGGAGCGGGTGAACAAGGCGATCGCAAGCTTCCTGAAGCTCGGATGGGTCGAGCAGGACGGCTCGATGTACCGCATCGTGAAGCGCCGCGAGCTGGAGATCCGCTCACACTGAGGATTCGGGCGGCCGGGGCACAGGGCCAGAGGCGCCTAATCGGCCACTGATGCTCCACCGATGAACGCGATGACCCGCCTCCAGGCATCGGCTGCGTCGTCCGGGCGGTGCGTGGGCCTGTCCGGGTCGTGCACGAAGCCGTGCTCCGCTCCTTCGTATCGGATCACCTGCACCCCCACAGCCTCGAGCCGGCTCACCGCATCGGGCGGTGTCCAGGCGTCCGCTGTTCCCACCACGGCCATCACCTGGGCATCCCCTCTGCGCAGGAGTGCCTCGAGCGGTTGACGCTGCCCGGGGCCCGACCACTCATCAGGCACGGTGATCATCCCGTAGAACGCACCGATCCGATCGAAGCGTCCAGTGGCAGACGCCTTGAGCGCATACATGCCGCCCATGCAGAACCCGATCAGACCCGCCGTATCGCATCCCATCGCGCCGGCTGTCGCAACTGCGCCACCGAGCAAGCTCCCGTCGTCCAACACCTTCAGCGCCTCGACCCTGCGCTCGAATCCCTCGGGATGATCCGCCGGTGGAAGGTCGGCCCCACCGAAGGGATCGAACGCACCCACCGACCACCCTGTGGTCGCAGAGAGGTCCTCGCACATCTCGGAGAACAGCTCCCGTAGTCCCCATATGTCGGGGATCACCACCACCGCGCGCTTCGCGCCGCTCTGTTCGACGACATATGCGGGGGTTCCTGAAGCGAGTTCGGTGTGCACGCCGCGACGGTAGCCGCGACCACCTGCGCTGGAGCGGCCGACCGACGCCCAGAGAAGGAACCGTCAGCTGTAGCGGTCCAGGATCGACGACTCGGCGATCCGCGCCAGAGCGTCCTTGACCGTTCGGGCAAGGTGCTCGCTCACACCCGGGATCGCGGCGAGCTCCTCCACGGTGCTCCGCGACAGCTTCTCCAGGGTGCCGCAGTGCGCAACGAGCTGATCGGCGATTCCATCGGGCAGGCGTGGGATCCGAGCCAACATCCGGTGACCCGCGGGCTGTATGGACGAATCCAGGTCGTCGGTCTGACCTGCGAGGTGCAGCGCCTGGGCCACCGCCTCCTGGTCGAGGAGGTCCTCCACCCCGATCTCCGAAAGCGTCTCGATGGCCTGCTCGAGGTCCCAGGAGGCATCCGGCTGGAGGTAGTCGAGCACGACGAGCCGGCGCTCGTCTTCGACTCCCGCCATCAACTCCCTGAGCTGGAGCCCCACCAGGCGGCCGTCGGTTCCCAGCTCGACCAGGTACTGCTCGATCTCCTCGCTGATGCGCGCCACGAGCTCGGCACGCTGAAGGAGGCTCACCACGTCGCGCAGCATCACCTGGTCCTCCACCTCGAGCGCTGTGAGGCTGGTCGACTCCTCGTCCAGACGTGCCTTGTAGCGTTCGAGGGTCTGCAGGGCCTGGTTGCAGCGATTGAGGATGGATGGGATCGGCTCAAGTTGGTAGCGATCGTGACTCGTGTAGACCGTCACCACCGCCATGTCCTCTGACACCGAGATGCACGGAACACCGATGCTGCGTGCCACGCGTTCCGCTGTGCGGTGACGGGTTCCGGTCTCCTCGGTGGGGACGTTGGGGTTGGGAACCAGGTGCACGTTCGCGCGCGCTATGTAGGTGGAGTCGGGTGTCAACACGATCGCACCATCGGTCTTCGCGAGCTCGGAAAGCCGCTGCGGTGAGAACGCTGCGTTGACGAGGAACCCACCCGAGGAGATGTTGAGCACCTCAGGACCATCGCCGATCACTATGAGCGCTCCCATGCCGGCTTTCAGAATCCGGTCGAGGCCCTCTCGCAAAGGCCGACCGGGCGCGACCTGGGCGAGGGCGCTCATCAGCTCCTGACTGCGACGCTCTGCCACGGGCTCAGTGTACGGGTAAGCAGACCGGCTGCGGGTCGTAACTTCGGGATGAGGTTGCCCGGGAGGTTCCCTCACATGTCATCTGGAACAACCCCGGCTACTGTCAGCGCGGCGTCGAGCGAAGGAACCGCCAACACCTCGATGTCGGGATGGCTACGGGGAGCCGACCTCGGCACCACCGCGGTGGTGAAGCGTGCCGGGCGGCTTCGCCGAGGCGTTGTTCCATCCGCGCGACGCGACGGAGTTCCCCTCCCAGGCCCACCTCGCCGAAGAGGACCATCCGCTCCGCGGCTGCGACGTTCGTGATCGATGAGGTCACCGCTGCGCACAGAGCAAGATCCGCACCCGGTTCGGAGATCCTCACTCCCCCGACCGCCATCGCGTAGACGTCCAGACCCGGAAGTGGGGATCTCCATCCGACGTGCGAGTACCGCCAACAAGAGGTTGAGCCGGCCACCGTCAAGACCTTGCGCCGACCGGCGCGCCTGGGGCAGCTGCGTCCTGGCGACGAGTGCCTGCACCTCGACCAGCATGGGGCGCCGACCATCGAGGGCGGGCACCACGACGGACCCAGGGATGCCGGGACGACGGTCGGCCAGGAACATCTCCGAAGGGTCGTCCACCGAGATGAACCCGGCCCCGGTGATCGCAAACAGGCCGATCTCCTGGGTGGAGCCGAACCGGTGCTTCGCTGCACGCAGGATCCGCAGTTCGCCGTGGCGATCGCCATCGAGGGTGAGCACGGTATCGACGATGTGCTCCAGCACCCTCGGCCCGGCCAGAGCACCTTCCTTGGTGACGTGGCCTACGAGAACCATGGTGATCCTGAGATCCTTGGCTGCAGCTACGAGCTGGTGCGCGCAGTCGCGGACCTGGGTGATCGATCCGGGGGACGATCCCGAAGCTGGATCGTGGATCGTCTGGATCGAATCGACCACACACACCCTCGGCGTGTCGGTGCCCAGTCGGTCGAGCAGGCGGGGAAGCGACGTGTCAGGCAACAGCGTGATCCGTTGCTGCAACGCATCAAGGCGACGGGCCCGCGACGCGACCTGGTGAACCGACTCCTCTCCGGTCACGTAGGCGCAGCTCGCGCCGGCGCGCGCCTGTGCCGCATGGGTATTGGAGCACGAGCGTGGACTTGCCCACGCCCGGTTCACCACCGAGAAGCGTCGCACTCCCAGGAAGCAGGCCACCTCCCAACACGCGATCCAGTTCCGCAAGGCCGGTCGGCACAGCCTTGGACCCGTCCACGAGCACGTCGGTGATCGCCAGAGGCTGCGCCTCGCACCCCGACACGTCCGGGCCGCCACCCACACGAGGTGCGTGGCTGACCCTTTCGACGAGGCTGTTCCACTCACCGCAGGTACCGCAGCGGCCCGCCCACTTGGGTTCTTCGGCATCGCAGGATTCACAACGGAACACCGAACGGATTCGACTCATCCGGGCAACCTAGACCGCGGCTGTGACATCCCCGCCGGGCCGCTTCCGACGTCGACGGACCAACAGCACGCCCAACAGGACCAGCCCGAGGACCGCCAGCACCGCTCCCACGACTGCGGACAACAGCGCTCCCAGGTCGCGGTCACTGACCGTCGAGGTGACGCTCGCGGACTCTGCCTCACCAGAGCCCAACTCGAGTGTGACCTCGTCGGGTTCCCCTCCTGGGACCTGCACAACCACTGTCATCCTTGCGGCGCCCGGTTCGTCCGCTCCCATGTACGCCAACTCCTCGGGGTGTACCCCAAGGGCAGACCACCCAGCGTCTCGGTCAGCGCGCCGTCGGAGAACTGCGTCAGGTCGCCCGTGACCGACGCCGCCACGGACAACTCCGAATCGGTGCGTGCGAACCCGTGGTCCGCAACCGAGACCACGTCGCTGAAGACGCCCGGACCCGTCAACTCATCGAGGCCCGCCTGCAGGTCCTGCGCGCCGACGAAAGCGCGGCGCGCCTCCAGCCGGAAGCCCCCGCCGTCGGTCGGCCCGGCCCTTCCCATGACCCAGGTCGTCCCATCGAGGTCGTCGGTCTCGATTGCCTCCGAACCACCGAGAGCCTCGAGCGCTTCGGCGTCGAGCTCGACCGCGACCTCGATCTCACCGCCGGCGGTTTCATCGGACTCGATGCTCACCTGCACGGTCGTACGACAGCCGACCGCCGACAGCATGCCCAGGCACAATGCGACCACCCGGACCCTGAGCATCACAAGTGATCCGAATCTGTTCAGTCGGCCGAAGCGGCAGCCTCGAGCTCCTCGACCGGCGGCGGCACGAAACCTTCCCGGCCGGTGAACACGATGTGGAGCTCGCCGTCGGCCTCCGGATCGGGCTCCACGCCGACCTCGATGATCTGTCCGGCGCGGAACTCCTTCCAGAGCAGGCGCTCCGAGAGCGGATCCTCGACGAGCCGCTGGATCGCCCGGCGCAACGGACGCGCTCCGAGTGTCGGGTCGTATCCCTTCTCGCCCAGGAACACCTTGGCCTCCGCGGAGACCTCCAAGCCCATGCCCTGGCCGGCGAGCTGCTCGGTCACCCGCACGATCATCAGGTCCACGATTGCGATGACCTCGTCCTGGCTGAGCTCGTGGAACACGATCACATCGTCGATGCGGTTCAGGAACTCGGGCCGGAAGTGGTCTTTCAGCGCATCGTTGACCTTGATCTTCATCTTCTCGTACGACACGGCCTCGTCGTTGCGCGAGAACCCGACCTGCGCCTTGCGCAGATCCGCTGTGCCGAGGTTCGAGGTCATGATCAACACCGTGTTGCGGAAGTCGACCGAACGACCCTGGGCGTCGGTGAGACGACCTTCCTCCAGGATCTGCAGCAGCGTGTTGAACACGTCGGTGTGGGCCTTTTCGATCTCGTCGAAGAGCACCACCGAGAAGGGCTTGCGCCGTACGGCCTCGGTGAGCTGACCACCCTCCTCGTAGCCGACGTAGCCCGGGGGTGAACCCACGAGGCGGCTGACGGTGTGCTTCTCCATGTACTCCGACATGTCGAGGCTGATCATCGAATCCTCGTCGCCGAAGAGGAACTCTGCGAGGGTCTTGGCGAGCTCGGTCTTGCCCACACCCGACGGCCCGAGGAAGATGAACGAGCCGGAGGGCCGCTTGGGGTCCTTCAGGCCGGCGCGAGTTCGGCGGATCGCCTGGGAGACCGCCTTGATGGCCTCCTCCTGGCCGATCACCCGCCTGTGGAGCTCCTCCTCCATGCGCAGCAGCTTGGTGGTCTCCTCCTCGGTGAGCTTGTACACGGGGATGCCCGTCCACAGCGACAGGACCTCGGCGATGCCTTCTTCGTCCACCTCGTCGAAGAGGTCGACGCCGGATGCACGCATCTCGGCGTCCTTCTCCTCCCTTGGTGGCGAGCAGCTCCTTCCTCGCGGTCGCGCAGGCGACCGGCGGCCTCGAAGTCCTGGGACTCCACGGCCTCCTTCTTCTTGGCGACCACATCGGAGAGCTCGTTCTCGATCTCGCGGTAGTCCGGCGGGGTCTGCATGCGTCGGATCCGCAGGCGGGACCCCGCTTCGTCGATCAGATCGATCGCCTTGTCGGGCAGGAACCGGTCCGAGATGTAGCGGTCCGCGAGGTTCGCCGCGGCGACCAACGCCTGATCGGTGATGGTCACCCGGTGGTGCTGCTCGTAGCGCCTCGCGCAGGCCCTTGAGGATCTCGATCGTGTGGGCCACCGACGGCTCGTCGACGACGACCTTCTGGAAGCGACGCTCCAGAGCCGCGCCTTTCTCGAGGTGCTTGCGGTACTCGTCCAGAGTGGTGGCACCGATCGTCTGGAGCTCCCCACGGGCCAGCATCGGCTTGAGGATGCTGGCGGCGTCGATCGCCCCCTCGGCCGCCCCGGCCCCGACCAGCGTGGGATCTCGCCGATGAACAGAATGATGTCGCTGCGGGTCTTGATCTCCTTCAGCACCTTCTTGAGCCGCTCCTCGAAATCTCCCCGGTAGCGCGACCCGGCGACGAGAGCACCCAGGTCGAGCGTGTAGAGCTGCTTGTTGTGCAGGGTCTCGGGGACATCGTCGTCCGCGATCGCCTGGGCGAGCCCTTCGACGATGGCGGTCTTGCCCACACCGGGCTCACCCACGAGCACGGGGTTGTTCTTCGTGCGACGGCTGAGCACCTGCATCATCCGCTCGGTCTCACGGTCGCGGCCGATCACCGGATCCAGCTTCTTCTCGCGTGCGAGTTGGGTGAAGTTGCGCCCGAACTGATCCAGCACGAGGGATCCTGAGGCGGATTCGCTCCCCGACCCACCGCCGGCGGTCGCCTTCTCGCCGCCGCCGGAGGACTGGCTCGCCGCTCTGGGAACCGGGGTAGCCCGACAGGAGCTGGATGACCTGCTGACGCACCCGCGACAGGTCGGCACCCAGCTTCACCAGCACCTGGGCCGCGACGCCCTCGCCCTCGCGGATGAGGCCCAACAGGATGTGCTCGGTTCCGATGTAGTTGTGACCCAATTGCAGCGCCTCGCGCAACGAGAGCTCGAGGACCTTCTTGGCGCGAGGGGTGAAGGGGATGTGACCCGACGGCGACTGGCCGCCCTGGCCGATGATCTCTCGACCTGGGTGCGCACGGCTTCGAGGGAGATCCCGAGGGACTCGAGGGCCTTGGCGGCGACGCCCTCGCCCTCGTGGATCAGGCCCAGCAGGATGTGCTCGGTTCCGATGTAGTTGTGGTTGAGGAGGCGGGCCTCCTCCTGTGCGAGCACGACGACCCGGCGGGCTCGGTCGGTGAAGCGTTCGAACACGGCATTCCTCCAGAGAATGTGTCTGAACACTCTAACGTCCGGCGGCGGCAGATGGTTCCCGCCGTCCGCGGTCGGCGACCACGAAGCCTCGGGGATTGTCGGGTGCGACCTCTACGCGGACCCGGCACGGGAATCCCACCCGACGAGGGATCGCGCGGCGCACCGTTGTAACCTCACAGCGTGCCCGGCCCAAATCCCCTTTCGGTGCTCCCCACCCTGTCCGCAGACCTGGGTCGCGTGGAGTCCGGGCTCCTGGAATCGGTGCGCTCCAGCGAGGACTTCCTCACCGAGATCGCCTCCCACCTCATCTCGGCGGGAGGAAAGCGCGTCCGCCCGGGTTTCTGCATCGCTTCTGCTGCAACTGCCGCGAGAACCGACGTACCCGCCTCACAAGCCGCCATCGAGGGCGGGATCGCCGTCGAACTGGTGCATCTGGGGTCCCTCTACCACGACGACGTGATGGATGAGGCCGAAACCCGCCGGACCGTCGAGAGCGTGAACGCACGCTGGGGAACATGCGTGCGATCCTCGCCGGGGACTTCCTGTTGGCACGCGCATCGGAGCTTGCGGCCGGACTCGGAGTGGAGGTGGCCGCCCTGTTGGCAGCCACCATCGGCCGCCTCTGCGAGGGCCAGCTCCTCGAACTGCAGCATGCTCACGACAGCACCCGCACCGAGGCCTCATACCTCCGCTCGATCGACGGCAAGACCGCCTCGCTGCTGGCCTCCGCATGCAGGATCGGTGGGATCGTGACGCAGGCATCCGACGAGCACATCGAGGCTCTCGACACCTTCGGTCACTCCTATGGCATGGCGTTCCAGATGGTCGACGACGTGCTCGACCTGGTCTCGACCGAAGCCGAGCTCGGCAAGCCCGCGGGTCACGACATGGAAGAGGGCATCTACACCCTCCCGGTCCTGCACACCCTGGCGAGCCCGGATGGCGAGGCACTCACCGAGCTCCTCGGCGAGGACATGGACGATCCGACTCGCCGCAAGGCGATCGACATCGTGAAGGCCGGTGAAGGCATCCCCCTACACGATCGACCGCGCCCGGCGGATCGCCGACGAGGGACGCACGGCTCTGAACACGCTCCCACCCAGCCCCGGCGTCACCGGTCTCAGCGCCGCAGCGGACTACCTGATCGACACCGTGGAGCGAGCCTCCACCTGATCGACACCGTGGAGCGAGCCTCCACCTGATCGACACCGTGGAGCGAGCCTCCACCTGATCGACACCGTGGAGCGAGCCTCCACCTGATCGATCCTCCGCATCCTCCAGGACCGCCGCGGCGCGGGGTTTACCACCGCTGTTCACATGAGCTTGGTGCTGGCGGTCACCTCGTGGAGCACGATGTCGGTGCCGGTCACACCCAGGTTCGCCATAGCGCCCAGGAACTCCGCCATGTGCGGTGTGGCCATGTGGGCATCCAAGGCGTCGCGGTCAGCCCACTCCTCGTAGACCCGGAGCTCGCCGGGCTCGCTGGGATGCACCCAGAACCCGTAGGTGATGTTGCCCTCCTCGGCCAACGTCGCCTCGACGAGCGGACCGACCACCGCGACGGCGGCATCGTGGTTGGCTGGATCAAGTGAGATGGTTCCTGAGACGATCAACATGACCGCACCCTAACCCAGCGGTCCTCCGCCACCGGCACGTCCTCTGAGAGCCGGGGCCGGTCACGTCGGATCCGAGCCGGCCGGCCATGCGACCACTTCATCGGGCGGCCCGAAGGCGAGCACCTCGTCGCCAGGAACTGCCACCGGCACCCCAACCGCCGTTGCAGCGAGCTCGGTCTCCCCTACCGCGATGCGGTAGTCGGTGAGCGGACCGTGGAATGCCACGTCGCCAACCGTTGCGGGTACACCCTCGCGATCGCGGTCCACACCCGGGGCGGTTCCAACGGGGTGGGGAGGCTCGCCCGCTCGGCGGATCATGATCTGTTCAGGCCTCAACATGACCTCGACAGGCCCATCGGCAACACCCGTGCTCCTGAGCTCACCGAGCACGGTTCGCACCAGCCCACCTGAGGCCCTCCCCCGCAGCATCACCACCTCGCCCAGGAACCGCGCCGACCAGCGGTCGGGGCCTCCGGTAGAGCTCCACCGGATCACCCGATGCGACGACCCTGCCGCCGTGCAGCAACGCGCGCGGTCGCCGAGCAGAAGGGCCCTCACGGTCGTGGGTCACGAGCACTGTCGTAGTGCCCAACGAGGCCAGCAGCTCACGCACCTCGGCACGCACCCTGGCACGCAACGACGGATCCAGGTTGGGAGAACGGTTCGTCCAGCAACAACACGTCTGGACGTTGCGCAACCGCACGACCGAGCGCCACCCGCTGCTGCTGTCCGCCGCTCAGCTCGGACGGCCGGCGTCGCTCCAGACCGTCGAGGCCGACCATGGTGAGGGTCTCGGCCAACAGACCGCTATCCGCGCAGCTCCTTGGGGATGCCGAACGCCACGTTGGCGGCGACATCGAGGTGGGGGAAGAGCGCCCAGCTCTGGAACACCATCGCCACTCCCCTCCGCTGAGGAGGCACATCGACTCCTGCGGCAACGTCGCTCAACACACGTCCGGCGACCTGCACCGAACCCGCGGACGGTCGCTCCAGACCGGCGATGATCCGCAACAACGTCGTCTTGCCGCACCCGCTGGGTCCCAGCAGTGACAGCAGCTCACCGGTGCGTACGGTCAGGGAGATCCCCTCCAGGACCGCGTTGGTGGTGCCGTAGGAGAATGCGATCCCCTCAAGAGCCAACCCGGCGGGTTCAGGCACCGTCGGGGCCACTCGGGTCACCCTCGGACTGCTCCGCCGTCCCGCGTTGGGGAGACGCCGTCGAACTGAGTGTCAGCCTCGGGGCGCAGCGTGGGAAAGAGCACCACGTCACGGATCGTCGCGCGGTCCGCGAAAGCAGCATCACGAGGCGGTCGATGCCGATTCCGAGGCCCACCGTGGGCGGGAGTCCGTACTCGAGCGCACGCAGGTAGTCGGCATCCACCGCCATCGCCTCGGTGTCGCCGGCGTCGCGCATGGCCGCCTGGGCCTCGAAACGCCTGCGCTGCTCATCCGGATCGGTCAGCTCCGAGAAGCCGTTGCACAGCTCGCGACCGACCACGATTCCCTCGAAGCGCTCCACGAGATCGGGATCGTCACGATGGGGTCGTGACAGCGGTGAGACCTCCGCGGGGTAGTCGGTGACGAACACCGGATCCCACAATCGGCCCTCGGTGGTCTTCTCGTACAGCTCCAACAGCAGCTTGCCAGGACCCCACGACTCCTCAGTGGGGATGTCGTGGCGCTCACACAGCGTGCGCAGGGTGGCGGCGTCGGTGTGCACCGACACATCCACACCCAGCTCGGCGGAGGTCAACTCGGCCAGCGTGGCACGCCTCCACGGTGTGGACAGGTCCACGGTCCGCCCGTCATAGGTGATGGTGCTCGAGGAGCACAGCTGCACCGCCAGGTGCTCCACCAGCGATTCGGTGAGGGCCATGTGGACCTCGTAGTCGCCGTAGGCCTCGTAGCACTCGAGCATCGTGAACTCGGGGTTGTGACGATTGGAGATGCCCTCGTTGCGGAACACGCGGGCGATCTCGAAGACTCTCTCGAATCCGCCCACCACGAGGCGCTTGAGGTACAGCTCGGGTGCGATCCGCAGGTACAGGTCCATGTCGAGCGCGTTGTGATGCGTCATGAAGGGGCCGCCAGCGCACCACCTGGGATCGGATGGAACACCGGGGTCTCGACCTCCAGGTACCCGCGGTCCTCAAGGAAGCGGCGAGTCATCGAGACCAGCCGGGACCGCAGCTCGAAGGTACGACGTGCCTCCTCTGTGACCCACAGGTCGACGTAACGCCGACGGTACCGGGTGTCGACGTCGGTCAGCCCGTGGAACTTGTCGGGAAACGCCCGCCGGGTGTGCGCCAACAGCACCCACTCGTCCACACGGACCGACAACTCGCCCCGCCGGGTGGTCATGACCTCGCCTCGCACGCCGATCCAGTCACCCACCGCTAGGGAGCAGAACTCCCTCGAAGTCGGGGGTTGTCCTCGACGGAGCAAACAGCTGGATGCGACCGCTCGAATCCGCGAGGGTCCCGAAGGCGAGCTTGCCCTGCACGCGCCGCAGCATCAGCCGGCCGGCGATCGAGACCACCTCACCGGTCTCAGTACCCGGCTCAAGGTGTCCGTGCGCGGACACCAGCTCGGCGGTGGTCGCGTCGGTGTCGTAGCTGTAGGGCTGTGCTCCCCGGTCCGTCCGCGCAGCGGCACCCTCACCGCCGATCGAACGAACGTTGCTGTCAGGCTGGTCGGTCACGATCCTGGTTCTTCTCCCAGATCAAGCGCAGGCCGTGCAAGGTCAGCCAGGGCTCGGTGTACTCGATGGCATCGGCGACCGACGCAATGAGGGGAGCCAGCCCACCGGTCGCTATCACGGTGGACTCACCCAGGGTCGTCTCGATTCGCGCGCACATCCCGTCGACCATCGACGAGTACCCGTAGAGAGCACCCGACTGCACCGACTCGACGGTGGTCTTGCCGATCACGTTGCGTGGCTCCACCAGCTCCACCTGGCGCAATGCGGCGGCTCGACCGAACAGCGCGTCCAGCGATATCTCTATTCCCGGAAAGATCGCACCGCCGAGGTACTCACCCTGTTCGGAGATCACGTCGAAGGTGGTGGCGGTACCGAAATCGACCACGATCGTGGGGCCGCCGTAGAGGTCGTGCGCTCCCACCGCGTTCGCGATCCGGTCCGCACCCACCTCCTTGGGGTTGTCGTAGAGAACGGGCATCCCGGTACGCACCCCGGTCCCCAGCACCACCGGTTCGATCTGCAGATACCGCTCACACACCCGTCGCAGTTCGGCGGTCACCGTCGGGACACCCGAGGAGATCGCGACCCCCGCAACGTCGTTCTCCACCTCAAGGCTCCGTGTGGCGAGCAACTCCCGGAGCATGAGGGCGATCTCGTCTCCGGTGCGGTCCACGCGAGTCGCCAGACGCCAGTGGTCCACCAACTCGTGGCTGCGGTCACCGGTGTTGTAGAGGCCAACGACTGTCTGGGTGTTCCCCACGTCGATCACGAGCAGCACGCGTCACTCCGTTCGGGCTCGGTCTGAACCAGGTTCCTTTGGAGCTTCCAGCTTGGCCGCACACAGCCACGACCGTGAAGTCGCACGGACCACAGGCTCCGTGAAGCGCACCGGCATGGCGTGATCAGATGTCCAGGCCGATGTCGAGCACCGGCGCAGAGTTGGTGATCGCTCCGACCGAGATCTGGTCGACACCACATGCGCTGTACTCGCCGACGGTGTCGAGGTCCACCCCGCCGGAGACTTCGAGCAGCGGCCTCCGACCAGCCGGGTAGGCATTCCGAGCCAGCTCCACGCAGCGGCGCACCGCATCAAAGGACATGTTGTCGAGCAGGATCGCGTCGGCAGGCGCCTCGAGGGCCTCGGAGAACTGCTCCACGGTGTCGCACTCGACGTGGACGGTGCGACCGGGCCAGCGGTCCCTCGCGAGCGCCACAGCGTCGGTGATCGACAAGCCCTCCAGGTGGTTGTCCTTGATCAACAACCAGTCCGAGAGGTTGCCGCGGTGGTTGCGCCCACCGCCGGCTCGTACCGCTGCCTTCTCCAACGAGCGCAGGCCGGGAGTGGTCTTGCGCGTGTCCCAGATCCGTGCCTCGCCTGCCGCTGCAGCCGCTTCCACGAACCGCGCAGTCAGCGTCGCCACTCCTGAGAGGTGGCCGAGGAAGTTGAGCGCAGTGCGCTCCGCGGTGACCACCGAGCGCAACGATCCCCGCACCGTGGCAAGCCGATCCCCGGGCTCCACGGGAGTTCCTTCGCAGACCCACCACTCGACGTCGACCTCGGGGTCGATCCGTGAGAACGCCTCGATTGCACAACTTGATCCGGCGACGGTTCCGCCGAGCGCGCCACGATGTGCGCCACCGCGAGCCGATCAGGTAGCAACGACGCCGTCAGGTCGCCCAGCGGAAGCAGATCTTCGACCAGGGCCCGCCTCACCGCCTCGCGCACTGCCTCGGCGGGGGGATTCAGCCAATCGCTCGAAGGGCCCTCGGCACGCGTCGAATCACCAGCCGACGCACGGTCCTCGGGAGCGTCAACATCGCTCATCGGTCACAGCCTCCTCGGTGATTGATCGGCGCCCGTAGGGATCGGGTCGAGGCTCAGCAGGTACCGGACCCTGTGGTGGGGATCGGTGTCCGGATGGTCCTCACGCCAATGAGTCCCGCGCGATTCCTCCCGAATGGTGGCAGCGGTGACCAGACCGCGGGCAAGGGTGAGCAGGTTCGCGAGCTCCGCCGCAGCGACCGGACCCGCGCCTCCATCGTGAGCGACTTCGGACAACCCAGCCGCAACTGCTGCGAGCTCGGCGGCCACCTCCCTCAACGAGTCCGCCGAACGCCTAACACCCGCACCCGATGTCATCGCCCGCTGGAGCCGCTCCACCAGCGCCGCGACCTGCGCACCGTCCTCGGCGCGGCCGCCCGTGGTATCCGGCACCACTGGCGGAAAGCGCAGGTCGGGGAGCTCGAGGCGACGCATCCCGACCGGAACCTCGGGATCCTCCACCGGTTCCGGGGGAACCGAGCCCTCTCTCTGATCGAGGCCGGCCATGACACCGGTCCTCAGGGCACCCGTGCGCCCCGCGACCATCGCCTCTACCGCGCGCGGAGCGAACACCATGCCTTCCAACAGCGAGTTGGATGCCAAGCGGTTCGCCCCGTGGACACCTGTGCACGCCACCTCACCACACGCCCACAACCCGTCGATCGTGGTCGCTCCGTCGAGGTCGGTCAGCACCCCACCACAGAGGTGGTGTGCCGCCGGATGCACCGGCAACAGGTCACGCCCCGGATCCAACCCGACCTCGGCCAGCACCTCGGCGATGGTCGGGAACCTGGTGTCGAAGGAGTCGAGCTTGCGGGCGTCGAGCCACACGTGATCCGTGCCACCGGCCGCCATCTCGGTGAAGATGGCCCGGGAGACCACATCACGGGGCATCAACTCGTCGACGAAGCGCTCCCCCTCGCGGTTGCGAAGGACTGCGCCATGCCCACGCAACGCCTCGGTGAGCAAGGGCCGCGGCGAACGGTCATGGCGCAACGCGGTGGGATGGAACTGGAAGAACTCCAGGTCGGCGACCGCCGCTCCAGCACGCATGGCTGCGGCCACCCCCGTCGCCGGTGGCCCCCGCGGGGTTGGTGGTCACCGAGAACAGCCGGCCTGCCCCACCGGCAGCCAACAACACGTTGCGCGAACGCACCTGACGACGAGAGCCGTCGGGGAACCGACACCATGCGCCGAGGCATACCCCGTCGCGCACCACCAGGTCCTCGAGAAAGGTTCGGGTGTGTATCTCCACCGCTGTGCGGCGCACCGCTGTGACCAGAGTGCGCTCTATCTCCGCTCCCGTGGCGGCACCACCGGCATGCAGCACCCGTGCGACCGAGTGACCACCCTCGCGTGCAAGCTCCAGGCGGCCCTGCGGATCACGATCGAACTCGGCCCCGAGAGCGATCAGCTCCTCGATGCGCAGCGGGCCCTCGTCGACCAGCACACGCGGGGCGGCGACGTCGCACAGACCCGCCCCCTGCGGCAAGGGTGTCGGCCAGGTGTGACTCGACCGCACCGACCTCGGTTCCCAGCGCTGCGGCGACGCCGCCCTGAGCCCAGGTGGTGGTGGCGTCATCGAGGTCCCCCTTGGTGATCAGACCCGTGCGCATGCCGGCCTCGGTGGCAGCCCGAACGACCGCGCAGAGACCTGCGACGCCCGATCCGACCACCAGCAGGTCGAGCTCGTCGGGGCCGGGGCGGATCAGCGGGCACCGTCGCCCTCCCCTGCTCCTCGCCCGACAGGAGCAACGGGCCTGTTCGGCGCGTTGCGCCATCGGAAGGCGCTCCCGCCACCTCGGACACGGCGATGTTGTCGATCAGTCGAGCGCGGCCCAGGCGCATCGCACCGAACAGGCGAGACGTCGCATCGGCCGACGTCACCGGTTGCAGGGTCACGCCGTCGACGACCTCCACGTAGTCCAGCTCACACAGCGGTGCATCCCCGATGAGCCCCGCCATCCCCTCACGAACGACGACCGGATCGGTCTCACCCTCGATGACAAGCCGGGCGCCAAGGCACAGCGCCTCGTGGAGAACCGGAGCCACCTGGCGCTCCTCGGCCGACAGATAGGCGTTGCGACTCGAGCGGGCAAGCCCATCGGGTTCCCTCGATGTCTCGCACCCGACGACCTGAACCGGGAACGACAGATCCTCGACCATCGCGGTGATCGAGGCCAGTTGCTGGTAGTCCTTCTCGCCGAAGTATGCCCGGCACGGCCCCACGATGTTGAAGAGCTTCGCCACCACCGTGCACACACCCGCGAGGTGGGTGGGCCTCGACGCACCCTCCATGCCGGAACCGAAGCCCGCGACGCTGACCGTGGTGGCGACGGCGTCGGCCCCGTCGGGGTACATCTCCTCGGGAGCCGGAACGAACATGACCGTGGAGCCCGCAGCTCCGGCCTTGAGGCAATCACCCTCCGGGTCACGGGGATAGCTGTCGAGGTCCTCGTGCTCAGCGAACTGCAACGGGTTGACGAACACCGTGGTGACGACCACATCGCACTCGGCACCAGCGCGTTCGATGAGCTGCTGATGGCCCTCGTGGAGGTAGCCCATGGTGGGCACCAACCCCACCGTGACATCAGCACCACGCTTCGCGGCCAGGAACTCACGCAACGCCCCGATCGTGCGGTAGGTCTGCACCGTGCCGGCTCTCGCGGTCATGTGGTCGGCGTCGGACATCGCGCCACGCTACCCAGCCTCGGCACACAACCCTGTGCGCAGGATCCGTCGGCCTCCCCGACGCTCACCGGCCTGAGGTGCGCAACGACCCGTCAACGCTCGGCCTGCTGCGGCAACGACACCCACGGCACCGCGACCGGCAAGACGCGCTGTGGCCGCCAGGCCGGCCAGGTACTCGTCACGCTCGTCGGGTCCGATCGCATCGAGGTGCGCTCGAACGGTCTCCCAGTCGCCTCGCGCAACAGGCCCGGTCAGCGCCTCGCGAACACCCATTGCGGCCACGTTGTCCACGGTGCCTCTCACCAGGCCAAGGTAGGCGTCGAGGGGAACACCTGCGACGTCTGCGATCCTCTCGACCTCCGCGAGGAGCGCGACGAGGTGATTGGAGGCGACTGCTGCCGCTGCGTGGTAGGCGGCACGCCTGTCGGATGCCACCGACACCGGCGTGCCACCGAGGGCCGCAACCACCTCGCCGACCACAACGTCACCCGACACCGCGAACCACGCGCCCACCAGGCGGTCCGCCCCCACCTCGGCATCAGGAAGGGATACGAGCGGGTGCACCGAGGCTACCCGGGGATGCTCACCGAGCACCTCGAGCCCGAGCGAACCGGCACAGTGGGCCACCACCGCGCATCGGACCTCGGAAGCGCCGCAGCGCAACGCTGCACCGCCCAATCCGGTACACACAGGAGCACCAGTTCCACCGACCAGGATGCCTCCGGGAGCTTCGACGCAGGGCCGTCGAAGGACGCAGTCAGCGATGCCTCGTCGATCGAGGAGAGCTGTTCGTGATGGATCACACCCACCGGCCATCCAACACGTGCGAGCGCACGCGTGAACGACCCTCCGGCACGGCCGGAACCCACGACCACCGTCCGCAGCGGGTGGCCCGGTGAGGTCACAGGCCATCCACCTCCGAGAGCTCGCCGAGCACCACCACGTTGCCTTCGGCCATCGCCAGGTCCTTCTCGCTCACCAGCTCCGGTGCCAGGTCCCGCAGGGGTGCAAGCACGAAGCGTCGCTGCATCCAACGGGGATGTGGAACGGTGAGCCGCTCCGTGGAGAGCTCGATCCCCTCCATCCAGATGATGTCCACATCCAGGGTGCGGGGACCCCAGCGCTGCTCCCGGACCCTCTCCGCTCCGGCCTCGATGCGATGGCACACGCCGAGCAGCTCGTTGGGGACAACCTCGTGGACAGCTCAGCCACCAGGTTCAGGAAGCGGTCCTGGTCTGGCCCACCGACGGGGTCCGTTTCGTACACCGGTGATACCGCAACCACTCCCGGCAGCATTTCCACGGCCTGACGCAGGTGACGCCCCCGGTCTCCCACGTTCGATCCGAGCGAGACGAAGGTCCGCCTGGGTCGGTCCGCCGTGTCGGGATCAGCCTGCACTCGGGCCACCGCTTCGCCGGGTGATGGTCACCCCGGCGCGATCCAGGTTGTGCGGCACGGGTGGGCGGAGCTTGGCCATCGACACCCCCACCGCGGAGATCCGTGGATCGAATCCCAAGACCGCGTCGGCCACGACAGCTGCGAGACGTTCGAGCAGCTCGGGTTGCTCGACCGTGGCGACCTCCACCACCGTGTCACACAGAGTGCCGTAGTCGATCGTGTCCGCCAGCCGGTCCGACATCCCCGCCCCGGTCAGGTCGACATGCACCACCAGGTCCATCCGCAGAGGTTGGGCACGCTCTCGCTCCTGTGGCAGCACACCAATCACGGCGGTGAACTCGAGTCCGCTGAGCTCGATGCGGTCTGTGGTGTCCATGGTCGGCTCCGAGAGGGTGCTCAGCGTGCCTGGATGGCCTTCACAGCAGCTCCCACGACCTGGCGCCCGTCGGCACCGAGCTGGCGCGATGTGATGTTCTCGATCAGGCTGATGGCCCGCGGAGACTCGGGAACCATGCCGGTGAACACGAGGTACCCGGCCAGGAAGCCCAGCAGGCGCTCGGATATCTCGTCGCCGTGCACGAGTAGCTTGCGGTTGTCCGCCAGGAGCGTCGCAAGCTGGGTGTAGGAGTCAGAGAGATACCGTCCGATCTCATCGGTCTGTGGGTACGGCCAGTGCAGCCACCGCACTCCCATCTCGTCGTAGTTGTGCAGGTTGTTGGGCGCGGGTGAGATCGAGATGGCGCGATCGAAGTCCTGCTCGCGGATCCAGATGATCTCCTCCTGGCGCCGGACCTTGCGATGGTTCTCACCGAAGCCACCCGGACGCTCGCAAATGGCCAGCTGGTCCCTGATGATCCAGTCGAAGTGGCGCGGCTGGATCCCCTGGGCCCATTTTCCCTTGGCCATGTCCTACCTCCTCCACGTCCGGGACACAGCACCTGCGACACAGGTGTTCATGGCCCGTGCGGGTCGTTCAACGTGCGCCGGGCCGCCGCCATGGCTGCGACGGTGGCGCGGATGTCGTGGACCCGGATGATCCGGGCCCCTTGGATCATGGCCCAGACCGCGGTGACAAGCGAACCCTCTCTGCGGTCATCGGTCGACACCAGGGCCAACGGCGCCGCATCCGCTGTTCGCGAGGCGGAACGTCCCGCTGCGACGGCATCGGATTCAGCGAGCATCTGGCCCAGCGATCGCTTCCTGCTGGTTCCCACCAGCACGGGACGGCCGTCGTCGACCAGTTCGGCCAATCCCGCCAGCAAGGTGAGGTTGTGCCGGGTCGTCTTGCCGAAGCCGATCCCGGGATCCACCCAGACCTCGGTCACGCCCGCGGACTCGGCCAGAGTGGCTCTCTCGTCGAGGAAGCGCCTCACATCATCGAGCACGTCGGCATGGTGCGGGTTCACCTGCATGGTCCGGGGATCCCCGGTCATGTGCATGGCCACCCACCCCACACCAAGCTCTGCGGCAGTGGCCCAGAGCGATGCCGAGACGTCGTTGATGACGGTTGCGCCGAGTGCCACCGCGGCACGTGCGGTGGAGGCATTGCGGGTGTCGATGGAGATCCGCGCCCCGACCAGGGCTGGATCGGATCCGAGTGCCTCGATCACCGGGAGCACGCGGCGCTGCTCCTCGATCGGGTCCACCGGAGCGGCCCCAGGTCTCGTCGACTCGCCGCCGACATCCACGAACTTCGCGCCTGCGGCGACCATCGAACGGGATCGGGACACCGCGTCGAGCGGGTCGAGGTGACGCCCACCGTCGGAGAACGAATCGGGCGTCACGTTGACGATGCCCATCACCTCCGCACCGCGAAGGCCATCCGGCGCACCCAGGCGGCGGATCACCTCGTGCGATCCCCGTCGTGTGGCCACGGGGTCCACGGGAGGCCCCGACCGATTCACGGGTTGTCGCCAATGAAGCGCATCGCCTCGGCCCGCGTACTCGGTCGGTCGAAACACACCGCGCACGGCGCTGGTGACGGTGGACGCTCCGGGCTTGCGCACCCCGCGCATCGACATGCACATGTGCTCAGCCTCCAACACGACCAACACCCCGCTCGGCGCCAGGCGCTCCTCGATGGCATCGGCAACCTGCGCGGTCAGTCGTTCCTGAACCTGGGGCCTGCGGGCGAAGCCGTCGACCAGGCGGGCGAGCTTCGACAGTCCGGTCACGCGACCGTCCGCGTTGGGGATGTAGGCCACGTGCGCTCTTCCCACGAAGGGCACCAGATGATGCTCACATAGGGAGTACAGAGGTATGTCGCGTACCATGATCATCTCATCGTGACCCACGTCGAAGGTGGTGCGCAGGTGCCGTGAAGGGTCTTCATGGAGTCCGGCACAGGTCTCGGCGTACATGCGGGCCACCCGTGCCGGTGTCTCCGACAGGCCGTCGCGATCGGGGTCCTCACCGATCGCGACGAGGATCTCCCGCACCGCCACCGCGATTCGCTCGAGATCAACCTCCGGCGCGAGCTCCGGCGCCAACGGAAGCGGTTCGGGGACGTTCAGGTCAGCGTCGGAGCCTGACGACGAGCGCACCTGCTCAGCCCCCCTCGGGCTCGTACAGAGCGATGTAGCGAAGGTTCCGGTACCGCTCCGCCACATCGAGGCCGTATCCGATCACGAAGTCGCCGGGGATCTCGAAGCCCACGTATCGGACCCCGAGACCTTCGGTGTCGGCGGTCTCACGAGCCAGCAGGGCACAGACCTCCCAAGCTCGCAGGATTGCGCGCCTCCAGGCTGCGTCGCAGGTAACGCAAGGTGAGGCCCGTATCCACGATGTCCTCCACGAGGATCACATGACGGCCCGTCAGGTCGACGTCCAGATCCTTCACCAGGCGGACCACCCCAGAGGTGCGGGTGCTCGATCCGTAGGAGGAGACCGCAATGAAGTCGATCTCGACAGGCAGGTTGACCGCTCGTGCGAGATCGGTGAGGAACACGTACGCGCCCCGCAGCACACAGACCAGCAGGGGGGCCTCGCCCGCGTAGTCACGGCTGAGCTCGGCACCGAGTTCGCCGATGCGTGCCATGATCTGCTCCTCGGACAGCAGCACCTCTCCGATGCGCGGGTCGGCGTCGACGGGTGCGAAGGCGCCTGGCGGATCAGGAATGGGCGGCTCGGTCACGGGCGGGACACTACTTCCTGCACCCATCGAGACCGCCAGCGCCATCCGTCAGTCGCAGGCGGCCGGCGCTGCGATCCAGGCGCCACCCCGCGGTCACCTCGCAGCCGCGGCGCGCACCCTCGACGACCTCCAACATGCGCTGCACAGCGGCCCGCCCGGGGGCGGGAGCCCATCGGTCTCCGAGGTCCACCAGGTCCGGAGAGCCTCGGTGGCCACCGGCGCGGGAACCGAGCGCAGAGCGCTCACGTCACGCGGGTCGAGGCCGGCCGCGAGCTCTCCGATCGCGGCGTTGTGCGAGCGAAGCAACTCAGCGGTCCGGTTCACCAGAGGAACCACATCCCGACCCATAACCTCGGCCAGCAGGGGTAGGACCTCGTGGCGGATCCGATTTCGGGTGAAGCGGGGGAGTCGTTGGTCGGATCCACCAGGGGTGTCACCTCCAAGTGCGCACAGAGCCGTTCAGTGTCGGCACGACGCAACTCGAGCAGTGGATGACGATGAGACTCCATGGCCGCAAGTCCTGACGGACCGGTGCCGCGCAGAAGACGCAACAGGACGGTCTCCGCCTGGTCGTCCGCGGTATGGCCGGTGAGACATCCTGACGGCAGGACCGCGAGGCGTGCCTGACGGCATCGGGCCTCGAGGTCGGGGCCGTCGGCAAGCCCAACGGAGTGGGCCTCGAACACCGCCCCCACAGACGGCACACTCCTCGCACCGCTGCGGCCTCGTCGTTACCGCCGGGTCGCAACCCGTGGTCCACGTGATGCGCAGTCACCGCCGAACCCGTCGCAAGGGCGAGCGCCAGCAGCGCGAGCGAGTCGGCTCCACCGGAGACAGCCACGTCGTGGTGCGCCGCTTCTGGAAACCGGCACCGCGACAGCATCTCGCCAACGACTGGATCGTCCGCCGGCAGGCTCAATGCCGGCTCCGATCGGCACGCTTCTCGGAGATCCGTTCCAACCAGGCTTCGGGATCGGTGATCTCGGTTCGACTGGGAAGGTTCTCCGGCCGCTCGAAGGCACGGTTCAACAACTCGGGTCCGCCCCTGGCCTCCACGGCGGCGATGAACGCCTCGCCCTGTTCGTACTGGTTGAGCTTGGCTTCGAGCCCGATCAGGCGCGTCAGCAGGCGGGTTGCGAGACCCATCTCCTTGCGGCGTGCGCGCAACACCCTCGCGAAGCGGTCGGCCTGGGGTATCCGGTCGAGGGCCGCACGGTCCATCGTCACATCCCCATGTCCCTCGAGCAGGCTCATGAGGCCACCCATGTCATCCATCACTGCACGCTGGGTGTCGGACGCGAAGAGAGCGGAGACCCCTCCGTGGTCAAGCGGGTTGGTACGCGTCCTCACGCCCTCGGCCACTCGTCCGAGGGCGGCGAACAGGCGGGTGGGGTCGGGATCGGCCTCCGCCAGCATGGCGCTCACGAGCCCCAGGAAGTGCTCCCGCAACCACGGCACTCCGGTGAACTGCGTGCGGTGGGTCACCTCGTGCAAGGCCACCCACATCCGGAACTGCTCGGGGGGAACGAGTGACGCTTCTCGATGCCGAGGATGTTCGGACCCACGAAGTACACCAGATCCTGTTCGTGAGGATCCTCCTCCTCGAGGACCAGGAGGTCGTACTGCCCCAGGACCCTCGAAGACATCCACCCCAACAGCGCACCCAACTCGGCGCCCGCCACCTTCCCCGAAACCAGTGCCACCGGCCCGGTCACTCTCTCATCCAGGCGCTGCAGGAGCGGTCGGAGCAGTCTGCGATACGAAGCGATGTTGGCCTTCACCCAGTCGGCGCGATCGACCACCCTGCCTCTTGCGGTGCCCGCAAGTGACCCGAAGCCCACCTCGGCCTCCACGTAGGACTGCGCGTCCTCCGTCAGGCGTTCGAAGTCGGCGGCCATCCCCGCTGCGTGATAGGAGCGCGAGAAGTCCTCGGATCCGGTGAACCTGGCGGCGACGCGTTCGGCAAGAGCCCAGTCGACGGTGCCTTCGGTGCTCTCCGCCCGGCCACCGTCGGGTTCGCCGGTGTGAGCCTCAGCCGGCGATTGCGAACTCAGCCCTGTTCCCTCGGATAGCGGGCCCGGGTGATCTTGAAGAAGTACAGCCCCACGATCGAGACGACCGCGACGATCGCCAAGGCGGCCAGGGGCACAGCGAGCCAGTAGTGCCACACGGTGTCTTCAGCCAACAGCATGAGGCCAGTCTAGGACTGCACACGGATCGGCGACACAAACCGACCGGGGGCCGCATTCCCCGATGGCTCACAGGGTTGGATCGGAGAGCATCGCGAGTAGGCGGGCTCGCATGTCGGGCGGCATTGACTCCGCGCACTTCGAACGGATCACGTTGCGCAACTCGTCGTGGAAGTCGAAGGCCTCCAGGCAGGGTGAGCACCGCCGCAGGTGAACCTCGATACGCATGACCGTGTCCCCGTCCAACTCCCCGTCGAGGTACTGGTACAGCAGGTCCACGGCATCACCGCAACCCGGTTCTCCGAACGGTTCCTCGGCGGGGTCGGATTCAGCCCGATCGTCCTGGGTGTTCATGTCTGCATCATCGGTTCTCGGCACTCGCCACTTCGTCGGTCAGCAGTCCACGGGCCGCGGCAAACCCGTGCAACGACTTCTGGAGGTGTTTTCTTCCCCGGTGCAGCCGGCTCATCACCGTGCCGATCGGCGTGTCCATCATCTCGGCGATCTCCTTGTAGGAAAACCCCTCCACGTCGGCAAGCAGGACCGGGACCCGGAAGTTGTCAGGGAGTTCGTCCAGAGCTTCACGCACCTCACCTTCGGTGAACAGGTCCATCAACTCGTCCTCGGCGCTCCGTCCGAGCGACGCGGCCTCCAGACCCCCGATGCGACGGTAGAGGTACAGATCCTCCACGTCGTCGAGCTCGGTCTGGTCGGGACGACGTTGCCTCGCACGATAGATGTTGATGTAGGTGTTCGTGAGGATCCGGTAGAGCCAGGCGCGCAGGTTCGTGCCATCGGCGAAGTTCGGATACCCACGGTATGCGCGAAGGAAGGTCTCCTGGAGCAGGTCCTCGGCGTCAGCCGGACTGCGTGTCATGCGCATCGCCGCCGCGTACAGAGCGTCCATGAACGGCTCCACCGCGTCGGTGAACTTCGCCTGATCAGCCACGCCCACACGCTAGAGGACACCCGCCTGCAACACCCCCAGCAGACCGCTGGCACAACCCACCCACACACCCCGCCGGCGATGTAGACGGGTGACACGGTTTCGTCCTCACGGGTAGGATCGGCCCGGAACAGGCGGCCTTGTGCAGGTATCGGGAGGTCAGGCGCCCATGAGCGGATCCGCTGCGGCCGGGTCATCGGTCGAAACGAGACGCCGGCTGATCAGCGCGGGTTGGGACCTTGTGGACGAGGTCGGTCTTCGCGAGGCACTCCGATGCGATCTCGGTGGTGGACGTGGTGCGTCGGGCGGAACGCTCGGAGCGCACGTTCTGGAACCACTTCAAGACCTGGGACGACTACACCGATGCCCTCGTGTCGAACATCCCGATGCGCGGGCGCGTGGAAGAGGTCGACGCGTACCCTGCCATCCAGGCGGTGAATGCAGCGCTGCTGCCGAGTTCGCGCACGGCCCTAGCGGGGCTGGCACGGTCGGCTGCACACGACATCTGGTCGGAGATGACAAGACCGGAGGAGTTGACGGCCTTCCGTCGTCAGTTACTGCTCGCATCACGCGCTGACGGCGACAACCACCTGACCGAGGTGCTGGAACGCGACTACTACGGTCAGTACATTCCGCGGCTGAGACGGATCTACGAGGACACCGGTGCCCAGACGCTCACAGAGCCGATCGCCCCATTCGACTTCGATGACTTCGCCCGGATCCTCGCAGCGCTCACAGAGGGGCTGCTGATCCAGTACATCGCAGATCCCGAACGCACGACTACACGCCTCGTCACCGATGCAACCGTCGCAGTTGCGCTCACTCTGCTCACTCCGCAGGAGAAGCCGGGTTCCATCGCTGACATCGAGGCCTCCATCAGCACCCCTCCAGCACCCCTGAAGGCGGATCCGAGGATGACGACGTGGGTTGCGGCCTCCCAGGAGGCTCTGCAGGGCAGGGAGGATCCGATCGACTGGGCCGAGGCCAGCCTGCTGACCGGCACCCCACGCGTCGAGTTGATGTCCTCGCTGCAACGCCTGGAGGTGCTGGGCTCGCTCGTGTTCGGGGAGCTCCTCTCCCGTGCCGACGCCGATTCGCGCGATCTTCGTGGCTCCAGGGGCGGCAACAGCCGGCCCGCTGGCGCCGACGGCGTTCCGAACGGGCCTCTGCTGTCGATCACCGACTGGCTGTGCAGGCTCGTACGCACCGCTCGGAGCCACACCTGGTGTGCAAGGTGCCTGCTCCAGGAACGCCTCCGACCCGGCGAAGACGCAGGCGTCATCCACCTGATGGTCCCTCTCGGGGATGCGATATCCGGTCTCCTGGGTGAACCGACGCGCTCGGTTCACCACCGCATCGTCAACGCCACGCTCGCGGCGGCCTTGTCCGATGAGTCAGCGCCACCTGCGGAAATCGCCCATTGCACGGTGCAACTGCATCCGGCCCTGCGATCCGCGATTCACGCGACGTCGTCGCTCTGATCCCCTCGCGTGATGTGGCGTGTCGGTGTCAACCTGCCGCCAACACCGCTGCGGCGTCAGCGAGGTCGATGCTGTCCTCAACACCCGCCGCCGTCTCCAGTGCCTCCACGGCTGCCTCGAGGTGCACTCGCACCTTGGTGAGCCTTGTTCCGGTGAAGAGGTCCCGGTCGGGGCCGACCCACGGCAACCCGGGAAGGACGACGCTGTAACGGTCCTTCACCGCTGCAATCTGAAGGCGACAACGCGTGAGCACCCGATCAGAGTCGTCGCCGTCGCCACTCTGTGAACCCTCCCCGAGTGCCGGCGCATCGAGCTCGAGAAGCTCTCGATAGTGCTCCTGGGAACCGGTCACCCAACTGATATCCTCACTCGCTGCTGCCACCATGGGCTCATTCGTCGTCGTCTGGATGGAAGCAACGCACTCCGCCAACTCATCGACCGCCTCGCGGATGTCGAGCTACTGGCCTGCTCGATCGATGCACCCTCACCCGTGTGCCCCTGGTGGGAGCCCGACTCCTCGGGCACATCCATCAACTCGCTGAGCGAGCGAGCCACCCCGACCAGACGGTCGCGACACGACTCGACGCTGTGGAGTCCGACCAGCAGTGCATGCGGGTCGGATTGCCTGCAGAACAGCCTCGATCTCACACTCTCTCCCTGGTTGATGATTTTCGCCGACTGCCATGATGTGTCAATGCACTTCAGATGACAAGTGGGGAGACGCGGATGCTCGGTGTTCGGTGCTGCCGGGGTGGGTACGCTGACTCCGACGGGAACCACCGTACCCACCCCGGCGATGGCCCGGGCCGAGCGGGAGGCAACGGGCCGATGGGGTCCTGACCCGCTCGGTTCACAGGAGTACCGCTCAGGTCGGCCTGTAGCAAGGACCTGCGTGCCGTTGTTCACATCAGGTGCCGTTGGCGGTCGACTTCATGCACCATGTGCTGAAGGAAGCGGCTGGACCTCGGTGTGAAACCCCCAGTGGCGCACGGCGATTTCACCCGCTGTCGGCCGGGACGAGCAGTACTCTCGTTGATCCCACACGATGAGTGACGACCAGCTACGAGACCCGCTGACAACTGCGCACGCCGACCCTCGCCGAGGAGACCCGAAAGCGGTTCCTCGATGCCGGTTGGGCCCTGCTCAACGAACTGCGCCTGAGCGAGATGTTCAGCGCCTTGAGCGTCGACGCGATCGCGACGCGCGCCGAACGTTCACAGCGGAGCTTCTGGAACCACTTCCCCGATTGGCAGTCCTACGTGGACGCAGTCATAGCCGACATACCACGCTTGCGCGACCTGGCCGACGACGACGCCTGGGCGCCGATAGAGATCGTACGCGAGCTCTTGGAGGGATCGGCACGCGAAGTCCTCTCCGAGTTGATCGAAGAGGCCACGGTGGACAACTGGCACGCGGTGCACCGCGTCGAGGAGTTGGAGGGTCTCATGCGCCAGCTCCTGTTGTTGTCTCGTGTCCCGGGCGAACCCGGCTTCGGTGAGGTCCTGCTCGACAACTACTGGGGAATGCACCACCGTCGCTATACCGAGATCTACGCAGCAACCGGAGAAGCCCTCGGCGTGGAGCCGATCCCTCCACTCGAGTGGGCCGACTTCACCCGAGTGCTCACAGCCCTGGTGCAGGGCATGGAGCTCCGCTGGGTGTGCAGACCCGACGACGAGGTGCCCCCTGAACTGCCGATAGCCATGTCATCCCTGGGTCTTGCACTGCTACGGCCTGTGGGATCCATCGAGAACCTGGCTTCTCGCAGAGCGATGTTGCTGGCACGACCGGACGACGCCCTCTTGCACAGCGAGCAGACGGCCAACCTGGCCGCAGCATGCCGTAAGGCGGTGGACACGCTGACGGCGGCCCAGGGTGACATGGTGAATGTGACCGCCGGTCGCAGTTGGCCGCACAACCTCTGGGAAGCCCTTTCGGAAGCCACCGGTCGAGCCCAGCTTCAGTTGCGCGACGACCTGCAACGGCCGGAGATGATCGGAGCACTCGCATTCTCGGTCCACTTCCCGCTGGCGGTCCGCGGAGGTCCGACGACGGAGCCGACTGGCGGCTGACACTCGCGGTCGACTGGTTGTGCGCGCTGGCGCGTGCAGCTCGGGAAGATCCCTGGTGTGCCCATGGGCTGCTCACCGAACGGCTGCGACCGGGAGCAGACAGTGGCCGGCTGAACGCTCTGGTGGACCTCGGTGGGGAGTTCGCGACCCTGCTCGGGGATCGGCCACGCTCGGTGCACAACCGCTCTGTGAACATCACCCTCACCGCTGCGTTGTCGGACGATTCGGTTTCGCCGGCCGAGATAGCATCGGCCACCGTCTCGCGGATTCGTGGGTTCACTGCGGAACCGACCTGAACACCGGGTCAGTCCGGTGGCCGGTCCCCCTGCTGGGAGGTCCGACGCGCACCGCTTTTTGCGGAGGCGCCGGTAGCGTGAACGGGTGCGGAATGCATCGACACGGAGAACGCGCGGGTCCGGCGGCTTCACGCTGATCGAAGTGCTCATCTCGACGGCGATGCTTGCGTTGGTGGGCGTTGCTCTCACAGCGGTGAGCCTCACCTTCGTAGTGCAGGTGAACGACGCCGCCCGCAACCGCCAGGGCAATGCCACCACAGCGCAGTGGTCCTCGATGGCCTTCGCACGCGACGTCCAAGGCGCGGCCGGTGTGACCAAGGAGTGTGACCCGGCATCCAAGAGCACGCACCTGGTGACTCTGCGTCTTCGGAGGACCCGTCCAACCAGGTCGAATACCGGCATTCAGACAGCAGGCCATACAGGCTGATCCGCTCGGTGTGCTCAGGGGGTTCCACGCCCAGTGCGTCGAGGTCGGTCGTGGACGGGCTCGCGCAGGCCCCGACGATCACGTGCGACTCAAAGCCGTGCATCCCGGGTTCAACGCCACGCACCGTCACCTTGGGCATCTCACGGTCCGGCTCGTTCAGCTTCGCCTTGGACGGAGTTCGTCGCACCACGGATGCCAACAGCACCTCGCTTCCCTCAGTAGCGCCCAGGTTCCTGGCCCTGGGCGGCGACACGCCGTTGACGATCAGCGGGTCGAGCCGCCTCGAGGTGGTCGGAGACGCCTTCATCAATCGTCCTTCGGCCGGGAAGTACGCCGTCGTGTTCAACGGTGGCGCGAGCCTGAACGTGTCAGACGACTTCCAAGCTCCAGAGCGGCGCCGAGTGCTCGGGCTGCGAGAGCAACTCCAACAAGCAACCCGGCAGCTACCCCCAGGCACTCCTGGACCCACTGCGCTTCGTCCCTGCACCGGATGTGACCGACCTGGTGGAGCGGACCGAATGCCCTTCCCAGGGCGGTACGTCCGTGTGCCGGCCCGGAATCTACAACCTCGAGTTCCCGCCGAGTGGTGGCGGCAAGAAGGACTTCAAGCTGGAACCGGGTGTTTACGTGCTCAACAAGGGCTTGAAGATGACCAACGGATCGATCCGGGGATCCGGAGTCCTTCTCTATGCCGCCGACGGTGGGGTGTCGATCAACGGTGGGGAGATCGAACTGAGCCCAAAGACCGATGGTGTGCACGCTGGGATCCTTCTCTTCGAGGCCCATGACAACGACGACGGGATCAGGATCAACGGCAACGCCACAGTCGCCTCACTCGCCGGCATGATCTACGCGCCCTCCTCGGAGGGTGTCGTCCTCGGCGGCGGTGGAGGGACCCTGCGTGTGGGGCGCGTGATAGCCACGAACCTCTCCACCTCGGGCAACGGAAAGGTGATCGTCGGTGGAGGCTGAGCACAATGGTCGCGGCGATCGCGGCCAACGAGGAGAGACACTCATCGAGTCGCTCGTCGCTCTCACTATCCTCTCGATGATCGTGGCCGCGTCGTTCGGCGGACTCCAGGTCGCCATCCGTGCTTCAGCGCAGCACATGGAGTCCGCGACGGCCGAGACGCTCCTGCGAACAGCTGCCGAGCGACTTCAGGACCCCGACAGCCCCTACATCGAGCGGGCGGGATGCGCCGGAGAGACCACCTACACCGGACTGCCCATCCGCGCCGGCTACGGCCCGATCAAGGTATCGGTGCAGTTCTGGGTTCCGCCGAATCTCGGCGAATCAGCAGGCGTCTCCGCGCGGTTTGCACAAGAGCAGTCCTCCGGTGACTGCCCGGCTGTGGACCCCGGCCTGCAGAGGATCGAACTGACCCTCTCCACACCGTCGGGACACACCGAACGGCTGGATCTGATGAAGCGGAGGACTTGATGCGCCAACGGGGCCAGAGCGGCGCGTCGCTGGTCATCGTGATGGCCTTCATGGCCTTCCTCGCGGTGATCGTGCCCACCGTGCTCGGGCTCGCTAACACCGGGCTCGCCGTCACCGAACCCGTCGTCGAAGACCGGCGAGCGCTCTACGCGGCCGCCTCGGCTCTCGACGCGGCGATCAGACTCGGTGACGCAGACGCCGATGTCGGCGTGCCCGGGGGTCCTTGTCCGGACACGTCGGCTGTGGTGGACGGTCTCGAAGTTCGCGTTGACTGCCAGGGCCACCCGGCGCCCGTCGACGGGTGCCACTACCTGGATCGATTCGTCACCTACACAGCCGAGGTGAGACGACCGGGTGACACCGCCGTGCACTCCGCGTGGCGGCCGAGGTCGCCTACCGCTTCGATTCCGACGGCAAGGCGCGCACCGAGATCCGTCAATGGAACGCGGATGCCAAGTCGGCCGTTGTAACCACCGCGCTCCCGTCGTGTCCGCCCGATCCCACCACGACCACCACCACGACCACCACGACGACACCACCCACCACCACCACCGACAACGACAACAACGACAACGACGACAACGACGACGACAACCACCACCACGACCACCACCCCGGTCACGACAACCACCCGGCACCACCGGGGTCGTCTCGCAGTGGACCGGATCGAGCGCCACCAAGAGCGGCTCCAACTGGACCGCCACCGGCAAGGTCACCCTCACCGATCAGATCGGCAAGCCGGTGAAGGGCGCCAAGATCACCGTGAAGATCGAATACCTGGACATGAGTGGCACGTGGCGTCCGGACCCGTCACGCACCGCCACCACCCCTTCATCGGGCAGTGTGACGTTCAAGTCGATCTCCCACCCGCTGTCCGGTTCGAAGGCCGCCACAGCGATCCGCTTCACGATCGTGTCGGTAGCCGCGAAGGGCCTGCCGTGGAACCCCGACGCCTACCCCGTGGTGCTCACCGTACCGGCCGCCTAGACAGCCACGACCCGCCACCGCCGGTTGGCTGGAAGCCGACGCCTACATCCCCATGCCGGCGTGATCGGAGCCCGAGAGGAGAATCGAACTCCTGACCTGCTCATTACGAGTGAGCTGCTCTGCCGTCTGAGCTACCCGGGCGTCGTGTGGACGAGAACCCAGCATACCGTTGCCTGCCTTGTGACTGCGAAGGGCAAGGCGCCCGCACACGAGCCCTTGCCGACAGGTGTGCCCTCATGCACGGCAGTGGAGTGATCGGAGGCGCAGCCCCGGAGGCGAGAGCGCCGCAATCGACCGAGGTGAGCCCATCCGCGCTGATCATGGGAGTAGCGGGCCCCGAGGTGAACCTCGGGGCCCGCTTCGGAGCACCGGCCTTTGACCTGAAGAGCCGGTCGGGGCAGGACCGGCGGTGTATGACCCCGAATCCACCGAGGGCGGATTGGCTGCACGGGTGGTGCTCCTCGGTGACACTCTTGTCGCCGGGCCGTCCGCAGTCAACGACGATGAACTGCGTTCAGGGGCCGTTCGGCCGACTTCGGACGCGCGCTCTGCAGTATGTGCTGCAATGGGTGCTGCGGTGATTCTGCAGTCACCGCTATCGCCGACACACCTACCGCCGGACCTCGTCCCGCGTGTCCAGGTCCACCAACAGCGCGCGGAGCGCCAACTGCTCCCCTGCATTGGCCCGCACAGCATCGGTGAATCGCTGCACCGCGGCTGCGGCATGCACATAGGCCGCGTCGGACGCACCCGGGTCGTCCACCGCCGCACTGCGGAAAGACCCTAGGAGCGATAGTGCTCCGGAGACGAGTTCGTCTGTGCGAAGGCGGCGGGCCTCACGCCTGTGGCGTTCCTCAATGGCCTTGCGCCGGCCCTGTGCCCCGGACCCAGTCAACTCGACGGTCGCCTCGAACGCCGCCATCTCTTCCGCGTGCCTCTCCGCAATCGGTCCGAGCACGCCCTCGGTCAGCTCCAGCAGCTCGTCGGCCACCACGCACAAGGTCGCACCGGTGCCGTCCAGGCGTGCGGGAGCACGGTCCCACGCACCGCGCCGCTCACGAGTGCGTCATCACGCGCCAACAAGCATGCCCTTCGGAAGCTGCCCTCTGCGCGCCGTGCCGCCTCCGACGCGACGTCGGGTTCAACTCCTTGGGCCATCAACCCCTCGCGCACCGCGTCCTCGGGTACCGGCGGCAGCGTGAGCCGAGCGCAACGTGAGGCGATCGTGACCAGACCCTCGGTGACCTCCTCGGCCAGCACCACGAACATGGTTCCCGGGTCCGGTTCCTCGATCGCCTTGAGCAGGGTGGGAGCAGCATCTTCAACCAGGTGGAACTCGTCGAGGATGAACACCTGGATCCTGCCCTCGGACGGGGCCCGAGCAGCCGCCCTCACCACGTCGCGGGCTTCACCGATGCTGAGGTTGGCGCCAACCCGCTCGATGACGTGAACACTAGGATGCACCCCACTCGCCACGAGCGACACCGCACGAAGCGCGGCGGGTTCATCCAATCCGCAGGCGACCACCTCGGCTGCGAAGGCGACCGCAGCTGCCCGCTTGCCTGAGCCCTCCGGTCCCACGAGCAGGTACGCCTGCACCGGGTCGGCTGCCGCCGTCCGAAGGTCACCGACGACCTGCGATTGACCGACCACCTCAGCCCAGAGTGAATCGAGCATGTCCGCCGAGGTCTCCCCCGTGAGTCGTAGCAACAAGGCGGTCCCCCGATCGAGAGGTTCCAGGCTCGGAGATCACGTCGGCTCCGATCGCGCAACCAGCGCCTCGGCAACCCTGGCCGTGACCTGCTCCACGGTGCCAGTGCCGTCCACCACCACCCAACGGTTCGGATCGGCCTCCGCCTGTGCATCGAAACCGTCGAGAACCTGCTTGTGGAAGTCCTCACCAGCCGCCTCGATGCGGTCGCGCGGCGCCGGTTCGCGACGCTGCCTCCTGTCTGGACACCCGCAGGTAGACAACCGCATCCGGCATGAGACCCCTGACGGCCCATTGCGACAGCCAGGAGACATCCGCGGGGTCCAGACCTCTTCCGTAGCCCTGATAGGCCACCGACGACCCGATGTAGCGGTCACACACCACTGCCCTGCCGGACCGCAGGGTGGGGGAGTAGCACCTCCCTGAACGTGCTGGGCACGGTCGGCCGCCATGAGGAGCGCCTCGGTGCGAGGAGCCACCTCACCAGCGACTCCGTCGAGCAGGATGCCACGCAGCGCCACTCCGAGCTCGGTGCCACCTGGCTGGCGAGTCAACAGCGCACCGGTGTGGCGAGCCAGGATCTCGGCCTGGGTGCTCTTGCCCGAACCCTCTCCTCCCTCGAACACCACGAAGCAACCTCGGCCGTCAGGGTGCCTCGGCAGATGCAGGGCACTACGACCATCCGGTGAAGCCGTCATCGGTCATCCTCGCTTCCCGCGTCGTCACCGCCGGTCCTGTCAAGATCGCTGCACGTCGTGCCTTGGTCTCCTGCGCGCACTCCGTTCCATCCCGTGCGCAACGACGATCGGATTCGCAGGTTCATCGAGCGCGCGGCCAAGACACCCGCCGCGAAGATGATGACCGATGCCAACCACAGCGTGAGGCGAACGCCGGGGACGGCAAGGTCGAACCCGAAGAGGGACCAGGTCGGAACCTGAGGCTCCGGATCACCCGTGGCGGTCCGCGCGAACCCGTTGAAGATGGTGGCGAGCACCGGCCCCATGAGAAGTGCCAGCATCACGCACAGTCTCACCAGCGTCAGCAGCGTGGTGAAAATCCGGCCTCGAAGCTCTGCGTCGGTGTGCTGCTGCAACAGGGTGAACCCGAGCACGTAGCTGGCGCCGGCGAAGAGCCCCAATCCCATCACACCCAGAGCAGCCAGCCAGAACCCCGACATCGACACCCCGAAGAACAGCGAGATGCCCGCGGCCACGACCAGGAACGGGAACGCCTTCTCCTTGGGCACACGATTCTGGATGAGCGACACCAGCACGACACCCCCCGCCACTCCGATGCCGAGTGCCGTGATGAACAGCGGGAACGTCCTCACGTCGCCTATCACGTAGCGTGCGAACGTCGGACCGAGCGGGATCAGCATCGCACCACCCATCAGCCCCGTTGCCAGCCCGATGTTCACAGCACGCACCACGGGACTGACGAAGATGAACGCCATGCCCTCGCGGATGTCGGCCCAGACGGCCGACAGATGGGTCTTCTCGGCCTCAAGGGACACCTCTGCCACCTCGGATGGCTCAACAGCATGCTCCGCGTGTCGTGCGTTCGACGGCAGGCCACGGAACACGAACCGGCTGAGTATCATCGCCGAGATCACGAAGCTGAGCGCATCGAAGTAGAACGCGAGGGTCTGGGTGTCCCCCAGCGAGCGATTCAGCCCCAGGAATCCGAGCCATCCGATCTCGGCCAGGCGGTCGTTGAGCGACTTGAGCAGGAACTGGATCGGCCCTGCTATCGGCATCGTGGCGTACGCCGCGACCAGCCCGAGCGAGTTGGCGTGGGCGAGCCTCTCGGAAGGCACCACCGCCGGCACCGTCGCCTCCTTGGCCGGCGACCACATCATGGTGAAGACCTCGAGCACGAAGCTCGCCAGGATCAGACCAGGAACAGTCCGCACCAGCGGCAGCAGCAGGTACACCCCGGCGCACGAGGTCGGCGGTCACCATCAGGCGCTTGCGATCGAAGCGGTCCACGATCACGCCGATGAACGGCGCGAGGAAGAACCCCGGCGCCACCCGTGCGAGGGTCACCAGCGCGATCGCTCCCTCCGGCTGCGTGGAGATGGACGCAGCCAGCGAGGTGATGGCGAAGAACCCGACCCAGTCCCCGAGGGCCGATACGACCTGGACGTTGAACAGGGCGAAGAACCGGCGGGTGCCGAACACCCGCGTGATCCATCCCGGTGCCTCGGCGCCGTCCTCAGCGACAGACATGGCCTGTGGACTCCCGACCCCTCGACACCCGCTCCCGGGCAGCGGGAATGGTGGGACTCAGGTGCTCCTCTTCGCCGGAGCCTTCTTCTTCGCCGGAGCCTTCTTCTTGGCCGGAGCCTTCTTCTTCGCCGGAGCCTTCTTCTTCGCCGGAGCCTTCTTCTTCGCCGGAGCCTTCTTCTTGGCCGGAGCCTTCTTCTTGGCGGGAACCTTCCTCGTGGCACCCTTGGCGGCCTTGCGGGCCTGCGAACCGGCCCTCTCAGCGGTGGCCTTGAAGTTGTCGACGGCCGACTGAAGCTGTGCCTCGGCGCTTGCGCTGATCCTCGGCCATCTTCGCGATGCGGTCGGTCTCCTCGCTCACCCACGATTGGAAGTCCTCGATCAGCTGCTGGACGTTGCCGAGCATTTCGCCTATCAGGTCCTCGGCATCGCGTGAACCCTCACGGGCCTGTTCAGCCAATCGGTCGAGCTCCCTGCGTGCCCGATCCAGGAACTGCGGTGAGTCTGCCATGTCTCATCTCCTTGCCGGTGCCGGCCGCGATTCCGGCGCGGTCCGCCTGACCCTATCCGCGCGGATCCTTCGGCGGTGCCTTCTTCTTCGCCGCAGCACTCCTCTTCTTGGTCGACTTCTTCGCGGGCGCCTTCTTCTTGGTCGACTTCTTCGCGGACACCTTCTTCTTGGTCGCCTTCTTCTTCGCCGGACCCTTGGCTCGCCGGTCGGCCAACAGCTCCTGTGCCCGCTCGAGGGTGATCTCCTCGATGTCGTCGCCCCGACGGAGGCTCGCGTTGTATTCGCCGTCGGTGACATACGGACCGAAACGACCGTCGCGAACCACGATCGGCTTCCCCGTGTCAGGGTCGTCCCCTAGCTCCTTGAGCGGCTCGTTGGACTTCTGGCCGCGGCGACGCTTCGGCTCCGCGAGCACGCGGACGCACTCCTCCAAGGTGATCGTGAAGATCTGCTCCTCGGATTCGATCGAGCGTGAGTCGGTGCCCTTGCGGATGTAGGGCCCGTAACGGCCGTTCTGCGCTGTGATCATCTCGCCGTCGTCAGGATGCGGGCCCACGTCTCTCGGCAGCGCCAACAGCGGTAGAGCCTCGGCCAAGGTGACGGTGGCGGGATCCATCGATGAGAACAGCGATGCGGTTCGCGGCTTGAATCCGGTCTCGTCGTCGTGTTCGCCCTCCTGAACGTACGGGCCGAAGCGTCCTGCCTTCAGGTGCACCTCGAGTCCCGAATCGGGATTCACGCCGATGACCCGGTTGTCGCCGGGCGCATCGAGCAACTCGACCGCTCGGTCCACGGTCAGCTCGTCCGGTGCCAGATCGTCGGGGATGGACGCGGTCTGGCGGGCCTCACCCTCCCGCGTTCCAGGTAGGGACCGAACTTGCCTACCCTGGCGGTGATCGGCACCCCGCCGTGGTCGGTGCCCAACGGAATCGAGTTGACCGCCCGCGCATCGATCTCCCGAGTTGGCTGTCGACCAGTTCCTTGAGCCCCATCCCACCCACGCCTGCGGCTCCGGGTGGGATCTCGCCGTCGTCACCGATCAGGCCCATCACACCGAAGTAGAACCGCTGCAACCACGGCTGCATGTGCTCGGTGCCGTTCGCGATCCCGTCAAGGTCGTCCTCCATGCGCGCTGTGAACGTGTAGTCGACGAGCTTCGGGAAGTACTGCTCCATGAGGGCGACCACCGCGAAGGCTGTGAAGGTCGGTACCAGCGCCGAGCCCTTCTTCCACACGTATCCGCGATCCATGATCGTGGTGATGATCGAGGCGTAGGTGGAAGGACGACCCACGCCGAGGTCCTCGAGCTTCTTGATGAGAGCTGCCCTCGCTGTAGCGCGACGGGGGCTGGGTGTCGTGCGACACCGCATCCAGTGCAGAGACGACCATCTCGTCACCTTCGGCCATGTCGGGAAGGACCCTGTCCGACCCGTCGTCCTCGCCCTCCTCCACCCCCTGGGTGTACGCGGCCATGAACCCCTTGAACAGGATCGTGCGACCCGACGCGGCGAAGACCACCTCGCGACCGTCGGGCAACTCAGCGGCCAGACGCGCGGAAACGCTCTCACCTCGGGCGTCGTTCATCTGCGAGGCGAGTGTGCGCTGCCAGATCATCTCGTACACACACGCCTTCGGTGGCGTTCAGCGGCTACGGACCTCGTCAGGGGAACGGAAGGAGTCACCGGCAGGCCTGATCGCCTCGTGGGCCTCCTGTGCGTTCTTCGACCTTCTTGGTGTAGGCGCGCGGAGACGCCGGAAGGTAGGCCTCACCCCAACGCTGGGAGATCTCGGCGCGCGCAGCGGACAGAGCGGTGGACGACAGCGTCGTGCTGTCGGTGCGCATGTAGGTGATGTATCCGTTCTCGTACAGGCTCTGCGCCGCACGCATGGTCTGAGCCGAGGACAGCCGAAGCTTGCGCCCGGCCTCCTGCTGCAGCGTCGAGGTGATGAAGGGAGGTGCCGGACGACGGGTGTACGGCTTCGACTCGACGGACCGCACGACGAGGTTCCGCCATCGAGGCCGTCGCGAACCTCTGCCGCCGAGGCGGCGTCGAGCAGGACGGCACCGGCGCCGCACGCTCCCTCGCCCAGTTGACCGTCGGACCCGAAGTCCTTGCCCGTGGCCAGGCGGCGACCGTCCAGCTCGACCAGGGTGGCGGGGAACCGGGCACCGTCTGCCTCAGGCGACGCGTGGTGCAGCTCCGCGGCCAGGTCCCACCACGTGGCGGAGCTGAACGCCATGCGCTCACGCTCACGCTCCACGATCACCCGCGTCGCCACCGACTGCACACGCCCCGCTGAGAGCCGCGGCATGATCTTCTTCCACAGCACCGGCGACACCTCGTAGCCGTACAGGCGATCGAGGATCCGGCGGGTCTCCTGCGCATCCACCATTCGCCGGTCGATCTCGCGTGGGTTTGCCATGGCCTCGCGGATGGCGTCCTCGGTGATCTCGTGGAACACCATCCGCTTCACCGGCACGGTCGGGTTGAGCACCTCCCGGAGGTGCCACGCGATCGCCTCGCCCTCGCGGTCCTCGTCCGTTGCGAGATAGAGCTCATCCGCGCTCGCCAACAGCTTCTTGAGACGGCGGACCTGGTCCTTCTTCTCGGGCGACACGATGTAGAGCGGCTTGAAGTCATCCCCTCGGTGTTCACGCCCAGGCGAGCCCATGGCTCACCCTTGTAGGTCTTGGGGACATCGGCCGCGTTGCGGGGAAGGTCACGGATGTGACCCACAGAGGACTCGAGGGTGCAGTCGTCGCCCAGGAACCCCGCGATGGTGCGGGCCTTGGAGGGCGATTCGACGATGATCAGCGAATTGGACACCCGAGAACGAATAAGGCCTGAGGGAGCCCGCTGTCAAACACCAACTTCATCGGCTGCCCTGTCACACAACTCGAACGATAAGGTGCGCGGCGGCATCATCGGACCTCCAAGGAGCCGTTCATGGACTTCGAACCGAGTGCCCGCGCGGTCGGGTTGATCGAGGCGATGCAGTCGTTCATGGACACCCACGTCTACCCGGCCGAGGCTGTCTACGAGCAGCAGATGCACGCCCTCGGCGACCCCCACGGGCACCCCCAGATCATCGAGGACCTGAAAGCGGAAGCCCGTTCACGGGGGCTTTGGAACCTGTTCATGCCGCACCGCACCGAATGGACCCCCGAACCGGTGAGGAACCTCGACTATGCCCATGTGGCGGAGATCTCGGGACGTTCCATCCACCTCGCCCCCGAAGCCATGAACTGCTCCGCACCCGACACAGGCAACATGGAGGTGCTCGCTCTGTTCGGCTCACCGGCGCAGAGGGAGCAGTGGCTCCAACCCCTCCTCGAGGGTGAGATCCGATCGGCGTTCGCCATGACCGAACCCGACGTGGCGTCCTCGGATGCCACCAACATCGCACTGTCGATCACCCGTCATGGCAACGAATACGTGCTGAACGGCCGCAAGTGGTGGACGTCGGGTGCCGCGTCAGATCGCTGCGAGGTGTTCATCGTGATGGGCAAGACCAACCCCGATGCCCCGCGACACTCCCAGCAGTCGATGATCCTGGTGCCCCGTGACACCCCCGGGCTCACGATCGTGCGCGATCTCCCGGTGTTCGGCTACCAGGACCGCGAGGGTCATGTGGAACTGCGCTTCGACGACGTGCGGGTTCCAGCGGACAACCTGATCGGTGAGGAGGGAACGGGGTTCGCCATCGCCCAGGCGCGACTGGGCCCCGGGCGCATCCACCACTGCATGCGCTGCATCGGGATCGCCGAGCGCGCGCTGGAGTTGATGTGCCGCAGGGTCACCGATCGGGTCGCGTTCGGACGACCCCTTGCGGATCAGGGTGTGATCCGCGAGTGGATAGCGGACTTCGCGCATGGAGATCGAGCAAGCCCGGCTGCTCACCCTGAAGGCCGCGTGGTTGATGGACACAGTCGGCACGAAGGGAGCCGCCATCGAGATCTCCGCCATCAAGGTGGTGGCGCCCGCAGTCGGGTTGCGAGTAGTGGACCGGGCCATCCAGGCTCACGGTGCAGGCGGTGTCGGCGACGATTTCCCGCTGGCGCGCATGTACGCGGGACTGCGCACGATGCGCCTCGCCGACGGACCCGACGAGGTCCATCGACGGCAGGTCGCGCCACCGAGCTCGCCCGGCACGCCAACTGAGGACCGACCCGTCGTGATCCTGCTGCTGCTGGCCCACCTCGTGGTCGCCCTTGTGTGCCACGCAGCGGGCAGGCGAAGCGCCCGCTGGGCTCTGCCGGTGGCCGCCGTGGTCCCCGCGGTCACCTTCGGATGGCTGATCTCGGAATCCTCCGCGGCGCTCCGTGGCCACGGTCCGTCGAGGACCATCACCTGGGTGGCGGAGCTCGGCCTGACAATCTCGCTGCACCTTGATGGCTTCGGCCTGCTCATGGGGCTCGTCGTGTCGGGAATAGGCACGCTCGTGCTGATGTACTCGGTGTCGTACTTCGGCCCGCGCGACGACCTGGGCCGCCTGGCGGGTCTCCTGGTGGGATTCGCAGGCGCGATGCTCGGCATCGTCTGGGCCGACGGCCTGTTCACCCTCTTCCTGTTCTGGGAGCTCACCTCGGTCACCTCCTTCCTGCTCATCGGATTCGAGGACCACTCGGCCACCGCGCGTGCCGCAGCCCAGCGAGCGTTCCTCGTGACCGCTTTCGGGGGCCTCGCCTTGCTGGGCGGTCTGATCCTGCTCGGCATCGAAGGGGACACCACGTCGATCAGCGGACTTCTCGCCGACCCGCCGACGGGCACCGTGGTCTCGTTCGCACTGGTGCTCGTGTTGGTCGGCGCCTTCACCAAGTCGGCGCAGTTCCCGTTCCACTTCTGGCTTCCTGGAGCCATGGCGGCACCCACCCCGGTCAGTGCGTACCTGCACTCCGCGACGATGGTGAAGGCCGGCCTGGTCGTGGTCGCCCGCTTCGCGCCCGTGTTCGCACCGGTGGGTCCATGGCGTTGGTTGGTCGTGTGCGCCGGGCTCGGATCCCTCGGGATCGGAGGGTTCCGCGCGATGCGCCAACAGGACGCCAAGCTCGCGCTCGCCCACGGCACGGTCAGCCAACTCGGTCTCATGATGGTGCTCCTCGGCCTGGGCACGCCGGCCACCACCTATGCGGGTGTGGCGATGTTGGTGGGACACGCCCTGTTCAAGGCAGCCCTGTTCCTGTCGGTGGGGATCGTGGACCATGCGGCCGGGACCCGCGACATGCGCCGCCTACGGGGTGTGATCGGCGCACTTCCGGTCACCGCAGGAGTGGTGATCGCTGCCTGCGCGTCGATGGCCGCGATCCCCCGACGTTCGGCTTCGTGGCCAAGGAGAAGGCCCTGGACGGATTGCTCGCCGCCGACGTCGGGACGGTGGGGATGGTGGCGCTGGCGGGCATCGTGGCTGGTTCGGTGCTGACCGTGGCTTACTCGATCCGAATCGCGGTGGGCCTGCTCGGTAGTGACGCTCAAGCGCTCACTGCCGCCGACTCAGGGGATGCCGCAGCGGTGGACCCGGCGTCGCTGCACCGGCCTTCAGCCGCCTTCCTCGGAGCACCACTGGTGCTTGCCGCGCTGGGCTTGGTGTTCGGTCTCACAGCGGAACCGGTGGGTAACTGGCTCTCGGAGGCGACGACGTCGCTCGATCCGGCCACCGCATCGGAGTCGCTGCACCTGTGGACCGGCATGAACGTGCCGCTGCTGTTGTCGATCGGAATCCTCGTGGCAGGTGCCGTCACCTGGTGGGTCACCATCGCCGCCACACGCAGCACCGATGCCCCCTTCAGCCGGGCGACTCGGCTGTACGACCGCACCTACGACTCCCTGCTCGGAGGATCCCGCCGCCTGACCGCGCTCACCCAGAGCGGCTCGCTCCCGTTGTACGTGGGAGTTGTGCTCACGAGTGTGGCGGCGGTCCTGGCGTCGGCGCTGCTGACCGGAGCCGACGACGCCCCGACGGGTGCGCCGTGGACCAACTCGGTCTTGGAGGTCACGCTCGTGGTGCTCAGCGCCCTCATGGCCCTCGCGGTCCTCGCCGCCCGACAGCGGTTCACCGCAGCGGTGCTCCTGGGCGGTTCCGGATACCTGTTGGCGATCATGTACCTGCTTCAGGGGGCACCCGACCTGGCAGTGACCCAGTTCCTGGTCGAGACCCTCACCATCGTCGTGTTCCTGCTCGCCCTCGCCCGCCTGCCAAGGGGCTTCCACCCCGCGCCCTCCTGGGCGCCGAAGCCCGCTCGCGTCGTCATCTCCGTGGTGGTGGGGGTCACCGTCGCTCTGTTCGCCCTCGGGACCTCGCACTCGCGTACGGCCCCATCGGTCGGGGAGGACTACGTGGCGTTGTCCGAACCCGAGGCCGGCGGGCGCAACGTGGTCAACGTGATCCTCGTGGACTTCCGCGGATTCGACACCCTCGGGGAGATCACGGTGCTCGCCGTGGCGGGTATGGGCGTGGTCAACCTGGTGCGCGCTGCGCGGCGCGAACAGCGAAGCAGACGGCTTGCCGACGGCATGCACATCGAGGACCGGTCCGGTCGCCCCAGCGAGGTGTGGCGATGAGTCGCGTCGACGGCACCCGCCGTTCGCTGATCCTCAGCGAGACCGTGAACGGCCTCACGCCCGTGCTGTTGTTGTTCTCCATCTTCTTGACCTTCCGCGGCCACAACGCCCCAGGTGGCGGGTTCGCCGGTGGGCTCGTGATGGCCGCAGCGATAGTGCTGCGCTACCTGGCCTCGGGCGCCGAGGGAGTCAGGTCCCTTCGCATCGACCCGATCCTGTTGATCGGTTCCGGGCTCGCCGTCGCGATCGCGGTCGGTGTCGGAGCCATGGTGTCGGGGCAGGACTTCCTCGAGTCGGCGATCTGGCACCTTCACATCCCACTCGTCGGCGAAGTGAAGGTGGTGTCCTCCGCGCTGTTCGACATCGGCGTGCACGTGGTGGTCGTGGGAGTCGTGATGGCGATCCTGGTGGCGTTCGTGGAGGCGGACGACGAGGTCGCGCGTGAGAACCTCGCAAGAGCCCTCCGGGACGGCACGCACACCGATCGGAGCGCTCTCGACGGCGACGAGGTCCCCGGCCCACACGACGATCACGGAGCACCGCGATGAGCATCGCGCAGGCATTCCTGATCGCAGTTCTCGCCTCGAGCGGCACCTACCTGGTCATGCACCGGACCCTCACGCCATCATCCTGGGCCTGGGCATGCTCGGCAACGCCGTCAACCTGCTCATCCTCACCTCCGGCAGCCGACCAGGGAGCGCTCCGATAGTCGGCCGCGACGGGTCTTTCACAGATCCGGTCCCCCAGGCACTGGTGCTCACCGCGATCGTGATCACCTTCGGCGTCCTGTCGTTCCTGCTGGCCATGGCCTACCGGGGCTGGACCATCGACGGCAACGACGAAGTAGAGGACGACATCGCCGACCGCCGTCTTGCCGAGGAACCCGATGAGCACCTTGACCACGGGGACCCGACGTGAGCGGGCTGCTCCCGGCAGCGATCGTGGTTCCCCTGGCGGGCGCGGCTCTGAGCCTGCTCACGATCCGATCCCCGTGCCATCCAGCGCGCCGTGGCGATCACATGTGCCGTTGCCACCACTGCCATTGCTGTGGCGGTGCTGCTGAAGGTGGACCACGAGGGAACGCAGGTGGCCGCAATGGGCGGCTGGCCGGGAAGAATCGCCATCAACCTCGTTGCCGACCGGTTCTCGGCGCTGATGCTGACCGTCGGAGCGGTGATGCTGCTCGCTGTGCTGCTGTTCGCCATCGGCCAGCGCGCCGACGACGAACGTTCCCGCTGGTACCACCCCGCCTACCTCGTGCTCACCGCCGGTGTCTCGGGGCGTTCCTGGCAGGTGACCTCTTCAACATGTTCGTGTTCTTCGAGGTCCTCCTCATGGCCAGCTACGTGCTGCTCACCCTCGAGGGCACCGACGACCAGATCCGCTCCGGCACCACCTATGTGGTGCTGAACGTGGTGGAGTCGATGGTCCTGGTGACCGCGGTGGCGCTCGTGTTCGCCGCCACCGGGACGCTCAACATGGCGGAACTACCCGAACGCCTGGCCGCCCTTCCCGACGGTGTGCGCCTGGGGCTCAACCTGTTGCTGCTGATCGCCTTCGGACTGAAGGCCGCAGTGTTTCCACTGTTCTCGTGGCTACCGGACAGCTACCCGGCGGCACCCAGCCCGGTGAGCGCAGTGTTCGCCGGCCTCCTGACCAAGATCGGCGTGTACGCCATCGTGCGCACCCAGACCCTGTTGTTCCCCGAGACCAACCGGACCCTGCTATTGGTCATCGCGGGCCTGACCATGGTGGTCGGCGTGTTGGGGGCCATCGCGCAGGCCGACATGAAGCGGATACTGAGCTTCCACATCGTGAGCCAGATCGGCTACATGGTGATGGGCGTGGCACTCGGGGGCACAGCTGCGATCGCCGCGACGATCTTCTTCATGTTGCATCAGATCCCGGTGAAGACCTCGCTGTTCCTGGTGGAGGGCATCGTGGAGCGCGAGACGGGATCGAGCACCCTTGATCGGCTGTCTGGCCTCGCGCATCGATCCGGGCCCTCGCAGCTCTGTTCCTGATCCCGGCGCTGAGCCTCGCAGGCATTCCGCCCTTCAGTGGATTCCCCGCCAAGATGGGCGTCCTGTCGTCGGGCCTGGATCAACGTTCCTGGTGGATCGCTGCGACAGCGCTCGCAGTGTCGCTGATGACGCTCGTGTCGATGCTCAAGATCTGGAACGGCGCGTTCTGGGGCACTCCGGATCCCGCAGCGCGAGACATCGCCGACCGCGGAGTCCTGCGTCGGCATCCCCTCATGTCCTCGGTGACGATCGCCATGGTCGGCGCGACCCTGGCGATCGCGTTGTTCGCCGGACCGTTGTACCGCTTCGCCGAGCGCGCGCTGCTGACGCCACCAGTGTCAACGCCTACCCCGATGCGGTGATCCCGTGAGCCGGCTGCTGCCACCTGCCATCGTGTTCGCGGTGTGGATCGCCCTGTGGGGTGAGCTCACCTGGGCGAACGCTGTGAGCGGTCTTGTGGTGGTCGGGGTCATCGGCTACCTGATCCGACCCGCGCCGCGAACGCACGAGATGCACCCGTCGCCCTGGTCCGCCTGATGGCCGTGTTCATGGTTCGCCTCGTCACATCGTCGGCCGCTGTCGTGGCTACGGTGCTTGCACCGACACCTGCGCGGTTGCGTTCGGGCGTCGTGGCGGTCCGGCTGTCCCAGGACTCGGCACTCGTCGCAACGATCGTGGCCGACGCGATCAGCCTCACCCCCGGCACCCTCACCCTCGAGGCACGCCGAGTGGGCTCCTCCATCATGCTGTTCATCCACGTGCTCGGCCTGGGAGACCCCGACGAGATCCGGGCGGACGTCGAAGGCCTGGAGGAACTGGTCCTGCGCGCCGTCACCCCCTGGGGATCCGACCGCCCCTGACGACGATCCCGAGGCCGGACCATGACGGTGGTGACATGGATCGCGGGATCGATGCTCGCCCTCGCGGCGCTGTTGACGACCCTGCACATCGTGCGGTCCCGCAACCTCCCTGATCGAGCGATCGGTGTGGACATGCTGGTGGCGCTGATCCTCAACGGGCTCGCGGTGTACCTCGCATGGGCCCAGGACGACCTGGTCGTGGCCCTGGTGTTGATCATCGGTCTGCTGAGCTTCCTGGGCACCGTGACGATCGCTCGCTTCATCGAACGCAGGGGCCTCTGATGGAGAACCTGGATGTGATCCTCGACGTGGTCACCGCGGTGTTGCTGCTCAGCGGATCCACGCTTGCGCTGGTGGCCGCAATCGGCCTTTTTCAGGATGCCCGACGCGTATTCACGGATCCACGTCGCCACCAAGCCCGCCACGCTGGCCGTGGTGTGCACAGTGGGTGCCGCGATCCTGCAGGTACACCGGACTGACCGGTGTCACCAAGCTCCTGCTGGCCGTGGTGCTGCAGTTCTGGACGGCTCCGGTGGCGAGTCACATGTGGCCGGGCATCACGAACGCCGGCCTCCACCGGCCGAACCCTGGGCACTCGACGAGTTCTCCGAACCGGCGCCCGAGATGACCGAGGAGTAAGGGGCGACCTCAGGGATCCTCGGCGCGGCCGTCGTCGACATCCATGATCTCGCTGAGGCGGAGTCTCGACCAGGAGCGCCCGCACCGCATCGGTTGCCCGCACGCTCATCACGCCACCGGCACGACGCACGCGCAGCTCTGCTGCGACAGCGCGCCGAGACAGACCGGATCGATGTAGTCCACGCCTCTGAGATCAAGGGTCACCCGGCCGCGCGGATCGGAGTCCTCCGAGATCGCCCAGCGCCGTGGCCAGGCTCGGAAGGGATGCCAGGTCCACGTCACCGATCACCGAAACCACTTCGGTGGCACCGACGGTTCGCCGTTGGAGGTCGAACAACACCCTGCGATCCTACGCGCCCCAGGGTGAACCTAGGCTCGATCCGATGGAGTCCACCCATGCCGACGCTGCGATCGACGCTCTGGTCGACCGGCTGAGCGTCGATGCGCGCTTCGTGCACCGCCACCGCGACCTGCCGCGCGACGCCGTGTTCGCCACATCGCGAAGCGACGTCGAGCGCCTGGTCGCGGACTCCGCAGGTACACGGCTGTGGAGCCACCAGGCAGCAGCACTGGACCACATCACGAGCGGGCGGTCGGTGGTCATCACCACCCCACCGTCGTCGGGCAAGTCCCTCTGCTACCAGATCCCCTCGCTTGCCGCGGCCCAGCGCGATGGGACCTCGTTGGCCATCTACCCCACCAAGGCCCTGGCGCACGACCAGTTGGGGTCGTTCGCCGCAATGGCCCCCTCCGGGGGTGGTGGTCGCCGCCTACGACGGTGACTGCACATCCGCGGAGCGGGCCGCCGTGCGACAGCACGCACACGTGGTGCTCACCAATCCCGAGATGCTCCACCTGGGGATCCTGGCGAACCACAGTCGTTGGGACCGCTTCCTTCGCCATCTGGAGCTCGTCGTGGTGGACGAGTTGCACACCATGCGCGGCGTGTTCGGGAGCCACGTTGCCCATCTGTTGCGACGGCTCCGCCGGCTCGTTCCGCGCGGGGTGGCGACGAACCCACGTTCGTGTTCACCTCGGCCACCGTGGGTCAGCCCGCGGCACTTGCATCCGCGATCAGCGGAGTCGACGTCGAAGCGGTCACCGAGTCGGGCGCTCCGATGGGCAAACGCACCACCGTGCTGTGGAACCCGTTCTTCAACTCCGGCACAGTCGGCCCCGACAGCCCGGATGCCAACACGACCTCACGCCTCGGATTCGATGCTGCATCGCTCAGCCACGAGACCGCCGTGGTGGCCACCGAGACGGTCCTCGCCGGCCTCCGAACCCTGGTGTTCTGCAGGTCGCGGCGTGCATCGGAGCTGGTGGCGAACACCATTCGGGAGACCCTGTCACGCCGTGGTCGTCCTGACGGCGCGCGACGAGTTCGCACCTACCGTGCCGGCTACCTGGCCGAAGAACGCCGCTGCATCGAACTCGGGCTCGCGGACGGTTCGCTGGACTGCGTGGTCGCGACCAGCGCCCTGGAGCTGGGAATCGACGTGGCAGGACTCGACGCGGTCGTGCTCTCGGGTTTCCGGGCACCCTGGCCTCGTTTCGCCAACAGTGCGGACGATCCGGCCGTGGAACACGGGCCTCCCTGGCGGTGCTGGTCGCCGGCGAGGACCAACTCGACCAGTGGATGGTGCGCCACCCCCGCGAGGTGTTCCTCCGACAACCCGAACCCGCGGTGATCAACCCCGCCAACCACCATGTGCTGCTTCCGCATGTCGGCTGTGCCGCCGACGAGCTACCGCTCAGCCACGCCGACGGTCGCTATTGGGACGACATGCTCGATACCGCTGTGCACGAGCTCGTCCTGCAGGACCGGCTCCGGCTCGTCGCCACGGATCCCGGCGACACCGGACCCCACGCCGTGTGGTCGGGTCGTGGCGCCCCGGCGCCGACGATCGGCCTCCGTAGCGCATCACGTGGCGAGTACCGGATCCGAACCAACGACGGCGCGCCGCTCGGCAGCGTGGACGCAGCACGGGTGGCACAGACCGTTCACGCGGGAGCGGTCTACCTGCACCAGGGCGCCTCCTGGCGCGTCGTCGAGCTCGACCACGTCCATCGGTGTGCCACCGTCGCACGGCACGACGCCGACACCTACACCCAGGTGCGCTCCAACAGTGACATCTCGCTGCTGGAGGTCGCGGAGTCGACCCGGGTGGGTGGGATCGCGGTATCGCTCGGGCGGGTCCTGGTGACCACCCAGGTGGTCGCCTACGAGGAACGCCACACCGAGACGCACCGCTTCATTCGATGCGAGCCCCTTGAGATGGAACCGTCGGTGCTCGACACCTCGGCGCTGTGGTGGGCCTTCGAAGCCGAGATGATCGACGCTGCGGGCATCGGCCCCGTCGAGCTTCCAGGTGCGCTCCACGCGGCCGAGCACACCGGCATCGGGGTCCTGCCTCTGTTCGCGCTGTGCGACCGTTGGGACCTTGGAGGAGTGTCGACTCCGTGGTTGGAGCAGACCGCCGCAGCAACCGTGGTGATCCACGACGCGCATCCTGGCGGAGCGGGGGTCACCGCCCTGGCATTCGAGCATTCCGAGGCCCACCTGCGCTCCACCCTCGAGGTGCTCACGACGTGCCGCTGCGCCACCGGCTGCCCGAGTTGCGTGCACTCACCCAAGTGCGGCAACGGCAACGAACCCCTCGATCGGGGGGCGGCCACCGCCCTGCTGTCGTATGCCTTGAGAGCCGATGCTCGACCGCCAAGTCGCCTCACCCCCTCCACTCGAACCGTCAGGCGTTCGCTGAGTCGCAGCCCTGAGATCACGACACCCACGAGCGGCAACCGTCGAGGCCGTGCGACGACCGAGACGCTCAGCATGTCGCCGGGGCCACGGCCGCCGTGGAGCTCCACTCGTTCCACCTCGAGGTCGCCCCGTACGGCATCCGCCGTGTCACGCGCGACGCGTTCGTCGGGGTCGACCATCACCGACCTTGCCGTGGCCGAGGTGACCCGCACCACCTGAACCTGATCACGTATGACCACCACGACCTGGACCAGCACTGCGAGGAGCAACACCACGACCGGGATCATGATCGCGGTCTCCACGGTCGCCTGCCCCCTCTGACTCGCACTGCCGGCGCGTCAGCGTTGGTCACGTCGCCCTCCCGATGATGTGGGAGAACACCGTCTCGAAGAGTCGGCCGACCACGTCGGTGCCGGTGACCCAGGAGACCAACAACAGCGCGAGCGCCGCCGCCCCCCCAGGAGTACCAGCGCATACTCAACGGTGCTCTGGGCGCTCTCGGGATGCGCTGCTCGTGACGGTTGCTGCCACCACAGGTCGCTGATGGAGCTGTGCCGTTCATGGTTGGTCATGGTTCCCCGTTTCGCCTTGGTCGGTCCGGGGAAGCTCGAGTGAGATGCCACCGGCGACCACGAAGGGCACGACTGTGACCGCCACGAACGCCGGAAGAACCATCGTGGTCAGCGGTAGGAGAAGCAGCACCGGGAGGCGACGCGCCCTGCGCTCGCGCTCGCGGCGGATCCGCAGGCGTTCCTGTGCAGCGAGGCGTCGGAGCGTGCCCTCAGCGGACACTCCCGAGTCCACGCTCAGCGACAGGTGCGTGGCGAGGGCGTGCCATCCCACACCCGCCTTCGCGATCGTGTCGAGCACCACGGACAGCTCCGCTCCCCGCTGGAGGCGATCACCGGCTGCAACCACCGGCGCGGCCCCACCCCTTGCGCGCAGAACGGCGCCGACGTCGATCAGTCCCTGGCGTACCGGAACACCTGCGGCCACCGCCACCGCCAGAAGATCGGCCACGATCGGTACCTCGCCGAGCCGGTCGGTCGCGTTGACCACCCGCCAACTCGCCTTGAGCGGCGCTCAACGGCGGGGCCTTGCCGGCGACCTGGCAGGAACCAAACCAGCCGGTGACGAGGACACTCGCTCGGCACAGTGGGACAGCCCAACCGAGCAAGCGACCGTCCAAGGACGTTGACGCGGCGCGAGCGTGAACCACGCGAGGACGAACAGTGCGAGGGACACCAACAGAACCCTCACCGCTGCACCCAGGCCACGAGTCGGCGAGCCAGACAAACCGCAGCCGCATCCAACACAACGGCGACTCCAAGGCAGGCCACCCCCAAGCGCGTGCCCACGAGAACGCCCAGCACCGACGGAGCAATCGCCCCGACCATCACGAGACCCACTGCAGGCAGAGAGCACAGCACGCTCACCGACGCCCAGGCCTGGCTCGTCAAGGCCCGGACCTCGCTGTCGAGCTCCGCTCGGTCCATCAGCGCTACGGCAACTCCTTCGAAGGCCTCGATCAGACCGGCGCCCTGTGGCTCGCTGAAGCGGATCGCGCTGACCAGGAGCTCGACGTCGTCGGGATCGGGATGCCGCTGCCGGGTGAAGGGCCCGGCGCGGCATTCACGCGTCCGATCGACCCAGTCGAGCAACGCCTGATCCAACGTCACTCCGCGAGCAAGCAGGTGGCGCATCGCGCGCAGGTGCTCTCCCACGACACCGCCGAAGCGGTCAGCGGCCGCCGAGAGGGACTCCGCCGGGGTCATCCCTGCCGACACTCCCCGTGCGAGGGTGGCCGCGACCGAGCCCAGCACACGGCGCGGATCGGACCCCTCGCTCCTGCGCTCGGAACGCCGCTTGAGCAGCAGTGCCGCAAGGCCCACGGCCAGACCGATGATCGCCATCGGCGTCACGATCCACCCCTGTGATCCGACGCGACGCATCTTCGTAGAGGATCTCTGAACCCCCGGGTGAGCAGGTGTCGATGCGACGGACGCGACGTGCGCCCTGCGAATCACGTTCCACACCCACCAGGACATCGATCGCGTTGCGTACCTGCGCCCGGGCGGCACTGAGGGGTACCGAGTCGCCCAGGCCCATTACGACCATCACCTCGAGACGGGCCAGCGCGTCGGCGGGTCCATCCGCGGGAGGGTGGACATCGATCCGCGGTGACCGGTGCTCAGTGCCCAGATCATGTCGGCCGCCTCGGCCCCGCGCACCTCGCCGACCACGATCCGGTCGGGCCGCAACCGTAGTGCCGCGCGAACCAGTGCGCGCATGTCGGTGCGACCTGCGCCTTCCACAGTGCCTGCACGCGCCTCGAGACGCACCACAGTCGGGCCATGCGGACGCAGTTCGGCTGTGTCCTCGACCAACACGATGCGTTCGCCGGAGGACAACCGGGCGCAGAGGCTGTTCAACAGCGCCGTCTTGCCTGCCCCTGTGGCCCCGTAGACCACCACGTTGTTGCGACGATCGAGCGTCGACTGCAGGACTTCGACCGCCGCCGGTTCCCCGAACCGGTCGAGCTCGAAGCCCAGACTGCTGTGACGCCGCAGGGCGACGAGCGGTCCCTCAGGCGCAACCGGGGCGCATGACGACCGCAACGCGGGTGCCGTCCGCTCGACGTGCGTCGACGATCGGGTGGCTCCGGTCGGCCCTCAGGCCGAGTGGCATGACGAGACGCTGAACCACCGTGTGGATCTCCTCTCTCGTGAGAGCGGTCCCAGTGGCCTCCAGACGACCGCCGCGCTCCACTCTCACGAGGCCCGGTCCGTCCACGAAGACATCGGTCACCGCGTCGTCCAAGAGGATCCGCTCCAGGGCTCCGAGACCATGGAGCTCATCCATCAGATCGCCGGCGAGCGCGGCCGCTGTCTCGGGTCCCAGCAACGGTGCTTCCGACCCGACGAGCTCACGCAGGCGTTCTCGTGGATCCGCGAGTGGTCCCACCTCGGAGCGGAACCGCTCGGTGATCCGTGCCCTCGCTTCGTCGTTCAGAACCGGCGGGAGCTCAGCCGGCATGACGCAACCCCCTGGCCAGGCTCGAAGGGATACGCCTCAGCAACGTCCCCGAGTCGACCGCCCTGGACACCTGCGGATCCGCCTCCACCACACCAACCACGGGAAGGTCCAGCACCCCGGAGACGTCCTTGGCGTCCAGGGCCCTTCCCGGTTCGTCGACGATGATCACTCCATCCGCCGCGACCTGCAGCGCCTTCACCCTGCGCAGCGCCAGGTAGCAGGCCCGTGTCACGAACAGGGAGCTCCCATGTCGTCGCAGGAAGACAGCGTGAGGCTCCTCGCCAAACGGACCTTCCTTCCTGGTGCGCCGCCGTCAGCGGCAGGCCCGCATCCACCACCACCACGGGTGCGAGATCCGCGAGGGCCTGTGCCAGCTCCGTCGCCCGATCGGCTTGAACGACTTGAGGGCCCTTGCCTCGGGGAACCAGCAACAGGTCGCCGGCCACCTCGAGCGCCAGACGAGCGAGTTGCTCCGCACCCGCGGTGCTGGCACACCAGTCGAGAACCCCGGGTCCGCTCGGCTCGGACACTCTGAGCACCGCCGGCTGATCGCCACCCAGATCCACTATCGCGCCCCCGCCGTGCCGCTGCGCCAGCAGGCCTGCCAAAGCAGCCGAGACCACCGAGACCCCCGAGCCTCCCTTCACGGACCAACACGTGATGAGCATCTCTTCCTCCCCTTGCAGGCCGGGCCGGCAAGCCCGACCACGGCGCCCGTCTTGGGGAAGGGAACCGACGCTAGACGCGCCGAAGGACCCCGTCAGCGGGTCGATCGACCCGGTTGACAGGTGCCCGCGGTGCGCGGGCAACCCGTGAAGAACCCGGGAGAAGTCCAGGCGCGGCCACGGAAGGAGAGCCCCCTACCGGCAATAGGCCCACGGGAGCGCGATTCACCGCGCTGCAGGTATCACCGATGGACGGACCCTGGGGTGTACCGCCCGCCTCCTCAGACCGCCAGGAGGTCGCGTGCTCCGGTGTCACTCGAGGGATGCCTCAACTTCGACATTGCCCGAGCCTCGATCTGCCGGATCCGCTCACGGGTCAGATTGAAGTGCTCGCCGACCTCTTCGAGGGTGCGCGCCTCACCCCGGTCCAGACCGAAGCGAAGCTTCAGGATCTCACGCTCGCGCTCGTCCAACGGCGACAGCAAGCGGCTGATCTCCTCCGGAAGCAGTGCGGTCGCGGCAACCTCGAATGGCGACTCGACGCTGCGATCCTCCACGACGTCTCCGAGCTCGGCATCACCGTCCTCGCGCAGGGGCTCCGAGAGAGCGAGAGCGGCTCTGCGGCGAAGCGCAGCGCCTCGGTTACCTTGTCCTCGGGCATCTCCACCTCGCGGCTGAGCTCCGCCAGGGTGGCGGGCCTGCCGTACTTGAGCTCCAGGCGAGCCCTCGCCTTCTGAAGGCGAGCAAGGGTGTCACCAGCATGAACCGGCAGCCTGATGGTCCGGCCCGTGTTGGCGATACCTCGGGTGATTGCCTGACGGATCCACCAGGTGGCGTACGTGGAGAACTTGAAGCCCTTGCGCCAGTCGAACTTCTCGACCGCGTGCATGAGACCCAGGTTGCCCCTCCTGGATCAGGTCCAGCAACGGGAGGCCGGAGGCCTGGTACTTCTTCGCGATCGACACCACCAGCCGCAGGTTGACTGCACGAAACGGCGCTCCGCGGCCTCACCGGCACGTGAGAGCTTGCGCAGCTCACGGCGCCGAGCCGGCGAGACGCTGCGACCTTGTTCCTCCAACTCAGCACGCGCAGCTGCGCCGGCCTCGATCGCCTGGGCGAGCTCGACCTCGTCGTCCTTCGTGAGCAGTTGGTACTGCCCGATGTCGGTCAGGTAGAGCCTTACGAGGTCTTCCTCGTCACGTTCCACTCCGATCCTTGGCCACCGTTCACCTTCTTCTCGTCGCCTCTTCCCGGGGAATTGCCACATGGGCCAGTCGTCATGAGGGGTGCGACGGTCCCTCACGACGGCGATCTCTCACTCTACGGACGGAGTCAAGTCCTACAAGTCGGGATTTCTCCAAGATCCTCATCCGCGCTGAAGCTTTGCCCATGACTTCATCTGTGGTCTGCCGTCCGTACAGCTGCGAATCTCTCACCTGGGACGGTGAACCAACTGCAGCAGGAAGTCAACCTTGTTGTGACCGGCCGGATTCCTTGCTCGGTCGACTGTGACCGAAGTAACACCGGCGTTCGGGCCACGCGATCGCAGGAACCGACCCGGCCACATCCTTCGCTGCGACTCCTCAGTACCCGAGCTCGAGGAGCGGGACCAGACAGGCAGCCACGACTTCGGCCACATCAGCGGCCGATCGACCGGGATCATCGGGCATCTCACACCGTGCGGCGAGCACGGCACCTTGGACGACGCCATCGAGCACATCTCCCTGCGCGATGCCCAGCCACCTCGCCTCACCCCCCGTCGGCAAGAGGCGAGGTCATCGCCAGATGGCGCCTGTAGCGGGCGGCCAGGTGCACCGCCAGCACCTGGTACCAGCAGGCCAGACGAGCGCGAGTCGTGGCCGCTGAGTCGGCCACGGCCAAGGCCTGGTTCCACCCCGTGGGATCAACGGACTCGGGTGCTCCCGCCGCACTCGGCGAACGTCGCTCCCATTCGGCGAGCCTCCAGCCATGGATCGCCGACTGCGTGGCGAAGAAATCCGCCACGCCGTGCGGGTCCGGGCCAACCGCGGCCTGGACGGACCAACGGCCCGTCAACACGAAGAGCCCGTGCCCACACCTCGGTGGACTCCGATGAGCCTGAGCTCTCGACGTGGCTGAGGTTCCGGAACCGAGGTGCCACGTGCCCGGTGTCGTCCATGACCAGAGGCTACGGGCAGCACGCCCGCCGATCGCATCGCGCCCACCTCATGGCCAACCCAGGAGCGCGGAGACAACGCAAGGGCACAGGTGTATCATTGCAGTTCTCAATCACATTGTCTCGTGTGGGCGACCACCACGGACACCCTTGAGGAACTCAGATGACAACGACCTCCGCCGACGCATGGCAGGCCCTGCTGGCCGCACATGCACGCATCACAGAGCGATTGGACCGCGACCTCAACAGCGAGACCGACATGGGCCTTGCCGAGTTCGAGGTGCTCGACCACCTTTCCAGGGCCGAGAACCTGACCATCCGCATGAACGAGCTGGCTGCACTCGTGCGCCTGTCGCCAAGCGGACTGACCCGCCGCTTCGACACCCCTTGTGCGGCGCGGTCTGGTGGTTCGCGAGGCATGCGACGCAGACCGACGCGGGATCAACGCCCGACTCACCTCACAAGGACTCTCCCGCCACAGCGCCGCTGCGGTCGTTCACCGGCGTGGGGGTGGAGCGATACGTGACAGCGAACTTGGATCCACACCAGTTGGAGTGTGTCGCCGAAGCCCTACAACGCCTGGATGCAGTCAACGCAGACAGAGAAGTGGTGCGGAGCACCATCTGAGACCGCCCTGGGCTGGGGCTTCAGGACCTGTAGGCATTGGTGATCGGCAGTCGCCGGTCACGTCCGAAGGCCTTGGCCGACACCCGCAGGCCCGGCGGCGACTGTCGGCGCTTGTACTCGGCCCGGTCGACCATTGCGGCAACACGCCGGACCAGGTCCGCGTCGAAACCACGCTCGACCAGTTCGGTGGCGCTGAGGTCCCCATCCACGTACTCCTCGATGAGCGGATCCAACACCTCGTAGGGAGGCAGGCTCTGGTCGTCGCGCTGGCCGTGTCGCAGCTCGGCCGATGGGGCCTTGTCGAGTATCTCCTCGGGGATCCACGGCCCACCCGCCTGTGAGTTCCGCCAGCGACACAGGTCGTAGACGGTGAGCTTGGGGAGGTCCTTGATGACAGCAAGCGCGCCTGCGGTGTCGCCGTAGAGCGTCGAGTAGCCGACTGCCGTCTCGCTCTTGTTCCCGGTGGTCAGCACCAGCCAGCCGAACTTGTTTGACAGTGCCATCAGAACCACTCCCCGGATGCGGCTCTGGAGGTTCTCCTCTGTGAGGTCCTCGGGGTGGCCTTCGAATGACGGCGCGAGCATCCCGAGCAGCGCGCTGTGTGCGGGCTCTATGGAATCGTGCGTGCATCCAGGTTCAGGTTGGACGCGAGCCGGGTCGCATCCTCCACCGAGTGATCACTGGAGAAGCGTGACGGCATCAACACCACATGGGTGTTGGCGGAACCGAGAGCGTCAGTGGCAATCGCGGCCACCAGAGCGGAGTCCACACCACCGGAGAGGCCAACGACGACCTCTGAGAACCCGTTCTTGGACACGTAGTCAGCGGTTCCCAGGCACAGGGCCTCCCAGAGCTCTTCGAGACCCTCCGGCGACGGCGCCAGGCCCGCCGGCTCCATCCTGGGTGCCGACTGCGGGGAAGGCTCGCTCACCTCCACCACATGGCGTCGCGGCCGAGTCTCCGCGGCCAGTGGAACGTCGACCACGACGGAGTCCTCAACGAAGCGCCGCGCCCGAACCAGTGGACCGTCCACGGTCACCGCCATCGAACCTCCGTCGAAGATCAGGTCGTCCTGTGCACCCACCTGGTTCACGTACACCACGGGAACACCGGTACGCCGTACTCGTTGGGTCACAGTCGACTGACGTTGGCTCTGACGGTCCGAGCAGAACGGTGACGCGTTGATGTTGAGGATCAACCGGGCGCCGTCACGGGCAACCTGTTCGGTCGGCCCCTCACGTACCCAGATGTCCTCGCACACGGACACACCAACGACCACACCACCGATGCGGTACAGCGGCTGGTTGTCCGATCCCGGCTCGAAGTAGCGCTGTTCGTCGAACACTCCGTAGTTGGGCAGAGCCTGCTTGCGGTAGCTGTGCACCAGGCGGCCCTGCTGGATCACAGCCGCCGCGTTGAAGGGCCCGCTGCTCCGGCGGCTCTCGTCGTGTTGTGGGAGTCGACCTTCGACCCAACCCACCACGGCCGTGCAGTGACCGGTGACCTCGTCCACTACGGTCTGCATGGCCGCCGCGGCGGCGCTGAGGAAGCCCGGCTTCAACAGCAGGTCCTCAGGTGGATACCCGGTGATCGCCAGTTCGGGGAACAGCGCCACGTCGGCCCCTGCGGCCTCGGCACGTTCGTAGCCTGCGAGAACGCGTTCGGCGTTGCCCGTCAGGTCTCCCACCACCGTGTTGATCTGGCACAGCCCAACCCGCAGGGATTCCCGGCCTGACGGTTCGATCAGCACCGGTCAACCCTACAGGTTGGGCCTCATGTGTCAGGAGGTGGGTTCTATGGCCGAACAGACCGTGTTGGTCATGATCCTCGCCACCACGTAGGGGTCGCAGTTGGCGTTCGGACGGCGATCCTCGATGTAGCCCTTCTTGTCCTGCTCCACCTGCCACGGGATGCGGATCGACGCCCCTCGGTCACCCACGCCATAGCGGTACTCCGAGAAATGGGCGGTCTCGTGGAGGCCGGTCAGGCGGTCCTCGTAGCCGTGGCCATAACCACCGAGATGCTCCTCGACCTTGCCCGGCGCGCCGAGTGCCTCGCAGGCGGCGATGATCGGGTCGTAGCCCTCACGCATTGCGTTGGTGGAGAAGTTGGTGTGGCACCCGGCACCGTTCCAGTCTCCCTTGATGGGCTTCGCCGAGATCGAAGCGTTGACGCCGAAGTCCTCCGCAATGCGGAACAGCAGGTAACGCGCCATCCACATCTGGTCACCCACTTCCAGGGGCCCCAGCGGACCGATCTGGAACTCCCACTGTCCTAGCATCACCTCGGCATTGGTGCCCGAGATGGCCAGACCGGCCTTCATGCACGCGGTGGTGTGGGCCTCCACGATGTCGCGTCCGGCGATCTCGATTGCCCCCACACCGCAGTAGTAGGGGCCCTGCGGGGCGGGATAGTAGTAGCCCTCCGTCGGCCAGCCCAGGGGACGACCTTCCTCGAAGAAGGTGTACTCCTGCTCCATGCCGAACCACGGTTCGTGCTCAGCGAATCGCTCTGCGACAACCGCGCATTCCGAGCGCGTGTTCGTGGCGTGTGGTTCCCCGGTCTCCGGCATCGTCACCTCACACAGCACCAGGACGTCATCACCGCCGCGGATCGGATCGTGGCAGGTGAACACCGGCTTGAGCATGCAATCGGAGTTGTCGCCTGGTGCCTGGTTGGTGGAGGAACCGTCGAAGTTCCACACCGGCAGTTCGGCCCCATCGGGGAGCACCTTCGTCTTGGAGCGGATGAGGGGCACCGGTTCGGTTCCGTCGATCCAGATGTATTCAGCCCTGTACGCCACTGCGTCTCACCTTCTTGTTCCATGGGTCGGCACGTAGTGTCGATCCAGCGTGTGTATGGATTCTCACACCCCGAGCATGGATCAGATGCATCCTGGGAGTGCCCGACCATCGTTGCGGGACCCGGTTTCGACGTCTTTGCCCGATTGTGAACGGCATGTGAACGACCACCGTCCACGAGGGAGTCGATCCGATCAGATGGCAGAATGGGTGCTCCCGGACCGACCAGCGTGGGTCGGTCCGGCCAGGAGTGACTCGAAGAGACACCGAACCGGAGGTTGAGACCATGCAGCAGAGACAGGACTACGTGCTGCGCACGGTCGAAGAGCGCAGCGTGCGCCTGGTCCGGCTGTGGTTCACCGACGTGTTGGGACAGCTGAAGGCACTCGCCATCTCGCCGGTCGAGCTCGAGGCCGCCTTCGACGAAGGCGTCCAGTTCGACGGTTCGGCGATCGACGGCTTCAGTCGGATTCAGGAGAGCGACGTACTCGCACGTCCTGACGCCAACTCGTTCCAGCTGATGCCAAGCGACGACGGCGAGACAACCGCCCGCGTGTTCTGCGACATCGTCAACCTCGACGGTACGCCTTTCGAAGGCGACCCCGCCAGGTGCTGCGCCGCAACCTTGCCACGGCCGCCGATGCAGGGTTCGAGTTCATGTGCGCGCCCGAGATCGAGTTCTTCTACCTCGCACCGGGCGAGCGCGGCGCCGCGCCCGAGCCCTTGGACGAGGCGGGTTACTTCGACCTCACGGCCAACGACTCCAACGGCCACATCCGCAGGCGCACGATCCAGCGCCTCGAGTCCACCGGCATCCCCGTCGAGTACTCCTTCCACGAGGACGCTCCCTCTCAGCATGAGATCGATCTCCGATACAGCGACGCGCTGACCATGGCCGACAACGTGATGGCCCTACGGATGATCGTGCGCGAGGTAGCCATGTCGAACGGGGTGCACGCGACATTCATGCCCAAGCCGATGGAGGGGGTGCAGGGATCAGGAATGCACACCCACCTCTCGCTGTGGTCGGCCGATGCCAACGCCTTCTGGGATCCCGAGGCGCGATGGCCTGTCGGACATAGCACGCAGCTTCATCGCCGGGGTTCTCGCGCACGCTCACGAGCTGACAGCGGTGACGAACCAGTTGGTCAACTCCTACAAGCGCCTCGTGGCGGGCTACGAGGCACCCGTGAACATCTCGTGGGCGCACAACGACCGCACTGCGCTGGTCAGGGTCCCCGTCCCCAAGCGAGGCAAGGAGGCTCAGGGCACCCGGATCGAGTACCGCGCCCCTCGACCCGGCATGCAACCCGTACCTGGCGTACTCGGTGCTGCTCGCGGCGGGCCTGCGTGGCGTGGCCGCCGGCTACGAACTCGGAGACGAGTCGACAGCGCTCCCCCGAGTCACCCACCTGCACGCCCGCACGGCTCCTGCCCTCCGACCTCTCGGCGGCTCTGGATGAGATGGAGCAGTCCGACCTTGTGCGCGCCGCTCTGGGTGAGCACATCTTCGAGTGGTTCCTGCGCAACAAGCGCGCCGAATGGTCCGCCTACCGCACCCATGTGACCGGGTTCGAACTGGACCGGTACCTGCGGGCTTGGTGAGATCGTGCACCCGATCCTGGTTTGGCCCGATCCGCGCCACCCGACCTGGCGCGTGTGCTCGACATGGCAGGCCTTCGCTGGGAGGCGGTGTCCGGTGAGACCAAGGCGAAGGACCGGCTCTGGTCCGGTGCGATCGTGTGGTCCGAGGCCGATTCAGCAGCAGGGTTCACGCTGGCACGGGCCCTCCGCCGGGGCGAGCTCGCACTGGCGCCGTTGTTGTTGTGCATTCGTGGCTCAGAGCTCGGGGAGCTTCAGAGCCGCAGCGACATCTTCGACGACTTCTGCGTGGTGCCGGCGCACCCGAGCGAGTTGGATGCACGGATACGTCACCTGTTGTCCCGCGACCGCACGGGACTGGACCTGCCGCCCGAGATCGTCACGTACCAGACGCTGGAGCTGAACGTCGAGACCTACCAGGCCTCGATCGACGGGCGGCCGTTGGACCTCACCTACATGGAATACGAGCTGCTGAAGTTCCTGGCATCCAGTCCGGGTCGGGTGTTCACGCGCGAAACGCTGCTCACGCAGGTGTGGGGGTACGAGTACTACGGCGGAGCACGAACCGTGGACGTTCACATTCGACGCCTGCGGGCGAAGCTGGGTGAGGAGCACTCCGGGATGATCCAGACCGTTCGTTCGGTCGGCTATCGCTTCGGAGAGTCGCGCTGGAGCGGCTGAACTCCCTCACTCACGCCGACGGTCCGACCGGCGGTCCCAGACGCTCGACCTCAGACGTTCAACTCGGTGAGCTCGCTGCCCTCGTTGCGGTACTCACCCTCCTTGCGCAGCGAGTGTCCCAGCAACACCGCCATGACCGCTCCGGTGATGATCACTGCGAGGGGGATGACGACCAGCAATGTGATGACGATGAGCAGTGGACCCATCTCCACAGTCTGCCCCATCGGCGCCACCGATACCGCTCCGGGTCCACTCAGGCGATCGGGAGCACCGAGGATCCGGTCGGCCACCGGGGTGGGAATCCGTGGCTCCGCCACACCGCGGCGGCCGTGGCGGCGAACACCGCATCGCTGACCGCAACAGGCTCCCCTCCTTCGGGATCGAATACGACCTCCACTCGCGGAAGCGCCGAGGGGGACAGCACACCGAAGGATCGAACGGTCAGATCGTGGACCGTGCCCGCCTCGTCGACCGCGAGACCCTCCGAACACACCATCCCAGCTGCCATGTGGACCGCGCCGATCACGTAGGACCGCAGGACAGCCTCGTCCAGGGGGTCGCCCGCCCCGACTAGGACCCGGATCAGGCCGTCGGCACCCGCGGGCCCGTCGCCGGCGGGAACGACCTCGGCGCGGGCCCAACCGCCTGCCGGGCCCACTGCACGGACCCCCCGCCCCGTCACGTCCACCCACAGGCGTGTCGACGTCCGCCGCAACGAGGCCGCAGAGCGCCTCCGCCCACCCCGCGCACCGGATCGCGGCGCTCGTGCGAGGTCCGTTCACCGCCACCTCCTGCACGTTCAGCCCCGGCGCAACCCGGGCCACCGCGTCGTGGATCCCAGCCGCCGGGACCACTCGCATCACCCCCTGCTCCGCTGGAGTCGATCCCGAGCGCGACCGGCGGACGCTTCGGGCCGTGGTTGACGGTGTCCTCGCGGGACCAGAGCGCAAGCACGCTGCGGCCGTGTAGATCCGCCAACCGACGCGCGACCTCAGGTAGCGGCGAGTCGGACTTGGCGCCGAACGCACCGCCGTTGGCGAGCACGCCTGCAGGTTCACCACCCGGGAAACACCAGGATGCATCGGTTTCGAGATAGGCGGGTTCCACCCACGACGTGGCCAGCACCGCGGCCCAGTCCCCGTCGGGAACCGTCAGGGGCGGCTTCGGCTCTGTCGTCGTCCGCCTACCCTGCACCTTTCCGGCAGCAGCCCTAGCCTCGACGACGTTCTCGCCCACGACCCAGTCGCCGTCGGGCCCGGGAACCGCGATCAGCGCGTCCGGTGGCGCCGTGTCCGCTGCGAACCCGCCTCCCGAGAGGATCACGTCCGCATCGATTCGCTGTGGAACGCCCCCTCCATCGAGGCCCGACGTGCCGCCGCCTCGCGCGGAGGCTCGGGACGGGACCCGGATCTCCTGCCAAGTTGACGGTCTCCCAGGACCTCGACACCGACCTCGGTTATTCCCTGCCAACCCGTGCAACGACACAGGTGCGCAGCCAACATGCGATCGACCGCCGAAGTCTCGATCGCGGTGCCCTCGCTCACCCGTGCCCTGCGGTCCTCGAACCTCATGATGATTCCCGGAGTGCAGAACCCGCACTGGGTGGCTCCGTGGTCCACGAACGCATTCGCCCAGTCGGCAGCCACGGCCTTGGGAAGACCCTCCAGGGTCGTCACGCTGCGCCCGGCGACACGGCGGGCTGGGGTCACGCACGACACCCGTGCCCGACCCTCCACGAGGACCGTGCAGCAGCCGCACTGCCCTTGGGGAGCACAGCCGTCCTTGGCGCTGGTAACGCCACCGAGCGTCCGCAGGACCTCCAGCAGAGACCCTCGGGCGAGGTCGCCTGGAACCTCCAGGTCCCGGCCGTTCAACACGAAGGTGAAGCTCACTCCGGGAGTGTGCCCGCGGGCAATCCACCCGATCAATGCCGAACACGACCACCACCTGACCACCGCGGTCGTCGGGTGTCGCTCCGTACGGGCCGTGTCAGGGCCGGCCCGAACCATGTGGAGATGTCCCACCTGCCTTCTCGACACACGTGCTCCGTTGTAGCTTCGCAGGATGATCACCGACCTGTCCCCGAGCACGGATTCCCGCGGACGGACCACGCTGCGATGTCACCGCAGGGACGCGCCGTCTCCCGGCGCGGTGATCCTGGGTGGCGCCGGCCTCGTCGCCACGATGCCCATCGGCCTTGCCTGCAGCTCGCGAAGCGAGCCGTCGATCCCCAGGACCGGAGCGAGGGAGGTTCATTGATAGCGGCCTTCCCACAAGGGGCCCCACATGTCCCGGTCGGCGTTCCCACCAGACTGCCGTATCTCCTCACCGATGCCGAGGGCATACCGCTGGACCTCATCGAGGGAGACGTGCGGTTCGTGATCGCACACGACGACACCGAGGTCGCGGAACTCGACGTGTCACCACGTTCCGAGGGGATCCCCCGCGCCTACCTTCCGCTTCAGCACACCTTCGATTCCGTCGGGATCCACGATGTCACCGCCACCTACCAGGGCAAGGAGATGACCTCCCAGATCCAGGTGTTCCCGCAGGCCGAAGTGGTCTCACCCGTGGTCGGCCAACAGCTCCCGGCGGCCCCCACCGCGACGGACAGCAACTCCTTGGAAGTGGACCCGATCTGCACACAGGTGCCGCAATGCCCGTTCCACTCGGTGAGCCTCACCGACGCCCTGGGACAGGGCAAGTCGATCGTGCTGCTCGTGGCGACACCGGCGTACTGCCAGACTTCCTTCTGCGGTCCGACACTCGGGAACCTCATGGACATGGTGAACGGTCGCGACGATCTGACGGTGATCCACTCCGAGGTGTACAAGAACCCGAAGGCGGCCAAGGGTGACTTGGCCGCAGCACCGTTGGCACCGCTTCCCGAGAAGTACGACCTGTTGCTCGAGCCGGTCCTCTACGTGACCGACGCCAAGGGGACCATCACCACCCGAGCGGACGCGACGATCGATCGATCGGAGATGGCCGAGGTGATCGGCTGACGCGGGACCAGCGCCAGGGCCACCCCCACGCAGTCAGCTGAAGGACGAACCGCACCCGCAGGTGCTCTGCGCGTTCGGGTTGGTGATCGAGAACCCTGAGTGGTTCAGGCCGTCGGCATAGTCGAGGGTCGCACCTTCGAGCAGCTGTGCACTGGAGGGGTCGGCTACGACACGCACGTCACCGAAGGTCGACGACAGGTCGTCGAAGTTGATCTCGCTGTCGAAGAACATGTCGTAGGAGAAGCCCGAACACCCACCGGGTCGAACTGCGACGCGAAGCGCGAGATCCGGCTCGCCCTCGGCCTCGATCAGCTGGCCAACCTTCTCCGCTGCTGCTTCGGTGATCGTGATCATCAGCGCACCTTTCGGCTCTCGAAACGGGTCCCGGAAGTGGTACCACCGCTGGGACCGCGCGGGTCCGCCGACAATTCTAACGGGTTGGTCCGTGTCAATGCAGCGCGACAGCGAACCGGTGTCGCGCTGCCCGTCACCCGTCCCCACACATCAGGCCTCGACGACCTCGGCACGACAGGGAGTGCGCGCGGAGATGTCGCAGAAGCTCTCCACCATCCCTCCACCCCGCTCATCGGCGAACCCTTCCATCATTCCCCTGTGCAGAGCGCACACCACCTGTGGCTGGGCCTGCGCCAGCTCTCCGAAGGGGCAGTGACCGAAGGCCACGCTCGTGCGCCCGCCCTCGGCCACATACGCCGGATCGAAACCCAGCTCCTCCAGCATCGCGACGGTGTCCTCGCGGCAGTCGGGCTCCTTCGTGCGACGGTATGCCATCGCCCGACCGGCGTCTCTGCCGGCTTCGAGCACCGTATCGGGGTCTGTCGAACCGGCCACCACGATCTGCAGCAGCATCTGCGCCAGCAACGGGTAGACCGGCGGCTCCAACCCCAGGCTCGGGGCATCGGTCGCGAGCTCGTAGAGCTTCTGTGGACGACCGACGCCACCGGAGGCGTCCGGACGCGATTGCAGCAGTCCAACCTCACGCATCCTCTCGAGGTGCGGGCGCACCGTGTTGAGGTGCAGGCCAAGGGTCGACGCGACCTCAGCGGTGGACAACGGCTTCGGTGAGCGGGCCAACTCCAGGTAGATGGCATATCGGGTGTTGTCACCGAGTGCCTTCAACAGGTCGAGGCGACCGCCCGGTCCGGATTCCTCCATGCAGCCAGTATAGCCACCCGTGACAATTTACACGGTGATGACCGGTTCTATTAGGGGTAGTCTCTTGATGATGGATACGAATCGCAACGCCCATGACCCGGCCGACGCGGATCAGCGAAGTGCGTCTGCACCCGCTCCAACCGAAGACCACGTCTTAGGGATCCTCGGAGCCGTGATGGACCCTGAGCTCGGGAGCGACATCGTCTCGCTAGGCATGGTGCGGGGAGTCGACGTCAAAGCATCGGGCGCTGTGAGGATCGGCGTGGCGTTGACCACTGCAGGGTGTCCCCTGCGTGGGGAGATCCAGCGCGACGTACGCGCACGCGTGGGCGGCCTACCGGGAGTGACCTCGGTGAAGATCGACTGGGGTGAGCTCACAGCCGAGGAGAAGGCCTCCACCATGCAACGTGCACGCAAGGCCGTCTCCGAGCGGCCCGAGACCACCACCGTGCCGATGAGCACCAAGGTGCTGCTGGTCGCCTCGGGCAAGGGCGGCGTCGGGAAGTCCTCGGTCTCGGTGAACCTGGCAGCGGCGCTCGCTGCACAAGGCCGGAGGGTAGGGGTCCTCGATGCGGATATCTGGGGTTTCTCGGTGCCCCGGATGCTCGGCGTGTCGGGCCGCCTCGAGGCCGACGACGAAGGACGCATGCTACCGCAGGTCGTTGCCCGTCGGCTCCGGTTCGATCGAGGTGGTCTCGATGGGACTGCTGGTGGAGCAGGAGGGCAGCGCGCTGATGTGGCGCGGCCTGATCCTCAACCGAGCGGTGCGCCACTTCCTCGAGGACGTGTCGTGGGGCGACCTCGACTACCTGCTGGTCGACATGCCCCCGGGCACCGGCGACGTGCAGATGGGGCTCGCCAAGATGCTCCCACGCGCCGAGATGCTGGTCGTCACCACCCCTCACTCGCCGCACAACTGGTGGCGGTCCGGGTGGTCGACATGGGACGCAAGAACTTCCTTCACGTCACGGGTGTCATCGAGAACATGAGCGCGTACGTGGACGCCGAGGGAAGGCGTCACGAGATCTTCGGCTCCGGTGGAGGGAACGCCTCGCCACGGAAGCGGGTCTACCGCTGCTGGCGCGGATTCCCATCGAACCGCGAGTTGCCCACGGAGGGGACGCGGGCGAACCGGCCGCGTTGGGTGACGGGCCCGCAGCGCTGACCTTCAGTCGGCTCGCCGAGAAGATCGTGGAGATCAGCCCGCCACCGGACCTCTCGAGTTGCTCCGCGAGGCTGCTCGCGTCGATGGATGCCACACTTTCGCGACGATGAAGGTCACCCCGGTGAGCATCTCCTGACGCTCCGGGATGAGCGCGCCTGCAACGCTCGCGACGCTGCCGGGAGCCCAGGGCGTCACACGACCCGGGCGAACGTGTTACCCGACGCGCTCAGGAGGCGGATTCGAGCATCACGCGGCGCTCGGACTCGTTCAACCCACCCCAGATCCCATGTGGTTCGGAGATCTCCAGGAGTACTCCAAGCACTCACTGCGAACGACGCACTCTGCGCAGATCTGCTTGGCACGGTTCTCACGCACCAGGCGGTCCGCCTTGCGTTCGAACTGCGGTGGAGGGAAGAAGGCCGCCGACTGCGGTCCTCGACATGCAGCCTTGACCTGCCACATCTCCGGTGATGGTTGTGCACTCACCAAGGCCCCCTAGACCGTCAGCGGATAGGTCACCCGGGCAATCGCCTGCGTCCCCTCGTGCCCTACTGAACACAGCAAGCAGCCGCTGCCCACGCAGAGGATCCACCTGTCATCTGATCCCCTCGGGTGTGCGCTGCACGATAGAGCGACCTACGGAATCCTTACAAGGAGCAATTTGCACGAGTTGCGCTTGCTTTCGCGAGCAGGCCTACGGGAGCGGCTCACTCCTCCTCAGCGTCATCCGCCGACGTGTCACCGACGGGATCGACCTCCAGCACCACGCCGTCGAGGGCCACGACCCTGAGGTCCGCGCCGGCCGGGATGGGCGTGGTATGCCGGGACGTGCCCGCCACAGCGCGCCGCGCACCCGCACCGTTCCCTGCGGGTCCACCGCCGCCCTCTGCAACCCCCGGTTCGCCGATCAGCCAGTCCCTTGCGATGGTCGGCGTCCCGAAGCGCGCCCTCACCATCGCGGGCATCCCCCGAGAACATCGCAGCGGCCATGCCGACCACGCCTGCGAGAGAGCCAGCCACGTCGGGGCGAACTCGGTGAGCAGGAACACCGACCCGATCGTGAACGCCAGCATCGACACAGCGGTCCAGACCCGCGGCACGCCCGACTGGATGTCCACCGAGAACCCGACCGCGGATGCGGCGAGAAGCACCAGCGCCCAGGTGTTGTGCGGCAGCGCCGCCACGCCGTACGCGGCGAGGACCACACAGGCCGCACCCACGACCCCGGCAATACCGATCCCTGCGGTGTAGAACTCGAACACCAGCAAACCCAGCCCCACCACCAGGAGCAGATACGTCACCGACGGGCTCGCCACGGTGTGAAGGAACTGGGTCCCGAGGGGCAACTTCGAGAATCGAACGAGCGCACTCGGAGTCCGGGCGGATTCGCCATCCACCTCGCTGACTTCGCTGGGCACACCGTCGATGTTCACGATGTGCTCCCTCACGATGGGAGCGAATCGGTCCACCAGTCCCGCGTCGACAGCCTCCTCACCCTCGAAGGCACGACTCTCAGCCTCCGCGGCATCGCCGGTGAACAGATCACCGAAGCGCTCCACCGGCAGCCGCTGGGTTCCGACCTCTCCGATCTCGGCACCCGGCGATGCCCGAGGAATCGGCGATGGCCACCAACTCCGCTGATCCTCCCAGGGCCACCGCCCCACTGGGGCCAATCCACACGCTGATGGGGACCGACGACTCCTCGATGGCCGTGGCGACGTCGGTGAGGCGTTCGGCGGACACGGCAGTACCTTCGCTGTCCACCTGCAACACGACAGCTTCGACACCACGCTTCGCGGCCCGCCGCCTCGATGGCCTCGATGACGTTCGTCGCCTGGATCTCGTCGATCAGTCCATCCACGGCCACCACGTCGACACAGCCTTCGTCGGCACACGTCTGTTGCGCCTGCGCGGAGTCGGCGACGCCCACGAACACCACCAGCACAAGGGACACAACAGCGGACACACGGGCAGCGTTCCTTGAAATGGCAGACTTGCCCACGTGAGAGCCTCCGGTACGACATTCGTGGTGAAGTGCCTCCGCAACCTGCGGGGCACGATCTCCCCCGCGATGCCGACTCTGGCGACGGCCGTGACAGGGGATGCGATGTGAACCCGGCCGAGTTCTTCGGTGAAGCCGGCGTGACAATCGTCGCCGGGAAGGGCGGCGTGGGCAAAACCGCGGTCACCTCTGCCATGGCCGTGGCCGCCTCCAGGTCGGGCCTGCGCACACTCGTCGTCGAGGTCGAAGGCAAGGAGGCGATGTCCTCGATGTTCGAGACCGGCGGCCTGAGCTACGCCGAGTTGGAACTCGTGAAGGCCGCCGAATCCCATGCCGGAGTGCGGGCACGCACACTCACCCCCGACGCAGCCCTACTCGACTACCTGGCCGACCGGGGTCTCAAGCGGATCTCCAACCGGCTCGTCTCCTCGGGGATCCTCGACGTGATCGCGACCGCTGTGCCTGGCATCCGCGACATCCTGGTGCTCGGAAAGGTCAAGCAGATCGAGCGCACCGACGACCAGGACCTGATCATCCTGGACGCCCCTGCAGCAGGCCACGCCATCACCTTCCTGCGCTCGGCACAGGGTCTGGCCGACGCGGTTCGCACCGGCCCGATCCACGTGCAGTCGACCGACGTGCTGGAACTGCTCTCGGATCCCAAGCGGTGCCGGGTGATGCTTGTGACCCTCCCCGAGGAGACACCCGTCAACGAGCTCATCGAGACCGCCTTCAGCCTGGAGGAGGACGTGGGTGTGTCACTTGGGCCCGTAGTGGTAAACGGGGTCTACCCCGAGCTCCCGGGCCTCGCTGTGCCTGCCGCCGAGGCCGCCACAGCGGCAGGCACCCACCTCATGGCGGGTGAGGCTGAGATCCTCGACGCCGCGGCGGGAGTTCCGCAAGGCACGCCGGGCCATCCAGGATGTCCAGCTCCAGCGGATGGCCGAGGTGCTGCCCTTGCCCCAGATCCACCTTCCACAGGTGTTCACCTCGGATCTGGGTCGCGACGACATCGAGACACTCGCGGACGCCTTGGTGAACGGCGTCGTCCGACTCGATGCCGGAGGCGGCGCATGACCCGATTCGGAGAGGTCATCGAGCGAAGCCGGGTCGTGGTCTGTTGCGGCTCGGGCGGGGTGGGCAAGACCACGACGGCTGCGGTGATCGCGCTCGAGGCGGCGGTGCGGACGACGGACCGTCGTGGTCACGATCGATCCTGCGCGACGTCTCGCCGATGCACTGGGACTCGCGGGACTGACCAACACGCCCAGCCGGATCGAGATCGACCTTCCCGGTGAGATGCACGCCCTGATGCTCGACACCAAGAGCACCTTCGACGGGCTCGTGCGGCGCTACTCGGCCGACCCCGATCAGGCCCACCGGATCTTGGACAACCGCTTCTACCAGAACATCTCATCCTCGTTGTCGGGCACCCAGGAGTACATGGCATCCGGAGAAGCTCTACGAATTGGCCGAGGAGGGCGGCTGGGACCTGGTGGTGGTCGACACGCCTCCGACACGACACGCCCTCGATTTCCTGGATGCTCCGCAGCGGCTGGCGAACTTCCTCGACCATCGCCTCTACAGGATCCTCATGACCCCCACCAAGGGGATCGTGCGAGCGGTCAACGTCGCGGCACAGGGCGTCATGCGCAGCCTCTCGAAGGTCGTCGGAGGAGAGGTCATCGCCGACGCAATCGCGTTCTTCGCCGCGTTCGAGGGCATGGAGCAGGGGTTCAAGGAGCGCGCCTCGGCAGTTGACCGACTGCTGGGCTCGACCGACACGTCCTTCGTGCTCGTGGCGTCACCGAAGGCCGACACGGTGGCCGAGGCCGGCTACTTCGCCAAGCAGTTGGGCGAGCACGGGATCTCGGTGCGGGCGCTGGTTGTCAACCGGATGCAGCCGCGCTTCGACAGGACTCCGACCCGACGGTTCGCGCGAGAGAGGCCCGGGGGGTTGCTGAAGCTCGCGCCCGCGCGTCGACTCTCGCCGGAACGGCGTTGGCAGACCACTACACCGCCCTCGCGGATGCGATGGCGGTGGCCGATGGCGAGGAGTCGAACCTCGCCGGACTAGCCGAACAAGTGGCACCGGCTCCGGTGGTACGCATCCCGGTGCTGCCCTTCGAAGTCACCGACCTCGAAGGGCTCGGCCACATCGGAAGGCTCCTGATGTCAGCTTGCGACGAACTCGGTGGTGTGGCCGAGTAGGCACTCGCACCAACGGCGGCTGTAGCTTCTGGTACGTGAGTGCATCAAGACACATCCTCGTGGCGACCGACGACGACCGGATCTTCGCGGAGCTCGACGCCGCACTCGGCGACGCCGACACATCGCTGAGCCAGGTCCGTGCCGGCAGGCAGGTCCGATCGGTGGTCGAGTCCGAGAGCCCCAGCCTCGTCGTGTGCGATCAGCAGTTTGGTTCCATGGGTGGCGTGGCAACGACCCTGGACCTACGTGCCGAGGAAGGTGCGGGTCGCCTCGCCGTGGTCCCCATCCTGCTGTTGTGCGACCGCGAGGCAGACCGATTCCTGGCGGAGCGTTCAGGTGCCGACGAGTGGTTGGTCAAGCCGCTCGAGGCACTCGGAGTTGCGAAGGACCGCCGATCGACTTCTAGCGGAGGCATCACGTCTGTAGGATGCACGTAGCGGTTCAGCGGAGCGGCGCACACAATCAGGCACGCTCCGAGCCACGGGTGGTGGCGCAGTTTGGCAGCGCGCCTCGTTCGGGACGAGGAGGTCGGGAGTTCAATCTCCCCCACCCGACCATGCCCACTGGTCGGCATCGGCGATCATGACCCACACCGAAACAGCAGTCGCGAGGTCGATCGAGTGACTATCAGCATGTGTCGTTGTTTTTGATTGTTTTTCAAGACTTTCGTTACCGGCGCCGATGCTCCGTTCGTGGCGTCAAGACCGAACACCAAGCCCTACCGAACCCAGACCCGGCGTACGAAAACGCTCCTCGCGATCGCTGTCCTGCTTGGGACATCCCTCCTGGGAGCCTGCGAGTCGAGCAAGGCCGAGCTGGACGCGGTACGGAACCACGTGAACTCGTCACGCACCGCAGCCGGCCTGCCGGCCTTGCGGGAGAACCTGGCACTTGACATCAAGGCCGACCGCTGGGCCCAGGGATGCGCGACCAGTGCCGGATCTGGCACTCGAGGCTCGCCGACGGCGCACCGCCCAACTGGCGCAAGCTCGGCGAGAACGTGGGCATGGGCGGAGCCGTGGGCCAGATCCACACCGCCTACATGAACTCGCCGGGGCATCGGGCCAACGTCCTGGACCCCGAGTTCACCGACATCGGCACCGCGGCGGTGTGGGGCAACTGCGGTGGCTACCGCACCCTGTTCACCGTGCACGTGTTCATGAAGTCCTGACCGGTCATCTCCCGGCAGCCTCGAACCAATCGAGTATGTCTGCGATGGTCCTGTGGATCGGGCGGACCGAATAGCCCAACTCGGTTGTCGCCGCATAGTGGCTGACCGTGGGTGAGAACCGCAATGCACGAAGCGACTCCGGGGTGAACAGAGGGACCTGGCCCTTTGGGGTCAATCTCATCACCAGCGACCCGAACGGCCTGATCAGCGGCAACGGTGCGACCACGCGCGGTGCCTGCCGTCCGTAGTGGCCGGCGACGAGAAGGCTCAGCTCCCTGATCGAGATCCGGGTTCCCGACAACAGGTAGTTGGCGCCGGTGCGACCCGGTCGACCGCAGCGCGCATGCCGGCCACGAGATCACGCACATCGACGAAGTCGAACCCTCCTCCGATGCTCACCGGGATCGCGCCGTCACGGAACCGCAGGATCGTCTCACCCATGCGTGAAGGCGCATAGTCATACGGGCCGATGATCCCGGTGGGGTTCACGATCACGGCGTCCAGGCCCTCCTCGATCACCGAGCGCACACGCTGCTCACCCGTGTACTTCGAGCGGTCATAGACCGGGGAGTCGAATCCGACCGAACGGGGCCGTCCTCGTCCAGCGACGGTCCACAGCTCTCGATGTCGAACGCGTGCGCCGAACTGCAGTGCACGAAGCGGCGCACTCCTCTCTCGAGAGCTGCCTCGGCGGCATTCTGCGCCCCGTCGACGTTGACCTTCCACACCATCCCGGTCGGGTCACCGACCACAGAGACCACCGCAGCGAGGTGGAACACCACCTCGACACCCCTCGAACGCCCGCGACAGCGCGTCAGGGTCGAGAACGTCGGCCTCCACATGCTCCACGTCGAGCCCCTCCAGCGATACCCCCCCTTGCGACATCGACTGCACGAACGGTGACGTCGTCGTCGAGCAGGGACCGCACCAGGTTCGCACCCAGGTGCCCGTAGGCACCCGTGACAGCCACACGCATAGGGGAATCCAAACCGATCCGGCCAACGACACCAAATCGGCAGTGTCGCGCCGACACGGACCCTGCAGTCCACTCGGGTGTCGTTGTGTTCGACACCTAGCCTCATCCCCGTGGAGATCGGACGAGTTCCAGGATCTGATGGAGCGGCTCTACGGCGCCAACGACCGCGAGCGCGGGGTGCCGGCAACGGTTGCCTGGCTCTGTGAGGAGTTGGGCGAGCTGGCCCAAGCCGTACGCAAAGGGCACCGCCGAGGAGCAGTTGCACGAACTGGGTGACGTGTTCGCCTGGCTCGCCTCGCTGGCCAACCAGTTGGGGCTGTCGCTCGGGGATGCCGCCGCCCGCTACGTCCACGATCCACCCACGTGAGCAGGCCGCGACATCTGTGCAGACCAGGTGGCAGCCAACGCGGTCAGCGTCGGTTGCCTGCACCCGGAAGTGGCAGAACACCACGCCATCGACGTCGCAGCCGGCGGCCGGCGTGCCGACCGGAATGGGGCACTGCGCCGTGCGCGACACCGCACTCGCCTCACGGAACCGGTCAACGCTGGGCGACTGGTCGTCAATCGAGACTCGGCGCAGCCTGCTCGCCGGCCGAGCCAGCACCTAGCGTTCCGCCACTCAGGTGCATACGAGGCCGACTGCAACCCGATCTCCGCTCGACGACACCTCCCAGAGCAACCCCACCGACGCCGCCGACCACGCTTCCTCCGCCAATGACCCCTCGCCTGGCCATGGCATCATGACCTCGGCCGCCGCTGACGTTCCCGAGCTTCGGGTGAAGTCAGTCGAACGTGTCCACGAACTCGGTGAAGTGCTCACACCCGCACAGACTGTCGCTGAGATGCTCGACCTTCCCCCGATGAGATCCGGGCGATACACCCATCGGCAGCCTCCCTGGAGCCAGCATGCTGTGACGGCAACTTCCTGTCGTCATCCTTGAGCGCAAGCTGCAGCGGATCGAGGCTGCTGCAGAGCTTGCGGCGGGCGAGGGCGACGCCGGGTCTTGATAGGCGGGAGTGGGTCGACTACGAAAGCACTCGAGGGCAGCGACGCTGTCCGCGCGTGGCGTAGGGAGGGAACCAGATGGCCAGCAGACGATCCGATGGCAGGTACATGCTGTACGCCTCAGGGCTCGCGTTGACGGTGCTTCTCGGGTGCACACCAGCTGAGCCAGAAGACGACGCTGTGCCAGTCGAGGCGGAAGCGGTCATCGAGATGCTGCGGAACGAGTCGGTCATCGACTTCATTCCGAGCGGAGTCGAAGATCAGGGAATCGTGGAGCTTCCCGCAGAGGGATTGGACCCCACCAGCTGGATCTCCCGGAAGTTCGTCGCCCCATCGGACGAAGCGCTTCGAACGCGCACGCTGCCTATTACCAGGCCGCACTAGACGAGGGCTGGGAGGGGGCCGAACCGGCCGACACCAACTCGAGTGGAATCGTCTGGGACGCTCCTCGTCAAGGGAGACATGGAACTCGACATCGGCTGCGCAACAACCCACAGCGCTGATCTGATGGAGAATGATCGGGACGAGACGCGAATGACCGTCAGGACTCAGCACTTCGTCGACGTCCGGCCTTCCCGCCGACGACAGCGAGAACTGAGGTGGCGACCATGAGGACCACTTCCGGAGAGACTCCGCAGCGCGCCTCCATGCGTGCTCGTACTCGTAACGTTGCTTTCGACGCCACTTCTCCAGTAGCAAGCTGCCGGCGCCGAGGAGGGGGACGTTCAAGTCCTGATCATCGGTGATTCGTTCTCCTCTGGCACCGGCGCCCGCACCGCCTCACGGCGATCGCGCGTACTACGGAACCGAGGAGTGCTACCGGAGCACAGAGACGTGGGGTGAGTTCACCGCGACGATGATCGGCGAGCAGCACGGTCGCTCGGTGAACGTGAACAACCGTGCCTGTCACGGCGGCTTGGCAGAGCACATCGCCAAGCGGAGTGGCTCAAGCGACCGTTGAGCCCGGCGAGTTCGAGAAGAACACCGGGGAGCACAGGTTCCGAACACATGGTTCTCGCTCCTCGGCAGAGGAGTGGTGCACCCGGAAGGAATCGACGGGACCGGACGACTTCTGGAAGGGCGACGCCAAGAGAAGTTCGGTGCCTGGACGCTGGGTCCCGGTGTGCACCCGCGTCGTCAGATCGCCGCTCGACCAGGTCACGACGTCGATCGACTACGTGCTGATGACGATCGGTGGAAACGACGCCGGGTTCGGATCGATCGGCCAGCGGTGCCTCGTTCTCGACATCGCTGGGCAGGGAAGGAGAGGTGACCAGTGCGAGGCAGCCCTGGATCGAGCCAAGGACTTGGTGCTGGAGGGGCACGTTCGCCGACCGCATCGACGCTGTCGTGAGCTCGGTCCACAGTCGGCTCAACCCTGAAGGGCGCCAACAGCCGGGCACGATCGTGTTGAACTCATACCCGTACCTGCTCCAGAACCACGACTACGCATTCGCGGGCCTCGACGTCGGTGCGGAGCTTAAGGAGCTGCACGAGCGCGGCGACGCCGTCCAGCGAGAGGTCATGAGCCGATTCAACACGCGGACCGAGGGCGGGTGCCGCGTGCTCACGTCCCTCTTCGCGGACGGCACCAAGGCCGAGTTCGGCGACCACGGAGTATCAGCGCCCATCAACACCAACGGCTCGGATGACTGGTGGCTCTGGGAGGGTGGTCGTCTTCGGAGCGAAGGGAGAATCGCTCCACCCCAAGCGTGTTGGCTATGAGGCGATGTCCCGCTCTGCGTTGAGCACTCTCGAGCGCGGAGGTCTCGGCGGATGCGCCGAGGCCAACACGTTCATCCTGCATAGGGCCGACAACGGCGGGGTTGAGGGTCAGAACCTGGAAGAGACCCTGAGTGACGTCGGTGCAAGCGTCGAGAGGGACGCCTCACTGCCTCCATCGCTCGACGCCTACGACAGCATCTGGGTAGTCATGGCGTACGAGCCGTTGACGGTTTCCGAACAGGAGCAGCTCGCTGCGTACGTCCGCAACGGCGGCTCCCTCTACCTCACCGGTGAGCGTCCCTGCTGCGAAGCACTGAACGCCTCGATCACGACTGTCATCAACTCCGGTCATCGACGGGGGAGGGTCACTGCAGGCGGATTCGGCGACATCTACGGCTCCTTCACACCCAACTTCCACGCTGCCGGCTCAATCGCCGTGAGCCCACAGCGGCTCGTTGACTTCCACCCGGATGCGCCGGGCGGCATGGCTGGGCTAGGTGGCGTGACGGGCAGGAACGTCTTCATCAGCAACGGCAGTCGTGCGGTTGCCGGGGTATGGGATGAGTCCGACATGGCGACAGGGCGCGGGCGACTCGTCGTCCTGATGGACATAGATTGGCTCAAGGGGTCGAGCCGTAGCCAGTACGCGATCAACGTGTACGAGTTCCTCAACCGCTAGCACGGACCTTTCAGTAGGCCGGTAGGTCGTCGGCGGATGGCGCCCCCGACGGACCTCATCGAGGGCTTGCTGCGAACGCGTGCGCGTGCACCTGTTGGAGCAGCCGAAGCGGGGGGTGCCCCTACCCCGATGATCTGCGTTGAGTGGCCCAGGCGATGCTCCACATCGCCAGCACCGTCCGCCTTCCCCGGACCGCCAGATCCCGCACCGCGGTACGCGCACGGCCATGGCCGACCGCCCACGTCCCGCAACGCCCGCATACCACCACCTCCGCGGTGGTCTCCACACACAGCCACCACTCACCATCGATCAGCTCGTGCGCGCCAACACGGACCCTGGTCACAGGTCCTCGCGGGCCTGCACAGGCAGGCGCTCATCCACGCCGGGCCCGAACCCGATCCACCGATGCTCGTGGTGCATCCCGAGCTGGTCCGGGGCGCCTCACACGGCGGGGCCACGTTCCACGACCAAGGTGGGCCCTACGGCCGCAGGATGGGCGCCGAGCACACCATCGCCGTCGACTGCATCGGCTGCGACGAGCCCCGGTTCGACAACACCGGCCGGCGGGTGTTCAGGTTCGTCCCATACGCGGGCGGGGCGAGGCCGCGCACGCCCTTTGTCGGTCGTCACCGGCGGTTGGCGAAGAGCTTCGAGAACACCGTCGGCTCAGCGACCAGCTGCGTCCAGGTCAGCTACGCAGCGCTCCTACTGTGACACCTTGCCGAGGAGGCGCCGACGCCCGGATCTGGTTCCCATCGACCCGCGCACGGGCAACGAGCCGTCGCACGAGACGGTCAGGACCAGGACGGCCAGGCTCCATCAGTTCGCCGGGTCTCGCTCGTGCGAGAATCAGTCTCACCTTGCTGCCGAACTCAGCCGGCGATGAGTTCGGCAGCAAGGTGAGGTAGATGGGGGAATGTGATTCTCCGTGCCAGCGGTTGGGATGCTCAGGAAGGGTCGGAAGGCGTTGCTCGATCACCTGACCTGTCGACCAACATCGGCGAACTACGTCTGGGCGGTGGTGCGACCGCGTGGCGTGCTTTCCACGCTTCGCCGGAGAAGCAGGCCCCCTGGCGCGAAAGACGCCCCCGCCCTGATAAAGGCGGGGCGTGTCTCAGAGCGCCGTGCGGAGTCGCCGCTCTAGGTGAACTTGACGCGGTAGCGCTGCCCGTAGAGGCCAGCCTCGACGGTTTCCACTACGGCGTCGTGGCGGTAGCCACCTTCGTCGCGCAGCACGACTCTGGCGCCCAGGTGCAGCGGGCCGACGTCCAGTTGGGCGTCGCTGATGTAGGCCACACCAGCAGAACGCTCCACTGGTCCGAGCTCGACATCGACAACGATCAGCGTTGTGGGCATAGCAGCACCTCCTATCTGCGTGTGGATTGTACCGGTCAGATCGCCGGCACACACGAGTTCCCGTCTACAGGTCACGGGGATCTCCCAGCAGGTCACACAGCCTCTCGAAGGCCGGGCGCAGCCGGTCACGAGCCGCAGCTCTCGCAGCCTTCACCTGGCTGAAGAACTCGGCCAGGTGGAGTTCACCGGTGGCGACGATGACGTCGTAGTGCACCTCGTTCCTCGGATCCGGCGCGCCATCGAGGAACACCTCGGTCGGCCAGATCGGGAACCCGGCGGCGAGCAAGGTCCTGGCGGAGACCAGGCGGTACGACCTGTATCTGGTTCCCTCGGCCAGCCGCTGTGGGGTCCAGTCAGCAGTAACGGCGAAGCAGCTCACTGGAATCACCTGCGCCTCGTTCTGCAGTCCACCGCGTTCCGCCAGCCCTGCATAGAGCTCGGCGACCGCCACGCAGTTCTTGATGACCATGTTCAGGTCCTCGACTTCGAACCGTAGGATGTCGATGGTGCTGTCGTGTGAGATCTGGTGGCCGTCAGAGCGCCACCGAACTTCTTGTGCCATTCGGCGGCACCTCCTTCATGTCGTTTGCGGGGCGGAGGGCCCTCCAACACCTACAGTGCCCGTCCCTTCGCGCGCCGCAAGGCTAGGAGGCTAGGTGAGGGCCGTCGTAGTGGCCGACCCGCCACCACGCGAACCGCCGGGGACCTGAACGTCGGCTGGCGTGACGACTCGGAAGCTACAGCCGGCGCCGGGCGTCACAGCCCTCCTCACCATCCACGACCCGACGAGCCCTCCGCGGTGTCCACCACCTTGCGCCCACCGCCGCTCGCCTCGAGATGGTGCGCACACCCCACCCAGCCACTCGTCTGGGCCGGCGCCGGAATGCTCCTCGTGTTCCTTGCCGCGACCAGCAGGCGGACCAGCGCGCCCGCCGTCCACCAGTTGTCTTGAGGTGCCAAGCGAGGCTGCGCCAGCAGATCTGGTGAAGCGCCCCGCAACGATCTCAACTGGGCATTTCCCCCGAAACCTCACCTTGCTGCCGAACTCAGCCGGCGATGAGCTCGGCCAGCTGGATCGTGTTGAGGGCGGCGCCCTTGCGGAGGTTGTCGTTGGACACGAACAGGACGAGTCCGTGCTCGACGGTGGAGTCCCTACGTATCCGGCCCACGTACGACGCGTCCCGCTCCGGCGGCCTGCAGAGGCGTGGGGATCTCCGAGAGCTCCACGCCTGGTGCCGCCGACAACAGCTCGGTTGCGCGCTGCGGAGTCAATTCGGAGGTGAACTCGGCGTGGATTGCGAGCGAGTGCCCGGTGAACACCGGAACCCGCACGCACGTACCCGACACCAACAGCTCCGGCAGCTCCAGTATCTTGCGGCTCTCGTTGCGGAGCTTCTGCTCCTCGTCGGTCTCGTCGCTGCCGTCATCCACGAGGCTCCCCGCGAACGGCACGACGTTGAACGCGATGGTCCGGGGAACGACGATGCCGCCGGGAAGTCCACCGCGGCTCCGTCGTGGGTCAACGCGGCCGCTCCCTGGCCGGTCGCGGCAACCTGACCCGCCAGCTCCTCCACTCCCGAAAGCCCCGCACCCGAGACCGCCTGATACGTCGCGACGCGCAGCACGCGTAGCCCGGCGGCCTGCGCCAACGGCTTCAGCACCGGCATGGCCGCCATCGTGGTGCAGTTGGGATTGGCCACGATCCCCTTGGGGATCGTGGCCAGCGCGTGCGGGTTCACCTCGGCCACGACGAGCGGCACATCTGGGTCCATGCGCCACGCCGAGGAGTTGTCGATCACCGTCGCTCCGGCAGCAGCGACCTTCGGAGCATGGGAACGCGAGAACGCCCCTCCTGCGGAGAACAACGCAATGTCCAGGCCGGAGAAGTCCGCCGTCGCCGCGTCCTCGACCTCGACCTCCTCGTCCTTCCACGGCAGGTGCCGACCTGCCGAACGGGCCGAGGCGAAGAACCGCACGCTGTCGACGGGGAAGTCCCGCTCCTCGAGCAGCTGACGCATGACGGTCCCCACCTGACCGGTGGCCCCGAACACTCCGATGTCCATGGTGCGATCGTACAGAACCCGAGCCAATGCGCTGCAGCGGGTCTGTGCCGAGTCGCAGTGCTCAGGTGTGCTCAGGAGGTGGGATCAGAAGGTGGTGTCTTCGAGCTCGTAGACCTCGTGGAGCACCTGGACCGCACGATCGGACTCGCCCTGGGCAACGACGCAGCTGATCCGTATCGCCGAGGTGGAGATCATCTCGATGTTGATCCCGTTGGCCGCCAGGGTCTCGAACATCATGGCCGCCACACCGGGGTTCGACTTCATGCCCGCGCCGACCACGGACACCTTCGCGATGTCGTGGTCACTGCCGACTCCGGCTGCTCCCATCCGGGCGCGCTCGGACTCACAGATCTCCATCGCTGCGTCCAACTGGGCGTGCGGGACCGTGAAGGAGATGTCGGTCACACCACCGACCGAGACGTTCTGCACGATCATGTCCACGTTCACATCGGCGTCCGCCAGACGCCTGAACAACGACGCGGCGATCCCTGGCTGGTCGGGTACACCGGCCACGGTGACCTTTGGCCTCCGAATCGTCGCTGACGACTGCTCGTATCAGGGCTGCTTCCATCTCGGGATCCTCCTCGGTTACCCAGGTGCCCGGCTCCCAGGTGAACGCCGAACGGACGTGAAGCGGAACACGGTGACGGTGGGCGTACTCGACCGAGCGCATGGCGGGTTTGGGACACCCTGCGGCGGTCATCTCGAGCATCTCGTCGAAGGTGATCCGGTGCATCCTGCGCGCCTCGGGCACCACCCGCGGGTCGGTTGTGAACACACCGGAGACATCGGTGTAGAGCTCACAGGCATCCGCATCGAGCGCCTTCGCCAGAGCCACCGCCGTGGTGTCGGATCCGCCGCGGCCCAGGAAGGTGACGTCGTTGTCGGTCGAGACGCCCTGGGCTCCGGCCACGACGGGCACCAGACCGGCATCGACGGCCGCTCGGATCCGACCCGCCCGGACCTCGAGGATCTTCGCGTTGGTGTGGTTCACGTCGGTGAGGAACCCGGCCTGGCTGCCCGTGTAGCTCTCAGCCGGCACGCCGACTCCGTGCAGCGCCATGGCCACCAGCGAGATGGCCTTGCGCTCCCCCGCGGTGATCAGCATGTCCATCTCACGTCCGGGTCGGTGCCCGGACACCTCGCCCGCCAGGCGCAGCAACTCGTCGGTCTCCTTGCCCATGGCCGACACCACGAGCACCACCTGGTCACCACGCTGGCGACATCGTGCAACGTGAGAGGCCACCTCGCCGATGCGTTCAGGGTCTGACACCGAGGTGCCACCGAACTTCTGGACCAGCAGTGCCACGAGCCCAAGCTACCGCCATTGCCATCGCCGTCCTCAAAGCACGCGAACCGGGGAACCCCGGCTGTGGATCCACGCCTGCGGAACTCCTCTGGGAGCCGCCCTGGATGGCTGTGCAGGTCCGCGGAGGGTCGGTACAGTGCCCGGTCATGGGAACCAACGCCGAGAAGCGGGCCCGTCAGAAGGCCAACCGCGAGGCTGCTGCTCCACCCGCTCCCACACAGGGGCGCACCTACCTCATCGCGGGGCTCATCGCTCTGGTGGCCCTCGTCGGATTGGCGGTGTGGCAGTTTGCCGGCGACGACGACACCGCGGAGAAGAGGGAGGCTCCTGAGGAGTCGGCCGACGATGCCGGCACTGAGACCACCACCAGTTCCGCCACGTCGACGCCCTGCCCGCCGGTGGAGCGGTCCGAGGAGCGTCGCAGCACCTTCGACGGGCCACCTGAGATGTGCATCGATCCCGCGAAGAGCTACTCGGCGACGATCGACACCACCGCCGGTGCCTTCACGATGACCCTGGACGCGAAGAGCGCTCCTGAGACGGTCAACAACTTCGTGGTGCTGGCCCGCTACGGCTACTACGACGGAGTGCCGTTCCACAGGGTGGTCCCCGGGTTCGTGATCCAGGCAGGTGACGGTGACGGCACCGCGGATGGGAGCAACGACCTCGGCTACACGATCCCGGACGAGCTGCCCGACTCGGCCGATGCATATGTGGACTACTCCGTCGCCATGGCCAACAGAGGCCCCGGCACCAACGGCAGCCAGTTCTTCGTGGTGCTGCCCGGCGGCGGCAGCAGGCTCACACCCTCCTACAGCCTCTTCGGTCAGGTCATCGAGGGCGCCGAAGTCGTGGATGCGATCGGCGCTCTGGGTGGAAGTGACGGGAAGCCGACCGAGGAGGTACTGATCAACTCGGTGACGATCACCGAGTCCTGATCGCCCACGATGGCAGGCGACCCCGCCTGGTTCTGCTCTCAGGGGGTGCATTCGAGGTGTCGCCGGCTTCGAGAGCTGGTACATCCAGGCTGCGCAGGCGGATCATGACAGCGCGGTCGGCAGGTCGCTCAGCTCCGCCGGAGATCCACCGACGAAGACGTGCACGCCACCGGAGCCGTCCGCGCTCCAGGCCCCGTCGGCGCCGCGCACCAGCGCCGTCGCCTCATCGATGCCCACCACAGGCATGTCGGGCGGTGCAAGCGCCACCGTGCGACGACGCTTCTCGGGTGACCACCGGTCGAAGCGGGCGATCACCGTGAAGGTCCTGATCAGCCCCAGGCCCGCCGTGAAGGCGCCGCCACGATGATCGACCATGTGCCCACACAGCACCGAGGTCGACTCCGCGGCGGCCGTCACGGTCATGCCTTCGTTCCAACGCTGCACCCCTGCCGCCAGTAGGGGCGACTCGTGCAGCACCGCACGCAGGTGCATCGGCGAACCCCCGGTGACATACAGGTGCTCCGCATCACGTAGCCGAGCCACCATTTCGGCGTCGTGGGCATCGGGACGTGTGAAGGCAGGTATCACCTCGACTGACACGCCCAGGGCGTCGAAGTGCGCCCGAGCCTCGGACGCCAACGCGGCGGGGTTCTCGTATGCCATCGCGGTCGGCAGGAGCGTGACGGTGCTACCCGATGCGAAGAGACCCCGATGGTGATCATGGGTGGTGCCGAACTCGGCGCCGCCCACCAGTGCGAGCGAACCTGCTGGAGTTGTGGAACCGTTCGGATCTGTCACCCCCACATCCTGCACCACGGGAGCCGGAGGTGACACCGACCACCGCAGATCGGCACCTGAGGGTGCTGAGTTGTCCCGATGCGGCCATGCCTCGGTAACCTCTGCGCCCATGACGATCCAACGTGGGGAATTCTCGGCTCAGGCATCATGGGTTCGGGTATCGCGGAGGTGGCGGCCAAGGCCGGCATCGACGTGGTGCTGCGCTCCCGCGCCAAGGCCACTGCTGATGCCATGCGCGAAGGGCTGGCGAAGTCGCTGAGCAAGCAGGTGGAGCGCGGCAAGCTCGAGCAGGCGGCGGCCGACGCGGTCCTTGAGCGAGTCACCGCAACAGACCACCTTGGGCGATCTGGTCGAGTGCGACCTCGTGATCGAATCGGTCGTGGAGGATCTTGCGGTGAAGCTGCCCCTCTTCGCCGAACTGGACAGCATCTGCAAGCCCGAGGCCATCCTTGCAACCAACACCTCCACGCTGCCGGTGATCGAGATGGCGATGGCAACCGATCGCCCCGACCAGGTGTGTGGGGTTCACTTCTTCAACCCTGCCCCCATGATGTCGTTGGTCGAGGTGATCGAGCCTCTCACCGCCTCCGAAGCGACCATCGCCTCCGCAATCGCGTTCGCCGAGGCATGCGGCAAGTCCCCCGTGCGAGTGAAGGACCGTGCAGGGTTCATCGTCAATGCCCTGCTGTTCCCATACCTCAACAACGCTGCTCGGATGCTCGAGAACGGCACTGCCACAGCAGAGGACATCGACGAGGCGATGAAGGGTGGCTGCAACTTCCCAATGGGCCCGCTTGCCCTGCTGGACCTCGTCGGGCTCGACACCTCCGTCTCGATCCTGGATGCGCTGTACGACGAGTTCAAGGACCCCAACTACGCCGCTGTTCCGTCGCTGCGACGCATGGTCAGTGCCGGTCGCCTGGGTCGCAAGAGCGGGGCCGGCTTCTACGACTACTCACGGAAGTAGCCGGGCTGACGACGCTGCGATGAGCGGGTAGGCGACGGTGGGCCCACCGAGACAACCGCCGTCCAGCAAGTGGACGTTTCCGTCGCCACGCGACGCCGATCCTGAGGGCCCCGTGGCTCTGGGCGGTGACCTGGAGCCTGGGACGTTGCTCGCGGGCTACCGCACGGGCATGTTCCCGATGCCCCTTGGAGACCGGATCGCCTGGTTCTCACCCGACCCGAGAGCCGTGCTCCCAGTGGGCGGAATGCGGGTGTCACGGTCCCTGCGACGCTCGGTGGAGCGAATGGACATCACCGTGGATGCCTGCTTCGGTGAGGTCATCCGCGCATGCGCGGACCCCTGCCGACCACACGGGTGGATCACCGGGGAGTTCACCGACGCCTACTCGGAACTGCACGACCTCGGATGGGCCCACAGTGTGGAGACATGGTTGGAGGGCGAATTGGTTGGGGGGCTCTACGGTGTCGCCATCGGCGCGTTCTTCGCCGGTGAATCGATGTTCCACCTGGAGCGCGACGCGCCGAAGGTGGCGCTGGTGGGCCTCGTCGGCGCCCTCAGACAGTGCCACGCGCCGCTCCTGGACGTCCAATGGGCAACCCCTCACCTCGAGAGCCTCGGGGTCATCGAGATACCTCGCGACGACTACCTCGACAGCCTTCGGGATGCGGTGCTCGCACCGGGGCCCCATGGCCGGATGTCGAGAGCCGCTGATTCTCCCCCACCATCTGCGGATTCACTCGCTCGATTCGACAGATTTGGGTTGACGTCGGTCACGTTTTCCTGTTCAGTGATTTCACTACCACAAGGCACATCAGGGGATGCGTCGAACCGTTGGTCTGGGTACGCCGCGTAGCAAGGCGGGGTTCTCAAAGTGTGGTCGCTCAATGTCAACGGGGAGCAAGTAGCGAAACCGACCCCCTACGGCACCGGGACAGGGCGACTTCCCATGCCGTAGCAACACCACGGACCAAATAGCGGTCTGTGACCTGGAGAGCGTGACGAGGGGGATCCGTACGGATCCCCTCGTCCACGTCCACAAGTCGTCCTCAGTCATCCTCATCGGCACGGTGATCCCACGTCGGCCGATCGGCTCCCAAGAGGTGCGCACCCGGCCGGCGGTGGGTCGCTCCAACGGACCTGCGCGGACGGGTCGTGTCGGTGCTGCAAAGACCCTGGCGGCTACCCCGCCAGAACCCCACTCCTCATTGGTCGGTGCGCTATCGGCGCACCTCCTAGGCGTTCGGAGCCATGTTCGCGAACAAGGTGCAGTAGTCCAGGAACACCAGGCGACAGACTCCCGGTGCACCGGCACGGTGCTTGGCCACGATCACTTCAGCGGTATCCTTCTCGGCCGAGTCGGTGTTGTACTTGTCGTCCCGGTAGAGAAACATCACCACGTCCGCGCCCTGCTCGATGGAGTTGTGAGCGACGATGCCGTTGGCCACGAAGTTGTGGGTGCCCGGCACCGTGGCATCGAAGGTCGGTTGGGCACCGACAGGAGTGATCGAGCACACCTCGTCCCACATGACCTCCGACGTGGCCAACGCGGCTAGCGACTTGCTGCCCACGACATCGGCTATTCGACCCAGACGCTCGCGGCTGGTGGCCCGAGGACGCGACTCTGTACCCAACAGGTACCCGCCGCAATACCGCTCACCGAGTGAGTCCGCGAGTTGCCTGTGCGTGATCGACGCTGCAGCGAGTTCCTCAACGACCAAGGAACGAACCTCCGCCGGGACGGTGTCGACGTTCGGATTCCCGCGCACTCCGCTCAGCGCCGCAAGCGCATCGGGCACCATGTCCTCGAAGCGTCCTGCGAAGCCGACGGACTCGAGGAACCGGCGTTGCTGGGCGACACCGTGGATCCACAGACGCCAGCGCGGGTTGGCCGAGCCGATGTCGGTGATCCGCCCCAGAACACCGAACCGGCACAACAAGGACTGCAGGTCGTCCACCAGACGCCGGTGCCGGGTCGTCGCCGCGATCCGCACATGGGGCCTGCCCCGTAGCGATGTGATTGACAGATATCCCAACTCGTCGAAGAGCGCCCGCAGGAACCGAGCCATGTCTGGATCGGCATAGGAATACACGCTGGAGGGGACCGCGCCGGCATCGACCGCTTGGCGAGCATCCTCGGCAGGCGTGCGCTCAGCGGAGACCACGAGCAGTTCGGGGGTACCCAGCACCCGCGGAACCGCCAAGCGGGCTCCCACAGCGAGCTCATCAAGGCGCCGCCACCCCTCCACGGTGCGAAATGGATGGTTGGCGGTGGCCTCCACCATCCGACCGGAGGACAGCTGCAGGCGGAAGGTCTCCTTGGTTCCGCTGCAGAACGCCTTGCTGAGCAGAGCCGGCACCATGCGCCACTGCTCATCGAGGCTCCACACCGGAACATCAGTGGCGCCCTGCTCGGTGAGCTCGGCAAGTGTCACCTCGGTGTTGTCATCGGCTCTACGCAACCTCGTCGCTCCCGCCAGACAACCGGACTCACGTAGATCGGCCAGCACCGGTCGCTTGTCGGACCGCTCCTCGAGCTTCCTGGAGAGCTGGGAGAGCGCCAGTACCGGCGCACCCAGTTCGCGGGCCAGCACCTTCAGACCGCGACTGATCTCCGCGACCTCCACCTGGCGGCTCTCCGCGGATCCACGGCCCTGCATCAACTGCAGGTAGTCCACAACCACCAGCCCCAGCGGTTGCCCCACCCGATCCTGCAACCTACGAGCCTTTGAGCGGATCTCCGCGAGCGACACCGCTGGGTTGTCGTCGATCCACATGGTTCCCTCACCCAGGCGACCGATCGCCTTTGTGATCTTCGACCAGTCGCTGTCGGCCAGGCGCCCCGTGCGCATCTTGGAGGAGTCGACACGTGCCTCCGCGGCGATAAGACGCTGGGTGATCTCCATGTGGCCCATCTCAAGGGAGAAGAACAGCACCGGTAGCTTCTCGCGGATCGCAGCATGCGCTGCTATCCCCAGCGCGAATGCCGTCTTGCCCATTCCAGGCCGGGCGCCAACCACGATCAGAGCACCTGGCTGCAAACCCGCCAGCAGGCGGTCGAGCTCCGTGTAGCCCGTTGGTGTGCCGGTCACGTCGTCGCCGCGTTCGGCCAGTTCCTCCAAGTGGGTCAGGCTTGCCTCAAGCAGGGGCACCAACTCCGCCAGGGTCTCTGTGCTGCGACGCTGGGCAATCGCGAAGATCGCGCTCTCGGCTTCGTCCATCGTCTTGTCGATGTCGTCACGAGGGGAATAGCCGAGCTCTGCGATGTCGTTGGCGGCTCCGATGAGACGCCGCAGCAAGGCTTTCCTCCTGGACGATCCGCGCGTAGTACTCGGCATTGGTGATCGCGGGGGTGCGGGTCTGGAGAGTGACCAGTGCAGCCGTGCCCCCACATGCCTCCAGGAGGTCGACCCGTCCCAGTTCCTCGGCGACGGTCACCGGATCGATGCCCGCACCGGTCACCGCCAGTGCCTGCATCGTGTCGAAGATGTGGCGGTGTGCCGGCTTGTAGAAGTCATCCGCCGACACGATCGGGGACACCATGCTGACCGCGTGCTCGGACAGGAGCATCGCCCCCAGGAGCGACTCCTCCGCCTCGATGCTATGCGGCGGAACGCGCGCAGCGGAACGCTGCTGTGAGGCTGTGTCGGCGGCAGGTCGGGCGCTGACTTGGATTTCGGAGCGCGGTGGCGGGAGAGGTCGCTCATCTCTCACCATCATCGGTTTGCATGGTTGTGGGGATCCAGAGGACAACCGTTGGGATTTCCTGTGGAACCTGGTCGGAGACCTTGTGGGCACAACTCGCGCTCCATGGGAACGGGTGCCTCGAAGCTGTGGATTGCCGGTGGAGAACCACCGAGTGCGGCAATCACGGACACCCGATGGAGCATCCGTACGTGGGTTCGTCCCAGCGGCGAGCAGCGGGCTTCTCAGTCGGCGACCACATCCAGATGGATCGGGAACTCCACGTTCGAGTGGAGCCGTGCCATGACGTGATGCGAGCCCGTGGTCTTGATGTGCTCATCGAGGCGGATGGCCTTGCGATCGATCTCGATCCCGGCCTGCTCGGCCACCGCCTCAACGATCTCGGTCGCGGTGACCGAACCGAAGAGGCGGCCGCTGTCGCCCGCACGAGTGTGAATGGTGATCTCCTTGGAGACCATGACCTTCGCGATCTCCTCGGCGGCCTCACGAGCGGCGGCGTCACGCTCGTCGCGCGCCTTGCGCATCGAAGCCGCCTGGGTCTCCGCACCCTCGCTTGCCTCCATGGCCAGGTTGTGCGGCACCAGGTAGTTGCGGCCGTAGCCCTTGTTGACCACGACCACATCACCGCGGTTGCCAAGACCCTCCACGTCCTGACGCAGGATCAACTTGATCGTCTTCACATCGACTCCTCCGCTGCGGTGGTGACCGAATCGCCTCCGTCGGTACCGAGCATGACGTCATCGCCGCCGTCAGGTCCACCGTCACCGCCCGGGGTCGCAGGACTCCGATCGTCGTCACGCGGCGGACGATCCCGCCGTCCGCCGCGACGGTCCCCACGGCCTCCACGTTGGTGGTCACCCGCGACGAGTACGGAAGCAACGCCATCTCACGAGCGTTCTTGATCGCCGTTGCGACATCGCGCTGCTGCTGTTCGCTGTTGCCGTTCACCCGACGGGCCTTGATCTTCGCGCGATCGGACATGAAGCGGCGGAGCAACTCCGTGTCCTTCCAGTCGACGTAGTCGATCCCATCCGAATCCAGGATCGACGTCTTCTTCTTGAAACGACGGCCGTTGTCCTTGTCCTTCAGAGGGCTCCTGCCCGAGGACTTGCGTGACTTACCCATCAGAACGGCTCCTCATTGTCGTTGTAGGGCTGCGCCGAAGGCTGCGGCGAAGGCGAGCGGCTGTACCCGCCGTCTCCATCACCGCGCTCGTTCTTGGACACAGAGGCCGTGGCCCAACGGAGGCTCGGGCCGACCTCGTCGGCGATCACCTCCACCTTGGAGCGCTTCTCGCCGTCCTGGTTCTCCCAGGAACGCTGCTCCAGTCGCCCGACCACCATCACCCTGGTACCCCGGCTCAGGGACTCCGCAACATTCTCCGCGAGGTCGCGCCAACACACGATGTCGAAGAAGCTGGTCTGCTCCTCCCACTCGTTCGTCTGGCGGTTCTGCCAACGGCGATTGACCGCCAGACCGGAAGTTCGCCACCGGCGCCCCGTTGGGCGTGAAGCGGAGTTCGGGGTCCTTCGTGAGGTTGCCGATCAGCTCGACTGAGTTTCCTGCCATTGCGATATCCTTCCGGTCAGTCCGCTGCAGCCAACAGACCACGACGCGTGGCCTCGGCATCCGGCAGACGGATGAGCTTGTGGCGGACCACGTCGTCCGCTAGTCGGAGGGAAGCGCTCCACATCGTGGAGGTCGGATGCGTCGGTGGTGATCTCCAACACCGAGTAGACACCCTCGTGCTTGTGGTTGATCTCGTATGCGAACCTACGACGGCCCCACTTGTCGACGGTCGGCACGAGTCCCTCTCCGGCTTCTACGAGCTCGGTGACCCGGTCGATCACGGCCGTGTTCGCGGCATCATCGGCGTCGCCGTCCACGATGATCATCAGTTCATACGCGCGTGATGGCACGTGATTTCCTCCCTATGGTCCTGGCCTGTCGGCCGTCGGGTCCTGCGGTTGCAGAACAGGGTTCGAGTTGGGCGCTCCACACTAGACGCCGGTGCCCCGGCAGAGCACGTCGAGCGCCGATCGAGCCGCTGTTCGCTTCGATGTTCACCACCGCAGCACCATCGCGCGGGGGTGCGACATTCGGAACGGTTTGGATCAACTGCCGTACAACGCCAGTGCCTCCGCCTGCTCGGCGCTCAAGTGGTAGGTCTCATCGGGCCCCGGAAAGTCACCGCTCCGCACATCGGCGGCGAATTGCCCTATCGCCTCGATCGCCGGTGTGCGCTGGTTTGCATAGCGCCGGACGAACTTGGGTGGCGTGCGATCCTCGAGACCTAGGACGTCGTGGTACACCAAGACCTGTCCGTCGCAGTGGGAGCCGGCGCCGATGCCGATGGTGGGTACATCCAGCGCATCGGTGACCATCTTCGCGACCGCATCCGGAACACCCTCCAGCACGACTGCGAACACGCCGGCGTGCTGGAGGGCCTTCGCATCGTCCACCAACGCCAGCGCAGCACGGGAGTCCTTTCGCCTGCACCTTGAACCCACCCATTGAGTGCATCGACTGGGGGGTGAGCCTGAGGTGCCCCATGACAGGGATCTCGGCGTTCACCAATGCCTCCACCATCGGAACGCGCTTGGTGCCTCCCTCCAGCTTCACGCACTGGGCACCGGCGCGGATCAAGGTGGCTGCGTTCTTCACGGTCTCCTCGGTGCTCACGTGGTAGCTCATCCACGGCAGGTCGCCCACGACCAGGGCACGCGGTCGCGTCCTCGTCACCGCCGCGGTGTGGTGAGCCATCTCTTCGACGGTGACCGAGAGGGTGTCCTCGTAACCGAGCACGACCATCGCCAGCGAATCGCCCACAAGGATCAGGTCCACACCGGCCGCGTCGGCGATCCGGGCACCGGACGCGTCATAGGCGGTGACCATCACCAGTGGAACGGACCCGTATCGAACCTTGGTGCCGGCGACGGCGGGAACCGTCGCGGCCCGAACGGAGCCGGTGGATGCGGTGGTAGGTGCCATGGCACTCCTCCTTGTCGGGTCCAGCGCCCCTCGGCTGCCGGGCCACGCTTCCATGGTACGACACTCAACCTGCAGGGACCAAGCAGCGACCGGCGGCTCCAACGCCGGTGACGAACCGCCAGGTTGGCGGGTAGATTCCCACCATGGCCGTCTGTGAGAGCTGTGGGCGCGACGAACAGTCGGTGACCAAGGTGCAGCGGATGTACCTCGCCGATCGCTCAACAGGTGATGGGCCCGCGATGGCGGTGCCACGTGTGCTGAACTCCGACGAGCGGCCCGGTGCGGGTGACATCGAGATGTGGTGTGCCTCGTGCTGCGCGACGTTCCCTCACGTCGCCGTCGACACGGACTGACGATCCAGCAGCTGAGGATCACCGGATGCCTCCGGCGACCGGAACAGGGCTCAGTGGGACGGACCGGCCCTGCGTATCGCATCGGCTACCCCGGCGGCGCGCTGGTGGAACTGGACTGAGGCAGTGAAGTGGTGGTGGAACCCGGTGTCGTCGTGGCGGGCACCGTGGTGGTCGTGTCCTCCGGATCCTCCTCGTCGTCACCGGCTTCGGTGGTGGTGGTCGTCTCGTCGGGCTCGGTCGTAGTGGTCGGCGCAGTCGTGGTGGTGGTCTGGCTGTCGGGCACCTTGCGCTTGTTGAGCACCTCGTCGCCCGCATCCGCTTCCCACGAAGTCGCATGACTCCAGACCGTCGGTCGCCTCGAGCATGAACCTGCGCCATATCTGGGCAGGGTAGGACCCACCTGTCACCTTCCTGCCCTGGTATGTCATCTCCGTCGGGGTGTCATTGCCCATCCACACCACGGTGGTGAAGTCGCAGGTGTACCCGGCGAACCAGGCATCCCGGTTGTTGTCGGTGGTACCGGTCTTGCCGGCAGCAGGTACGCCCAGGCCCGCAGCGGTTCCCGTACCACGGTTGATCACCCGCGCAGCGCCGAGGTGACGGTGTCGGCCACCTCCTCGCTGATCACCTGTTCACTCTCCACTTCGTCCGCGATGTCGAACAACACGTTGCCGACGGCATCCTCCACACGGGTGATCACATATGGCTCCGTGTGCCTCCCGCGAGCCGCGAAGGTGGAGTACGCGCTCGCCATGTCGAGTACGCTCACCTCGCCTGATCCGAGCACCAGGGAGTAGTTGGGCTCCAGATCGCTGCGGACCCCGAGACGGTGCGCCATGTCCACCAACTGCTGCGGGCCGACGGTATCGACGATCCCGGCATAGACGGTGTTGGTGGAACGCCAGGTTGCCTCCTCCACGGTCTGCACGCCGTAGGACGACCCACCGTAGTTGGCGGGCTTCCAGAGCTTTCCCGGAGACGAGTAGACCCCCGGGAATGTGGTCGTGCGGGGTGCATCGAACCGGGAGTCGAGTGAATAGCCCTGCTCGGCGAACGCCGCCAGTGCGAACGGCTGAAAGTGGACCCAGCGGGTCGTCCGGAGCCACCTCCCTGCTTCGCCCAGGGCCAAGTTCACCTTGCTCGCGTCGAAGTCCGTGCCTCCGACCATTGCACGCACCCGGCTCAGATCGTCGATGGACACCAACGAAGCCAGGGGGCATCAGGCGTGTCGAGCACCTCGCCGATCGCGTCATACGCCGCTTGTTGCAGTCGCGGATCGAACGTCGTGTAGATCCTCAGCCCCTGTGCCTGCGCCCCCCTGCCCGAAACGATCCTGAAGCTGCTCACGCACCAGTTCGAGCCAGTACTCCGAACCGATCTCGGCATGCTTCACCTCGTTGAAGTCAGCCTGCTTGGTGGTGCGCGGACGGATCGTGACCACTTGGGGGTGCCATCGGGTGCCACTGCCTCGCTGACCCAGGGAACCTCGGCCGCCTCGGTTGCATCGGCCTCGGTGATGTAGCCCTCCTCGACCATCGCCTGAAGGGTGGTCTCGCGCCTGCGGCTCGCTTCTTCGGGATCCTGGGCGGCATCGGCTGACTCCGGTGAGCGGATCAGTCCGGCCAGGTACGCAGCCTGATGCAGTTGGAGTTCGTCCACCGGCACCCCGAAGTAGGCACGCGAAGCCGCCTCCACCCCGTACGCTCCCCGACCGAAGTAGACCTGGTTCAGATAGCGCGTGAGGATCTCACGCTTGTCGAGTCGCTGCTCCAGCTTGACCGCCAACACCGCCTCGCGGAGCTTGCGGTCGAGCGTTCGCTCGGACGTGAGGTACACCGCCTTGACATACTGCTGTGTGATGGTCGAACCGCCCTGCTGAGAGGTGCTGTCCCCCATCACGTCACGCACCACGGCGCAGTGATACCCACCGGATCGATTCCACCGTGGTCGAAGAAGTTCCGGTCCTCGGTGGCAAGGACAGCCTGCACGAGCACAGAAGGCAGTTCGTCGTAGTCCACCACCACCCGCTCCTCCGATGCCGTCAGAGAAGCGATCGCGTTGTCGAACCCACACTGTCCCGGAGCGACGTTGATGTCACACACGAAGGTGGTCTCGATCGGTTCGGTCTCAGCAGGCAACTCGATGGTGTTCAGCACCATCCAGATGCCACCGGCCGCGACCACCATCACCACGGCCAACGCGAAGAAGACCCTGCGGGACCTCCACAGGATGCGACGAGGCTTCCGTGGGGATCGGGAAGGTGAGGACACGCTGGGCAATGGAACACCTGATCAGTAGGGGTTGCAGGCACGACGGCACAGGGTCATGCTGTGCGGCGTCAATTCTGCACCGTCAACCGACGGCACGGAAGGCACCCGGGCCGACCACCCGTCGCGTTCCGGACCCTGCGGCGTTGGGAGGCGGCGGGCGCTGCGCTCGGGGCGACCGACGCGTGCTGATGCTAGGGAGGCCTTGCCCAACGGTACGACCTCGATCAGGTGGTTCCACCTGCACGTCAGACACACCTCGACGGTGTAGGTCCGCACATTCGGTCGACCGCCGTAGCGTTCCGCCAGTCTCCTCAGGTGTTCGTGGTCCTCGACCACCCGGCCACCTGCCGGGAGCCGCGGGCGAACAGATAGCGCACCAGTCGCAGCGTCGACTCGCCACACACGGGACACGGAGCGGTCGCGCGCCGCGAGTGGTTTGCAGCAACCCTCAGCAACTCGTGCTGGGCATCACACACGTCTCCCCGTGAGACACCGCCCTCGCGTAGAGCTCGCAGCTCCTGTCTCCGGGCAAGGCGGTAGTCGACGCTGCCGGGTACGGGTCCCTCCCGACCCTCGTTGTCGCTTTGGAGGAATGGCACAGCCAGACAGGGTACCGGCATCCGCCATGCCGGCGTCAGTGTCCGCGAGACTCCGGGACATGGCCGGAACCCGACAGACCAGCCGGCGTCACCCTTCCGCAGGCAACGTGACAGCTCGACCAGTGCTGGTTCAACCCGACTCACCACCGACGAGCCTCCCCCCGTGCAGCTTCCCCCACGGAGATGAGGCCACCCTTCACGACGATCCGCCTGGGACCCGACCTGGACGATGAAGCCCTGGCGAAGTTGATGGGCCCGCTCGACGGACGCAGGGTCTTGGAACTCGGTTGCGGGGCAGGTGGCAACGCGGTCGCCATCGCACGAGAGGGCGCTCGTGTAATCGCCGTCGATCCGTCCAACGCAAGGCTCACCGCGCTCGTGCGGCCGCAGAGTTGGCCGAGGCGCGCCTGGAGTTCCACCACAGCGATCTGGCCGACCTGGCCTTCGTTCGTGCTGACAGCATCGACTCGGCACTCGCCGTGTACTCACTGAGCGCCGTGGGCGACCTCTCTCGGGTGTTCCGACAGCTTCACCGGGTCCTCAAACCAGAGGCACCCCTGGTCATCTCACTGCCGCATCCCCTCTCATTGATGGTCGACTGGGATCCAGCAGAGGGACCCACCCCCTGGCTGACAAGGACTGCTTGGAGCACCGACGCGGTCACGTGGATGGTCGCCGGTGACGAAGGAACAGCGCACATCCACCAGATCTCGGAGGTGTTCACCGCGCTTCAACGAAGCAACTTCAGGATCGACACCCTGCTCGAGCCGGCGCCAGTCACAACGGCGGAGGAGTCGAGCTCCCCGCACCGGATCGAAAGCGATCGATGGGTTCCGCCGACCGTCGTGTTCCGCGCGCGCAAGCATGGTACCTGACCTACCCATCGACCTTGCCAGTGAGCGCAGGCGGCGCGCTCGGCCCGACCGCCCCTATCCGTCGGCGGGCGGTCGCACGACCGTGACCGGGCAGGCCGCGTGGTTCACCACATAGCTCGTGACCGACCCGAGGAGCAGGCCCATGAACCCGCCGCGGCCACGCGAGCCAACGACCAATTGGTGGGCTCCCTCGGACATCGAGATGAGGCGCTCCCCGGCGTGGCCCTCGACCGCCAGCACATCGACGGTGACACCTTCAAGCAGCCCCTCCGAGCGAACGGTGTCCACGGCAGCCTCGAGTGCGGCGACTGCAGCCGCCTCCAGGTCCGCTGGGTCCACGACAGCCAGCTCGTAGCCGGTGCTCATGATCGGGGTGGAGTAGGTGCTCACCGCATGAAGCGCACATCCGTGGGCCGATGCCTCCGACGCAGCCCATCGGAGCGCGTCGAGGGAGTTCTCCGAGCCATCGATTCCCACCACGATTCCGTCCATGTCCGGTTCCATCCTCTGTCGTCGGTCGATTGAGCATCTGCCAGGGAGCAAGGCGAGTGGGCCAGGCGATCACCGAGACGCCCGTGGTGTCCGAGATGCCACTTCGTGCGTGACGACGTCCTGATCGACCGGGATGCACCCACCCGCGTAGACCCAACAAGAGGATAGGCGACGCTCAGGAGCGCCCGGCCCACCAACGATCCAACTCGTCGAAGGCCTGCTCGGTTCCCAGGGGCCCCCGCTCGATACGCAGCTCCAGCAGGTGATCGAGTGCCTGGCCCACGAGGGGACCACCTTCGATCCCGAGATGCTCCATGACCTGGCGGCCGTCGATGTCGGGGCGCATCGAATCAAGTTCCTCAGCGGCCTTCAGGGCAACGATGCGCTCCTCGAGCTCATCGATTCGCCGCGCCAACGCCTCGGCCTCTGCCCTGTTGCGCGTGGTGCAGTCGGCACGTGTGAGCGCCAGCAGCTCGTCGAGCAGTCCCCCTGCATCTCGCACGAACCTGCGTACCGCCGAATCGGTCCATCCGAGCTCGTAGGTGTGCATCCGCAGGTGCAGGTAGACGAGTTGGGTCACATCGTCGGTCAGATCGTTCGCGAAACGCAACGCCTTCATTCGCTTTCGGGTCATGCGTGCTCCGACGACTTCGTGATGGTGAAAGGAAACACCGTGGTCGCCAACGGTCCGGGTGCGCGGCTTGCCCACATCGTGGAACAGCGCCGCCAGGCGCACCCGCAGATCCGGAGGCGACTGCCGGACAACCGCGATGGTGTGCGCAAGAACATCCTTGTGTCGATGTATGGGATCCTGCTCCACGCGCATTGCGGGCAGCTCCGGCAGCACCACCTGGGCAAGACCGTGGTCGTTGAGGAACCACAGGCCCGCACTCGGGTCTTGCAGCAGCACCAACTTGCAGAGTTCGTCGCGCACCCGCTCCGGTGACACGATGGCGAGACGTCGCGCCGCCGCTCACGGCTGCCAGGAGCTCCGGGTCGCTCTGCAGCTCGAACCTGGCCATGAACCGCGCCGCCCTCATCATCCTCAACGGATCGTCGGTGAAGGAGACCGCCGGGTCGAGCGGAGTGCGCAATCGGCGGGCAAGCAGGTCCCCCAGCCCGTCGAAGGGATCCACCAGGCGAGGACTCCCTCCGGTCAGCTCCAGAGCCATCGCATTGATGGTGAAGTCACGACGCGAAAGATCGGTCTCCAGGTCGGTTCCCCGGAACGCCACCATCGGCTTGCGGCTCTCGGGGTCGTAGACCTCGGCACGATGGGTGGTTACCTCGAGGTCATCACCGTCGATCGTGAAGCCGATGGTGCCGAACCGCTCGCCCTGGGTCCACAGTGCATCCGCGAGCGGCGACACCAGGTCCTTCACTACCTCAGGTATCGCATCGGTGGTCAGGTCGAGATCCTCGTGGTCCACGCCCCCACCGGGTACGAACAGGTCCCGGACAACTCCCCCGACGAGGTACAGCCGGTAACCCGCCTCGGAGAACCGATCGGTCAACGGGCGAACGCGCTCGATTACCGGTCTGGCGCGCTCGGGGATCACCACGCGTATCGTAATGCGGGACCGCTGATCGTCCCACAGCGGACCTGCTCAGCCCCCTCGTCGATGACCCTGGACCGGGCATCGATCGCCGAATCCACAAACGGTCGACCTGGGCCTCCCGACGTCGGTGGTTCCGGATGGAGCTTCACCCCGCCGAATGCAGCGACCATCGCAGCCGAGCAGTCCGCAAGCGCGTTGAGGTCGTATCCGCCCTCCAGCAGCGCGGCCACCCGACCGCGGAACCAGCGTGAGGAGGTCCGCCGTGATATCCGCCAGATCGCCCGAGCTCAAGGCCAGCTCGCACAGGGGATCCGCCCGGTGGGAATCGAAGCCGGCCGAGATGAGCATCCAGTCAGGCTCGAACGCCTCGATCGTCGGCGCTACGAACTCCTCGAGTGAATACCGGTACGTGTCACCGGTGCTACCAGCGGGCACCGGGATGTTCATCGTGGTGCCCAGCGCTGGTGACCCCCGCACTCCGCCGCGCTGCCCGAGTTCGGGTAGTGCGGACTCTGGTGCCACGACACGTACATGACCATGGGGTCGTCGTAGAAGATGTCCTGGGTACCGTTACCGTGATGAGCGTCGATGTCTACAACCACGACCCGGTCGCCCAGAGCGGTCAGCCTCGCCGCGGCCACCGCCACGTGGTTGTAGAGGCAGAACCCCATCGCCGTGTCGCGTGTCGCGTGGTGCCCTGGCGGTCGCACAGCGACGAACGCCGCTGAGGCAACACCGTCACCCAGCAGCTCCACCGCTCTCAGCAAGGTACCGGATCCGAGACGCGCGAGCTCCGCCGAACGATCGGAGACGACTGTATCCGGGTCCAGGTGACCGCCTCCCTCAGCCGCGAACCGCTCGATGGCCGCCACGTGCGACTTCGGGTGCACGGCGCCCAGCTCCTCATCGGAGGCCGGACGCGTCTCCAACCGCAGGAGCAGCTCCCCGAGGTGGTGCGCCCGGATCCCCGCATCGACGGCGTCGATTCGTTCCGGCCGCTCAGGATGGAACGGACCGGTGTCATGTTCCCGAAAGACCGTCTCGCACGAGAACAGCACGCTCACGACCCGAATCTACCGGCGACACCCCGATGACGGGCATCCGGTGGGAAACTACGATCGTTGGCACCCAACCGCTGCGCCGGCGCAGGAGGACACCCGGTCATGTTGACCCGCGACACGATCACCGTCGGCCGGCAACGGTTCCGCGTCGCGCCCTGGCACGGCTGTCAAGGCATGGCCTTGCTGTCGGTGCCGGCACACCAGGCGCTCCCATCGACGGCCGACGTCAGTGCAGCCTTGGAGGTCGTCGGCTCGCGCGGCTACCGACAGGTCGTCACGTCGGCACTGAGCGAGAGTGAGACCACCCCGTTCGTCGACATGGGCTTCGTGGAGAAGGATCGGCTTCACGTGCTGGAACACGATCTCAGGACCGGATGGGCCGACCGGCCGGCGTTCAGGGCTGCAAGGAGCAGTGGTTCGGCGATCCGAATCCGCCGCGGTCGGCGCCGTGACCGTGGACCGGCACTCGATATCGACCGCAGGTCCTTCACCCCGTTCTGGCGGCTCGACGCAGACGGCCTCGCCGATGCCAAGCACGCCACACCCAAAGCCCGGTTCCGAATGGCGTCGTTCAACCGGACTCCGGCGGGATACTCGATCACCGGCAAGGGCGGAAACCTCGGCTTCCTCCAGCGGCTGGCCACCGATCCAAACCACCAACGTCGCGGGATAGCCACTGTCCTGGTGGCCGATGCCCTTCGGTGGTGCGACAACCGTCGCTGCAAGCGTGTCCTGGTGAACACCCAGGTCACCAACACCGCGGCGCTCGCTCTGTACCTCTCACTCGGCTTCGAGCGGACGCCCGACGATCTGGTGGTCCTGTTTTGGACCACGGAGTGAGGAATGCAGCCGCGACGACGTTCGCGTGCCTATCGGTTCTGGTGGCATCACTCGTGCCGACCGCTTCGGCAGGGGCCGCCGTATCGACGCCATCGGGTAGCCCCGACCGCGTGAGCGAGCACGCCGAGACGCTGGCAGTCACCTCCGTGAGTCCCTGGGTCACCGCAACCGGGACGTTCCAAGTGACCTTCCCCACAGCCGGACTCCCGGCCGACGCGGTTGTCACCTCCACCATCCACCAACGGTTGCGCCCCAAGGATGCCGGTCTCCGGGACACCGCGGAGTCCCAGATGGACGGTGACTCGCTTCCGAGGAACCTCCAGGCCCCCATCACGACACCGCTGGCGGCGCTTGCCACGCGCAAGGGCTCGGCGACGATCACCATCCCGGTACGACCCGCCGGTGGTGATTCGGATCGTCAGCTGGTGCCCACCCGGGAATACACCCGGTGACCGTCGAGGTATCCCAACCCGACGGCGACATCCTCGCAGCGGCAACCGTCTTCCTGAACCGACTACCGGAGGAGATGCCCAAAGGACGCGACGGCCGGCCGGCAACGACATCGATGCAACTGCTCGCTACTCTCGACAGCGGTCCTGCCTTGGGAGTCGACGGAGCGGCCGACCTACCCACGGAGGAAAGCCTGGCAGTCTCCGCCTGGGAGGTGATGCTGACAGAGAACCACGATCTCCCGCTCACTGTCGCCCTGCGACCCAACACGCTCATCGCGCTGCAGCGAGGGGACGAACCATCCGGGGTCGCCTTCGTCGAGAACCTGTCCGACACCGAGTTCACCATCGCTTCTCAGTCATACGTGAAGCTCGATGGTGCCGCCGCCGCTGCTGCAGGAGGTCCGGCACTGGACCACCAGATCTCAGCAGGTGGGACCATGCTCAACAACCTGACAGGTGCGCCGCCCACCGGGGTCTGGATGTTCGACGACACAGTCGACACCGAGGCTGCGAGGCACCTGTCGAGCCACAGGATCAAGCACCTCATCGTCTCCGAGGACCGATTGGCACTCCCATCGGACCTCGACCACAGCGAGCGGTCCGCCTTGGAGAGGAGCCGCACCCTCGCACTCGCAGACGTCGACGGAATGACCGTGTCGAGCTACGACGCCGAGGTGACCGGACTCCTGCTCGAGGCCGACGTCCCAGCCGGCCTGCGGGCACACCGCAGTGTGACCGCACTCATGGCTTCGTGGTTCGATGCTGTGGAAAGCGGCGAGGACTCCTTCCCGGGTGTCTCCGCGGCCATCGTGCTGTCGCCCCGAACCGACCACGAGACACTGAGCGAGTTGGTTTCCGCTGTCTCCGATCCGGGACCATTGGTCATATCCGCGCCCACGGCGGCAACGGTCGACGATGATGGGGCTCCGCTCGTGGCACGCCTTCGACCGCGGGAGACCGACAGCGTCGCCGACGTGGTGAACCGTTGGCACGAGACCGCCACGCGGATCGGAGGCTTCGCGTCGATGAGTTCACCGGACGACCCCACCGTCGTGGAATGGAACCTGCTAAATGATCAGACACCGGCCATAGGCGCTGATGCCGACACGCGCTCTGCGCTGTGGCGACAGATCGACTCTGAACTCGACGAGCAGCTCGCGATGATCCAGACACCACCACCGCGCTCCGTCGTGCTCACATCACGCTCAGGTTCCATCCCGCTCAGGATCCGCAACCGGAGCGAGGATCCCTTGACCGTTCGAATGACCACGCGGTCACCACGCCTCGACTTCCCCGACGGTGCTACCCGTGACATCCTGCTCAAACCCGGAGAGAACCGCATGAAGATCCCGGTGGAGGTACAGGCACCGGGATCTTCGCTGATGCGCATCGAGCTCACATCACCCGACGGTGTACTCGACATCCGTGAAGTGCAGGTGAAGGTGCGCTCGTCATCGGTCTCCGGAGTGGGCGCCGCACTGTCGATCATCTCGCTCGGAGTGCTGGGGATGTGGTGGATCCTGACCTTCCGCCGCCGGCGCAACGACGGCCCCGTCGATGGCGCCGAAGGACCTGGAGTGAACGGTGTCTGAGGAGACCCGGGCGGACAGCCACGGGGGCGACTTCCAACAGGTGGCGCCCGGCACGCTCATCGCGAACCGGTACCGCCTCGGTGAGCCGCTGGGTAGTGGAGGAATGGCACAGGTGTTCGAAGCGATCGACGAGACCCTGGACCGCCGGGTGGCTGTCAAGGTGCTGCATCCTCACCTGGCCGCAGACGACACCTTCGTCACCCGCTTCCGTCAGGAGGCGATCGCGGCGGCACGCCTGACCCATCCCGGCATCGTGGGTGTCTACGACACCTGCTCGGACGGTGCCCACGAGGCGATCGTGATGGAGCTCCTCGACGCAAGGACGCTCCGGGGAGGTTCTCGACGAGCGGGGGACCCTGGATACCGAGAGCGTTCGCAGGATCGGGCTGCGGCTCCTCGATGCCCTCGAAGCAGCTCACCACTCCGGTCTGGTGCACCGCGACATCAAACCCTCGAACATCCTGCTGTGCACCGACGGACGCGTGAAGGTTGCCGATTTCGGGATCGCCAAGGCGGAGGACAGCACCGAGATCACCCGCGAGGGGTCCCTGCTCGGCACCGCCTCGTACCTGTCACCCGAGCAGTTGGAAGGGACTTCGGTGGATCGGCGTTCGGACCTATACGCCCCTTGGGCTGGTCCTCTACGAATGCCTCGTGGGACGTATCCCCTTCGAGGGTGATTCAGGTGCTGCGGTGGCACTGGCGCGCTTGCACATGGATCCGGTGGATCCGCGTCGCTACCGAGCGGACGTGCCGCCGAGCCTGGCCACCACGGTCATGCGGGCGCTTCGCCGTGACCCGGCTGAACGTTTCGGTGACGCGGCGGAGTTCCGAGCCGCGTTGCTCGAGACGGCTCCGCCCCAACCGATCGCGGTCGCTCCTGTGAGTCCGGTCACCCGCAACGCCCCTGCGGAGCCTGTCGATGCTCCGGGGTTCGGTCGATCCGAGCGACGGTGGTTGGTCCCTGCCCTGGGAATACTCATGGTCGCCGGCGCGCTCGTCGTCGCAGGTACCCTGCTCAGGCAGAACACCGGCGACCCGGTGATCCCGCCATCCACACTGCCGCCGCCCGCCGAAGCTCCGAAGATCGCCGCCGTGAGCACCTACGACCCGTCCGGCAGGGGGCGACCCCGGCGAGAACGACTTCCTCGCGTCGGCAGCAGCGGACGGCGTTGTCGAGACCGCATGGCGCACGGAGAGCTACGACACCCGAACGTTCTTCCCCCGGCAAGGACGGGGTCGGCCTGTTGGCGCATCTGGACCGGCCCTCGCTGATCGACTCGGTCACGATCGTCAGTTCGGCCAACGGATGGTCAGGGGAGATCCACCTTGTCACCGCCGACGAGTTCCCCGATCCCAACGCAGGACCGCCGGCCGCCACCCTCACCGACGTCCGTAGCGAGCTCAAGGTGCCGCTGGGTGGTGTCCGCGCCGACGGACTGCTGCTGTGGATCACAGATCTCGGTGACGGCGACGGCTCGTACCGCGTGGAGATCAACGAGATCCTGGTAGAGGGGACAGCAGTTGGCTGACCCCTCGGACAACCCTCACGATGCCTCCGGCGCGGAACAGGCTCTGCTCACGGCGGCCCGAAACGGGGATTCCGCCGCCTTGGAGTCCCTCCTGCGCATCCACCTCCCCGGTGTCCACGCTGTGTGCAACAGGATGTGCGCCGACCGTGGTGATGCCGATGACGCCGCGCAGAACGCCCTGATCTCGATCGCCCGCGGCCTCGACCGGTTCGACGGTCGGTCCGCTCTGTCCACTTGGATCTACCGAGTCACCACGAACGCCTGCCTCGACGAGCTTCGGCGGCGACGACGTCGCCCTGAACCAATCGATCCCACGCTGCTCCCGGCGGACCACGAGCCCCCGAGCACACGCCAGTCGCCCGAGGCGAATGCTCTCGCTGCAGAGACGCGCCGAGAACTCAAGAGGGCCCTCGCCGAACTCCCCGAGGACTTCCGGGTCGCCGTGGTGCTTCGGGACGTGGCCGATCTCGACTACGCAGCGATCGCGGAGATCACCGGTGCCGCAATCGGCACCGTTCGCTCCCGGATAGCCAGAGGACGTGGACGTCTTGCCGATGCCCTCGCTGCGGGAACCGAATCCGCTGCGAGTACGTCCAACCCAGCGGAGACGACATGACCGATCCTTCCGAACCTCGAGACCCCGGGCACCGGCCGCCTTCCCATGAACCCATGGCATCCCAGAACGACCTTGCAGCATCGGAGCAGCTCGAGGGTTGGTTGGCGGTGCCTCGGCACGAGATCGACGAGATCGATGCCCAACGACCCACGGGACGCAGGAGCCATGCTCGACGCCCGCGACGCTCTGCGTTCCCGCGAGGACGCCGCCACCTCGGGTGAGCTCGACCGCATACTCGAGGATTCGTTGGGACAACTGACAGACGGACCTAGGTCGCTCCCGTCGGAGACGGCGGACAACGCCCGCACCCTCGTTTCGCGTCGTAGGTCCGTGCGCGGCCAGTGGATCGCAACAGCAGCGGCATTGGTGTTGGCCGTGGGTGTGGGAGCCCTCATGCTGTGGAGCCCGGAGCCCGAGGAGTCCGCGCAGTACTCCGCTGACTCGGCCACAGCCGTCCAGCCGTCGCAGAAGGAGCCGGCCGGGGCGGAAGCGGATCCCGCTGAGGTCACGACATCTGTCGCTGGAAGTCCGTCCAAGCCGGCGGACGCACCGGACCTGGACACCGATAGCAGTCCTCCTGCGGATGCAGGCGGACCCACGGCATCGGACAACCACGAAGGGTCCCGCGGTGGAAGTGGGGACAGCATGGAGGCCCAGGGGGCCTCGCAGCCGACGTCGACCTTCGCAGGCGTTCACGCGACTGGGCGCATCCGACTCCCGTAGGGGATCTGACCGACTGGACCTTCGGGCGAACCGAACGCAATCGGTTAGTGTCATCGGAATGTCAACACCCGGTGACCCAACTTCGCGAGCGTCCGGGGACCAGCCTGCCCCGACTGCTCCCGAGTGGACCCAGCAGGTGACGGACCTGGTGACCGACTCGGTGGACAAGGTCCGCTCGCGAACCACGGGGCCCCTCATGGGTGTGGCGCACGGAATCATCTACGGGATCGTCGCCGCGATCGTCTTGTTGCCGGTCATGGTGATGCTCTTCGTGGGTATGATCCGATTGCTCAACTGGGCGATACCCGGCGACGTCTGGATCGTCTACTCGCTCATTGCCCTGGTCATGTGGATCGCAGGTTGGATCAGCTGGAGCCGTCGAGGCCGCACGGAGTCACCGGGTTGAGCCCACACGATCAGTGGACGACCGGTTGAGCACGGTAACCACGACCGCATGGAGGAACCCGTGAGCAGTACGAAGAGTGGCCAAGGCGACGACATGACCGTCAACGATGTGGTCATCATCGGATCCGGACCTGCCGGGTTGACCGCTGCTATCTACGCGGCCCGGGCCAACCTGGATCCAGTGCTGATCGAAGGTGAGCCCTCATCCACAAGCGACCAGCCGGGTGGTCAGCTCATGTTGACCACCGAGGTCGAGAACTACCCTGGATTCCCGGAGGGGGTGCAGGGACCCGAGTTGATGGCCGCCTTCCGCACCCAGGCGGAGCGCTTCGGCACGACGATCCGTTCCGCGAAGGTCTCACGTGTCGACTTCTCCGAACGCCCCTTCCGAATCTGGGTCGGAGGAGAGGCCGGTGAGCCCACGTACCGGTCTCGCGCGGTGATCGTAGCCACAGGCGCTCAGTCACTGATGCTCGGCTTGGAATCGGAGTCACGTTTGCTCGGCCATGGGGTCTCGACCTGCGCCACATGTGATGGCTTCTTCTTCCGAGGACACCACATCTGCGTCGTGGGCGGTGGCGACTCCGCCATGGAGGAGGCCAACTTCCTCAGTCGGTTCGCCGACAGAGTGACAGTGATCCACCGGCGCGACGAACTGCGCGCTTCGAAGATCATGGCCGAACGTGCGATGGCGAACCCGAAGATCGACTTCCTCTGGAACTCGACGGTCACCGAGGTGATCGGCGACACCACCGTCGAAGGCGTCGCCGTCGAAGACACCATCACCGGTGAGCGGTCAGTTCACCCCCTTCACGGGTGTGTTCGTGGCCATCGGCCACCGCCCGAACACGGACCTGTTCAAGGGCCAGCTCGACCTTCATGACAACGGATACCTGGTCACCGACCCGGACCGTTCAACCACCAGCGTCGAAGGTGTGTTCGCGTGTGGAGACGTACAGGACGACTGGTACCGCCAAGCCATCACCGCCGCAGGTAGCGGTTGCATGGCTGCCATCGACGCCGAACGCTGGCTCGAAGCCCAAGGCCACTAGAGTCCTACCCGAGATACGTGGCGTGGCGCTACCCAACCGCGGGCGTCCGTCCAGGACCGAGAGGTGCTCGAACCATGGCACACATCAGCGAACTGACCGCCGCCACCTTCGCGGAGGAGGTCAACAGCGCCACAGAGCCTGTGGTTGTCGACTTCTGGGCCGAATGGTGCGGTCCGTGCAAGAAGATCGCCCCCATCCTCGAGGAGATCGCGGATGAGCACTCAGGCAGGCTCCAGATCGCCAAGCTCGACGTCGACTCGCACCCATCGATCGCTCAACAGTACAATGTGATGAGTATACCCACTCTGATCGTTTTCAAAGATGGCCATGAGGTCGTCCGTGTCACCGGAAGCAAGGCCAAGGCACAGCTGCTGGCGGACCTGGCGCCCGTGCTGTGACTGGTCGCAGTGAGTCCTTCAAGACACTTGGCCGATGAAGCCGACCGGCACGCTGCCGCGACTCTCTCCTCCGGTGACGACGGCGTCGACGTCGGAGAGCTGCGACGTCGACTCGCCCTGTTGGGTCATTCCACCGACCCCGATCCGAAGGACCACTACGGCGCGGCCACCACAGCTGCGGTAGCCGCGTTCCAGGAGACCCGAGGTCTCGATCCCTCGGGGACGTGTGACCATGCCACATGGACCGCACTGATCGAATCCGAGCACCAGTTGGGAGATCGACTCCTCTGTCTCCGCTCTCCGATGATCCGCGGTGAGGATGTGGCTGACCTTCAACTTCGGCTGGGTACGCTCGGCTTCGACTCTGGACGCGTGGACGGCATCTTCGGCACGTCGACACAGAAGGCGCTGGGGGAGTTCCAGCGCAACGCAGGCATAGTGTTCGACGAGGTATGCGGACCCGATACCGTTGCAGCACTCAGGAGGCTCGAGGGTAGGGCAGGCAGCTCCACCATCGCATCGGTCAGGGAACGCGTGACCCTGCTCAGCACGGACCACGACATCAGCACCCTCCGGATCGTGATCGGATCTCCGCAACCTGGAGACCTGTTGAGCAGCAGCCTGGCGGGGTTGTTGGCGCCTCTGTGCGCAGGGGTCACCATCGCTGACGGAGACTCATCTGATCAGGCGACCACAGCCAACGACTTCGACGCCGACGTCTTCCTGGGTCTTGAGTACACGGCCGAGGACGAGATCGAGGCCCGCTACTTCTCGGTACCGGGGTTCGAATCCTATGGAGGGCGGTCACTCGCCGAAGCGATCATCGCGGAGTTGCCGGCCACCGGACTCGGCGTGGCACGAGGTATGCGCTTGCCGATCCTACGCGAGACCCGTCCTCCCGCGGTGGCACTTCGCCTGGGCCACGGTCTGGACGCACCACAGCATCGTGAGCTCGTTGCGACGTCGCTGATTCGGGCTCTGTCGTCATGGCGGGCCTGAAGATCGGGACGACCATGTTGTATGTCTCGACCTAACGGTCACCTTCAGTCTTCTGCTTTCCCACAGGGTTATCCCCCGCTGTGGATAAGTCGATTCCAGCCTGAACTAGAGCCTTAGGGGTGCGCCGAAAGGTGGACCGACCAAAGGCGGAGTGGGGTTCTGGCGGCGTAGCCGCCAAGGCTCTTGAACCACCGACATGACCTATCCGCGCAGGTCCCTAGTCGCCAGAGATCATCCGACGATAGATCCGCTCCAGATCCTCCAGATCCGCGAACTCGATGGTCACCCTTCCGTGTTTCGAGCTCATTGCAATCGCCACGCGAGTGTCCAGGTGTTGGCCCAGCAACTCCTCCAACTCGATGAGACCGGGTTGACGCAACTTCGACCGCTCGGATCCACCGTTACGTGGTTCACCCTCGGATCCTTCCCGATCATCACCATCGGAGTCCTCGGCGTCGGACATTCCACGGTTCTCCAACCGCTGACGCTCCTTGACAAGGTCCTCAACCTGCCTGACGGTCAGGTTCTCCCGCACCGCCCGCTTGGCGAGTGCCTCCTGATACGCACGATCCGGGTGCGAAAGGAGGACCTTCGCATGACCCGCACTCAGCAGGCCGTCGCCCACGAGCTTCTGCACGGCTGGCGTGAGCTGGAACAACCTCAAGAGGTTGGCAACGGCACTTCTGCTCCGACCGACGCGTTCGGCCACCCGCTCCTGGGTGTAGCCAAACTCCTCCACCAGTCGCTGGTAGGCTGCGGCCTCCTCGAGCGGGTTCAGGTCCTGACGATGCAGGTTCTCGACCAACGCCTCCTCGAGCGATGCAGCTCCCGCCGTCTGACGCACCACCACGGGAACCTGCAGTAGGCCGGCGCGGCGGGCTGCCCTCAGTCGACGCTCACCCGCAATGAGCTCGTACCCATCATCGGTACGACGCACCAGCAGTGGTTGGAGCACACCCAGTTCGGCCATGCTCGCAGCCAGCTCATCCAGGCCCTCGTCGTCGAAGTGACGCCGCGGTTGGTTGGGATTGGGCTGCACCGCATCGATCGACACCTCCATCAACCCGGTTCCGGTCACCGGCTCACCGGGCCCACCGGAACCAGGGGATGCCGGTGGAATCAGGGAGGTGAGTCCCCTGCCGAGTCCTCCCTTACGCGACACCGCTGACCTCCCGCGCCAACTCCCTGTAGGCCACTGCTCCTCTGGAGCTGGATGCGTAGGTGGTGATGGGCTGGCCGAACGACGGGGCCTCGGACAACTTCACATTCCGGGGAATCATGTTCCTACAGACGATGCTGCCGAAATGGTCCCTGACCTCTCCCACAACCTGTTCGGCCAGCTTCGTGCGATTGTCGTACATCACCATCACAATGTGTGAGATGTGCAAGTCAGGATTCAGGTTGTCCCTGATCAGTTCGATGTTCCGGGTCAGCTGTGCCAGGCCCTCGAGAGCGTAGTACTCACACTGGATCGGAACCATCACCTCTGTCGCCGCAACTAGGCCGTTGACCGTCAGAAGGCCGAGCGAAGGTGGGCAGTCGATCAAGATGTACTCATATTGATCGGAGACGTCGTCCAACGTCCGTGCCAGCTTGACTCGCGATTGAACGACGAGACCAACTCCACCTCAGCGCCCGCCAGGTCGAGACTGGCCGGCGCCACGAAAAGGCCCTTCACCTCGGTAGGTTCGATGCAGTCATCGATGGGGAGTCCGGACAGCATTACGTCGTACATCGTCGAGTCGAGCACCCGATAGTTGATCCCTAGACCCGTAGTGGCGTTTCCTTGCGGATCCAGGTCCACTATCAGCACCCTGTGTCCCAGCTCCGCGAGCGACGCGCCGAGGTTGACCGTCGTCGTGGTCTTCCCAACACCACCCTTCTGGTTCGCAATTGCCAGAATGCGAACCTCTGCGGGAGCAGCCTCCTCCTCGGGAGTTCCCGTGAGAGGTGCCTCCCCATGTCGATCAGTTGACCGCTGTCCCGTCACGGGCATGGGCACCCTCGTGGCATCGGGCTGAACGGAGGGTCCCGGTGGGGAACCTGTGTGGCTCTCGCCGAAAGCAACCGGGTCTTGGGACCCTACATCCGTTGGTGGCGCGACCGAAGGGTCGTTGCCTCCGCCAGTGTGGGGGCCAGGTCGGAACTCGAAGGGGTTGGGCAACGAATCGTCTCCTGGTGTCCGGACGGTGGAGCCAATGGAACCTGCAGGCGCTCACCATCCTTGACGGTCGGGAGAGGATGGTCAAGCCTTTCCACCATCTTCTCGGTTCGGAGTTGTTCCACGTGGAACATTCCACTCATCGACCTTGCTCCATCTGGAATCACTTCCAGCCCGACACGCACCGGACAGGTCAGGCCCGCGACAGCGCAAGCCCGGCCACCACTGCTGCCATGGAGGGCGTTCTCCCGTGTCGGTCCACGATCAGGCGCTCTGGCCTCGGACGATTCGCAAGCTACCTGACGGTCCCCAGCCAACCGATCCCTGTCGATCCACGCACCGAGTGGTTCGAGCGGCCTGGATCCATTGCGAGCTTCCATCGGGCGCATCGCTTCATGCCGATGGGAGGTCCATGCCGATGGGCACGAGCACGGCGTGACGTCCAGTCGGATCTACTCACGCCGGAAGGTGCTTGAGCTGAGACAGACACCGCGCTTCATGATGCGCGCGGTCCTGTCACTTGACTCCCGCCCGGTGCAACCCTTGTTGTCACCACCAACGTCCTGGTGACATCGACGCTCGCAGCACCATGACTAACAGAGCCAGCCTTCCGGCCCTCCCTCGGAGCAACAGCGTGCAATCGAAAGCATCTCCGACGACCTCATGAGGCCCCACCTGAGCGATCATGCGAACACATCATCTGGATCGGCGGACCATCGCCGACCACTCAGATGGCATCCGAGATCGCACCGCGTCCGCGGTCCGACGAGCACTGCCATAGCGACTGCGACTGCAACAGACCGCCGCCACCTTGCGCCCTCGACATTCCGCTCCGCGCTCCGCGCTCCACCCGCACGGTGGCCTGACGAGCCTGTGGCGAATCGACGCTGGAGCCGTTCGGATCGGTGATCGACGGACAGCCCCTGGTCGTCCCACCTCCGAGACGCCACCGACACCTCTGGATTGTTCCACGTGGAACAATCCAGGTCGATCAGAATCCGGGCCTCCGCTCCGCGACGCCTGTCCGTCTCGGTAGGGTGTCAGGGCAACCGCCCGTAGCCTCCAAGACGACGAAGCCCGAGCCTTCCGAGCGGTAGAAGTCCAAAGGACGTAGTCCCATAGCATCGAGCGGTACCACCGGCCAGCGCAGGTCATCGTGGACCGGTGGCTCGCTCACGACCAGAGACCGCCGGATTGCAGGAACGGTCGCGCGCACTCTGCGGTCACAGAAGGCCTGCCAAAGGACCTGGCGACGACCACATCGAACCTCCCGCGGACTCGATCGTCTCGCGCGACTTCCTCTGCACGCCCCCACAGGACCTCGCTGCGGTCCTGGATCCCGGGGTCGGCTTCGGCGAGCACGGTAAGCGCCCACGTGAGGAAGCTGGTTCTCCTTCGCGCCGAATCCAACAGGGTCATCCGGATGTCCTGCCGATGAACCAGCAAGGGAGTCCGGGAACTCCGCCACCTGACCCCAGGTCGACAACAGACGCTCCCGACCCGATAACCCTCGCGAAGCCCATCGCGTGACGGACATGCGCCTCTGGGTCTCCGGGCCCCAAGAACCCTCGTCGTCTCGATGCTTCGAGGACTTCGCCAAGGTGCTGGGAGACGGAGACCCGGCCGTTCATCTCTTCAGTGATCCGCTCGGCAGGGCAATGGGCACCGCCGGGATCAAGCCGGGCGCAGGACTACTCGTCGTCTCGGGTCCTCACCCACGGACTCCGTGGCAACACCTTCGATACCAGAAGCCACGTCATGGACGATCTTGCGATCAGAACGTGACATCACCTCGAAGATCACGTCGTCACCTGTTGCGGCAACCTGTCGCGCCTCATCCCGCACGAAGTCCTCGAGAGCTGCCGTACGGTCTGCTCTGACCCCGCTCACGTCAAGAACCACCTTTCCGTACTCACGACCGTCCGCCTGTCGTTGAATGGCGTTCCGACACACCTCCTGGATGGCATCCAGCGTGGTCAGACCAGGACCCATGAGCAGGCCCAGTCGCTCACCTTGGATCTGCAACCCCAGGACTCCTTCGGCGTCGAGAGAACTCGAAACAGCCGCCTCGAGTCCGAACCCGGCCAGGAGTCCAACCAGGAACTCCTCACCTGCACTGCGCTGCTCATCCTCTGGCATCGGTTCCCGATCAACCTTGTCGGAGCCCGAACGCCACTGCGAGCATCACCTGAGGAAGAACCCCTGGCTGTTGTCCCCGAGCTGGTTGGTCGCTTCTCTCTGGCGCCCTTTGCGCTCCTGCCAGCGGCCTTTGAGGACACCGAAGACGCTGTACCGTCGACAGTCCCACCATCATCGGTGAGATCTCGGGCCTTCGACGATTGATCGACGGGACGAGACTCGACCTTGCTCTCCTTTCGACCATTGCGCTTGCGTTCGGTCTTCGACGGTGGGGCCGAGGGCCTGACCCGAGCGCGCACTCGTGCAATGCCCCGAACCCGACCGAACATGCCCTGTCGGGGTTCCTCCAACACTTCGACCTCTGCCTCGCTCTCCAGTACACCCAGCTGATCGAGTGCCAGCTCCGTGGCGGCCTCCACCGACTTGTCCGTTGTCTCAACCCATTCCACTACGGCCTCCTTGAGCCTGACCTGTGTGATGATTCACGACTTCAACGGCGACGCTCACCTGAGCGTCGACCCGATCCCCGACCGCCTTGGAGCACCTGAGCCTGACTCGGACTTCCTCGCCGACTCTGCCTTCTCGTGCGCCTTCTGGCTCTTCACGCTGCGGCCGGGCCCGTCCGATCGTCCGGTGTCACCACCGCCCGTCTTCTTCGTGGAGCCGGCGGACTTCGACGACTGCTTCGTCTTGTCAGCAATCCCCTTCTTCGATGACGCGGCCTTCGATGCACCTTCATCGTTCGAACCACCTGATCCCTTGTCGCGAGCCTTCGCCTCGATGGGGCCGTGATCACGCTTGGCGTAGACGCTGTGGGTTATGTACTGGTTCGTACCGATCCTGCAGAAGTTCTGAGTGCACCAGTACAGAGCGAGACCCGCAGGGAAGCTGAACGAGATGACCGGCAGGAAGAAGGGCATGAACTTCATGATCATCTGCTGCTGCGGATTGGTGCTCGTCCCGGTGTTCCTGGCTTGTAGCTGGCGGTTCTGGACGATTCCGGTCACCAGCATGATCGCCAGCAGAGCAAGGTACGGCAGTGCTATCAACACACCCATCTTGATCGCGTCGCTGGCAGAGAGACTCAGGTCCATCCCGAGGAAGTTCATGTCACTCGTCGTTGACAGCGCCTTGTACATCTCGCTCGTCGGGTTCAGATGCGACGGCTGGAAGACCTGGTCGGTCAAGACCCACGGCGACAACCTCTGGCCGGACATGCTCTGACCGGCGATGTGTCCGATCCCCGTACCCAGTCCGCCGGCTCGCACGGTCAGCCCACGCATGAGTTGGTACATGATGATGAACACAGGCATCTGGGCAAGGAGCGGCAGACAACCCCCGAGCGGGTTGATCTTGTGCTCCTTGTAGAAGGCCATCAACTCCGCGTTCAGCTTCTCCCGGTCGTTCTTGTACTTCTCCTGAATGCGCTTCATCTCAGGCTGGAGCCGCTGCATCTCGAGCATCGAGCGGGTGCTCTTGACTGTCAACGGAGTGATCAGGACCATCACGAGCACCGTCAGGCCCATGATCGCGAATCCGTAGTTCGGGATCAGGGTGTAGAAGAAGTTCATCACCGACCCGAGGGCGTCGAAGAGCGGCTCGAACATCAGTTCTCCTTCGTTTCGGGATCAGGGGCTCCGGGAACAGGGTCAAAGCCTGAAGTGCCCCAAGGATGGCAACGTGAGAGCCGACGTACACCCAACCAGACCCCTCGAACAGATCCGTGTGCCTCGATCGCCTCGATCGCGTACGTCGAACAACTCGGGACATGCCTACAGGGCGAAGGGCGGTCCGCCCTGATCAGTTGGTACCACCTGATCGGTGCAGTCACCACCCGACCCAACGCCGAGTGCCGCGGATGTCCACCTGGGCGGTCGACAGTGGATGATTCGGTCATGGGTGCCGCCGTCCGTGAGCTGACCCATCCGACCGGTGCGACGCTGATGCCGTCGAACCGTGCTCACGGACTCCTCCGAGGGCCCTCCCCAACCAACGACTCAGATCGTGATAGCCGGGCTCCTCTGAGGAACTCATCACACTCACGAGGAACCAACGCGTCGGCAATTCACCCCGATCGGCGAAGTCACGCATGAGCTCACGAAGCCGCCTCCGCACCCGGTTCCGTCGGACCGCCGTGCCGTACTTCTTGGGCACGGCGAATGCCACCGCCGCTTCACTCGGACCGATGGCCTCGTCTGGATCCACGAAGGAGATCCGGAGCCTTCCCTCACGTACAGTGGTGGCATGCGCGCGCAAGTAGGTGAACTGGTCGCGCCGACTGAGGCGTGCAACCACCTCCGCACCTTTCAGGCCGACAGTCGCTGACGGCCCTTGCGGCGACGGCTCTTGATGATCGACCGCCCCGCCCGATCCGACATCCGATGCCGGAACCCGTGCTTTCGTGCCCGACGACGCTTGTTGGGCTGGTATGTACGCTTCACGCTCAGTATCTCCGGTCCTTGGTCACGATCGAGGTTGCTCACGATGCGCTCCGGTACCTCTTCCTGCACACAGATGATCGCCGTCATGAGCGCGTTTGCGCCCCGCAACTCAACCTGCTCACGCTACGCGCACACGCTGTGCGGGTGCCAACCAGAACACCCTCGTACCCGGCGCTCGCAATGAACGGAGGGCGCCATCCAGACGCTCACTCGGCCACGATGGCGGTTCGCCGCATGTCGCAGTTGCTCACCGATCGTCAAGTGGCTAGCTTCGCTTCCGCGCCGGGTCGAGCTCGGACCCTTTGTAGTCGTCTGTTTTCCACAGAGTGTGGATATGCCTGTGGATTCCGGGGTCCGTGTCGATGAATCAGGCGCTCAAACGCCGGATTCCATCTGACATCGATCGGTGAATGGGAGGCCCAGCCTTGAGCACTGACGCCACAACGGTCTGGGACTCAGCTGCGGCCGCACTCGCCGAGCAGGTCACCGAGACCGTATGGAACTCGACGTTCCTGGAGCTCACCGCCACCGACATGAGCGACGACGTCCTCACGCTCTCGGTGCCATCCCAACTCCTGCGTCAACGAATCGAGCAGCGTTACCTTGGATTGATAGAGGCTGTCCTGTCCGATGAAGGACACGAATCCCTGCGAGTCGTATTCGAGGTGGACGTGCACCCTCCTTCGTCCTCTCAGTCGGTGTCGCCGGAACCCACCGGTGACGCCGCCAACCAAGCGATCATCGACCTGACCGATGCCGATGTGGTCCCCGATGCGCGTCAGACCGACCAGACCTCACCGGCAGCATCAGGAACCGCTCCCGACAGCGCCAGGCGTCCCTACACCTTCGACACCTTCGTCACAGGACCATCCAACCGGTTCGCCCACGCTGCGGCCTTGTCGGTTGCAGAATCCCCTGCGCGTAGCTACAACCCCCTTTTTCGTCTACGGAGACGCCGGTCTCGGGAAGACCCACCTTCTGTACGCCATCGCCGGCTATGTCAAGCAGAACTACTCCTCGTTCAGGGTCCGCTACATATCAACCGAGACGATGCTCAACGAGTTCGTCGAGGCGATCCGCAACGGAACCCAGCAGGTGTTCAAGCAGCGCTACCGGGAGATCGACGTCCTCCTGGTGGACGACATCCAGTTCATGGAAGGCAAGGAACAGCTCCAAGAGGAGTTCTTCCACACCTTCAACACCCTTCACGAGGCGCAGCGTCAGATCGTGCTTTCCTCGGACCGTCCCCCGACGCGATCGCAACCCTCGAGGATCGTCTTCGCAGTCGGTTCAAGATGGGACTGATAACCGACATCCAGCCGCCCGACTTCGAGACCAGGCTCGCCATCCTCCGCAAGAAGGGCGACCAAGCGGGTTCCCGGGTTCCACCCGAGGTGCTCGAGTTCATCGCCACCAACATCACCTACAACATCCGTGAGCTCGAAGGAGCCCTCATCAGGGTGAACGCCTACGCATCGCTCTACGACACCGAATTGAGTGTGCCCCTGGTTCAAGACATCCTCTCGGACATCCTGAATGCATCGAAGCCACGCCTCATCACGGCATCGATGATCCTCGCCAAGACCGGTGAGCAGTTCCGGTTTCACCGTCGAGCAGTTGTGCAGCACCAAGCGTACGCGGGACCTGGTGCACGCCCGACAGGTCAGCATGTACGTCTGTCGGGAGTTGACAGATCTCTCATACCCTCAGATCGGCGCCGAGTACGGAGGCAAGGATCACACGACGGTCCTGTACGCATACGAGAAGGTCTCCAAGCTCACGAAGGAGCGTCGCAAGACCTACGAAGACGTGACCACCTTGATCCAGACACTCCTCTCCGGCAGGTGAGATGTCCGACTTGGGATGTGGATCGCGCTGCGGTCGGACCGTGGAGACGTCTTGGAGAACCTTTCCAGAGGGTGTGCAGGAGAGCGCGGTCGCGCCGGGACAAGTCACGCCGGCACAGACGGTGCTCCACAGACAAGCGTGAAATTACAGGTGTGGCCTGTGAAACGCCTGCCGACGTTGTGGATTCACAGTCCGTGAGTCCCTTGGGTCGCGCTAGGTTTCCCACAATCCACAGTCCCTACTACTCCCACTGTTCGTACATAGGTCTGAGCGCCGCGGCAGTGGGGAAAGCGAGTTCAGGTGAAGTTCAGATGTGAACGAGACGTGTTGGTCGATGCGCTCACGACAGCCGGCCGCGCTTCGACGACACGCAATGCCCTACCTGTGCTGTCCGGGTTGAAGATGAGTCTCGAAGGAGACAACCTGGCGATCACAGGCAGCGATCTCGAGCTCACCATCACAACCCGCTTGGAGGTCGCCGGCATCGAGGACGGCGTAGCGGTCCTTCCTGCGAAACTGGCCGCCGACATCGTTCGGCTCATCGAACCCGGCGCCGTGGAGGTGGACGCGACAGGGGAGCGACCACGCGTGTCAGGTGGTCGCTCCGAGTTCTTCTTGAACTCGATTCCAGCTGACGAGTACCCCGCACGTCCCGAACCGGTGGGTGAATCCGTGACCATCGCGGCAGGTGACCTGTCTGAGGGCCTCAGGCAAGTGGTCAAGGCGGCTTCCACCGACGACAGCCGACCTGTACTGACCGGTGTGCTGATGACAGCGGAGGATGGCGGGCTTCGGCTCGTGTCGACCGACTCCTACCGCTTGGCTGTGAGAGATCTACCTGGAACCTCGGTGTTGCGAGGCAGGACAACAGGTTCTGGTTCCTCACGGGCGTTGAACGAGGTTGCTCGCTTGTTGGGCGACGACGACAGCGTCTCGTTGGTGCTGAGTGACAACGACGTGAGCTTCGAGATCGGCAACCTGTCCATCGCCACCCAGCTCATCCAGGGTGAGTTCCCTGACTACCGCAAGCTGATACCAGCCAGTCGCCCACCCGCACTGATCGTGAACAGGCACTCGTTCATGGATGCGCTGAGACGTGTGAAGCTGATGGCGGCGGAGCACACTCCGGTTCGCCTCACCATGGCACCTGACTCTCTTGTCCTGAGGACTGTGAACACTGATCTGGGTGAGGCCGTGGAGGAGATCGACGCCAAGTACGAAGGCGACGAGCTCTCAGTGGCATTCAATCCGGAGTACCTGTTGCACGGCCTTGAGGTGACCCCGGGTGACGAGGTCTCACTCGAGAGCGCCGATGCTTCGAAACCGGCGATGCTGCGCGCAGTGGACTCGGTGGAGTTCCTGTACCTGCTCATGCCCGTACGGGTGTCCTGAGCGGGTGCGGATACGAGACATCTGGTTGACCGAGTTCCGTTCGTACGAGGCGGCACACCTGAGCTGTCCGCCGGGACTGTGTGCGGTGACCGGCTCCAACGGTGTCGGAAAGACGAACCTGCTTGAGGCGATCGCGTACCTGGCGACACTCTCGTCGTTTCGCTCGGCACCCACGGATGCGCTGATTCGTGCCGGGAGTGATTCGGCTGTGGTCCGCGCAGAGGTCGAACACGAAGGAAGCGTCCATCTCGTCGAAGCTGAGATCAACCGCGACAGGCCCAACCGGGTGATGGTGAATCGACAGCGCCTGCGTCGTAGGGGGATCTCCTGGGTTCGCTGCGCGTGAGTGTGTTCTCACCCGACGATGTGGAGCTGATCAAGGGATCCCCGGAGTGAGACGTTCGTACCTGGACGATCTGATCGTGTCGTTGCATCCTCGCAACGATGTGATCAGATCCAACTGGGAGAAGGCACTCAGGCAGCGCAACGCTCTGTTGAAGCAGGTGAGCGGGCGGTTGGACGAGACAGCCTCGACGACTCTCGACGTGTGGGACTCCAAGGCCGCCGACGCCGGTGAGGAGTTGGTCGCACTGCGCGTGGATGTGCTCGAGCGGATCAGGCCACATGTGCAACAGGCCTACGAGGAAATCGCAGGTCGTGGTGAGACGGTGCATCTGAGATATCGATCGACATGGGAGCGACCGTTGCTGTCGGCCCTCAAGCAGGTTCGCCGTGACGACCTGCGTCGCTCGGTGACCACCAGGTCCCCATCGAGACGAGGTGGTCATCGAGTTGGCGGGGCAGCCGGCCCGTACCCACTGTTCACAGGGGGAGCAACGATGCCTTGCTCTGGCTCTGCGACTGGCCTCCCACCGCCTTGTTACCGCTGAGTACGACTCTGCACCCGTTCTGTTGCTCGATGATGTGTTCAGCGAGTTGGATCCCGACCGCGCAAGAGCGCTCGTGGCTGCGTTGCCGCAAGGGCAGGTGTTCGTGACCACAGCGGCAGGGCTTCCTGATTCGGTTCAGCCTGAGGGAGACAGTCGAGGTGTCACCGGGGGGAGACTTGCTCCGCTGGGGATGCGGAATTGAGGAGGTGTGGTCGTGACCGACGATGAGCGAGAGCCGGTTTCGCTGTACGCGTCGCTGATGGGACTCCAAAGGTATCTCGGGACCGCAACACCGTCTTCGTTGATGGCTCTCGCCGATTCCTGGGAGCAGGTGGTCGGCACACGGTTGGCGCGCTACTGCGGAATCCATTCGATCAACCGTGGAACCCTTGTCCTTCAGACCGCCGAACCGGCCGTTGCCGAGCAACTCGGGTGGCTTGCCACGGACCTGCGTGACGCAGCGAACACGGTAGTCGGCAGTGCGGACATCGTCGCAGTGGAAGTGAGGATCATCCCGGGCTGGGATTCGACTCCGGCCGGGCCGGAAGGCCCCATTGGGTAACCGTCGGGGGGCCGGCACGAGTGGTAGGCTGCCTAGGTTCCACCAGCGTGTTGACACCGACTATTCACAGGTTCTCCACAGGTCGTCCTTGACTCGTCGGGCGAGCCGTGCAGCGGTGTTGCGCAACAGTCTGGGCGACATCGCCATACCAGCCCCGGAGGCACGTTTGACCGCTTCAGAAACCAGTTACGGTGCCGACGAGATCCAGGTTCTCGAAGGTCTGGAGGCGGTCCGGAAGCGTCCCGGGATGTACATAGGCTCCACCGGCGCCTCGGGACTGCACCATCTCGTGTACGAGGTGGTGGACAACGCGGTCGATGAGGCTATGGCCGGCCACTGCACCCACATCGAGGTGACCCTGACCGCAGGCGGTGGTTGTGAGGTTACGCGATGACGGTCGCGGAATACCAGTGGACCTGCACGGTGATTCCGGCAAGAGCGCGGCAGAGGTCGTGCTCACAGTCCTGCACGCCGGAGGCAAGTTCGGCGGGGGTGGATACAGCGTCTCCGGTGGACTCCACGGTGTGGGTGTCTCGGTGGTCAATGCACTGTCGAAGCGGCTGGAAGTGGAGATCGACCGTGACGGCCGTCGTTGGGAGATGTCGTTCCGCGACGGCGGCGACGTGTTCGAGACGCTTCCACGACACTGGCAGGTCCCCTCTGGATTCCTCGGGCCGGGAGCGCACTGGTACCACCGTGAGGTTCTGGCCGGATCCCACGATCTTCGATGAGGTGGAGTTCCGCGCCTCCACGCTCAGTGAGCGTCTGCAGATGATGGCCTTCCTCAACGCCGGCCTGCGGATCGTGTTCACCGACCAGCGCCGGCTGTCCGCCCCGGACGGTTCGGTTGGCGAGGGGGACGGCGGTGATGTCGTTTCGTCGGACTCACCCATCGGGCACTCGACGGTGGAGTTCCACTACGCAGGTGGCATCCGCGACTTCGTCAACCACCTCAACTCCTCCAGGGAGTCGCTGTTTCGTGATGTCGGGTACTTCAGCGAAGTCGGTTCCGACGACTCAGGGGGCTCGATGGAGGTCGAGGTGGCCTTCCAGTGGAACACCGGGTATCACACCGACGGCTTGCACTCGTTCGCGAACGGCATCAACACGATCGAGGGTGGGATGCACGAGGAGGGCTTCAAGAAGGCCCTGACGAACACCGTCAACCGCTATGCGCGGGAACACAACCACCTGAAGGAGAAGGAGTCCAACCTTCAGGGAGAGGACATCCGCGAAGGTCTCACAGCGATCATCTCGGTGCGGCTCACCGAACCTCAGTTCGAGGGACAGACCAAGGCCAAGCTCGGCAACGTGCCGATGCGCTCGATGGTCGAACGAGCTGCCAACGAACACCTGGCGGTCTGGCTGGAGGAGCATCCCAACGAGGCGAAGCGCATTCTCCAGAAAGCGGTTCCAGGCAGCACGTGCCCGTGAGGCTGCGCGCAGTGCCCGTGACGCCACTCGGCGGCGTTCCGTACTGGACGGAGCCGGCCTGCCGGGCAAGTTGACCGATTGCTCGTCCAAAGACCCACGCGAATCGGAGTTGTACGTGGTGGAGGGCAACTCCGCAGGAGGCTCGGCCAAGGATGCCCGCGATCCTCACACGATGGCGATACTGCCGCTGCGCGGCAAGATCCTCAACGTCGAACGGGCACGACTGGACCGCATGCTCGCCAACGCCGAGATCCAGGCGCTCATCTCGGCGATCGGCGCCGGAGTGGGTGAGGAGTTCGACACCGAGAAGCTCCGCTACCACAAGATCATCATCATGTGCGACGCGGACGTCGACGGTTCGCACATCCGGACCCTCCTGCTCACGTTCCTGTTCCGACAGATGCGTCCCGTGGTGGAGGGCGGTCACGTGTACATCGCCCAACCACCGTTGTATTCCACAGAGGTCGGGCGCAACAAGATCTACCTCAAGGACGACTCGGCGAAGGCGGCGTTTCTCGCCGCACACCCGAATCACCGCAACGACTTCCAGCGGCTCAAAGGCCTCGGAGAGATGGATGCCGAGGAGCTCTGGGCCACCACGATGGATCCGCTCCGTCGAACCCTGCTGCAGGTGTCGGTCGAGCAGGCCGCTATCGCAGACGAGGTGTTCTCGGTGCTCATGGGAGAGGACGTCGAGAGTCGTAAGCACTTCATCCAGTCGAACGCATCCGATGTCCGGTTCCTCGACATCTGAGCAGGCGCAGCCGAGCAACCCCGAAGGTCGGAGCAGCACATGAGCGACAACGACAACCCGGAGGGCACCTCCGAAGGCCAGGAGGACCTCGGGAGCGACGCCACGACCGCCCTGGGTGCGATCGATTCCATCGAGATCCAACAGGAGATGGAGCAGTCGTTCCTCGACTACGCGATGTCGGTGATCGTGTCGCGTGCGCTTCCTGATGTGCGCGACGGACTCAAACCCGTGCACCGTCGGATCCTCTGGGCGATGCACGACGCGGGACTGCGGCCTGACCGCAACCACAAGAAGTCGGCGACGGTCGTCGGCGACGTGATCGGCAAATACCATCCTCACGGCGACCAGGCCGTCTACGACGCGCTGGTTCGTATGGGGCAGTCGTTCTCCCTGCTCCATCCGCTCGTGGATCCGCACGGTAACTTCGGCTCACCTTCTGACCCGCCCGCCGCCTACCGCTACACGGAGTGTCGCCTGTCCAACATGGCGATGCAGATGCTGGCCGGCATCGACGAGGAGACCGTCGACTTCACACCCACGTTCGACGGCTCCGGTGAGAACCCACGGTCCTTCCCGGCAGGTTCCCCAACCTCCTGGTGAACGGAAGTCAGGGAATCGCCGTGGGGATGGCGACCAACATCCCGACTCACAACCTGGGCGAGGTGATCGATGCAACGGTTCATCTGCTGGCGAACCCCGAGGCGACCACGGACGACCTGATGGAGTTCGTGCTGGGGCCCGACTTCCCCACCGGGGGATGATCATGGGACGTGCAGGACTCGTCTCGGCGTTCCGGACCGGTCGCGGTTCGGTGAAGATGCGCGCGCGCGGAGATCGAGCAGGGATCCACCACCGATCGGATCGTGGTCACCGAGATTCCCTACCAGACCTCCGTCGAGGGCATCTCCGAGAAGATCGCCGATCTCGCCAACGCCGGAGTGATCGATGGCATCCGGGAGATCCGCGATGAACGGGCACGCGGTGAGACCCGTCTCGTCATCGAGTTGAAGCGTGACGCAAACGCCAATGTGGTCCTCAACAACCTCTACAAGCACAGCCCGCTGCAGACGACCTTCGGTGTCAACATGGTCGCGTTGGTCGACGGTGTTCCCAGGACCCTTACGCTGCGCGATGCGCTGGTCCACTATGTGGCACATCAGATCGAGGTGGTTACGAGGCGGACACGATTTCGCCTGGACCGTGCACGACGCAGAGCGCACATCGTGGAGGGCTTCCTCCGCGCGCTCGACATCATCGACGCGATCATCGCGGCGATTCGCGCGTCCACCGATCGGGCTGCAGCGATCGAGGCTCTGCAAGGCGAGGACTTCGGGTTCTCGGAGATCCAGGCCACCGAGATCGTCGACATGCGGCTCTCCACCCTCACGAGGCTGGGTCGCGAAGCGCCTCGAGGAAGAGCTGCGCGACTTGCTTGCGGTGATAGCGGAGCTCGAGGCGATTCTCGCCGACGACGCACGCCTGAGAGCGACGATCTCGGAGGAGCTCAGAGAGGTGCGCGACGCCTTCGCGGTTCCTCGACGCTCGACGATCGAACACGACGACGGCGATCTCGATGTGGAGGACCTCATCGATGACGAGGACGTCGTGGTGCTGATGACTGATCGCGGCTACCTCAAGCGGGTCTCTGCAGACGCATTCCGCACCCAGGGTCGTGGTGGTAGGGGAGTGGCCGGCGCGAAGCTCCGCGACGAGGACGTGATCACTCACCTGCTGTACACATCCGCATGCCTATCTGCTGTTCTTCTCGAATCGCGGCAAGGTGTACCGGCTCAAGGCTCATCGGATCCCCCAGCGCGACCGCAACGCCCAGGGCCAGGCGATCGTGAACCTGCTGAACCTCGACTCCTCCGAGCGCATCGAGGCGATCATCGACACCAGGGACTACGAGACGCAGCGGTACCTGTTCTTCGTGACCCGCAACGGCGTGGTCAAGAAGACGGCGTTCAATGCCTATGACAGCTCCCGCAGCGACGGCCTCATCGCGATCGGTCTGCGTGACGGAGACGAGCTCGTGAGGGTGATGCCAACCTCGGGTGAGGACGACGTGCTGCTGGTGACCCGCGACGGACGGGGCATCCGCTTCTCTGAGTCGGACGTCAGATCCATGGGTCGCGGTGCCAGTGGGGTGAGGGGAATCAGGTTGCTCGGAGACGATGTCGTCGTGGGTGCTGGTCCGGTCGCATCCGATGACGAGGTGCTGCTCACGGTGACCGATCGTGGCTATGGGAAGCGAACGCTGATGGAGAACTTCTCGAGACGCGGTCGAGGTGGGCAGGGGGTTCGTGCCCACAGGCTCTCGTCGGGACGCGGTTCGATGGTGAACGCCTTCCTGGTGGCCCCTGACGACGAGGTGCTCCTGATCACCGACGCCGGTGTGGTGATACGCACTGCCGTATCGGACATCTCAACCCAGGGACGTGACGCTTCAGGCGTGCGGGTGATGAACCCCGGTGACGCCAACAGGGTGGCGGCGGTTGCGCGGGTGCTGGCTCCGTCGGAGGACGACGAGGGGGTCTGCGGAGGGCGGATCCGGTGATCCGGTGATCCCCGATGGCGACGAAGCGTCTGTCGGCGATGATGCGTGACGAGAACCGGGAGCGCTCCGCAGTGACGATGCTGGCGCTGGTCCTGGTGATGGTGATCACAACGTCAACGCTCATGGTCGCCCGCTTCGGCGGTCACGTCGTGTCTGCGGAGCGCGCCGCTGCCACCGCCGACGCTGCGGCGCTCGCCGCGGTGACCGGTGGTGACGGCGCGTCCGGCGAGGTGGCGCGGGCCAACGGGGCGAGTCTGGAGTCGCTCCAGCGAAGAGGCGCTGTCGTGGTGGTACGGATCGAGCGAGCGGCACAGACCGCGGTGGCAGCGGCGCAGCCCGCACCGCGGTAAAAGCGTCGGCCGCAGTAGGATCCTGTAGCGTGACTCTGACCTCGGATCGAGGGCTCCGAACGGACCCCGTGGACGATGGAAGCGACGACCGGGAAGCCCGACGAAGGGTTCTCGGCTACCGGCGCCAGCGCTTCGAGGCGCGTAAGGTCAGACGGCTCATTCGACATGTGGATCCTTGGTCGATCCTCAAGGTGGCGCTCCTTCTGGCGCTGTGCATGTGGGTCGTGGCGATGATCGCTTCGGTGATCGTGTGGTCGGTAGCGAACAACACGGGTGCCCTGCAAAGCCTCGAGGACTTCTTCAACGACAGCCTCCAACTCGAGGACTTCCAACTGTCCGGAGACGTCCTGTTTCGTCAGTTCGGCCTGATCAGCCTCCTGTTCGCACTCGGAGCGACCGCGACCGCCGTGGTTGGGGCGCTCGCGTTCAATCTGGTGAGCGACATCGTCGGAGGTGTGTGGGTATCGGTGATCGAGGAGGAGACCGCACGTCCGGTCGGTTTGGTGGCAGACAACGGGCAGGCTGTCTCTGCGAAACGTCGCCGTGGGGGATGAGGTGTTGTCGTCGTGCGGTGCGGATCACGTGGCCGGGATCTCGGGGATCACGTTCGCCGTGGAGATGATCAGCCGCTACGCTGGCGCACCGCTGTACGGGGCTATAGCTCAGTTGGTTAGAGCGCACCCCTGATAAGGGTGAGGTCGCTGGTTCGACTCCAGCTAGCCCCACGCCCCCGAAGTCCGTCCGGCAACGGCCACATCCGACTCGTTCATCTACCGTTGCTTCCCTCTGTGAGGCGCTGGTGCGCAGCGGCCGTCGATACGGTGGTCGAGGCCGTCTGCAGCCCCTACCAGGAGGACCCGTGTGCTGAATCCGAGAACCGCCCTGGCCGTCGCCTTCGGTGCGCTGTTGACGCTGGTGTTGCGGATGCGTGGGTCGGTGCCGGCCGATCCGGAACCAGGCGGGGTGGCGTGACCTTGACGATACGGCGCTGTCGGCGGACCGCTCGCGACGAGGAGGTGGACCGCCGTGATCGCTGCGGCACCGCGGGGTGGCGGTGCTGGGACTCGGTGTCGTGGGTGGCCGGCTCGCCCGTGAGTTGGTCTCGGGGAACCCCGAGGTGCCACTTGCTCTGCACAGTTCTCGTGAAGGGCGCCGTGAGGAGTTGGGTCGCGTGTTCGCGGATGCGGTGAGAGCCGGGACGGTGACGGTCCGCGCCGGACGCGACGAGCCAACCCCCGGTGTCGAGGTGGTCGTGCTGACCGGTGACCAGGACGGTCAGGTGGATGCAGCGTCGGTACACCTGCACGCCCGACGCCATGTGGTGACGACCGTCGACTCCTATGAGTGCGCCCGCAAGCTGTTGGACTTGGACGACCTCGCCAGAGGAATGGCAAGGACCCTCGTCGTCGGCGCCTGCTTCTCCCCGGACTGACCGATCTGCTGATGGCCTATGGCGCCACGCGGATGGACTTGGTCGAGGAGGTGCACTTCGCTCGGCACGGAACAGGCGGGCCTCAGTGCGAAGCGGACCGACGGGCGGCAGTGCGCAGACCGGCTCACGAGTGGCGCGACGGAAGGTGGCTCACCCGTCGCGGTGGTTCAGGAGGGGAGTTGTGCTGGTTCCCTGACCCGGTGGGCGGTCGTGACGCGTACCTCGCAGACACGGCGGAGCCGCTGATGGCGTTGGCTCGCACCGGGAACCTCCTGCGCTGCAGCGCCCGCATGGTCCTCTCACGACGGGATCGGATCGAGCATCACCTGCCGAAGGTGTTGCCGGTACCCCCTGAGGGTGGCGTCGGTGCGGTTCGCGTGGAGATGCGCGGTGCAGTCGGTGCCGAGCGTGTGACGCTGGTGTTGGGTGCGTTGGATCGTCCGGGGGTCGCGGCGGGCGCCATGGCCTCGGAGGTTGTCATGGCCATTCTGGGCGGGGAGGCGCCGGCCGGTGTCCTCGGCGCGGGCTCTGTTGCAGATCCTGTTTCACTGTTGAGGAGGCTTCGTGGCAGGGGTGTCCGGGTTGCCGAACTGTGCGGTCCTGCAGGGGGACCTGAGGATCCGGAGAAGCGGTCGCATCACTGACAGTGGTGGTACTGGCTGACGGCCGGCCGATCGATGTCGGGAATTCCGTAGCAATCCCTCAAGTCGACGCCTGAAGCAGCCGAAATATCACTCAGAGTGGTTGCTGATGCTGCGCGCAAAATCCCGGGATTTTCGCTCAAGTCCGCAGTGCCGTCGCGCCGATGACTCCTGCAGCGGCGTACAGGAGGACCGATGTCGACAACCCCCAGCAACGAGAGCTCGCGCATGACCAGCTCGATCGGTAGCTCCTCGGACGCGACGGCACTCGTGGAGGAGCACCTTCCACTGGTCAACCACGTTGTGTTCCAGGTGGCCGTGCACTTCCCTCGTCACGTCGATCGCAACGACCTGATCAACGCCGGGGCGATCGGTCTCGTCGAAGCCGCCCGACGCTTCGACGAGTCACGTGGGGTTCCGTTCAACCGCTTCGCGGCGCAGCGCATCAGGGGAGCGATCATCGACGCGGTGCGTGCTGCCGACTGGGCGCCCCGCTCGGTGCGCACCCTCGCCCGTCGCCTCGACTCGGTGGAGCAGCGTCTGGCGGCGAACCTGGGTCGCCTACCGAGCATCGGGGAGACAGCAGCGGAGTTGGGCATCTCCACCGAGGAGGTCCATGCCCTGCGCGAAAGGGTGTTCCGATCAGTGGTGCTCGCATTCGAGCACGTTGCGAGCGAGAGCCCGGATGAGGAGCTCACCCTCATCGACGTGCTCGCGGACGACGGGCGCGAGCCCGATGCGGAACTGGAGGACCGGGAGCTGAAGGCCTACCTGCGAGAGGCGGTGGCCCACCTTCCCGAGAGGCACCGTCTGATCGTCGTCGGCTACTTCATCCAGGAGCGCACGAGCGAGGACCTGGCACGGTTCCTCGGGGTGACCGAGTCACGTATCTCCCAGATGCGCACCGAGGCGCTCGGGATGCTCAAACGAGGCATCGAGGCCCAGTACTCCCATCGAGCTGAGGAGCCCCAAGGGCTCATCGAGCGTCGCCGTGCCGACTACGCACGGCGCATCGCGGAGAGCTCCGAGGTGACCGAGCGGATCGGCGAGCGCAGCGAGCCCGACAGCGACCGGGCCTTCTGCGACGAGATCGACCGGTTGGTGGATCTCGTATCCACCTGAGCGCCGGTCAGCCTCACCTGCATCCCGCAGGCGATCAGCCACCGCGCCACCCCCCTGGGGGATGCCTACCGGTCCTCTGGCGAGCCGAGAAGGTCCACCCAGAAGTCGTGGTCTCCGTCAGCGGAGGCGATGGCGGAGAGAGCGTAGGGCCCGTCGTGGCGACGCACTGTGATCTCGGGTGAGCCGTCGCGGCGCGTGAGCGTCCCACCGGCCTCGGTCACCACGAGGGCGGGTGCCGCCAGATCCCACCATTCGAGGTGGGGATCGAACATGGCGTCCGCGCGTCCTGTTGCCACCAATGCGTAGCCGTAGGCGTCACCCCAGGTCCTGATGGTCACCCCGGCTGCTGTGACCCGTTCGAACATCGTCGGGTCCCAGTCGTGGAACCCGGTCACGCACAGCACGCGGCCCTCTGCGCCGGGTGCCCTGCGCTCGGCTCTGGCAGGGTTGCCGTTGATCCAGCAGCCCTCTCCACGGACTGCCCAGATCGTCTCACCCAGTGCGGGGAGGTTGATCACGCCAAGGCGCGTACCGGCCTCGTCGGTGAGCGCCAACAGGTTCGAGTACGTCCCGACGCCGTGTGAGAACGCGCGGGTGCCGTCGATGGGATCGATCACCCAACTGCGACCACTGCTGCCGGTGCGGTCGGGGTGCTCCTCGCCGACGATGGCATCATCGGGGTACACCCTGCCGATGCGTTCCCGGAGGAGGGCCTCGGCGTCGTGGTCGGCCTGGGTCACGGGGCTGCCGTCCCCCTTGGTGCTCACCGAGAGCTCCGCGGAGCGGAAGTGCGACAGGGTCAGCTCACCCGCCTCCCGGATCCACTCGAGTGCTTCGGCGATTGGCGTATCAGACATGGTGGCAGTCTCGCGTGTGCCCGACGCAGTCCCCCAGTGGTAGTAATCGACGGTGGACGGCGGCGACGCGATCGAGCAGATGGGGCTGGCCGAGATACTGCAGGTCTCGGCTCACGGCGACGACACGTGGACGGGCAGTGGACCCACCTATCCGTGGGGCAGCCTCTACGGCGGCCAGATCGTTGCCCAGGCCCTGCTGGCAGGGGGCTACAGCGTGGCCGAGGACTACCGGGTCCACAGCGTGCGCGCCTATTTCATCCGGCGGGGGTCCATGCTGAACCGGTGCGCTACGAAGTGGAACGTACACGCGACGGCCGCTCCTTCTGCACGCGACGAGTGGTGGCACGCCAAGACGGTGATGCGATTCTCAACCTGGAGGCGTCCTTCCAGCGATCAGAGGAGTCCGAGGACATCGAGACCGTCGCTCTGGACCCGAACCTGCCGGCACCTGGTGATCTCGAGGACTCCTCCTGGTCACCGGTGTTCCGGCGTTCGTCGATCTCCGATGCGCCGGTTCGTCAGGGAAGCGGTCGTGCTGCGGCATGGATGAAGTCGTCGGTGCTCCCTGACAGTCCGGCACTGCTGCATGCAGCGGCGTTCGCCTTCATGAGCGACGACCTTCCCACCGGAGGCCGTCATCAGGACCCATCCCGTGAGCGCCGCGATGGCGGACCCCTGGGAATCCTCGATGGTCAGCGCGAGCCTGGACCACACCATCTGGTTCCACCGCTCGGCTTCCGCGGACGCCTGGCACCTGCACGACTTCAGTTGTCACAGCTTCGTCGGGGGTCGGGGACTGGCACTGGGACACCTGCACACCGCTGAAGGGACACACATAGCCACCGTCGCCCAAGAGGTCCTGTTGCGGTTCGGTTGATCCGGCGGTTTTCGCTACACCCCGCCGGGACGTTGCCGATCTAGAAGGTGCGGGACCCGGAGTCAAGGTGATGGGGTTCCCGGCGAGGTCGGCTCATATGAGGGTTACCGAGATCACACACGAGGACAGCAGCTGGTCCCCCTCGTGCTGCATCCACGACTGACCGTAGTGTGGGGCGAACCCGCACAGCTCGCCGAGCTGACAGCGGTGTTCGAGAACCTCTACTCGGGTGCGGGAAGCACCGTCGGTGGCTCCGTGGAGTACGCGGGGTTCACCATGCCGCTCGACCAGACCACTGTGGTGTCCCTCGACGTCCACGGCAGCGGGCTGCGAGCAATCGACACGTCCCTGTTGGAAGCGCCGCACGTTCACGGATCCGTGCGGATCTGGCATCGTCGGTGGACGCGCGGCTCGCCGAGCTCGATGGAAGGTCGAAGCTCCTTGTGCAGGACACCGAGTCGCTGCGTCGGAGATCGGCTGCTGCGGCTGCTGCGACGGCTGCGGTGAGCGACGAGTTGGACCAGGGCAGCTCCTTGGTGGCAGACCTGGCACAACGTCACGAGGTGGCCAGGAGGGCTCCCGAAGAGCTCGAAGCCGCGATCGACGCAGCTCTCGAGGAGGAACGACTCAGGGAGTGTGCGCTGGCTGTGGCCGAGGAACTGTCATCCTCGGTTCTCGAAGCACTGGACCCGACGGGTTCGTCGATCGTGGCGTTGAGGCTTGGTTCCGGACTGCTCAGCGTCTGCCGCCACCCTTGCCGAGGCCTGCTCGGCCGGCCTGCTGTCGAACGGGCACGCTGCATCGGTTGATCAGTGGTTCGCCCAGGTGGAGGCGGGCACTGCCGAGGTTTCACAGCAGGTGGTCGGGATGCTCGACGAGATCCGGCTTCTGGAACACGAGTGGGAGGGAGCTCAGCACCCGGGGCGTCGAAGGAGACCCGGCGGTGACCGAGGCCAGAGAGCGCCTTGAAGAAGTCGCTGTGCGGACCTCGAACCTGGAAGAGCTTGCAGGCTCCGGCCTGCTCGCTGAGAGGGCACGTTCTGAGATCGACGCGGCGCATGAGGCAGCTGACGCCGCCGAGGAGCACCGCGTCCTGGAGCTCTACGGCTTCGACTCCTATCTGGACTACACGATCGCTCTGTCCACGCGGTCCGTGGGCGGCGCGATCGAAGCGACGGTGGATCGTGCACGCGCGGAATCGGTGCGAGCCACCGATGCCCTCGAGATGGCTCGCGAGCAGGCGGCTTCGGCGCTGGGTGAGCTGAACGATCGACGCGGGGGCCTTCGCCGGCGGATCTCAGATGCAACGGGCGTGGAGCCTGAATCGCTCTCCGCAGAGGTGTTGGCGACCATTCCCCAGCTTCCACAGGAGCTCCTCGATGCACCCGCGGCGGTTCGTGCCTCACTGGATTCGCTCCGAGTTGGCCTGGAGATGTCCCGCGAGGTGCTGGCTGAGCGGCGCGCGGAGCGCGAGGGCCTGGTCGACCCCGAGGTGATACGCACCGAGTTGGATGTCGCGCAGGCCCGGCTGGCGGACCTCGAAGCGCTGCTGGTGCAGGCCGAACAGGTGCACGGGCAGGCCTTGGAGCTGCTGGAGGAGAAGGAAGCCGAGTTGGAGACTCTGCGAGCGGAGCGTGAGGAGCTCATGACGGATGGCTCTGTGCTGAACACCAGTGGTGCAGAGTCGACCGCAACCGAGGTCGCGATCGTCATCCGGGCGGTGACCGAGCAGGTTGTGTGCGGGGATGCCGAGCCGACGCCGGTGCTGCTGACGGATTCCTTCTCGTCGTTCGGTCGGTCAGCTACAGAGGTTCTGGACGCGGTGGTTGCGAACTCGCCCGGTGTGCAGTTCGTGTGCCTGACCCAGGACGAATCGGTCGCCTTCTGGGCCAAGAGGCTGGATGCCGACGCCGGTGCGCTCGTGCGACTCGGCCGGCGCCGGTGGCTTGGACGACGGTTGGCTCGGTCCCAGGGGCGCCAGGCGGAGGGCAGCACCCTCCGCGGTGACTCAAGGGCGATCCACCTGCGTGGTCCCACACACCTCCGAGGGAAATGCTCCGGTCGAGCCCTGTGTCGACCGATGCATCCATCGATGGATGCCGCGACCGACCAAGGATCGGACCTGGATCAGCTGCCTGATGTCGCATGGTGTGAGGCCTTCGCCACGAGCAACGCACCCGATGTGATCGTGCTTGCCGACCCCGAGTTGCGTGTCATGTGGGCCAACGGCGCGATCGGTCGGCTCCTTGGATACGACCCGCTCGCCTTCAGGGGGCGCTCCGTGGTGGACTTCGTGCACGCCGATGACGTCGCCCATGCGATCGGAGCGGCCTCCGAGGCGTCGCGGGACGACGGCTACCACATCGCCACCCGCCTGCGTCTGCTGAACGCCGCGGGTGACTACGTGGACTGTCGTGTTACTGCCAACACCGTCGATGACGTCGGGGGCGTGTGGTTCGTCCTGGGGATCCGAGCGGTGGGTGAGGAGGATGCGATCGAAGGCCGTCGACGCCGTCTCAGGGGCCTGGCCACCAGCTTCTATGTGGACTGCGCCTCGATGGAGTGGGTCGACGAACCGACGCGGTCGACGGCTCTGCTGAGCGGGCTGGCAGCCGTGTTGGACGCCGAGTCGATCGAGGTCGCTGAGCTGAACTCCAGCGGTGACGGTCTCCACACCATCGCGGCCTGGCAGAGTGGCAGGAGCCGTGTGCCCGACTTGGTGGGCCGGACCGAGGCTGCCTCAGGGCTGAGCCATCTTCGTACTCTGCCGTGCGAATACACCTTCGACGGATCGGACCACACCGTTCGCATCTGGCTCGAATCCTCGACTGGGACCGACGGGGTGGTCACAATCGAGTTCGGTGATCATCCCGAGCAGTGGGACGACGCGAACGCGGACATCGTCTCGCTGATGTGCTCGTCGCTCTTGGCGACGGTGCGCCGGTGCTCGCGGGAACGATCCTCGCCATGGCGGCCACGAGGGATCCCTGACCGGATTGCTGAATCGCTCAGCGATGCAGGAGCGCCTCGACGAGCTGATGAGCGTCTCGCAGCTCGACGGGGATGCACTGGTGGTGTTCTTCGCCGACCTCAACGACTTCAAGACCTTGAACGACACCGAAGGTCACCATGCCGGCGACGAGGTGCTGAGACGGGTGTCCGACGCGCTACGGCGGGCGATACGGCCCGGAGACCTGGCTGCACGGGTCGGCGGTGATGAGTTCGTCGTGGTGATGATGGCGAGACGCCGCTCTCTGGAACGGCTGACCGATCGCCTCCGCTCGTCGGTCGAGGCAGCGCTCGTCGGGGCGAACGGCGTGGGCGTGGCCATCGGAGCCATCGCGGTGCGCGACGGCGAGACACCCGAGGAAGTACTTGAGAGAGCCGACACGGCGATGTACGCCGACAAGCGCCGCAAGGCGATGCTCGGGCGAGGTCGCGACCCAGACCCCTGCGAGCCGGGTCCGCGGCTCAGCACCGCGATGGAAGCCCTGAGCATCATGTTGGCGGTCGACTCCGACGCTCGGCTCTTGAGCGCCACACAGGCCGCCTACTCCGTGTTCGGGTTCGATCCGGAGAGCAGCGCCGGCATGGACGTGATCCAACTCGTGCACCGCGAGGATCGCAGCTATGCCTCAGCGGCGTTCAGCCATGTCGTTCGAGAGCCGGGGCCCGGAGAACCGATCGAGATCCGTGTCGTGGACGCCGACGGACATTGGCACCTTGTACAGGTGGCCGCCAACAACCAGCTGACGAACCCCGAGATCCGTGGGATCGTGCTGACCCTCACCGAGCAGTCGGTGTTCGACCGACCTGCGCCAGGGAGTGGATCCGAGCGGAGTCCTCAAGCAGTCCCGTAGTCCCGACCGTGGTGGTTGGTGTCGGCGTATCGTTTCCCGCATGGACCGCACATCAGGCACTCCTCCCTATAGCCGCACGCGTAGGGCAGCTGGCCTGCTTTTCACCGCGGGTGTCCTGGGGCGAACAGAGTCCGGTCTGACCGGTGGATTCCGGCTTCAGCTCGAGGCTGCCTTCGACAACCTCGAGACGCTCCTGGCGTCGGAGGGTGTCGAGATGGCAGATGTCGTACGACTCGTCTGCTACCTGACAGACGGCGATCAGGTGGGTGCGCTCAACGAGCTCTTCACGCAGAGGTTCACCGAGCCTCGCCCCGCCAGGACGACGGTGGTGGTCTCCGGACTGCCGCAGGACGCCCTGGTGGAACTCGAAGCCACTGCCGACCTGCGTTCGTGAGCCGGTCAGGGTGGCTCAACGCCGTTTCCGCTGACGTGGTCAGCGGAAACGGTCACCCCATTGTGTGTAGTGGCTTCCCGGGTGGACCATGTAGCGGACCGTCGTCACGGGTATGTGCTGCACCTTGAGGTTGCGGCTGAGCCTCCAGGCGATCTCCCAGTCCTCGCCAGGGAAGTCGTCGCGATGGCGTGGGGTACGACTGAAGTGGACCTCGGGCCGTCGCCGGATGACCATCGCGTTGGTGTCGACCAGCGATCGGTTGCGCATGGCGGAACGGTCGAACGGTTCCCCGAGTATGTCCACGAGGGTGTTGTGCTCGTCCACTCGCCTGAGACACGAATAGGTCAGTTCGGCCCCCTGAGCGTGAGCCTGTACCGCTCGCTCCAGGTGGTCGGCCTCCCATGTGTTGTCGTCATCGAGGAATGCGATGAGCCGCGACCGAGACAGTCGGATCCCGATGTTTCTGACCACACCTGCACAACCGACGTTCTCAGGGAGCTCGAGAGCCGTGATGCGAGGGCTTTCGGGGAGAGCGCCCAGCATGCCGCCTCCGTCGTCGATGACGACGATGTGGTGATCGATGATCGTCTGGGCCAGGGCGGACTCCACGGCGTGCGGGAGGAGCTCAGGGCGACGATAGGTGGGGATGATGGTGGCAATGCCGGCAGGTGGGATGTCGAGGCCGCAACGGGTGAGAGCCGAGACCATCGCATCCTCACGGCGCTTGAGCTCGCGCGTGGCCCCCGAACCTGGTCACCTCCAGTGCGTACTCGAAGAACGGAAGCACTCCGATCGTGTGTCGGATGACGGTTCCGCCGGCAGCGCGTATCCGAGCGGCGATCGCGGGGTGCCGCGCACTGGAGCCGTTTGGATCGACCACGGTGTCATTGTTACGCATCGACTGCGGGATGGTTACCTGGGTGCCGGCCGCGCCATGGCCTGCGACTTCGGTTCCTACGGACAAGTCGACATGCCACAGAACGCATTGATGCATCATGAAAGACGACAAGTATACTCGCCGTACGGTAGGTAGATTCGCGGGACTTCGTAGCCGAACTCTTGGGCTGTATCGAGGCCGGAGCGACTTGAGTGAGGAGAGGTGGGAGTGGTGATGACCAACCGAGGAAGGGTCTCATGAAGGTGGCAATCCTGGCCGGTGGGCTGGGCACGAGGCTGGCCGAGGAGACCGAGACCAAGCCCAAGCCCATGGTTGAGGTCGGGAATCAGCCGATCCTGTGGCACATCATGAAGCACTACGAGCACCACGGCTTCGATGAGTTCGTCATCGCGCTCGGGTACAAGGGCGAGTACATCAAGCGGTGGATGGTCGACTACGTGTCGCTCGCGGCCGATCTCACGGTGCGTGGCAGCGACGGGAGCGTGGAAGCCATCGAATCCGGGTGCGAGGACTGGACTGTGTCGCTGGTGGACACAGGCCAACCCACGGCAACCGGAGGTCGGATCAAGCGGCTCCGACCCCACATTGGCGACTCGACCTTCATGCTCACCTGGGGTGATGGTGTCTCCGACGTAGACCTCGGTGCGCTTCTCGAGTTCCATCGTTCACACGGAAAGCTGGCGACCATGACGGCGGTGCGCCCGCCGGCCCGCTTCGGACACCTCGAACTGGACGGGGATCGGATCTCGGAGTTCTCCGAGAAGCCTCAGGCGGGGGAGGGCTGGATCAACGGTGCCTTCTTCGTGGTGGAACCCGGCGTCTTCGACTACATAGAAGGCGACGACACGCAGTGGGAGAAGGAGCCGCTCGAGCACCTCGCGAAGGACGGTCAGCTCATGGCGTATCGCCACCACGGGTTCTGGCAGTGCATGGACACGATCAGGGACAAGAAGCTCCTTGAGCAGCTCTGGGACGACGGCCACGCACCGTGGAAGACCTGGAGCTGACCGGTGAGGATTCTCGTAACAGGACACAATGGCTACATCGGCTGTGCGCTGGTGCCGATGCTGCAACGCGCCGGTCATGACGTGGTTGGATTGGACAACTACCTCTTCGAGGGTGCACGCTCGGTCCGGAGGCACCAGACGTCCCGGCGATGCGGATGGACGTTCGCGATGTGGAGCCCGAGCACCTGATCGGGTTCGATGGCGTCGCCCACCTGGCAGGGATCTCCAACGACCCCTTGGGCGATCTCCGACCCGAGACGACCTACGAGATCAACTACGAGAGTGCCGTGCGTGTTGGCGAGGCCGCCAAGGCGGCGGGAGTGCACCGCTTCGTGTTCTCTTCGTCATGCAGTCTCTACGGTGCTCACGGCGATGCTCCGATCGACGAGACGGCAGAGTTCCTTCCGGTCACCCCGTATGGGGAATCCAAGGTGATGGCGGAGCGAGCCCTCACCGAGCTGGCCGATGATCGCTTCAGCCCCACCTTCCTGCGCAACGCCACGGCGTACGGGGTGTCCGCCCGTCTCAGGGGCGATCTGGTTGTCAACAACCTGGTCGGTTACGCCGTGACGCTGGGTGAGGTCCTGATGAAGAGCGACGGCTCGCCATGGCGGCCGCTCGTCCACATCGAGGACATCTCGCGGGCGTTCGTCGCTGCGCTGGAGGCCCCGCGTGAGATGGTTCACCTCGAGGCGTTCAACATCGGACGGACCGAGGAGAACTACCGTGTGCGTGAGGTGGCGGAGATCGTCGCGGACGTGGTCCCCGACACCGCTCTGGCGTTTGCCGATGGCGCCGGACCCGACAAGCGCAACTACAGGGTCGACTGCTCCAAGGCCGAGCGGTTCCTGCCTGGATACGAACCCACATGGACCGTGCGACGCGGAGTCGAGCAGCTCTATGAGGCCTACATGTTGCACGGCATCGATCTGGAGGCCCTCACGGGGGCGCGGTTCCAGCGGATCAAGCGGGTTCAGCAGTTGATGTCACAGGACGTCCTGGGCGCTGATCTGCGTTGGTGCTCCGCCGAGATCGGGGGTCTGCATCGTGGCTGACGATCAGACATGTCGATCATGTGGCGAGCCGGGGCTGAAGGCGTTCCTGTCGCTGGGCGAGACGCCGCTTGCGGGCGCGCTGGTTCGGCCGGAGGAAGCGCACCTGCCGGAAGCCCGCTTCCCGCTCGATGTGGCCTTTTGCGCTACGTGTTCCCTGGTCCAGATCCTGGAGGAGGTACCGCCGGAACAGCTGTTCGTGGACAACTACCTCTACTTCTCGTCGTTCTCCGATGAGCTCCTGAGACACTCGCGGGAGCATGCGCTGGGTCTTATCACCGAGCGTGGTCTGGGAGCCGACAGCCTCGTGGTCGAACTGGCCAGCAACGACGGGTACCTGCTGCGCAACTTCGCGGAGAAGGGAATACCCGTACAGGGAGTGGATCCCGCGCCCGACCAGGCCGAGGCAGCCGAGCGTGCAGGGATTCCGACGATCCGGGAGTTCTTCGATCCTGAGCTTGCACGACGTATGCGACAGGAGTCCGGTCCGGCCGACGTGATCATCGCCAACAACGTGATGGCGCATGTGCCGGATCTGAACGGGTTCGTCGAGGGCATGTCCGTCCTCGTGTCGGACGATGGCGTCATCACCGTGGAGAACCCCTATGTGCGCGACCTGATCCGGCACTGTGAGTTCGACACGATCTACCACGAGCACTTCTGCTACTACTCGTGCACTGCCGTCGACGCGCTCGTGCGGCGCCACGGCATGTACCTGAACCATGTGGAGTACTTCCCGAACCTCCACGGAGGGACCTTGCGCTGGCACATCGGGCCGTCCGAGGACGTCTCGGATGTCGCAGCGTCCTTCCTGGAGGCAGAGCGCAGCGACGGCCTGGACACCTTCGGGTACTACGCGGCGTTCGCAGAGCGCGTGCGGGAGATCAAGCGAGAGCTGGTCGGCCAGTTGCGGGCGCTCCGCTCAGAGGGGGCGACGATTGCCGCCTATGGCGCTGCGGCCAAGGGGAAGCACGCTGCTCAACTACGTGGGGATCGGCACTGAACTGGTCGATTTCGTGGTTGACCGCAACGTCCACAAGCAGGGGCTCCTGATGCCAGGTGTCCACATTCCGATCCGTGATCCTTCGGCCCTGCTCGAAGAGCAGCCGGACTACCTGCTGTTGCTCGCATGGAACTTCAAGGACGAGATCCTCGCTCAGCAGGAGGAGTACCGCCAGCGAGGCGGACGGTTCATCGTGCCCATTCCACGACCGGAGGTCCTGTGAGGTCTGAAGAGCGCATCGCCTGTCCCGCCTGTGGGGGGGTCGAGTCGACTGCCTTCCACGACGAGGATGCGATTCCGACGAACAGTTGCCTGCTGCTGAGGGATCGTGGGGAGGCCGAAGGCTACCCACGAGGCGACATGACGCTTCGTTTCTGCTTGGGCTGTGGGTTCATATGGAATGCCCGGTTCGGCGCGAAGCTCTCGGAGTACTCGTCGCGCTATGAGGAGACGCAAGGCTTCTCCGAGAGGTTCAACGACTTCGCAAGGGACCTGGCGAAGCGGTGGGTGGAGAAGCACTCGCTTGCTGGCCGAACCGTCCTGGAGGTGGGTTGCGGCAAGGGCGAATTCCTGGAGATGATGTGCGAGGCAGGGGGTGGGCCGCGGGATCGGGATCGATCCGAGCGCTCATCCTGAACGCCTCACCGGCGCGGCGGCGGCGAAGATCGAGTGGATCACCGACTTCTACTCCGAGGCGTACGCACACCTGCAGGCAGACGCCGTCGTGTGCCGGCACACCCTCGAGCACATCGCACCGGTCGGTGACTTCATGCGGATGATCCGATCGAGCATCGGCGACCGCACCGACACGATCGTGCTCTTCGAGCTGCCGGACGTGCGCCGGGTGCTCGAGGAAGTGGCTTTCTGGGACGTCTACTACGAGCACTGCTCGTACTTCAGCGCCGGGTCGCTCGCCAGGCTGTTCCGGTCGAGCGGCTTCGACGTCCTCGATGTGGCTCTGGACTACGACGACCAGTACTTGCTCGTGGAGGCGCGGCCGTCTGCCACGGTCCCTGCGCAAGGCGCGCCGTTTCAGATCGAAGACGACATGGCCGTCCTCAGTGAGGCCGTCACCGGGTTCGACACCGCCTACAGAGCGATCCTCGACCGGTGGAGCTCGAAGGTGACCGATGTTGTGCGAGCGGACGGAAACGTCGTCATCTGGGGTGCCGGCTCAAAGGGGGTGGCGTTCCTGACGGCGTTGGACATCCACGACGAGATTCGATTTGCCGTGGACATCAACCCCCACAAGCACGGCATGTTCATGGCAGGTACAGGCCAGGAGATCGTCTCCCCGCAACATCTGGTCGCATACGACCCGGATCTCGTGGTAGTCATGAATCCGGTCTACCTGGACGAGATCCGCGCGGAGATCCAGGAGCTCGGCATCCGACCAGAGGTGGTAGCCGTCTGATGGACTTCGGAAAGATCCTCGCTGCGATCAGGCGGTTCTGGCCTGTCGTGCTCGCTGTTCTCATCCTCACGGGGATTGGCGTGGCTTCGGTCCCGTCCAACATCGCGCCTGAATACGAGGCGAGCGGAACCGTCATCCTGCTGTCGCCGAGCACCGAAGGTGACAAGGTCACCGGGAAGGTGGTCGCGGTCAACCCGTGGTCACGATTCGGCGCCAGCGGCGAGGGAGTAGCAGGGACTGCACTGATCGAGTTGTTGGAGAGCGCGCCGTTCGAGGAGCGGATCATGGCCAACGACGCCGTGGAGGAGTACGACGTCGCGCCCAATCCCGGTGGGAACGGAGCGATCCTGGACATCTCGGTGCTTGCATCCAACGGCGAAGCAGCGCTCGACACCTACGACCTGATCGTCGACCGGCTCGTATCCGAATTGGATTCACGTCAAGAGGCGGCAGGTGCTCCGGTTGAGAAGCGCCTGCGAGCCGAATTGCTCACGGACCCTTCCGAAGCCACCGAACTGCTTGGCAGCCAGATTCGAGCGATGGCCGCGATCGGGCTCCTCGGTGCGTTCGCGGCGGTGGCCGTTGCGGTGGCGTTGGACACCATCAGGCCAAGGCGAGAGCCCGCCGAGTCGCCCAGCGACGAAGCGGAGACTCTCGATGATCCCGACGCGGAGCCGCCAAACCCGTGGCGAAATGAGCGTTCCGATGATGCAATACCGTTTCCGCGGGCGGCGCCCGATGCGGGCGGTCGGAAGTGACCCGATCCGTCACGGAAGCAGGTCCAGGACCTGCTTCCGTCCGGCTGGTGTTGCTCTCCGCAGCGATGATGCTCGTGGCTGTCATGGCTACGGCCCTCTTGCCGACGGAAGCGCTTCTTGCGGCCTTCGGGCTTCTGATCGTCGGCGCAGGGCTTGTGCGCTCCCATCACGACACCACGCTGATGATCCTGCTGCTCCTGACGGTGATGGCCGTCGTTCCCGCGCCGTTGGCCATTCCCGAGCTCGGCAGCCTGGGTACGCCAACGACGCTCATCGGACTTGCGGCGGGTGGACTCTGGTTCGTCTCGTGGGCATGGTCCCGGAGAGAGGCGGAGACGCTCGTCGAAGGGCACCGGCCCATCCCCATACTGCTTGGTATCTGGCTCGCCTCGGTCCTCGCGAGCTTCGCCGTGGCGTCGATGCGAGCCAAGGACGGGCTTGAGGCTTCAGCGGCTGACCGCGGTGTCGTCACGGTCCTAGCCGCGGTCGGCATTGCGCTGTTGATAGCGGAGACGGTGCCGACACGGGAGCGCTTGGACGCGATCATCCGTGTGGTGGTCCTTGCCGGGTCGATCGTCGCGTTGGTCGGCATCCTGCAGTTCACGACCGGCGTGGACCTGGCGGCGGATGTCAGGCTCCCCGGCTTCGAGCGTGTCGGGGGAGCGCTGTCGGTCACGGAGCGGTCGATCTTCCGACGTGTCGCCGGTACGACGCTGCATCCGATCGAGTTCGGCGTGGTGATGTGTCTGTGCATCCCGCCGGCGCTTCACCTGGCCATGCATCACTCGCGCCGCTGGTTCCTCGCGGTGGCGGTGATGGGTCTGGCTCTGCCCATGTCGGTGTCGCGCACCGCGGTGCCTGGGGTTGTCGCGGCGGCAATCGTCCTCGTGCCGGCATGGCCTCGCAAGGTGCGCCGCCGCTTCCTGCTGGGAGCCGCTGGATATCTGGTGGCGGTTCGCCTGTTCATTCCGGGGCTCCTGGGGACGATCAGGGCCCTGTTCGTGGACGCCCCGACCGACCCCAGCATCAACTCACGCGAGAGCGACTACGAGTTCGTGTCCCGGTTCGTAGGCGAGAGCCCGATGCTGGGGCGCGGGTTCTCGACGTTCATTCCGACACGCTACGACTTCCTTGACAACCAGTATCTGCTGAGTCTCGTCGAGACGGGTGTCGTCGGGCTGTTGGCTCTATTGACTTTGATCGTCGGTGGGATGGTGACGGCAGCTTCAGTGCGCGGTCGCACCGACAACGAGGTCGACCGGGACCTCGCCCAGGCGCTCATGGCCTCACTGGCCGTGGTGGCCGCCACGTCCGCTGCGTATGACTATCTCAGCTTCCCGACGACACGAGTGCTGATGTTCGTCGTACTGGGGTGCGTCGGAGCGCTGTGGCGACTCGTTCCCCGTGGGGATCCGGCGACGAGTGTGAACGACTCACCGCCGGTGGCGGACGAGGGGTAGTGACCCTGGTGCCGAGTTCGGCTGGAGCGATGTCATGAGGGAGAGTGTCATGAAGCGGATGGCAGGGACGCCAAGAGCGTACCGTGGACGGAGACGGGCAGCGCTGCTGTTGGCGGCGGCACTCGTCGCAGGAACCCTCGCGGTCGGCCCGCCTGCGGTCGCGGATCCTTCGGGTGTGGTGGTTGACGGGTTCGCGCGGCCTGATTCGGCTGTGTTGGGGTCTGCGTTGACTGGTCAGTCGTGGAGTGTGTGGTCTGGTGCTGCGGGTGTTGTGGGTGAGACCGCGAAGGCGAGTGTGTCGGGTTACACCTTGGCGGTGTTGGATTCGGGGTGTCGGCTGGTTCGGTGTCGTTGTCGGTGCCTGTTGTTGGTGGTGAGTCGTGGTTGGTGTTGAGGGCGGCTGATAGTGGGAACTATTGGCGGTTCGGTCAGTCCGGTGGGTCTTATGAGTTGCAGCAGATTCGGGGTTGGTGGTTTGGGTCGGCGGTGGTGAGTCGTCATGCGACGGTGTTGCCTGCTGATGGTGACGAGTTGTCCTGTGATGTGGGTTCGGTGATTGCGTGTTCGGTGAATGGCACGTTGGTGGCGTCTACTTCTGATGCGTTCAATGCGTCGTCGACGCGTGTGGGGTTTGCTACGGGTGCGAGTGGGTCTGCTCCGGTTACGCGTTTCGATGATTTGTTGGTTACCGAGGGTGGGGTGGTTGACCCTGGTGTTGATCTGGGTGTTGATGTGGTTCCCAGTGCTGGTTCTGTTGTCGGTGGGTCGACGGTGTCGTTCACCTCGACTGTTCTCAACGAGGGCAATGTGGGTGCCGGCGGTGTTGTGTTCTCTGGTGGTGTTCCTGGCGGGTTGAGCGGTGTTTCGGTTTCCAGTTCGGTGGGGTCGTGTGTTGTCGGGGCGCAGGTGAGTTGTGACCTGGGGTGTTCTGGCTCCGTTGGGTTCCGCGGTGGTGACTGTTACGGGGGTGGCTCCGGTCGGGGTGTCGCAGTTGGTGTTCACCGGGTCGGTTTCCTTTGACGGTGTCGATGTGGATTCGGCGAACAACACTGATTCGGCGACGGTGTCTGTCACCTCTGATCCGGATCCTTCGGGTGTGGTGGTTGACGGGTTCGCGCGGCCTGATTCGGCTGTGTTGGGGTCTGCGTTGACTGGTCAGTCGTGGAGTGTGTGGTCTGGTGCTGCGGGTGTTGTGGGGTGAGACCGCGAAGGCGAGTGTGTCGGGTTACACCTTGGCGGTGTTGGATTCGGGGTGTCGGCTGGTTCGGTGTCGTTGTCGGTGCCTGTTGTTGGTGGTGAGTCGTGGTTGGTGTTGAGGGCGGCTGATAGTGGGAACTATTGGCGGTTCGGTCAGTCCGGTGGGTCTTATGAGTTGCAGCAGATTCGGGGTTGGTGGTTTGGGTCGGCGGTGGTGAGTCGTCATGCGACGGTGTTGCCTGCTGATGGTGACGAGTTGTCCTGTGATGTGGGTTCGGTGATTGCGTGTTCGGTGAATGGCACGTTGGTGGCGTCTACTTCTGATGCGTTCAATGCGTCGTCGACGCGTGAGGGGTTTGCTACGGGTGCGAGTGGGTCTGCTCCGGTTACGCGCTTTCGATGATTTGTTGGTTACCGAGGGTGGGGGTGGTTGACCCTGGTGTTGATCTGGGTGTTGATGCGGTTCCCAGTGCTGGTTCTGTTGTCGGTGGGTCGACGGTGTCGTTCACCTCGACTGTTCTCAACGAGGGCAATGTGGGTGCCGGCGGTGTTGTGTTCTCTGGTGGTGTTCCTGGCGGGTTGAGCGGTGTTTCGGTTTCCAGTTCGGTGGGGTCGTGTGTTGTCGGGGCGCAGGTGAGTTGTGACCTGGGTGTTCTGGCTCCGTTGGGTTCCGCGGTGGTGACTGTTACGGGGGTGGCTCCGGTCGGGGTGTCGCAGTTGGTGTTCACCGGGTCGGTTTCCTTTGACGGTGTCGATGTGGATTCGGCGAACAACACTGATTCGGCGACGGTGTCTGTCACCTCTGATCCGGATCCTTCGGGTGTGGTGGTTGACGGGTTCGCGCGGCCTGATTCGGCTGTGTTGGGGTCTGCGTTGACTGGTCAGTCGTGGAGTGTGTGGTCTGGTGCTGCGGGTGTTGTGGGTGAGACCGCGAAGGCGAGTGTGTCGGGTTACACCTTGGCGGTGTTGGATTCGGGGGTGTCGGCTGGTTCGGTGTCGTTGTCGGTGCCTGTTGTTGGTGGTGAGTCGTGGTTGGTGTTGAGGGCGGCTGATAGTGGGAACTATTGGCGGTTCGGTCAGTCCGGTGGGTCTTATGAGTTGCAGCAGATTCGGGGTTGGTGGTTTGGGTCGGCGGTGGTGAGTCGTCATGCGACGGTGTTGCCTGCTGATGGTGACGAGTTGTCCTGTGATGTGGGTTCGGTGATTGCGTGTTCGGTGAATGGCACGTTGGTGGCGTCTACTTCTGATGCGTTCAATGCGTCGTCGACGCGTGGGGGGTTTGCTACGGGTGCGAGTGGGTCTGCTCCGGTTACGCGTTTCGATGATTTGTTGGTTACCGAGGGTGGGGTGGTTGACCCTGGTGTTGATCTGGGTGTTGATGTGGTTCCCAGTGCTGGTTCTGTTGTCGGTGGGTCGACGGTGTCGTTCACCTCGACTGTTCTCAACGAGGGCAATGTGGGTGCCGGCGGTGTTGTGTTCTCTGGTGGTGTTCCTGGCGGGTTGAGCGGTGTTTCGGTTTCCAGTTCGGTGGGGTCGTGTGTTGTCGGGGCGCAGGTGAGTTGTGACCTGGGTGTTCTGGCTCCGTTGGGTTCCGCGGTGGTGACTGTTACGGGGGTGGCTCCGGTCGGGGGTGTCGCAGTTGGTGTTCACCGGGTCGGTTTCCTTTGACGGTGTCGATGTGGATTCGGCGAACAACACTGATTCGGCGACGGTGTCTGTCACCTCTGATCCGGATCCTTCGGGTGTGGTGGTTGACGGGTTCGCGCGGCCTGATTCGGCTGTGTTGGGGTCTGCGTTGACTGGTCAGTCGTGGAGTGTGGTCTGGTGCTGCGGGTGTTGTGGGTGAGACCGCGAAGGCGAGTGTGTCGGGTTACACCTTGGCGGTGTTGGATTCGGGGGTCACCGAGGCCGATGCAGCCCTGACGGTGCCGACGGTGACAGGGGAGTTCTGGCTTGTGTCGCGAGGAGCGATGCCGGTAACTACTGGCGCTTCGGGAGCTTCGACGGCGGAGGCTACGAGTTGCAGCAGGTCAAGCAGTGGGCGCTCGGTGCACCGAAGGTCACCAGGCACCAGAGCCGGACTCCGGCGGCAGGCGATCGTCTCGAGTGCCGCTATTCGAAGGGCATCTCGTGCTTCGTGAACGGTGACTTGATCGCGTCGAGTACCGATACGTTCAACGCTCAGGGCACCTATGTCGGATTCGCTGCCGCTGGATCCTCGACGCCGACGGTCTCCTTCGACGATCTTGTGGTGGAGGAGGCTCAGCCTGGCGCCGATCTGGTCGTGGAGATGGAGTCGGCGCAATCCGAGGTCGCGCCCGGTGAGGGTGTGACCATGTCGGTCACGGTCGCAAACCAGGGTTCGGAGCCGAGCGTCGGCACCGAAGTAGCGTTCGCTGTTCCCGCTGGGTTCAGTGGCGTGGGCCTTGCCACGGGCGGAACCTCCTGTACTGCTGGCATGGCCGAGCACTCGTGTCTCGTCGGTGCGCTTGCTCCTGAGGAAGAGGTCACGGTGGTGCTGACTGCAGTGGCACCGCAGACCCTTGGGACCGTAGCCGTATCCGCCTCGGTGCACTCAGCGGAACCCGACACCGACGTGTCAGACGATCACGCGGTCCTCAAGCTGAGCGTGCGTAGCGAGGCACAACCGGGTGAGTCCATCACGGACGACTTCGACGAAGCGGATCGTGACGTTCTGGGTTCGACCGATCAGGGCAGACCCTGGGAGATGCTCGGCGAGCCCTTGGGTATCCGTGGGGGCAAGGCGGCGAAGACGGGAACCGGTACCGACCTGTCGATGGCCGTGGTGGATCCTGGGTTCACGTTCGGGACGCTCTCGGTGAAGGTCACCGAAGGCGCCGCAGACGGGTTCTTCGTGGTCTTCAGGGCACGAGATGAGGACAACTACTACCGGGTCGGTCCCGATCAGGGTGGCAACTACCGTGTGGAGAAGATCCGCAACGGCCGCCGGAGCCAACTCCAGTTCAGCTCGGTGCGTCAGGACCTGCAGGCATCGGACGGAGACGTCATCCGCCTCGTGTTGCGGCCGGACGACAGCTGGTTCCTGTCAGTCAACGGTGTGCACATCCTGATGGCGGCGACACCGATGAGATGCACGAGTTCCGGTTCGGATTGGCCACGGCCGGCCCGAACGTGCGATTCGACGACCTGTCGATCAGCCAGGTGCTCTCCTCGGGCATCGAGACCGCTGAGCACTTCGACGATCCGGAGGGAACAGCACTCGAACAGTCGACGGCCACCTCCGGTACCCGCTATCCGTGGTTCCGACCTTCTGGGCTACTGGGTAACCACCGGTGGTCGAGCAGTGATGCAGAGTCCCGGGTTCGGTCTGGCTGAGATGGAGACGAGCTCACAGCTGGCCGACGTCTCAGCGACTGTCGGGCCTTCGACGATGGATGCGTGGCTGGTGTTCCGGCTGTCGCACGACGGGTCTCATCTGAGGTTCGGGCGCGTCGCGCCGAGCACCTACCGGCTCGAACGGATCGACGCGAACGGAATCGTGCAGCCCATCCCGGGTGGGGTGCAGATCCACGAGAGCGTGGCAGCGGCTGTGGACGATCGATTGGAGGTCCGCCAACTCCTGGACGGCACCATCAACGGCTACGTGAACGGCGTGTTGGTTGCGAGCGCGGTGGATACGGTGACCAACATCGCGGAGTCCTCATACGGCATAGGCGGGACCCAGGGAGTGGCCTTCGACGATTTCGAGGTGAGTCCTCCGTGACCGACCGCCAACCCCATGTGCTGATCGTGATCGTCACGTACGAGAGCGAGGGGGTGATCGCCGACTGCGTCGGGTCCATTTCCGGCTCACTCGCAGGTGCAGCGACCTCGAGCACCGTGATCGTGGACAACGGATCCGTCGACGACACCCTGGCTGTGGCGCGGGCTGCGTCGCCGGAGGCCGCGCAGATCTCGCTGGGTCGCAACGACGGGTACGCAGCAGGAATCAATGCCGGCATCCGCCACGGAATGACACCCGATACGGATGCGGTCCTCGTGCTGAATCCCGATATCCGGCTCGGATCGGCGTCGGTGCCGAGGTTGCTGGAAGTGCTCGATGAGAAGGGGGTGGGTCTGGCAGTTCCGCGTCGCGGATGAGGAGGGCCGCCTGCAGCACTCACTGCGGCGCGAGCCGACGGTGGCCCGTGCCTTCGGGGAGGCGCTGTTGGGGGGAGGCTGGCCGGGCGCGTTGCGGTTCTCGGTGAGGTCGTGACGAACACGAGAGACTACGCCCGAGAGCGTGACGCGGACTGGGCGACCGGTGCTGCGATGCTCATCAGCGCCGAATGCCTCGCTGCGGTAGGGCCCTGGGACGAATCGTTCTTCCTGTATTCCGAAGAGACCGACTACTGCCTTCGCGCCAGGGACCGCGGGTTCAAGCTGCGGTACTCCCCGAAGGCGACGGCTACGCACATCGGAGGGAGTCGAACACCTCGCCGGAGCTCTGGTCGATCCTGACCCGAAATCGGATCAGGCTGTTCCGCGCACGCAACGGAGTCCTGCGATCGTCGGTGTTCGCGGTGGCGGTGTTGCTGAACGAAGCAATCAGGTCCCTGTTCGGAAGCGCCACTCACCGGTCGGCTCTAGGGCGACTGGTGACCGGAGATGGGGGCGGGCACCCACGCTCGAGTGGGTTGAAGCCGGATGGCTACGTGTCGTTCTCGGCACAGGACTGGTGGTACTTCACCAGGGGCCACTCCGACTTCCAACTGATGACCCGTGTGGCACAGCATGACCCGGTGCTGTTCATCAACAGCCTCGGCATGCGCATGCCCCGTCCCGGGGCCTCCAGCACGCCCTTTGCACGTATGGGGCGCAAGCTCGCCAGCGTGGCGCGTGGACTCAAAGCGCCGCTGAAGGACACTCCGGACTTCCACGTGCTTACGCCACTCTTCCTTCCGGTGTACGGCGACGGCTTCATCTCGCGGCTGAACGGCTGGCTGGTGGCGACCCAGGTGCGTGCGGCAATGCGCCGCATCGGGATTCGTAGGCCGGCGGTGGTGGTGACGTTGCCGACTGCGTGGCCGGTTGCCCGTCGGCTGGATCGTTGCAGCACGATCGTGTACCGCTCCGACCGCTATTCCGCTCTGCCGGAAGCAGACACCTCGGTCGTGGAGGCACTCGAGCGCGACATGCTCGCCGAAGCCGATGTGGCGCTGTTCGCAAGTTCAGCGCTGCTCGAAGCGGAGGCAACGTCGACGCGCAGGCCGGTGCTGTTGCGACACGGCGTGGATCTGGACATGTTCCGCCCGGCGGCGGAGTTGACGGCGCATCAGCGCCTAGCCACGGTCGGCACACCACGCGTCGGGTTCGTAGGGATCATCGACGCCTACACCGTCGACACAAGGCTCCTCGAGACGATTGCCGGGAAGTACCCCCGACGTCGAGTTCGTGTTGGCCGGACCGGTGGAGGTGGACCTCGCCGGACTGCTTGCGCTCCCAAACGTGCATCACATGGGGTGCTTCCCTTCGAGGAGGTTCCGGCCTTCCTTGCAGGGCTCGATGTGCTTCTCATGCCGTGGCAGGACAACGAATGGATCAAGCACTGCAATCCGATCAAGCTCAAGGAGTACCTGGCGGTGGGTCGGCCTGTGTTGAGCACGGACTTCCCTGAGGCCCGCGGGTATGTGGATGTGATCGACATAGCGCACGATTCCGATGAGTTCGTGTCGATGTTGGGTGATCTGCTCTCAGGTCGTTCGGCGGGTAGTCCCGCCGAACGACGGGCGGTCGCCGCTTCGGAGACCTGGGACAAGCAGGTCGAGAAGCTGATCCGCGAGGTGAGTCCCGACTTCATGCCGTCCAGGTCGGCGCCGGCAAGCTCATGTTCGGCGCCGTAGGGGTTCGTCACCGGTCGTCCTTCGCGAGATCCGGAAACTTCGGAAGCTACGTGCCGAAAGGTTCCTGTGATCGACGACCGACCAACCGAACGCGGTCTCCCTCAATCGCATCGGAGGTCGGTCGCAGAGCGTCGACACTGGAATGCGATCAGCGCGTCGAACGGTGCCGAGGACCATGCTGAAGCGTCAACGGCAGTAGAGGAGGTGTCACGGTGAACACCCCGCCCTTCCAGGTCATGCACCTGCTGCCGGACATCTCACGCGGCGGAGGACAGGCCGTTGTTCTGGAACTGGTTGCCAACTGCGACCGTGCGCGGTTCCAACCCCATGTGGCACGACTCGCGGCACCGGACGACATGGCGGCCGAGTTCACCGCCGCGGGCTGTGTGCCCATCGACCCGCGGGAACGTGGTCCGGGCCTGCTCGGTGGTCTCGTACGTACGATCGGTGATCTGGGAATCGACCTGCTGCACGTGCACAGCGAAAGGGATCGCAAGCTCGGTCAGATCGCGGCGCTGTTGAGGGGGTGCCGGTTGTCGGACACCTCCACTCCCCGTGGGCGCATCTCGAACCGATGTACCGGGCGGATTCCAAAGAGCTGGGGCGTCGGTTCTCGAGGTTGAAGGCCGCGGTGCGCGGACTCGTGGAGGATCGAGCGGTCGTCGCCTACATAGCCGTGGGCGATGAGGTGGCTCGCTTCCACGACGGTCGGGTGAGCGCGCCGATCACGGTCGTGAACAACGGGATCGACACCCGGCGTTTCATCCCTGCGACCCCGGCATCCAAGCGCGCTGCGCGTCGTGAACTCGGGATTGGCGCTGATGTGCCGGTCGTGGGCTTTGTCGGCCGCCTGGCGATGGGCAAGGGACAGGACGTACTGATCGCGATGATGAACCTGCTGCCGCAGGCCCACCTCGTGCTGATCGGTGATGGCGACAGACGGGGAACGCTCGAGCAGCAGGCAGCCGATCTCGGTGTTGTCGAAAGGGTCGTGTTCGTCGGTGACCGGCCCGACGTGGAGTCGGTGCTCGTGGCTGCGGATGTATTCGCGATGGCTTCGGAGAGCGAGGGCTCCCGCTGTCGGTCCTCGAGTCGATGGCCTGCGGCGTGCCTGTGGTTGCCTATGACCTGGCGGGCCTCCACAGCGTCATCACCGACGGGGTGGATGGTCGCCTCGTTGCCTTCGGCGCACCGGAGGCACTCGCCTCGGCACTGTCGGTGCTCCTCGATGACGATCGCCTGCGCACCGAGATGGCGGTCGCAGCCAGGAGCAAGGTGACCTCCAGGTTCGACTCTCGTCTGATGGCAGAGCAGGTGCAGGGCGTGTACGAAGCCGCACTGTCGGGTCGAGCCCGCGCCCGAGGCAGGAAGGGGAGCGATGTCCGCTGCACCGCCTGAATCGGACGCCGAGGATCAGCGACCCGCTGGAGCCCTTGGTACGCGGGTCTCTCGCGGCCTCGGCTGGAGTCTGATTGGCCAGGTGCTGGCGCGGATCGGGGTGTTCACCTCGGGGATGGTGCTGGCGCGTCTCTTGGCGCCTATCGACATGGGCGAGGTGGCTGCAGCCCTGGTGGTCGTCAACGTCATGATGGCGATCAACGAGCTCGGAGTCATCCCCGCGATCGTCCGCTGGACCGGGGATGTGAGCGAGGCCTACGCGACCGCGGCGACCATCGCGATCGTGAACAGCGTCGCCATGTACCTGGTGGCCTATGCGATCGCTCCTTATGTCGCCGGGTTGACCAACACGCCCGGCTCGGTGTGGGTGATCCGGATCATGTCGCTGACGGTGCTCGTCGACGGTGTGATCGCCGTGCCGCTCGCGATCCTCTACAGGGAGCTGCGTGTGGTCCCGCAGGTGATCGCGGAGGTCGTCGGCACCGTGGCCTACGTCGGGATGTCCGTCGGCCTGGCAGTCACTGGGATCGATGCGAACTCGATCGCGTGGGGTCGGGTGACAGGGGCCCTGGTGACCGGAGTGATCCTCGCGCTGGCCGCCCGCTGGAAGGTGCGGCCGGCATTCAACCTGGGCGTTGCTCGCGAGCTGCTGAGGTTCGGTATGCCCTTGGCTGTCTCCGCGGCCGTCTTCGAAGGTGTGATGAGTGTGGACTACCTGATCGTCGGTCGGGGAGCTTGCCGGTGCATCCCTTGGCGTCTACCTGCTGGCCTTCAACCTCTCGAGCTGGCCGGTATCGGTTGTGAGCCTGGCGATCGGACGTGTGTCCTTCGCCGGGTATTCGGCACTCCTCGGTGATCATGACAGGCTTGTTCGCGGGTTCGTGCAGTCGGTGGCCGTGGCTCTGTCGGCAACGATTCCCCTCGTACTGATCCTCGGTTTCCTGAGCCCCCGACGTGGTCGACGTCGTCTACGGAGCCGTGTGGGCGGACGCCGCAGCACCCCTTCGCTGGCTCCTGATCGTGGGTGGGCTAAGGGTGCTGCTGCAACTCGCAGGTGAGATCATCGCCGTGGTGGATCGGACGATGGTCGTGCTCCGGCTCCGATTCCTGTGGCTCCTGTTGTTGCCGCTCGCGCTCGACTACGGAGCCGAGCACATGGGCCTGTCGGGGGTGGGCATTGCCCATGTGCTCGTGGCACTGGTCATCATGTCGCCTCTGTTCCTCAGAGAGGTCAGACGAAGCGGGATTCCGTTGAAACCGCTTGGGGGCACACTTCCCCGACCGGCAGTAGCCGGCGCGCTTGCGTTCGTTGCCATGGTGTTGCTCAGTCCGCTGGTCGAGTCGGGGATCATGAGGATCCTCGTGCTGGGCACCGTTGGCTCGTTGGTCTACGTGTCGGCCCTGGTTCCGGCCAATCCGGTTGTCACGCGCACGTGGCAGCAGCTGCGTGGTGTCGGTGAGGTCGCGGTATGAGCACCTCGAAGGCCTACGTTGCCGCGGCCGCGGTGGCGCACCGGCTCCAGGTGGCGCTGCTCACGATGTGGAGGCGAGCCGTGGTCCTCCTTGCCCGAGACGACACAACTGGGAGCGCGACGCGGAGCTGCCTGGTGATAGCGCCGCATCCTGATGACGAGACGATCGGTTGTGGTGCGACGATCGCCGCAAAGCGCGCCCACCTGACGCCGGTGACGGTGGTGATCGTCGCGGACGGCAGGCACGCGCAGTCGAACTCACGTCTGGTTGACGCTGAGCGACTTGCCAAGATCAGGTCCGAAGAGGTGGTGGCTGCCTGTGAGGCGCTCGGGGTCGACCGTGGGCATGTACTGCAACTCGGCTATGAGGACACACACGTGGATGAACGCGAGGATTCGCTTGTCGACGAGTTGAGCGAGATCATCTCGAGCGTGGATCCGGACGAACTGCTCGTGATCTCCCGCCACGACCACCACCCCGATCACCGTGCTGTCAATCGGGCCACCTACCGAGCGCTCGCCCGCCTGGATCACCAGGCTCGCGTGTCGGAGTTCCCGGTCTGGTCATGGATCGACGGTCCCTGGTTGGACCAACGTGCCCGTTCACCGGTGGGGCGCGCGCTCAACCTGTTCGCAGCGCCGCTGCGTACGATCGCAGGCGGACGCCCGACGGTGGTGTCGACAACCGGCGTGTTGGATGAGAAGCAGGCTGCGCTGGCGGCACATGCTTCCCAGACGACTCCATACACCGACGAACCCGAATGGGCGGTGATGGACGAACCGATGCTGGAACCGTTCGTGGGTGATTTCGAGGTCTTCCTCCCGGGGCGCAACGCGAGCGCGGGCCGTCCGGAGCAGGGTCGGATCTGCGGCGACCATGTCGCACCGGACGGCGGTGGAGCCGACGCCGGTCCCGGTGTGCTGGTGGATGACGAGTTCTCCGATCCGGTTGCCCCAGGTCACGTGATCGGATCCAGGGCCACCAACGGTGCGCGCCGTCTCGGATCAGACCGCCACAGCACCCTTTCGGTCGACAACGGGCAACTCCGAGTGGGTTGGATGGAGTACCCCGATTGGGGTGATTCGGCGATCGCCTACGGACCGTTCCGCGCCGAGGAACCTCTGGTCCTGTCGGTTCGCGTACTCAACGGTCTCACCACGTCGCAGTCCGACTGGCGTCCCGAGGGTCGGCGGGCCCTGTTGCAGCGTCTGAGAGCCACGTTGCCACGAGGTCCCGTCCGCCGACCGGAGATCCGCGAGAACATGGTCGTGGGGTGGTTCCGCCAGGAGAGGCCGAAGCGCGGTGACGAGCCTGTGGCAGCGGTGTTCCACCGGGCAGGGGATGCCCAGATCGGAGAGCTCTGGTTCCAGGCCGGGGCCAACCGTGTCATGTTGTGTGACGGCCTTCAGAACATCCCGGCGAATCTCGTGGTCACCTTGCGTGACGGGATGGCCGTGCTCAATGCCTGGTCGTATCCGGCTGCCCACTGCTACGCGGAACCCGGCGACCTCACGCCGTTGGCGGCGCTGTCGGTCGGTCCGCTGCCGGAGCAGCTCTACGCGGTCGTCCACCAACCGATCCTCGGGGAGGTGTTCTATCGGGTGGACACCAGGATCGACCGGGTGCAGGTGCTTGCACCTGGTGATGCGTTGGAATCGACCCTGGAACGCCTGAGCGAGCACCGGTGGTGGGACCCCCGGACCGGCCCGGTCTGCTTCGAGGACCATTTCGAGGGGCCCGCACGTGAGTTGGACCACGTGGTGTCCGAGGGTTCCCTGCGGTGGGAGCGGCTCCTCGGTGAGGGTGTGTTCGAGCTCTCGGGCTCCGGGGGCGCACGCGTTCGGGCCAGCCGTAGCCGACCCAACCCTGGACGGACGATCTACGGGGTTCCGTGGAGCGACACGCGTGGAGCCAACCTGTCGATGGAGGTGACACCACCGGGTACAGCTCGCGGTCAGGGGCACCGGGGGCGCAGCGGTGTTGCCTTCTGGCAGGACGAGGACAACCACTTCATCGTGAACACATGGATCGACGATGCCATGGTGGGCGTCTCGCTGTCGGCTTTCCTGCGTCTCGGGGGTCGGGAGAAGATGTTCGAGTGGGATGCCGTGTGGACGAACGTCGGTTCCAGGATCAGCCATGGCGTGCCCTTCGTGTTGTCTGTCAGCTGTGACGGTACGCAATTCCTGTGTCGACTCGACGGTGAGCCTGTGATGTACAGGGCGTTCAGCGACTACAGGGCCCAATACCGGGGATTGCGCATCGGGCACGTCGGGATGGTGGCCAACTGGGAGTGGGGAGACGACACGGGCTCGAGGTTGGGGCACTTCACGGCCCGGCCGCTCGACGGACCGGGGATCAGGTCCTGATGAGGTACCTGACGTCATCGGGCGGGTGTCGTCCGGCGCAGGTGGCACCGGAGGAGATGGATGCTCGCAGGCGTTGCCGGTCACTGCGGGGGTGGCACAGAGGTGCAACACCGCCCTGTCGATACCGACGTAGGCGTCCGGAAGCCTTTCGGTCCCGTAGCCGAACTCGCCGAGGAGCCTCTCCACGGCGGTCGCCTTGGCGTCGAGCTCGCCCATGTGGGTGGCGTCGAGCTCGATGAGCAGTGTGGAACTCCGCGCATCGAGCACCGCCGCCATTCCTCTGAGCACGGCCAACTCGTGTCCTTCGACGTCCACCTTCGTGAGGTCGGGAGCGGGGATGATCCCTTCTTGGACCATCGAGGAGATGCTCACGACCGGTACCTCCACGACGGCGGTCACCTCGTCGGGGTCCACCTCGGAGTCGAGTGTCGCACCTCCGGGGTGTTCGGTGATGCTGAGCATGGCGTGTCCCGGTTCGGCCCCGACCGCCATCGCATGCACCTCGATCTGCTCGAACCCGTTCAGGTGGGCGTTCCGTGCCGCAGCATCAGCGAGATGCGGGACCGCTTCGAAGGCGACGACGTGCCCCGAAGATCCGACCAGGCGGGCGCCCAGCAGGGAGAAGAACCCGACGTTGGCGCCGATGTCCAGGAAGGTGTCCCCAGGATGCAGCAGTCGTGTCAGGGCTGCCTGCACCGGTTCCTCGTTGGTTCCCTCCGCGTAGTCCGCCGATGCGGGCCCTGCCGCGATGAGCAGTCCCGCGGCCGGACCCTGCAGGATCGTGCGCACGCGACCACCCCCGACGGACACGATCGCTCAGCCGGCGCGCAACCCGCTTCGCCCGCATCCCTGGTTCGTTGGCCAATCTCGGCTGCTCCTGTGTCCCGCGTTCAGCGCCCGTCGTCCTGGAAGGTTATTGGTGGTTTCCCATGACAGTTGATCGGCGATGCATGGCATGTGGCGGACGGGACCTTCGTGAGGTCCTCACCATCGAGGAGGCACCTGTGTTCTGCAACGTGCTGTACGAGTCGGAGCCAGAGGCACGCCATGCCCCACGGCTCGGATAGACCTCGCGCAGTGCACGGCGTGTGGCCTCCTGATGAACACCGCGTTCGATCAGCGTGTCGCTGAGTACGCACCTGGGTACGAGAACTCGCTGCACCATTCCGAGGTGTTCCAGGACTGGGCGAGGTCCTGCGCCCGACGGTTGGTACAGACCCATCGGCTCGGAGGCGGTACGGCGCTCGAGATCGGGTGTGGTCGCGGTGGGTTCCTGTCGTTGCTGGCCGAGGCGGGCATGTCGAGGGTGATCGGGTACGACCCCTCGCTTCCGGAGGGTGGGGGTGGTGTGGCGGAGGATCCGGTCGTGGAGATCCACCATGGCTTCTATGAGCCCTCCGAGGACATCCGGGTGGATCTCGCGGTGAGCCGGCATGTGTTGGAGCACGTGACGGATCCGGCCGCGATCGTGGGGGCTACTGGCCGGTTCGGCTCCCGGTGGTGTGCTCTACCTGGAGGTTCCCGATGCCACGACGATGCTTGCCGAGACCGGCATCTACGACGTGATCTACGAACACTGCTCGTACTTCGGCGCTCCCGCACTGCAGGCCCTGGTGAACCGGTGTGGTCTCGAGGTGCTCGACGTCCGCAGCACGTTCGGGAGGTCAGTACCTGTCGGTCGAGGCAGCAGTCGGCGAGCGTGGCGCAGTGGGAGCGCCTGAGTCGGTGTCGGCACCGGCCGCGACCAACCAGGACGATCGGTCTGCCACCGATGGCTTCTCGGAGCGTGCCGAGCTGGAGCGAAGGAAGTGGGCGGAGCAGTTGGCCCGCTTCGCAGCCGACGGCAAGGATGTCGTGGTGTGGGGAGCAGGGTCGAAGGGGGTCTCCTTCGTGAACCTCATCGAAGGAGGTGGTGGCGTCTCGCGCCTGGTCGACCTGAACCCCCTGAAGCAAGGGTGCTTCGTGCCGGTCACCGCGCAACGCGTCGTCAGCCCGGCGGCCTTGAGAGAGGATCCTCCTGCGGCAATCGTGGTGATGAACCCGATGTATCGCGACGAGGTCTCGGCCAGGGTGGAGGACCTCGGGATGGACGCGGAGGTCCTGGTCGCATGAGCACGACACCGCGGGTGGCGATCGGGTTGCCGGTGTTCAACGGTGAGAACTACCTCGAGGACGCCATCGAGGTCGGTGCTGGCACAGGACTTCGAGGACTTCGAGTTGGTGATCGCCGACAACGGATCCACCGACGGTACCGAGGAGATGGCGCGTGCGGCAGTGGCGGCAGATGAGCGGGTGCGTTACGACCGCTCACCGGTGAACCGGGGCGCCACCTGGAACTACAACCGTCTCGTGGCGTCCACCGATGCGGAGTTCTTCAAGTGGTCGGCCCACGACGACATGCTGGCGCCGCGGTTCCTCAGTGCCTGCGTCGCCGAGCTCGACCGTTCGCCGAACGCAGTGCTTGCGTATCCCCGCACCGTCCTGATCGACGCCGAGGGCGATGTGCAGGACGACGACTTCGTCGACGGGCTCGATCTGAGGGACGCCGATCCGCTGATCCGGTTCCGTCGGTACATGGTGCACATCGGGGAACAACACGCGGTCTTCGGTCTGATCCGACGGTCTGCGCTCTTGGAGACCGGCCTCATCGCGAACTGCTGGGGTGGAGACCAGGTGGTGCTTGCCGAACTGCTCGTGAAGGGCACCTTCAACGAGGTTCCCGAGCGGCTGTTCCTGCGCCGGTACCACCCGGAGACGTCGATGGTGGCCAACCGGACTCCGGCGGAGGTGGCGACGTGGTATGACCCGACCCGGCGTTCCCGACGTGCCCTGCCTCGAACTCGCCTCACTGTGGAGTTGGCGAAGGCGGCCGGTCGAGCGGCGGCGCCGTCGTCGACCCGGGTCAAGCTACGGGTTGCGGTGCTCCGCTATTGGGTTCCCCACTACTGGAGGACCATCGGCGGCGAGATGAAGGCGGCTCTGTTCGATGTGGTGCGCCGACGAACCGCCGAGTGAACCGGTCTTGGATCAGGCGACCGTGTCAGCGCCGCGATTGCGGTTGCGCAGGATGACCATGGCGAACCCGAGTGCGATCGCGAGCAGTCCGACACCGGCAAGTGCGGCAACGTCGCCGCCGGTGAACGCGAGGTTGCTCGATGCCACCTCGTTGGTCGTGAGCTCGTTTGATGCCACGCCGGTGGGTGCACCGGATTCCTCGGAGGTCGATGCGACGGCATCGGGAGCGGGCGGAACCGTCGTGGCTTCCGCAACGGTCGGGGACGGCGAGATGTACGGGTCTGTCCCGTCCTGAGCCGCGGCGAACCCGCCGGGTAGCAGGAAGGTCAAGGAAATGGCTGCGATCACGGAACCCAGGACCAGCTTTGTCTTCATGAGCCCAACCCTAGCACGCCTGACTCCTGACGAAAATAGGCCAATTACCATTAGTTTCATACGCATTCATGGAACATCAACCGGAAGTGCCATTCGTGGCAACTTCCGGACCGCCTCTGGCGGTCTTCGGTCGGATGCCCGATGGTCAAACCGTCTCAGCCAGTGGTCTCCAGGTCGATTCGGTTCGTCGTCTCGTCGGTGAATGACACCTGTCCGTGAGTCCACGTCGTGGCCGGGATTCGTGCCGAGGGGAGGACCACCAGGTGCCGTTGGTCCCTGGTGATGTCGAAGTCGAACCGTGTCGTAAGGGACTCCCCGGGTTTCAACCGGATCTCGGTAGCGGCGAGGTTGCTCGCACCGTCGGTCCCCATGGCGGCCGGTCGGTCTCCCGAGACGGTGATGTTCCCGGCAGCGCCGGGAATCGTCAGCGCGAGGAGTCCCTTGTACTCGCCAGCCAGCAGATCGGTGCCCGGATAAGGACCCGCCACGTAGGCGGGAAGGTCAGGAGGAACGTGGTTGTCGGTGGTGACTTCCACAGTGAGATGGCGGAACCTGCCGTCGGTTCTCGACGTGACGACGCAGTTCATCTCCAGGTAGGGATCCAACTTGTTGCCACCTCGGCTCATCACCGAGAGCATCAAGGCATCAGCAGGTACCGCACCGTCGGTGCCCAGCGCGGTCCAGGCATCCTGTTGGGTGGGGTGCGGGGACCACATGAGCAGGTGGCGGCCCGCACCGAGGTCCCGGATCGCGTCAAGGAGCTCCGATGCCGATACGGCACGGGTGTTGATGGCTTCAAGAGCAGCCCGAGCCACCTGTCCCAGGCGATCCCTCCGGGTGGGGTTGTCGGCGCCGTACCTGCGGTACTGGTCGACGAGGAGATCGCGTTCCACGGTTTCGGCACTGATCTCCTCCCCCGAGTCGAGGATCACGGGTCCGGTCAACTCGAGCAGGCGCCTGACGCCGACGATGTCGACCGCCATCACGCCGTCGACCTCGTCGCCGGTCCGGGCAGCCCACATGTCGGCCGCGGTGGCAGCGGTTGCATCGAAACGTGGCGACAGGTTCACGTTGCGCCACTCGCGACCTGGGTTCAGAACCCCCCACAGTGCTTCGATCTCAGGATCCACCGTGTCGATGGATTCGGTGAGCACGAGATGCGGGGGTGGGGTTGAGTTCGCCAACCACGAAGTTGCCGTCTGCGATCCTGATGTCGCCGGCCTGCAGGTACATCCCAGAACCTGCGCGCATCTCGGCGTTGTTGGCTGCCAGCATCAGGTAGTCGGTCGGCCCGGAGAGGAAGTCCTCCACGCCGTTCACTGCGGTCAGGGTCGAGGCGAGGGTGTCGTTCACCCTTGTGTACTCCCGAGCGAACCGGTTGTGTGCATTCGCGAGTGGTCCCAACAGCCCTTCGGTCGGGCCGAGGTCGAGGTCGTCGATACCGTCCTGCAGCATCGTGAGCACCTGCTGTGAGCGAGCGATGGCGTCGAGCCGGTTCCCGCCCGTCGCGGTCGACGATGTCAGGATCGACTCCAACTCAGACGTCGCCGACGCGGCTTCCGAGGCGGTGACGGCGGCAGCCGAGCTCAGGGCATCGACCGACCTGAGTTGCCGACCCAACACCGGCAGCAGGTACAGCGGGCGCACCCACGGTGAACCAATCCGATGGTTGGCATCGGAGAAGTAGTCCGCGGCCCTACTCAGGGTTGCCGCGGCCGTCTCCTCCTCGACGTCGTCGCTGGGACCGCCCAGCGAGTCGGCCAGATCCGTGAGGTCCTCCGAGGCGACCTGCCGGAGGGCATCGGTCGCGTCCATTCCGCGACGGGCGGCATTCGCCGCTGAGATGAGCTGGAGCCCGGCCATCACGAGCCACACGAGGGTCACGACCATGAATCCACGGAAGAGATGCCGGTGTCGCTTCCTCGGGGTGACGCCGCTGTGGGGGCGTCCTTGTGGTGATTCAGTCAAGGGCACATGATACCGGGTGACCTCTTCCCGGTCTCCGTCGACCGCCGAGTCGACGGTGGGAGGGTTCTCGCCTGCGGCCGTCCTCTCCGTACCTGTGATGTCGGATCGTTACAGTGACGAGCCGTGCGCACACTGCTTGCGGCCTCACCCGGGGGACACCTCAACGAACTCGTGAACCTGCGGGACAGGCTGCCGTTCGAGCTCGGCAAAGTGATCTGGTTCACTGCCGAGACGGCTCAGAGTCGGTCGATGCTCAACGGGGAGAGCGTGCTGTTCGCTGTTCCGGCACCACCGCGTGACTGGCGCTCGGCTGTTGCGAACGCCCGGTTGGCAGACGCGGCGTGTCGTCGCCTTCGCTTCGATGCAGCCATCTCGACCGGTGCATCGATGGCGCTTTCCTCTCTTCCGGTCGCACGCACCCACGGGGTGGACTCCTATTACATCGAGAGCGCAGCACGAGTCGAGGGCCCATCGATGACCGGGCGCATGTTGGCGGCATTCCCCGGTGTGCGAACATACTGCCAGTACAGGTCCTGGTCGGATCGAACCTGGAGGTTCACCGGGTCGGTGTTCGATGGCTTCGAGCCCGGACCGGTGGTACCGGACGCGGTTGTGCGCACTGCAGTGGTCACCCTCGGTACACAACCCGGGTATTCGTTCAACCGTCTCGTCACCCGACTACACCAGGTTCTGCCCGATCACGTGGATGTGCTGTGGCAGACAGGGGCCACGAATACAGAGACGTACGGGATCGAAGGGCGGTTCTCTGTCCCTTCTGCAGAACTCGATGCGGCGATGTCGCACGCTGATGTCGTCGTTGCGCACGCTGGCGTTGGGTCGGCGCTGTCAGCGATCATCGCAGGTAGGCATCCGGTACTGGTGGCACGACGCAGCGATTTCGGTGAGCACGTCGACGACCATCAGATCCAGATCGCTCAGGAACTCGCTGATCGTGGATTGGCGACGGCGTGCACGCCTGAAGAACTCGACATCTCGTTGCTTGAGGACGCTGCTCGGCGAACCAACACTCGCGTTGCCAGCCCACCGCCTCTGATGCTGTAGGGCTGGATCCGGGGCTCCGGCCGCAGCCGACGAGGTTGCGGGAGTGCATGCCGCTTGTCGCCGCAGGTGACCGAATGAGGATGAGCGCCATCTGGAGTGGAGTCTCGTATTCTGAAGGCGACCGATTCCGTGATCGAGAGCCATGACCCGCATCGCAATCGTCCACGACTACCTGACCCAGCGAGGTGGGGCCGAACGCGTCGTGCTATCGATGGCGAGGGCATTCCCGGACGCGGTGATCCACACCTCCCTATACGACCCCGACGCCACCTTCCCGGAGCTCACGGACCTGGACATCAGGCCGATGATCACGAACCGGTTCAGGTTCTTTCGCAACGACCACCGGCGGGGCCTGCCGTTGTACCCGGCAGTGTTCTCACGTACGCAAGTGGATGCAGACGCGGTGATCTGCTCGTCGTCTGCCTACGCTCATGGCATCAGGACCGATGGGGTGAAGGTCGTCTACTCCTACACGTCACCGCGATGGCTCTACGACGAAGCTGACACCTACATGAGCCAGTGGAGCACTCCAGTGGTGATCGCGACGAAGGCCATGAGGCCACTGCTCCGACGCTGGGATCAGTACGCCGCTTCGTCGGCGGACCACTACCTGACGACCTCCTCCACGGTTCGTGACCGAATCTGGAGGGACTACGGGATCAAGGCCGAGATCGTCCCACCTGGTACGAACCTCGATCCTGGAGGTGTCCAGACACCCGTTGGCGATCTACGATGCGGTTTCGCCCTGTGCGTGTCACGCCTGCTCTCCTACAAGAACGTTGACGATGTCGCGCAAGCGTTCCGACGTCTGCCTGACGTCCCCCTCGTGATCGTCGGCGACGGTCAGAAAGCGACTCGGTGAGAAGGGCTTCCGGGTCGAACGTACGCATCGTGCCCGAAGTCAAGGATTCGGAGCTGCGATGGTTGTACGCCAACTGCTCGATGGTGGTTGCGGCGTCGTTCGAGGACTTCGGGCTGACACCGGTGGAAGCTGCTCATGGGGCAAGCCGTGTGCAGCGCTTCGCGCCGGGGCTACCACCTCGACACCGTGAGCGACGGGTTGAACGGTAGGTTCTTCGACAACCTTGATCCTGATTCGATAGCCGATGCTATGTCCGGACTGCTCGGCGATGCGCTGCCGCCGGAACCGATCCGGGTCTACTCGGAGAACTACACCGAGCAGGCGTTCATCGACCGCTTCCGAACGGCGGTAGACGACTGCCTGTCCTGAGGCCAATCACGTGATTCCTACGGGTTCGAACTCGTCTGGGAACGCCGCCCCACACAGCAGGTAGCGGAGCGCATCGACGGAGCGCCGCGCAGCCTGCCATCCCCGTAGGGGTTGACCGAGCGTCATCTGTTCGTACAGCTGCTGGTCGGTCAGCAGCGAGGATACAGCCTCGATGACATCGGTCGTGCTCGTACCGACCAGTCGGACCGTACCGGCCTCCACCGCCTCTGGACGCTCGGTCACGTCACGTAGGACCAGCGCTCACCTTGCCAGGGCTGGGAGCCCTCTTCTGCACTCCACCGCTGTCAGTCAGCCGACCGTCGCGCGGTCGAGCGCAAGGGACGAAGTCGGAGTACTCGAGTGTTCCGACCAGCTCCACCCTGGGAAGTTCGTCGAGCAGCGGTCTGACCACCTCGGATACGGCTGGGTTCCTGTGCAACGGGAACAGGATCGTGAGATCCGGATGTTGGTCGACCAAGGTCCGCAGGGCTTGTGCCACTGCGTCGAGTGGGGCACCCCATGACTGCGGCGATGTGCTGTGACCAGGAGTACCTGGCCATCCGTCTGGTTGATGACCCGGCTGACCACAGGGTCGATGGCTTCTGCCTGCTGGGCTACAACCCAGTTGAGAGCGTCGATGACGGTGTTGCCGGTGACGACGATGCTCTCCGGTGGGACTCCTTCGGCAATGAGGTTGCTGCGGTTGCCGAGTGTCGGTGCGAGGTGCAACGACGCCAGCTGCGAGACCAACCGACGATTCATCTCCTCGGGGTATGGGTTGTAGGGATCTCGGCTGCCGTAGAGCCGGCTTCCACGTTAATACGACGGGAACGCGTGCGTAGTAGGACGCCATCGCCCCAGCGAGGGTGGTCGTGGTATCGCCCTGCACCACCACCACGTCGGGTCGCGTCTCGTCGATCACCGACCGAAGGCGCTCCAGTGCCGGGGCTGTCAGCCCCCTCGATCGTCTGCCTGTCCCTGCATGAGGTCGAGGTCTACATCGGGCAGGATCCCGAACAGCGAGTTCATCTGATCGAGCATCCTGCGGTGCTGAGCCGTGACGCACACGAGGACTTCGAAGTCAGGTGTTGTGTCGAGGGGCTCCCTGATCAACGGGGCGAAGGCTTCACTGCCTCGGGCCTTGTTCCATAGGACAACGAGGACTCGTGGGGTACCCATCGCTCAACTGTGCCACCCCGTCATCTTGCGGAGTCGGATCGCTCCGCAGGCAGAACCTGCGAAGCAGGAACTACAGCAGAACAACGGGTTCCCTCACCCGCGCGTGACTCTCAGTAGAGGCTTCTGTGTGCTGCTGGGATGATAACGGGTATGTCGCCGGTGATGCCCCATTGGGTGGACAACCCACCTTTGACATACCAGGTCTGGTTCGATGGTCTGAACACTGCGACGTCGTGGGTGCCGTCGCCGTTGTGGTCACCTGGTATGGCGCGGTCACCGGTGATGCCCCATTGGGTGGCCAGTCCGCCTTGGGAGTACCAGGTCTGGTTCGATGGCCGGTACACGGCCACCTCGTCGGTGCCGTCACCGTTGTAGTCAGCCGGTCACCGGGATGTCGCCGTGATGCCTTTCTCCAGGGGGTTGTGTCGGTTTTTGTCTGAAACTGCGTGATCCCCACCTTGGTCAGGACCACCCTCCGCCGGGGAACGACGCCGAGGGTTGTACATACCAGGTTGACCGATGGTCTGAACACTGCGATGTCGGTGATCCCGTCACCGTTGAAATCACCGGTGACGGAACATCGCCGCTCACACCCCGACGTCGACAGGCCACCTGGACGAACCACCCCGAACCCCCCGCGCGGAACACCGCCACATCGGAATCACCGTCACCATCGAAATCCGCCCCGTACCCCACCCGACTGCGCGGGTGCAGGTGGCACCAGATCGGGATCCGCCTCGGTCGATCCGTTTGTCGTGAGAGGCGACTGGTTCGGCGCGTCGGCATTCATGACCATGATCTCGGAATCGCCGTCCCTCGTGCTGACGAAGGCGATCTTGGTGTCGTCGGCGCTGAACGACGGCGCGTAGTCGTGGGCAGGATCAGTGGTGAGGTCCACCGGGTTAGATCCGTCGGCGCCGATACGCCAGATCTCGTAGTCGTTGCCGGTGGTGCCGAAGATGCGATCGAAGGCTATTGCGGTCCCGTCGTGGGACCAGTCCGGGAGGTCGTCCTCGCCGCCGACTCCACCCGTGAGAGGTTGCTGTGAGGAACCTGCGGCCGACATCGTGTACAGGTCGGGTGTTCCGCCACGCGTGCTCGTGAAGACCAACTTGGATCCGTCCGGACTCCACGCGTGGTCGTAGTCGCCTGCAGGGTTCGTGGTCAACAGGGTCACTTCGGTGCCGTCGATGAGCATCACGAACACGTCGTCGTTGCCGTTCGGTTCGACACGACGCGATCTTCGATCCGTCGGGTGACCATGCAGGCTTCTCATCGACTGCCGGGTCGTTGGTCAGGCGAGTCTGATCGGTTCCATCGGCATCCATCACGTAGATCTCGTTGTTGCCGTCGCGGTTCGACGTGAACGCGATCTTCGATCCGTCGGGTGACCATGCAGGTTTGGTGTCGGCTGCCGGGTTGTCGGTCAGGCGGGTCTGATCGGTTCCATCGGCATCCATCACGTAGATCTCGTTGTTGCCGTCGCGGTTCGACGTGAACGCAATGTCGCGCTGCGGCGGTGCCAACGGGCAGGAGGTCGACCAGAGCAGCCCGCGCCGAATCGAACGGAGCGCCATCGCGGTCGGGCGTCACCGAGTGCATGTTGGGGAACAGAGACTCGACGATCGTTGTGGCTTCACCTTCCAGGCCCAGCGAGCGGAGATGGTTCAGCAGTTCGAAGTCCTCACGGCCGTCCCGTGTTCGCTTGAGGCGGATGGTCTCCAAAGGGATGTCATGGGTGCCACCGATGCAACCGCGGTCCGATGCATCGGGACAATCCGGGTTGGAGTCACCCTTGCCGGGGTAGAACAGCGTCCCGTCGCCGTTGGTTCCCTCGTAGAACAGGCAGTTCGAGTTGTTGGGCTGTCCTGGATCGAGTGGTAGGCAGCTGTTCCATGCCAGGTCGAGGCGATAGGTGGTCTCCCAGTACAGCTCGCCGGAGAAGTCGTACAGGAAGGCCATCCACCCCATCGCACGATGCTGGGATGCCGGGGCATCGATTGCCAGGCTCGGCCAGCCGTCCCAGTAGGTGCCGTTTGACTGCGGGTCTCCGTCGGAGGCGCATCCGTTGCTCAGGCAGGATACGTAGCTCCACATCGAGTTGTCGGGGTCTGCGAGGTACTGGTTGTAGTTGGGCCTCTGGTTTCCGATGTACGGCGGGTTGTTGACGTCGTCGAGACGATTGACCGGTGGTACGAGGATCGAGATCTTGGACGGGTCGCCGGCATCTTGCGCGTCGTTGATGGTCGCTGTCACCAGCGTGTCCACCTGAGGCCAGGCCGCGATTGCCTCGTCTCCGATTGCGGCGCACACGCCGCCCACTTGCCGGGTCGTCAACGGGTTCGTCGCATGTGAGGCGTAGACCTTGTCCGCGAAGCCGGATGTGGCGGCTTCGGCCTCCCATGCGTTGACACCGCGGTTCTGCAGTGCCCCGAGTCGTACGCGTAGAACGAGACGTTGGTCAGCTCCGCCCCTTGGAGCCGCGGAGCGCTCCAGAGGCCGCCGCTGTCGATCACCGGGTTTCCTGGATCAGAGGAAGCGCGACTGAAGCCAATAGGCACGGCCCGGATTCGTCGTGGGAGGAGCCTCGTTGACCCCCAAAGGCCAGGGATTGGAGATCGTCCGCGGTTCTCGAGGCCGACGCGGGCGTAGAGCGAATGAAGGGCCCACCGTTGTTCGTCGTTCCAGTTGCAGTAGGGGCTTCCGGTATGTGCATCACAGACACGTCGGTAGTTGGTGAGGAACGAGTTGTGAAGCGTGGAGGTCGACGGCATGGTGAAGTCCAGGACCTCCATTTCGACGGGGGACCGACTGGTTGAGCCCCCGTTTCCGGTTACCAGCAGGGAGCCCGAGTACGTTCCGGGGGCCTGGCCTGCCGGCACCAGGATGTCGACCCATGCCACTCGGTTCTCCCCGGCAGGCACATCGACGGGGAAGGCGTTGCGCTGCTCGCCGTAGATGTAGTCGGTGCTGGGTATGAGAGGATCGGCCCAACGTCCGGGAGTCCGCCTTCGCGGTCGGACTGGGCATAGGCGGCATCGAAGTAGTCGGCTCTGTAGATGGTGATGTTCCCATTGGGAATCGATCCGCCGGTACCGGTGAGCGGATGTGCAGGATCGATGCTCACGGTGACGCCAGTCTGGGGTGTTGTGCCCGCTTGGACCACAACTTGGAACGACTCGAACTCGTTGCGCGTTGCCGACAGCGAGGCTCCTGGTTGCCCGAGGTGGCTACTGGGGCGCACATTGACCGTCGAAGAGACAACCCCGACCACGGTCCCCGCGTTGGGGGCATTGGTGGTTTCGGCGGCACCCTGTGCGGGTGTCATCGCAGTCGATCCGCTCGCAATCAACAACCAACCCGACAGAGCTACGGTGATTCGAGCGATTCTCGAACGGCCCATGTCGATCCCCCAACCCCTCGACGCCGACTCCTGATCTCTCTGGGAGTCTCGTATGTCCGAAGCCCGCATGCAAGGACGATGTGGATGAACCCCCTACCGTGCATCACGTGCGGTTTCACTGAATATCGACGGTACGGGCTGTGGCCTTGTTGGGGTGTGGATCAGAAGGGCTTGAGCTCAGATATCGTGCGACGAACAGGCCGGCCGCGATGGGCACGAATGCCCGGCCCAACCCCCAGTAGAAGTACCGGCCGGACTCCAGGATCCCGACGTAGAGGCCCGCGAGAGCGGCAGCCAGGCGACCTCCCCGGCACGAACTCGCCGGTACACGACGGCCGCAGCGATTCCCAGGAGGAACCACACGAACAGCGAGGGCAACATGCCGAAGTCGATGGCCGGTGCCAGCAGTGCGCCTTCGGTGTTGAACTCGGGGTTTGCATGCCCGATCAGCAACTCGTTCAAGGGCATACGGCCCTCGTTGATACGGAGTAGGGATCCCACGACGGGGAACTCGGCCAGCCACTGCAACGAGAACAGAGTGGGTCGAGCTCCCAGCAATCCGTCATAGAGGAGCGCGCCGTTGTTGACCGATGTCGTGTAGTAGCCGACGAAGCGGTCGATAGCGAAGTCCAGATAGCCGTTGGGGTTCGTCAGGCGGTAATGGGCCCAGGACCGGTTGAACTCGAAGGCCAGGAACATCGAGGCCGCTCCGGCCAGGTAGACGATGGGGAACCATCCGCGGAGCAGCCGTGTGAGGCCACGTTCCCCGTCTCGGCGTGCTGATACCAGGAGCGCGACCAACGCAGGAAGCAGGAGCTCCAAAATGGCCAGGCGCTCGGAGAGGAAGTAGACGGGAGCGCGCCAGCGCCAGAACGAATGTCGCCAGATCGCCTGACGACCGTCGCTTCGCCCCGCGCGATGAGAATCCCGGCGAGTGCACCCGCGACTGGTGCGACCTGGGTGAGCGTGGTCACACCGGCCACGGGCTCCATCAGGACCTTCCAGGTCGAATGAGGCGCAGGGCTGCCCTTGGATCACAGCCATCAGGTCGGATGGGCGCACACCACGCAGCACGCCGACGACGAACCAGGCGGAGTAACCCACCAAGGTGACAGCAACCGTCACCTTGTAGGTGCGCACCATCCGCGAGGTCGTCACAGATGAGGGGACGGCACTTCGCTGTCCGGAGAACCAACCACACCCAGAGCGCACCGCAGGCGAACGAGATGACCGACCCCGCAGCCAGCAGGCGCGTGGAAGGCACTCACGTGCTTGGCTTCGCCCCAGAGACCGACGAACGTCGCATCCGATACCATCAGGGCCAACACGACCCCTGGCAGGGCGAACACGCACAGTCCCACAACCGGGTTCGCCCACCAAGGCGGGTTCGACGGATCGGCCAAGTCAGCCACGATCGTCGTGGTCATCGACCCTCACCGAGTAGTACAGATACGAGCTCAACCACACACTCCAGCCACCGCAGCCGCGATCGATGCGCCAGGTAACCCACCGGACAGCCCCCCCACCGGCACCAGGAGCAAGGCGACGGCTCCGGTGAGTGCCGCTCGGGCCGCCTCCCTCGAGTGCCCCCTCATGACCAGGAAGTAGAAGATCGGCGAGGCCGCACGCGACCGCCACGTCCTTCAGGACGATCCGCCCATGACAGTGGCAGAGAAGTCGAAGGACTCGCCGAGGAAGCCGAAGAGCGTGGTCCGCCACGAGCAGCAGGACCCCGCCGGCCGCCGCGGCAGCAGTTGCCCCAAGAGCGCTCCAACGCAACGCACCCCGGAGCCCCGGAGCCGAGCCACCTGAGCGAACCACCTTGGACCAACTCGATGTCGCGACGGTGGAAACCGTGACTCCGGCTATCGACGTCACGACGGACAAGCGAACGTAGGCAGCGAAGCGGGCGAGCTCGATCTTGTCGGTGACCACGAGGCTCGTGAGAACGAGTGTGCCCTCCACCATCCACACGAACATGGCCGATGCTGCTCCGAGGCGCACCAGGGAACGCCAATCGAGAGGATCTCGTGGCGCGATCCGCGGATGGCGCCCTCGACGGAGAGACCCGAGCTGGTCACCTTGCGGAGTCCGCCCAGGCCAAGGCCAGGGACACGATCAGCGCGCCCGCTGCGATGAGGGCATCGATCGGCACGCCGAGCGTCAGTGCGGCGGTTGCGAGCAACGCCACCGCGATAGCGGGCTGCACGACGAGTGTTACGAACTGCGAGCTGGCCAGCGCACCAAGGGCACGAGCCGACTCCTGGGTGGCCAGGACAGCAGACCGTAGCCCGGCAGCGACGAGAAGGATCAGGCCCGCGGCTGAAGCACCGGCGGTGCCGAGCAACCAGAGCAGCCCCGCTATGCACGTTGCAGCGACGGTGGTGGCGCTGATGGACCACCCGATGGTCTGGCGGTATTTCGCTGCCGCACCGCAGCGGTCCCCGCCGGCCACCAGGGCAGGCAACGAGGTGAGAAGGTACGCACCGGCTCCACCGCCGATTGCTGCCGCTATCACCTGGGTCCAACTCAGAGCGACGGCCAGGTCAGCGAACGACTCAGCCGTCAGTACCCGAGCAAGCGCGACCAGGAAGGCGAACCTCATGGCGGCTCCACCTGCTTGGATCGAGGCGACGATCACAAGGTCGGCTGATCGGGCTCTCGTGACCGGTGAAGTGACCGTCACCGAGCGCTCGGGCTCACTTGTCGGACCAACTCGACAGTGCCTGCTGGTAGGCATCGAGGGTCGTCTGGGCCGCAACCGGCCACGTGTAGCGCTCCGCCACCATGGCAGCGAGATCGTCGTCAGGAGCTGCATCCACAGCGCACAGGATCGCGTCGTGGATCGAGGTGAGGCTACCTGGATCGCAGTAGGCGGCATGTTCGCCGAAGTACTCCCGCACCGGTTCGCAGTCACCGACGACGATCCGGCATCCGTGACCGGCAGCCTCCAACGACGACAACCCGGGCGTCTCGAACCAACTCGGCAGCGCATGTACCCTGGCCGACCGGTGAGGGCTGCAAGCTCGTCGTGCCTCACCGCACCGAGGAACTCCATACGGTCGGTGGCTGTTTCGCGGCACTGCTGTTCGTAGTCCCTGCTGTACTCGCCGGACGTGCCGGCGAAGGTGATCCTGAGCTCGGTGTCACGCAACGCCTCGATGATCTTGTGCTGGTTCTTGCGTGGTTCCAGCCGTGCCGCGCACAGAACGTCGATCCGCTTCCGGTCGGAGGGCTGTTCGCCGGAGAGCTCGGGCTGCACGGGATCGATCCCGTTGGGAACCACCACGTGTTGGAAATGCACCCCGAAGCACGACTCGGAGCATGCGGACCTCGGCCTTCGAGTTGGGCAGCACGACCGACGCCGAGCCGAGCATTTCACGACAGCGGCGCTGGAACATCCACATCGAGGGTCTCGGCATCGTCTCGATCGAGGACGCGCACGGAATGCCGCCAGGGATCTGACGACGAGGCGGAGTGAGTCGAACGCCCTCGTACCCACCCGTGCGGGCGATCCTCCCTTGGATCCCCTGGCGAGAGAACGCGTTGTAGTCGTCCTTGGGCCACCAGATCGGGCTCAGGACCATAGGGAAGACTCCCGTGGAGAGCCTTGAGGTGCAGGACGTTCTCCCACAACCGATCGAGGTGGAACAGATGTACCAGGTCGAATCCACGCACTGACGTCGGCACGGAATGCGAAACCTCGACCTCGATGCCCAAGTGGACCAGTTCTCTTGCAGTCGACAGGATCTGGGTCGTGTCACCGCCCCGGAAGACTTCGAGGTCCGGCCTGACCACGAAAGCACGCGCAATGTTCCACCCTGCCTCGTCGCGGCTTGCTTCTGACGTAGACGATTCTACTGGTCGATCTGAGGTATCCATCAGTGGGACCACCCTCGGGTACGTGACGCCACGTGTCGTGACTGGATGTACCCGCCGGTAGACTCGGGCTCTGTGCCATCGTATGGTTCCGAGAGGAGTTCCGACCTGCGCCGCTTCCTGGCCGTTCTACGTTCCCGGGCGTGGCTCATCGCTGCGACCACGGGTGCTGTTCGCCGGAGTTGCCTACGGCGTGTCTGCGATCCAGACCCAGGAGTACGAGGCAACAGCTCAGCTTGTGATCAATCCGCAGGATCCAGGAGGCCTGTTCGGTTCCGACGACGGCGCCTACCGCGATCCCTCACGTGCGATCCAGACCCGCATTGCAGGTGATCATGGGCAGGGACGTGTCGGAGGCGGTGAGCAAGGAGGTGACCGACCCCGCTTCCGTCAGCGCTCACGCAGTGGGGTGACGGACTCCGTGAAGATCAGCGCGATCAGCACTGATCCAGAGAGCGCGGCGGAGACGGCGAACGCATATGCCGAAGCGTTCATCGGCTACCGACAACGACAAGCCACAGAGGCGATATCAGCCGCAGAGCAGGGAATCCAGCAGAAGGTCGCCGAGCTACAGGCCCAGATCGATGAGTTGGACGCGCAGATCCGAGCGGTCGGCGGCTTCGACCTGGAGGGACTCATGTCGAGGCGCGACGCCCTCATTGCGCAGCAGGCCTTGTTCAATCAGCGTCTCGACCAGGTAGTGATCGACGCAGTGTGCAGGACGTCGGCGGGGTTGATGCAACCTGCTGAGGTCCTGACGAGCCCGGTGAGCCCTAGACCTTTGCGCAACGCGTTCTTCGGAGGGCTCTTGGGTTTCTTCGTGGGTATCGCTGCTGCATTCGTGCTCGAACGCCTCGATGACTCCATCAAGACCCGAGCCGACGTCGAGGACGCAGCGCCAGGCATAGCAGTCATCGCTGCGGTCCCCGAACACACCGAACAGAAGGGCGACGGCAACTCGCCTGGCAATGGGTTGGTTCCAGTCAGGTGGCCCGGCAGCGGAGGCGTACCGATCGCTGCGAACGGCGGTCAAGTTCGAATCGATGCACAGACCGATGTCCACTATCCAGGTCACTTCGGCGCTGGCCTCGGAGGGCAAGTCAACCACTGTTGCCAACCTTGCAGTCACCTTCGCCGAAGCAGGAGAGCGGGTAGTGGTCGTATGTTGCGATCTCCGACGACCGCGCATCCACGAGTTCTTCGGGTTGGGCAACGACGTCGGGTTCACCACGGCCCTGTTGGAGAAGACCGACCTTGTGCGAGTCTCGCAGCGGATCTCGGATCATCCCAACGTGGCGCTCGTCGCATCCGGGCCTCCACCGCCCAACCCGTCCGAGCTCCTGTCCTCAGCGGCTGCCAAGAAGGTTCTGTCAGACCTGAAGGAGCTGGCGGACATCGTGCTGATCGACAGTCCGCCGGTGCTCCCCGTCACAGATGCTGCGATTCTCGCCCAACACGTCGACGCAACGATCCTCACCGTTGCCGCCGGTCAGACCACCTCGGCGGAGTTGGTGGAGACGATCAGTCGGCTGCGTGCCGTCGAAGCACCGCTTCTGGGCGTGGTCCTGAACGGGGTGAAGGAAGCATCGCTCTACAACTCCGGATTACGCGTACGTCTAGAGCAGTCGCTGGCTGGTGCAGCATGGTCGAACGCAAGAGCGTCGGTCTCCGCGCCGGGGTCGCTCATGCAGCAGTAGGGGCATTCGGCCAGCGCGCTTGGAGGGACTCGAACCCCAACCTTCTGATCCGTAGGCGGTCCCGACGGGTCCGTCTGCTGTTGTCGGGTCCCGTTCCATCAGTGTTTCCGGGGGTGTCGATCCAGGAGTGGTGCCGAATCCGGCCCCGTGACGGCTGGTGGGTTGCCAACGGGATTGCCAACCCGGTAGCGACCGTCCCGACGACGAGTTACAGTTGTTGCAGATAAGGAGGTGCCGGGATGGCACGGTCGAGTGTGTTGTCGAGTGCGTTGCGGGTCGAACCGAAGAAGGCTGAGCGCGAATCGGCTGCCGAGGTGGCTCGCGCCGTGCGAGGCCGTCGTCGCTCGTTCACGCTCGTGCTCCCGGACGGGACGTCGGTGCCGTTGCCCGGTGCTCTCGTCGAGGTCCTCCGAGCGTCGGCCGGCGAGATGGCTGACGGCCACGCAGTGACCGTGCTTCCATCAGAGGTGAGCCTCACACCCGCGGAAGCGGCCGAGCTGCTCGGGCTGTCGAGACCGTTCGTCGCCCGGCTGCTCGACGAGGACGAGATCCCCTCCGAGCGCCTTCCTCGCAGCCGGCACCGACGCGTCCTGCTCTCGGACGTGCTCGCGTTCCAGGCGAAGCGTGAGCGTCGCAAGGAAGGCCGTCGGCGGATCGCGGCGGCGATGGAGGAAGCCGACCTCCCGTACTGATGGGTCGCGCCTTCGCGGACAGCAACGTCCTGTTCCCGTTCTCGGTCATGGATCTTCTCCTGGCGTTGAGCGAGGACGGTGTGCACGAGGTGATCTGGACCGATGACCTGCTCGACGAGTGGGAGCGGGTCATCGTCAGGGAGCACAAGCGCTCCTCGGAGTCCGCGTCCCAGATCACGCATGCGGTGCGGGAGTTCTTCGCGGACAGCAAGGTCCAGCGCGAGGAGTACGAGCACCTCATCGAGGAGATGCCGGGCAGGGATCCCGACGACCGCGCCCACATGGCGGCGGTCATCGCCCGGCAGCCGTGCACGATCCTCACGTACAACACGAAGGACTTCCCGTCCAGACCTCTCGCGAAGCGCGGAGTGCGGGTAGCGGACCCCGACGCCTACCTGTGCGAGATCGCCGCGGAGTGGCCCGAGGAGGTGGTCGACACCATCGCACGACTGGCTGCGGAGAAGTCACGACCACCGAGGACCCCGCATGATCTGCTGGACGGCCTCGAGCACGCAGGTGTCCGTCAGTTTGCAGCCATGCTTCGACCGCGGCTTCCCAGGAGATGACCGACCCGCCACTCGCGCGATCCGTCCGGGAGGTGGGAGGCGATCGGAACGGCAATCCCGCGGTCGGCTCGCTCCACGGTTCCGCGACGCGACCGTCGTGCGGGTAGATCCACGCACTACTCCACGATGCTCAGTTGCGGCTGACCTTCCGTCGATGATCCGGCCGCCCCGCCGCCGTCCTGGGCGAGCATTACCAGGCCGAACGCAAGACGGTCGAAGTCCTCGACTTCGAGATGAAGCGAACGAGCAACGTCGCGGCGCGTGATGCCCTGAGTACGGAGGTAGTCGAGCACCTTGTTGGGAACCTGGGAGGTCTCCCGTTGAGCGGGATGAGGCTCTCGGGAGCGGTATCCCTTCTTCGATGCCGCGATGTAGAGGCTCCGATACTGCCAGTCGGTCAAGATGCCGAGGGCGTGTAGCCGGTAGATCAGAGCGACGACCGACACCTTCCATTCGGCCTTCCGCGTGACCAGCGTCGGCAGAGTGGCGTGTCCCAACCCTGCCGCAAGGATCGCCGGCCGAGGCATGAGGAACGCTGAGGCGAACTGGTTGGCCTCCCGCTCGGCATCGCGACCGCGCTCTCCCGTCCGGTGGAGGACGAGATGACCGAGCTCGTGTGCGGCATCAAAGCGGCTGTGCTCGGCGGACTTCTGGGTGTTGAGCATCACGTAGAGGTTGGACCGGGTTCCGTGGAACTTGGGAGGTGGTGGTTCTCCGCCTCGGTCCTGCGGTGATGCAGGTTGAGGTTGCTCATCTCAACCAAGAGGAGAACCACCACCATGTCGAAGTCTCACATGAACAAGCCCGCGGCGTGGGCCGCTGATTTGCGGCTCGTCCCGGGTCTGGGCCTGGTCGATCTCGCGAAGCCTGGCCTGCCGGCGTCGCTGGTTGAACGGCTCGAAGGCGAGCTCGAGGTGTTCGCCGAGCGGATGCACGAAGGTCTCATGTCCGCCGCGTTGGCAGTCGGGCTCGAGGTGTTCGGCGAGCTGCTGGAGGCGAACGTCGCCGAGCTCGCCGGCCCGAAGGGCCGTCACAACCCCTGATCGCAGCGCGGTGCGTCACGGCACCGAGGCGGCCAGGATCCCCCTCGGCGGGCGGATGGTCGAGGTCCGCAAGCCTCGTGTCCGCACAGCCGATGGCACCCAGGAGGTGCCCGTGGAAGCGTGGACGGCGTTGGCCGACCGGGACCTGCTCAACGCCCACACCGTGGCATCGATGCTCGCCGGGGTGTCGACCCGCAGCTACGACACCGTGTTGGAGCCCGCCGGGCAAGCGATCAGCGAGGTGTCCTCCTCGACATCGCAGCCGCCGGTGAGCCGCCGGTTCGTGGCCGCCACCCGCAAGGGCCTCGCGGAGTTCAGGTCCCGGCCGCTGGGCGACCGCCGGTGGCTGGTGGTCTACATCGACGGGTTCGGCTTCGGTGACGAGACTCTCGTTGGCGCCCTCGGCGTCGACACCGAGGGCAACAAGATGCCTCTCAGCGTCGTGCACGGCACCACCGAGAACAAGACCGTCTGCAAACGCCTCCTCGATGACCTCGAAGACCGCGGGTTCGATCCCACCACCGGTGTGCTGTTCGTCATCGACGGCGGCACGGCCATCTTCCACGCCATCGCCGACAAGTGGAGCGACGTCGCCCTGATCCAGCGATGCAGAGCCCACAAGCTCCGCAACGTCACCGACCTGCTCCCTGTTCAGCATCACCGATGGGTGGAGCGTGACCTCAAACGGGCATGGGCGATCTGCGATGCCAGCCGGGCCGAGGCCGCGCTGAGGGCCCTGGCCACCAAGATCGAACGCCACCACCCTGACGCCGCCGCGTCACTGCGCGAGGGCCTGGCCGAGACGGTCACGATCAACCGGCTCGGTGTCACCCCCGGCTCCAGCCTCGCCCGCCCGCCCGCCACCACCAACCCGATGGAGTCCACCGTCGACATCGTCAAAGTCCACGCCCGCAACGCGAAACGCTGGCAAGGTGGCGACACGCGCCTTCGCTGGGCCGCCGCGGGGATGCTCGCCGCCGAGCACCAGTACCGGCGCATCAACGGCTACCGCCAACTCGATGACCTCGCCCGAGCCATCACCGCCAGGATCCACCAACGAGCCGAACTCGCCAAGGCCAGCTGACCGTCACACGCCCCGCCTACCATGACCACCGGAGAACCCCCACCGAAGTTCCACGCTCAACGCTCCAACCTCGCCCGGAGACGACCGAACCGGTTGGTGCACACGTCGGGGCGCCACGGCCGACCCTCGGCGTCGCTGAACAGCAGGGTGTCGTCAGCGAGGCGTTCACCGAGCGCCAGAGCCCGCTCTCGTGCCCGCAGGCGCAGCGACCGCAGCACGGTGATGGTCTCGGCATCGAGAGCCAGACGACGGGACTGGTGGGTCTTGGTGTCCTTTTCCGGCACCTCCCGGCCAACCTGGGAGATCGACCGGTGGATCACCACCTCGGCACGCTCGAGGTCGACATCGGACCACCGCAACGCGCACGCCTCGCCACGGCGGCACCCGGTAGCGGCCAGGACCCACAGGTACACGGCGAAGTCGGCGTCCTCGGCCTGGGCGGCATCGAGCAATGTCTGCACCTGCTCGACCGTGGGCGGCACGATCTCGCGTCGGCGCTGCACCGGCGGCGTGGCGTCGACCGCCGGGTTGCGGGCGATGAACCCCCACCGCCGCGCCTGCTCCAACGCCTGACGGATCACCGTGTGGCAGATCCGCACCGTCCGAGCCGACAAGCCCCGTCCGTGAAGCTCGCTGTAGAGCATGTCGAGGTCGATCGGTCGCAGCGCCGCCACCTTCCGGTCAGCCAAACCCGGGCGGATGTAGGTGCGGGCCACCCACTCGTAGGACTCGATCGTCTTCGGCTCGACCATCCGGCGCTTCACGTCGAGCCACCGGTCGAGCAGGTCGCCGAAGGTCGCTGGCGCCGCCGCGGCGTGCCGTCCCTCGTCGACCTCGACCAGGAGCCGGCTCAGCTCCCGCTCGGCCTCCCGTCGCGTCCCCCGAACGGTCCGTTCGACGTAGCGGCGCACGCCGGCGGCGTCACGGCCGACGTAGGCCTTCACCCGCCAGCTCTGCTTCCCTCGTTGCTGGATGTGTCCTCGCATGGCGCTCCTCCTCGGCCATGTAGGCCCATCGGGAGTGCCAAGGGATTGCCAGGTCGGCGGGAAGTCTTTCCGCCGCTGTGCGAGAAGCCCGGAATTCCGGGGTCTTTCAGCGCGCTTGGAGGGACTCGAACCCCCAACCTTCTGATCCGTAGTCAGATGCTCTATCCAATTGAGCTACAAGCGCCGGGAAGTGAAAGAGGATAGACCGCGGTGGCCCATCGGGCCACACGCGGTCCATCCTCAGGGGTGGGGGGTCGTGTAGGTGTTCCGGGTCAGACGCGGCGGCCGCACACGGGCCATTGGCCAGGTCCGGCTGTCGCCCACAGGGCACGTGCCATGCGGTCCTGGTCCCATGAGTGGGCGGCGGCCGGGTCGACGCCGGCCAGAACCGGGTAGTGGCGCCGAGCGACCGCGTCCCAAGTGGAACGGGAGAACTGGTAGGCACCGCGGTAGCGGCCGTTGGAGCTCACAACGTGGTAGTTGCCATTCGACTCGCAGGCTCGGAGTCGGGCAAGACCGGCGTCGGAGATGGCTCCTGCGAAGTGGTCCGGGACTCCCTTGCACGCGGTCACACCGATCAAGGCGACGATGCCAATAGCAAGTGCTGAAAGTGTACGTCTTGTCTTCATGGGCGGACACCCTGGCACGCCCTGTAACAAGAACGCAACAAAAGTGACGGATGACCGACATATTACGTAACTGAACTGGCACGCGAAATGGGCGCCAACGATGTCGTCGGCGCCCATTTCGATGTGCGGAGAGGGTGGGATTTGAACCCACGGAAGGGTTGCCCCCTCACCTCCTTAGCAGGGAGGCCCGATCAGCCAGACTCCGGCACCTCTCCGGGTCGCCCGATGATCCTAGCCGCCATGCCCCGGCGTGCCACGCGCAGGAAGGTGCTGTCGACCACGTGCATCGGTGGAGAGCCCCGGTGTGCGAGGTCCCGAAGTTCAGGCGGGATTGATGGCGAAACCCTCGGTGAAGTACACCCACGGCTTGGGTCCCGGCGCGTACCGGCTCTCCGACCGCTCGACCTCGAACCCTGCGGCGCGCACGAGCGCGGTCGGATCCCGTGTCAGGTGGCAACCGTCGGCGAGGACCTTCTGTGCCGGCTCCAGGCGTCGTTGCCATCGAGCAACCGGCTCGTCGGGTGCAGCGCCGTGTTCGAGGTAGTGGAACCTGCCGCCGGGTTTCAGCACACGGCGGACCTCGCTGAGAGCCTGGTCGACGTCGGCGATGGTGCACAGGGTGAAGGTGGAAAGCGCGCTGTCGCAGGAGTTGTCTTCGAGTGCAATGGACTCACCGTGCAATCCGACGTGGTCCACCTCGACATGCGAGCGCGCGATTCGCGGCGCGGCCAGCTTTCGACCCAGAGCGGCAGGTTCGACCGCGAAAAACCTTGGTGACCTCCGGCGGATAGGCCGCCATGTTGAGCCCCGAACCGAAGCCGATCTCGACGACGGTTCCCGAGAGGCCGTCGGTCACACGACGCCGCCAGCGTTCCATGCCCTCAGACCCGCATGCCCGGTCGACCAGTCGTGGAAGCAGCTTCTCGCGGTAGAGGCTCACCATTGCTCCGATCGCTTGATGAAGCTGCGGCCCGTAGCGCCCTGTGCACCGTTGAAGGTACTCGAGGTGACGACCTGGTCCGCCAGCACGGTCACAACATCACCACCGATCGCAGCACGTCCCCGGCCTCCAGCCGCTGGAACGCCTCGGATGCTTCGCCGAGGGTGATCCGCTCGCTCACGAATCCCTCTAGGTCGAGGCGACCCTGAGTGTAGAGGTCGATGAGCATCGGGAAGTCCCGGCTCGGTAGGCAGTCGCCGTACCACGAGGACTTGAGCGACCCGCCACACCCGAACACGTCGAGCAACGGAAGCTCGAGCCTCGACTCGGGGCGTGGCACGCCCACCAACACCACGGTGCCCGCCAGGTCACGCGCGTAGAAGGCCTGTTCGTAGGTCGCGGGCAACCCGACGGCGTCGATGACCACGTCCGCTCCGTTGCCGTCGGTGAGGTGACGGATCACCTCCACGGGATCCTCTCTGGCGGAGTTGACCGTGTGGGTCGCCCCGAAGCGCCTTGCTCCCTCGAGCTCGCGGTCGTCCACGTCGACCGCGATGACGCAACGGGCGCCAGCGAGCGACGCCCCTGCAACAGCTGCCGTGCCTACGCTTCCACATCCGATCACCGCCACCGAATCACCTCTGGTGACACCGGCGGTGTTGATGGCTGCCCCCAGGCCCGCCATCACGCCACAACCCAGCAGCCCTGCGACCTCCGGCGGGGCAGCGGGATCCACGCTGGTGCACTGACCGGCCGCGACGAGTGTCTTGTCTGCGAAGGCCCCGATGCCGAGGGCCGGCGAGAGCACCGTTCCGTCGGCTTCATGAACCACTACCCCTCGCACTTCGTGTGGCATGGCAAACCCCCTTGTGGTGAGTGTGCCAGACCTGCGCCCCGTGGCTCCGCCGCGATCGTGTGGACATCGTGGGTTGTAGGAGACCCGAGGGTGCCTCGCGGACCCATGGTTGCCAGCGGTGTCGTGATCCTGCGACCATGAGTAGCACCGGCGCGGACAGCTGGGGACTGCGGGGGACCAAGATGAGATCAACGCGAACACTCTGCACGGTGATCGTGGTTGGGCTGGCGCTCGTAGCGGCGGCGTGCTCCAACCCGCCGCCGGTCGAACCTGATGTGACCACGACAACGGTGCCCGAGGGGTATCCGACGACGCCGGTTGGCGACGACGAGGTCAGGATCAACCAGATCCAACTGATCGGAACCCACAACAGCTACCACGTGGCTCCGGTTGCCACGATCCAGGGTCTGTTGACGGAGGCGGCGTCCAACTTCCCGCAGATCGCTTCTGCACTGGGCAATCCAGCCTCTCTGAACTACACCCACGCGTCCATCCCACAGCAGTTGGCCCGTGGGCTGCGCACCTTCGAGTTCGACATCTATGCAGATCCCAGCGGTGGCCGGTTCTCCCACCCGATGCTGGCGAACCTGGTCCTGTTCGAGAACCCGATGATTCCGTCGGGACTCGACGAACCGGGTTTCAAGATGCTCCACATCGCCGATGTCGACTGGCGTACCCGTTGCATGGCCTTGACCGACTGCCTCACAGCGATACGGGAGTGGTCAGATGCAACACCAGGGCACCTACCCGTGATCGTGAACCTGGAGCTGAAGGGGGACGGTCTTCCTGAGCCTCTGGTGGGCACTCCCGTGCTGCCCTTCGATGCCGATGTCCTGGACACGCTCGACGCAGTGCTGAGATCGGAGTTGGGGGATCGTCTCATCACGCCTGACGATGTCCGGGGTGATGCGGTCGATCTGAACACCGCAGTCACGACCACCGGCTGGCCGACGCTGGCCGAGTCACGTGGCAAGGTGCTGTTCTTCATGGACAACGCCGACCTACGCACCACCTACTTGGACGGTCACCCGAGCCTCGAGGGCCGGGTGATGTTCACCAGTTCGGGTGAAGGAGAGCCCGACGGGGCGATCCTGAAGGTGAACGAACCAGGTGACGGTTCGCGCATCGCGGACCTGGTCGCACAGGGTTACATCGTGCGTACCCGGTCCGACGCCGACCTGGCAGAGGCATGGGCAGGTGATACCGCGCGGGCCGAGGTGGCTCTGGCTTCAGGCGCGCAGGTGGTGTCAACCGACTTCCCGGTCGGAGAGACCTACACGGCGACCGGCTACAGGGTGGCCTTCGACGGCCTCGCAGTGCAGGGCCGGTGCAATCCCGCGAACACGACACCTGCGGAGTGTGCGCTCGCGGCGGTGGTGGAACCGGGTTGATCGGCCGACCCGAGCAACCTCGCTCACCGGCGTATAACCAGCGTCTTGTCGCGGGATCGGTGTCCTGAGGCGATCTCGATCGCGCTCACACGGACGCCGAGGTGCTCCGCAACCAACTCCACTACACGCTTGTTCGCCTTGCCGTCGGTCGGGGCCGCGGTCGTGCGGACCAACAGCCGGCCGTTGCGCTCACCACCGACCTCGTCACGTCGTGAACGCGGGATCACCCGAACCTGCAGCCTCTGGTGATCTGGGTACTGCACCACTGCGACGATAGGGCCCCGGCGACACGGGCGATCCCCGGTCCGAACCCTCGGGTCTTCGAGGGCGTCTGGAGCGGAGGGAGGGGGATTCGAACCCCCGGAGACCGTGAAGCCTCAACGGTTTTCAAGACCGTCGCAATCGTCCGCTCTGCCATCCCTCCGATGACGAACTTAGTCGAGTTCCACCCCAGGTCGTTCTGTGTGGTGTGCGTGGCGCACAGCGCCACGCACACCACACAGAACAATGGGGGTGGTCGCGTCGGGGTGGTCGCGTCGGGGTGGTCGCCCCGCAACCGTTCCGGTCCACATGGGAGAATCGGCCGATGCAGCGTCTACGGAGCAACGACAGGTGTTGGTGCGGATCGGAAGGAAGTTCAAGCGCTGCCACGGAGACGTTCGCATGTTGCAGCGCGATCCCGTCGAACCGGGAAGGGTGTCGCCGAAGCGGGATGTCCCGGACGCAATCACCCGGCCCGACTACGTGGCGACCGGTTCGGTCACCACATCGACCGGTCTTCAGGTCCACGATGAGGAGTCCCTCGATCGGATGCGGATTGCATGCCGGGTCGCGGCCGAGGTCCTGTTGCGGACCGGTGCTGCGGTCGCACCAGGAGTGACGACCGAGGAGCTCGACGTCATAGCGCACGAGACCTACGTTGAGTTCGGCGCGTACCCGAGCACGCTCGGATACGGCGGTCGCCGCGACTATCCGAAGTCGGTGTGCACCTCGGTCAACGGCGTCGTGTGCCACGGCATCCCCGACGACCGTCCACTCAAGGAGGGCGACATCGTGAACGTGGACGTCACCGCGTTCATCGAGGGGATGCACGGGGATACATCGGCGACGTTCTGCGTAGGCGAGGTGGACGAGGCGACGAGCGGACTGGTTGCCACCACCAGGGAGGCCACGCTGCGCGGCATCGCCGCGGTGAAACCCGGCGAACCGCTGCGGCGAATAGCGGAGGTGATCGAGCCGTTCGCTGCGGGTCGTGGCTACGGCGTGGTGCGTGAGTACGGTGGCCACGGCATCGGTGAGACGTTCCACGCCGCTCCCCATGTCAACCACTGCGTGCTTCCAGAGGACACCCTTCCGTTCCAGGTGGGGATGACCTTCACCGTGGAGCCGATGCTGACCACCGGTGTCGCCACCTATCGTCAGGGTGACGACGGTTGGACCGAGCACCTCGTGGATTCGATGCCCTCGGCGCAGTTCGAGCACACCGTGGTGGTCACCCCACAAGGTGCGGAGATCCTCACGGTGAACGCAGACGGCAGGACGGCCGCAGGTACGCTCGACGAGCTCACGGCATCGGCAGGCAGCACCAATTGATCAACCGGGTTGGGCGATGTGCCGGCGGATCGAATCCACCCAGAGCTGCGCTTCAGCCGCTTTCTCGCCGATCTTGGCGCGGACGCGTCGGCCCGTCGGCTCCGGCGGCCGGGTAGGAGCCCAGGAACTTCACGTCGGCCTGCGTGGCCTTGAGGGTTCGCAGGCAGTCGGCCACGACCTCCTCGGCGATGTGCCCCTCGAGGTCCAACACGAAGTAGTAGTCGCCCAGAGCCGTCTTGGTCGGGCGTGACAGCAGCAAGGTCAGGTTGATCGAGCGCGCCGCGAACTCCTGGAGGATCGCGAGCAGAGACCCTGGACGGTCAGCGCGCTGGTAGACCACGATCGAGGTCTTGTCGTGGCCGGTCGGGGCCGGGATCGTGTCACGCCCCACCACCACGAACCGTGTGTGGTTGTCGGGGTGGTCCTCGATCTCGGTGGCCGCGATCTCCAGGCCGTAGACCTCGGCGGCACGCAGGTTGGCGATCGCGGCCACCGTGGGATCACCCGATCGCGCCACCGCGGCCGCCGCCTCTGCGGTGGAGTTCGCGACATCGTGGGGTACGTCGGCGAGGTGCTCCCGCAACCAGGTCCTGCACTGTGCTGCAGCGATCGGGATGGACACGATGCGTTCGATGTCACCAACCGATCCACCTGGCTTGACGAGCAGGTTCAGGCTGACGGGTTCCAGCAGCTCACGTTGGATGAGGAGGTCGACGTCGAACGCGAGGGTGTCGATGGTGGCGTTGACCGTTCCCTCGATCGCGTTCTCGATCGGAACCACCCCGAGTTCGGCAGCGCCGTCGTTCACCGCGAACAGAGCGTCGACCATCGAGTCGCAAGCAAGGAGCGGCCGGCCGGAAAGGTCGCCCAGGTGCTGGAGGGCCTGCTCGGTGAAGGTTCCCCTGGGCCCCAGGTAGGCGATGGCACTCGGGCCGTCGGCAATGAGGGGGATGCCGGCTGTTCGGTCATCCAGGCAGGCTACCGGTGCTTCGTCGACACCGAGATGGATCGACCAGCCGTAGGAGCGTCGTAGGCTCGCGACAATGCGGACGGACTCCCTCGATGGCACACGGTGGTCGCTCGAATACCTGACGCTGGGTGGGGTCAGCCACATGGTGAGTGGCCGGCGCATTCCGGAGATCGCGTTCGTGGATGGACGTGTCTCCCTGGACGACGGCGTGAACCTCGCCGAGGGGACCTACGCCTGCTCCGAGGGTGTGTTCGGGGTCACCTTCGAGCCCACAACAGCGCTTCGCTATCCGACCGAGGCGTTACCCGAACACGATCTGTTCGAGCATCTGGCGGCGGTGTCGGAGGCGGTGGTGCACGGCGACTTCCTGCACCTGCGCTACGGGGATCAGGAGACGAGCTCGTCTACCGGTACGAAGCCGACGGGACTCCTGCCTGAAGCGCGCGGGTTCTGCGCTGTACGGTTCGCCGATGAGCGAAGACCGCGTCTACTTCCGTCAACTGCTGGCCGGAGCCGATTTCGCGCAGATGAGCGGACTCGCCCAGCAGATGGTCAACTTCTCCTATCTGATCGGTGACCGGATTACACGGGAGTGCCTGGTCGTGGATCCCGCCTACGGGGTCGGCGAGCTCAAGGCGATCGCGGAGGCCGACGGCATGACGCTCAGCGGTGTGCTGGTGACCCACTACCACCCGGACCATTGCGGTGGTGACATGATGGGGATGCGGATCGAGGGCGTCAGCGAGCTGCTCGCGCAGACCCAGGTACCGGTGCACGTGCAGGCCGACGAGGTCGAGTGGATCCTCAAGGTGACCGACCTCTCGCGGGGCGACCTTGTCGAGCACGTATCGGGCGACGTCGTGACGGTCGGGGCCGTCGACGTCGAGCTGCTCCACACACCGGGCCACACTCCGGGTTCGCAGTGCTTCTTCGTGGACGGTCGGCTGGTGGCGGGTGACACCCTGTTCCTTCAGGGGTGCGGCCGTACCGATCTGCCCGGTGGCGATCCCGCAGCTCTCTACGAGAGCCTGACCCAGCGCCTCGCAAAGGTTCCCGACACAGCGGTTCTGTATCCGGGCCACCTCTACTCGCCGCAGCCGTCGGAGAGTCTGGGAGAGGTTCGCACCACCAACATGGTGTTCAAGCCACGCAACGCCGAGGAGTGGATGCACGTCTTCGGCGGGTAGGCAGGGCACGATCGCGCTCCGGGCGTGATCCGCGCAAGCCGAAGATCGTTGTGGGAGCATCGTGACGTGAGCGATGTGCCGCCCTCCAGGTGACCGACACGGGTGACGGGGATCGCAGGAGGTGCCGGCGACTGGATCGATGATGCCGCGGTTGCGACTGCGTCCACATCGGTGACCGGAGCATTCAGGACCGGGCCTTCTCCTCCAGATGGGTGATGGTCAGCGGTTGCCAAGATGGGTCTGGCGGCTCATCCTCGCGGTGGCGGTCTCGGTGGCGTTGTTCGACGCGAGCCTGTCGATCCTGTCACGCCTCACCAGCCTCATCGGGATGATCGTGGTTGCCCTGTTCCTGTCGTTCGCGACCGAACCGGCGGTCAGCTACATGGCCGGCCGGTTCAACATGCGGCGCGGTCTCGGCACGTTCATCTGCTTCATCGGTGTGGTGATCCTCACGGCGCTGTTCATGTTCGTGATGGCAGAGCTCGTCATCAACCAGGTCCAGGACCTCATCGACAAGGCCCCGCAGTATCTGACGCAGGCCTCCGACTGGGCGAACCGCACCTTCGGGCTCGACATCGAGACGGGAGAGGTCAACGACCTGTTGAAGGACTACCAGTCCGACATCGCGTCGGTGGCGACCGACCTGGGTGGCCGCGTGCTCAGCCTCACGTCATCGCTGGTCGGGGTGATCTTCCAGGGGTTCACGGTCCTGCTGTTCGCGTTCTACATGACCGCCCAGGGGCCGATCATGCGTCGCAACTTCTGCTCGATCCTCCCGGCGGAGCACCAGCGCACGGTGCTGTACCTGTGGGAGCTGTCCATCTCGAAGACCGGTGGATGGATCTACTCGCGGATGCTGCTGGCCGCACTGTCGGCCACCTTCACCTGGGCATTCCTGGCCATCCTGGGGGTTCCCTCACCGCTCGCCCTCGCCCTGTGGGTGGGATTGGTCAGCCAGTTCATCCCGGCCATCGGCACGTACCTGGCGGGTGCACTGCCGGTTCTCCTCGCCCTGTTGAACGATCCGGTGGATGCGTTGTGGGTGATCGGGTTCATACTCGTGTACCAGCAGGTCGAGAACTACCTCTTCTCACCCAAGATCACCGCGCAGACCATGGACCTGCATCCTGCGGTGGCGTTCGGTTCCGCGATAGCCGGGGAATGCTGGCGGGTCCGATCGGAGCGATCCTGGCGTTGCCCTCGGCGGGTGTGATCCAGGCGTTCGTGTCGACCTACCTGGAGCGCCACGAAGTGGTCGAGTCGGAGCTGACCGCACTAGAGGAGATCCGCCGAACCGAAGGCAACCTGACTTCGCCGGGTCGATACGGGCGCACCGTCGCAGCGGGCAAGCCGGTCGAGGGTGAAGACCCCGATGGCACGCAGTAGCGCGCCCGGTCGGTCGTCCCAAGACGCCACGCACCGGTCCCAGTAGAGGTGCAAGGCCCCCGACAGGCGGTTGCCGGCCCACAGAGGGAGGTGCACCGCACTGGTGAAGCCCAGCTCACCGAGTGTGGTGAAGGCCGGGTCCGCGGTGGAGGCCTGAAGGGCACATGCGTCGTCGACCAGCACGAAGCGTGAGGCCATGACCGTTCCCCACGCCCCAGGGGAAGCGCTCGATGCTCTGCGGTGCGGTGAGGGGCGACTCGAGGCTCGGGGGACACATGGCGATGCATGTCATGGTGTGACCCTCGCAGGCGTACAGGACTGAGTGGGATGCGCCCGACAGCTCGGCGGCCAGGGTCACGCACTCCTGGGCCAGGCGTACCGGTGGCCACCCGTCAGCACACCGCAAGAGGGCGTCGACGCCACCGGTCGGACATTCGGATGGCGTGCGGGCACGGGCTTCCTCGATGGCGGTGACGAACAGGTCAGAGTGGACACAACAGTCGGTTCCCGCGCGTTGGGCCGTCGACTGGAGATGTTCGTGCGCTACAAGCGTTGTGCGTGTGGAGTTGCCTACCAGGGCTCGGTCTTGAAAGGTGCTATGACGAGTGCAGCGACCGGTGTTCCTTCGCATCGGCAACCACACACGCCATTCCCTCATCCGCTCCGATGAGCCCGTGGAGCCTTTCGAGCGAATCCAGTGGCGCGCAGCTCCTCGCGAACCTGCGCCCCATCGCTGCTGCCTTCGTGTTCCACGAACACCCCCGCCCTGGCCGGGGTGGCTGCAGCCGGCCGATACCCGCCCAGGCCTCTTCGTCCAGGAGTTGAGCACCCTCGGAGCTCCCACACTGCGTAGAGCCGGTCGCCCCAGGTGCCATCCGACTCGGGTCGCCCGGTGGCGAGAGTGGAGACGGGCGGGATCATGCTCGATCAGGCGAACGAGGTTGTACGCCCTGGAGCCGTATTCCGGAGTGCATCGTCGAACGCGGCGATGGTCGTCGGGGCCAGAACCCGTCGCGGTGACTATTGAGATCTTGAGTTCATGGCACGCCTTTCGCCGATGCGCATGAGAGACGGAATGACGTGCTCTGCATTGGGAACACATTTACGACTTCAACGTGCTTCGGCTGAAACCGACGACTGTGGATGCCCGGTCGGCGGCACGGGTGCCAGGCACGGTATCTGTACTGGGCTTCTCAGGCCGATCGGTCAGGTCGATCACCTCGGTAACGCGGCACCGGACGCTCTGCAGGCCGGCCCCGATCTCGAACCCGACGTGCCCAGGTGGACTCCCGTCCGGTCCAGCGTTTCACGCGTCGCCGAGTCCTCCAAGGTCGATTAGCAGCAGCTTGGCACCATTGAGAGGTTAAGTGCCCAAGGGCGAGTTCCGTCGCCCATGAGTGCATGGTTCCTTCGAGGGAGGAGTGGCATTGGCCAAAGCCGTTGCGCCAGCCGGTACAGGATCTCGAAGTTCACAGCGCGGCTCGATCCGTCCCCTGCCCGCGGAGCCAGGTGCCTGCCTCCGCAGGCTCAACTGTCGTCCGGCCTGGTAAGGACACCAGCCGGTGCCCGCTGCCTCGTCGTGGTAGTAGGGCCACTCGTGCTTCGGTGCGAGTATCACGAAGCCGTAGTAAAGTCATTATCGGCGTAGACGGGTTGCAACGTCGTGGTGTACCCGGCGAAGAGCAATCGGGTCGAACCGTCGACGATCCCGGTTCGTGGAGGGCGTTCATCACCAGGATGAACGGTTCGTCCAGCAGGGCTGTGTCGATGATCTCGGCAGCGACGACGTCGGCGTGGGATGCCGTGCAGGTGCCGGGCTCCGGTCTGCACGACCTCGATGACGCGCCCAGGCCATGGCTGCGATGGTCTGGCGCAGCGTACCCTGGCATCAGGTAATCACGATCTCGATGCGAAGCACCTTCGAGGCACCTGCGCAAGGCCGCTGCAAGGGCGAGGATGCCCGGAGCCCGATCCGATGTCCCGAACACGGTGCTCGCCAGGTCGCCCGATCCTGGTCAGGCACCCCGATCAGGGCCTCGGTCACTCCCACGGTCCCTTCAGGCAGACGTACGCCGAAGTCGCTGCCGGACCAGATCTCGCCCAGTGTGCCGAATCGACCGGTGCACTGGATCGGTCATCGTGCCCCGGACATCCGCGACGGCAGATCGTACGGTCGGGACGGGTGGTGCTGAGATCGACCTCGCTGGCGGTCACCCATCGGAAGAACGACGGCTGCTTCTTCAGTCGCTCGATCAGGCAGCTGACCGACGTTCGCGGCAGGGCAGTCACCACCCATGTAGAACCTGCCTTCGCCAAGTTCCTCGAAACCGAAGTTGTACACATCGTTGAGGACCTTCAGGATCCAAGTGGCGCCGATCCCGGCGATCCCACCACCCCCATGCGGATAGCGTCCTGCCAGACGCCTCGGTAGAGGGCTCGGCGACATCACTGCGCCGAACGTCGTCGGGTACCGCCAGGATGCGTACTCCAGGACAGGGTCGGGGGTACTGGCGGAAGCGACGGAAGGATCCGATCGGCAACGTCGTACTTCACCGAAGATCACTCGTACGACGCCCATGATCTGTCCGGTCTCCGAGACGACGATGCGGAAAGAGGATGCGGATCGCCATTGATCGAACTCTCAGCGCGACTCCGAGCGAGTGGGCGCACAGAACCCCACGGCTGAGAACACCTCGTACTCCAGGTGTTCGGCCTTCTGGATCTGCTCCCTACCGCCGTGGTGAGCTCCCAACCATCCGGTAGGTCGGGTGGAACAGGTACCGAGTCGAACGGACGGTCATCGGGAATCCGCGAGCGGAGACGTAGCTCGTCATTGCCGGTGATGCTCACATGGCGAGTCTTGTTGACCATCTTCCCGTGGGCGCGGATGGTCGACTCGGTACATGAACCCGGTGCCTTCGGTTGTGGCGATGGAACCCGGATGGACCCCGATCGTGGGCTCCGGGGTTGTCCAGCAGACGTTGTCGCTGTCGAGGCAACGTAGATGACACGTAGGTCCGCCTGCCCTGGACCGAAGTCTAACAGCCCAGGTGCGCGCCGATCAGTGTGTCATCCGGCTACGCACAGGTTGGTTGAGTGATCGACGCAGGCTGCTTGTCTCAGAGCGAAGAGCACGAGGATGCGCACTTCCGCGCGTTCGTGGGTCTGTCGGTCATCGTCCTGGTCCTCGCGTGGACGCTGCCGAGCGATCTGGCCGGCATCGTCAATCTGGTCTACGTGCCTACCGCCCTCACTGTGGCGTTGCGTCGATGCCTTCGCCTCGACGCTCGTCTCCTGCAGGGTGACCCTGTTGATCATCGCTGCCGGGTACCTCTCGTTCGTGGGCGGATTGATCTCGGGTGTGGCCGAGGTGATCACAGGAACGCGCCGCCGTTTCCCTTCTACTCGGACGTCCTTCCACTCATCGCCTACGTCGCGTTCCTCGTCGCCATCGCACTGATCGTCCACAGCCGAGCGCCGAAGCTGGGGCTCGACCCGATTCTGGACTCACTCGTTGGAGGCATCTCGGTTGCCGTCCTGCAGTGGACTCTGGTTGTGATCCCGTTCCTTCGAGATCACAACCAGGACGTCGCAGCTCGATCGGGTGTGGTCGTGTTCAGCCTGATGTCGCTGGCGCTGGTGCTGGCCGCGGTGCTGGCGTTGGTCGCCGGCTCCGGTTCCTCGACGAGCAACCGCCTGCTGGCTGCCGGCCTGGTTGTGTCGTTCATCACCGATGTTGTTGCCACGCTGAACGTCGCCGGTGACATCGAGCAACGCTACGTCGACATCGGCACGACGCTGATCATCGTGTTGGGGGGGTTCAGGTCTGCTGCATCCCAGTGTCCGTGGGTTGCTCGACCGGGGACCGGTTCGACGCTCCGACGCAGGCTGTCCGCAAGACGCATCTCAGTGCTCACCTTCGCGCTGATCACGCCACCCTGTCTGACGATCTGGCTGCTGGCAACCGATGCCTCGGAGCTGCAACGCACCATCTCTGCTCTTGCGGCGATCGTGCTCGCCCCCTTGGTGCTGCTCCGTCTGGGCAGGTTGGTCCATCAGAACGAACGGCTCGCTTCTCAGGAGGGAGCTCTGCGCGTCGCTGGTGAGCAGCTCGTGGAATCCGAATCAGACGACGATGTCGCCGTCGTCGTCGAGCATGCCACGCAGAGCCTTCTCGGGTCGACGCTGTTGGACGGCGCGGCTGGTGATGGCTCCGTTCGGTCCGAGCTCGAGCGGCTGGAGCGCGGAGCTGATGCCGGTCCTACGGGCGGTCGAGGCTCGCATGGACACGATCGACTCGCCCGACGACGGGCGACCTGATCGAGCTCCACCCGATCGGTATGGACAGCACGTGGTACGCGGGTCTCCTGATCCTCCGCGACGAACGTTGGGCGGTGCTCCTGGTCGGTGTCGAAGCTGCGATTAAGGCCGAACCAGCGCAATGCCATCACCGCCCTGTGCCGCCAGGGGGCCATGGCGATCAGGGCGGTCCGGCGTACCGAGGAGCAGGTGCGTGAGCGTGCCGAGCGACGCTTCGGAACCCTGATCGAGAACTCATCGGACATCGTGACGATCCTCGACGAGAACAACGTCTTCGTGTACATCTCGCCGGTGTCGAAGCGACTCCTCGGGATCCAGCCCGAGGAGGGTGCGGAGCTGAAGATCCCGCACCTGGTCCATCCCGACGACCGGGAAAAGGCTCGTCGGCTTCTCACCAGCGTCCGGCGTTCGGGACACACCGGCGACGAGATCCGACTGCGTCACCTCAACGGCACCTACCTCTGGTTCGAGGTGCAGCTCACGAACCTCCTGGACGATCCCGACGTTCGGGGCATCCTCATGAACGCCCGTGCCGTGGACGACCGCAAGGCCGCTGAGGAGCTGCTGTCGCTGTCCGAGGCGCGCTTCAAGTCGCTGGTGCAGAACAACACCGACCTGGTCATGGTCGTGGACGCGCACGAACGGGTGCGCTATGCGAGCCCGTCATCGGAGGCCGTGGTGGGCGTGCCATCGGAGCCGCTGTTCGATCAGACGCTGTCGGGGGGTGTTCACCGCATGTGACATCGACTGGAACGCGAGGCTGCGTGAAGCGGCAACCGACGGCAGGACCTTCGAGTTCGGCTTCAGGCACACCAGTGGGCGCTGGCGGACCCTGGAGACCGTAGTGACCGACCTGCGTGACGAGCCGGCGGTCGGGGGCTTCGTCCTCAACGCGCGTGACATCACCGAGCGCCTGGAGATGACCAAGGATCTCGAGTACGCAGCCACCCACGACCGCCTCACCGGCCTGCCGAACCGCACCCGGATGGTCAGCGAGCTCGACGAGATGCTGTCGCGCAACGCGGGTGGCAGCACTGTCGCCGCCATCTGCATCGACCTCGACGACTTCCGTGACATCAACGACAGCCTCGGACAGTCCACAGGCGACGACGTGTTGAAGGAGGTGTCGGCTCGGATCAAGTCGACGCTGTCCTATGGGGACAACGCAGCGCGTATCGGCGCCGACGAGTTCGCCGTGATCGTCGAACGAGGCCACGGTGAGGACGTCGTGTTGGAGGTGGCCGAGACGATCCTCGCGGTGCTGGCCGAGCCGTTCCACTTCGCCGACCGAGACCTGAACCTCTCGGCGTCGGCCGGCCTCGCCGTCGATCACTCGCGCGACATCGATGCCGAGAGCCTCCTGCGCAACTCGATCACCGCATTGCACGAGGCGAAGCGTGAAGGCAGAGGTCGGGTGGTGCGGTTCGAGCACTCGATGCGGACCGCCTCGTCGGATCGCCTGGAGCTGCGCGGGGACCTGGCACGTGCCATCGGCACCGACCAGCTCGTGGTCAACTACCAGCCGATCGTGGACATGGACACCAACGAGATCCTGGGCGCCGAGGCGCTGGTGCGTTGGGACCATCCCGAGCGTGGACGGCTGAGCCCCGCCCTGTTCGTCCCGCTGGCGGAGGACTCCGGTCTGATCGGGCGCCTCGACGCGCAGGTGCGGGCGCAGGCGCTCAAGGACCTGTCCGGCTGGCGATCGCAGATCCCCGGCAAGCAGGACCTGACGGTGTCGGTGAACCTATCGGTGGGGGAGCTCCACTCCGATGACCTCGTGGCGACGGTGCTGGGGGATCTCCGTTCCGCCGGGTTGCCCGCCAGCGCCCTGGTGCTCGAGGTGACCGAGTCGAACCTGCTCGACGACAGCGACACCGTGCGCTCGCAGATGGAGAGCCTGCGGACCCAGGGAGTCCGCCTGGCAGTGGACGACTTCGGAACCGGCTACTCCTCGCTGGGCTACATAGACCGATTCGAGTTCGACATCCTGAAGATCGACCGCTCGTTCGTGGCCGGCCTGTCGAACCGTACGAACCAGCGCATCGTGACCGCGGTTCTCGACCTGGCGTCGCAGTTGAATGCGAAGGTGGTGGCAGAGGGCATCGAGACGGATTCCCAGCGGAGCACCCTTCTGGAGATGGGCTGCCTGATCGGTCAGGGCTACTGGTTCTCCCGCCCGGTGGCAGCGGAGCAGTTCCGTCGCCTGTTGACCGAGGCCGTCAAGGTCGGCGCCTGACCGTTGGGAGCAACCGCTGGGCTCCGGTAACCTCGCCGTCCTGTAGATGGCGCTGTTGGCACACCCGTGCACGCACCGACCACGACGACGGAGGAGATCGTGGCCCAACCGGTCGATGCCGACCCAGTAGGCGACCTAGCCGGCGACTTCGAGGCGGCCACCGAGCAGCAGTGGCTGGATCTGGTCGCCAAGGTCCTCGGCGACCGTCCCGTTGAGTCGCTCACCTCGGCCACCGCGGACGGCATCGAGGTGAGACCGCTCTACACCGAAGGTCCCGACGAGTCGGTCACCGGCGCGCCCGGCGCCGCACCGTTCACCCGAGGGTTCACCGCGAACCAGCGTGACGGTGGCCGCTGGGACCTACGGGTGTTCGTCGACGGAGCAGGTGGACCCGGCTGCACCACGGAACTGGAACGGGGAGCGACCTCGCTGCTCGTGGGTGCCGGTGCGCTTGCCACCCAGGACGCGCTACGTGCCTCGTTGGCCGGTGTGCACCTCGACCTCGTGCCCGTCGTGCTGGCCGCCGGCAGTGGATTCACGGCGAGCGCAGAGTGGCTCATGTCGTTGTGGGCGGATTCGGCGGTCGGTGACGACTCGGCGACCGGCGGCTTCGGAGCCGACCCGATCGGGGTGTTGGCGCGCTCCGGGCGCCTGCCCCAGGGCATCCACCGGGCACTCGCGGACGGAGCAGGCCTCGCGGCCATGGCTGCCGACCGCTACCCGCGGGTGCGGACCTGGTCGGTGGACGCCACCCCCTATGCGGAGGCGGGAGCGAGCGAGGCCCAGGAGCTGGCTGCGATGCTCTCCACCGCGGTCGCCTACCTGCGGTCGATGCAGGACGCGGGCATGGGAGCCGACGACGCTGCTGCGAGCGTCGAGTTGACCCTCGGGGCGGACGCCGACTTCTTCACCACGATCGCGAAGCTACGCGCTGCGAGACGACTTATGCGGCGATGGCACAGGCATGCGGTGTGGACCCGTCGGTGAGTCCTCCGGCGCTGGTCGTGCGGACGTTGCGGCGCAACCTGTCGCGCCGCGATCCCTGGGTGAACATGCTGCGTGTCACCTCGGCGGCCTTCGCAGCGGCGCTCGGTGGAGCCGACACAGTGATCACCGCGGCGTTCGATTCGGAGCTCGGTCGCCCCTCGGAGCTGGGTCGCCGGATGGCCCGCAACACCCAGTTGCTGCTGTCCGAGGAGTCCAACGTGGGCCGCGTGATCGACCCAGCGGGTGGCTCCTGGTACATCGAATCGTTGACCGAGGCGATCGCAGCGGAGGCTTGGGACACCTTCAGGATGATCGAGGCGGCGGGCGGGATGCCCGCAGTGCTCGTAGACGGGACCTTCGCCACCAGGATCAGGTCCGTGCGTGACCGGCGTGGGTCCGCGGTGGCCACTCGCAAGGCCCCGATCACGGGAGTGTCGGAGTTCCCGGACCTCCACGAGCAGCTCCCCGTGGTCGACCCCGCACCCTCAGGCGAACCGCTGCCGGCCCCCGAGACCGACGCCGCAACCGATTGCGAGCCGTTGCAGCCTGTGCGCTGGGCCGAGCCCTTCGAGGCGTTGCGCGACGCGGCGGATGCCGCACGGGCCTCGGGAGGATCACCGGAGCGGTCGACCCGAGGGTTTTCCTCGCGAACCTGGGCACGGTCGCCACCCACACAGCGCGCGCACCTGGGCCAGGAACTTCTTCGAAGCAGGCGGGATCGCTGCGGTCAGCTCGCAGCGCGGCACCACCGAGGGTTTCGCGTCCGCCACCGAGGCGGCGCAGGACTTCGCGGCCGACCCCGCACGGATCGTGTGCATCTGCTCCTCGGATGCCGCCTATGAGGACCTGGGCGTGGAGACGGCCCGCGCGCTGGTCGACGCCGGCGCGGAGCGCGTCTATCTAGCCGGTCGGCCCGCCGGGTTGCAGGGTGAGCTCGAAGCAGCGGGGGTGGACCAGTTCATCCACGTCGGTGTGGACCTGCTCGACGTGCTCGGCGGGACCCACGAGCTGTTGGGGATTCCCCCAGTGGGTGCGCCACCGGCAACAGGGGCGACACAGGAGGCCCGCCGATGAGCGGCCTGAGCGTCCCCGACTTCTCCTCGATGCCGTGGCAGCGCCCACAGGCCGGTGTCGCTCCCGAGGTTCACGGGGCCACCCGTGAGCTTCCCGAAGGCATCACCGAACAGCCTGTCTACGGCGTGGTGGATCGTGAGGGGCTCGACTTCCTGTCCACCTATCCCGGGGTGGCTCCCTACCTGCGTGGTCCGTATCCCACCATGTACGTGAACCAGCCCTGGACGATCCGTCAGTACGCCGGGTTCTCCACCGCCGAGGACTCCAACGCCTTCTACCGCCGAAATCTGGCAGCCGGCCAAAAGGGCCTCTCGGTGGCCTTCGACCTGCCGACCCACCGTGGCTACGACTCCGACAACCCAAGGGTGGCGGGCGACGTGGGCATGGCCGGTGTCGCGATCGACTCGATCTACGACATGCGGACGCTCTTCGACGGCATCCCGCTCGACCGCATGTCGGTGTCGATGACCATGAACGGAGCGGTGCTACCGGTCCTCGCGCTCTACGTGGTGGCTGCCGAGGAGCAGGGGGTGAAGCCCGAACAGCTCGCGGGGACCATACAGAACGACATCCTCAAGGAGTTCATGGTCCGCAACACCTACATCTACCCGCCGGAACCGTCGATGAGGATCATCGCCGACATCTTCGAGTTCACCTCCCAGCGGATGCCGCGCTTCAACTCGATATCCATATCCGGCTACCACATGCAGGAGGCGGGGGCGACGGCGGATCTCGAGTTGGCCTACACCCTGGCGGATGGCCTCGAGTACGTGCAGGCCGGCCTGGATGCGGGCCTCGACGTGGACGCGTTCGCCCCGCGGTTGTCGTTCTTCTGGGCGATCGGCATGAACTTCTTCACCGAAGTGGCGAAGCTGCGGGCGGCGCGCCTGCTGTGGGCGAAGTTGATGCGCGAGCGCTTCCGCCGACCAACCCGAAGTCGCTGAGCCTGCGCACCCACAGCCAGACCTCGGGCTGGTCGCTCACCGCGCAGGACGTGTTCAACAACGTGATGCGCACATGCATCGAGGCCATGGCGGCCACCCAGGGCCACACCCAGAGCCTCCACACCAACGCCCTCGATGAGGCACTGGCGCTGCCGACCGACTTCTCGGCGCGGATAGCCCGGAACACCCAGCTCTTCCTCCAGCAGGAATCAGGCACGACCCGGGTGATCGACCCGTGGGGCGGCAGCTACCACGTGGAGCGCCTGACTGCGCAGCTCGCATCCAAGGCGCTGAGCCTCATCGAGGAGGTCGACGATCTGGGCGGCATGGCCAAGGCGATCGAGTCGGGCACGCCGAAGCTGCGCATCGAGGAGGCGGCAGCGCGCACGCAGGCCCGAATCGACTCGGGGCTCCAGCCGGTGATCGGCGTCAACTGCCACCGCCTCACCGAACACGAGGACATCGACGTGTTGAAGGTCGACAACTCCGCGGTGCGCGCCGGGCAGATCGCGAAGCTCGAGGCGCTGCGCCGGGAGCGTGATCCCGAGGCCGTGGACTCAGCGCTCGGCGCGCTCACCAACTGCGCGGACGGGCGCGGTGGCAACCTGTTGGACCTGGCCATCGACGCGGCGCGCCACAAGGCGACCGTCGGTGAGATCTCCGACGCGCTGGAGAAGGTCTACGGCCGCCACCGCGCGGTGATCCGTTCGATCTCGGGGTGTACCGCCAGGAGTTGGGCGATACTGCTGGTGTGGTCGACGAGGTGCGTGAGATGGTGGAGGCCTTCGAGGCATCCGAGGGTCGTCGTCCCCGGATCCTGCTTGCGAAGATGGGCCAGGACGGCCACGACCGTGGCCAGAAGGTGGTCGCAACGGCGATGGCGGATCTCGGTTGGGACGTCGACATAGGCCCGCTGTTCCAGACTCCGGCAGAAGCCGCACGTCAGGCGGTGGAGGCCGACGTGCACGTCGTGGCGGCGTCGTCGCTGGCAGCGGGCCACCTGACCCTGGTGCCCGAGCTCAGAGCAGCGCTGGTGGAGCTCGGCAGGCCCGACATACTGATCGTCGTCGGTGGGGTCGTCCCACCCCAGGACTACGACGAGCTCCGTGCAGCCGGCGCCGCGGCGATCTTCCCCCCCGGCACGGTCATCGCGGATTCCGCCAGGGAGCTTCTCGAGAAGCTCGCGGACCGTGCCGAGGTCGGGCCCGGGCAGCCGTCCTAGGTGGCTGGTGCAACCGGCAGCAGGGAGGCGAGCGGGTGCGAGAGGGCGAGACATCGACGGCCCGGCCCGGCCGTGTCGGCTCGCCTTGCGTCGATTGCGGGAGGTGGATTCTTTCTAACGGTTCGGGGGCGGGTGTGCCGATGCCGTGTTTGGGCGCACCATACACCTGACTCGGATTTCACTGGGGTGTTGTTCGGTCTTCCACGGTTGCGGCTGCGGTTCTCCGTTTCGGTCCATTCGGTATCTGGGTCTCGATCCATCGAGGCAGGGGGCCGTGATGGCTGTCGTTCGGAGAATCGCGCGGGCAGGTCTGGTCGTAGCGATGGTCGCCACCGTACTCGTCGCGGTGGGGGTGCCTGAGGCGTCGGCGGGTACGACGATCAATCCGTCGTCGTTGACCGCGGGGTTCTGGGGAACTGCGCTTTGGATCCGGGCGGGCAGGTCCTGTGTTGGGGTAGGAACGACTCTGGCCAGTTGGGCGACGGTACGACGACGGATCGGGCGACAGCGGCACCGGTTGCGGGGATCTCCGATGCCTCGGCGGTGAGCGCTGGGCAGGATCATGCGTGCGCGATCGTCGGCACTGGGTCGGTAAAGTGCTGGGGCGAAAACGACGAAGGTCAACTCGGTGACGGCACGTCGGGAAACTACCGCACCTCGCCGGTCACTGTTCCGGGTCTGACCGACGTGGTGAAGCTGGCGATGACCTGGAACAACACTTGCGCGCTGCGCGCAGTCGGCGAAGTGCGCTGTTGGGGGTTCGGCGGGGTCAACGGTGACGGAACGTATGTCGATCGACTTTCACCGGTAGCAGTGTTGGGTCTATCAGGCGGAGTGACAGACATTGCTGGTGGAGACGCACACTTCTGCGCGATCGGCGTCGGAGCCGACGCCCGGTGCTGGGGCAACAACGACGAAGGTCAAGCCCGCGGAGCTGTCGGCCCCTGGACCCTCACAGCCGCAGTGATTCCTGGAGTAGCTGGTGTGACCGGCCTTGGTATCGGCCAGAAGTTCTCCTGTGCTCTCGTCGGCGGTGGCGCAGTGAAGTGCTGGGGAACCAACGGCTTCGGTGAGCTCGGGGACGGAACCGGCGTTGACAGTCCGTCAGCGGTTGACGTGACTGGAGTGTCGGGCGCAACCCAGGTAGCCGGCGGATACCGACAGGCGTGCGCCGTTCTCGGTGACGAGTTATGACTAGAAGTTGTGGATCACGGCTTTGAGAAGGGGCGCGACGTACCCTCCGTTCTGAACACCGAACGAGTCCGCCGGTTGGCGCCGGCGGGAGGAGTACGCCAATGCTGAAACTAGTCCAGTCCAACACCGACGCGGTTGACGTCACCGACGAGCTCGGCTCATCCGAGGGGGGTGAACCTCGATGAGCTGTGCCGCATAGCGGCCCAGCAGATGCTCGCAACAGCGCTGCTCGCTGAACGCCAGGCTTATCTCGACGCCCACGCTGGCGAGGTTGATGACACCGGTCGACGTCTTGTGGTCGCGAACGGGTATGCCCGCCAACGTGACGTGGTCACCGGCGCCGGTCCGGTGACCGTGGAGGCACCACGGGTGAACGACAAACGCGACGGCGAGCAGTTCTCTTCGAAGATCTTGCCGGCGTACATGCGCCGCTCACCGAAGGTCACCGAGGTGCTGCCGGTGTTGTATCTGAGGGGCTTGTCCACCGGTGACTTCGCTCCCGCTCTGGCGGGTTTCTTGGGTTCGGATGCGGGGCTGTCAGCTTCGACGATCACCCGGTTGAGTGAGACCTGGCAGGCCGAACACGCCAAGTGGAACACCCGTGACCTGTCCGATCGCGACTACGTGTACTGGTGGGCTGACGGCGTGCATTTCAACGTCCGGCTCGAAGAGGACCGGCTGTGTTGCCTGGTGATCGTCGGGGTTCGCCCCGACGGTTCCAAGGAACTCGTCGCCCTCGCTGACGGCTACCGCGAAGGCACCGAGTCGTGGCTGGATCTGCTGCGCGATCTCAAAGCCCGCGGCCTCACAGGCCCGTGCCTGGCCGTCGGTGACGGAGCGTTGGGGTTCTGGGGTGCGCTACGCGAAGTGTTCCCCGCCACCCGCGAACAACGCTGCTGGGTGCACGTCACAGCGAACGTCCTCGCCGCGTTGCCCAAACGCCGCCACGGTGATGCCAAAGCAGCGGTGGCGAAGATCTACACCTCCGCCACCCACGCGGATGCGCTCAACGCCGCAAAGGAGTTCGCGGATCAGTTCGCGGGGCATTCCAAAGCAACCAAGAAGATCACCGAGAAACTCGATGTGCTCTTGGCGTTCTACGACTACCCAGCCGAGCACTGGATCCACCTGCGAAGCACCAACCCGATCGAATCGACGTTCTCCACGGTGCGGCTCCGAACCCGAGTCACCAGAGGCGCCGGGTCACGTCAAGCAGCCCTCGCGATGGCCTACAAGCTCCTCGACGCTGCCCAGGACCGGTGGCGCAAGATCAACGCACCACACCTCGTGCCACTCGTGAGAGCAGGCGCCACGTTCATCGACGGCCAACAACAAGAAAGGACCCCGACCGAACCCGACACCAACACCACCCAGGAGGACGTCGCAGCCTGATCTCAAATTCTCAATCCACAACTCTTGACAATTGCTCGTGAACTATCCGACGCATCCGCAGTGGTCGACGTCCGGCCCGCTCTGGCCTGTGACCCACCTCACTGTATGGATCATGGAGACGGCGGGCTGACAGAGTACCTGATACCCTCGAACCAAGCTACCGTCACCAACCGCGAGTATGTGCTTCTCTTTCCGCCCTACTGATCTTGGTACTGGTCATGAATTTGTCAGAACTTCTCTTTGAACTCAGCGAACTTCTATCGAAGTACGGCTTCTCTGAACGTGCTGAATTCGTCAACAGTGTATGCGAAATCGAAGATGAACGATCGCTGCTAGAGGTATTGGCCGGCCTCGAGTTCTGGGGCGGATCGGGTGCCGTTTGGGAGATTCAACCATTCTCCTTCAGATCCGCGGACCTAGACGTTTCACGGTCTGACTACCGGCGATTCCAGTCGATAATGGTCGAGCTGTCGGATATGCTCTCGGCTCGGGGAAGAGCAACCCTCTCCGGCCGAACCGCCGATCTATTCCGGCGGCAGTTGGCAAGTTCGTGAGTCCATTGCGCGTGCCGTGGGGCAAGTCCAACCCGGCATGGAATTGGAGCCATGGCGACCAGCAAGCGACAATAGCCCTACCTGTCAGTATGAGTGTCGCTCAGTAGCGTGACCATATTCGATGAGGGCGGGGAGGTGAGATCGTGGCCGTGATGACTGATGAGACCGAGGTGCGGCGCGCGAAGCGTTCGTGGCCGGCGCAGTACAAGCTTGACATTATCGCCTGGCGGGTCGCCAAGGATCGGGTGGTCTCCACCGTTGATCCCGACGCCCGCCACGGGCACAAGACCGCCGCTTGGGGCTTCGATGGCTACAAAGGCCACGTAGCTGTCGATCCCGACAGCGAGATCATCACCGACACGACGGTGACGCCCGGCAACGCCGGCGATGCGTCGGTCGCCGAAGACCTCATCGGCGATCTCCTCGGCGACGAGGACCGCGTCGATGACGCCAAGGTCTTCGGCGACTCGGCCTACGGGACCGGCGAGTTCCAGCAACGTCTCGACGACGAGCAATCGACTCCGGGTGCGGACCAGCCGCCGTCCGCGCCAGCCGCCGTTTCGGCAAGGACCGCTTCAACGTCGACTTGGACCACGGCACGGTCACCTGTGCCAACAGTGTGACCGTGTCGATCCAGCACGGTGTGCACGGCGACGGCATCGCCTACTTCGCCGATCACTGCACCGCTTGCCCCCTGCGGGCTGAGTGCACCGACGCCGTCGGGGGTCGCACCATCCGCGTCGGCGCCTTCGAAGCCGCCCTCGCCCGCGCCCGCGAGCGTCAAGCTGAGCCCGACTGGCAAGCCGACTATCGAGCGAACCGGCCCAAGGTCGAACGCAAGCTCGCCCACCTTATGCGCCGCCGCCACGGCGGGCGACGCGCCCGTGTCCGAGGACGACCCAAGGTCGACGCCGACTTCAACCTCCTTGCCGCCACCGCCAACATCGCTCGGCTCGCCGCGCTCGGACTGTGCTCCACCGCCACCGGGTGGGCCGTCACAGCATGAACGAGCAGACCAGACCGTGCCCTCACCAGCCCCAAACCGCGCTGGCCGCCAACCTTGGCCAAACACCAGCCACACCGGCCACACCGACAGCACACCCCATCAAAGCCGACATGACCTTCAACCGACCGTTCCAGGCGCCGAGCGCACCCCGTTCGACACCAGCCACCTAGTCCTCTCACGACACGACGCGAATAGCTCAACGCAACAGCAACCGATGCGCACCTCGGTGAGTTCCAACGGTCGGTGGTGGTCAACAGCACCGGCAATCATGCCGGGACCGTGCACCGACCGTTGGAACTCACCGTCCTCCACCGGTCAGGGGGTGTGTCAACAGCGGGCATCATGCCCGTCATCACGCTCTGACCGGTAGAGACTCAACCTCTACGTGAGGCCGTCACCACTTGAACTCGCCCACCAACGAACACCTCGCCGCACTGAACACCGGGACTGGCCGACCACCACCCGCGGCGACTTCAACAGCAAACGGGACAATCTCCCAAACGGGGAGATGCCCAAGCCCGTCGAGCGCACGAACTCATGGTTCGCGAACCATGGTCAACTCCGCCGCAACACAGACCGCTGCGCCACCCACAGAGACGCCCAGATGAGCCTCGCGATGGTGTTCATCCTCACCGCCAAACTCGTCGACTACAGCAACCGATGGAGCCCCAAACCGTGATCTATCCGCAGGGCCTCTAAGAATCTCAAGTCGCAACTCTTGACAATTGCCTTTCCTCAGTTGCTACACACTATCTTAACTCCGTTCCCATCAGGAGATTTAATGCAGCAGCTTCGATGTCCTCTTCGTACGCTGCTCGGTTTACCGGATCGTCCTCCCACTCACTGGCGAGGCCGACGAAGTTCAGGAACATATGTTCTGTTTCGGGAACGGTGAGCGACAGATGCCAGATAGCTCGTGCGACGACTGGCGCAGAGTTACGGCCTGACACCAGGTCCCACGCTAGTTCCTTGGCTCACCGTCACCGCTGCTTCAGGCTTTGTCGGCATATCCCAGTCAAGTGCAGATACGGCCCTCACGATCAGCTCGTCCGATGCCTCGGATTGCGTACTCGCAGATGCGAGACTAATGATCGCTGGGTGATCAAGCCCGGCTTCGATAAGTTCAACTCCAACAGCTTCGATGGCTGCCGGGTCGAGCGATTCAACAACCGAGTGGCACGCCAACCTCCAAAGGCTCGATGCTTCACTCGCTTCCAACCTCAGGCGGCCCTGGCGTAAAGGCATCTACCGCCCTCCCGTGATCTCCGTCTTGTACTCGACTCGGACCCCTGTTCGAAGGTTCTCGTACCAGTGAGATTCACTCCGGAAGCCATCACTGCCGGAGTAGGACGAGCTTCTCATCTTCGCCCAATCACTTGGAGAACCCCCATACTCAGAAGCGAGCCTGGAGGCGGCTCGCAGCTTCGTGTCGGTTCCAGCGCCTGCGATTGGTGTGCCCGCTCGCCCGTCTGTTGCTGACTAGCAAGGTCACGAGCAAGGTCACGGCCACTAGAAGCTGAGGACGCTGCAGAGCCCGCTACGTCCTCAGCGTAGTTGGCGAGCCAGGCTTCTACGCCTGCGATGGTGACGGTGACTCCACCTGCAGCGACGATCTCGATTACTCCACCGGAGACCACGACGCTCGTTCAGCCTCGACGGAGCCGCCACTGGCTAGAGCACCGAGTCCTCCGGTGCCAATCGTGACGTCGGCTAGCCCAGCTCCAAGGATCCCGTTGATCGCTCCTGCGGTCGCGACGGTCAACGCGGCAATTGCGATACCCGTGAATATCTGAGTCAGCCCTACGTGGTGTTCGCAGATGAATGGAACTCGGGCGGTGCTGCAGTCACTGACCCAGAAGCCGACGTTGCAAGGAGCCAGACCGTACGTCGATGTCCACGTACTCGACGCTGTCCGCTTGGATGTCAGGGCAGATCCCGAGTACGCGGCGGAGGCGGCGCTCCAGAGCGGCTCTGGCCGTGACAGCAGGATCCACGTCAGCGTCTGACGGGGGTCTAAGCCCGCTAGGATCGATTGCGTTCAGTGGGTCGTTGTCGGTGTAGTGGTAGGGGTTGTTGAGGGTGGTGGTGCCGGGGATGCCGGGGAGTGGGTCGGTGGTGGTGGAATGTTGCGGTGGTGGGGTCGTGTTGGCGGGCTCGTAGGTGGTGAGTCCTTCGATGCTGGTTTCGGAGCGGTAGCCGAGGGTGGGTTGGTGTGCGGGGGTAGCTGATGGTTCTCCGGATGCGTTGTAGCTGGCCGCGGTGGCATGGCTGGCTGCAGGGCCGTCGGCGACTGTTGAGCGGTGGATGTCAGCTGCGAGTGGTTGTTTGGTGACTCCTGTGGTGAGTGTTGACCAGGCTTGGCCGGGGTTGGCTCGTACAAGGGTGTTGGTGGTTCCGGCTGGGTCGACCATTGCCGCTGGCTGCGGATTGGTGTGGGTGGTGTCCCATTGCAGCCGTGTGGATTCGGCGGGTCCGCTCGTTGGTGTGGTGACGACGTGTTCGGGGTTCCCGGCTGGGTCGAGTGCGCGGAGTGTGGTTCCGGTGGGGTCGGTGACACCGAGGTGGCGTCCGGCTGGGTCGTAGTGATATGAGGTGACGTCGGTGCCGGTGGTTTCGGTGGAGTCGCCGTCCGGCTCCGTCGCTGGTGTAGGTGGTGTTGTTGGCGCCGGTGGTGGCGCTGAGTTCGGCTGCGTCGTTGTAGTCATAGGTCGTGGTGCCAGCCGCGGTGGTGTGGGTGTTGCGTTGACCAAGGGCCGTGTAGGTGATCGTTTCGGTTGGGCCGCCGCTCGGGGTGATCGACGTCAACTGTCCAGCAGGGTCGTAGCTGTAGTCGATGGTGTTGCCGCCAGTGGTTTCGGTGTTGATACGCCCGGAGCTGTCATAGCCAACACTGGCGACCGAGTCGATCCCGGCTCCGGTTTGGGTCATCGTGGTATCCGGCCGTGTTCGTAGCCCCAGGTGCGAACTGCTCCCATCGGCAACGTTTCGGTTGTTGTCTGGTGGTCGTCGTTGTGGTCGTAGGCGACGAGGTCGAACTCGGCTCCGTTGAGCCGGGCGATCGACACGTCATCAACAGTGACTGTGTTCGCGGAGCCGGGTGTTGAACCTGTGACCTGCCACTCGGGTTTACCCCACCACGACGGTGCACCGTTCTGAACGCCCAGATCCCAGGTCTCAGGTTCGGGATCTCCGTCAGGCCACACTTTGAGGTGCAGCCATTGCTGACCCGAGTGCATCCGCACCCGAACCTTGCCACTGGTGGGCACGTCGGTGGTTCCCAGCGGGATCGTCCAGCCGAACACCTTGCGTTTGAGCACCGCGGTGTCGGAGTTCGATGTGAACTCGAGTGCGTCCCAGCTGTCCCCGGTCACATACCGGTTGTAGCCACGCGTCTTGGTCGACTTGGTTCGATCACCGAGATCCAAGTTGTAGGTCGTGTCATAGCCACCGTCGAGGGTGCCCTGGGAGCGCATCCAACTCGACGATCCGGGGTGTCGGTGACAGTGAACGACGCTGCCTGGGCTTGGATGGTCGGCTTCGAACTACCGGAACGAACCCACTTCGCAGGGTCAAGTTCGGCTCCGTCGTCGCCGACGAACCGGTCAGCCATGTACTGGCGGGTCCGGATCGCCTCGACATCACCAGCAGCGTCATAGACGTAGCGTTGGGTGAGACCGTCCATTCCGGTGACGGTTTCACGGCGACCGGCCGCATCCCACGTGTAGCCGATCTCGGTGCCGTCGGGATCGACAACTGATTCGAGATCACCCACCGAGTTGTACTCATAGCTCCACGTGTCCGCGCCCACGGTGGCTGTCTTGGGGCGACCAGCCGCATCGTAGGTGTAGCCGCCCGTGAGCATGTTGGTGCCATCGGTCGCGGACCATGAGTCCATCAACCCATCGGTACGCCACACATTCGTCGTGGTCCGCCCCGACGGATCAACAGTCGACACGAGACGTCCCGCGTCGTCATAGCCATACAGGGTGCTGCGCAACAGCGGATCGGTCTCTGAGACCAGTTCCCCGGCCGGGTTGTAATCGGTGCTCCACTGTTTCAAGTTCGGATCGGTGCGAGTTCCGAGACGGCCCCGGCTGTCGTAGGTGAACGAGGTGCGGTGATCCAGCGCATCGTCGACCCACTCCACTTGGCCGTCGGGGTAGTAGTGGTATTCGACGGTGCCTTCACCGGTACGGCCAACGGTGTCGGTTTCACCGCGTTTGGTGTAGCTGGTCGTGGTCACCACCCCTGCCGGATCGGTGATCGTCGCGACCCGAGCAACCGGGTCATAGGTGTACGACGTTTCCAGACCACCCGGGGACGTGGTCTTCGCGACCCGACTGTTCTGGTCGTACTCGGTGACCGTTGCAAGCCCCCCGGGAGCTTCAACGATCTGCAGGCGACCCGCGTTGTCGTAGTCGTAGTCGGTCACCCCCGACCGGGGTCGTGACGGTGTCAACCCGACCGGCGTCGGTGTATTCGGTGGTTGTCGTAGCACCGCGTGGGTCAGTCACCGTTTCAGCTCGACCCAACGAGTCGTAGGTGTAGGCGGTCACTCCATCGGGAGAAGTGACCGACGCGAGTTGACCGGTCACCGGGTCATACGCGTATGTGGTTTCGCGCAGAGCTGGATCGGTCACCTTGGTGACACGCCCCGCGGTGTCATAGGCCGTGGTGACCTCCCCGCCTTCGGGATCGCGAACCAACGTGACGTTGCCGTCCGCGCCGTACCCGAAATCGGTTTGCCGACCGAGTTCATCACGGGTCGCGTCGACCCGCCCCAACAACCCGTAGTCCGACTCCGAAAACGAGCCATCAGCGAACGTAGTCCTGGTGAGCTGACCGACGTCGTCGTAGTCATAGCTGGTGACCCGCAACATCGGATCCGTCATCGAATCCAACAGACCTGTCACCGGGTCGTAGTCATAACCGGTCACACCACCCTCAGGATCAGTGACCGTCTTCACCCGACCAGCCGCGTCATAGGTAGTCGACGTTTCACCGCTGTCAGCAGCAGACACCTTCTCAACTCGTCCTGCATCGTCATAGACCGACTCGGTCCGGTCACCCGACGGCAACACGACAGCGGCCAGGCGACCCGCAGCGTCGTACCCGAACTCGGTGACGTTGCCATACGCGTCTTCGGACTCGATCAGTTGCCGCAACGAGTTGTACCGGTACAACACCGTCACACCATCAGGATCAGTCACCGAAGCGAGCAACCCGTTAGTCACAACCTGTTGGGTGACCTTTCCGTCAGCGTCGGTGACCGTCGATGGAATCCGTTCCGGATCCGGTGTAGGTGTAGGTGGTGGTTCCCGTGCTCGGCGTGGTCGCGGCAGCTACGCGATTCGATCCATCGGGTAGGTAGGTGACAGTCGTCGCCGTTTCACCCGGCGAGGTGACCGATTCCGGGAGGCCGGAACCATTGCGATTGATGGCAGTCGAGCCGCCCCCGCGGGTTTGAGCTCCGGTGAGCAGGTCGTGTTCGTCGTAGCTTCTCGATGCCACCTCGCCGAGCGGATCTTCGATTGAGACCATCCGGCCGTTCTCGTCGTACACGTAGGTGACAGATGTACTTGTAGCGAGGTTGGTCACAACTACCGAGCGAGTCGCAGGTTCGTAATCGAAATGGGTCTCAGCGGAAGTGGAGGACTCCTGCGTCTCGACTCGACCAACATCGTCATAGGTGTTCGTCGCGACCGCAATGCCAGCCGGATCAAGCTTCTCCAATATCCGCCCCGCCCCATCGTTCACGTAGTTCCACACTGTTGGACCAGGCTGCGTTGCGGTGTCCAGGTACCCGAACGAATCGAAGCCATAGGTCACCGCTCTGCCATCGAAAGCCGTCACCGACGCCGGTACCGTACCCGAGGCGCCGGTCCAGTTGATGACCACAGACGCGCCACCGACTGAAGACACCACACTCACGAGCCGGTCATTGGAGTCGTAGCTGAGAGTGATCGACTGGCCATCCCAAAACGTTCGCGAGACGAGGACTCCGTCGGAGTCGAAATGGTCAACGCGGCCGCCGGTAACGTCAGCTCCCACCCGGATCCAGCCGTGGTGAGCTGACCATCGAACTCCTTCGCCCGTTCGAACCCGCCAGAACCATCGCCTTCGAATACGACGATTCGTCCCTCAGGGATCCACAACTCCATGTCGTCGCCTGCGACCTCAAGATGATCGCTGTAGCTGAACCTCCACTGCGCAGCTCCAGCCACGCCACCTGAATCGTAGAAGCGGCTCCACTCCAATCCGGCGAGGTTTGCGGGAAACTCCAAGTCAACTGCGGTGTCCGTGAAGGAACCGGTGAATGTGTTGACCGGGTCGTCCGCATAGCCGACCGGACAACAGGCCAGATCCCGCCTTCTCACGTGGATCCACTGTGGGTGGAGGCGCTCCTTTGCCGACGTTGTAGTGCTCCAGCCGTTGCGCACTCGGCAACGGCTCGTCGTAGAACGCAACCTCATCGAGAGTGGTCGTACCCCCCACCACCACCGAGTCCGAGGTCGGGGGAACCCACGTAGCTGATCGGATCGGCGACCAGAGTGGTTGTGTCGAGATCATCCACGGTCAACCGGATCCGATCCGCCTCAACAGAGAAAGCCAGATAGTGAGGTTGATCATCGTCCGGCAGTTCTCCGTACACGCAGCGTCTGCCAGCGAAGAACGGTGCCACCTGGATGCAGGCGTCAATCTCATTTTCCGCATCCTGTCGAAAATCGATCCGCCAACCACCGAATCCATCATCGAGCGAAGCGATATGGGAGGTCGAAGCCACAGGATCCTGCACCCACATCTCGACCGTGAACTCATCCGGACGCAACGTTCCGGGACCGGTACCGGATACGGGCACCGATGACGGAGCCGAGTTGCCCATCGGAGCGAACCAGCGAGTGGCGGTATCACCTTCGGCGAGGTTCACCAACGAAGGCTGCTCCAGCAACGCGGCGACAGACACAGACCCCGGAAACGATCCCACCTCATCGACCATCGCGCACGGCGTGGGGGAACAGGATTCACCAAGTCGCCAGTACCCGACCGGACCGTCGTCAACCACCATGTCACGATACGACGTCACCGGATCCGCTGCGACGCTGGGGGCAATGACCAGTGAAGTGGCCAGCATCGCCAACATGACCACGGTGCTGCACGCTTGCTTCAGACCGCTCATCAATACTCCCCAGCTCGGTTGTCTTCACAACCATCGGCCAGTCCTTTGCCAAGACTTGAGCCCAACGCACGGAAAACTCGGCCCGGTGCGTCAGACACTGACAACACGTTGGCCGCGCCCTGCCGGGACCAAGGAGGGGCATCGACGGCTATCGCCCCACCGCGCTGGAGCCCTGCAGCCCCAAGGTGGCTGGTGTCTTTCGCGGGGTGGGTGCTCGCGGTCGACACGCGGGTCGGGGAGAATGACAGGCATGTGGTTCTCGTGGAGGGTGTGGCGGTGGCGTTGGGGTTGGCGCCGCGGCAGGCTGACCTGATGAAGGGCACGACGAGCTTCGTCGGCGGTCGAGTGGGAGATGACTCGGTCTGGTCGGTGTTGCACCGTGAGTGCCATGTGTTGTTCGCTGACGAGCCTTCGCTGATCTGTTCACCTCGACGGGCCGCCGGTCGGTGCCACCGCGGGTCGTGGCCACGGTGATGGTCCTGCAGCGCTGGCTGGGGTTGTCGGACCGTGAGGCGGTCCAGGCGTTCGAGTTCGACGCCCGCTGGAAGTACGCGTGCGGTGGCCTGGACTTCGACTACCCGGGGTTCGCGCACTCGGTGCTGGTGGACATGCGCGCTCGTCTGGCGCGCTCGGAACGACCCAAGCGCATCTTCGAGGTCACTCTCGAAGCGGCTCGTGAGGTGGGGGTCGTGTCGGCGAAGCGGGTATTGGACTCGACACCGCTGTATGACGCGGTGGCCACCCAGGACACCGTGACGATGATCCGCTCGGCGATCCGCCAACTCCTCGCCGCGGCCGACGCGGCGCTTGAGGGTGAGCTGCGCGCGGTGTTGCGCCGCGATGATGACTACGCCTCGGGTGGTAAGCCGAGCTGTGACTGGGACGACCCCGCCGCCCGGGAGCAGCTGGTCGCCGAGCTCGCCGATGACGGTTTCGCCTGCCTGGGGGTGATCGAGGACCGAGACCTGAGCGACGCGGTCGCTGAGGTCGCTGCGTTGTTGACCACGGTGTTGGGCCAGGATCTCGAAGAAGGCGACGACGCACGGTTCCGCATCGCCCGGCGGGTCGCCAAGGATCGGGGTGATCTCCACCGTTGATCCCGACGCCCGCCACGGGCACAAGACCGCCGCTTGGGGCTTCGATGGCTACAAAGGCCACATAGCTGTCGATCCCGACAGCGAGATCATCACCGACACGACGGTGACGCCCGGCAACGCCGGCGATGCGTCGGTCACCGAAGACCTCATCGGCGATCTCCTCGACGACGAGGACCGTGTCGATGACGCCAAGGTCTTCGGCGACTCGGCCTACGGGACCGGCGAGTTCCAACAACGTCTCGACTACGAGCACATCGACTCCGGGTGCCGGACCCAGCCGCGTCGGCACTTTCGAACCCGCCCTCGCCCGCGCCCGTGAGCGTCAAGGCGAGCCCGACTGGCAAGCCGACTATCGAGCGAACCGGCCCAAGGTCGAACGCAAGCTCGCCCACCTCATGCGCCGCCCCCACGGCGGGCGACGCGCCCGTGTCCGAGGACAACCCAAGGTCGACGCCGACTTCAACCTCCTTGCCGCCGCCGCCAACATCACTCGGCTCGCCGCGCTCGGACTGTGCTCCACCGCCACCGGGTGGGCCGTCACAGCATGAACGACCAGGCCAGAGGGTGCCCTCACCAGCCCCAAACCGCGCTGGCCGCCAACCTTGGCCAACCACCGGCCACACCGACCTCATCTACAGCACACCCCAGAAAGCCGACATCACCTTCAACCCACCGTTCCAGGCGCCGAACGCACCCCGTTCGACACCAGCCACCTAGGCGTGAGATTCCGAGTCCAGGAGGGTCCCAGGTCATCCTCGCCGCGGAGGTCATACAGTGCGCCTCGGATGTCGACCAGTTGTTCCCCATGGTCGACACAAGCGAGGCGAACCTCGCCGGGGCCGGCATCGACGGCTGTGGCGATGTTGTGCTGGCCGACGCCGGCTACTGCTCCGAGGACAACCTGGCAAAGGCCGCCGACGGCACCGTTGACATGCTGATCGCTACCGGGCGGTTGAAGCACAACGAGCGGGTGTCTGACGCCCCGAGGGGACCGATCCCCAAGGACCCAACCGCGCGAGAGCGCATGGCGCGGCGCCTGCGGACCACCACCGCCGGCCGCTCCCACTACGCCAGGCGCAAGGTGATCGTCGAACCCGCGTTCGCACAGATGAAGGTCCGACAACGAGCCGGGCATCTCCGTTTGCTCGGCCTTGAGGGCGCGAGAGGCGAATGGATGCTGCGCGCTCTGCTACAACCTCCGCAAGCTCGCCAACGTGAGCGGCACATAGCGAGTTGCGGTTTCATGACACGGCTGAGAGCCCCCTGCGCGCTCACGACTGAACACCCGACGATCGCACCTGAGCCTCGCGAACGAGAAGATCAAGACCACTTCACAACCGTCAGGCACCACAGCCAGCGCATCGACCGGTTCCGACCCACGCTCCTAGCGGACGGCGTGCTCCGATGTCGTGTCGGCATCCAGGTCGATGTCCTCGCGGCGCACCGGAGCTCGGCGGTGTGCCGGGCGTTGGTTGTCCTTGTTGTACCAGCGGAACCAGATCACGCCCATAGCGGTCCACACCACCGGGATGCTTCCGAGCTTCATTATCGCGCCCGCGAGCTGCTGGTCGTGAAGGGGGATCGGACCCACCCTCGGTGCCAGCTCGTAGGTCGAGTAGATCGGGTTCGGCGAGAACGTGATGAAGGCGCCGGGGATCATCGGCACCATGGCTGCAGCGAGGAACAGGTACACGATGCGGCCCGGGTCCGAAGTCATGCCGGCCTCGGGGACCGGGTTGATGATCGGCGCCCACAGCACCAGGCCGGAAAAGAGCCAGATCATGTCCATGGTGAAGGAGCCGAGCTGGGTCGCCCGTAGGAAGTCGACCCCGAACGGTGAGTGGGTTGCGATCAGCAACACGTTGGTGATCAGTACCGCCACCAGCGGCCTGGACAGCGCGAACCACGCCGCACGCAGGTGCAGCCGGTCGAGCACCAGCTCCGCCATCCAGCGGGGGTCCCGAGCATCAGCAGTGGAGCGGCAGCGAACGCGTAGAGCATGTACTGCAGCATGTGGACCGACGCGAGGTACCCGCCTCCCAGTGTCCCCACGGGCCAGTCCGAAGCGATCCAAAGCAGCGTGACGCCGCCGCCGAATCGGCGCATGTACCGCTTGTCGTGATCGAGCCGTGGATGCTCCCGACGGTGATGGCGCCACATCAGCGCGTAGGCGCCCACGATCGCAGCCATCAGGAGCCACACACCCAGGTAGGGGCGGGGTGTCCAGTCCCACTCCTGTTCGACAGCCGAACACCACCAACGCATCAGCCGTACCGCCTGTAGATCCCAGAGTTCATCGGTCCACCCGTTCAGCGAGCTCGTCGAGCGGAACGACGGGCACCTCGACGGTCCGCTCGCCGCCGTGCTCGAACTCGAGAGTCACCTCGATGCCGGCACCGGCCTCCAGCGGGGCATCGAGTCCTTCGAGCATGAGGTGCGACCCTCCCGGGCCGAGCACGGTGGTCTCCCCGGATGCTATGTCGATACGGTCGGTCTCCACCATCACGTGGAGGTCGTCGCGTTCCTCGGTCACATGCAGCGAGACCCTCTCCGAGCAGTCACAGCCCGCTCCCACAAGGGCGTCGTCGGGTCCACTGTTCTCGATCGTGAGGTACACCGCCGCTGACTCACCGGGTGCCGCCCCTGCGGCAGGGTCGACCACGGCGATCCCCCGTGGGCAGTCCCGCTGCCGCATCCGATCAGCAACAGGGCTCCCACGACCGACGACACCGCCGGTGCCGACCACCCCCGGAGGTACACCTCGGACAGGCTCATTCGTCGGGGATCTCCCCCGCCAGGAGCCTCGGGATGTCGTTGATCCAATCCTGTGAGCGGGTGCCGAAGGGGTAGGCGATGCGAGCCGTGCCGTCGTCCTGGTAGGCGATGATCTGGGTGGCGTGGCCCACGATGTACCCACCGTCGTCGTCGGGGGTCTCGATCACCGCCCGCGGCACCTTGGCGAGGTCCTGTGCCTCGGCGATCTCGGTGGCGGTACCACGCAGGCCGATGAACTCCGGGTCGTAGCCGTCGAGATAGGTGCGAAGCGGGCCGAGGTCGTCGCGATCCGGATCGGCGGTCACGAAGACCATGTCCACCCGGTTCGCCACGTCGGGACCGAGCTCGTCGAGTGCCGCAGCGAGGGTTCCGAGGCTGATGGGACAGATGTCGGGGCAGTTCGTGTAGCCGAACATCAACAGGGTGAGGTCGCCCGGGGTGTCATCGATCAGGCTGAAAGGCTCGCCGTCGGTGTCGGTCAGTCGGATGTCGGGAATGCGTTGCGGCGAGGGCAGGACCTGTCCGTGCCACGATGCAACGGAGGTGTCCGCCCGGGATGCGAGCACCGCGAGCACACCCAGCAGGGTGGCCAGCACGCAGATTCCTATCGCCGTGTTGCGCACCCTGTGCGCATGTGGTTCAGCGGGGTTCGCGGTGGCGGGGCCCTCCGACGACGGCGTGGCTGGGTCCGGGTCGATCGAGAGGGTCACGGGAGTCGGTGCTTCCTGGGCACGGGGAATGGGATCGGGATGCACAGAGCATCCCACAGCCGTGTTGCGCCCCGGTAGCGGTCGGTGGGCGCGGCCCGGTCACCCCAGGTCGTTCTGGGCGCGGACCAGGTCGATCAGGTCGCCGATCGCGAAGTCGACATCGGCCAGGTGCGATCCCCATTGCGGCGTGATGCGTCCACCCAGGTCGTGTGGAAGCGCGGGGTCCGCCGCGGGGTTCCTCGCGATCTCCAACCAGTCGGAGTTGTCATCGGAGGCACACCGGCCGGTGAGCAGCCCGTCGTAGTGGACATAGGGTGTGTCGACCGCAGGTGCCCCTTCGGCGTGGCCGGCCTTGAAGTAGGACTGCAACGCGACCGCGGCGTCACTTGCCGGATCGGCCGGGTTGGTGCAGATCGCCCGGCTGTCATCGACGCCGCGCACACGGCCGAACAGGCTGTCCGGTGGGGAGGCTCGCCCTCGTAGAAGGTGGCATAGGAGATCACGCACCCGGTGTCGGTGGGTTCCACACACGGTGCGACGTTCTCGTAGGCCCCGTCGCCCGATGCGGCCACGCCGGCACCGATCAACATCGCAGAGGACATCCTCGACCGCAGCGCCTCGTCGCCGTCGATCTCCTGGGCGACCAGTCTCGCCAGGTGTGCGGCCCCCTGGCTGTGCCCGATCAGGACGAACGGCCGGCCGTCGTTGTCCTCGGCCAGGTAGTGCATGAACGCCTCGCGCACGTCGCCGTAGGCGATCTCCCCGGGGCGCCACCCACCGGACCGTCGGCACCTTCGTTCCCGCTACCCCCGGTGTCGGGGTTGGCGGTGGTGGTGGTCTCGTCGGCCGCTCCGGAAAGGCGGTCCATCAGTGCGCCGAGGGGTATCTGGCGGTACATCGGCGCGTAGACGTTGCACACCTCTGCGAAGCGGGCCGCCTGACCGGCGGCCACGCCCTTTTCGGACTCACCCGGCACGAGGTCGGAGTTCTCACCTTCGTCGGTGGAGATCGTGGGGTAGACGTAGAAGCAGTCCACCGGCGCGTCGGTCGCGGCGACGAACGGTTCTGGCTCGGTGCTGCCGTCGGGGTGCACGAGCGTGGCGTCCAGATCCACGTCACAGGCGTCGTTGTCGACATCGGGCCGACACAGCCAGTTGACGGGATCCGCGTAGGTCTCGCTGGTCTCACCCGACACTGTGGGCTCCGTGGCGGTCGATTCCGAGGTCGGGTCGTTCGTTTCGCTACCGGAGGCATCCCCTGCATCGTCGGGGGAGCACGCAGGGACGACCAGCAACGTGCAGAAGCCCGTTGCCAGCACTGCTCTCGTCAAGGGTCGCATCGGGGGAGTATTGCAGAGTCGCCGAAGGTACGGAGGGGCCTGCGGCGCTCTGTAGCGTGGGCGCACATGAGTGTGCTCTCCGAGCAGGAGTACGTGGCGGGGGTGCTCGCGGGGACCGGACGGTCCTCGCTCGGGCGATCACCCTGGTGGAGTCGGGCAACGAGGACCACCGTCGCCTCGCCCAGCAGGTGCTCACCGGGGTGCTCGGCGAGGCCGGCGGATCGCACCGGGTGGGCATCACGGGAGTTCCGGGGTCGGCAAGTCCACCTTCATCGACCAACTCGGTGTGAACCTCACCTCCGAGGGTCACAGGGTGGCGGTCCTGGCGGTGGATCCGAGCAGCTCTCGAAGCGGGGGTTCGGTCCTCGGGGACAAGACACGCATGGAGCGACTGTCGGTCGATCCCCGGGCCTTCGTGCGCCCGTCACCCTCGGGTGGGGCCCTCGGGGGTGTGGCGGGGGCGACCCGCGAGACGATCGTGCTGTGCGAAGCGGCCGGCTTCGACGTGGTGCTCGTGGAGACAGTCGGCGTGGGCCAGTCCGAGACGATGGTCGCCGACATGGTCGACATCTTCTGCGTGCTGATGCTCCCCGGAGCGGGCGACGAACTGCAGGGCATCAAGAAGGGTGTCCTGGAGCTGGCCGAGCTGATAGCGGTCAACAAGGCCGACGGTGACAACGTCGCGCGTGCTCGGCGGGCGGCGGCGGACTACAAGCTGGCGCTGCACATGATGACGCCCGCCACGCCCACCTGGCATCCACCGGTGATCACCTGTTCGGGATTGCACAACACCGGCCTCGACGACTTCTGGGAGCAGGTGTGCATGCACCGCCGCAGGCTGTCGGAGACCGGTGAGCTGACCGAGCGCCGTCGTGACCAGCAGGTCCGCTGGATGTGGTCGCTGCTCGACGAGCGCCTGCGCCGCGACCTGCGCTCGGCCCCGGCGGTATGTGACGCGGTCGACGATCTCGTGGGGGCGGTTCGCGACGGATCGACCACCCCGACCGCGGCAGCCGAAGAGCTCTGGACACGGTACCGCCGGGGCTGATCGGGCTCCCGGGTAGATTTGCCTGCCCCGGGGGTCTTGCCAGAGCGCTGCGGTCATGGTCCTGTTCTCTGGTGGCTGGGCGGGCGATCACGGGGACCCTGGCGGCGTTGACCGTAGGCATGGCGTTGGGTACGGGCGCCCATCTGCTCGTCGGAACCGGGTCCGTCGGTGCTATCGACCCGGGGACTCCGGGAGGCCGTGGTCCTGTCTGCTGCCACCGAGGGTGCGATACGGGAACCCGTCACCCCTGCCGAGCTGCGATCGCGTGTCGAGTCAGCGGTCCTGCTTGCCGATGTGCGGGCTTGTGGAAGGACCCGCCAGGGAACCGTGACCCTGGTCCGCACGGGCGCCGGCGCGCTCGGGCTCACCAACTCCCATGTCGTGCGGGGTGCCGGGACCGTCACCCTCAGCGGAGCCGGGCTCGGCGTTGTCGAGGCTGCGGTGGTGGACCACCTGCCGGGTCGCGATGTCGCCAGAATCGATCTGGACCGACTTGATCCACCTCCCGACGCGCCTCTGGTGGTGGGTGGAGCGGTGTTCGTCGGGGATCCGGTGACGACAGCGGGCTTCCCGGACGGCCGCTGGAAGGTGCAGGAGGGTCGTGTGGTGAGCGTGGGGCGCAGTGGCGGCTGGGGTGGCACCGGAGAGGTGATGGTCGTCGACGTACCCGCGGTCGAGGGCACCTCGGGTGGAGTGGTGGTCGACGCCTCAGGACGGGCGGCCGGGCTGATAGTTGCCCGCGATCCGCGTAGCGGCAACACCGTGGCCTATCCGATGCGTGACGTGGTGACGCGTTCAGCCGGTGCCGCCGTCGGCTGTTGAACAGCAGCGCAGCGGTTGATGGGATCGACCGCGACCAGACTGTGGAAATGGTCGATGCCGTCCACGCGAGCGGGCACTCCGCCGCGCCGGTTGCCCGCGTGGCGGTACGCGTCACCCCCGACGCGCAGCGGCACATCCGGGGAGGTCATCCCTGGGTGTTCGACACCTCCGTGGTCTCGGTGCGTCCCGCTGGATCTGCGGGCGACCTTGCAGTGGTGTTCGACGACCGCCGCGACTTCATGGCGATCGGCCTGTTCGATCCCGCGTCGCCGATCCGGATCAGGGTCCTCCACAGGGGGCGCCCCAGGCCCGTGGATGCCGCCTTCTGGCGGGAGCGCCTGCAGCACGCCCTGGATCGGCGGGGATCGCTGGTCGCCGATCCCGCGACCGACGCATACCGCTGGGTGCACGGTGAGAACGACGGACTGCCCGGGCTCGTGGTGGATCGCTACGGAAGCATCGTGGTGATGAAGCTGTACAGCGCCGCATGGCTACCCCACCTGAGGGAGGTGCTCGGGGCGATCGAAGCGGTCGCCTCCCCGGAGGCGGTCGTGCTCAGGCTCGCCCGCAACGTCGGGGAGCACCTCGGCCCGCGACGACGGGGAGGTGGTGCTGGGTGCGCTCGACCGGCCGGTGGTTCGCTTCTCCGAGGGCGGGCTCGCCTTCGAAGCCGACGTGTGCAAGGGGCACAAGACGGGTCACTTCCTGGACCAGCGCGACAACCGTGCCCGCCTCCGGAAGGTGTCGACCGGCGCTCGGGTGCTCGACGTGTACGCATGCACAGGAGGGTTCTCGGTGAACGCGGCTGCCGGGGGCGCGAAGCTCGTGCATCGCGTGGATGTGAGCTCGCCGGCTCTGGCAGCCGCCAGTCGGAACATGGCGTTGAACCGCTCACTGCCGCAGGTGCGGCGGTGTCGTGAGGAGGACACCGCGGGCGATGCCATGGCTGTGATGGCCGGCCTCACCCGGTCGCGGCGCCGCTTCGACATCGTGGTCGTGGACCCACCGGCGTTCGCCTCCAGACGCGCGCACGTCCCACGGGCCCTGCGTTCCTATGGCAGCCTCACCGAGCTGGCCCTCCAACTCGTCGAACCGGGCGGCCTGCTCGTGCAGTCGTCGTGTTCGACCCGGGTGGGAGCGGACGAGTTCGAGTCGGCCATCCGAGGCGCGGCCGAGCGCAGTGGGGTTCGGCTCACCGAGGTGGCCCGCACCGCACACGGCGTCGATCACCCGGTGGGGTTCGCCCAGGGCGCCTACCTGAAGGCGGTGTTCGCGAAGGTGTGGCCACTGCACCGATAGAGGTGGCCGGTCGACGGTCGTGAGCTCACTTGCCGGAGAGAACCTGGTCGGCGTGTCGCCGGGCCAGGAATCCCGGTGCCCGTTCCATCCTGGCCAGGACGGGCCCGAGTATCGCCAGCACCAGCACATAGGCCGCGGCGAGCGGAGGGAGGTCGGCTTCGATGCCGGCGAGGGTGCCGAGGCCGGCGATCACGATCGAGAACTCCCCCTCGCGACCAGGGTGTTCGCTGTGCGCCAGCGACCGTGCACTCCGATGCCCGCCCTGGTGGCCACCACCCAGCCGGTCATCAGCTTCGTGAGGATCCCCGCCGCGGCGAGCGTGAGGGCGGCGGGCAACACCGGCGGCAGGGCGGAGACGTCGATGCCGCGGGCGAACGCGAAGAAGAAGATGGCCGCGAAGAGGTCCCGCAGAGGGTCGATCATCGCCGCTGCGCGGTGTTGCGCGGGTCCGGATATGGCGACCCCCACCAGGAAGGCGCCCACCGCGGCGGAGACGTCCACGCGTTGCACCAGGCCACCGACCAACAGCACCGACCCGAGCACCGACAACAGCATGACCTCGTCGGCAACGGTCCTGGTCCTCTTCTCCAGCGCCTCGCTGACCGGTTCGCTGAACCGGCTGAGCACGATGAGGATCGTCAACACCACGGCGAGCGCGACTCCCACATCACGGATGCCCTCGGTGATGGCCGAACCGATCAACAGCACCGACACCACAGGCAGGTACACCGCCATCACCAGGTCCTCGAAGACCAGCACGGTGAGGATGTGGGGCGTCTCACGGTTACCGATCCGACCTAGATCGACCACGAGCTTCGCGATCACACCCGATGACGAGATGTAGGTGACTCCTCCCAGGAGCAGCGCGGCCACGGGATCCCAACCGAGCAGCAGGCCGGCGGCGAGGCCGGGGAGGAAGTTGAGGATCAAGTCGAGCACCCCTCCCCGAGCCCCGTGGACCAGGGCGGAGGTCAGCTCCCGGGGCGTGTACTCGAGTCCCAGGGTGAACAGGAGCAGCAGCACTCCGATCTCGGCTGCCATCGAGACGAAGCCCTCGGAGACCTCCAGGCCCAGCGGCACCCCAGCACCGGCGAGCATGCCTGCAAGAAGGTAGAGAGGTATGGGGCTCACCCGCAGCCGCCCGGCGATCCACGCAAGGCCGGCCAGCGCGAGCAGCTCGATCCCAAGCTCCAGGAAGGCCGTGGTGGTCTCAGCCCCAGCGGCGGCGAGGATCATGGTGCCGGGTTGGACAGGAGGGCCTCCATCCGCTGAACCGTCTCGGCGCTTCCCACTGCAACAACTACTGCGCCACCGGGGAGCACTTCCTCGGGTCCGGGGCCGGGTACGGAGCGGTCACCGTCGATGATGGCGGCCACTGTCGCGCCGGTCCGGGAACGGATCTTGGCGTCCCCGATCGTCATCCCGGCGACCTCACACGAGGGATCGATGCCAACCCAGTCGATCGCGAGCCCTTCGAGGTTCACCAGTGTCGAGGCGGCATCGTTGCGGACGATGTCCGCGCCGAGCAGGTCCGCCAGGACATCGCTGTCCCTCTCGTCGAGGGGCACCACCGATCGGCACACGTCGGGGTCGTCGCGGTCGTACAGGAGCAGGTCCCTGGCACCGGTTCGGGTTTCGATCACACCGAGGCGCATTCCGCCCCGGGTGGTGAACTCGCGTCGCACCCCGATGCCGGGGAGCTCAGTCTCGTCGATCTCGGTCACTGCCTACCTCCATGACCAAAGTGGGGTTGCCCGGTGCAGCCCATGCCGCGATGGGACGGCCGGCGCGATCAGCTCGAGATCTCCGAGATGATCCTGTTGAGAGTCTTGCTCGGCTGCATGGTCGCACGCACCAGGTCTTCGTCGGCGAAGTAGTAGCCACCCAGGTCGACCGGTGATCCCTGCACGGCGTTGAGCTCCTCGACGATGGTGTCCTTGGCTGTTTCGAGCGCGTCGGCCACGGCCGCGAATCGCTTGGCGATCGCCATGTCAGTGTCCTGTTCGGCAAGTGCCCTGGCCCAGTACATCGCCAGGTAGAAGTGGCTGCCGCGGTTGTCGAGCTCGCCGACCTTGCGTGACGGCGACCGACCCTCCTCGAGGAGCCTGCCGGTGGCTGTGTTGAGGGCATCGCCCAATACCGCGGCACCGGCGTTGTCGAAGGCTTCGGCCAGGTGGTCGAGCGATGCCGCCAGTGCCAGGAACTCACCCAGGAGTCCCAGCGGAGGTGGTTCTCCGCAACGAGCTGCTGGACGTGCTTGGGCGCGGAGCCGCCTGCGCCGGTCTCGAACAGGCCACCGCCTGCCATGAGGGGGACCACCGAGAGCATCTTCGCGGAGGTTCCCAGCTCGAGGATGGGGAACAGGTCGGTGAGGTAGTCGCGCAACACGTTGCCGGTGACCGAGATGGTGTCCTCGCCACGACGGATCCGCTCCAGGGAGAAGCGGGTGGCAGCCACCGGGTCCATGATCTCTATCCGTAGACCCTCGGTGTCCAGCCGGGTCAGCTCGTCGCGGACCTTGTCGATGAGCTGTGCGTCGTGTGCGCGATGGGCGTCCAACCAGAACACGGCGGGTGCACCTGTGGCACGGCCCCTTCGCACCGCGAGCCCCACCCAGTCCCTGATGGGGGCGTCCTTGGTCTGGCACGCCCTCCAGATGTCACCTGGAGCGACGCTGTGCTGGATCAACACGGCGCCGCTGCGGTCGACCACACGTACCTCGCCGTGGGAGGGGATCTCGAAGGTCTTGTCGTGGCTGCCGTACTCCTCGGCCTTCTGGGCCATCAGCCCCACGTTGGAGACCGAACCCATGGTCGCCGGATCGAAGGCGCCGTTGGTGCGGCAGTCGTCGATGACGGCCTGGTACACACCCGCGTAGCTCGAATCCGGGATCACGGCGAGGGTGTCCTGCTGATCGCCGTCCGCGTTCCACATCCGACCCGAGGTGCGGATCATCGCCGGCATGGAGGCGTCGACGATCACGTCGCTCGGAACGTGCAGGTTGGTGATGCCTCGGTCCGAGTCGACCATCGCGAGCGCCGGGCCGCGTTCCAACGCCGCCGCGATGTCCGCCCGGATCTCGGCGCGCTCGGCCTCGGGGAGGTCGACGATCTTCGCCTCCAGGTCACCGATGCCCAGGTTGGGATCGACGCCGAGGCGCTCGAAGGTCACCGAGTGCTTGCGGTACACGTCTCCGAAGTAGGCCATGACGGCATGACCGAAGATGATCGGATCGGAGACCTTCATCATCGTGGCCTTGAGGTGCACCGACAACAGCACCCCGGCTTGCCTGGCGGCGACCATCTGGTCGGCTAGGAAGCGGTTCAACGCGGCCACACGCATGACGGTGGCATCCACGACCTCACCCTCGAGCACCGGGATCGATTCGCGCAGGACCGTCACCGTGCCGTCCTCGGCCAGGTGCTCGACCCGGAGCTCGTCGTCGGCGGCCAGGGTCACGGACTGCTCGTTGGAGCGGAAGTCGTCCGATCCCATCGTCGCCACGGCCGTGGACGACTCAGGTGACCATGCACCCATGGGATGTGGGTGGTTGCGGGCGTAGTTCTTGACCGATGCGGGGGCCCGACGGTCCGAGTTGCCCTCGCGCAGCACAGGGTTGACGGCGCTTCCCAGCACGCGTCCGTAGCGTGTGTGGATCCGCTCCTCCTCGGGGCTCGACGGGTCCTCCGGGTACAGAGGCACGTCGTAGCCCTTGTCACGCAGCTCCTTGATGGTCGCGTTCAGCTGCGGGACGGAGGCCGAGATGTTCGGCAGCTTGATGATGTTGGCCTCGGGACGCCTGACCAGGTCGCCCAATTCGGCCAGATCGTCGTTCACACGTTGGTCTGCGGTGAGGTGTTCGGGGAACTGGGCCAGCACACGTGCAGCCAGGGAGATGTTGCGGGTATCGACGTGTACTCCGGCCACTCCGGCGAAGGCCTCGATGATGGGTAGGAGGGAGTGTGTCGCCAGCGCCGGGGCCTCGTCGGTGATCGTGTAGATGATCGTGCCGGAACTGTCTGCCATCGGTGTCTCCTGTGGGTGGCGCATGAACGGGTCGTCCTCGACTCTACGAGGCCATGCTCCACACCCCAGCACCGTGGCGTTGCCGGTGTCCACGCTCGCTGGTCACGTGTGCTTGCTGCGGTGGAAACCCATACCTGGAACACTGGCTGCATGCGCGTACACACACGGGGCCGTGTGCTGTTGGCTTCGGGATCCCCACGGCGTCTGGGGCTCCTTCGCTCGGCCGGCGTGGAGCCGGTCGTGATGCCGGTCGGTGTGGACGAGACGCCTCGCTCCGAGGAATCCCCCGAGGCCTATGTCGCACGCCTGGCCGAGGACAAGGCGATCGCTTGTCGAGCGACCATCCATGATGTGGTGATCGCAGCCGATACCGCTGTCGACCTCGATGGTGTGATCATCGGGAAGCCGCACGATTCCGCCGAGGCACGGGAGATCCTGGGGGTGTTGTCTGGTCGGGATCATCTCGTGCGCACCGCGGTGGCGGTGCGCCGCCACTCGCGGTGTGATGTCCGGGTTGTGTCGACCCGGGTGTGGTTCGCTGAACTGGATGCGCATGACATCGACTGGTATCTGGGGACCGGGGAGTCGTTCGACAAGGCAGGCGCGTATGCGTTGCAGGGTGCGGGGGCGTGCCTGGTTTCCGGGGTCGAAGGCAGCGTCTCGAACGTGATCGGCCTTCCGCTGGTCGAGACTCTCGAGATGTTGCGCCCGCCCACCATCGAACTGTCCGGCGTGGAGCGCGGTTTGCGCGGCTGAGACCGGACAGTTCGCCGTGGTGGGGGGTCGCGGGTGGACCTATGGCAGGAAGTCGAGTCCGCCTGGATACGCTGCCAGATAGACCAGTGACAACTGGAGGATCGCCAGGACGGCGGCGACCGAGGCGAAGATCTTTCCTTTCAGTTCCACCCCGACTGCTGCCACCAACGGGAAGGAGCGAAGCACCACCCGCGGTGGTACCGAGAGCGTGTTCAGCCATCCAGTTACGAAGACCGCAACCGAGAAGATCACCAGTTCCGTTGGTGGCCTCCATCGCAGGAGGGCATAGAACGCGCCCACTGCAAAGACGATTGCGGCGACGCGCAGGATCACACCCACGGTGACGTCGGTGCCGCCTAACGCTGCGAACGCGGTGTCTCGGAGATGTGCGACCAATGTCTTGCCGAAGTCGAGCTTCAGGCCGAACGCCTCGTTCTGCACACGGAAGTAGGCATCGACTACTCCGGTCCGCCGGCCGATGTACCCAAGTGAGAGCACCGAACCCACCGGTGCCAGTGCCGGCGCAAGCAGTGCTCGCCAGTCGTGGTCTGTTCGGATGGCACGGTATGCGCTCCAGGCAAGCGGGAACATCAACACGACAGCGTCTGGGCGGGTTGCCGTGGCCGCGACCACTGACCCCTTGGAACCGATCTTGTAGGTGTGGCAGTTGGACGGCAGGCATTCCCCAAGAGCGGCTAACGTTCACCGCCCATCCACCGTCTTGGAGAGGATCGAGCTTGTGGCTGCTGCTGATCGCCTAGCGTCGCAGTTCTACCGGTATCGGCAAGGATCGAGGGCCGCGCGGCCTGTGTCGCTAGTCGTCTCACTCGCATTGCTCGCTTCGCTTCTTGCTCTCACTGCAGCTCCGAGACCGGTCTCAGCGGCTCCATCGGACGACATCCTCACGGATGGGCCCGTGTCCTATTGGCGCTTCGAGGAGACCGCAGGCTCGATTGCAGCGGACGAGACCGGAAACCACGACGGATCTGTAGTGGGGAATGTGGTCCTGGGAGTACCTGGTCCCCCGGCGGGGGAACCGCCTTCGATTTCGATGGCCAAACCGGATCCGTGGATATCGGCAACCACTCGGATCTCTCGACTGATGAGTGGACATTTGAAGCTTGGATTCGTCCCCGAAACCCCAACCAACACGGATATGTCTTCAGGAATCGCTATTGGGGTTGGGGGATGCATGCCAGCAACGTAGTTACGGCATTCTCAAACAACTGTGTAGATCCTTGCACTCATGCGAGTTACAGCACTTCCGTCGAATCCGGTGCCATAGAAATCGGAGTCTGGCAGCACGTGGCGCTTGTAAAGGACGCTGCGAGTCTAGCGCTATACGTTGATGGTGTCGTCACCGATGTGCAGTCTGCAGACCCCGGTACCTTCTATGTGCCAACTGGGGGAATCGCGATCGGACAAGGCGGCAGCTGCAACTGCATCTACTTCGATGGCGCGATCGACGAAGTAGCTGTGTTTGATTACGCACTCTCACCTTCTCGTATTCAAGCTCACTGGGGTCAGGGCGCGCTCGTCTTCGACCGGTTGCGTGCGCAACTGTTCGGCTCAGCCGCCTCATCAATGTATGTCTCAGACCCCGTAGGTACGGCGCTGGGCAACTTCTACAACAGTTCGGATGATCTACCGGCGCCCTGGTGGTGCGTTTGGTTTGGATGTTCGTCGTTGGTTCAATTCCGCGGATCCTGCTGTTTCGGAGTTGGGTCGCGGTTGGCGCGTTTCGCATTCAGAGATGGTGGAGGTGATGCCCTCGGGTGATGTGCATCTGACCTCGGATGAAGGCCGGTTGTTGGTGTTCGAGCCGAACGGGTCCGGCGGGTTCGAGCGGCCGTTGGAGTTCACGGGTGTGTTGTCTGAGGTGTCTGCGGGTGTGCTTCGGGTGACCTTCACTGATGGTGAGGTGTGGGATTTCGATGCGGCTGGGTTGTTGGTGTCGAAGACCCGTTGGGATGGGGTGTCCGCGGTGGTGTCGCGTGATGGTCAGGACCGTGTGGATCGTGTGACCGCGTCGACTGGTGAGTGGGTTGGGTATTCCTATGACGGTGCGGGGCGGCTCGATGGTGTGGTGTCGTCGGATGCCCGGTCGGTCGCCTATGGCTTCGATGCGACGTCTGGGTTCCTGACATCGGTGACGGGTGTTGATGGTGAGACGACGCTGTACGTGCCGGACGCGGTAGGTCGCGTGGATTCGATCATCGATCCGACGGGCGTCACTGTTGTGGATTGCACGTATCACCCGGTGACCGGGCAGGTAATCTCGCAGGTGTCCCTGGAGGGAACGACGACGTTCGCGTATGACGCCGAGGCTCGAACAACGACGGTGAGTTCTGTTGAGGTGGGCGACACGGTGGTGTATTCCGCATGACACCTTCGGGCGTCTGGTCGGCATCACCGATCCGGGGTTGTATTCGGTGTCACGTACCTATGGTACGGGTGGCTGGTTGGATGAGGGAGCCGATCGGCGTGGCGCGGTTCTGGAAGCCGATTTCGATGCGAACGGCAACCCACAGCAGGTGATCGACCCTGACACGGGTGTTTCGACGTTCACCTATGACGGCGCCGACCGGGTTGAGACGGTGACGTCTGCTGATCGCGGCACTCTCACGTTCGGCTATGACGGATCGGAGCGGATCCCGTCCACGATCACTGATGAGTACAACAAGGTCACCTACCAAGATGTGGTCGACGGGCTGGTGCGTTCGGTCACCGACGCTGATGGGGTGACAACCGAGTTACGGTTTTGGCCGTCGCGACAGTTGAAGGAAGTCGAAAACGGGTACGCCAACATCACCAAGTTCGAGTACGACGGTGCAGGCCGGTTGACGGCAACCGAGTTGCCATCTGGGGATCGAACCGTCACCGAGTACGACGACGCCGGTCGAGTCACGAAGGTCACCGCAGCCGACCTGGGTGAAACAGTCACGACCTATGACGACGCTGGTCGAATCGAAACGATCACCGACCCTGAGGGTGGTGTGACCGCGTACGACTACGACGATGTCACTGGTCTGTTGGACTCGATGACCGACCCAATGCTTCGGGTCACTGACTACAGCTACGACACCGCTGGACGACTGAAGCGCACCACCTTCGAGGACTCTTCCTACACCGAGGTCGACTACGGCGTTCTCGGCCGAGTGAGCAAGTCACGCGACGAGTTGTTGCGTGAAACGGTCTACCACCTACGACATCGATGGCCAAGTCGACACGGTTACGGATCCTGAGGGTGGTGTGGTCGACTACGACTACGACACCGAAGGCCGGGTCGTCAAGGTCACCGATCCGGCGCTTCGCGAAACCATCTACGACTACGACGACAACTCCGGATTGCTTGAAGTAGTCCACACCCCAACCGGGTCGACGACCTACGGCTATGACGACATGGGCCGCCAAGTCACCGTCACCGACGAACGCGGCATGGCCACGACCACCACCTACACCGACGCCGGCCGAGTAGACACCGCGACCACGCCGGCTGGTGTCACCGACTACGACTACGACGACGCTGGACGCACCGGAAACCGTTGAAGCACCTGGAGCGTTGATCACCGAGTATGAATACGACGAGAACAGCCGCGCTGACACGGTCACTTCACCAGGATTGCTGGAGACGTCCTACACCACGACCCGGTCGGGCGTGTCGAGACGGTCACTGACCCTGCCGGGTTGTGACCACCACCACCTACACCAAACGAGGCGAGGTCCACACCATCGGACGCACAGGTGAACACCCCGTCGAATACGGGTACTACGACGACGGGACCGTCCAATGGGTTGATGACGGCTTGGACAACCGCACTTCGTTCACCTACGACAACCGCGGCCGACGAGAGCATCGCACCGACCCAAACTTGGAGGTGTGGGTCACGGACTACAACCCCGCCGGGGAGCTCGCATCGGAGACCGACCCACTGTCTCGAAGCACCACCTACAGCTATGACGACGCCGGACGGCTTGAACAAACCGTTGACCCATCAGGTCGCAGCACCACCAACGTGTGGCACACCGACGGTCTGTTGGACTCGACGAGTTCAACCGATGGCACCAACACACTGGTCACCGACCACACCTACGACGCGGCTACAGGTCGCCTCACCGCAACCACCATCGGCGCAGACACCTGGACCTACGCGTATCACGCCAACGGTGATCTGAAGTCGGTTGGAGTTTCCTGATGGGTCACTGACGTCCCACACTTGGGATGCGTTCGGTCGCCGCGACACGGTCACCGGGCCGGATGGGTTCACCCAACGCTACGCCTATGACAACGAGGGTGATGTGGAGGCGATCAAGACTCGCCATTTCGTCACGGACCGCTTCGTTGGCCCGGACGGCGCGGGGCTGGATCCGGTCAAGTGGGACCTGACCGGCAGCGCCCAGCCGACAATCCAGAACCAACAGGCAACGTTCGCAGTGACTGCATCGTCTGGGTCCAACGGTCGCATGAACTCCAACGCGACACTTGCAGGCGGATATGACACCACCTACACGTTGGATCTTGGGGACCGGTCCAAGAACACGACTGTGCGGGGGCTACAACCGCTATGTCACCCCGGAATAGTTGGGACGTGTTGGAGTTCAAGTCGAATTCAACAACCGCCACCTTGAAGCGCAAGGCGTTGTGGTGGGACATTCCGCTCGGCAGCACCGATGTGCCAGCAACTGGAAAGGTGCGAGTACGGGTCCACTCGAGCCAAGAATGGCTGCACGTCAAAGTCTGGGCCGAGGGTGAGGCCGAACCTGAGACCTGGGAGATCGGGGTGCAGTCTGTAACACCATCCTGGTGGGGACGGCCCGAATGGCAGGTCCTTGGTGGCAGCCATAGTTCAGCCAACACCGTCACCATCGATGATGTGTCAGTAGCCCGACTCAACGACGGCGAAGCCGATCTCGTCAGCTACGGCTACAACGACGACCACCAACTGACCTCCGAAACCCTGCCAATGGGAGCTTCACGCACCTGGGGATACGAAGACGGTCGCGTCAAGACCATGTCAGAAACCGGAGCCGGTCTTGGCACCGCCTACTCGGTCGACTACGACACCTCCGGACGTATCGACGAACAGACCGTCGATAGCGACACCACCACCTACGGCTACGACCAAGCCGGACAACTAACCTCGATCAGCCCGACCAGTGGCCCAGTCGAGACGATCACCTACACCAACCTCGGTCAACGCCACCAACACACCATCGGCGCCAACACCACGACCTACGACTACAACGACGCCGCCGAGCTCACCTCAACCACCGGAGCCAACCCCGCCACCTACACCCACGGCGCAGCCGGCCGCCGACTCACCGACAACACCCCCAACGGGCTCACCAGCTACCACTACGACCCCGCTGGACGCCACATCGGCATCACCGACCCAACCGGCACCACACTGCGGGACCTCGACCCTGCAGGCAACCCCGAACAAGTCATCACCGCACCCACCAGCGGACCAGTCGAAACCACCCCACCTGCACTGGGACACCACCCAAGCCAACACACAGCTCACAGCAATCACGAACAACACCGGCACCACACAGACACTGCTACGAGTCAACGACACCCACGCCTGGTCCGGCAGTCACCACCGGAGTCGTAGACGAGCCACTCTCATCCGACATCCACCGCTCCACCACAGCAGACGGCCCAGCCAGCGCCCTCGCCACATCCACCAGCTACAACGCATTCGGCCAACCAGCAACCACACCGGGCCACCAACCCACCCTCGGCTACCGCTCAGAGACCACCATCGAAGGCCTCACCCACCTCCGAGCACGCCAATACCAACCCGACACCGGCACGTTCACAACCACCGACCCACTCCCAGGCGTAGCCGGCACAACAACCCTCAACAACCCCTACCACCACACCAACAACAACCCGCTCAACCTGATTGACCCAACAGGAATGCGGGCAAACGATCAGACATTCGACGTATGCGTTCGAGCGAAGGGCTTGCTATCGTCGCCGACCTCATCGTCTGACTACCTCCAAGCTCAGAACAACAACTGCTTCCCGCAACCCGCCAACACCGCCTCGTTCCCCTGGCGGCGAATCCTCGCAACCGCAGGCGCGTTTGGTGTTGGTGCATTGTTCGTGTTTGCCTGCATACCGGCGGACGCCACCGTCGTTCTGATTGCACTATGCAACGGAACCGGCACGATGTTCGCGGGCTCAACCTACCGGTTGATCGATGGCGACCAACAGACAACTGCGCTAGACCCGGGAGCACAAGTCTTCGACTTCAGCATCGGCGCGCTCCTAGGCGGCGCTGGTGCACGAGCCGCCGGCGGTCTCGCTGACGACGCCGTGAGGATCAGACACGCGCCAAGGGCGGCTGGAACAACCATCGCCCCAAGTCTGACAAGCAGGGCCCCGCAGGTTCTGCGTGTCGGCGACGTGAAACTCTCCGCAGTCCCGAAGGGCGCTGTCGGAACCCCCACTCAGACAGGCAACGGCCTTCAGTACTCGATCAAGAGTGGGACGCCCGAGCTCGATCCGAGAGTTACGCACGTTCGAATAATGGATCCGGTCACTACCGGGAAGTACCAGTATCCGGAACGGCTACGCGGCCTACATGAACCGGTCAGGCCAGACCGTGAACCCGTTGACAGGAGAGACGATCTCGAACTCGCATCCCTTCGCCCACATACCGTTGTGATGAGGATCCAGGACCTGTTGGCGCTTGACCCGGCGCTCCGTGATCACGCGGCGAAGCCGGAGATGGACCTGTTCACCGAGGACGACGCTCTGCGGGAGGCGCAGGTCATCTCGCTCTCATTCGACGCAGTCGCCGGCGTCGTTGCCGTCATCTTCGAACTCAGAACAGCGCTCCAGTTGCGAGAGGCGAACACCGGTGTTCTTGTCCTGCACGACGTTCGGAGGCTGTCTTGGTCCGGTCAGGCTCCCGCCGTCGACCTCGTTGCTTGGACCGTCGGAAGCTCCTCGGCGAGCCCAGCAGGAGCGCGATTTCGCTCTCGCTGGTGATGTGGCCGCACCCGGGAGCTCGTCTCGACCTGAAGCTGGTCGCGGCGCCTTCTTCGTCGGAGATGTTCTGGGCTCGGGGAGGCCCCGGGCTACTCGGCTGGTACGAGAGAAGCAGTCAGCGAGTTCGTTGCGACATGGAGTTCGGAGTTCGCACCGGTGAGCGCCGTTTACCTCGACCCCAGACGCGACTGGTAGGTCATGGCTAGCGATCGGCGCGGGCTGGTCGTCGACGATCTCGTGCTGCGACTCCTGCGGGCATCGGCCGGCGTTGTCATGGTCGCACTCCTCGTCTCTGGTGGCACGGGCGTTGCGGTCGGCGGCTCCTCCCCGGACCCGAGGGAATCCGTTCACTCGCCGCCTGTCGTCGACCTGGCCGAGAACGTGGCAACCGATACGAGGACGCAACGTGCTGACGACTGTCGGGCGCCTCTTCAGCAACCATCGGCCGTCGAAAGTGACGTCGTGTGCGCATACGACTACCGCCCCGACTTCGCTCGTCCGCCGCCCGATGATGCCGCTGCATATGCCTACGACACCGCTGCCAACTCCGCTGAACCGGCCGGGAGCCTCGGCCGAGTTCGTCGCGTCCTCTCGGGTCTCGTGCTCGACAGGGTTGCCCCAAGTCGTGCAGCCGTCGGCCTGGCGGATGATGCGTTGCCGGCGGCGCTGCGGGGTGGGTCCGCGGATGTGCACGTGTACATAGGGTCCGGAACGGCAAGCCGGTGTACACGTGGATCACGAACAACCTGGGTCGGCGGCAGGCCCAACATGGAGACCGGTTCGTTCTTCAGCAGGTCACGTCGGATCCGCTGACGCGGGGCCAGGCGAGAGCGGTCGAGCAGGCGTTGATCGCTCGGAATCCGGGGTTCGAGAACGCCATCAACTCGATCAGTCCGAGGCACTCCTACTACCAGCAGGCAGTCGATTGGGGCGAGGCGTGGCTCCGAGCGAACGGGTACGGGTGACGTCGATGAGCAACGCTGAGACGAACCTTCAGGTGCTGAGCCCGTCTCGGAAGAAGCCGAAGGTTGGCGATGTCTTCGCCCTGCAACTGCCCGACGGCCGGTATCTCTTCGGTCGAGTCATCTCTACGGAGGCCATGGCGGGACCGTCGATGGGCGGAGCAATTCTGATCTACGTGTACCGGGAGCGATCGGACCAGAAGGAGCTGCCCGAGCGGGCTGAGCTGCGACCAGACCGACTCTTGGTGTCGCCGATCATGACGAACCAGCAGCCGTGGACCAAGGGTTACTTCGAGACGATCGAGAACCTGCCCGTCGACGGCGACGACGTCCTCGATCAGCACTGCTTTCGGCGCTGGGATGGCCGCTACTTCGATGAGGCACTGAACGAGTTGCCTGGGCCGATCGAGCCGGTCGGCGACTACGGCGTGCACAGCTACCGGACCATCGACGACGAGATCAGCGACGCTCTCGGATTCGACCGAGCGCCGGACTGACAGACCCGCCGCCCGACTGCTGAACGACGCAGCTGAACAGAAGCGGCCCTGGCGAGGAGCCGCCACCAGCCGCTGTCAGGCTGCGAGACTCACCAGAAGTGCCCACCACACGACCCTACTCCCAGCCGTCGCGCAGCGGCGATCAGACCCTTCACTGGGCGCTGCTCGCCGTCCTCGTCGCACTCGTCGCGGTCGCCGGCCTCGCTGCCCCGGCAACCGCCGCCGGAGCGCAGAACGCCGTCGCGGTCATCAACACAAAAGCCGGCCCCGCCGTCGGAGCCGAAGCGGCCGTTTCCCCAGCCAGCGTCGGGGTTCCCGGCCCGATGTTCGACGACGAGACGTCAGGGTCACTTGTTGCCCCAAGAACAGCACTCGATGATCTGCAGGCAGCTGCGAACCGTGCGTCCGCGAACGTTGGCCCGGGGCGCGGAGCGGTTCACGGAACTCACGTCCACTCGTCGTTCGCAGACGAGCTGGCGGCGCTTGGTCGGACTGATGTCTTCAGCGAGATCTCGTATCTCAACGGTCGTGTCGTCCCCTATGGCACGAAGGGGAGCGTGCGACTCGATGCGGTGGTCGGGAGCCCGGGAGCTCCGAGCGCCATCTACGACCTGAAGACCGGGAGTGCCGCTCTGACGTCATCGAGAATCGCTCAGATCCGGTCCCACCTGCCGCCAGGGTTCCAGAACATCCCTGTCCACGAACTGAGGCCGGGATGAGAGCAGCGGACTGGAAGCGACTTGCGAATCCGGTTCTTGCGGGCTGCGATTCAAGCTGGGGGCTTTGCAAAGGCGCTGGCCTACCTCAGCCCGGTGGGATGGATCGTGCACGGCGTGTTGGCGGAAGACTCCGGCAGCCGCACCGGTGACTTCTATCTCTGGGTCGTCCAGATGCCACTGGTCGCTCCCCTCGACGGCGTGATCGACCTGAGTTGGTCCGATCGATTCGGCGGCTCATCCACGACGTACTCGTCCGAGTCAGCGGGGCTCGCCGAGGCGATCTCTGGAGCCGCTCTTGAGGCAGCCAGCTGCGCTCAAGAAGGCTCGCTTCTGCTGGCACCTCGAGGGGAGCTGACAGCATCCGTATGCAGGAGGCGCGTGCGTACGGCTCGCTCTCTCCGGAAACGAACTTGGCGCCCTCGAGGTTCTGCGACGAGTCCAACGCTACGGCGCGACCTTCCCCTGGGAAGACGAGCTTCTTGAACGCTCGAGCGCTGTCGCGTCACTGATCGAGTCCGGCCGCCTAGACGAGGTCACGCAACGGCTCGATGAGTGGCGGCGTGAGAATTGCGATTCGTTGGGATTGCGATGCGACTGAGCCGAGCAGTCTCGGGTGTTGTGCTCGTGCTTGTGGTGTCTCTGGTCGGTCCGATCTCGCCCGTTCTGGCATCGCAGGGGAGGCGACGGGGAAGCCAGCCCGACGTTGGACTCGGAGTGTGGCGACTCGTTGACAGCCCAGTCGGTGACCGCAGCAGCCGTCAGTTCGGTGGCGGATCAGGCGGAGGTCCAGCAACCGACACGGCGACGGCCCGGGGCCTCCGGCTACGACTATCGCTCCGACTTTGCGCCCGCCGCCTCCCGGTTCAGCCACCTATGTCTACGACTCCTCCTCGAACCTTGATGACCCGGCTGGTGACGTCGGCCGGGTTTGTCGCGTCCCTTCGGGTCTCTTGCTCGACAGGGTTGCCCCCACAAGGTGCAGGCGCGGCCACCGACATCGCGCAGTACGACCCGCAGTGGGCGTCTCGCCAACTTGCGGGCCAGAACTTCCCGGGATCCACGGGTTGGGCTACGACCCCAGGGGGCCGGACGCTCAGTGCACACGCAGCGGAACGAACATTCCTCGGAGGTCCGGGGTCGCGCTCCCATCGATCCGGGGCTGATTGACGACATCCTGACCCAGGGAGCGCGTACGACGTATCGCGGCGCAAACGACACGGTCAGAGTGCTCGCTCCGAACCTCTGCGGCCGCTGCTACGTGGTTGTGGGCGCGCAGAACACCAATCACATCGTCACGGTGATGGTGCCGAAGTGACCCGGCGTGACGTTCAGGACCTGCTTGAGCTGATACGGCGATTCGTCGACGGCAGTGACCGCACGAAGTCGGTCGCGGCTGACATCGAAGGTCTCGTGATCGAGTGCTTCCAAGACGAAGCCTGGTTTGAGGAACTGTCCGAGTCGCTAGCTCTATTCGTGCCCGGCGGCTCGACGCCATACATCGACGAGGACCAGCTCGCCCGTGAGATCGGTCCCATCGCCGAGCTACTTGCTGCCTCGCTTGAGGTCCCTGCGAGCGATGCGTAGATCGTGCGGGACTTGGCTGGCTCTGGCCCTCGCTCTACTGATCGTTGGCGTGGGCGCGTCGACGGCCGCCGCATCGTCTCCCGCCGCCACAGAGACCTCGTGGGACTGGCCGGCTGACGACGTCGCCCTGGACTCGTCGAACTTCACCGCCACGCTCCTCGCTGCCTCCGCGGGCGGGCAGCTACTCCAGGCTGACGCAGCCCTGGCAGGGCCATCTCACAGCTACGACTACCACCCCGACTTCGCGCGTGCGCCTCCCGCCGATCCGTCCGACTACACAGACGACACCATCACCAACTCGACTGACCCGGCCGGGAGCCTCGGCCGGGTTCTGCGCGCCTTCTTGGGCCTGGAGGTGGAGCGTTCTGCCCCAAGAGCTGCAAGCGCTGCTGATGATGCGGTCGCGACCGGCCGTACCGCATCGACATCTTGGGGCCGGACAATCGATGACTTCCAACAGCACGGCGATCACTGGCGCCGTGTGTCGGCGCACGCCGAAGGAGCGACCGGCCGGGCCTACAGGGCGGCACGAGCATCGAAGAGGTGTTCGAGCGGCGGCGGCGACCGCCTAGTTCGGCACCGCATCTACGGCCCAAGTGGCGATATCCTTCACGAGACGTTCCGGCCCTACGCGAAGTTCGGTGAACCATGAGCGGGCTTGAGCGTCTCATCGTTGATCTGGTCCAGATCGCCGAGGCGCCTCTCTATTCGACCTACCGGTGGCTGGGCCGCCAGTTGGGCCGTGATCTGCCACTCTCGGAGTTTCTGCGAGTTGTCGCAGCTGCGATCGAGCGTGACGTCGTGCGCCTTTGGCACGTCGATGCCAATACCGGTGACCGCACCGAGCTGTATGGACTGCCAAGCGATCTCAAGCGTCAGTACGCGGCCGAGGTCTCCCTAGATTCGCGCTACGACCCTTTCGGGATGAGTCTGACGCTCGGTGGCGCTGTCGACGTAGATGCCGACCCGGAGTGGGAGTTCACGGTCGACTTCGATGATCGGGTCTTTGAGATCACAGCCATGCCGGGCCTGGAGGAGGAGGCCCTCGGTCAGCTCTCTCGCTGCTACCCCGATCTGCGTCCGACCGTGACGGCTTCGGAGGATCGAGGCGAACTTCGGCACCTTGTGGGAACGCTGAGGCATGCAACCGGATCGTGAACTGTGAAGCGTTCGAGCGGGGCGGCGTGCGCCGTGGCAACTGATCAGCGACGCCCAATTGACATGCTGGTCGCGCTGTTGCTTTCCATCCTCGTCGGTCTCTCCGCCGCAGTAACGGTCGGTCTACCGGCGGGCGCGTCTGGGGCGGCGCTCATCGAGTCCGGGTCGGCGCCGTCGTACGACTACGACTACCGCCCAGACACTGAGCGTGCGCCGCCCGCCGAAGTGGCGCGCTTCGGCTACGACACCGCTACCAACTTCGCTGACCCGGCCGGCCACCTCGGCCGGGTTCTGCGTGCCCGTTCGAGCCATGAGGTGCAGCGTTCTGCCCCAAACGGAACAACGCGCCATGTGATCGGCGGTATGGAGGATCTTGGCCCGGGGTCGCTTCGGGCGGGTGAGGCGACGGTTGCCTCACGGCTGCCAGGAGACGCTGGCAACCGACTGGGGAACTGGCTCAACAACCGCGATGTGCTCCGCTCCGTCATGCGTGAGGGCGCCCGATCCGAGACGCCTCGGTCGACAGCGCAGGCAACCTGCTCTACCAGGACACCCGACGATTCATCACCCTGGAGAGGGACTTCCTGCGATCGAGCGGATGGAGATACGACCCGTCGACCCAACTCTGGATGCCACCAGGATGAACGATCGCTCCAAGCTGGCACCGGATGGCGGTGAGACCTTCGCCGATGCGGTCACCCCTGAGTTCTACTTTCTTGTCAACAGCGGCTTCGATGAGGAGGTCGAGAACGATGACAGCGTGACCTACGAAGCAAGCAACGGCGCCTTCGTCAAGGTGTTCCGCGACCCGAGGGACGGGTACGCGGGCTTTCGAGCCGGGCTCACGTCGCGGCCGAGGGATGCGCTTACGACAGCTGAGTTTGTCCATCTCACCGGGGCACCGAGCGGTGGCGAGTTTCCAGGTACCAGTTCCGACTACCGAGCAGCCGCCGCTCGACTTGCTCAACTTCTTCGCGACTACGGCAGTCGGGTCCTTGCTGGGGATGGAACGATTCTCGACGAGGCGATGGAACTGCGTCGTGAGTACACGACGCAGTTCACGGGTGAGCAACAGCCGGAGGGCAACGGGCCGTGAGCACAGCGGCAGGAGAGCAGAGACGTTGGCTCACGATCGTTGTGTTGATCCTCGGTCTGGCCTGCCTCGCTATCGCGTCGTTCGTTCCACCTGCCGGGGCACGTGCGCTCACTCCTGAGGACCAGCGGCGGTTGTCGACTTGGACAGATGGCGGGGCTGCTCTTGGCGAAGCGTCGCCCGTGGAGCCTGGTGCCGTTGGTGGAGCGCATGCCTACACCTACACCTATGACGCACGACGGATCGCGTGCGCTGACATGTACGTGTTGCCGCGCACTGAAGGCGCCTTTCCCCCATGTCATCAGCGGCGAGGACGGCGCGCAGGCCCCAGCCAGCGTGGCGTGCCATGCAGCTACGACTCTCCTGTCGCTCACAAGTACCCCAAGAGCAGCAGACGATTTCGTTGACTTGGCCTCGTCGTCGAGGCGTACGCACATCCTTCAAGGTGATGCGACTGGTTGTGGCCACTTGTGGCCGGGCGCGGCTGGGAAGACGCCGTTCCCTCAGAGCTGGTCGGGCAACCGGATCATGCATGAGATCTCGGATATCGCTACCGACCCGGCCGAGTGGAGGAATGCAGTTCCCCAGGGCAGCAGGACGGTCCTGACCGGGACGAGGGGCGGTGTCGACATCCGCGTGGTCGTGGACTCCCGTACCGGCGAGATCATCACCGGTTATCCCACGAACCTGCCGAGGAACCCGTGACCTCGGACGCGGCTCACTTCGAGGAGCTTCAAGGCCGTCTGCGAGGTGTGCTGATGATGGTCGCCGAGGAGTTGCCTCCTGTGACCGTCGCCTTGGTCGGCGAGATGATCGACGCGAACGAGTGTGGGGTCGCGCTGGAGATTCTGAGCGAGATGCTCTTGGAGGCAGAAGCTCAGATCGAGCCCGAGGTCCTCGGTGTCGTTGATGGGCTTGTCGAGTCCATGGGGCTGGAGCGGGTGAACGCTGAGCGACTCCGCGGGCTCGTCCGTCCGGGACCGGCGTAGCGAGGGCCGTCCTCGCCTCGGCTGATCGTCAGCTGGCTTGGGTCCAGCGGCGGGTGTCGTGGCGGAGGAGGATGGCTTCGATGAGGCTGCGGATGAGGTGTTGGTCGTCGGGGTCGAGTTGTCCGATGGCTTCGAGGTGGAGGGCGAGGTCGTCGGATGGGCCGCGTTCGGTGGGGTCGAAGACGGGGCTGTCGGTGGTGATGTTGAGCGCGATGGCGAGGTTGCGGAGAGCGTCGAGGGTGGGTGCGGAGGTGCCGGCTTCGTAGCGGCGGATCTGGGTGACGTGGATGTCGGCGCGTTCGGCGAGGCCATGCTCCACACCCCAGCACCCGTGGCGTTGCCGGTGTCCACGCTCGCTGGTCACGTGTGCTTGCTGCGGTGGAAACCCATACCTGGAACACTGGCTGCATGCGCGTACACACACGGGGCCGTGTGCTGCTGGCTTCGGGATCCCCACGGCGTCTGGGGCTCCTTCGCTCGGCCGGCGTGGAGCCGGTCGTGATGCCGGTCGGTGTGGACGAGACGCCTCGCTCCGAGGAATCCCCGAGGCCTATGTCGCACGCCTGGCCGAGGACAAGGCGATCGCTTGTCGAGCGACCATCCATGATGTGGTGATCGCAGCCGATACCGCTGTCGACCTCGATGGTGTGATCATCGGAAACCGAGCGATGTCACAGAGGCACGGGACATCCTGGGGGTGTTGTCTGGTCGGGATCATCTCGTGCGCACCGCGGTGGCGGTGCGCCGCCACTCGCGGTGTGATGTCCGGGTTGTGTCGACCCGGGTGTGGTTCGCTGAACTGGATGCGCATGACATCGACTGGTATCTGGGGACCGGGGAGTCGCTCGACAAGGCAGGCGCGTACGCGTTGCAGGGTGCGGGGGCGTGCCTGGTTTCCAGGGTCGAAGGCAGCGTCTCGAACGTGATCGGCCTTCCGCTGGTCGAGACTCTCGAGATGTTGCGCCCGCCCACCATCGAACTGTCCGGCGTGGAGCGCGGTTTGCGCGGCTGAGACCGGACAGTTCGCCGTGGTGGGGGGTCGCGGGTGAACCTATGGCAGGAAGTCGAGTCCGCCTGGATACGCTGCCAGATAGACCAGTGACAACTGGAGGATCGCCAGGACGGCGGCGACCGAGGCGAAGATCTTTCCTTTCAGTTCCACCCCGACTGCTGCCACCAACGGGAAGGAGCGAAGCACCACCCGCGGTGGTACCGAGAGCGTGTTCAGCCATCCAGTTACGAAGACCGCAACCGAGAAGATCACCAGTTCCGTTGGTGGCTTCCATCGCAGGAGGGCATAGAACGCGCCCACTGCAAAGACGATTGCGGCGACGCGCAGGATCACACCCACGGTGACGTCGGTGCCGCCTAACGCTGCGAACGCGGTGTCTCGGAGATGTGCGACCAATGTCTTGCCGAAGTCGAGCTTCAGGGCCGAACGCCTCGTTCTGCACACGGAAGTAGGCATCGACTACTCCGGTCCGCCGGCCGATGTACCCGGTGAGAGCACCGAACCCACCGGTGCCAGTGCCGGCGCAAGCAGTGCTCGCCAGTCGTGGTCTGTTCGGATGGCACGGTATGCGCTCCAGGCAAGCGGGAACATCAACACGACAGCGTCTGGGCGGGTTGCCGTGGCCAAGGCTGCCAGGACGCCGGCGATGAGCCAACGACCGCGACGGACCGCCAACAGGGCTCCCATCGAAAGTGCCAGCACCAAGGCCTCCGTGTAGGCGAACGAGAACACGAAGGCCCCGGGGAACACTGCGAACATGATCGCCGCACGTTCTGCGGCCTGCGTTCCGCTGATCGACCGCACGAGCTCACGGAGCAGCAGCATGGCTGCGAAGGCAGCCGTGGTGGTGATGAGCAGGGCGGCAGTTACCGCGCTGCCGGGTGTGACTGCGTCCGCTGCTGCTGTCAACGCCGGATACAACGGGAAGAAGCTCACGCTGCTCTGGGCGGTCTCACCCGCTGACGTCGTGGGTACGTGGTCGGGGTAGCCGTTCTCGGCAATGTCGAGGTAGTAGTAACCGTCCCAACTGGTCAGCTTGCCTTCCAAGCCTTGGTGGGCAGGCGGCCCTACGACCGGCTCCTCGACCTCAATGGGTTCGGTCGGAACCAAGGCCATGGCGACGAAGGCGAGTAGCCGGACAGCGATGAATACGGCGACAGGTAGCCAGGACGGTATCGGTGCGCGCTGATCATCGCTCCCGGGTGTGGTCGAGACGACCTGCAGCGTCGAGTCCGGACGTCCAAGACCCACCTGGTGGTCGCTGGGTGCCCGCTTTGGAACCGATGAGTTCATGCCGCCGGATGATCGCTCGCCAAGAGGTTGCACGATGTGCACGAGGGGTTGTGTGTGGACGCTACTGGGTGCCCCACTGCGGTAGCGGCACCGACGCCCGGCACCCCGCGTGCGAGGAGGGCGCGTGGGGGCGGTGTGCGCGAGGAGGGACTTGAACCCTCACGTCCTTGCGGACACAGGAACCTGAATCCTGCGCGTCTGCCAATTCCGCCACTCGCGCGAGTGGAGCGCCGAGACTACCCCATCCTGCTCTGTGCTCCCCAAGGCGTGCACGCCCGGAGGTTGCAGACAGCCTGATCACGATGCGGGGGTACTCTCTGGTCGTGGGTATTCGTGGTTTCGAGAGTCGTTTGGAGAAGGCCGTGGAGGGAACGGTCTCGCGTATGTTCGGTGGCACTCTCAAGCCGGTCGAGTTCGCACGTAAGCTCCAACGGGAGATGGACGGCAACCGGTCGGTCGGGGTGAGAGGCCAGATCATCGTTCCGAACCACTATTCGTTCGGGGGTGTCCGACGCCGACTTCGATCAACTCGTCGACATCCACCAGACGCTCGTGAGGGAGCTTGCCGACACAGCGAGGCGCCATGCTCGGGAGGAGGGCTACCGCTTCGTGGGTCCGGTCGAGGTGGTCTTCGATGCAGACCCTGCTGCGCGCAGGGGTCTGTTGACCGTCGAAGGCAGGTTTGTGGAGAGCGACGACGCCCGCTCTCCCGGCTCGTTGTTGTTGCCGACCGGCGATCGTGTTCCGCTGGGCGAGTACACGGTGAGCATCGGCCGTCAGCACGACTGCACAGTTGTGCTCGCCGATCCCAACGTGAGCAGGCGCCACGCTGAGGTTGTACCCGCAGGTAGCGGTTTCGCGGTCGCTGATCTGGGCTCTACGAATGGAACGTCGGTGAACGGCACGAAGATCAGCGGATCCCGCCAACTCGTCGACGGCGACGAAGTGCGCTTCGGCAACACCGTGATGCACTTCGAGGCGTCGTAGGGTTTGGCCTATGCCCGAGCAGCTGCTCACGGTCCTCAAGATCTGCCTGTTGGTCCTGCTGTACCTCTTCTTCCTGAGGGTCCTGCGAGCCGTATGGGCCGAGGTGGGGGTCACCAAGGTTTCGCCCGGAACGGTGACAGCGGCTCCACCGGTTGCTGCACCCAAGGGCCGTTCCAAGTCTCCCCGGGGCTCCAGGCGGGGCGCGGTTCCGGATCGCCTTGCAGTCGTGGATCCACCGGAGCGTCAAGGTGCCGAGTTCGCGATCGGTCCCGAGGTGACCGTCGGGCGGTCGGCGGGCTGCAGCATCGTGTTCGACGAGCAGTACGTGTCGTCGGTGCACACCCGGGTGTTCACCCGTGACGACCAGGTGTTCGTGGAGGACCTTGGATCCACGAACGGGACATGGGTGAACGGTGTGCGCGCGGTCGGCCAGATGCCGGTGCGCATGGGTGACAGGGTCCAGATCGGCAACGTGATCCTGGAGCTCCGATGATCCGAATGGAGATCGGGTCCGCCTCGGTCATCGGCCAGGTTCGCACGGGCAACGAGGACTCGGTCCTGGTGGCCGACGGGCTGGCGGCGGTGGCCGACGGCATGGGTGGTCACCGTGCGGGCGAGGTTGCATCAGCCGACGCGGTGGACGCACTGAGCGAAGTGGAGGGCAGCCGCTCCCTGGACGATCTCGTGCGCACGGTGCACTGGGCGAATCGACGGATATCGGAACGAGCGGCTGCGGATCCGGAGTTGCGCGGCATGGGCACCACGGTCTGCGTGGTAGGCCTCGTGAGGCGTGATGACCAGGACCATCTGGCAGTGCTCAACGTCGGCGACAGCCGCGTGTACATGCTGAGCGAAGGTCGTCTCCGCCAACTGAGCGAGGACCACTCGCTCGTGGAGTCGCTGATCCGCGACGGTCAGATCACCGCCGAGGATGCCCTGACGCATCCGCAGCGCAACGTGCTCACTCGTGCACTGGGGGTTGAACCGGTTGTCGCGGTGGACGCCTGGTTGCTGCAACCACTGGTGGGCGATCGCCTGATGCTGTGCAGCGACGGGCTCACCAACGAGATCTACGACGATCGGATCGCAGAGGTGCTGGCGGATCGGGACGCACCGGAGGTGGCGGCGCAGCGCCTCGTAGCGGAGGCGGATGCGGCGGGTGGGCGTGACAACACGTCGGTGGTTGTGATCGACGTGGTTGAGTCGGATGCCGATCCGGCCCCGCTCGAGGATCGGTTCCACCGTGTGACGACTCCCTCGGTGGACCTCTCCGAGGAAGGTGAGGGACCCCATACCGAGCGGGTCATGGCCGTCATCACCACAGGGGGTTCCGACACGGCCGCTTCCTCGTCCACGCCGGAGCAGCCGGAGCCAATGACTGGCGACGAGGACATTGCCGAGCTGGCAATGGCACAGGATCGGGAGGATCTTGCGGTTGCGCAGGCGGAGGCCGTTGCTGCAGGCGAGCTGGCCGCGCGTTGGCGCACCGTGGCCTTCGTGGTGGCGATTCTCGGGGTGATAGGCCTCGCGGTCGGGGCGATCCTGTTCACAGCGGGCCGGGGGTGGTACGTCCACGAAGGACCCGATGGGAGCGTTGCGCTGTTCCGGGGGACACCTGTTCTGTGGATCGACCCGGCGATCGTAGAGGAGTCCGACGTCAGCCTGGACGAGCTCTCACCGGCCGACAGGGCCAAGATCCAGCGTGGCAGATCCTTCCTGGAGGAATCGAGCGCCCGCGAGTTCATGGCCTCGGTCCAGCCGACGACCACCACGACCACGACCACGACCACGACCACGACCACGACCACGACCACCACGACCACCACGACACCGCCGCCCCCAACCGCGGCACCACCCGCAACCGCGGCACCACCGGGACAGTGACCGCACCCACCACCACCGCTCCGAGCGATCTGGTCGAGGTGCTCTCGCGGCGCAGGCGTACGACCGAGCTCGGGCTCCTGCTGCTCGCTTTCATAGTGTTCGGGGGCCTCTACGCGCTTGCCAGCCTCGGCCGCAACGCATCGCTGCCTGCAGACGTGGGGCCATTCCTGGCCGGCGTGGTGACACTGCTGATAGTGGCGCACGTCGTGACCCGAAAGGTGGCCGCGGCCGCTGACGGGCTGCTGCTGCCCATCGCGGCGCTCCTGAACGGCATCGGGTACGTGTTCATCGCCCGGCTGAACGACGACCTGGCCGCACTGCAGGCGACCTGGACCGCAGTGGGCATCGCCGCGTTCGTGACGACCCTGGTCGTGGTGCGTGATGTCAAGGCGCTGTTGCGCTACCGGTACACCTTCGGCCTCCTGGGGCTCGGCCTGCTCATGCTTCCCCTGGTGCCGGGGATCGGCAGGAACATCAACGGCGCGCGCATCTGGGTGGAGATCGGCCCTGTTAGCTTCCAACCCGGGGAGTTCGCCAAGATCGCCTTGGCGATCTTCTTCGCCGGGTACCTGGTGGAGAACCGGGAGCTGTTGGGGGTTGCGACGTTCAGCTGGGGCCGTTCCGGATACTGGACCCGCGGCACTTCGTGCCGGTGTTGGTCGCCTGGGGCGTGGCGCTGGTGGTCATGATCTTCCAGCGCGACCTGGGCTCGGCGCTGTTGTTCTTCGTGTTGTTCGTGGTCATGTTGTGGGTTGCGACCGGGCGTGTCGCCTACCTCGTGGCCGGAGGCGGGCTGTTCGCTCTCGGTGCCTGGTTCAGCTGGACCCGTTTCGACCACGTGCAGACCCGCGTGCAGATCTGGCTCGACCCGTGGGCCGACGCCTCGGGTTCGGGCTATCAGATCGTGCAGGCCGCGTAGCGCTGGCGTGGGGCGGCACCATGGGCACCGGCCCCGGTTTGGGTGTCAGCGGTCGGATCCCCTTCGAGGAGACCGACTTCATCTTCGCCATCATCGGAGAGGAACTCGGTCTGCTCGGATCGACCGCTGTGCTGTGTGCGTTCCTGCTCATGGCCGGAACCGGGCTGCGGATAGCGCAGCGCAGCATCGACGAGTTCATGTCGTTGTTGGCAGTGGGGCTCACCACCTTGTTGGCAACCCAGGCATTCATCATCATCGCGGGGGTCACCCGCGTGTTGCCCTTGACCGGGATCACGCTGCCGTTCGTGTCCTACGGAGGGTCCTCGTTGCTGGCCAACTACGTGCTGTTGGCCCTGCTGATCAGGATCTCGGACCAGGCAGCACGACGCATCGCCCAGCCGGCGGTGGCTCCATGAACCGCCAGATCCGCAGGCTCGGTGTGGTCTTCATCGTCATGTACGCGGTCCTGTTCGTGAAGCTGAACCAGGTCCAGGTGTTCCAGGCAGCCGAGCTCACCGACCGCCCAGAGAACACCCGTGTGTTGCAGCGTGACTTCAACGAACCACGCGGCGACATCATTTCCGCCGACGGCGCGGTTCTGGCCACCTCGAAGGAACGGCGAGCAGCGTTGCGCTTTCAGCGCGTCTACCCCCGATGAAGGGCTATTCGCGCACGTCACCGGTTACTACTCCTTCTCGCTCGGGGCGACCGGTGTGGAACGTGAATACAACGACGACCTGGCCGGCCGGACGACCGCCTTGGAGTTCAACCAGCTCGGCTCCTTCTTGACCGCTGAGTCCTCCGAGGGCGACGTACTTCTCACGGTGCGCAAGGAGGTGCAGGTGAGCGCCCGTGACGCCCTGGCGGGTCAGGCTGGTTCGGTGGTGGCCCTGGATCCCCGTGACGGATCGATCCTGGCGATGTACTCCAATCCCACCTACGACCCGAATCTGCTGAGCGACAACGACACCGAACGCGCCACGGCCGCGAAGGAGCTGTACGGGCTGGTCGACGGCAATCCTCTGCTGGCCCACACCTACCAGGAGCGGTACTTCCCGGGCTCCACATACAAGGTGGCCACGGCCACCGCAGGGCTGGTCGACGGAACCGTCACGCGTGACAAGCCCGTGTACCCCGCAGTGACCGAGTACAAGCCCCCGCTCACCAACAGGGCGATCTCCAACTTCGGCGGCGCGACGTGCGGCGGAACGCTGTTCGTGGTCCTCGCGAAGTCGTGCAACTCCTCGTTCGCCCAGATGGCGGTCGAGCAGATCGGAGCGGACGACATGATCGCGACCGCGGAGGCGTTCGGATTCAACTCCGTGCCGCCGCTGGACCTGCCCAACCCGGCCGAGTCGGTGTTCCCGGTGGATTTCGGCGCGGTGGTGAGTGAACCCAAGGGAAAGGCACCGGTGAACGAGAACGCTCCGGCGTTGGCCCAGAGTGGGATCGGGCAGTACGACGTGGCGGCCACGCCGTTGCAGATGGCCCTGTTGACAGCGGGCATCGCGAACGACGGCGAGGTGATGACACCGCACGTGCTCGGAAGCGTCCGCGCCCGCGACGGAAAGGTGGTGCGGTCATATGCCACCGTCGGTGTGGAGCACGCCGGCGAGCCCGGAGGTGGCGGCGACGATGCGTGAGGCGATGATCGGGGTGGTGACCGACGGCACCGCGACGGTGATGGAGATCCCCGGATTCGATGTCGGGGCAAAGACCGGGACCGCTCAGTTGGGCACCGTGCCTGCAACCTCGCACGCATGGATGATCGCGTTCGGTGGTCCTCCGGGTGGGAACCCACCGTCGCTGTGGCAGTGACGGTGATCAACGTGGACGGCTCGAGCAACGCCACCGGGGGGCGGGTCGCGGGCCCGATTGCCCGAAGCGTGCTCGCGTCCGCGTTGGGTGCGGGAGGGTGACCGGTGCCCAGGGGCCACACCCGCCGGGGTCTCACCTGGCGCGGTGCTTCCATCTACTGTGGTGGCCCGATGAGTGAACAGGATCTGCGTGTCCTCGGAGGCCGCTACGAGATCCACCGACGCCTCGCTCGTGGTGGCATGGCGCAGGTGTACCTGGCGAGGGACCGCAGTCTCGACCGCCCGGTCGCGATCAAGGAGTTGGTGCCCGAGTTCGCAACCGATCCCTCGTTCGTTGAGCGGTTCCGGCGAGAGGCCCAGGCTGCTGCCAACCTGGCACATCCGAACATCGTCGGTGTGTACGACTGGGGTACCCAGGACGGCACTTACTTCATCGTCATGGAGTACATCGACGGGCCTTCGCTGTCACAGGTGATAAGGCGTGACGGCCCGCTGCACCCGCGCCGGCCGTAGAGCTCGCCGGTGAGGTGGCGGGTGCTCTCGGGTTCGCTCACTCGAGGGGTGTCGTGCACCGCGACGTGAAGCCCGGCAACGTGCTGCTGACCGGGAACGGTCAGTCCAAGGTGACCGACTTCGGCATCGCACGTGCGCTGTCGTCTCCCGACGAGGACCTGACACAGGCAGGTTCGGTCATGGGGACCGCCACCTACTTCTCCCCGAGCAGGCCCAGGGGCAGCCTGTCGACCCGCGCTCGGATCTCTACTCGCTGGGTGTGGTCCTCTATGAGATGGTGACCGGGCGTCCTCCGTTCGCCGGCGACACCCCGTTGGCGATCGCCTACAAGCACGTGCAGGATCAGCCCGCGGCGCCGAGCACGATCATCGGGGACCTTCCGCCGGGAGTGGACGCGATCATCATGAAGCTGCTCTCCAAGCGGCCCGATGACCGATACGCGTCTGCCGAAGAGCTGCGCATGGATCTCCGCCGGTTCCTGCATGGTGAGACGACCAACGCGGAGCGGGTCCAGGCCACGGGGACTACGGCGGCCGCGACTGCGGTTCAGCCGGCGGTCGACGGCTACCCGGTTGAGGAACCCGAGGAGGAGGGTCGCTCCAGGACCGGCTGGTTCCTTGCGGCGATGGTGGTCCTGTTGGCGCTGGTGGCCGGTGGGCTGTTCTGGTGGGCAAACGGACTCAACGCCGATGTGGAGGTCCCGGACCTGATAGGTGAGACCCGCGAGGAGGCGGAGCGTCTGTTGTCCGATCGTGGCCTGGTGGCGGACGTGACCGAGGAGCCCAACGACAAGGTGGGCGCGGGTCGTGTCTCGGCGCAGGACCCCGAGGCGGGCACCGAGCTGTCCGAGGGTGATTCGGTGAAGCTGACAGTGAGCACCGGCAAGGCGACCAAGGCGGTGCCCGACGTGGTGACGCGCACCGAGGCCGAGGCACGCTTCATTCTCTCGAACGACGGTTTCGAGGTGAGGGTCGAGAACGTGGAGGATGCCGAAGCCGAGTCCGGGATCGTGGTGTCCCAGGATCCGGTGGGTGGCACGAAGGTGGCCGAGGGCAGTCCGGTCACCATCAGGGTCTCGTTGGGCCCCGGTGAGGAGGTTGTGCCTGACGTGTCGGGTCAGAGCCTCTCCTCGGCACAGAACGAGCTCCAGGCCAAGGGGTTCCGCATCGGTGGCCCACAGGAGGAGTCGAGCGACTCCTTCGAGGAGGGACAGGTGACGCGTACGGAACCCGCTGCCGGGGCCACTGTCGAACGCAACGCAGTCGTCACCGTGTTCGTGTCTACGGGCGCGGAGCGCATCGAGGTTCCCGATGTGACCAACCAAGCCGAGTCAACTGCCAGCGCTGCCCTCCGCGGCGAGGGCTTCGACGTCTCGGTGGAGACGAAGACCGTGGGCCCCGGCGACCCGGTCGGCCGGGTGCTGTCCCAGAATCCCTCGGGAGGCACGCCGGCTGACAAGGGCTCCACGGTCGTGATCACCGTCGGAGTGGCGCCGGCGCCCACCACGACCACGTCGTCCACGTCGTCGTCGACGACATCCACCTCAGCGCCCTGACGCGATGGCCGGGCAACCGACCAGTCAGCCGACATGACATGGGCTCGTGGCGTGGCGGCGGTGGTCGTGGCCCTCGGCCTGGCTCTCTTCGGCATCTGGATGCTCGGGTGGTCGACCAACCTGGATCCCGTCGGTGCGGTGCTGGGTCGTCCTGCGCAGGTGGAGGTTCCAGATCTCACAGGCCTGGCCGAGCCCAGGGCGGTGGCCGATGTGCGCTCCGCCGACCTGGCCGCCGAGGTGGAGGCCGCCCCCAGCCTGACCTCGCCGAAGGGAGCGGTCATCGCCCAGGACCCCAGGCCTGGAGCCGAGGTGGACGTCGGCAGTGTCGTGAAGGTGGTTGTGAGCGAGGGGATCACCCGAGTCGAGATGCCTCGGGGAGTGGGCCGGCAGATCGACGAGGTGGTCGTTCCGTTGGACGAGGCGGGTGTCGACTACATGGTGGAGCGTGTGGCGAGCGAGTCGGTGCCTGCGGGACTCGTGATCGAACAGGTTCCCGAGCCTGGTATTCGGGTCACCGCCGCCGATGAGGTTCGCTTCACGGTCTCGACGGGTCCGGATCCGCGGGCGGTGTTGGAGGTCGCGGGTCTCAGCGCCGAAGGCGCGGCATATGCGCTTGGTGTCGGAGGATTCGTCGTCGAACCGGTGTTGCGTGAAGACCCGCAGTGCCCGAGGGAGTCGTCATCGGCACCGAACCTGCCGCCGCAACCGTGTTGCCGCGGGATTCGCTGGTCAAGGTGGTGGTCTCGTCGGGTCCACCGGCGACAGCGATGCCCGATCTGTCGGGTGTTCCTCTGACCTCGGCGCTGGAGCAGCTGTCTTCGCTGGGCGTCGTCGCCAACACCCGCGGAGGAGGTGCTTCCGGGGAACGGTGGTTGCGTCCGAACCTGTGGCCGGTACGCCGGTACAGGTTGGAGACATGGTGTTGTTGGAGGCCTCTGGTGACTGAGGATCCTGTCGACGAACGCCGGGTCACGGAGATCGGTGGTTGGGAGCACGTCGACCGTGCGCATCACCCGTTGGTCGCGGCCCTTGGTGTGCTCGGCCTGCTGGCCGTGTTCGTGGTGGGCCTCATCGGTCTGGGCGTTGCGGTTCGCGATGGCGACCGGCGTGTGGAGGTGGCGCGCGTGCTGGTGCCGTCGGTGGTGGGGGCGTCAGAGGATGCCGCACGCGAGACCATGGAGGATGTGGGGCTTCTCGTGGAGGGTGCAGGAGGCCCCCAACGAGCTTCTCGCTGCCGGCACCGTGTTCGAGCAGGCTCCCATACCTGGTGCTCGTCTCGAGGTCGGCTCTGCGGTGACGATCAACGTCTCGACGGGACCGGCGGGGGCGATGGTGCCCGATGTCGTCGGACAGCAGGTGACCGAGGCTCAGCAGCTGTTGGCCGCCACCGGGCTGACGGCCCGCATCGTCGAGGTACCCGATGAGACGGTGCGCGTGGGGGAGGTTCTGGGAACCGAACCGGCTGCCGGGCGCCGCGCCCGAGTGACGGAGTGGTGCAGACGCGGGTGTCGAGTGGCCCGCCGCCGCGCACGGTTCCCGAGGTCGACGGACGTGATGTCCTGGACGTCCTGGCAGAGCTCGGTCGCATGCGCCTCGTTCCCGGTGAGATCACGCGTTCTGAGGGAAGTGGGGAGCCCGAAGGCTCGGTGTTGTCCATCACCCCGGCCTCGGGAACGAAGGTCGCCCGTGACTCCGAGGTGGACCTTGTGGTGGCTGGGGCGGATGATCCGGTGACGATGCCCTCGGTGGTGGGTCTGCTGCGTTCCACGGCCGCCGAGGCGCTTTCGGGTACAGACCTGGAGTTCACCTTCAGAGTGGTTCCGTTGCCGATGGGTGATCCCCGTGACGGCCGGGTGGTCCGTCAGGGGTGGCTGCTGCGGAGAAGGTACCCAGGGGCACTGCTGTGGAGATCGTGGTCGGCGATGCGCCGGCCCCACCGCCCACCACGACGACCACGACACCCGCGGCGACTACCACGACGATCACACCGGGTTCCTCGACCACTGTTCCGTGAACACCGTGCGTCGTGTTCTCACCCAGTGCGGCAGGCGTCGAGGAAGTTGACGAGCATCTCATGGCCGGCCACCGAGAGCACGGACTCGGGATGGAACTGGACGCCTTCCACCTCGAGCTCGCGGTGCCGAAGCCCCATGACCAGGCCGTCGCCTGTCTCGGCGGTCACCACGAGAGCATCGGGGACCGATGCTCGGTCGACGACCAGGAGTGGTACCGGGTCGCCTCGAGTGGGTTGGGGAGGCCCTTGAACACACCCGTGTCGTCGTGGTGGATGAGCGAGGTCTTGCCGTGGATGACTTCGGGTGCACGCACGACGGTTGCCCCGTAGACCTCGCCGATGCACTGCAGCCCGAGGCACACACCGAAGACCGGGACGCGTGGTCCCCACCGGAGGATCATCTCGTTGGAGATGCCGGCGTCAGAGGGGGTTCCGGGACCTGGGCTGATGAGTATCCCATCGGGCTGCGACTGCTCGGCCTCGGTCATATCGATGCAGTCGTTGCGGACGACCGTCGGGTCCGCGCCGAGCTCGCCGAGATACTGCACGAGGTTGTACACAAAGGAGTCGTAGTTGTCGATGACCAGGACTTTCGGCGTCACACCCAGAGGCTACGACCACGGCACTGCTGCATCCGGAGTTGATTGCGGTCCGGCGGGTATCTTGGAGCGATGGCCGGCGGAGACCCTGACACGACCGAAACCAACAAGCCACTACCGCCCGCGGCGAAGCGGAAGAAGCCCGCCGGGGCCCGAGCCAAGGGCGACTCCTCTGCGGGTGGGGCGGGTCGTTACACGGCGCCCGTCCCGGCGTCGAAGAAGGGTCCCAGTCCCCGATGGGTCCCGGTGCTGATGTTCGCCCTCTGGGGTATCGGGCTCGGGATGATCCTCCTCAACTACATGGGCCTATTGCCCGGTTCGGCCGACGGTGGGAACGGTTGGTACCTGATCGGTGGGCTCGGGTTGATCCTGGGGGGGATCATCACCGCCACCCAGTACCGGTAGTGCCCGGGACGTGCCTGGTCGACAGATGCTGATGGGCGTCGCGGCGTGACCGACCCGTCCTCGGATCTGCCCGGCAGGCGCCGTGGGCCCAGGTGGATCCTGGTCGTCGTGGCTGTGGGGGTGCTCGCGGCCGCGGTCGTCGTCGTGGGTGACGTGAACGTGTTCGCGGCTATCGGCGCGGTCCTGGTGGGATTGCTGATCATGCGCGTCGGCTGGTTCCTTCTTGCGCAGCTCGCGACTCCACCACCCCCACCTCCCGACCCAGGGACCCTGCGACGTGTGCGCCTTACCTACCGATGTCCGTCCTGTTCGGCCGAGGTGCGCATGACCTCCGCCGCGTCGGAGGATCCCGAGCCCCCCAGGCACTGCATGGAGGAGATGGAGCTCATCGCGTCGGAGGACTGATCGCGAACGCCGGACTACCTGAGGCGCTCGATGATGGTCGCGTTCGCCATGCCGCCACCTTCGCACATCGTCTGAAGGCCGTAGCGGCCACCGGTGCGCTCGAGCTCGTTGAGCATCGTGGCCATGAGCTTGGTGCCCGAGCACCCGAGCGGGTGACCCAGAGCGATCGCGCCGCCGTTGGGGTTCACCTTGTCCATGTCGGGGTTGTGGGCCTTCTCCCAGGCCAGAACGACCGACGCGAACGCCTCGTTGATCTCGAAGTGGTCGATGTCGGTCATGGCCAGACCGCTGCGCTCCAGGGCCTTGGCGGTTGACGGGATCGGACCGGTCAGCATGCGCACGGGGTCCACTCCGGCGAGCGCGAAGGTGTGAAAGCGTGCCCTCGGCGTGAGACCGAGCTCCTTGGCCTTCTCGGCGCTCATGATCAGTGCGGCGGATGCCCCGTCGGTGATCTGGGAGCTGTTGCCGGCGGTCACCTTGCCGTTGGGCACGAATGCAGGGTTCAACTTGCCTAGCGATTCCATGGAGGTACCGGGCCGGATGCCCTCGTCGCAAGTGACCATCTCGCCGTCGAGCACCTTGATCTCGCCGGTCTCCTTGTCCTTGATCTTGGACACCACGGGGATGATCTCGTTGTCGAACCGGCCCTCGTTGGTGGCCTTCTCGGCAAGCTCCTGGGAACGCACACCGAACGCGTCGAGGTCCTCACGGCTCAGGTCGTTCTCGTCGGCGATGATCTCAGCCGAGACGCCTTGGCCGACCAGGCCCTTCTGGCCGGGGTGAGCTCGACATCCGCGTAGCGGTTGTATGCCGCGCCGAAGGGGAAGCCCACGCCGCTACCGATGGATGCGCCCATGGGAACGAGGCTCATGACCTCGACACCGGCGGCGACGACCACGTCGTACACGCCGGCCATGACTCCCCTGCGCAGCGAAGTGCGCTGCCTGCTGGGACGAACCGCATTGGCGGTCGACGGTGGTCGAGGGAACCGACTCGGGCCAGCCGGCGGCGAGCACGGCGTTGCGCCCCACGTTCAGGGCCTGCGCACCGGCCTGCATCACGCATCCCATGATGACGTCGTCCACAAGCCCGGGGTCCAGGTTGTTGCGCTCGGCAAGTGCCTTGAGCGGTTCGGCCGCCAGGTCGACGGGGTGCCATCCCGAGAGCGCACCGTTGCGCCTACCACCTGCGGTCCGGACGATATCCACGATCACTGCTTCAGGCATTCCCCACTCCTTGGTTCAGGTCCAAAACTGGACCGGTCGGTCAAGAGTCTGCGCGCAGAGGGGGTCGCCGGTCAATGTGACAGCCGACGGAGGGTCTCCGGCAACCGTTACAGTACGTGGCCTGACACGCAGACGGCCCGTGGGTCAATCCGCCCGGTCCGTCGAGAGGGGATCATCGTGGCCGATTCAACCGGAAGAGCAGATCGACAGCGCGATCGAAGGTCGCACCGTGGCAAGCGAGTTCCTGCGATGCGTCGAGGAGTGCGGTTCCTCGGTGGCGCTGCGCGAGATGGTGGGAGACTCCGACTGGGTCGAGTACACCTTCGACGAGCTGGCGACCAAGGTCGCCGCGACCGCTGGTGGCCTGCGAGCGCTGGGTGTGGGACCCGGAGACCGCGTCGTGATGATGATGCGCAACATCCCCGCGTTCCACTGGGTTGACCTTGCGACGCTGTTCCTGGGTGCCACACCGGTGTCGATCTACAACTCGTCTGCGGCGGATCAGGTCGAGTACCTGGTGTCGCACTGCGGCGCGAAGGTGGCGGTGCTGGAGGATCAGAGCTTCCTTGACAGGTTCACTCCGGTTCGCGGCAGGATCGACACCTCGAGTCGGTGGTGGTTCTCGACGAAGCTGCCGCCGGCGGCGATGTGTCGGGGCCCGAGAGCCTCTATGGCGACCCGGTCGACCTCGCTGTCGAGGCCCGCACAGGGCGGCCTGAGGACCTCGCCACCATCATCTACACCTCCGGCACGACCGGACAGCCGAAGGGTGTGATGATCACGAACCGCAACGTCATGTGGGTGTTGGAATCCGGCCTGGTCTCCTACGGATGGACACGTGCTGACATCGTAGGCAAGCGTGTCGTGTCGTACCTTCCGATGGCGCACATAGCCGAGCGCGTCGTCTCGCACTACACGGCGATGCTATTGGGGCTCGAGGTGAGCACCTGTCCGGAGACGGCCTTCCTCGCTCAGTATCTCGGAGCTGTGAAGCCGCAGATCGTCTTCGGAGTTCCCCGCGTGTGGGAGAAGGTCTACGGCCGGCTCAACGCGTTGATCGCGGCCGACCCCGAAGCGGCTGAGAAGTTCGACGCCGCCATCGCAGAGGCGATGCCGTTGCGCCAGAAGATGACCATGGGTGAGGCAACCGAGGCGGAAGTCGCCCGTTACGAGGAGCTCGACGTCGAGAACTTCGCGTTGTTGCGCGCCCTGCTGGGCCTGGACGAGTGCGAGATGGCGGTCACCGGCGCGGCTCCGATCCCGGCCACAATGCTGAGCTGGTTCCGCGGCATCGGGATCCCCCTCGCCGAGGTCTACGGCATGAGCGAGAACACCGGGCCCATGTCCTTCGAGCGGATCCGGGTGAAGCCAGGAACGGTCGGCCTCAAGATGCCCGGTAGCGAGCTGAAGATCTTCGACGACGGCGAGGTGTGTTGCCGAGGTGGCCATGTGTTCGCTGGATACCTGAACGACCCCGAGAAGACAGCGGAGGCCATCGACGAGGAGGGCTGGCTGCATTCGGGCGACATAGGCGAGATCGACGACGAGGGGTACCTGCGCATCGTGGACCGGAAGAAGGAGTTGATCATCACCGCGGGTGGGAAGAACCTGTCGCCGGCCAATCTCGAGGCGAGCCTCAAGACCATCCCTCTGATCGGTCAGGCAGCTGTCATCGGAGACAATCGTCCGTTCGTGTCCGCCCTGGTCGTGTTGGACGCCGAGGTTGCACCTGGCTGGGCGGCACAGAACGGAATCGAGTTCACGACCATCGAGGAGTTCGCCCGACTTCCCGAGGTGGTCGAAGCCGTAGGCGAATTGGTCGAGGAGGCCATGTCCGGCTACAACAATGCCGAACGGGTGAAGAAGGTGAAGATCCTCACCGACGAGTGGATGCCGGACTCCGACTTGCTCACGCCGACCTCGAAGCTCAAGCGTCGCGGTGTGCTTGCCCGGTTCGGCGAGGAGATCGAGTCGATCTACGCCTGAGGGACGGGCATCGCGTCAGCTCTCGGGAACCTTCACCCCGATGCTGCGCAGGAAGTCCCGGAATCCGGGTGCGTCGGCGTTGAGCAGAGAGACGACGGCGATTCCCAGCACCGCTCCGTAGATCGCCCTCGGATCCTTGAACGTGTTCGGCGCCACGAGTTCGGGGAGTCCGGGTATCGCCAGGAATGCGGCTCCGAAGGCGGTTGCGACTGTCACAGGATCGGAGAACGCCTCTTCGAACAACGATCCAATCGCCGGGCGCTCAAGCAGAGCGAAGGCCGCTCCCAGCGCCCGAATCGTGTACGGCCCCAGGATTCCCGTGATGTTGTTGATCCGATCGATGAGCTGTGGGCTGAGGCCGGTCGCGAGGTTGAAGATGAACCTGGTGACACCGGCGAAGCGAGGATCGATCTTCCCCGCGTTGGCCAACTGGCCGAGGGTCACCGGATCACGACCGATCAACGCGGCGAGCACCACAGAGATGAGCGCGAGTGCCGAGGTGTTGCCCTTGAACTGGCCCAGGCCGTTCGGATCCACCACGGCAAGGAGCGTTCCGAGGGTGTTGGCCATGTCGTCGGGCACGGTCATGGCAGTTCCGATGAGGGCCGCAAAGGTCACGGGGTCGATGTTCAGCGACGCGAGCAGACCCGAGGCTTCGCCCGTCAACTGGCCGGTCTCGGTGAGAAGCGCTCCACCTCCAGTGGCGAGCAGCGATACGAGTGCGTCCGTCTCGGACTGCTCCGGTGAGTCGGAGCGCACCTTGTCCAGTAGCGTGCCGAATGCTCCGACTGTCGCAGGGTGATTCCCAGCGTGCCCAACTCCTCGGAGCTGAGGCCCGTGAGCTCTTCGAGTTGCTCAGGTGTGAGGTTGTCGAGGTCCTCCAGGAGTTCCGGGTTTGCGGCGAGCTTCCTGAGGGCCCTTTCGGCCGCTGCCGCGCGAGCATCCGCAGGGTCTGTGGAGCGTGCGGATGCTCCTGGTGCCCCCGCGATCGTTGTCGAGGTTGCGAGGCTGGCGCCGTAGTCGCCGGACTCAGCAGACACCTCGGCGGTGTCGCCTGTCGAGGTGCATGCTCCTGCCACGAGCGCGCCGCAGGCGAGGATGGCAGCACACGTCACGCGGTATTGGTTGCGCTTCACCAGGTCCCTCCGGCTGTCCGCCTGAACGACGGACCCCCAAAGGCTACGAAGTGAATCCGTGCTCGGCAAGGCGTGGGGACATCCAGCCAACGTGGTGGAACCGCCGGCAGGCCTGCGTGCAGCCGTCCGCGGGGACCTTCAGGTTCGAGGTGGACGGTCCCGATAGGGATCCACCGCGATGTAGCGGGGGTCGACCTCGCCGTGCAGGAGTGGTCTCAGGAGGATGTCGATGGCGGTCCACAGCATCCTCGAAGGCGGGAAGAAGAGGATCGGACCCAGGGCGCCGATCGCTATCACCAACCACAGCAGCCACCATGGAGTGGGGTTCGGATAGGACACCATCACCGTGGAGAACAACACGGCGAGCATTGCGCCGAAGACCACAACGGTGTTGATGGCGAGCGAACCGATCCAATGTCCGTCGACCCGTTCGAAGCGGAAGGTACATGTCGGGCACCGGTTCGCCATCATGAACCAGTGCTTGAAGATGTACCTGCCACCGCAGGCGGGGCAGTGCGCCATCAGACCCCGCAGCAGTATCCGGCTTGGCCGTACGCCGAGCTGTCGCGCGGTTGGGATCTCGCGCCTCGCGCTGGAGCGATGGTGTTCAGGGTGGACGGCGGTCTTGCGTAGCGAGACCCGTTCCCGCGGGAGAGGATTCGGGTTCACCTCCCGACCGGCGCGCTGGTTGCTCACCGATTCAGGATCGCACGGATCCACCCAGCATGTCGATCGCGGCGAGGTCGCGATCAGCGGCACCAGGTAGCAGGTAGGCCGGGAACTGGACGGGCCCGGCGCCCAGCAGCACGCGTCGCCGGCCGCTGGCATCCTCGGTCTCGAAGGTGCGCCAGGGCCCGCTGCGCACCCTCACCTCCCACGATGTCGGTGACGGCGGAGCTCCAGACCGTTTGCCATGCGACCTGGTCGACGACGCGGCCGGGTTCCACCACCACCCGACAACCACGTGCGGCTACCAGCAGGCACACCGCCGCTGCGGCGAAGACGGCTGCGGTCAGCCAGCCGGGGTGGTCCGCTACGTCGTCGGTCCCGAACACCCAGGTGATCGACAACGCGCACAGAGCCGAACACACGAGACCCGCAAGGGTGAACGGCGCCGAGACCAGGGTGGCGCCCCCTCAGCACCCGCCTGGGTGCGGTCGTCTGCTTCATCGGTGGGTTGGCTCCCTCTGCGGCGATCTGCCGGCCTCGGACCGGTTGCCATGACCGTGGCGGGGCTTCTCGGGACCATACCGTGGTGATGTGGATGATTCCGAGTTGCGCGTCCATGAAGGACTCGGCGGGGTGATCGTCGCAGACGACGATCGGGCGATTCGTGATTCCTTGGCCCGCTTGCTCGGATCGGAGGGGTACCGCGTGCGGGCGGTGCGGAATGGGGCGGAGGCACTCGAGGAACACCGTACAACGCCTGCGCAGCTCGTGGTGTTGGACCTGATGATGCCCGGTGTGGACGGCCTCTCTGCCTGTCGCGTGCTGCGGTCGGAGGGAGATCTGGTCCCCATCCTGGTGTTGACCGCCCGAAGGGCCACAAGTGACAGGGTCGCCGGTCTCGACGCGGGTGCCGATGACTATCTGCCGAAGCCGTTTGATCCCGAGGAGTTCCTGGCGCGCGTGCGGGCCCTGTTGCGCAGAGCATCGCCGGTCGTAACGCAGTCCGCTCCCAGACGACTCGTGGTTGCAGACCTCGAGGTCGACCTTGACGCCCGACTCGCCTGGCGCGGGGGAGGGGAGCTCGATCTGACCCGCACCGAGTTCGACCTGCTCGCATATCCGTGGCCAACGCCGGCGTGGTCCTCGAACACAGCCGAATCTACGAACGGATCTGGGGCTACGACTTCGGTCCCGACTCGAAGAACCTCGCTGTCTACATCGGCTATCTGCGGCGCAAGGTGGACCGTGACCACGATGTGCCGCTGATCCACACAGTCCGCGGGGTCGGATACGTCGTGCGAAAGCAGTCATGAGCCTGCGTGTCAAGTGGGTGCTGGTCCTGGTGGGTCTGACGGTTCTGGCGTCAGCGGCGGTGGGACTGCTCAGCTACCGGGTGACGGCGGCCCAGCTCGATGCGGAGGTGAACCGGTCGCTGGTGGCTGCGGTGGAGGACGTGGAGTCCGTGACACGGAGACCCGGACGACCGCGGCCAGGACCGTTGGTCCTGGCCGGATCGGACGAGGTCTACCTGCAATACGTGAGATCGAACGGGTCGGTGGTCACCCCGGAACCCAGCAGAACCATCCCGGTCGACCAGGGTGACCTGGTGCTCGCCACCGACGCGCCGCGGGGAGCCCGGGAGCTCCGAGACGACGAGATCGACGGCGAGGCGGTACGGGTGCTCACGGTGGCCATGGGCAATGGCCGCGGCGCGTTGCAGGCAGCGCGTGGTATCGAGGAGACGAACCGCGTGCTGGCCTCGTTGCGTTCGCGGATCCTGATGGTCTCCGTCGGTGTCGCTGCGGTCGCGGCCGTCGCGGGCGTGTTGATAGGTGGTTCGGTGACGCGACGGTTGTCGAGGTTGAGCGCAGTGGCCGAGGGTGTCGCGGCCACCGGGGGGTTGGATGCGGGTGTGCCGGTGGAAGGTTCGGACGAAGTTGCGAGGTTGGGCCAGGCGTTCAACGACATGCTCACCGAGCTCGCTCTCTCGGAGGCCGAACAGGCACGACTGGTACAGGATGCAGGACACGAGCTGCGTACTCCGATGACGAGCCTGAGGACGAACATCTTCACATTGCGACGGTTCTCCGAGTTGGATGAGGCAACCCGACTCGCTTTGATCGGTGACCTCGAGGCGGAGAGCGAGGAGCTGAGCAGCCTCATCGACGAGGTGCTTCAAGTCTCCTCGGGCGCATCGGCTCAGGAGCCTCTCGCCGGCGTCGATGTGGGTGCTCTTGTAGCCGAGGTGGCGAAGCGGACCGGGGCACGATGGAATCGCGGAGTGAACGTCGAAGCAGACGACGGGATCGTCATGGAGCTGCGTGAGCGACAGGTTGGCCGCGCGGTGCGGAACATGGTCGACAATGCCTGCAAGTTCAGTCCCGAAGGCTCTCCTGTCGATGTCATGGTGCGTCGCGGACCGGTTCCAGACACGGGTGATGGGCACGAGGGCGTGACGATCGAGGTTCGCGACCGTGGCCCGGGGTTCGAGGAGCAGGACCTGAATCATGTGTTCGCCGGTTCCACCGTTCCCCTGGCGGCGCGGTCGCTGCCCGGTAGCGGACTCCAGGCTCTCCATCGTCGCGACGGTGGCGAAGCACACCGAGGCAGGGTGCGGGCGGTCAACCGTGATGGTGGAGGTGCGGATGTGATGATGTGGCTGCCCGTTGTGCAGGATGGGGGCGAGTCGTGAACCACCAGGTTCTGACCGCGAAGGCGCAGCTGCGGGACGGGGGCTCTACTCGCCGGTCCATTCCTCGACCTGCGCATAGACCGAGTCCCACTTCTCGTCCAACCAGGCGCGGTTGACCCAGGCCGTTCCCATCAGCGCAAGTACGACGATCATCACCACGGCACGGCCGACCCAAGGACGCTTTCGCCGTGCCGTGAGTGTTATCGGGGATGCCGGTGGATGAACCGGCGCGTGTTCGCCCCAGTTGTCGTGCAACGGGTTGCCGTACTGGGTGTAGGGGTCGGGTCTGTCGACGGGTTGCGGAGCGGTTCGGGGGAGTGGGGCACTTCGGCCGGCGGGAGCCTGTGGCGATGCCCGCATGTCGGAGTCGGGCTGCGCGGCCGGGTTCGTGCTGGGTGCAGGAGCGCCAGTGTCGGATGTGGCCGGGGTGCCGCAGACCGGGCACCGGCCTGCGGCCGCCTCGGTGACAGTGCCGCATTCGTTGCACATGAACTGGGTACCCACTGATCCTCCGTTGGGAGATCGGACCCGATCGTGACAGGGCGACGTCATAGGAGCGGTCTGCAGGTTCACACCGTCGCCTTACCTGCAGTTGGAACACTACTCACCTCGATCCAGCACCGTGTTGTGTGCGGAAGTACCCAGCAGGAGTTCCATGACAGACCAGGAGGAGCCATGACGGCATCCGAGGAGATCAGGCCCGACGAAAGGGCCCCCCGCAGGTTCACCA